>NZ_JBEPLE010000009.1:0-88925 GCF_040545055.1 Leifsonia sp. 563 | reverse complement strand
CCGCGGCGTCGCCCCCCCGCCCCCCCCCCCCCCGGCCGCCCCCCCCCCCGTTCTGGGGGTCTTGTGCGTTGCCGCCCCCGCATACACCGCCAACCCCCCACGAATCGTCAGGGGGTCGCCGCCGTTAGGCTGGAGCGCGTGCGTATCGGCGTGATCGGAGCAGGAGCCATCGGCGGAACGATCGCGGCGCTCCTCGATCGCGTCGGCCACCTGGTCGAGGTGACGGCCCGCGGCGAGCAGCTGGCCGCCATCCGCGACGACGGCCTCCGGCTCGACGGCGGCTGGGGCGTCCACACCGCGCGGGTCGCCGCCGCGGAGACTCTCCAGACCCGCCCGGAGCTGGCCTTCGTCACCACGAAGGCCCAGGATGCGCCCGCCGCGATCCGCGCCAACGCGGCCGCTCTCGACGGCATCACCGTCGTGATCGTGCAGAACGGCCTCGCCGGCCTCCGCGAGGCGGAGCAGCTGCTGCCCGGATCCGACTGCGTCGGCGCCCTCGCACTGTACGCCGCGAGCTACCTCTCCCCCGGCCGCGTCTCGGTCACGACGACCGCGAACACCTACCTCGGCGCCGGGGATGGCCCACCGCCCGCCGCTGCCGTCGAGGCCGCCCGCATCCTCGACGCCGCGATGCCCGCCTTCGCGATCGACAACTTCACCGGCGCCCAGTGGACGAAGCTCATGGTCAACCAGATCAACGCCCTCCCGGCCATCACCGGGCTGAGTGCGCAGCAGGTGCTCGGCGACCGGCGGTTGCGGCCCATCGTGACCGCGAGCCTCCAGGAGGCCACCCGCGTCGGCTATGCGCGCGGGGTGCGCTACGGGAGCATCCAGGGCTTCGACGATCGCATCCTCCGCGTCGTCGCGCGGGCTCCGCGCTGGGCCGCCCAGGCCGTCCCCCTGCTCATGAAGCGGAGGATGGGGTCGACGCCCAACCCGGGCTCGACGCTGCAGAGCATCCGCCGCGGTCAGCTCACCGAGATCGACTACCTGAACGGCGCCGTCGTCGACGAAGCCCGCACCGCGGGAGTCGAGGCACCGGTAAACGCCGCGATCACCGCGCTCGTGCACGAGGTGGAGCGCACCGGCGCCTTCCTCACGCCCGACCAGGTCGCCGAACGGATGCGTCCCCTGCTGGCCTGAGAGGCCGCCTCAGAGCGCGCGGTCGACCCGCAGCGGCAGCTCGGGCTCGGAGTCGTCGACCAGGTGGTCGGCATGGGCGAGCGGACGGGCATCGTCGAGGTACACGGTCTCCTGCAGCGCATTCACGAGCAGGATGGAGGCGTTCCAGGCGTCACGCAGCGTCGGACGCAGGGCGAACTCCCCGTCGACGACGAGCACCGCATCCTGTCCGGCCGTCAGCCAGCGGGCCTCGACCGGCTGGTCCCGCTCCTCGTCGAAGGCCGCGGTCTGGAACCCGGCGCTGCCGCCGAGGCGGAACGGATCGAGCAGCACGCGCCGCAGCGTCACGTAGTCATAGGAGTCGCGGTAGTAGCTCTCCTCCGTCTCGGGGCCGAGGCGCGTGCGGTACGACCGCGAGTTGTGGAAGTCCGCCAGCCGCGCCCGGAACGTGTCGGCACCGGACTCCCGGAACACCGCCGCGAGGTCGTCGGCGAACGGGCCGCCCATCGTTCCCCCGTCGACCACGACGATCACGCGCCCGACCGGCGAGACCGCACGGATGTCACCGACCAGCGAACGCAGGAACAGCACCCGCGGTGTCGGAGGAAGCATCATGCGACGAGCATAGGCCGTCGCACCGGTTAGCCTCGATGCATGCACGACTTCGCCGGGACGGTGGTGGATTGGTACCACGCCAACCGGCGCGACCTCCCGTGGCGACGCGACGGCTTCACCGCCTGGGGCACCCTCGTCAGCGAGTTCATGCTGCAGCAGACGCCGGTCTCCCGCGTCATCCCGCGCCTCGAGGAGTGGCTGACCCGCTGGCCGACCCCGGCCGCCCTGGCCGCCGTCCCTCCGGGCGAGGCGGTGCGCGCCTGGCAGTCGCTCGGTTACCCGCGCCGCGCCCTCTGGCTGCACGCGGCCGCCGTCGCGATCACCGAGCAGCACGACGGCGTGGTGCCGGAGGACGTGGATGCGCTGCTCGCGCTCCCCGGCATCGGCGACTACACCGCACGCGCTGTGGCGGTCTTCGCCTACGGCAACCGGCACCCGGTGGTCGACACGAACATCCGCCGCGTCATCGCCCGGGCGATCGACGGGCAGGCGGAGCCCGGCCCGCCCGGCAAGCGCGATCTCGCCGCGATGGAGGCGCTGCTCCCGGAGGATCGGCCGGCCGCCGCGGCGTTCAACGCCGGGATGATGGAGCTCGGCGCGATCGTCTGCGTCGCCCGATCGCCGCGCTGCGACGAGTGCCCGGTCGCGTCGCGCTGCGCGTGGCGCCAGGCCGGCTACCCCGCGTACGACGGCCCGAAGAAGGCCGTGCAGAAGCGCTACGAGGGCAGTGACCGGCAGGTGCGCGGGCGCATCCTCGCCGAGCTGCGGGCGTCGCACATCCCGGTGACCGCTGCCGAGCTCGAGACCGTGTGGCCGGATGCCGCCCAGCGCGACCGTGCGCTGGCCGGGCTGCTCGCCGACGGTCTCGCCGTCGCGGCCGAGGGCGGGTACACGCTGCCGTAAGTCTGGTCGGGCGTCAGCTCTCGGAGAAGACGAGCGGGTCCCAGTCCTGGATGCGCGTCCGGTACACCAGTCCCTCCGTGACGAAAGGATCGCCTTGCAGGAAGCGCTCCGCCGCCTCCCGGCTGCGGAAGATCGCCATGGAGCCCTGCGTGGCCGGGTCGCCGAAGGTGCCGATCATCAGCACCTCGCCTCCCGCCGCGAACTCGTCGAGGTAGGCGCGGTGACGGGGGTACGTCTCGACGAGACGCTGGAAGTGCTCCGGAGACGCGTCCGGGTCGGCATCGTAGAACGTGACGGCGAACATGCCGTCAGCCTAGAGCCGACCCGGCGCGGCGGTCAGTGCTTGTCGTCCGCCTCGTCGTCATCCTCGGCGTCGTCGAAGTCCTCGTCGTCGTCCTCGAACTCGCGGGGCTTGACGTACGGGTCCTCGTCGCCGGCGTAGTTCGCGCCGGCCGCGAGTCCCGCGACCTCCTCATCCCGCTGACGCGCCTCGCGGAGCAGGTTCTCGATCTGCGCGGCGTTCTCGGGGATCGCGTCGAGCTGGAACTCCAGCGTCGGCGTGAGCCGGGCGGTGATGTTCTTGCCGACCTCGCTGCGCAGCATGCCGGTGGCGGCCTTGAGAGCAGCAGCGCTGTCGTCGCGCTCCTGCTCGGTGCCGTACACCGTGTAGAACACTGTGGCGTGCTGCAGGTCGCCGGTCACCTGGACGTCCGTGATCGTGACGAAGCCGAGGCGCGGGTCGCGGAGACCGCGATCGAGCCGCTTCGCGATGATCTCCTTGATCCTGTCCGCGAGCTTCCTCGCGCGTGCCGGATCAGCCATGGTTGTGCTCCTTTCAGACAAGATGGCCGGTGGCGAAGCCACCGGCCATCTCTCGAATCAGACTCGAGGCTTCTCGCGAAGCTCGGTCGTCTCGATCTCGTCGCCGATCTGGATGTCGTTGTACTTCCCGAGACCGATACCGGCCTCGAAGTCCGTACGGACCTCGGTGACGTCGTCCTTGAACCGGCGCAGCGACTCGATGGCGAGGTTGTCCCCCACCACGACGCCGTCGCGGATGACCCGCGCCTTGGCGTTTCGCGTGATCGTCCCGGAGCGGACGATGACACCGGCGATGTTGCCGAACTTCGAGGAGCGGAAAACCTCGCGGATCTCGGCGACACCGGACTGGACCTCTTCGAACTCGGGCTTGAGCATGCCCTTCAGCGAGTTCTCGATGTCCTCGATCGCGTTGTAGATGACCGAGTAGAAGCGCACATCCACACCCTCGCGGGCCGCACGCTCGCGCGCCTTCACGTCCGGGCGGACGTTGAAGCCGATCACGATCGCGTTGTCGATGGTCGCCAGGTCGATGTCCGACTCGGTGATCGCGCCGACGCCGCGGTGCAGGATGCGGAGGGAGACCGAATCGTCGACCTCGATCTTCATGAGCGACTCCTCCAGCGCCTCCACGGCACCGGACACGTCGCCCTTGATGATGAGGTTGAGCGCCTCGACCTTGCCCTCCTCGAGGGCCCGGGTGAAGTCCTCGAGCGAGATGCGCTTGCGGGCCTTCGCCAGCTGCGCGTTGCGCTCCGCGGCCTCACGCTTCTCGGCGATCTGGCGGGCGGTGCGGTCCTCCTCGGTGACGAGGAACACGTCACCGGCGCGCGGGACGCTGGAGAGACCCTGCACCTGGACCGGACGCGACGGGGCTGCCTCGAAGACGGCCTCGCCGTTCTCGTCGGCCATGGCACGCACGCGGCCGTAGGCGGTGCCCGCCACGATCGCGTCGCCCACCCGGAGCGTTCCGGACTGGATGAGCACGGTCGCCACGGCGCCGCGGCCCTTGTCGAGCTTCGCCTCGATGGCGACACCGCGGGCGTCCTTGTTCGGGTTGGCGCGGAGGTCGAGACCGGCGTCGGCGGTCAGCAGGACCGCGTCGAGCAGGTCCTGGATGCCGATGTCGTTGCGCGCGGACACGTCCACGAACATGACGTCGCCGCCGTACTCCTCCGCCACCAGGCCGAACTCGGTGAGCTGCTGGCGCACCTTGGCCGGGTTGGCCTCCGGCTTGTCGATCTTGTTCACCGCGACCACGATCGGCACGTTCGCCGCCTGAGCGTGGTTCAGCGCCTCGATGGTCTGCGGCATGATGCCGTCGTCCGCCGCGACCACGAGGATCGCGATGTCGGTGACCTGCGCACCACGGGCACGCATGGCGGTGAACGCCTCGTGACCCGGGGTGTCGATGAAGGTGATGGCACGCTCGATGCCCTCGTGCTCCGTCCACACCTGGTACGCACCGATGTGCTGGGTGATGCCGCCGGCCTCGCCCGCGACGACGTTCGCGTTGCGGATGGCGTCGAGGAGGCGCGTCTTACCGTGGTCGACGTGACCCATGACGGTGACGACCGGGGGACGGATCTCGAGGTCCTCGTCGGACTCGCCGGCGAGCTCGCCGTCGAGGTCGATGTCGAAGCCCTCCAGGAGCTCCTTGTCCTCGTCCTCGGGCGAGACGACCTGGATCTTGTAGCCGAGCTCCTCGCCGAGCACCTCGAAGGTGGCCTCATCGAGCGACTCGGTCGCGGTCGCCATCTCGCCCAGGTGGAAGAGGACGGTGACCAGCGACGCGGGGTTCGCGTCGATCTTGTCGGCGAAGTCCGAGATGGACGAGCCGCGACGCAGTCGGATGACGGTGTCGCCGTTGCCGCGGGGAACGGTCACGCCGCCCAGCGACGGGGCCTCTCGCATCTCGAATTCCTGACGCTTCGCGCGCTTCGACTTGCGGGCCTTGCTCTTGCCGCCACCACGGCCGAACGCACCGGCCGTGCCGCCGCCCGGTCCACGACCACGACCGCCGCCACCACCGGGGCGCGGGCCGCCGAAGCCGCCGCCGGGACGCTGGAAGCCGCCGCCTGCGCCTGCTCCCGCACCGCCACCGGTGCCGGGGCGCTGCTGGAAACCGGGACGACCGCCGCCGCCCTGACGCGGGCCGGGACGGTTGCCGCCACCCTGACCGGGTGCGCCGATGCGCGGGGCACCGGGACGCGGCGGGGTCGGACGCGGGATGTTGCCGGGCGAGGGACGCTGTCCCATGCCCTGCGACGACGAGAACGGGTTGTTGCCCGGACGCGGCGTGCGCTGGCCCATGCCCTGGTTCGACGAGTACGGGTTGTTGCCGGGGCGCGGGGCGCTCGGGCGCGGGATGCCACCGCCGCCGGGGCGGGGTGCGGAGCTCGGCTTGACGGCGTCCGGGGTCGCCGGGGCGCCCGCGGCGGGCGTGCTCGAAGCAGCCTTCTCCGCCGCCTTCTCAGCAGCCTTCTCGGCGGCGGCCTTCTCGGCCGCGGCCTGACGCTCGGCGACCGACATCGGCGCCTGCGGCTTGGGCCCGGCATCCGTCTCGGTCGCGGCGGCGGGCGCCTGCGGCGGACGGGGCGCGGCGGGACGCGGCGCCTGGGACGGCGCCTTCGGGGCGGTAGCGGTCGCCTTCTCGGCGGACGGCTTCGCACCCTCGGCCTCCAGCGCGGCACGCAGCTTGCGTGCTACCGGGGGCTCGATGCTCGAGGACGGTCCCTTGACGAACTCGCCCATCTCCTTGAGCTTCGCGAGCGCGACCTTGCTGTCGACGCCGAGCTCGCTCGCGACCTCATGTACGCGTGGTTTTGCAGCCACAATTCTCCTGTCTGGGCCCACCCCAGACAGGGGCAGGCGTTAATAGCGGACGGATCTCATTTCGAGACACTCATCGGTTGTCACTCATGTGAAGTCAACTTCTTCAGCCTGTTCTAATGAATTGCGACCGGATGGTCGCGGTGTCGAGCGTCCCCTCCACCCGAAGCGCCCGCCCGAAGGCCCGGCGCTTCAGTGCGAGTTCGAGACACTCCTCGACCGGATGCAGCCACGCACCTCGCCCCGGCCGGGTGGCGGACGGGTCCACCACGAGTTCCGAATCCTGGGCGACGATCCTCAGAAGAGAGGACCGGGGAGCGCGAGAACGGCATCCGACGCACGTTCTGACGGGTTCCATCCTACTCCTCCCGACGGCGCGCGCCGAACGGACAGGAACCCGCGTCATCAATAACGCTGTGGAATGCAACCGCATTCCAACCGGACGAACTCAATCGCGGTCGAGGATCGAATCGGGCTGGATGCTGTGCTTGTGCGCCTGCGGCGACCGTGGCGCCACGGCTCCGCCGCGTCGGCACGGCGCGAAGATCGACAGACGAACTCAATCGCGGTCGAGGATCGAATCGGGCTGGATGTCGATCTTCGCGCCCGTCAGCTTCGCGGCGAGACGCGCGTTCTGACCCTCCTTGCCGATCGCGAGCGACAGCTGGTAGTCGGGCACGAGCGCGCGGACGGCCTTGAGCGACTCGTCGATGACGAACGCACTGGTCACCTTCGCCGGCGACAGCGCGCTCGACACGAACGTCGCGAGGTCCGGCGAGTAGTCGACGATGTCGATCTTCTCGTTGTTGAGCTCCGCGGTCACCGCGCGGACGCGCTGACCCAGCTCGCCGATGCACGCGCCCTTGGCGTTCACTCCCGGCTCGGTCGCCCGGACCGCCATCTTCGTGCGGTGCCCGGCCTCGCGGGCGAGCGACACGATCTCGACGACGCCGCTGGCGATCTCCGGGACCTCCAGCGCGAACAGCTTCCGGACGAGCGCCGGGTGCGTGCGCGACACGGTGATCGACGGACCCTTCGGCCCCTTGGTGACGCTCGTGACGTAGACGCGGATGCGCGAACCGTGCGTGTACTCCTCGCCCGGCACCTGCTCCTCCGGCGGGAGGATGGCCTCCACCGTTCCCAGGTCGACGTGGATCATGCGCGGATTCGGGCCCTGCTGGATGACGCCGGCGACGATGTCACCCTCGCGTCCGCGGAACTCGCCGAGCACGGCGTCGTCCGCGATGTCGCGCAGCCGCTGGTTGATCACCTGCTTGGCCGCGAAGGCCGCGATGCGGCCGAAGTCGCTCGGGCTGTCCTCGGCCTCGCCGATGACGTTGCCTTCTTCGTCGCGCTCGGGCACGTAAACCGTGACATGCCCCGTCTTGCGGTCCAGGTGCACCCGTGCGGCCGGCGACTGGTCGCTGTGACCGTGGCGGTGATCGGCCTGGTTCGTGTGCTTCAGGTAAGCGGTCAGGATGGCCTGTTCGATGATCTGCACCAGTTCATCGAAGGGGATCTCCTTCTCGCGCTCCATGAGACGCAAGACGCTGAGGTCGATGTCCATGCCGGCCTCCTCTATTCAGATCTCGCCGCCGCGTGACGGCGCGGCGGACTCAGTCCTCTACGGTACCCGAGATTCCCGAACGCGTGAACGCCGCGTACCGTTCACGCCATGACCTCCCCCAGCCGCGTCGCCTCCCGGGTCGAACGCCATCCGCTCGTGCGCGGCCTCGCCCGGGTCGGCCTCGCCGCCATCGGCATCCTGCACATCCTGATCGGCGTCATCGCGCTGGCCGTCGCGTTCGGGTCGGGCGGGGATGCCGACCAGTCGGGTGCCTTGCAGGCGCTCGTCGCCGTGCCGGGCGGCCTCTTCGTGCTGTGGGCCGTGATCGTCGGACTCATCTTCCTGGCGGCCTGGCAGATCCTGCAGGCGATCACGGCGCACAAGCCGGGCCAGAAGGTGACGGAGGTCGCCAAGTGCGTCGTGTACGCCGCCCTCGCCGGTATCGCGATCTCCATCGCGTCCGGCGGCCGGCAGGATGCGTCCACCTCCGAGAAGTCGATGAGCGCGAAGCTTCTCGGGATGCCCGGCGGAGTCTTCCTCCTCGCCGGCATCGGGATCGCGATCGTGGTCGTCGGCGTCGTCTTCGCCGTGAACGGCCTGACCCACAAGTTCGAGCGCGACCTGCGTCTCCCGCCGAACCGCTGGGCGACCGTCACGACGACGCTGGGCCGCGTCGGCTACGTCTCCAAGGGCGTCGCCCTGGTGATCGTCGGCGGTCTGGTCGTCTTCGGCGCCTTCACATCCGACCCCGAGAAGGCGGGCGGACTCGACGGCAGCCTGAAGGCGCTCACCGAGGTCCCGTTCGGCGTCGTCCTCCTCATCCTCATCGCGCTCGGCCTGATCGCGTACGGCGTCTTCTGGTGCGTGCGCGCGTACGCGTCCCGCCTCGCCGATCCGTGATCGGCAGAGGCTCCTACTCGTCCGCCGCCCCGGCGAACTGCGCGTTGTAGAGCGAGTAGTACGCTCCGCCCCGCGCCAGCAGCTCGGCGTGCGTACCCTGCTCGACGATGCGTCCCGCCTCCATCACCAGGATGAGGTCGGCGTCGCGGATCGTGGAGAGCCTGTGTGCGATGACGAACGACGTCCGGTCCGCCCGCAGCGCGCTCATCGCCTTCTGCACGAGCAGCTCGGTGCGGGTGTCCACGGACGAGGTCGCCTCGTCGAGGATGAGCACGCTCGGCCGCGCGAGGAAGGCCCGCGCGATCGTGAGCAGCTGCTTCTCCCCCGCCGAGATGTTCGACCCCTCGTCGTCGAGGATGGTGTCGTAGCCGTCGGGCAGCGAGTGGACGAAGCGGTCGACGTAGGTCGCGCGCGCCGCATCCAGCACCTCCTCCTCTGTCGCGTCCGGGCGGCCGTAGAGGATGTTGTCGCGGATGGTGCCCTTGAACAGCCAGGTGTCCTGCAGCACCATCCCCATGCGGCTCCGCAGGTCGTGCCGGCTCATCGAGGCGATGTCGACGCCGTCCAGGGTGATGCGCCCGCCGTCGAGCTCGTAGAAGCGCATCATCAGGTTCACGAGCGTGGTCTTGCCGGCGCCTGTCGGCCCGACGATCGCCACGGTCTGCCCGGGCTGGGCCACCAGCGACAGGTCCTCGATGAGCGGGGTGTCCTCGACGTACCGGAACGAGACGTCCTCGAACGTCAGGAGGCCCTTGGTGCCGGCTGGACTCTCCGGCTCGCGCGGGTCGGGCGACTGCTCGTCGGCGTCCAGCAGCTCGAACACGCGCTCGGCGCTCGCGACACCCGACTGCAACAGGTTCGCCATCGACCCGAGCTGGGTGAGCGGCTGCGTGAACTGACGGGAGTACTGGATGAACGCCGTCACGTCTCCGAGCTGCATCGCGCCGTTCGCCACCTGCAATCCACCCACCACCGCGATGGCGACGTACATCAGGTTCCCGACGAACATCATCGCCGGCATGATGATGCCCGAGATGAACTGGGCGCCGAAGCTCGCCCGGTACATCTCCTGGTTCTTCTCGCGGAACCGGGCTTCGACCTCGCGGTGGCGGCCGAACACCTTGACCAGGGAGTGGCCGGTGAACGCCTCCTCGATCTGGCCGTTCAGCTCGCCGGTGTGCCGCCACTGGGCGACGAACAGCTTCTGCGAGCGCTTCGCGATGACCGTCGTGATGACCAGGGTCAGCGGGATGGTGATGAGCGCGATCAGCGCGAGGAGCGGCGAGATGACGAACATCAGAACGACCACTCCGACGACCGTCAGAAGGGACGTGAGCAACTGGCTCATCGTCTGCTGCAGCGACTGCGAGATGTTGTCGATGTCGTTGGTGACCCGGCTGAGCAGCTCGCCCCGCTGCATCCCGTCGAAGTACTTCAGCGGGAGACGGTGCAGCTTGTCCTCCACATCCGAGCGCAGACGGTAGACCGTGCGCTGCGTGACGCCGTTGAGCACGTACGCCTGCAGGTAGCTGAACACCGACGAGAGGATGTACAGCGCCAGCACGCACAGCAGGGTCTGGCCGACCGCGGTGAAGTCGATGCCGGCGCCGGGCGTGAAGGTCGTGCCGGAGAGCAGGTCGGCGTACTGGTTCTGGCCCTGCGCCCGCAGGCCCGCGATGACCTGCGCCTGCGTCTCGCCCTTCGGGAACTGCAGGGAGAGGGCGCCGGCGAAGACGAGGTTGATCGCGTTGCCGAGCAGCTTGGGGCCGAGCACCGCGAACGTCACGGACACCACCGCGAGCAGCGTCACCGCGGCGAGCGGCAGCCACTCCGGGCGGAGACGGCCGAGCAGGCGCTTCGCGCTCGGGCCGAAGTTCATCGACTTCTGGACGGGCATGCCGAAACCGGCGAACGGTCCTCCCCCTCCGGGCCCGCGCCGGATCGGAGGGCCGGCCGGCCGCTCGGGGGTCGTCGTCTTGTCGCTCATCCCGCTTCTCCCTATGCCGCATCCTGAGCCGCGAGCTGCGACGAGACGATCTCGGCGTAGGTCTCGTTGCTCTCGAGGAGTTCGTCGTGCGTCCCGCGACCGACCACGCGGCCGTCGTCGAGGACGATGATCTGGTCGGCATCCACGATGGTGGACACCCGCTGGGCGACCACGATCATGGTCGCGTCGGTCACATCCCGCGCGAGCGCCGCACGGAGCCGTGCGTCGGTCGCGGTGTCGAGCGCCGAGAAGGAGTCGTCGAAGACGAAGATCTCCGGCTTCCTGACCAGTGCGCGAGCGATCGCGAGCCTCTGCCGCTGACCACCCGAGACGTTGGTGCCGCCCTGCGCGATCGGCGCGTCGAGACCCTCCGGCATCGCCTCGACGAAGTCGCGCGCCTGCGCCACCTCGAGCGCGTGCCAGAGCTCGTCGTCGGTGGCATCCGGATTGCCGTACCGCAGGTTCGACGCCACCGTGCCCGAGAACAGGTACGGGCGCTGCGGCACGATCCCGATGCGGGACCACAGCACCTCCGGGTCGAGGTCGGCCACATCCACACCGTCGACCAGAACGATCCCGCTCGTCGCATCGAACAGGCGCGGGATGAGGTTCACCAGCGTCGTCTTGCCTGCGCCGGTGCTGCCGATGATGGCGGTCGTCCGCCCCGCCTCGGCGAGGAAGGTGATGTCGGTGAGCACGGGATGCTCGGCTCCCGGATACGAGAAGCCGACGTCGACGAACTCCACCGTTCCGTGCGCCTCCACCTCGGTGACCGGGGTGTCGGACGCGCGAACGGACGGCTCCGTGCCGAGCACCTCGCCGATGCGGTCGGCGCACACCGACGCGCGCGGCACGAGAACGGCCATCATCGTCGACATCATCACGCCCATGAGGATCTGCATGAGGTACTGCAGGAACGCGGTGAGCGTGCCCACCTGGAGCGTGCCGTCCTGCACGCGGAAGGAGCCGAACCAGATCACGGCGACGCTCGACACGTTGAGCACGAGCATCACGATCGGGAACATCAGCGCGAACAACCGGCCCGCCTTCAGCGCCGTCTCCGTCACCTGGTCGTTGGCCACCCGGAACCGGTCGGTCTCGACGCGTTCGCGCACGAACGCGCGCACCACGCGGAGGCCGGTCAGCTGCTCGCGGAGCACGCGGTTGACGCGGTCGATCCTGTCCTGCATCCGCCGGAACAGCGGCACCATGCGCGCGATGATGATGCTCACCGCGACCAGCAGTGCGGGGACGCTCACGGCGATGAGCCACGACAGGTCGATGTCCTGCTGCATCGCCAGCACGATCCCGCCGACCGCGAGGATGGGCGCCGAGACGAGCAGCGTGCACGTCATCATCACCAGCATCTGCACCTGCTGGACGTCGTTGGTGTTGCGGGTGATCAGCGAGGGCGCGCCGAAGGACGACACCTCGCGCTCGGAGAACTCCCCGACCCGGTGGAAGATCGCCTCGCGCAGGTCGCGTCCGACCAGCATCGCGACCTTGGCGCCGAAGTAGACGGCGGTGATGGCGCAGGCGACCTGCACCAGCGTCACGCCGAGCATCTCGGCGCCGACGGCCATGATGTAGCCGGTGTCGCCCTTGGCGATGCCGTTGTCGGTGATGTCGGCGTTCAGGGTCGGCAGCCACAGCGAGAGCAGCGATTGCGCCAGCTGGAAGACGATCACCCCGATCAGGAGCGGCCAGTGCGGCCGCAGGAACCGGCCGAGCAGTCTCAGGAGCATGATGCCTCCGTGTCGGATGACGGGAAGAGAACGTGGGGCGAGGTCCCGGCGACGCCGACCAGCGTCATCCGGGCGAGGTCGTCGATGCTGAACTCGATGCCCTCGTTGAGCGCGGGGAACGCGGAGGAGAAGCTGATCAGCCGCAGCAGGTGGGCGACGCGCTCCGGCGGCCAGTTGAGCTCACCGGCCTCCGGCTCCAGGATTTGAGCGATGATGCGGGCGAACTCCCCCCGCTCCTGCGGCACGGGCGGACGCTGTGCGCCGATGACCGGCATGATCCGCATGACGCTCTGGAAGCGCTCACGCAGCAGGTACAGGATCGCGCGCATCTTGTTCTCCAGCGGGAGCGCGGGGTCGATGCTGCGGAGCGCCTCGCGCAGCGGCTCGGGATCGAGGTACTTCTCGATCGCCGCCTGCACGAGTGTCTCCTTGTCACCGAAGGCGCGGAAGATGGTGCCTTCGGCGATGCCGGCGGCCTCGGCGATCTGGCGTGACGTCATCCCGCGCCCGTGCTCGAGCAGCAGCGGGATGACCGCGTCGATGATCATCGCTTTACGGTCGTCCACCGCCATCGGCTGCGCGCGCGAGCGTGGCTGGGATTCGGTCGCTGCGTCGTTCGTCACGCGGCGACTCTACCCGGAGTGAGTGCTCACTCACAAGGTCTTTCGTGGGCGATTTCAGCCCGCTGGAGCGAAGATCTCCCCGATCTCGGCGACCTCCTCCGCCGTCGGCTTCCACGCGGTGGCCGCCTCGGCGTTGGCGACGATCTGCTCCGGCTTCGTCGCCCCCGCGATGACGCTCGACAATCCCGGCTGAGCGAGCAGCCAGGCGAAGGTCGCCGCGAGCATCGTGACCCCGCGCTCGTCGCAGAACGCCTGGTAACGCTCGATCCTGTCCCAGGGCGCCTCGTCCAGCAGGTGACGGCGGAGGTGCATGATCCGGCTGTCGGCGGGGCCGCCCCGGCGCGTGAACTTGCCCGTGAACAGGCCGTTGTAGAGCGGGAAGAACGGCAGGAAGCCGAGGCCGTAGCGGTTCACGGCCGGGAGCACCTCCCGCTCGACATCACGCGCGAGAAGACTGTACTCGTTCTGCGCCGAGATGAACTTCGGATGCCCGCTGAGGCGAGCGGTGAACTCCGCCTCGGCGATCTGCCACCCCGACAGGTTGGAGTGCCCGATGTAGCGGATCTTGCCCTCGGTGATCAGGTCGTCCAGCGTCGCGAGGGTCTCCTCGATGGGCGTCACCGGGTCGGGACGGTGCAGCTGGTAGAGGTCGATCCAATCGGTGCGGAGCCGGCGGAGCGAGCTCTCGACCGCGAGGCGGATGTAGCGGCGGGAGGCGCGCGCATCCCAGTCGGGCCCGTTGAGACCGGCCATGTCCATCCCGAACTTCGTGGCGAGGACGATGCGGTCGCGCTTGCCTTCGAGCGACTTGCCCATCAGCGTCTCGGACAGCCCGCGTTCGGAGCCGTAGATGTCGGCGGTGTCGAACAGCGTGACGCCCGCGTCGATCGCGGCGCCGATCACCGCGTCGGTGCCCTCCTGCGTCTCGGTGAGCGTGTCCTTCCGGCCGAAGTTGTTGCAGCCGAGACCGATCGTGGAGACGACGAGGCCGGAGGGGCCGAGAGTGCGGTATTCGATGTTCGCCATGCCTCGAGTCTAGGCAGGGCGGAGGACGGCTGCGGATGCGATGGCGACGGGGTGAAACCGTCCACAGGCCGATACCTGAGCGAGTTATCCCCCGATGTCCGATTCCCGCGAGTGCGCGTCGGTGGCGCGCCCTAGAGTCATCCCATGAGCAGTTCCTTCGCCTATCTCCTCCGCACCACGAGCCCCATCGGGCGGCTCGAACTGACCAGTGACGGCACAGCCGTCACGTCCCTCTCCATCGAACGGTCGGGGCATCTCCCGCTCGAAGACCATCCCGAACGCAGCACGCCGGTGCTCGATGACGCGGCCGCGCAGCTGGAGGAGTACTTCTCCGGGTCGCGGCGCGCGTTCGACGTGCCCGTCCGGCTGCAGGGCACCCCGTTCCGCCAGGCGGTGTGGGAGAGGCTGTCGTCGCTCGAGTTCGGCACGTTCGTGTCATACGGCGAACTCGGCGCCTCGCTCGGCCATGCGGGTTATGGCCGCGCGATCGGCGGGGCGGTCGGCGCGAACCCGGTGCCGATCATCGTGGGCTGCCATCGCGTGCTCTCCTCCAGCGGTCGTGTGACCGGGTACAGCGGCGGCGACGGCATCCCCACCAAGATCTGGCTCCTCGAGCACGAGGGGATCCTGCTGGCCGCATGAGCGACACGACGACGACCCCCGCCCGCTCCGCTCTCGTGGTCGGCGAGGACGGCATCGCCCGATGCTCCTGGTCGGCGAGCGACCCGGAGTACCGCCGCTACCACGACGAGGAGTGGGGCACCCCGCAGCACGACCCGCGAGCGCTCTACGAGAAGCTCTGCTTGGAAGGATTCCAGGCCGGCCTCTCGTGGATCACCATCCTGCGGCGACGGCCGGCCTTCCGCGAGGACTTCCTCGGCTTCGTCCCCGAGAAGGTCGCCGCCATGACGGAGGCCGACGTGCAGCGCCTGCTGCAGGACGAACGGATCATCCGTCACCGCGGCAAGATCGAGGCAACGATCTCGAACGCGCGCGCCGTGCTGCAGCTCGACGTGCCGCTCGAAGAACTCATGTGGAGCTTCGCCCCCGAGCCGCGTGCCGATCACCGGCCACGGGAATGGGGCGAGATCCCCGCCGTGACGGCCGAGTCGACCGCGCTCAGCAAGGAACTCCGGCGCCGAGGCTTCCGATTCGTGGGCCCGACCACGATGTACGCGCTCATGCAGGCGACCGGGATGGTCGACGACCATTTCGAAGGCTGCTTCCGCGCGGCGTGAGCGATGCAGGCGCGGTCGAGGAACTCGAGAGAGGACCGAGAGAGTCGGGCCGACGGCGGATATGGACTCCGACACCGGATTCTCGCTGGTGAGGGCGTACCGCTCGTGCCCGACCGCAGGCGGAATCTTGGTGCCTCACACTCCGGCGAAGGAAACGACGCATGGGGATGACGCGTCGGCCACCACACGTCGGCCCGACTTGTTGAGACGGTGACACACAACCAGTGCGCGCACGCCTCGGATCAGTTGATCCTCTCTCTTGGTTGTGAGCTTATCTCACTTTTCACTCCTGCACCACTGAAAGTTGGCCGGGAGTGTCGTCAGACCCGCAGCGCCGCCATGAGCTTGCCGGGAGCACCGCGCACCTCCGGGACGACGAGCTCCAGGTCGCGGGAGCCATCCCCCGCGGGCCGCAGCTCGTAGCCCTCGGCGTCCGCCCAGTCCAGAAGCGACGCGGTCGCCTCGAACCCCGCTCCCGCCTCGATCAGAGCGCGCGTCAGCAGCCCCTTCGCCTGCTTGTTGAAGTGGTTCAGCGCGCGGACATGACCCGACTCGTCGCGAGCGAGCACGCGCACGTAGTGGGCGCCGTCGCGCTCGGGAAGCGGCGCCAGGGCCGCATAGCCCTCGGAGCGGAGATCGAGCAGGAGGTCGTTCCGCTCCGCCAGAGCCGCGGCCCCTGCCTGCGACCACCGCTTCTTCAGCGACGCCGCGCCGCGATGCAGCGACAGGCGCGAGTCGAACGACAGCCGATAGGCCGGCACCGGATCGTCCGCCCCGACCAGACCGAGCAACGCGGACTGCACAGCGACCGTCTCTGCGGCGACCTCCCAGTCCGCAGAGGAGAGCGATTCCGCATCGAGCGCGTCGTACAGGACGCCCGTATAGCGCTCCAAAGCCCGCATGGTGGGAGCCGACGGGATGCCACGGTTCCGCTCCACCTCGCCGGCCTGCTTGGGCCCCAGCTTGAGCGCGCGGATCGCCGCATCGTGGTCCGCAGCGAGCTCGACCACCGCATCCACCACCTCGCGGCGGACAGGGTTCAGTGAGGGGAAGCGCAACCGCTCCACGGCGAGCGGAGACCCCGCTCCCCCGTCCCTCTTCGTCTCGGAGGGCGGGAGCAGGATCAGCACGCTAGCCCTCCACGAAGTTCAGTGCCGTATTGACGTTCTCGCCCAGCGGCGCCGCGGTGTCCAGAGTCACCCGCGGCAGCGTGCCGCACGCGCCGCGCCACTCGTCGTACTCGTCGGTGCTCTGCTCGACGGCGTACGCCGCGACCAGGCCGCTGCGCTTTCCGAGCCGCTCCTCGTGGAGCTCGGGGTCGGAGCACACCGTCTCGATCACGCGGAGCTTCACGTCGCACCGCTCCGCCAGATCGCGCCACTGCAGACGCGCCGGCTCCACGGCGTTCACGGCGTCGACGACGACCGAATGGCCCGAGAGCAGCACCTGCTCCGCCATGGTCTCTGCCACCAGATAGGCCGCGAGCCCGGTCGGCTGGTCGGAATCGATCCCCGCACGGATGATCGACGCCTCGATCGGATCCACCGAGATCACCGTCGCGCCCATGCGCCCGGCCAGGATCTCCGCGATGGTGGACTTCCCGGAACCAGGAAGCCCCGCCATCGCCACCAGCATCGGGACGCGGACGTCTCCGAACTGGCGCTCCAGCGGGGCTCCCTGCTGCCCGGACATGTCAGACCAGCTCGGCCTGACGGGCCACGATGGTGACCGTGTTGTTCTCGACGGAGAGGAAGCCGTCATCGGCGTTGGCCGTGATCGACTCGCCCCCGTTCAGGGTCACGCGCACCTCGCCCTGCGCGAGGATGGCCAGCAGCGGCTCGTGGCCGGGCAGGATACCGATCTGCCCTTCCACGGTGCGCGCGACGACCATGCTCGCCTCGCCCGACCACACTTCGTGGTCGGCGGCGACGACGCTGACGTTGAGGACAGCCATTGTTAGCCGTTCTCCTTCTGAATCTGCGCCCACTTCTCCTCGACGTCGGAGATCGGTCCGACGTTGAAGAAGGCCTGCTCGGCCACGTGGTCGAACTCGCCCTTGGCGATCGCGTCGAACGACTCGATGGTGTCCTTCAGCGGGACGGTCGAGCCCTCCACGCCGGTGAACTTCTTCGCCATGTAGGTGTTCTGCGAGAGGAACTGCTGGATCCGGCGCGCACGCGACACCGTGATCTTGTCCTCCTCCGACAGCTCGTCGACACCGAGGATCGCGATGATCTCCTGCAGCTCCTTGTTCTTCTGCAGGATCTGCTTGACCGTCGTGGCCACGCGGTAGTGGTCCTCACCCAGGTAGCGGGGGTCGAGGATGCGCGAGGTCGAGGTCAGCGGGTCGACCGCCGGGTACAGACCCTTCGACGCGATCTCACGCGAGAGCTCGGTCGTGGCGTCGAGGTGGGCGAACGTGGTCGCCGGCGCCGGGTCGGTGTAGTCGTCGGCCGGCACGTAGATCGCCTGCAGCGA
Source organism: Leifsonia sp. 563 (assembly GCF_040545055.1). Lineage (NCBI taxonomy): Bacteria > Bacillati > Actinomycetota > Actinomycetes > Micrococcales > Microbacteriaceae > Leifsonia > Leifsonia sp. 563. The sequence goes on along the minus strand of NZ_JBEPLE010000009.1, from coordinate 71,070 downwards.
GGTGATCGAGTGACCGCGGGTCGAGGTGATGCGCTCCTGGAGCTGACCCATCTCGTCGGCGAGGTTCGGCTGGTAACCCACGGCCGACGGCATACGGCCGAGCAGCGTGGACACCTCGGAACCGGCCTGCGTGAACCGGAAGATGTTGTCGATGAAGAGCAGCACGTCCTGGTTCTGCACGTCGCGGAAGTACTCCGCCATCGTCAGAGCGGACAGGGCGACGCGCAGACGCGTCCCCGGCGGCTCGTCCATCTGGCCGAAGACGAGCGCGGTCTTGTCGAAGACGCCCGCCTCCTCCATCTCGTGGATGAGGTCGTTGCCCTCACGGGTGCGCTCGCCGACACCGGCGAACACCGACACACCACCGTGATCCTGCGCCACACGCTGGATCATCTCCTGGATGAGGACGGTCTTGCCGACGCCGGCGCCGCCGAACAGGCCGATCTTTCCACCCTGGACGTACGGGGTGAGCAGGTCGATGACCTTGATGCCGGTCTCGAACAGCTGGGTCTTGGACTCGAGCTGGTCGAACGCCGGCGGGTTGCGGTGGATGGGCCAGCGCTCGGTGATCTCGACCTTCTCGCCCGGCTCGAGGTTCAGGATGTCACCGGTGACGTTGAACACCTTGCCCTTGGTCACGTCGCCGACGGGCACGCTGATCGGAGCACCGGTGTCGCGCACCTCGCCGCCGCGGACCAGGCCGTCGGTCGGCTTCAGCGCGATCGCGCGCACCAGGTCGTCGCCGAGGTGCTGAGCGACCTCGAGCGTGATCTCGGTCGACTCCTCGCCGATCGTGATCGTGGTCTTCAGGGCGTTGTAGATGCCCGGGATCGCATCGTGCGGGAACTCGATGTCGACGACCGGACCGGTCACGCGGGCAATTCGTCCCACACCGGCCGGCTGCGCGGTCGAAGCCTGGGCTTCGGCGGTAGCGGTAGTCATGATTGTTATCTCTCTCGTTGGACGATCAGTGGGACGAGCTCAGCGCATCCGCGCCGCCGACGATCTCGGAGATCTGCTGAGTGATCTCCGCCTGACGGGCGTTGTTGGCCAGACGCGTGTAGTCGGTGATGAGCTTGTCGGCGTTGTCGCTCGCAGCCTTCATGGCCTTCTGCGTCGCGGCGTGCTTGGAGGCGGCCGACTGCAGCATCGCGTTGAAGATGCGGCTCTCGATGTAGACGGGGAGCAGCGAGTCGAGCACCGTCCCCACATCCGGCTCGAACTCGTAGAGCGGCAGGACCTGCGTGCGGTCCGGCTCCTCCACGCCCTCGACGACCTCCAGCGGCAGCAGGCGGACGACCTGCGGCTCCTGGGTCAGCATGCTGATGAAGCGGTTGTAGATGATGTGGATCTCGTCCACACCGCCGTCGGACGCATCGCGCAGGAAGGACTCCAGGATCGCGTCGGCGATTTCCTTGGCCTGCTCGAACTCCGGGGCATCCGTGTTGCCGGTCCACACCCGCTCGAACGCACGGCGGCGGAAGCTGAAGTAGCCCTGCGCCTTGCGGCCGACGAGGAAGTACACGACCTCCTTGCCCTGGCTGCGCAGCAGCTCCGCGAGCTTCTCGGACTCCTTGAGCACGTTCGAGTTGAACGCACCAGCGAGACCGCGGTCGGAGGAGAAGATGACGATCGCGGCGCGCTCGATCTTCTCCGGCTCTGTGGTCAGGACGTGGTCGACGTTCGAGTACGTCGCCACCGCCGACACCGCGCGCGTGATCGCGCGGGCGTACGGCGAGCTGGCGGCGACCCGCGCCTGCGCCTTCTGGATGCGGGAGGCGGAGATCAGCTCCATCGCACGGGTGATCTTCTTGGTCGTCTGGGCAGATCTGATCTTCTGCCGGTAGACCCGAAGCTGTGCTCCCATGTCTCTCCTTGTTACCTAGTCTCTCAGGGCCTCAGCGCTCAGCGCCGGGCCTTGACGATGCGCTCCTGGTCGACCTCGTCCTCGTCGATGGCCTGGAACTCCTCGCGTCCGACCGAGGCGAGCGGCTTGCCCTCACCGGTCTGGAACTCGAGCTTGAACGTGTCCACCTCGGAGTCGAGCTTCGCGACCGTGTCGTCGTCGAGGACGTTGGTGTCGCGCAGCGTGTCGAGGATGTCGGTGTTCCGGCGCAGGTGGTCGAGCAGCTCGGCCTCGAAGCGCAGGACGTCCTCGACGGCGACCTCGTCCAGCTTGCCGTTGGTGCCGGCCCAGATCGAGACGACCTGCTCCTCCACCGGGAACGGCGAGTACTGCGGCTGCTTCAGCAGCTCGGTGAGGCGGGCGCCGCGCGCCAGCTGACGGCGGCTCGCCGCGTCGAGGTCGGACGCGAACATCGCGAACGCCTCGAGCGAGCGGTACTGCGCCAGCTCGAGCTTGAGCGTGCCGGAGACCTTCTTGATGGACTTGACCTGCGCGTCGCCACCGACTCGCGAGACCGAGATGCCGACGTCGACCGCAGGGCGCTGGTTGGCGTTGAAGAGGTCGGACTGCAGGAAGATCTGGCCGTCGGTGATCGAGATCACGTTGGTCGGGATGTACGCCGAGACGTCGTTCGCCTTGGTCTCGATGATCGGCAGACCGGTCATCGAGCCGGCGCCCAGCTCGTCGGAGAGCTTGGCGCAGCGCTCCAGCAGGCGGGAGTGCAGGTAGAAGACGTCACCCGGGTAGGCCTCGCGTCCCGGCGGACGACGGAGCAGCAGCGACACGGCGCGGTACGCCTCGGCCTGCTTGGACAGGTCGTCGAAGACGATCAGGACGTGCTTGCCGCCGTACATCCAGTGCTGGCCGATGGCCGAGCCGGTGTAGGGGGCGAGGTACTTGAAGCCGGCCGGGTCGGAGGCGGGGGCCGCGACGATGGTGGTGTACTCCATCGCGCCGGCGTCCTCGAGCGCGCCCTTCACCGAGGCGATGGTCGAGCCCTTCTGGCCGATCGCGACGTAGATGCAGCGGACCTGCTTGTTGACGTCGCCCGACTCCCAGTTGGCCTTCTGGTTGATGATCGTGTCGATCGCGATGGCCGTCTTGCCGGTCTGGCGGTCGCCGATGATCAGCTGGCGCTGTCCGCGGCCGACCGGGATCATCGCGTCGATGGCCTTGATGCCGGTCTGCAGCGGCTCGTGAACCGACTTGCGCTGCATGACGCCGGGCGCCTGGAGCTCGAGCTCGCGGCGGCCCTCGCTGGCGATCTCGCCGAGACCGTCGATCGGGTTGCCGAGCGGGTCGACGACGCGGCCGAGGTAGCCGTCGCCGACGGGGACGGAGAGGACCTCGCCGGTGCGGGTCACCTCCATGCCCTCGACGATGTGGTCGAACTCGCCGAGCACGACGACACCGACCTCGTTCTCGTCGAGGTTCTGAGCGAGGCCCAGCGTGCCGTCCGCGAAGCGGATGAGCTCGTTGGCCATCACGCTCGGGAGGCCCTCGACGTGCGCGATGCCGTCGGAGGCGTCGAGGACGTGGCCGATCTCGGTCGCCTGTGCGGACGCCGGCTCGTACGTGTTGACGAAGTCCTTGAGCGCGTCGCGGATGTCGTCGGGGCTGATCTGTGTGTCTGCCATAGTGATTCCTATCTTGAGGCGGTCAGCCCGCCAGCTGAAGCCGGAGTTCGGCCAGACGCGACGCGATGCTTCCATCGATGACGTCGTCACCGATCTGCACGCGCAATCCGCCGATGATCGAGGGGTCGACGACCTGGTTGATCCTGAGGTCGCCGTAGGAGGCGCTGAGCACCGTGCGCAGGCGCTCGGCCTGGGCCACGGGAAGCGCGGACGCGGCGTAGACCGTCGCGATGGTCTGCCCGGACTGGGCGGCCACCATGCGCGCGGCCGCACGGAGCGACTCGCGGACGCTGCGGCCGCGGGGCTGGGCGACGAGCTGGCGCACGATGGCGACGGTCTCCTTCGACGCTTTTCCGCCGAGCAGGCGCTCGACCAGCGCGACCTTGGAGTCGGCCGAGGCGAGCTTGCTGCGCAGCGCGAGCTCGAGGCTCGCGTCGGAGGTCACGGCGCCTCCGAAGGTCAGCAGCTCGGCGACGATGTCGACGTTCCGGGGCGCGGAGCCGGCGATCGCACGGATCCCGAGCTCCTCGATCGCCCCGAGCAGGTCGTCGTGCGACGACCAGCGCTGAGCGGCGATCACGGTGAGCAGCTCGACGGCCGGAGCCGACAGCGAGGCGAAGACGCGCTTCACGAGCACCGTCTTGCCCTCCGCCGGGACCGTCGGGTCGCCGAGGACCGCCCGCAGCTGGGCCGAGTCGGCGACGACTCGCCCTGCGCTGAACAGGTCCTCAGCCGTCGCCAGATCGGCCTTGGACCCCAGGTCGGCGAGAGCCGAGACGGAGTTGGCCAATGCTTCTCTGGTGGCGCTTCCCATCAGTTGCCCGATCCTGCCTTCTGGTCGGCCTGAGCCTTCTCGTCGGCCTCGAGGTCCGCCAGGAAGCGGTCCACGATCGCCTGTGCGCGCTTGTCCTCATCGAGGGCCTCACGCACGACGGTCGACGCGAGGTCGATCGCCAGCGAGCCCACCTCGCCGCGCAGCTGGACGAGCGCCGTCTGGCGCTCCGCCTCGAGCTGCGCCTGCGCCTGGGCGGTCACACGCGCGGCCTCCGTCGCGGCGGCCTCGCGGGCCTCCGCGACGATCTTTTGGCCGTCGGCACGGGCGGTCTCGCGGATCTTGCCCGCCTCAGCACGCGCCTCGGCGAGCTGGGCGGTGTACTCCTCCAGCAGGGCCTCGGCCTTGCGCTGCGCCTCGTCGGCCTTCTCGATGTTGCCCTCGATCGCCTCTGCGCGCTCATCCAGCAGCTTCTTCATGCGCGGAAGCACGAGCTTCCAGAAGAAGAACAGGATGATCAGGAAGCAGAGAAGCGCGCCGATGACGTCCGGCAACTCCGGGATCAGCGGGTTGTGCGACCCCTCTGAGGCTGCGATCACCACACTCTTGAGCATGGTTCCTCCTTACTGAGGGAAAAGAGGATTACTGGAAGATGAAGTAGGTAGCGATACCGATGAACGCGAGCGCCTCGGTGAATGCGATACCGATGTACATCAGGACCTGGAGGCGGCCGGCCAGCTCGGGCTGGCGAGCGACGCCCTCGATGGTCTTGCCGACGACGATGCCCACGCCGATGGCCGGGCCGATGGCCGCGAGGCCGTAACCGACGGTGGCGATGTTGCCGTTGATTGCAGCGATGTCCACGTTGTGTGTTTCCTTCCGTGATGGCGATCCGTGCGGGTGCGCGGATCGTTCTTAGTGTTCCTCGGCGACTGCCAGCTGGATGTAGACAGCGGTGAGCAGTGCGAAGACGTAGGCCTGCAGGACTGCGACCAGGATCTCGAAGACGGTGAATGCGAAGCCGAAGGCGAAGGTGCCGACGCCGAACAGCGACCACCAGCCGCCCGCCGTGAAGAAGAAGAACTCCGTGGCGAGGAAGAACAGGACGAGCAGGAGGTGCCCGACGACCATGTTCATCAGGAGTCGCAGCGTCAGGGTGATCGGACGCAGGATGAAGGTCGAGACGAACTCGATGGGCGTCACGATGATGTAGAGGAACCACGGAACGCCGGGCGGGAAGAGCGCGTTCTTGAAGAAGTTCTTCGGGCTCTTCTTGACGCCCGCGTAGATGAAGGTGATGTACGCGACGACCGCGAGCAGCAGGGGGACGGCGATGACCGACGTGCCGGCGATGTTGAGGAGCGGGATGATGCCGGTGATGTTGAAGAACAGCACCATGAAGAAGATGGTGGTCAGCAGCGGCAGGAACCGGCGGCCGTCCTTCTTGCCGAGCAGGTCTTCCGCGATGTTGACGCGCACGAAGTCGAGACCCATCTCGACGACCGACTGGAAGCGGCCGGGGATGAGGCGCATGCGGCGGGTGCCGAGCCAGAAGATGAGGATCAGCGCGATGGTCGCGATGGCGCGGACCACGAAGATGCGGTTGAACTCGAGGTCACCGATCGTGAACAGGGTCGGGGGGAAGAACTCGTTGATCGAGGGACCCTGGAAGCTTCCATCATCGGAGCTTGCGGCCTGGACCAGCAGGTTCACAGCGTTAGCTAACAGCGCTATCTCCTGTTTCGGGGCGTCGAGCTGAAACAGCTCTCGCGACGACGAACGGTGGGACACCCTGCACTTCTCGCGACCTCAGAGTTTCTCGGGCGCGAACGGGGTGGGGGATCGCTCATAACTCTACAAGAGTTTTCAGCCCATAACGAATTGGATACAGGTCAGCGCTTCTCCCCCGGCAGCGTCACGTCGCTGACGTAGGGAACGCGGGAGCGGAAGACCACGATCATGTCCACCACGAGCGATCCGATCACCCCGGCGATGAGGCTGAGGAAGAGCACGACGGGGTTGATCCAGGGCTGGTCGCGCAGCAAGATCGCGAGCACCAGGAACAGCACGAACTTGACGATCCAGCCGCCCAGGACGATGCCGAAGAACAGGCCCACGAAGAGGTCTGTGCCGATGAAACGGTTGGCGATCAGGATGCTGAGCGCCGTGATCGACAGGAACACCGCCGCCATCGCGGTGCCGATCAGCGCGCTGGTGACGCCGACCCATCCGGCGAACAGACCGCCGAGCAGCATCCCCACGACGGCGATCACCGCGGCCAGGATCAGGCCGTACTTCAGCACGTCCCTCAGCACGGGCGTCGAGGTGGGCTGGGCGGGCGGCTGGGCCGGCCGCGGGGCGGTGGCTCCGTCCTGCTGGTCGGTCATCGGGTCTCCTCGGTCAGAGCGGTCGGGGATGTCGGGGATGCGGGCGTGGCCGGCGTGCTCTCGCTCGCCGCATCCAGCTGGTCGAAGCGCGCGGTCTCCGCTGCCTCGCGGCTGCCCGCCGGTGCGAGCTCGGCGACGGCCTCGTTCGCCTTCCTGCGGCTCAGCGGAGCGAGCGTGAACGCGGTGCAGACCACGAGCCCGATCGCGACGAAGACGATCGCCATCCAATACGGGTCGAAGAAGAACAGCAGGCAGCCGATCGACAGCACGGCGGTCCACGCATAGAAGATGAGCACCGCGTGGAGGTGGGTGTGACCCATGTCGAGCAGTCGGTGGTGCAGGTGCTTGCGGTCCGCGCTGAACGGCGACTTGCCCGCGCGCAGGCGGCGGATGACCGCGAGCCCGAAGTCGAGCAGCGGGATGATGAGCACCGCGAACGGCAGGATGATCGGGATGAACGCCGGGACGAGCGACGACCGGCCGAGCGTCTGCAGGTCCTGCGGGTTGATCGTCCCCGTCACCGAGATCGCCGAGGTCGCCATGAGCAGGCCGATCAGCAGCGCGCCCGCATCTCCCATGAACATCTTCGCGGGGTGCCAGTTGAGCGGCAGGAACCCGGCGCATGCGCCGACCAGGATCGCGGCGATCACGCCGGCGAGGCTGAAGTAGTTCTGCGGGCTGATCTCGCGCTGCAGGAGGTAGGTGTAGACGAGGAACGTGCCGTTCGCGATCAGCGCGACGCCCGCGACCAGCCCGTCCAGGCCGTCGATGAAGTTGATCGCGTTCATCACCAGCACGATGGCGAACAGCGTGATGATGATCGACATGACCGGCGAGCCGACGGTGAGGCCGCCGATCGGCAGCGAATAGATCTGCACGCCCAACCAGGCGACGAGGCCGGCGGCCACGAACTGCCCGGCCAGCTTCGTCATCCAGTCGAGATCCCAGATGTCGTCGGCGACGCCGATCACGACGATGAGCAGGGAGGCCCCCAGGATCGCGAGGATCGGCCCCTGGTCGGAGAAGATCAGCGTCAGCACGCCGAACTGGCTCGACAGCAGCCACGAGACGCCGAAAGCGACCAGGATGCCGAGGAACATCGCGACGCCGCCGAGGCGGGGCGTCGGCCGGGTGTGCACGTCGCGCGCCCGGATCTTCGGGTACAGGCGGTACCGCATCGCCAGCTTGTAGACGACGAACGACATCCCGAACGTGATGACGGCCGAGATCAGTGCGAGGGCGAGGAGGAGGGTCACGGGGCGGCGTCCGCAGCGGCCGCCGGCTCGTCCAGGGCGTCGCCGACGACCTCGCGCAGCTGATCGACCGAGATGACGCCGTGGCGCAGGATGCGCAGTCCGCCCACACCTGCGGCCAGAGCGGTCGCATCCACGATCGTCGACGAGGAGTCCTTGCCCTCGACGCGCTCGTAGTCGGAACCGGCCTCGCCCCCGTCGAGGTAGACGGAGATGGAGTCGCCCAGCATGGCCTCGGCCTCTGCGGCGGTGCGGGCGGCCGGGCGGCCGGTGAGGTTCGCGGACGACACGGCGAGCGGACCGGTCTCGGACAGCAGCTCGAGCGCGATCGTGTCCTTCGGCATGCGGAGGGCGACCGTGCCCTTCGTCTCGCCGAGATCCCAGACCAGCGACGGCGACGCGGGCAGGACGATCGTGAGGCCGCCGGGCCAGAAGGCCTTCACCAGCGCATCCACCTCGTCCGGCACCCGCTCGGCGAGGGCGGCGAGCGTCGGGATGCCGGGGACCAGCACCGGGGGCGGCGACTGGCGGCCGCGTCCCTTCGCGTCGAGCAGGCGCTGCACGGCGGCGGGACTGAAGGCGTCCGCAGCCACCCCGTACACGGTGTCGGTGGGGATGACGACGAGCTCGCCCCGCCCGATCGCGGCCCGTGCGAGGCGCATGCCGGTGAGCAGCTCGGAGTCGACGGAGCAGTCGTAGATGGAGGCCATGACGGCTCAATGATAGCCGGGGCGCGGAAGCCCAGACTGGGAGGACGATACTGGAGGGGATGGATGTCTACTTCTTCGACTGCGACAAGACGCTCTACGACTACGACTTCCACAAGCGGCTGCCCAAGCTCGCGGAGCTGGGAGGCGTGAGCCAGTACCGGCTCGCATCCAGCTGGTGGGCGGGTGGACACGAGCGTGCGGCCGAGATCGGCGAGTACGCCACGAGCGAGGAGTACCTGGAGGCGTTCGCCGAGGTGACCGGCGCCCGGCTGACGCTCGCGCAGTGGCAGGAGGCGCGGAAAGCGGCCATGACGCCCATCCCCGGCGCGATCGCGGCGCTGCACGAGGCCGCGACGCTGGGGACGGTGTCGCTGCTGTCGAACAACCCCATCCCGTTCAAGGACTCGCTGCCGGTGCTGACGCCCGAGATCGTCGACGTGCTGCAGGACAACGACCTGGTCTCGGCCGTGCTCGGCGCACGGAAGCCCGAGCGCCGGATCTACACCAGGGCGCTCGGGCGGTTCGGGGTGCGCCCGGAGGACGCCATCCTCTTCGACGACTCGATCGCGAATGTGGAGGGCGCCCGCGAGTGCGGGATGCACGCGTACCACTTCGCCAAGCGCGAGGACGGCACCTTCGACACCGACGGCATGCTCGACGCCCTCCACGCCTTCGCCGCCCGCTGACCCCTCCCTCTTCTCCTCTCCCCCACCGTCGAGTCCGCAAACTTTGCACGCGACACGCGGGGGGCGTGTGCAATTTGTGCGGACTCGACGGTGGGTGGGAGCGGGCTCAGCGGCGGCCGGCGGAGCGGCGGAAGAGCCAGGCGGCCCAGACGTAGGCGACCGCGACGATGAGAGCGCACCAACCCAGGGCCCACCACAGGTCGGTGCCCGGGTCGCGGCCGAAGAGCAGCGCGCGGATCGTCTCGATGATCGGGGTGATCGGCTGGTTCTCGGCCACCCACCGCAGCCAGTCCGGCATCGTGTCCGTCGGCACGAACGCGCTCGATAAGTACGGCAGGAACAGCACGGCGAAGCCGTACCCGCTCGCCGCGGTCGGGCTCTTCGCCGCGAGGCCGATGGCGGCGAACAGCCAGGTGATCGCCAGGATGAACAGGGCGACGATTCCGAGCGCGCCGATCCACTGCGCCACATCGGCGGTCGGGCGGAAGCCCAGCAGCAGGGCGACGCCGATGACGACGCCGGTCGCGACCATGTTCCGCAGAAGGCTGGCCACCACGTGTCCGGTCACGACGCCGCGGGATCGCAGCGGCATCGTCCGGAAGCGGTCGACGATGCCGTCGCTCATGTCGTTGGCCACATCCACCGCGGTGCTCGACGCCCCGAAACCGGCGCACAGCAGGATGATGCCGGGCACGACGTACTGGACGTAATCGCCCGAGCGGTCGATGGCCCCGCCGAACACGAACGTGAACAGCAGCATGAGGATCACCGGAAGCGCGATGGCCATGGTGAGCGCGTCCACATCGCGGAGCGAGTGGCGGACGCTGCGACCCACGAAGACGAGGGTGCTCGTGAGGGGCGAAACCCGCCGCGCCGAGCGGACGGGAACGGTGAGAGCGGTCATCGGACGACCTCCTTCTCGGTCGAGGTGTTCTGGGGGACGTTCTGGACGGACTGCCCGGTCAGGGCGAGGAAGGCGTCGTCGAGCGACGGCTTGCGGATGCCGATGGAGGCTCCGGGGACGCGGAGGGCGTCGAGCGTATCGATGGCGTCGCGGAGCGCCTCGACGCTTCCGTCGGTCGGCACCTCCCGCACGATCTCGCCGTGCGCGTCGCGGAGCTCGACGACCTCGCCGCCGACGCGCGCCTTCAGCTCGGTGGCGGTCCCCTCCGCGACGATCGTGCCGTGGTCGAGGACGGCGATTCGGTCGGCCAGCTGGTCGGCCTCCTCGAGGTACTGCGTGGTGAGCAGGATGGTGGTTCCCCGGCGTGCCAGGTCCTGGATGATGTCCCAGAGCGCCTGCCTGCTGCGGGTGTCGAGGCCGGTCGTCGGCTCGTCCAGGAAGATGACCGGCGGCGTCGCGACCAGGCTGAGCGCCAGGTCGAGGCGCCGTCGCATCCCGCCGGAATAGGTCTTGACGCGCTTGCGTGCCGCCGCGGTCAGGTCGAACGCGTCGATCAGCTCGCCGGCCCTTCGGCGCGACTCGGCGGCGGTGAAGCCGGAGAGGCGTGCCATCATCCGCAGGTTCTCCTCCCCCGTGAGCACGCCGTCCACAGCCGCGGACTGGCCCGTCACGCTGATCGCGCGCCGCACCTCCTCGGGCTCGGCGACCACGTCGTGGCCGGCGACCGTGACGCTTCCCGCGTCGGGCCGGACCAGGGTCGAGAGGATGGTGATCAGCGTCGTCTTGCCCGCACCGTTCGGCCCGAGCAGCGCGAAGACGCTCCCCGACCGCACGCGCAGGTCGATGCCGTCGAGGACCGTCTGCTCCCCGAAGGACTTGCGGAGGCCGACCACCTCGATCGCGGTTCCGTTCATCGGACTTTCCCTTCTGTGTGTTGCCTAAACTGTTTATGCTGTAAACAACTGTTTAAGTGATACACAGTCCTAGGATGGGTGTCAACACCTGATCCCGAAGATCCGGGAACACGGGATGAGAAGGGCGGGACCATGGCCGACGACGTCGAGGACGTCCTCCCCCGCGCCGTCGCGCTCAGCTGGGGCGTCGCCGAGCACCCGCAGCGCGGGCCGAAGCGCGAGCTGAGCATCGAGCGCATCGTCGACACGGCCATCGAGATCGCGGACACCGACGGCCTGGGCGCGGTGTCTATGAGCCGCATCGCCGGCGACCTCGGCTTCACGACGATGTCGCTCTACCGGTACGTCACCAGCAAGGACGATGTCCTCGCTCTGATGCAGGATGCGGTCTGCGCCATCCCCATCCCGCCGGACGACGAGCTGGCGCGGCGCGGCGACGCCGGCAGCCAGGAAGGCTCGCGCACGGACGGCTCGGATCACGACTGGCGTGCCGGGCTGCGGCGGTGGGCCATGGCGAACATCGAGGTGATCCAGGCGCACCCGTGGTTCCCCGACATCCCGATCAGCGGCATCCCGCTGATGCCCAACAACCTGGCCGTGTTGGACTGGGGGCTCCGTGAGATGCGCGGCCTGCCGCTCACGGACGCCGAGAAGATGTCGACAGCGCTTCTGCTGTCGTCGTACGCCCGCGCGGTCGCCATCGTCGAGCGGGATGTGAGCCGCTCGCGCTCCGCGGACGCGCCGCCCGCCCACGGCGAGGCCTTCACCGCAGCGCTCGCCGAGCTGGTGACGCCCGAGCGCTTCCCCGACCTGGCGCCGCTCGTGTCATCCGGTGCTTACGCGGACTCCGACGGCGCCGACGACCAGGACGACTTCGCGTTCGGACTGGAGCGCATCCTCGACGGCGTCGCGACCTACATGGCCGCACGGCGGAGCGGCGAGCCCGTCACCCCGTACGAGGATCGGCCGGAGCCGATCCCGCGTGACAAGGCGGTTCGCGAGGCGGCGAAGGCGCGCCGGGAGGCGGAGTCGCGTCTGCGCGAGGCCCGCAAGAACGAGCGCGAGGCGATCGCGCGCGCCCGCGAGCGCGCCGCCCGTGAGGCGGAGCGCGCCGCCCGCTGACCCCCGCCCCCTCCGCGCCGCACCCCTCCGCCCGCCGTCGAGTCCGCAAACTTTGTACGCTCGCGCCGCGCGTCGTGTGCAGAGTTCGCGGACTCGACGGTGGGCGAACGGGTCAGATGTACATGGCGGGGTCGATCCAGTCGTCGCCCGCGATCTGCTCGTGGCCCGAGCGGGGGCGGGGATGCGCCGGCACGCCGACGAGCAGCGAGTCGGCGGGCGCATCCCGCGTGACGACGGCGTTCGCCCCGATCACCGAGCGCGCCCCGATCGTGATCGCACCGAGCACCTTGGCCCCGGCGCCGACGATCACGCCGTCCTCCACCGTGGGATGCCGTTTGCCGTGCCCGCTCCCCCGGCCGCCCAGCGTGACGCCGTGATAGAGCATGACGTCGTCGCCGATCCACGTCGTCTCGCCGATCACCACGCCCATCCCATGGTCGATGAAGAAACGGCGACCGATGCGCGCCCCCGGGTGGATCTCGATCCCGGTCAGGAAGCGGGTGAACTGCGACAGCAGCCGCGCGGGCGTCCGCAGGCCCGCGCGCCACATCCGGTGCGCGATGCGGTACGACCACACGGCATGAAGCCCGGAGTACGCCGTGGCGACCTCGAACCCGGTGCGGGCCGCAGGGTCGTGCCTGCGCGCGTTGCGGATGTCCTCGCGCGCTCGGAAGATCGGCACCCCGTTCAGTCCAGCAGGTCGGCCCAGAGCGGCGTGGAGATGTACCGCTCACCGGTGTCGCAGACGATCGCGACGATGGTCTTGCCCGCGTTCTCCGGACGCTGGGCGAGCTGAAGAGCCGCCCAGACGATCGCACCGGACGAGATGCCGGCGAGGATGCCCTCCTCGCTGGCGAGCCGCTTCGCCACGTCGAGCGCGTCGTCGAAGGAGACGTCCACCACCTCGTCGTACACGGTGGTGTCGAGGATCTCGGGCACGAAGTTCGCCCCGATCCCCTGGATCTTGTGCGGTCCCGGCTTGCCGCCGTTCAGAATGGGCGAGTCGAGCGGCTCGACGGCGACCACCGTGACGCCGGGCTTGCGCTCCTTGAGCACCTGGCCGACGCCGGTGATCGTGCCGCCGGTCCCGACGCCCGCGACGAAGATGTCGACGTCGCCGGCCGTGTCCTCCCAGATCTCCTCCGCCGTGGTGGCGCGGTGGATGGCCGGGTTGGCCTCGTTGGCGAACTGGCGCGCCCAGATGGCGTTGTCGGTCTTCGCGACGATGTCCTGCGCCGTCTCGACCGCTCCGCGCATCCCGTCGGGGCCGGGCGTCAGCACGATCTCGGCGCCGAACGCGCGCAGCAGCACGCGGCGCTCCTTGCTCATGGTCTCGGGCATCGCGAGGATCACCTTGTAGCCGCGCGCCGCACCGACCATGGCGAGCGCGATGCCGGTGTTGCCGCTGGTGGCCTCGACGATCGTGCCACCGGGCGTGAGGGCTCCGGCCTTCTCCGCGGCGTCGACGATCGCGACACCGATGCGGTCCTTGACGCTGCCGGCCGGGTTGTAGAACTCGAGCTTGGCGAGGATCGTCGCGTCGACGCCCTCGGTCAGCCGGTTGAGGCGGACGAGCGGCGTACGGCCGACGGCCTCGGTGACGTTCTCGTAGATGTGACCTGACATGGCCTGTTCCTCGTGCTCTCGTACGGTGGATGACGACAGGGGGATGCGTGATCGCGTCTCCACTCTAGACGCCGTGCGCCAGCCGCTAGGCTCTTCTGGCGATGACCCCCACCACCCCTGCTCCTGGCGCATCCCCCGCCGCGTCCTCCGGCGCCGTCTCCGTCCGATCCGCACGGGACGATGCCGTCGCCGCACTGTCGCGCGCAGGCGTCCCCGACCCGGAGGTGGATGCCGAACTCCTCGTCGGGCACGTGCTCGGCGTCGGCCGCGGCCGCGTCCAGGCGCTCGTCGTGATGGATGCGGAACTTCCTCCCGAGGACGCCGCGACCCTGCGATCCCTCGTCGAACGCCGAGCCGCCCGGGAGCCGCTGCAGCACATCACGGGCCGCGCCCCGTTCCGCTCGCTCGAGCTCAACGTCGGGCCGGGTGTCTTCGTACCGCGGCCCGAGACGGAGCAGGTGGCGCAGTTCGCGATCGACGCGCTCCGCGCCGTCCCCTCGCCCGAGCCGGTCGCGGTCGACCTCGGCACCGGGAGCGGCGCGATCGCGCTGGCCCTCGCGACGGAGGTGCCGCACGCACGCGTGTACGCGGTCGAGAATTCGCCGGAGGCGTTCATCTGGGCGCGCCGGAACATCGACGAGGTCGGCGCCACGAACCTGACGCCGGTGTTCATCGACCTCGCCGACGCGCTCCCGCAGCTCGACGGGACGGTGGATGTGGTCATCTCGAACCCGCCGTACGTGCCGGACGACGCCATCCCGCGCGATCCCGAGGTCCGGCTGCACGACCCGCACGCCGCGCTCTACGGCGGCCCTGACGGGTTGGACGTCGTGCGCACGATCTCCCGGGTCGCCCAGCGGCTGCTCCACCCGGGCGGCACCCTCGTGCTCGAGCACGGCGAGCTGCAGGGCGCGGCGATCCGCGACCTCCTGACCGCCGACGGCTGGCGTGCTGCCGCGACGCACCGCGACCTCACGACCCGGGACCGCGCGACCACTGCCCTCCGCTGACCGCGCGCCTTCCCTCAGCTCTCGCCCTCTGCGCCCACCGTCGAGTACGCAAACTTTGCACGTTCGGAGCACACCCAGCGTTCAAAGTTTGCGGACTCGACGGTGGGTGGGAAGGGGTTAGTCGGTGGCTAGGTCGGCGAGGCGCGATTCTTCGTCGGCCTGGATGTTCGACTCGATGACGGGGTCGAGGGCGCCGTTCATGACGGCGTCGAGGTTGTAGGCCTTGTAGCCGGTGCGGTGGTCCGCGATCCGGTTCTCCGGGAAGTTGTACGTGCGGATGCGCTCGGAGCGGTCCATCGTGCGGATCTGGCCCTTGCGGAACTCCGCGGCCTCGGCGTCCGCCTCCTCCTGCTGCCGGGCCAGCAGCCGGGCGCGGAGCACGCGCATCGCGGCCTCGCGGTTCTGCAGCTGGCTCTTCTCGTTCTGCATCGAGACGACGATGCCGGTCGGCACATGGGTGATCCGCACGGCCGAGTCCGTCGTGTTGACCGACTGACCGCCGGGGCCGGACGACCGGAAAACGTCGATCTTGAGGTCGTTCGGGTTGATCTCGACCTCCTCCGGCTCGTCCACCTCCGGGAACACCAGGACGCCGGCGGCGGACGTGTGGATGCGGCCCTGCGACTCGGTCGCCGGCACGCGCTGGACGCGGTGCACGCCGCCCTCGTACTTCAGGTGCGCCCAGACGCCCTCGGCGGGATCGGTGGAGCTGCCCTTGAACGCGACCTGGACATCCTTGATGCCGCCGAGGTCGCTGGAGGTCTGCTCGATGATCTCGGCCTTCCACCGCTTGGAGTCGGCGTAGTGCAGGTACATGCGCAGCAGGTCGCCGGCGAAGAGAGCGGACTCGGCGCCGCCCTCCCCCATCTTGATCTCCATGATCACGTCGCGGCTGTCGTTGGGGTCGCGCGGGATGAGCAGGCGGCGCAGCTTCTCGGCCGAATCGGCGACGCTCTGCTCCAGACCGGGGACCTCCTCGGCGAACGCCGCGTCCTCCGTGGCCAGCTCGCGGGCGGCGTCGAGGTCGTCGGACAGCTGCTTCCACTCGTTGTACGCGGCGACGATGCGACTGAGCTCGGCGTAGCGCCGATTGACGCGCTTGGAGCGGACCGGGTCGCTGTGCAGCTCCGGGTCGGAGAGCTGCTGCTGGAGGTCGTCGTGCTCGGCGATGAGGCTGTTCACCGATTCGAACATGGGGTCTTCTTTCTGGAGGGGTGCGGCCGGGGAACGACGAAGCGCCCGCCCGCCGTGCACGGTGGCACGGCGGGCGGGCGCTGATCGCAGCTAGCGGTGGTCGTTCTCGTGGCCGTGCGAGTGCGCGTTGCCGTGGCCGTTGGTCGGCGCCGGCATCGACTTCTGCACCTGCATCAGGAACTCGACGTTGCTCGAGGTCTCCTTCAGGCGGCCGAGGACGATCTCGAGGGCCTGCTGCTGGTCGAGCCCGGCGAGGGCGCGGCGCAGCTTCCACGTGATCTTGACCTCGTCCTGGCCCATGAGCATCTCCTCGCGGCGGGTGCCGGAGGCGTTCACGTCGACGGCCGGGAAGATGCGCTTGTCGGCCAGCTGGCGCGACAGGCGGAGCTCCATGTTTCCGGTGCCCTTGAACTCCTCGAAGATGACCTCGTCCATCTTGGAGCCCGTCTCCACCAGCGCCGAGGCGAGGATGGTGAGCGAGCCGCCGTGCTCGATGTTGCGCGCGGCGCCGAAGAACCGCTTCGGCGGGTACAGCGCCGAGGCGTCGACACCACCGGAGAGGATGCGGCCGGAGGCCGGCGCGGTCAGGTTGTACGCGCGGCCGAGGCGGGTGATCGAGTCGAGCAGCACGACGACGTCGTGGCCCAGCTCGACGAGGCGCTTCGCACGCTCGATGGCGAGCTCGGCGACCGTGGTGTGGTCCTCCGCCGGGCGGTCGAAGGTGGAGGCGATGACCTCACCCTTCACCGTGCGCTGCATGTCGGTGACCTCTTCGGGACGCTCGTCCACCAGCACGACCATGAGGTGGACCTCAGGGTTGTTGGCGGTGATCGCGTTGGCGATCTGCTGCATCACGATGGTCTTGCCGGCCTTGGGCGGTGCGACGATGAGACCGCGCTGACCCTTTCCGATCGGGGCGACCAGGTCGATGATCCGCTGGGTGACCTTGCTGGGCTCGGTCTCCAGGCGCAGGCGCTCCTGCGGGTACAGCGGGGTCAGCTTGCCGAACTCCACACGGGTGGCCGCCTCGTCCGGGGTCTGCCCGTTGATCGAGTCGACCTTCACCAGCGCGTTGTACTTCTGGCGGCTGTTGTTCTCGCCCTCGCGCGGCTGGCGGATGGCGCCGACGACGGCGTCGCCCTTGCGGAGGTTGTACTTCTTGACCTGGCCGAGCGAGACGTACACGTCGCTGGCGCCCGGGAGGTACCCGGTCGTCCGTACGAACGCGTAGTTGTCGAGCACGTCGAGGATGCCGGCGACGGGGATGAGCACGTCGTCGTCGGACAGCTCCGGCTCGAACTCGTCACCCGGGGCGCCGCCGCGGCGCTTGCGGTTGCGGTCGCGGTCGCGGTAGCGGCCGCGGTCGCCCTCGAGCTGCTGCTGGGCGTTCTGGCCGCGGTTCTGCTGGCCGTCGCCCTGCTGGCCGCCCTGCTGCAGGTCCTTCGGCTGGTTCTGGCCCTGCGCCTGGCCCTGCTCGTTCTGCTGGCCGTTGTTCTTGTTGCGGTTGCGGTTGCGGCGGTTGCGGCCCTGGCCCTGCTGCTCGCCGGCGTTGTCGCCCTGCTCGCCCTGCTGGAGGTCGCCCTGAGGAGCGTCGGCCTGCTGGCCCTGCTCCGCCTGCGGCTGCTGCGCGTCGCGCTGCTGGCCGTCGCGCTGCTGGCCGTCGCGGTTCTGGTCGGCGCCCTGGTCGCCGTTCTGACCGCCCTGGCCGCGACCGCGCCGACGGCGTCCGCCGCCCTGGTTCTGGCCGTTGCCCTGCTCGTCCTGCGCGCCCTGGCCGTTCTGGCCGCGCGCCTGCTCGCGGGAGGCGAGAGCGGAGTCGAGCAGTGCATCCACATCGGGAATGAGCGACTCGACGCCCGTGGCACCGGAGTTGACGTGCGATCCGGCGGCGACGCCGGATCCGGCGGTAGCACCGGCGATGCCCGTGCCGTCCGGGCTGGACACGCGGCGCGAGCCGCGGCGACGTCCGCCGGTCTGCTCGGCGGAGGCGTCCGCCTGCGGGAGCACGGGGTCGCCCACGGTGGGCTCGACGCGCTCGGCCCCTGCGGGCTCGGCGATGAGCGGCTCAGCGATGAGCGGCTCGGTGAGCACCTGGGAGGCGGCGGCCGGCTCGGCGGCCGGCTCCTCGGTCTCGGGAAGCTCGAGGGTGTCGGCCGGTGCGGAGGCGGCGCGCGCTGCGGCGATCGCCTCGACCAGCTCGCCCTTGCGGAGCCGGGTTGCGCCCTGGAGCCCGAGCCCGGCGGCGAGAGCTTGCAGCTCTGCCACCTTGAGGCCGGTCAGGTCGCTGGTGTCCACGCCCCCGGCGTGGAGTTCGACATCAGTCACGGAAGAGGATCCTTTCCCCCGGCGCGCCTTACGCGCCGTCTGAAGCTTCGTCACATGAACTGCCGGGAACGTGCTGCGTTCGGATCCGCGCTACGTCGCCGCCCGGGTTCTCCGGAAAGGGAGAGCCGGGAAGGCAGGCAGGAGTGACGGCATGATTGCTAGGAGATCACCCGGAAGCGGAATTCGCTCGTGACGCGGGTTCTTCACGGGTGCGACTGCAGTTTACCACCTCGCGGCGGGGCCGTCCGACGCTAGGCCGCTGGCGTGTCCGTCCGTGTCGTCGCGGCCTCGGCGGCGACACGGCTGACCGTCGCGCCCTTGAAGTCGACGGCGAGCATGAGCGGCTGCCAGCGGGTCTCGGCCGACTCCTCGACGAGGCGCGCGGCGGCCAGACGCTGGCTCGGGTCGCTCCCGAGCACGAGGATGGACGGGCCAGCGCCCGACACGACGGCGGCGAAGCCGTTCTCGCGCAGCAGCGTGATCAGCCGGTCGGTCTCGGGCATCGCCGAGGCGCGGTAGCTCTGATGGAGCTTGTCCTCGGTCGCCGCGTGCAGCAGCTCGGGGCTCTGGATGAGAGCTGCGACCAGCAGGGCGGAGCGGGAGACGTTGAAGACGGCGTCCTCGTGGGGCACCGACTGCGGCTGGAGGCTGCGGGCGAGCGCGGTGGACATGACCGTCTCGGGCACGAGCACGAGCGGCGAGACGCCGCGGTGCACGATGAGCTTCTTGAACCGCGGACCCTCCGGGGTCACCCACGCGATCGTCAGGCCGCCGAACAGGGCGGGCGCCACGTTGTCGGGGTGTCCCTCCATGTCGTTCGCGAGCGCCAACAGCGTCTGCGCATCCAGGTCGACGACGCCCTCCAGCAGCCCCTTGGCGGCCATGATGCCGGAGACGATGGCGGCGCCGGAGGAACCCATCCCCCGCCCGTGCGGGATGCTGTTGCGCGCCCGCAGGTTCAGGCCGGGAAGCGGGATGCCGACGGCCTCGAAGGTGTGCGCGATCGCGCGGACGACGAGGTTGCTCTCGTCGGTCGCCACCTCTCCTTCGCCCACACCGGTGACCTCGACGATCGCACCGGGCTCGTCGCGGACGGAGACCTCGAGCTCGTCGTACAGCGCGAGGGCGAGGCCGAGCGTGTCGAATCCCGGTCCGAGGTTGGCGCTCGTCGCCGGGACCTTGACCGCGACGGTCCGGCCGCGGAGGTCGGGCGTGGTCACGCGGTCGCCTCTGCGGCGGAGGTCTGCCCGGCGGGCGCCAGGCCGAGCACGTCGGCGATGGCCGTCGTGTCGACCGGGACGACGGTGGGCTGGACGTCGGAGCCGTCGGCCGTGCGGAGGGCCCACTGCGGGTCCTTCAGGCCGTGGCCGGTGACGGTGAGGACGACGGTCGCGCCGGCGGGGATCACTCCGGCCTCCGAGCGCTCCAGGAGCCCGGCGACGCTGATCGCGGACGCCGGCTCGACGAAGATGCCGACCTCGGCGGAGAGGATGCGGTGCGCCTCGAGGATCTTGGCGTCGCTGATCGCTCCGAACCAGCCGTCGCTGTCGTCGCGGGCGTTCAGTGCGAGCTCCCACGACGCCGGGTTGCCGATGCGGATCGCGGTGGCGATCGTGTCGGGGTCCTTCACGGCGTGGCCGAGGACGATGGGGGCGCTCCCCGAGGCCTGGAAGCCGAACATCCGGGGCAGCTTGGTGGACTCGCCACGCTGCAGCTCCTCGGTGTAGCCGCGGTGGTAGGCCGTGTAGTTGCCGGCGTTGCCGACCGGGACCAGGTGGAAGTCCGGGGCGTCACCCAGGGCCTCGACGACCTCGAAGGCGGCGGTCTTCTGCCCCTCGATGCGGTCGGGGTTCACGGAGTTCACCAGGTGCACCGGGTAGTTGGTGGCCAGCTCGCGCGCGATGTCGAGGCAGTCGTCGAAGTTGCCCTGCACCTGCAGCAGCTGGGCGTTGTGCGCGATGGCCTGGCTGAGCTTGCCCATCGCGATCTTGCCCTCTGGCACGAGCACGACCGACTGGATGCCCGCGTGCGTCGCGTAGGCGGCGGCCGACGCCGAGGTGTTGCCGGTGGAGGCGCAGATGACCGCCTTCGCACCGTGCTCGACGGCCTTGGAGATCGCCATGGTCATGCCGCGGTCCTTGAAGGATCCGGTCGGGTTCATGCCCTCGAACTTCACGTACACGTCGGCGCCTGTCCGCGCGGACAGCGCGGGGGCCGGGATGAGCGGCGTGCCGCCCTCGCCCAGCGTGACGATCGGAGTGGCATCGGAGATGTTCAGGCGGTCCGCGTACTCGCGGAGGACGCCGCGCCACTGACGACTGTAGGCCTTCGGCTGGGGCATTACGATCCTTCGACTCGGAGAACGGAAGAGATGGCGGTCACGACGTCGCTCGCCGCGAGAGCCTCGACGGTGGCCGCGAGTGCGGCCTCCTCGGCTTCGTGGGTGCCGATCACCAGGGTAGCGGTGGCCGTCCCGCCGCCGTGAATCGGCCCGGTCGCGGCGGATGCCGCTCCGGCGATCGCGACGGGTCCTGTTGCGGTGTTCGGCACGGACTGCTGCACGGTCTCGACGCTGACGTCGCCGTCGCTCAGGATGCGCGCGACCGCGGCGAGGACGCCGGGCTGGTCCTCGACGTCGAGGGTGATCTGGTAGCGGGTGACGACGCGGCCGATGTCGAGCACCGGCAGGTCGGCGTGCGTGGACTCGGCGACGCCAGGGCCGCCCACCACGTGCCGCCGGGCGGCGGAGACGACGTCGCCGAGCACGGCCGACGCGGTCTCGACGCCGCCGGCACCCGCGCCGTAGAACATGAGGTCGCCAGCGGCGGCGGCCTGGACGAACACCGCGTTGTGGGCGCCGTGCACGGCGGCGAGCGGGTGGTCGCGGCTGATCAGCGCCGGGTAGACGCGGGCTGAGACGCCCTCCTCCCCCGTCTCCGGATCGGTCAGACGCTCGCAGATCGCCAGGAGCTTGATGACCGCGCCGGCCTCGCGGGCCGCATCCACCTGCGCCTTGGTGACGCTCGTGATGCCCTCGCGGTAGACGCGCTCCAGCGGCACGACGGTGTGGAAGGCCAGGCTGGCCAGGATGGCCGCCTTCTGCGCCGCGTCGTACCCCCCGATGTCGGCGGTCGGGTCGGCCTCGGCGTATCCGCGGTCTGTGGCCGTCGCCAGCGCGTCCTGCAGCGTCTCGCCGTTCACGTCCATCCGGTCGAGCACGAAGTTCGTGGTGCCGTTGACGATGCCGAGGATGCGGTTGATGCGGTCGCCCGCGAGGCTGTCGCGCAGCGGCCGGATGATCGGGATGGCGCCGGCGACGGCAGCCTCGTAGTAGAGCTGCGCGCCGACCTGCTCGGCGGCGTCGAACAGCTCGGGGCCGTGCGTCGCCAGCAGCGCTTTGTTGGCGGTGATGACGTCGGCGCCGGAGTTCAGCGCCTCCAGCACGTAGCCGCGGGCCGGCTCGATGCCGCCCATCAGCTCCACGACGATGTCGGCGCCGAGGATCAGCGAGGAGGCGTCGGTGGTGAACAGCTCGCGCGGCAGGTCGGTGTCGCGCGGCGCATCCACGTCGCGGACGGCGATGCCCACCAGCTCGAGGCGCGCGCCGATGCGGGAGGCGAACTCGTCGCCCTGCGAGAGCAGGAGGCGCGCCACCTGCGATCCGACGGAGCCGGCCCCGAGCAGGGCGACACGGAGGTTGCGGTACTCGATCATGCCTGGCTGCGCTCCTTCGACGCGGAAACGGTGGATGCGGGCGCCGTGTAGCCGGCGTCGCGCGCGAGGAGGTCCTCGATGGTCTCGCCGCGGACGATCACCCGCGCCTCTCCGTCGCGCACCGCGACGACCGGAGGCCGCCCGATGTGGTTGTAGTTGCTGGACAGCGGCCAGCAGTAGGCGCCCGTCGCGGGCACGGCGAGCAGGTCGCCGGGCTGGACGTCGCCGGGCAGGTACTCCGCGTCGACGACGATGTCGCCGCTCTCGCAGTGCTTGCCGGCGACGCGCACGAGGGCCGGAGCGGCCGGCGAGACGCGGTTCGCGATCCTGGCCGAGTAGTCGGCGCCGTAGAGCGCGGGGCGGGCGTTGTCGCTCATCCCGCCGTCGACGCTGACGTACCGGCGGACCGCGGTCTCACCGTCGTCCTGGAACGCGACCGGCACGTCCTTCGTGGTGCCGACGGTGTACAGCGTCAGACCGGCGGTGCCGATGATCGACCGGCCGGGCTCGAACGCGACGACCGGCGTCGGGATGTCGAGCTCCTCGCATCCCGCCGCCACCGTCTCCGCGATGCGCCTGGCGAGCTCGCCGATCGGCGCGGGGTCGTCGGCGGACGTGTAGGCGATGCCGAAGCCGCCGCCGAGGTTCAGCTCGGGCACGTCGCCGCCCGCGAGGAGCTCCTTGTGGAGCGTGAGCAGCCGGGCGGCCGACTCGGCGAAGCCGTCCGCGCCGAAGATCTGCGAGCCGATGTGGCAGTGCAGACCGCGGAACGCGAGGGAGGCGTGCGACCAGATCAGCGCGACGGCCTCTGCCGCCTGCTCCAGCGCGATGCCGAACTTCTGGTCCTCGTGGGCGGTCGCGAGGAACGCGTGGGTGTGCGCGTGCACGCCGCTGTTCACCCGTAGGCGGACGCTCTGGACCACGCTATGGCGCTCGGCTGCGGCGGCGACGCGGCCGATCTCCTGCACGCTGTCGATGATGATGGCGCCGATGCCGGCCTCGACCGCCTGGTCGATCTCGGCGAGCGACTTGTTGTTGCCGTGGAAGCCGATGCGCTCCGGGTCGACCCCGGCGGCCAGCGCGACGGTCAGTTCGCCCCCGCTGCAGACGTCGATGTTGAGGCCGGCCTCCGACATCCACCGCGCCACCTCGATGCTGAGGAACGCCTTGCCTGCGTAGTAGACCTTCGCGGCGGTGCCGATCTCGGCGAACGCGCGGTCGAACGCCTCCCGCAGCTCGACGGCGCGCGCCCTGGCGTCCTCCTCGTCGATCACGTACAGCGGCGTGCCGAAGCAGGCGGCGAGCTCGCTCGCCGCGAGACCGCCGACGACCAGCTCTCCCGCGTCGCGATCGACCGTCCGCGACCAGAGGCCAGGGGCGAGCGCGTTCGCATCCGCGGGCACGTGCAGCCACGGCGGGGCGAGCGGGTTGGACGCAGCGACAGGATCAGCCATAGGGAACCTCACGGGTGGCGACGAGTGGGGGTCTCCTAGGCGAGCGGACCCGGATTGGCCCCTGAAGCCGGTGGAGATGACAGCAGAAGTCTATCCAGGCCGCACGACACGGTCGGTGCGTGTTACGAACAGCTCCCCTTGCTGGCCATGAACTTCTGGTCGAGGACGAAGTCGCTCGCGGTCAGCTCGACGGTGGCGTGGCCAGGGGTCACCTGGATGTCGGACACCTCGACGCCGTCGGGGAGGTACTGCGCCGCGCACACCGGGAACGGGCCCTGCGAGGTCAGCGCCTGCAGCAGACGGCTGAGGTTGACGTCGCCGGCCCCGGTCGTCAGGTTGGCCTTGTCCGGCTTCAGCAGCACCTGCTTGCCGGCCGCCTCGGGCGTCGCTGTCACGGTGTAGCCGACGGGGAGGCCGAGCAGGTCGATCTTCCCGTCGTAGCCGATCGTGCCGTCGCCGAGGGTGATGTCTCCGGTCGCTCCGGGGATCTTCACGAGGGTGTTCAGCGACTCCTGGCTGATGCGCAAGGTGCCGGTCGCATCGGCGATGGGCTTCGAGAAGTCCGCCGGGACGCCGGTGGCGACGACGGTCGCGCTCAGCGGGGCTCCCTGCACGACGAGCTTCGGCGCATCCAGCTCGACCCTCTGGAAGGAGCCGGACAGGTACTGCTGCAGCACGGAGAAGCCGCCGATGTGCGTCCTCACCTCGCCGCGGATGTCGGCCGGCAGGTTCTTCTCGATCTCGTCGGACACCCGCTGCTCGGCGTAGGCACGCGCGGCCGTGTCGACCACGACGAGCAGCACCACGATCACGACGACCGGGATGCCGATGGCGAGCAGGAGGCGCAGCCATCGCGGACGCCGACGACGTGTCGCTGCGGCCTGCGGCTCGGGGATCACCTGGGTGGTGTTGTCGCTCATCCGGTCGTCATCCGTTCGCTACATGCGGTCCGGCGCGGAGACCCCGAGCAGGCCGAGGCCGTTGCGGATCACCTGGCCGGTCGCGTCGTTCAGCCAGAGGCGGGTGCGGTGCAGGTCGGTCACCGGCTCCTCGCCGTGCGGCAGCACGCGCGTCGAGCCGTCGCGGACGGCGTACCAGGCGTGGTACAGGCCGGCGAGCTCCTCGATGTAGCGGGCGACGCGGTGCGGCTCGCGCAGCTCGGCCGCCTGGGCGACCACGCGCGGGAACTCCTGCAGACCGCCCAACAGCGCCGACTCGGTCTCGTGCGTGAGCAGCTCCGGCGCGAAGGCGCTGTGGTCGACTCCCGCCTTCTCGGCGTTCGCCGCCACCGAGCGGGTGCGCGCGTGGGCGTACTGCACGTAGTAGACGGGGTTCTCGTTGCTGCGCTTGGTCAGCAGGTCGAGGTCGATGTCGAGCTGCGAGTCGGTCGAGGAGCGCACCAGGGCGTAGCGCGCGGCGTCGACGCCCACCGCATCCACCAGGTCGTCGAGCGTCACGATGGTGCCCGCGCGCTTGGACATGCGGACGGGTTCGCCGTCCTTCACCAGGTTGACCATCTGGCCGATGAGGATCTGCAGGTTCTCGTTCGGCTTGTCGCCGAACGCCTCGACCATGGCCATCATGCGGCCGATGTAGCCGTGGTGGTCGGCGCCCAGCATGATGATGTTCTGCTCGAAGCCGCGCTCGCGCTTGTCGAGGTAGTAGCCGAGGTCGCCGGAGATGTAGGCGGGCTCGCCGTTGGAGCGGATGATGACGCGGTCGCGGTCGTCGCCGAACGTCGTGGTGCGCAGCCAGATCGCGCCGTCGGCCTCGAAGATGTGGCCCTGCTCGCGCAGTCGCGCGATGGCACGGTCGACCGCGCCGGACTCGTGCAGGGAGTCTTCGTGGAAGTAGACGTCGAAGTCGACGCCGAACGAGTGCAGGCGGTCCTTGATCTCCTGGAACATCAACTGGGTGCCCGCCGAGCGGAACACCTCCTGCTGCTGCTCGCGCGGAAGGGCGGCGAGGTCGCCGTCGAATCCCTGCACCACACGCTCGGCGATCTCGCCGATGTAGCCGCCGCCGTAGCCGTCCTCCGGCGTCGGCTCGCCCAGGTAGGCGGCGAGCAGGCTGCGCGCGAACCGGTCGATCTGCGACCCGTGGTCGTTGAAGTAGTACTCGCGGGTCACGTCGGCGCCCTCGGCCTGCAGGATGCGGGCCAGGCTGTCGCCGACAGCCGCCCAGCGCGCGCCGCCCATGTGGACGGGGCCGGTCGGGTTGGCCGAGACGAATTCCAGGTTCACGGTCAGGCCGTCGTAGACGTCGCCGCGACCGTACGCGTCGCCGGACTCGACGATGGTCTTGGCTAGCTGCCCGGCGGCCGCGGCCTCCAGGCGGAAGTTGATGAAGCCGGGACCGGCGACCTCGGCGGACGCCACACCGTCGATGCCGGCGGCGGCCGCGGCGATCTGCTCGGCGAGCTCGCGCGGGTTCGCCCCGACCTTCTTCGCGAGGCGCATCGCCACGTTCGACGCCCAGTCGCCGTGGTCGCGGTTCTTCGGGCGCTCCAGCGGCACGTCGTCGACCGTGAGAGCGAGCTCGGGGATGTCCGCGCCGGCCGCTCGTCGCTGCTCGACCACCGTCGTCACGATGTCGAGGAGGGCGGCGGAGAGGTCAGCGGGAGTCATGAGGATCGATTCTACCGGGCGGCCGCAGGGCACGGCGTCGGCGGGGCACGGCGGGCCGTCGGGTTCGCGGCGCGCGAATTGATAGGGTCATCGCGACGCGCGCTCCCGCACGGCGTGCCGAACAGAGAGACGAAAAGCCGAATGCCTTCATCCACCCGCCGTTTCGCCCTTCTGACCGCGACCGTCGCGGCAGGCCTCCTCGCATCCGCGGCGCTCGCCGGCTGCACGCCGACGCCCACGCCGTCGAAGACACCGACCGCTTCCGCGTCGGCCACCAAGACCCCGACGGCGACGCCCGTTCCGGTGGTGACGCCGACCGCTCCCCCGACGCCCGTCGGCATCACCTGCGATCAGGTGCTCACCGCGGACCAGCTCTACGCGTTCAACCCGAATTACGGCCCGGATCCGGACTATGCGCCCAAGGACGGCACGCTCGAGAAGAAGATCGTCGACTGGCAGGGCGTCTCGTGCGCCTGGAAGAACCAGACCAGCGGCGACGTCGTGCAGATCGCGGTCGCGAAGCCGCCGTCGGACGCCATGGAGAACCTGAAGAACGTGGCGATCACCGACGCGAAGCCGGTGCCGACCTACGGCGTCCCGCCGGAGATCGAGGGCTACTTCAAGGCCGGCAGCAGCGGCCAGGTGCAGATCTTCCGCGGCCCCTACTGGATCGTGTCCGAGTCGGGCGCGTTCTTCGAGCCGGGTGACGCGGCGCCGCTGATGCAGAACGTGCTGGCGAACATCCCCGCGTCCTGACCGGGGACCCGTTCTCAGCGAACACCCGCCGGCCCCGCCGATTTCGCGGCGGCGGCCGACGGGATGCTAGCCTGGAGAACACCCTGGCCCCCATAGCTCAGGGGATAGAGCGTCTGCCTCCGGAGCAGAAGGCCGTAGGTTCAAATCCTACTGGGGGCACCATCCGACTCCTTCGGGATCGAGCCCGTTCCTAGACGGCGTCCAAGTCCGTCTCGAGCAGCTCCACGAGCTCGTCGAGGGCTCCCTCCGCGCCCGGTGCGTCCGAGCGCAGGGTGACGACCGTCCCCTTGCTTGCGGCGAGACCCATGAGCGAGAGGATGCTGCGCGCATCCAGCTCGGGTCCGTCGCCGACGGCGATCGTGACCGGGATGGCCTTCTCCTGCACCGACTGGACGAACAGCTTGGCGGGTCGGGCATGGAGTCCTGAGGAGCTGGCGATGGTGGCGTGACGTTCGGTCATGGGATGTGTCCTCGTTCTGAGTGTCGGATGGTTACGCGGCCACGGTCTCGCGGACCGGCTGCTCGGCGGTGGTGTCGGCCGGCGCCGACTCGACCCTGCGGCCGGGAGCGGTGAACCGCTTCAGAGCCGTCACGATCAGGGCGGTGGTGACCGTTCCGGCGACGAGAGCCAGCAGGAAGCCCCACAGCGGGTCGATCGCGAAGAAGACGAAAACGCCGCCGTGCGGGGCGCGCGACTCGACGGCGAAGGCCATCGCGAGGCCGCCGGCGACGGCTCCCCCGACGAGGTTCGCGGGGATGACGCGGAGCGGGTCCGCCGCGGCGAACGGGATGGCGCCCTCGGAGATGAACGAGGCGCCGAGCAGCCAGGCAGCCGCGCCGTTCTCGCGCTCCACCTCGGTGAAACCGCGCCGGTACAGGACGGTGGAGGCGAGAGCCATGCCCAGCGGCGGCACCATTCCGGCGATCATGACGGCGGCCATGACCTGGAAGCTGGCGTCCGTCTGCTGCGCCAGGCCGGCGACGGCGAACGCGTAGGCGACCTTGTTGACCGGTCCGCCGAGGTCGAAGCACATCATCAGTCCGAGGATGATGCCGAGCACGATCGCCCCGCCGCCGCTCAGACCGTTGAGGAAGCCGTTCAGCTGGGTCATCAGCCAGGCGATCGGGGCACCGAGGATGAGCAGCATCAACCCGGACGCGATGATGGACGCCCCGAGCGGGATGATCACCACCGGCATCAGGCCGCGCAGCCACCGCGGGACGGTGGGACGCCCGATCAGCCACGCCGCGAACCCGGCGAGCAGACCGCCGACCAGGCCGCCGAGGAACCCGGCGTTCATGAAGACGGCGATGGCGCCGGCGACGAAACCGGGAGCGATACCCGGCCGGTCGGCGATGGCGAAGGCGATGTATCCCGCCAGTGCAGGCACCAGGAAGCCCAGGCTCACGCTGCCGATCTCGAACGCGATCGCGCCGAGGTAGTAGCCGAGCCCCTCCGGCGGGAGGTTCCAGATCGCGAAGTGCTGCAGCGTGTACACGGCGTTGTTCACGCCGGAGTCGCCGTGCGCCAGCGCGATGCCGTACCCGCCGAGGAAGGGCAGGAAGCTGATGGCGACGAGAAGCCCGCCGCCCGCGACGAACGGGATCATGTAGCTGACGCCCGTGAGCAGGATGCGCTGGAGGTTGCGGCCCCACGACACGTTCTGGGACGGCGCGGACGATGCCCCGGACGTCGTGTTGGCGCCGGCCTGGACGCGGGCGCCGTTCGGGTCCTTCGCGACGGCGACCGCCTCCGCGACGAGGGCCGTGGGCTGCTCGATGCCGCGCTTGACCCCCGAGCGGACGACCGGCTTGCCGGCGAAGCGCGCCTCTTCGCGCACATCCACATCGTTGGCGAAGATGACCGCGTCGGCGGCATCGATCACACTCTGCGGGAGCGCCTGGTAACCGCTCGAACCCTGCGGTTCGACGACCAGGTCGACACCGGACTTCTTGCCGGCCGCGGTGAGCGCGTCGGCGGCCATGAACGTGTGGGCGATGCCGGTCGCGCAGGAGGTGACGGCGACGATCCGGGCCGGCCGGCCGTCGATGAGGAGGCCGTCGGCGACGGCGGCATCCGGGCGGGCCGCCTGCGGTGCGGCGGCGGGCGCCGCAACAGTGGCCTCCCCCTCGCCGATCGCCTCGTCGACGAGCGCGACGACGGCCTGCGGCGTCTTCGCGGCACGGAGACCGGCGGTGAACTCGTCCAGCATCAGGCTGCGGGCGAGCTTCGAGAGCACCGCGAGGTGCGTCTCCGCCGCGTCGGCGGGGGCGGCGATGAGGAAGACGAGGTCGGCCGGGCCGTCGGAGGCGCCGAAGTCGACGCCGGGCTTCAGCCGGGCGAACGCCAGGGACGGCACGGTCACGGCCGTGCTCTTCGCGTGCGGGATCGCGATGCCGCCCGGCAGCCCGGTCTCGTCCTTCTGCTCGCGCGCCCAGGCATCCTCGTAGAGGGCGTCGGCGTCCGTCGCCCGTCCCTGCGCGACGACGTGCGCGGCGAGCTCGCGGATCACCTCGCTCTTGTCCGCATGGCCGACGTCGAGCTCGACGAGTTCGGGGATGATGGTCTTCGATGACACGGTGTCCTCCAGGGTGGTTCGGGGTGACAGGTGGATGGGGTTCAGGGATGCAGCGCGGCGACGCGGATGTCGCCCGGCGGCAGGTCGAGGGGGCGTGGGGCCTGGGTGCCCGGCAGGGATGCGGCGGCCGAGCCGTAACGGACCGCGTTGACGAGCCGGTCCGCTGGGGCGGCGTCGGCGAGGTCGGCCAGCAGGTAGCCCGCGAGGGCGCTGTCGCCGGCACCGACCGTGCTCCGCACCCGGATGCGCGGCGCCTCGGCGACGAATGCGCCGTCGGCGGTGACGAGGACGGAACCCTGCGCGCCGAGCGTGATCAGCGCCGCGCCCACCGTCTCCGGGACGAGGGGGCCGGCTGCGGTGAGGACCGCGTCGACCAGCCCGTCCGGATCCGGCCGGCCCGTGCCCGTCAGCTCGGCGAGCTCCTGCTCGTTCGGCTTGATCAGGTCCGGTTGCCCGTCGAAGACGGCGGCACGCAGGGCGTCGCCCGACGTATCGACCGCGATCTTCGGTGCGTCGTCCCGCCAGCGATCACGGACCGCACGGATGACGGTCACGTAGAAGTCGTCCCCCGCACCGGGCGGGAGTGATCCGGCGAGCACGAGCCAGCGTGCGCCCGCGCACGCGTCGACGACGGCCGCGACGAGTGCCGCGCTCTCCGCGGGCTCGAGGATCGTGCCCGGCAGGTTGAGCTTGGTCGTGATGCCGGCCGGGTCGGTGATGGTGAGATTCGCGCGGGCGTGGCCGTGGATGGGGACGGGACGCGTGCGCACACCGGCCGACTGCAGCGCGACCCCGAACGGGTCGTCCGCGGCGAGCGGCAGGACGGCGAGAGCCGGGACGGCGGCCGCGGCGATCACCCGCGTGACATTGATGCCCTTGCCGCCCGCATCCTCCCGCGCCCCGACCGCACTCTGGACCTCGCCGGGCAGCAGCGGGGCGCCGAGCGTGACGGAGCGGTCGAGCGACGGGTTGGCGGTGAGCGTGACGATCATGCGGACCACACCTCGACATCCGCCGCGGCCAGCGCCTCGGCCAGGGCGCCCTCCGGCGCGACATCCGTCACGAGCAGGTCGATGGCGTCGAGCGGCGCGAAGGCGACGAGCGACTCCTGCTGGAACTTGCTGGAGTCGGCGACGACGACGACCCGGCGCGCAGCGCGGACGATGGCCTCCTTCACGGCGGCCTCCTCCGGGTCCGGCGTGCTCAGGCCGAAGCCGGCCGAGACGCCGTTGGCGCCGACGAACACGATGTCCGGGCGCAGCGAGTGGATGGACCGCACGGTCCCGGCGCCGACCGCGGCGGCGGTGACCCCGCGGATGCGCCCGCCGATCACGGTCAGCGACACGCGCTCGGTTCCGGCCAGCGCTGGCGCGACGGCCAGCGAGTGGGTCACGACCTCGGCCTCGCCGCGTGTGCCGGACAGCCGGTCGGGCAGGAGTTCGGCGACGGCGGCGGTGGTCGTGCCCGCGTCGAGGTAGAGGGAGCCGCGGAAGCCGTCTCCGAGGATGTCCAGCGCCCGCGCGGCGATGCGCTGCTTGGTGTCCGCCCGCAGCGCTGTGCGCTCTGAGACGGAGACCTCGGAGGTGCTGACGCGGTCGATCGCGACGGCTCCGCCATGCACCCGCCGGAGCGCACCGGACTGCTCGAGCGCGTCCAGGTCGCGGCGCACGGTCTCGGTCGTGACCCCGAATCGCTGGGCGAGGTCGACGACGGCGACGCGGCCGTCGTCGAGCAGCATCCGCTCGATCAGCCCCTGGCGCTCCATTGCGTACACGCGGTGTCCCTCCGTTGGTTTCCCACACGTTACAACACGTTCACAGAGAAAACAACATACAGATGTGGTTTTCTGTTGCCGTCGGCGGGCGGCCCGTAGAATCGACACTCCGATGGACTGCTCCTACTTCGACGCCGGCGTATGCCGCTCGTGCACGCTGATGGGCGTCCCGTACGCGGAGCAGCTCGACGGCAAGGACCGCCTGGCCCGCGACCTGCTCGCCCCCTACGGCGACGCCACCTGGCTCGCGCCGGTCGCGAGCGCCGAAGCGGGATACCGCAACAAGGCCAAGATGGTGATCGGCGGCTCCGTGGAGCAGCCGACCATCGGCATCCTCGACGAAGCCGGCCGCGGCGTCGACCTGCGCGAATGCGGCATCTGCTCCCCCGGCATCCGCGCTGCGCTGCCCGTGCTCGCGCGGTTCATCACGCGGCAGCGGCTGGAGCCGTACCGCGTCCCCGAGCGCCAGGGCGAGCTGAAGTACGTGCTCGTCACCGAGTCGCCGGACCACGAGCTCATGGTGCGCTTCGTCGCCCGCTCGGAGCAGACGGTCGCGCGCGTGCGCGCCGGTCTCGGCCGGCTGCTGGGCGACCTGCCGAACGCCCGCGTCGTCACGGTGAACGTGCAGCCCGAGCACAAGGCGGTCGTGGAGGGCGACACGGAGGTCGTGCTCACCCGGGAGTCCACCCTCACGATGCGTCTTGGACCCGTGTCGCTGCGCCTCCGGCCGCAGAGCTTCTTCCAGACCAACACCGACGTGGCCACCGCCCTCTACGGGCAGGTCGCCGCCTGGGTCGACGAGATCGGCCCGGCCTCGGTGTGGGACCTGTACTGCGGCGTCGGCGGGTTCGCCCTGCATGTCGCTGCTCCCGGACGCCGGGTGGTCGGCGTCGAGACCAGCCGGGAGGCCGTGCGCAGTGCCCGGGCGACGGCGGCCGCCGCCGGACTGCCGCAGGTGGCGTTCCGTGCCGGTGACGCGACGGCGTTCGCCGTGTCCGCAGCGGCGGCGCCGGAGCTCGTGATCGTGAATCCGCCGCGCCGCGGGATCGGAGCAGAGCTCGCCGGGTGGCTCGAGGGATCCGGAGTCGGCAGCGTCGTGTACTCCAGCTGCAACCCGAAGAGCCTCGCGCACGACCTCGCGCGCATGCCGTCGTACCGGGTCCGGGCCGGCCGGGTGCTCGACATGTTCCCGCAGACCGGGCACATGGAGGTGGCGGTGCTGCTCGAGCGCCGCTGAGCGACGCCTCCGCTCAGGCGTCCACGCGCTCAGGCGTCCGCGCGCTCAGGTGTCCTTCCGCTCAGGTGTCCTTGCGGATCCAGCGGAACGTGATCCGGCTCGCCAGCAGACCGACGACCAGCCACACCGAGAGCACGATCGCGATCCCGGCGAGCTGCCAGCTGCCTCCCGGCTCCCGCGCCTCGAAGCCCGGCGGCAGGAAGACGCTGCGCATCCCCTCGGCGATCCACTTCAGCGGGAACACGCTGGCCACGTTCTGCAGCCAGGTCGGCAGCACGTTGAAGGGGATGTAGACGCCGGAGATGAACTGCAGGATCAGGACGATCGGGATGATGACGGCCGTTGCACTCCGACCGGTGCGCGGAATGGAGGACAGCGCGATCCCGAGCACGGCGGACGTCACGATGCCGAGCAGGTAGATCCACGCGAACCGCAACCAGAGCTCGGCTTGGGTCGGGAGCGCGACGTCGAACGCGAACCGGGCGACCACGAGCAGCAGGCCGATCTGCAGCACGCTCGTCGCGAGCACCTGGCCCATCTTCCCGATGAAGTACGAGATCACCGGCAGCGGGGTGCCGCCGAGGCGCTTCAGGGTGCCGTCGCTCTTCTCCCCCGCGATGTCGACGGCCAGGTTCTGGACGCCGGAGAGCAGGATGCCCGCCGCGATCATGGCGGGCAGGTAGTAGGCGGCCTGGCTGATCCCTCCCGTGCCGTCCGGCGCCGCTCCGACGTCCCCCATCCCTTGGAACGCCACGGAGAAGATGCCGAGCATCACGACCGGGAACAGGAAGGTGAAGAAGATCGTGTCCGGCTGGCGGAAGTAGGTGATCGTCTCGTACCTGGCCCGCTCGATCCCCAGGCCGAGGGCGCTCACGACTCCGCTCCCGCCCGCTGGACGAGGTCGAGGTACACATCTTCCAGGCTCGGCCGGATGACCTCGAGGTCGGAGGGCTCGCCGCCGGTCTCCGCGGTCAGCCTCGCGACGACGGCCGCGGGCGTGTCGGTGCGTTCGGAGCGCGGGATGCCGTCCGCATCACGCCAGCGCACGATCGGGACGCGGGCCGCCGCTCCCCCGAGCTGGTGGATGGCGCCCATGTCGACGAGCCGTCCCTCGGCGATCACGGCCGCGCGGTCGCTCAGCTGGGCGGCCTCGTCGAGGTAGTGCGTGGTGAGCAGGATGGTGGTCCCCTCGCGTTTCAGCGAACGGATCAGCTCCCAGAACTGGTGCCGCGCCTCCGGGTCGAAACCGGTGGTGGGCTCGTCGAGGAACAGCAGCTCGGGCCGGCCGATGACGCCGAGCGCCACGTCGAGCCGCCTGCGCTGGCCGCCGGACAGGCTGCGGACGCGCGCCTTGGCCTTGTCGGAGAGCCCGACCGCCGCCATCACCTCGTCGACGTCGCGCGGCGTCGGGTAGAACCGTGCGAAGTGGGTGAGCTGTTCGCGGACGGTGACGTTCGTCGCCTCCGCGCCGGTCTGGAGGACGATTCCGAGTCGTGCTTTCCACTTCGTCCCGCCTCTGGCCGGGTCGACACCGAGGACGGACACGTCGCCCGACGACCGGTCACGGTATCCCTCGAGGATCTCGATCGTCGTACTCTTACCGGCGCCGTTCGGGCCGAGCAGGGCGAACGTCTCCCCCGCGTGGATGTCGAAGTCGATCCCCCGCACGGCGTCGAACGATCCGTAGGACTTCCGAAGTTCCCGGACCGTCACCGCGCTGTCGCTGCTCACGGCCTCAGTATGGCAACCGGCCGGTGGACGTGTGTCCACCGGCCGGTGATGTCGCTCAGATCGCTCGGATCGCTCAGATCGCTCGGATCGCTCAGCTCGCCGCGGTCTCGCGCTTCGGCAGCTTCCAGCCCGGGCGCACGAAGTGGCAGGTGTAGCCCCACGGGATGCGCTCCAGGTAGTCCTGGTGCTCCGGCTCGGCCTCCCAGAAGGGACCGGCGGCGGTCACCTCGGTGACGACCTTTCCGGGCCACAGCCCTGACGCGTCCACGTCGGCGATGGTGTCCTCGGCGACGCGGCGCTGCTCGTCGTTCTCGTAGAAGATCGCGGAACGGTAGCTGGTGCCGACGTCGTTGCCCTGGCGGTTCTTCGTCGACGGGTCGTGGATCTGGAAGAAGAACTCGAGCAGGTCGCGGTAGGTGGTCCGCTCCGGGTCGTACTCGATCTCGATCGCCTCGGCGTGGGAGCCGTGGTTGCGGTAGGTGGCGTTGGGGACGTCGCCCCCGGTGTAGCCGACGCGGGTGCTCGTCACGCCGGGGAGCTTGCGGATGAGGTCCTGCATGCCCCAGAAACATCCGCCGGCGAGGATGGCCTTCTCAGTCATTTTCTGTGTCCTTACTTCTCGAAGAGCTTCGTGTAGTCGCCGTAGCCGGCCGCGTCGAGCTCGGAGAGCGGGACGAAGCGGAGGGCGGCGGAGTTGATGCAGTAGCGCAGGCCGCCTGCCTCGGCGGGCCCGTCGTCGAACAGGTGACCCAGGTGGCTGTCGCCGTGGGCCGAGCGGACCTCGGTTCGCACCATCCCGTAGGTGCGGTCCACCTTCTCGACGATGTTCGCGGGCTCCACCGGAACGGTGAAGCTCGGCCATCCCGAGCGGCTGTCGTACTTGTTCACGGACGCGAACAGCGGCTCCCCCGACACGATGTCGACGTACAGCCCCTCCTCGTGGTTGTTCCAGAACTCGTTGCGGAAGGCGGGCTCGGTGGCGGCCTCCTGCGTGACCGCGTACTGGCGCGGCGTCAGCTGGGCGAGGGCATCCGGGTCCTTGCGGTAGTCCTGTGTCACGTTTCCTCCTCGTGCGGCGCGCTGGCTGCGGCGCCGTCAGTAGATGGAACACCCGAGCACTCCGGGATGGTCCCGCTGATCCTGTGAGTTCGCCGAGTGCGCGAAGGCCGAACGGAAAGGGGTAGACGCACGCCGATGCCGCCCCCTAGCCTGGCGGCGTTCCGAGAGCGTCACCCACCCGTTCACAGCACAGAGCGAAGGAACATCCATGCCGAATCCCACCATCGTCCTCGTCCACGGCGCCTGGGCGGACGCCTCCAGCTGGAACCCCGTCATCTCGGATCTCCGTGCGCGAGGATTCACCGTCTACGCGCCGCCGAACCTGCTCCGCGGGGTGACAGGGGATGCCGCCTACGTCGCCGCCTTCCTCGCGCAGCACACCGAGGGGCCGGTCGTCCTCGCCGGGCACTCGTACGGCGGCGCCGTCGTCAGCGGCGCCGGGCTGGGCGGCGGCGATGTGCGGGCCCTCGTCTATGTGGATGCGTTCATCCCCGACGAGGGAGAGAACGTCGTCGGTCTGCTCGCCGGCTCCGGGTCCGCCCTCGACGTCCCCGACCCGACGACGGTGCTCGACATCGTCGGCTACCCCGGGGCGCCGGAAGGCGATGCGGACGCGTACCTGAAGGCATCGACGGTCCGCGATTTCTTCGCCCAGGACCTCTCCGAGACCGACCAGGACCTGATCGCCGCCGGTCAGCGGCCGATCGCGCTCGCCGCCAACGTCATCGCGGCCGGCCCTCCCGCGTGGCAGAACCTCCCCGTCTGGTCCGTCGTCGGCACCGAGGACCGCATCATCCCTCCAGCGCTCCAGCGGCGGATGTCCGAGCGCGCGCAGGCGACGATCGTGGAGACGGCCGCAGGGCACGTGTCGATGCTGGCCGCCCCGGATGTCGTGACCGGCACGATCGTCGCGGCGGCCGAGTCCCTCTCCTGAGTCACGGGCGGGCCTCGTGGCCCGGTTCGCCGTGGGTGCGCCGCTGCTCCTTGAGCTCCGCCTCGTAGAGGTGGCGGCGGCCCCCGGCGAGCCGGTCCCGCGCCTCGCGCTCGAGGTCGCGGAAGAGGGCGTAGTAGCCGTCGTCGTAGTCCTCGACGATCTGGAACGTCCACCGTCCCTCGATGACGTTCCGGCCGAGCAGCTCGCGCTCGATGCGGTCGGCGAGGTCGGCGTGGCCTGCGTCACGCAGCTTCTCCACGGCCTCGCCGAGCGTGAAGTCGGCCTTCCCGGTCAGGCGGTGGAAACCGTAGAGGAGTCCGCGCGCATGCTCGACCACCTCGAGCGCCTCGCTGAGGCTGCCGAGCGCCTCCACCGTCGCGTCGTCCAGCCCCTCGGGTCGCGTGTGCTGTTCGTCCGGTCCGTCGGTCATCGGTTCTCCTCGTCTCTCGGGCTCGCCACCTCGGCGGCCGCGGCGGTGCGGTCGGCGTCGGCGTCGAGGTCGCCGTCGCTGTCCCGGATGATCGGGATGGCATCGGTGAACTGCTGCGCGCGCTGCTCGTTCTCAGGTGTACCGCTGAACAGGCGGCCCTCCTCCTCGCTGCGGGCGCGCGCCGGCCGGTCGCGCGGCTCCGGCGGCTCGACGAGCTCCACCCGCTGTCGCGGGAGCGACGCGGGCGAGTACCGCTGCATCCAGTCGATCAGCCGCTCGCGGACCAGGCAGCGCAGGTCGAACAGCGTCGGTGCGTCCTTCGCGGTGACGAGCACCCGAACGCGCACCCACCCTCCGATGGCGTCGGTGACCTGGAGGATGCCGGTGCGGTGGTCCCACAGATCCGTGGTGGCGAGGATGCGGTTGAGCTCCGCGCGCATCCCGCCGGTCGAGACCCGCCAATCGAGGTCGAACTCGATCGAGCCGAGCAGCTCGCTGTGCTGGCGCGTCCAGTTCTCGAACGGCTTCGTCGTGAAGTAGGTGGATGGGAGCACGAGTCGGCGGTCGTCCCAGACGTGCACGACGACATAGGTGAGCGTGATCTCCTCGATGGTGCCCCACTGCTGCTCCACCACGACGACATCGTCGATGCGGATGGCGTCGGAGAACGCGAGCTGGATGCCGGCGAACAGGTTCGCGAGGCTCGACTGGGCGGCCACACCGGCGATGATCCCGATGACGCCTGCGGAGGCCAGCAGGCTCGCGCCCGCCGCCTGCAGCGCGGGGAACGTCAGCAGCACGGCTCCCAGGCCGATGACGACCGCCGCCACGATGGTGAGCCGCCGCAGGATGAGCACCTGGGTGCGCACGCGCCGCGCGTAGCGGTTGTCCGGCACGTCGAGCCGGTAGCGCGCGAGCCCGAGGTCCTCCACGAAGACGACGAAGGCGGCGACGAACCAGACGCCGGTGGCGATGCTCAGGATGAGGAACGTGTGATTGATGCCGCTCCGCCAGGCCGCCGTGACCTCCGGCGGCATGCTGACGGCCACCGCGATCCACAGCACGATCACGACGAGGAACAGCCGGAACGGCACGCGGACGTGGCGGATCAGCAGCTCGGGCCACTGCCTCCTCCGGCCGATCAGACGCAGCACCACCGCCAGGATGGCCGTGACGGCGACCGCGACGACGACGGCCAGGAGGCAGGCGACGGCGAGGCCGGGCCAGCTGTGGAGGGGGAACACGGGTGGGAGGACTCCTCGGGGTCGAATTCGCGAAGGAGTGTACGCGCGCACCGCCGGAGGGTCGACCCGCCCTCGCAAGCGCGGGGCCAGCGGACTAGCCTGGCCATTCGGGCGACGTCCGCCGATCGGCGACGCAGGACGCGTAAAGGAGCGGGAATGGCAGCGACACGGACACTCTTCATCGGCGGGACGGGCGTCATCAGCTCGGCGTGCGTGGCGGAGGCCCTCGAGCAGGGCCACGAGGTCACGGTGGTGAACCGCGGGAACAGCTCGACCCGTCCCCTCCCCGACGGCGTCGAGGTGCTGCACGCCGATATCCGCGACCCGGAGAGCGTGCACCGCGCGCTGGGCGAGCGGAGCTTCGATGTCGCCGCCGAGTTCCTCGCCTTCACGCCCGAGCACATCACGACCGACTTCGACCTGTTCGAGGGCCGGGTCGGGCAGTACGTCTTCATCAGTTCCGCCTCCGCCTACCAGAAGCCGCCGTCGCGCGTGCCGGTGACCGAGTCCACCGCGCTGCGCAACCCGTTCTGGCAGTATTCGCGCGACAAGATCGCCTGTGAGGATGCGCTGATGGAGGCGTACCGCGACCGCGGCTTCCCCGTCACGATCGTGCGGCCGTCGCACACCTACGACCGCACGATGATCCCGACGTCCGGTCACTGGACCGACCTCGAGCGGATGCGCCGAGGCGCCCCCGTCGTCGTGCACGGCGACGGGACGAGCCGGTGGACGATCACGCACAACACCGACTTCGCGGTGGGGTTCGTCGGACTGCTCGGCCGTCCGGAGGCCGTCGGAGACGCCTTCCACATCACCGGCGACGAGGCCCCGACGTGGGATCAGATCTACTGCTACCTGGCGGAGGCGCTCGGCGTCGAGGCCGAACTCGTGCACGTGTCGAGCGAGTCGATCGCCGCCGTCATCCCCGAGGTCGGCCCCGGCCTCCTCGGCGATAAGGCGCACTCGATGCACTTCGACAACAGCAAGATCAAGGCGATGGTTCCCGGGTTCCGTGCGCGGGTGCCGTTCGCCCGCGGTGCCGGGGAGATCGTGGAGTGGTACCTCGCCGACCAGGAGCGGCAGCGTGTCGATCCCGACCTGGATGCCGCGTTCGACCGCCTCGTGGAGCACGCCCGCGCGCTCGGCTGAGCACGCGGGCGCGCTGCGTCACTTGGTGTAGCCGCTGCCGGAGGTCGGCGTGGACGACGAGGAGGTGATCTTCGTGCCGTCCGGTGCGACGACCCACCAGATGCCGCCGAAGCCCTGGCCGGTGACGTCGCCGGCCGAGGAGTCGCCGGCGTAGGTGTACAGCGGGTGCCCATCGAGGGTGACCTGCTTCTTGCCGTCGACGCCGGTGATCGTGCCGACCGTGCCGGTGACGCCCTGCACGGTCGGGTGGTCGCTCCCGGCCTCGATGGCCGGCCACTGGGTGGCGCACTGCCCGGAGCAGACGCTCATCCCGGAACCGGCGGTGTCCTTGTCGAAGACGTAGGCGGTGAGGCCCTTCCCGTCGACGACCACGGTGCCGAGCGTGGTCGAGCCGGTCTTCAGGGCGGTCGCGCCGGCCAAAGAGGCGCCGGACGACGTGGACGTCGACGGACTGGACGAGACGGGCGCCGAGTATCCCCCGCCTCCCGTGGTCGAGCAGGCGGCGAGCGCCAGGAGGACGGCGGCGGCTCCGGCCGCCAGTGCCGCGAAGCGCGTGGGTGAGGTGATGTTTCTCATGAGCGGATGCTCCCTTCCACCCATGGCACGCTGCCCGAAGGGCGGATGGTTCACTTCCTGAGAGGACCATCAGGCGCTCATCTGGAAACAGGAGCTTTACTATAAAGAAACTTTCCTGATACATTTCCGCGAGAGCATCGTTCCAACGAAGGGATGAGGATGACCGGACCGGTTCGGGGCACCCCCGGGTGGCTGCGCGAGACCAACGATCGCACCGCCCTGTCGTTGCTGCTGCAGCACGGCGTCCTCACCCGCAACCGCATCGGCGAGCTCTCCGGGCTCTCCAAGCCGACCGCCGCGCAGATGGTCGCGCGGCTCGAGACGGCGGGCCTCATCCACGTCGTCGGGGAGGTCTCCGGCGGCCGCGGACCGAACGCCGCCAGCTACGCGGTGCGGACGGACCGGATGCTCGCCGTGGCCATCGACATCGACGCCGAGGCCCTGCACTCGACCGTCGTCGACGCCTCCGGCTCGGAGCAGCCCATCGCCGTCACGCCCCTCGCCGGGCGCTCCCCCGAAGAGGATGTGCGCGCGGCCATCGAGGTGGCCTGCGAAGTGGCCGGCGCCGATCCGCAGCAGGTGCGCTCCGTCTGCATCGGTGTGCAGGGCGCGCTCGACCCGCGCACCGACGAGCTGACCTACATCGAGACGCTCCCCGGCTGGCCCAAGCAGGGCATCGGCCGCCGGCTGCGCGACGCCCTCGGCATCGAGGTACGCATCGACAACGACGTGAACCTGGCCGCGCTCGCCGAGCGCACCGACGGCGCCGGGCGCGACACGGGCGGCTTCGCGCTGCTCTGGATGGGCGACGGCCTCGGGCTGTCGGTCGACCAGGGCGGCAGCGTCCACCGCGGAGCGTCCGGGGGCGCCGGCGAGATCGGCTACCTGCCCATCCCCCGCTCCGCCGCGGAGCTCGACCCCGAGGCAGGCGACCTGCAGGACCTCATCGGAGGCCCGGCGGTCGCCCGGCTCGCGGCCCGCCACGGGGTCTCCAGCGACGGCGCCTTCGCCGCCGACCCGGACGCACGCGATGCGTTCCTCGGCGAGCTGGCGCGCCGGGTCGCCGTCGGCGTCGTCCCCGTCCTCGCCCTCCTCGACCCGGAGCTGGTCGTGCTGGGCGGCCCCACCGGCTTGGCGGGCGGCGACCGGCTCGCCGAACTCGTCACCTCCGAACTCCGCCCCGCCTGGGGCGAACGCAGCGTCGTCGCGACCGGCGTCGACGCCCACCCGGTGCTCCGCGGAGCCAGGGAGCACCTCATCGGCGAGGTGCGCGACGCGCTCTTCGCCGAAGTGTCGCGGATCGCACCGTAGCGACCCGCGACCGCACCACCGCATCCACCCGCACCACCCCATCCACCCACATCCCGCACCACCACACCTGCACCCACCGACAGTGAGGGAGCCACCCGTGAAACACCGCCATCTCATCGCCGCGGCAGCGGTCACCGCCGCCGCCGCGCTCGCCCTCTCCGGCTGCTCCGGCGGCGGAGGCGGCACAGACTTCGCCGCCAGCACCCCGAAGGACCTCAGCGGCACCGTGTCGTTCTGGCACTTCTTCTCCGACCGCGAGGCGAAGGTCATCCAGTCCGTCGTCGACGACTTCGAGAAGAAGTACCCGAAGATCAAGGTCGACGTCCACTCCGGCCAGGACG
This sequence comes from Leifsonia sp. 563, assembly GCF_040545055.1. Lineage (NCBI taxonomy): Bacteria > Bacillati > Actinomycetota > Actinomycetes > Micrococcales > Microbacteriaceae > Leifsonia > Leifsonia sp. 563. The sequence goes on along the minus strand of NZ_JBEPLE010000009.1, from coordinate 29,705 downwards.
ACGAGAAGCTCCAGAAGGCCATCGCCACCGGCAGCAAGGTCGACGTCGGCCTCTCGTACTCCACCGACATCGTCGGGAACTTCTGCTCGAACGGCGCCTTCCGCAGCCTCAACAAGGTGATCGAGCGCGACGGCGTCGACATGAGCCAGTTCTCCGACACCGTGAAGTCGTACACCGAGTTCAAGGGCACCCGCTGCGCGATGCCGATGCTCGCCGACGTCTACGGCCTCTACTACAACACCGACCTGCTGAAGGCGGCCGGCTACACCGCGCCGCCGAAGACGCTCAGCGAGCTGGAGTCGATGGCCGAGAAGCTGACGACCTTCAACCCGGACGGCTCCATCAAGACCCTCGGCTTCAACCCGACCATGGGCTGGTACGAGAACTCGGCCGCCCACGTCGGTCCCGCCGCCGACGCGAAGTGGCTGAAGTCCGACGGCACCAGTGCGGTCGGCTCCAGCGAGGGCTGGAAGGAGCTGATGACCTGGCAGAAGAAGTTCGTCGACACCATCGGCTGGGACAAGCTCAACGCCTTCACCTCCGGGCTCGGTCAGGAGTTCTCGGCCGACAACGCGTTCCAGACCGGGCAGGTCGCGATGAACCTCGACGGCGAGTACCGCACGGCGTTCATCGACGACCAGGCGAAGGACCTCCACTACGGCACCGCGCCCTTCCCGACCGCCGATGACCAGACGCAGCTGTACGGCGGCGGCTACATCACCGGCAACATCATCGGCATCTCCAAGGGGTCGAAGCAGCCCGAGCTCGCCTGGGCGCTGCTGCGCTACCTGACCACCGACACGGACGCCGTCGTGAAGCTCGCCAACGGCCTCAAGAACGTGCCGACGACGAAGGACGCGCTCGCCTCGCCGAAGCTGGAGGTCTCGGAGCAGTTCAAGACGTTCCTCGACATCGCGTCGAACAAGAACGTCCAGACCACGCCGCCGAGCCCGCTCGGCCCCGGCTACCAGCAGTCGCTGCAGGACTGGTGGAACAAGTACCAGAGCCAGGGCGGCGACCTCGACGCCGGACTGAAGTCGGTCGACAAGCAGATCAACGACGCGCTCGCGCTGAGCACCGGACCGTGAGCCGGACGCCATGACCGCGACCGCAGAACGCGTGGGGCGGGCCACCGCCCGCCCCACGCGCCGCTCCCCGGCCCGCCGCAAGCGCTCCCTGGTGACGCTGGCGCTGCTGGCGCCGGCCCTCCTCGGGCTGCTGATCTTCTTCGTCTACCCGCTGATCGCCTCCGTCTACTACTCGTTCACCCGGTTCGACCTCGTGTCGCCGCCGCAGTGGATCGGCCTGCGCAACTACCAGTACCTGTTCACGCAGGACCCGAACGTCTGGCTGGCGACCCTCAACACGCTGTGGTTCGTCGTGATCTGGGTGCCGGTCAAGACGGCGTTCGCGCTCATCGTCGCCGGGCTCCTCGCCCGGGCGCGCCGCGCATCAGGCTTCTGGCGGACGGTGTTCTACCTGCCCGCCCTGGTGCCGCCGGTCGCGAGCGTGGTCGCGTTCGTCTTCCTCTTCAACCCGGGCACCGGACCGGTGAACCACATCCTCGGCTTCTTCGGCATCCAGGGACCGCTGTGGTTCAACGACCCGGCCTGGTCGAAGCCCTCCCTCGTGCTGCTCGGCATCTGGGTCATGGGCGACGTGATGATCATCTTCCTCGCCGCCCTGCTGGATGTGCCCCGCGAGCAGTACGAGGCGGCGTCGCTCGACGGCGCCAACGGCGTCCAGAAGGTGCGCTACGTGACCATGCCGTCGATCGCCCCCGTGCTGCTCTTCGCCGTCGTGACCGGCGTCATCGCGGCCATCCAGTACTTCACCGAGGCGGCCGTGGCCTCCTCGGTGGCGTCGGGCAAGGCCGTGGTAGGGCAGGGCATCAGCTCCAACCTCGGCTACCCGGACGGCTCGCTCCTCACGTACACGCAGTGGCTGTACGTCCGCGGCTTCGGCACCTACCAGCTCGGCTACGCCTCCGCCCTCGCGGTGCTGCTGTTCGTGGTGGCCGCGGTCATCCTCGTCCTGCTGCTCCGCCGCTTCAAGGCGTTCACCCCGGAAGGCGCGCAATGACCTCGGCAACCCTCACCCCCGGCACGGCGACGACGGACCGTCCCGCCCTGCCGCCCCGGCGCATCCCGACCCCGCGGTCCGCCCGCGCCCGGCGCATCCTCTCCTGGATCGCCGAGCACGCGGTGCTCGTCGTGCTCGCGGTGCTGTTCATCGCGCCGGTGATCTTCGTGTTCCTCACCTCGCTGATGTCGAGCGAGCAGACCCTGACCGCATCGCTCTGGCCGCAGCCGTTCCACTGGGACAACTACGTCAAGGTGTTCACAACGGTGCCGCTCGCGCAGTGGTTCGCCAACTCCGCGATGTACGCGGTGCTGGCGACGGCCTTCATGCTGCTCTCGAGCGTTCCGGCCGCGTACGCGCTCGCCAAGATCCGGTTCCGCGGCTCCGGCGTGCTGTTCACCGTGATCATCATCGCCATGCTGCTGCCGCCCCAGGTGACGGCCATCCCGATCTACGTGATGTGGTCGCAACTGGGACTCACCGGGACGCTGTGGCCGCTCATCCTGCCGAACCTGCTCGGCGATGCGTTCTCGATCTTCCTGCTCCGGCAGTTCTTCCTCACCATCCCGAGCGAATACGCCGACGCGGCGCGGATCGACGGCAACGGCGAGTTCGGGGTGCTCTGGCGGGTGGTGCTCCCGATGGCGAAGCCGGGAATCGCGGCCACCGCGATCTTCCTGTTCTTCGCCTCCTGGAACGACTACTACGGGCCGCTCCTGTACACCTCCGAGAACCCGGCCGCGTGGCCGGTCGCCTACGGTCTGGCGTCGTTCCGCGGCGTCCACGGCACCGACTGGGGGCTCACCATGGCCATGACGATGCTCGTCACCGTCCCAGTCGTCCTCATCTTCTTCTTCGCCCAACGCGTCTTCGTGGAGGGCATCACACTCACCGGCGTGAAGGGATAAACACGTGAAACTGACGGTCGTCGGAGGCGGCTCCACCTACACCCCCGAGCTCATCGACGGGTTCGCGCGGCTGCGCGACCTGCTCCCGATCGAGGAGCTCTGGCTGGTCGACCCCGATCCGGAGCGCCTGCGCCTGGTCGGCGGGATGAGCCAGCGGATGTTCCGCGCCGCTGGCCACCCGGGTCGCGTCGTGCCCACCTCGGACCTGATCGCGGGCGTCTCGGACGCGGACGTCGTCCTCATCCAGCTGCGGGTCGGCGGTCAGGCGGCGCGCCACGGCGACGAGACCTGGCCGCACGAGTGCGGCTGCATCGGTCAGGAGACGACCGGCCCCGGCGGCTTCGCCAAGGCGCTGCGGACGGTGCCGGTCGTGCTGCGCGTGGCCGACGCGGTCCGCACGCACGCAAAGCCGGGCGCCTGGATCGTCGACTTCACCAACCCCGTCGGCATCGTGACGCGCGCGCTGCTGCAGGAGGGCCACCGCGCGGTCGGGCTCTGCAACGTCGCCATCGGCTTCCAGCGGCGGTTCGCCGGGATGCTCGGCGTCGCCCCGGCACAGGTGCAGCTCGGCCACGTCGGGCTGAACCACCTGACGTGGGAGCGCTCCGCCCTCGTCACCGACGACTCCGGCACGCGCGACGCCCTCCCCGAGCTGCTCGGCACCCGGCTGGAGCAGCTCGCCGAGGAGGTCGAGCTCCCCGCGTCCCTGATCCGGCTGCTCGGCGACGTGCCCAGCTACTACCTGCGCTACTACTACGCCCACGACGAGGTCCTCCGCGAGCAGCTCGACTCCCCCACCCGCGCCGAGGCGGTGCAGCGCGTCGAGCGCGAGCTGCTGGAGCTGTACGGCGACCCGGCGGTCGACACCAAGCCCGAGCAGCTCTCGCAGCGCGGCGGCGCGTTCTACTCCGAGGCGGCGGTCGACCTGATCGCCTCGCTCACCGGCGACCGAGGCGACGTGCAGGTCGTGAACCTGCGCAACGACGGAGCGCTTCCGTTCCTCCCCGACGACCATGTGATCGAAGTGTCGGCGACAGTGGATGCGCGGGGCGTCACCGCGCTCCCGATCGACCCGCTGCCCGCCGACCACGCCGGGCTGATCTCCCACGTCGCAGGCTACGAGCGGCTCGCGCTCGACGCCGCGGTGCACGGCGGACGCGACCGCGTGCTGCGGGCCATGCTCGCGCATCCCCTCGTCGGTCAGTACGATCGGGCCGAGCGACTGACCGACCTGCTGATCGCTCACAACCGCGACCACCTGGAGTGGGCCAAGTGACCGACGACAACGCGCCCATCGCGCCGCTTGTGATCGCCGTCGACGGCGGCGGATCGAAGACGGACGCGGTGGCACTGGAGCTCGACGGCACGGTCGTCGCCGAGGCCAGGGGCACCACCTCCAGCCCGCACCTGATCGGAATGCGCGGCTCGGCCGACCTCGTCTCGGCACTGATCGGCCGCCTGCTGGAGCAGACCGGTCCGCGTCCGATCGCCGCCGCCAACCTGTACCTCTCGGGCCTCGACCTGCCCACCGAGATCGACGACTTCCGGGCGAGCATCGCGGGGACGCCGTGGGCGGCGGCGACGGTCGACAACGACCTGTTCGCCCTGCTCCGGGCGGGAACCGACGAGCCGGACGCGGTCGCCGTGGTCTGCGGCACGGGCATCAACTGCGTCGGCGTCCGCGCCGACGGCGCCGTCGTCCGCTACCCGTCGCTCGGGACCATCTCGGGCGACTGGGGCGGCGGCTGGCACCTCGGCGAGCGCGCGCTCTGGCATGCGGCACGCGCCGTCGACGGCCGCGGTCCGGCGACGGCGCTCGCCAGGGCGGTCCCCGCGGCGTTCGGGCTGGACAGCGTCCAGGCGGTCATCGAAGCGCTGCACTTCGGCCGCCTCCCGAACCGCGACCTCGCGCTGCTCGCACCGACCGTGTTCGCGAGCGCGCGCGCCGGGGACGCCATAGCGGCGGCGCTGATCGACGAGCAGGCGGAGGAGATCGCCACCTTCGCGGTGACGACGCTGCGCCGGCTCGACCTGCTCGACCAGCCGGTCCCCGTCGTCCTCGGCGGAGGCGTGATCGGCGGGCGCGACGAACGGCTGCTCGGCACCATCGAACGGCTGCTCGCCGAGCGGGCGCCGGCAGCGCGGATGGAGCTCGTCACCGCCGCGCCCATCCTCGGCGCCGCCCTCCTGGCACTGGAGTCGGCCGGAGCAGACCCGGCCGCGCTGGACGCTGCCCGACGCACTCTGGAGGAGCGACCCGCCGCGGTGGTTCAATAGCCGCACGGACCACGATCACGACTTGGAGCGGGCGCGGATGGTCGAGCAGCAGCTCGTCCCGCGCGGGATCGAGGACCAGCGCGTCCTCGATGCGATGCGACGTGTGCCCCGGCACCTGTTCGTGGAGCCGTCGGCCGAGCCCTACGCGTACGAAGACCATCCGATGCCCATCGGCGATGGCCAGACGATCTCGCAGCCGTACATCGTCGCGCTGATGCTGCAGGCGGCGCGGATCGGCCCGGAGGACGTCGTGCTCGATGTCGGAACCGGCTCGGGATACGCGGCAGCCGTCGCCTCTCTGCTCGCGCATCGCGTGGTCAGCATCGAGCGGCATCCTGGGCTGGCGGTGGGGGCTGGGGCGACGCTGGACGCACTCGGCTACCGGGTGGAGGTGGTGACCGGCGACGGCACGCTGGGCTGGCCGTCCGGCGCTCCGTACGACGTGATCCTGGCGGCCGCGACAGGTCCAGCCGTGCCCGGCGCCTGGCGGGCGCAGCTCGCGCCGGGCGGACGCGTGGTCATGCCGGTCGGTCGTCCCGGAGGCGCGCAGCACCTGGCCGCGTTCACGCGCGGCGACGACGGGTCGCTGCACGAGACGAATCTCGGTGGTGTGGCGTTCGTGCCCCTGCTGGGCGAGCAGGGGTGGCCGGTGCGGCCGTCCCGGGAGTGAGTACCGCTCAGGCCGCGACGACCTCGCGGGCCGGGACGGCGACCCTCAGCGCTCGGAGCAGCGCGGCCAGCTGCCCGGCCGGGGCGGCGATGTCCTCGGGGTGCCACTGCACCGCGAGGAGCGGGGCGTCGGCGTGCTCGATGGCCTCGACGTGGCCGTCGTGCGACCGGGCGGTGACGACGAGGTCGGCGCCGAGCGCATCCACCGCCTGATGGTGGGCGCTGCGCACCTCGAGCGACCCCGCTCCGAGGAGATCGGACGCGCGGCTGCCCGCCTCGACCTGCACGGTGTGCGTGGTGAGCACCTGCGGGATGGGGACGCCGCGGTTCACGTGCGCGCACTCCTCGCCGAGATCCTGGACGAGCGTGCCGCCCAGCGCGACGTTCACGATCTGGAGCCCGCGGCAGATGCCGAGGAGCGGAGTGCCGCGCACCAGGGCGGCGTGCACCAGCGCGATCTGCGCGGCGTCCGCCGCCGGCAGGTGCCGTGACTCGTTGGGGTAGCCCGTCCGGCCGCCGTAGAAGTCGGGATGGATGTCCTCGCCGCCGACGATGACGACGGCGTCGGCCGGCTCGGTCTCGGCGAGCAGCGCGTCGGCGCCGCGGTCCGCCGCGAGCCGGTCGACCCTCCAGCCTTGCGCCTCGGCCTCGGCGATGACGTTGCCGACGAGCAGCTGGACGTAGTCGTGATAGGCCGGATCATGGCCGCGGAAGCGCGTGGCCTCGACGACGGCGATGGTCGGCTGCTCGGACATGATCCCATCCCACCAGCAGGGTCCGCCGAGCGCACGGGTGGCCGTAACAGGCCGAAACAGTGACACTGTCGGAGAGCACCAATAGACTCGGCTGCGTATCAGCCGGACCCGAGAGAGTGGGTGGATGCGCTTGCGACGTCTGCTGACCGGAGCCCTGCTGGCGCTCGGACTCGTAGCAGGGCCGACGCTGCTCACGGCCTCGCCGGCCTCCGCACAGGACCCGGTCGATCTCGGTCCCAGCCACGTCGTCGATCAGGCGCAGGTGCTCAGCGGATCGGACGAGTCGACGATCACGGCGGCCGCGAAGAAGCTCTACGACGATCACCGCATCGACCTCTACGTCGTCTACGTCGACCGGTTCACCGATCCGACCGAGGCCGCCGACTGGGCCAACGAGACGGCCGCGCGCAACGGACTCGGGCAGCGCGACTACCTGCTCGCGGTCTCCACCGAGGGCCGCACCTACTACCTGTCGGGCGACGACAACGGCCCGGTGAGCGCCGACCAGCTCGACTCCATCGAGCGCAACGACATCGAACCGAAGCTGCACGACGGCGACTGGGCCGGGGCGGCCGTCGCCGCGGCGAACGGGCTCGGCGACGCCGTCGGCGGAGGTGGTGGCGGCGCCGTGTTCTTCTGGGTGTTCCTCATCGGCGTGCTGATCGTCGGCCTCGTCGTGTTCCTACTGGTCCGCTCACGCGGTTCCCGCAAGAAGAAGGCCGCCGCGGGGCCGACGACGCCGCAGAGCGAGTTGCAGACCATCTCCCTCCCCGACCTCGAACGGCGAGCCGGGTCCGCGCTGGTGCAGACCGACGACGCCATCCGTACGAGCGAGGAGGAGCTCGGCTTCGCCACCGCACAGTACGGGGCGGATGCGGTGGTGCCGTTCCAGTCCGCCCTCGACACGGCGAAGGGGCAGCTGCGCGAGGCGTTCACGCTCAAGCAGCGGCTCGACGACGCGGAGCCTGACACCGACGAGCAGCGCCGCGAGTGGAACATCCGGATCGTCCAGCTCTGCGCCACCGCCAACCAGGCACTGGATGCGCAGGCCGACGCCTTCGACGAACTGCGGGCGATCGAGAAGCGCATCCCCGAGGCGAGTGCCGAGATCGCCACCCAGGCCGCGACCCTCCGGCAGCGTCTCGCGGCGACGCGCGGCACGCTCGACGGACTGGCGCAGCAGTACACCGATGCCTCCCTCGGGACCGTCCACGACAACATCGACCAGGCGACGCAGCGCCTCGACTTCACCGACACCGCGCTGGCGGGCGCCGCGCAGAAGGCGGCGGCCGGCGATGCGGGCGCCGCGGCGGTGGGCGTTCGCGCCGCCGAGGAGTCGGCGGACCAGGCGGGACTGCTGCTCGACGCGGTCGACCGGCTCGGCTCCGACCTGGCCGCCGCGCAGCAGTCGCTCGACGGCACCCTCGCCGAGTTGCGGAGCGACCTGGCGGAGGCGCGCGCGCTCGCCGCCTCCAGCGACCCCGGCGGCGCCATCGCCGCGGCGGTCGCCGGCACGGAGCAGACCGTGACCGACGTGCAGACGGCCCTCTCCGCCGGACGCGTCAACCCTCTCGAACTGGCCCAGCGGCTCGACGCCGCCAACCGATCCATCGACGGGGTACTGCAGGGCGTCCGCGACGCCCGCGCGCAGGCGCAGCGCGCCCAGTCGGCACTCCAGCAGACCCTGATGACCGCCAAGGCCCGCGTGTCGGCGTGCGAGGACTTCATCACCGCCCGGCGCGGAGCCGTCGGCGCCGAGGCGCGCACCCGGCTGGCGGAGGCTGCCCGGCTCGTGGTCCAGGCCGAGCAGACCGCGGCGACCGACGCCGTGTCCGCCCTGGCCCAGGCCCAGCGCGCGGCGGAGCTCGCCGACCAAGCGACACAGCTCGCCCAGCAGGACGTGGGCGGATTCCAGCCGGACCTCGGCGGGATGGGCGGAGCAGGCGGCGGCCTCGGCGACATCTTCGGCGGCGGTACCTCCGGGCGCGGCGGCGGGAGCGGCACGATGGGCGCCATCCTCGGCGGCATCCTCATCGACTCGGTCCTGCGCGGCGGGATGGGCGGCGGCGGAGGCAACTGGGGCGGCGGCGGTTTCGGCGGCGGAGGTTTCGGCGGAGGCGGCAGCCGCACCCGGAGCGGCGGCGGCGGCTTCAGCGCAGGAAGCTTCGGCGGCGGGGGCACCCGCAGCCGGCGTGGCGGCGGACGGTTCTGAACCGCCGGACACATCTCACAAGCGCCCAACGGGGGCGGGAGCGAAAGGAAGAGCACATGGCGAAGCAATCCATCTTCGGACGGATCTCGCAACTGTTGCGAGCGAACATCAACGCCCTCCTCGATCAGGCGGAGGACCCGGAAAAGATGCTGGACCAGATGGTCCGCGACTTCACCAACAGCATCGCCGACGCCGAGAGCGCCATCGCCGAGACGATCGGCAACCTGCGACTGCTCGAAGACGACCACCGCGAAGACGTGGAGGCCGCGGCCGAGTGGGGCGACAAGGCGCTCGCCGCCAGCCGTCAGGCCGACCAGTACCGCTCCTCGGGCGACACCGCGAACGCCGACAAGTTCGACAACCTCGCCAAGGTCGCGCTGCAGCGGCAGATCTCGTCGGAGAACGAGGCGAAGGCCGCCGAGCCGCAGATCGCCGCGCAGACCGAGGTGGTCGAGAAGCTCAAGACCGGGCTCAACGCCATGAAGGAGAAGCTGGAGCAGCTGAAGAGCAAGCGCTCCGAGCTGATCGCCCGCGCCAAGAGCGCGCAGGCGCAGGCGCAGGTGATCGATGCGGTGAAGAGCGTCGACATCATGGACCCGACCAGCGAGGTCTCCCGCTTCGAAGAGAAGATCCGCCGGGAGGAGGCCAAGGTGCGGGGCGCGCAGGAGCTCGCCGCATCCAGCCTCGACTCGCAGTTCGAGCAGCTCGACGACCTCGGCGAGATGACCGAGGTCGAGGCACGGCTCGCCGCGCTCAAGTCCGGCGGAGGGTCGCAGGGGGCCGTGACCTCGGGCGCCCAGGGGTGAGCGGCGCGTCCTTCCTCGTCGTCCCGCAGTGGCAGGGGTCTGGCTCGTCGCGGGCCATGCGCCTGATCGACGGTGCCGACGCCATCCGCGGCGACCTGCCGGGCACCCGCACCCACCAGGTGCCGGTGCCCGCCGCCGCGGGCGAGTCGCTCGGAAGCGGGGTCAACCGGTTCTCGTCCCTCGCGGCCGTCCGCGAGGCGACGCTGGCCGAGCTCGCGCTGCTCGAGGCGCCGGTGGTCACGGTCGGCGGCGACTGCGGTGCGGAGCTCGCGCCCATCCAGCACGCGGTCGCCGCGCATCCCGCCGGGTCGGTGGCGGTCGTGTGGTTCGACGCCCACGGCGACCTCAACGATGTCGACTCCTCGCCGTCCGGCGCCTTCCACGGGATGGTGCTGCGCGCGCTGCTCGGCGACGGACCGGACGGGCTCGCCTCGACTGGACCGGAGGTCCTCGCTCCCGCTCAGCTGATCCTCGCGGGAGTCCGGGCGCTTGACGACGGCGAGTCGGCCTTCGTGGACCATGCCGGCATCCGCGTCGTCGCACCCGGCGAGCTGGATGCCCCGGAGGCGATCGTGAACGCGGTGGCGGCCACCGGCGCGACGTCGGTGTACCTCCACATCGACCTCGACGTGCTCGACCCGTCCACCATCGACGGGATCGGCTACCCGGAGCCGTTCGGCGTGCTCCCGGAGCGGCTCACCGAGGCGATCCGCGCACTCCGCCGGCGGTTCGAGCTCGCGGGCGCGGGCCTCATGGAGTTCGCGCCGGAGAACCCGGACGCCGCAGCTCACGACCTCCCGGTCATCCTCCGCATCCTCGGTGCGCTGACCGGCCCGACCGCGTCGCAGGCCGCGGCCGGCTCCGACGGAGCGCGGTAGCTTGGGAGCCATGAGCGAGCCCAAGATCCTGACCGAGCGGCGCGGGCACGTGCTGCTGATCGGCCTGAACCGGCCGGAGAAGCGGAACGCGGCCGACTTCGAGCTGCTGAACCACCTGGCGCTGGCCTACGGAGAGCTGGAGCGCGATCCCGAACTGCGGGTCGGTCTCGTGCACGCCGTGGGCGAGCACTTCACGGCCGGACTCGACCTGGCCGACCTCGGGCCGCGCATCGGACAGGACGGGCTCTCCTTCGTCGGCGAGGACGGCATCGACCCGTGGCAGGTCTCCGGTCAGCAGCTGACCAAGCCCGTCGTCATCGCCGTGCAGGGCACCTGCCTCACCCTCGGGATCGAGCTCATCCTCGCCTCCGACATCGCGGTGGCGGCACGCGGGACGCGGTTCGGTCAGATCGAGGTCACGCGCGGCATCCTGCCGTTCGGCGGTGCCACCCTCCGCTTCCCCCGGGCGGTGGGATGGGGCAACGCGATGCGCTACATCCTCACCGGCGACCTCTTCGACGCCGCCGAGGCGCACCGCATCGGCCTCGTGCAGGAGGTCGTCGAGGATGGCGAGCAGTTCGACCGCGCCCTGGAGCTGGCCGAGCGGATCGCCGCACAGGCGCCCCTGGCGGTGCAGGCCGCGCTGGCCAACGCGAAGCGAGCCGTGCGCGACGGGGATGCCGCGGCGGAGGCCGAGCTGCAGCCCGCCCTCGTCCGGCTCGTCGGCAGCGAGGACGCCCGGATCGGCATGGAGGCGTTCCTGACCCGCACGGAGGCGCGCTTCGTCGGCCGCTAGCCATCCGATCCGCGGGCGCGCGACGAACCCCACGGACGACACGACGCACCACATCCGACACACCATCGACAGCGGCCGGAACGGCGGCAGGGAGAAGACATGAGCGAGATCAAGGACTACGACGTCATCGTGATGGGTGCGGGAGCCGTGGGCGAGAACGTCGCCGACAGGGCCGCTCAGGGCGGCATGCGGACGGTGATCGTGGAGTCCGAGCTCGTCGGAGGCGAATGCTCCTACTGGGCGTGCATGCCCTCCAAGACGCTACTGCGGAGCGGGGCGCTGCTGCGCGCGGCCCAGAAGGTCGGAGGAACGCGCGAAGCGGTCACCGGTCCGCTCGACGTGGCCGCGGTGCTGAAGCGCCGCGACGACATGACGAGCAACTGGAACGACGACGGCCAGGTCGAGTGGCTGAACGGCGCCGGGATCGACCTGGTGCGCGGGTGGGGCGTCATCACCGCGCCGCGCGAGGTCACCGTGACGGCGGAGGACGGCACGGTCACGGTGCTGCGCGCGAAGCACGCGGTCGCGGTCTCCACCGGATCCGCGGCGCTCATGCCCGACATCCCCGGGCTCCGCGAGAGCGAGCCGTGGTCGAGCCGTGAGGCGACGAGCGCCCAGCGCGTGCCGGTCTCCCTCGCGATCCTGGGCGGCGGTGTCGTCGCCACCGAGATGGCCACGGCCTACGCCGGCTTCGGCACCGAGGTGCACCTGATCGCACGCAGCGGCCTGCTGGGCGGCGACGAGCCGTTCGCCGGCGAGATGGTCGCCGAGTCACTTACGAAGCTCGGCGCCACCCTGCACCTCGACTCCGGCGTCGAGCAGGTGGAGCGCACGGACGACGAGGGCTTCCGCATCCGCCTCGACGACGGCACGGTACTCGAGACCGACGAGTTCCTCGTGGCCACCGGCCGCCTCCCCCGCACGTTCGGCATCGGACTCGACGCGTTCGGTCTGGAGGACGGCGCCTGGCTCGATGTCGACGACAGCATGCGCGTGCTCGGCGGCGACGGCCGGCCCGTCGACGGCGGCTGGCTGTACGGCGTCGGCGACGTCAACCACCGCGCGCTGCTCACCCACCAGGGCAAGTACCAGGCCCGCGCCGCCGGCGACGCCATCGCCGCTCGCGCCAAGGGACGCGACGTCTCGCTGGAGCCGTGGGGCGCCTTCGTCGCGACGGCCGACCACGAGGCCGTCCCCCAGGTCACCTTCACCGACCCGGAGGTCGCCTCCGTCGGGCTGACCGCCGCGCGCGCCGAGAAGGCGGGCTACCGCATCCGGGTCGTCGACTACGACATCGGGAGCGTGTCCGGTGCGCACGTCGTCGCCGACGGGTACGAGGGCAAGGCCCGCATGGTCGTCGACGAGGACCGCAAGGTCGTGCTCGGGGTGACCTTCGTCGGTCAGGACGTCGGCGAGCTCCTCCACTCGGCCACCGTCGCCGTCGTCGGCGAGGTGCCGCTGGACCGCCTGTGGCACGCCGTCCCGTCGTACCCGACGGTCAGCGAGGTGTGGCTGCGGCTGCTCGAGACCTACGGAAGACCCGAGAAGTGAGCGGTTTCGACCGCACGCCGCTCGGCCGCATCCTGCTCGATTCGCCGGTGAGCAGAGCCGGATACCTCTATGCGACCGCGGTCGGCCTCACCTGGGGATTCCTCTGGAGCACCGGGCGCATCGAGCGTCGCGCCGGGCTCACGGTGTTCCGCGGCATGCCGAAGGCGACCTTCGGACGCGGCGGGTCGTGCGTGGGCGGCGTCTACCTCACCGACCACAACGTGAGCGACGACGTGCTCGAGCACGAGGCGATCCACAAGCGGCAGTGGCAGCGCTACGGGATGCTGTTCCCGCTGCTCTACTTCGTCGCCGGCCGCGATCCCCTCCGCAACCGATTCGAGATCGAGGCGGGCCTCGAGAAAGGCGGGTACCGATGACGCGCACCATCGTGATCACGGGCGCGAGCTCCGGCATCGGAGCCGTGGCGGCCGAGCAGCTGAAGGCGGGCGGCGACGAGGTCGCGGTCGTGGGCCGCAACCCGGAGCGCACCCGCGCAGTCGCGGAACGCATCGGAGCGACGCCGTTCCTCGCCGACTTCGAGCGCCTCGACGACGTGCGCGCCCTCGCGGCGGCCCTGCTCGACCGGTACGAGACGATCGACGTGCTCGCCAACAACGCGGGCGGGCTCTACCATGAGCGCGAGCTGACGGTGGATGGGCACGAGCGGACCATCCAGGCGAACCACCTCGCGCCCTTCCTGCTCACCGCACTGCTGCGGCCGCGACTGGTCGAGACCGCGGCGTCCGGACGGGATGTGCGGGTGGTCTCCACCGCCAGCCTCGCCAACCGGTTCGGCAACCTGCGCATCGACGACCTGGACTGGGACCGGCGCCCCTGGCAGGGCGGCTGGCGCGCGTACGGCACGGCGAAGCTGGCGACCATCCTGTTCGCCGCCGAGCTGGCCGAGCGCCTGACCGGGACCGGCGTGAGCGCCTACTCGTTCCATCCCGGAACCATCGCCACCAATTTCGGCAACTCGTCGCCGCTGATCCGCTTCGGCCACCTGGTGACGCGGAGCAGCTTCGGCATCTCGGTCGCGGCGGGTGCCGCTCCCCTGCTGTTCCTCGCCGGGCCGGCGCGGGTCGGTGCGCCGAGCGGCACGTACTTCGACCGCCTGACGGTGAACGGCCGCGTCAACCCGCAGGCGCGCAACGCGCAGCTCGGGCGCGACCTCTGGGCCGCGAGCGAGGCGCTGGTGGGGCTGGACGTCCCCGCCGCCTGATCCCGCCGGCTGACCCCGCCGAGTTGACGCAACACGCCGCGCAATACGGACGCGTCGCGGCGTGTCGCGTCAACCAGCTCACCGACCTGGGGTGGGCGACACGGCGGACGCCCGGCGTCAGCGGAAGGACGGCGCCGCCACGGCCTCGGCGTGCATGCCGACCGTGTGGATGAGGTGGTCGCGCACCTCGGTCGCGAGCGCGAAGCCGCCGGTGACGATCGCACGCGTTTCGCCCGGCCCGTCGCACAGCATCTCGTCGCACCAGGCGCGCACGGCGCGGGCGCCGGCCTCGCCGCGGGCGCACAGCCCGCCGGTGCCGGGCCGACCGCTGCGGTGCGAGCGGACCAGCCAGGTGACCGTCACGCGCATCGGCGTCGCCAGCGGCACGACCTCCGACGGCTCCCCGACCTCGACGAACACGCGGCCGCGCGCGCACAGCGGGAGGAGGGCGAGCTCGGCCTCCAGCTCGGTGAGCGAGGTCTCATCCCCGACGACCAGGAACTGCGCGCGGTCGTCGTGGTGCGCGGTCGAGGCGGTGTGGGTGGCGTGATCGGGACGGTACATCTCGCGATCGAGTATAGGCGAGCCTTACCTAAGCACCAACGGCTGTGAGCGCATCCTCAGCGTGCGACGCGGGTGACCGCATCCCTTCCCGAGGTCGGTCGTTCGCGGCATGATCGGAGCATGCGACCCTCCGCCTCCTCCCCCATCGCCCCGATGCTCGCGAAGGCGGTCCCCGCCGTCCCGGAGCCCGACAGTGTGGCGGGCGGCCTCAGCTACGAGCCGAAGTGGGACGGCTTCCGGGCCATCGTCTACGCCGAGGGCGACGGCGCGGTGGAGTCCGTGGAGATCGGCAGCCGCGGCTCGAAGATGCTCACGCGGTACTTCCCCGAACTCGTGGAGGCGTTTCGCAGCATCCTGCCCGGCCCGTGCGTGCTCGACGGCGAGATCGTGGTGCCGACCGGCGAGCCCGGGAAGCAGCGGCTCGACTGGGAGGCGCTGTCGCAGCGCATCCATCCGGCCGCCAGTCGCGTCAACCTGCTGGCGGAGCAGACGCCGGCCACCTTCGTCGCGTTCGATCTGCTCGCCATCGGCGACGACTCGTACGTCGACCGGCCGTTCGCCGATCGGCGGGCGGCTCTGGAGGAGTTCGCCGGCGACCTGCCCGCTCCGATCCAGCTGACCCGCACCACGACGGATGTCGACCTCGCTCGCCGCTGGCTCGTCGAGTTCGAGGGCGCCGGGCTGGATGGCGTCGTCGCGAAGCCGCTGGCCGGGCCGTACGCGCCGAACAAGCGCACGATGCTCAAGATCAAGCACCACCGGACAGCCGATGTCGTGGCGCTCGGGTACCGCATCCACACCAGCGGCCGCGGTGTCGGCTCCCTGCTCGTCGGGCTGTTCGACGACGACGGCCAGCTGCGCAACGTGGGCGGCGTCTCGGCGTTCACCGACGCGAAGCGGCTGTCCCTGATCGACGAGCTGGAGCCGCTGGTGGAGCGCGACGAGAGCGGAGCGGCCGTCACCGGCGAGACCGACAGGAGCCGCTTCTCGGGCAGCAAGGACGTGTCGTTCGTGCGGCTGCGGCCCGAGCGCGTGCTCGAAGTGCGGTACGACCAGATGGAGGGGATGCGCTTCCGGCACACGGCGCAGTTCGAGCGCTGGCGGCCGGACCGCGAGGCGCGGTCGTGCACCTTCGAGCAGCTGGACCGGCCGATCGCGTACGACCTGGGCGACGTGCTGACCTGATCCGCCACACGACAGCGCCGCGAGGGCGTTGCGAGACACGCTCCCCGGTGGTTCCGTGATCCGCATGACGGATGTCGAGCGACCGGGAGCCGACGAGTTCCTCCCCGAGAAACGCGACCTGCGGAGCCTGCGGGCCGCCGCGCCGGACTGCCGCGGCTGCGAGCTGTACCGGGATGCGACGCAGGTCGTCTTCTCCGCGGGTGGCGCCGGCGCCGCGCTCGCCCTCGTCGGCGAGCAGCCCGGCGACCGGGAGGACATCGAGGGCGAGCCGTTCGTCGGACCGGCCGGGCGCCTGCTCGACCAGGCGCTGGAGGCGGCGGGGATCGACCGCGGCGACGTGTACGTCACCAACGCGGTGAAGCACTTCCGCTTCCACCGCCAGGGCAAGCGGCGCATCCACGAGAAGCCGGCCGTCGGTAACATCGTCGCCTGCCACCCGTGGCTGGAGGCGGAGTTCGCGGCGGTCCGCCCCCGGCTCGTCGTCTGCCTGGGCGCGACGGCCGCTCGGAGCGTCCTCGGGCGCCCGGCGCGCATCCAGGAGGAGCGGGGACGCGTCCAGGAGTCCGCAGAGGGCCGGCCGGTGCTCGTCACGACGCACCCGTCCGCCCTGCTGCGGCTGCGCGACGATCCGGGATGGGATGCCGCGTTCGAGGCGTTCGTCGCCGACCTGGAGGCGGCGGCGAAGGCGGCCGCCGGTCTCGCGGCGGACTGACCCGCTACGCCTTCTTCGCGCGGCTCGGCTGCACGCGCGGCGGCTCCCCCGGCATCTTGGGGTAGTCCGGAGGGAACGGCAGCTCGCCGAGGCCGTTCGACAGGTCGCGCTCCCACCAGCCGAGCAGCACGTCGATCGTGCCGGGGTCCGCACCGAAGTGCTCCCACGGGTCGCCGACCGTGCGCAGGCGCTCGGGCATGGTCAGCACGGTGAAGTCGCGCGGGTCGACGTGTTCCAGCTCCTCCCACGTGATCGGGGCCGAAACGGAGGCGTGCGGCAGCGCCCGCGGGCTGTAGGCGCCGGCCATCGTGCGGTCGCGGTTGGCCTGGTTGAAGTCGACGAAGATGCGCTCCCCGCGCTCCTCCTTCCACCACGCCGTGGTCACGCGGTCCGGCATCCGTCGTTCGAGCTCGCGCGCGGCGGCGATCACGGCGTGCCGGACGTCGAGGAATTCGCGCTGCGCCACGATCGGCGCGAAGACGTGCAGTCCCCGATTGCCGGAGGTCTTGATGAACGCCGTGAGCCCGGCCTCCTGCAGCACCTTCCGCAGCTCGATGGCGGCGGGCACGGCGTCGGCGAAGCCGGTGCCCGGCTGCGGGTCGAGGTCGATGCGCAGCTGGTCCGGGTTGTCCGAGTCCTCGGCGCGCGACGGCCAGGGGTGGAACACCACCGTGTTCATCTGCGCGGCCCACACGGCGGCGGCCGGTTCGTCGATCACGAGTTGTGGATGCGAGCGGGCGCTCGGGTACGTCACCGTGACGGAGCGCACGTAGTCCGGCACCCCGCGCGGCGGGTTCTTGGAGAAGAACTGCTCCCCGTCGATCCCCTCCGGGAACCGCTGCAGCGACACCGGCCGGTCGCCGTTGGCGCGGACGAACGCGTCGCCGACCTCCACGAGATAGTTCGCGAGATCGAGCTTGGTGATGCCGGCCTCGGGGAAGATCACCCGCTCGGGGCTCGAGATCCGCACCTCCCTGTCGCCATCGGGACCCGGGACCGTGAGGACTACAGCGCCGCCTGCCATGCGACCACCGTACCGCCCGAACCGCCGGTGTCCGTGATGTGAATTCCTTGTGGGATCACACGTGGTCGCTTGAGCGGTCTCACAAGTGGGACAGAATGGCAGAGCGGGCGCGCATCCGTGCCGCCCGCGAACGAGGTCCTTCGAGAAGAGGTGCATGACCCTGAGGATCGTGAGCTACAACCTCCGCAAGCACGCCGCGAGCGGGGAGCTGACGGGCATCGCAGAGGCGTACGACGTCGACGTCCTGTGCCTGCAGGAATGCGACAGCGACGCCCTTCCCGAACGCCTGCACCACCTGGTGCTCGCCGACACCACCCGGGCCAACCGGCTGGGCCTCGCGGTCTACGTGCGCGACGACCGCTACGAGATCCTCCACAGCCAGGTGTTCGCCGTGCAGAAGTCGCTTCACGACCGCGTGCTGGCGCCGGCCAACGAGCGCCTGCTGGCCGTGCATCTCCGCGACCGCGACAACGGCGAGGAGATCCTGGTGGGGTCGTTCCACGCCGCCCCCCTCACCGCGCTGAACTCGCTGCGGCGCAAGCAGATCGCCGCCGCCCACGACGGGATGCGCTCGCTCGCCCCCGACACCCCGGCGGTCATGGTCGGCGACTTCAACTATCCCTGGTTCATCCGGGGCCTGGAGCGGCACCTCACGACCTCCGGCTACACGCTGAAGCGCACGACACAGCCGACCTACCTGCGCTACAAGTTCTTCTCCGGCTACTTCGACTTCGTCACGTCGACCGGCTTCGAGATCGAGCGGGTGGATGTGCTGCCCGCCGGCGCCTCGGACCACCGGCCCATCCGGCTGGACGCCGAGCTCGCGGCCTGACCAGGCCGACCGCTGGCAAGATGGTGGCGTGACCGACACCGTGCCCTCCGCCCTGCTCGTCATCGACCTCCAGAAGGGCGTGCTGCCCGGCTGCTTCGACGCCGACGGCGTGCTCTCCCGCGTCCGGCAGCTCGTCGACCGCGCCCGTGCCGCCGGCACGCCGGTCGTCTGGGTGCAGCATGAGGAGGACGGGATGGAGGAGGGCAGCGAGCCCTGGCAGCTCGCCGACGGGCTCGTCCCCGTCGCCGGCGAGCCCCGCATCCTGAAGCACTATCGCGACTCCTTCGCCGACACCGACCTCGACGAGGTGCTGGAGCGTCTCGACGTCGGCCGCCTCGTCGTGACGGGAGCGCAGAGCGACTACTGCGTGCGGACCACGGCGCAGAGCGCGGCCGTGCGCGGCTACGACGTGGCGCTCGTCTCCGACGCCCACACGACCACCGACAGCGGGTGGGGCGGCGTGGAGCTCACCGGCGAGCAGATCGTGGCGCACACGAACCGGTACTTCGACGGCCTCTGCTACCCGGGCCAGCTCTTCGGGGTGGCCGAGGCGGCATCCGTTCCCCTCTGACCCGGCGGGGACTCGCCGTCCCGCTGCCCCGGGCGTACGGTGAGGGCGTTCGACGACTGGGGTGGTGTCGATGGAGTTCCCCGCGTGGCTGACCGACTGGCTGGCCGGCGACGACTACACGATCGCGCGCGAGATCCTGGAGCGCGGCGTCGCCGCGCTGTATCTGGTGGCGTTCGTGTCGGCAGTGAACCAGTTCCCCGCCCTGCTCGGCGACAACGGGCTGCTGCCCGCCCGGCGTTTCCTGCGGCATCCCTACGCCCGGAAGCAGCCGACGCTGTTCCGCTGGCGTTACTCGGACCGGCTGCTGCGCACGGTCGCCTGGACGGGCGCGGCGCTCTCGGCGCTGATCGTCGCGGGCGTGGTGCAGCTCGCGCCCACCTACGTCTTCGTCCCCGTCTTCCTGATCGTGTGGTTCCTCTACCTCTCGATCGTGAACATCGGGCAGACGTTCTACGGCTTCGGCTGGGAGAGCCTGCTCTGCGAGGCGGGGTTCATCGTCGCCTTCCTCGGCGCGTGGGACACCGCTCCCCCGATCACGATCGTCTTCTTCGTCCGCTGGCTGGTGTTCCGGCTGGAGTTCGGCGCCGGCATGATCAAGATGCGCGGCGACCGATCGTGGCGCGACCTCACCGCGCTGTACTACCACCACGAGACGCAGCCCATGCCGAACCCGCTCAGCCGCTCGGCGCATCTGCTGCCGAAGTGGTTCCACCGGGTGGAGGTGCTGGGCAACCACTTCGCGCAGCTGATCGTCCCGTGGTTCCTGTTCTTCCCGCAGCCGGTCGCGAGCGTCGCCGCGGGCGTCATGATCCTCACGCAGCTGTGGCTGGTGCTCACCGGCAACTTCGCGTGGCTGAACTGGATCACGATCGTGCTCGCGTTCGCCGGGATCAGCGACCCGGTGTTCTCGTGGCTGTTCGGTGGAGCTGAGGTCGGCGGGATCGGCGCCGCCGACGTCCCGCTCTGGTACGCCGTGGTGGCGGTGGCGGCGACCGTGTTCCTGGTGGTCCTGAGCTGGCCGCCACTGAAGAACCTGTTCTCACGCCGCCAGCTGATGAACGCGAGCTTCAACCGCTGGCACCTGGTGAACGCCTACGGCGCGTTCGGCAGTGTCACCAAGGAGCGCTACGAGGTGGTCGTCGAGGGAACGACCGACGACCCGGGCGACCCGGAGGCGCGCTGGCTGGAGTACGCCTTCACGGGCAAACCCGGCGACGTGCACCGCATTCCCCGCCAGTTCGCGCCGTACCACCTGCGGCTCGACTGGCTGATGTGGTTCCTGGCGCTCGGCTCGCGTGACTCGCCCTGGTTCGAGGTGCTCCTGCTGCGTCTGCTCGAGGCGGACCGGCCGACCCTGAAGCTGCTCCGGCACGATCCCTTCGGAGGGGAGCCGCCGCGGGCGATCCGCGCCCGGATGTTCCTGTACCGCTTCAGCACGCACGCCGAGAAGCGGGAGACGGGCGACGTGTGGGTGCGGTCGGAGGTCGGCGACCTGGTGCCGCCGGTGAGCCTGCGCAGCGGTCAGTAGCCGGTGCGCTCCTCTTCCAGTTTGGCGAGATCCCGCCAGATGAGCAGCTTGAGCCGCGCCGGCCTCTCGCGCTCGTAGTCGGCCTTCAGCGCCTCGGCGCCCGAGAACGCGTCCAGCCCCGCCTCGATGGCGCGCCCGACCTCGTCCCACGCATCCTGCCGGCCGCGCTCGACGAGGGCGAGCAGCTCCTCCTCCGAGTCGGCCTTCGCCCGCAGCGCCGCCGCCAGCTGGATGGCCGCATCCCGTCGCAGCCGCAGGTTGTCGGCATCGACCCGGCGGTAGTCGTGCGGGTGCTCGGCGTCGCCGCTCAGCTTCTCGGCCGCCTCCAGCTCCTCCTCGATCCGCCCGGCCGCGACGCCCTGCTCGGAGGCCAGCTCGCGCAGCATCGCCGCCGCCTCCATGGCATGCATCGCCGGGTCGTACGAGTTGCCGTACTGGATCGTGTCGACGACGATGTGGTTCTTGACCGCCATGCGCGTGGCGTATTCCGCGAGCAGCATGCCTTCCTCGACGGACTGCTCGAGGCTCGGCGCTGGCGGCTCGGGCAGGGCGTGCTCGTCGAACGGACGCGTGCGTGTCGTCTTCTCGACACGCCTGCGGAACCACTTCGGCCAGCGCATGGGACTCCTCGAACCCGGCGCCCGTACGACGCCGTCCTCCCATTCTGGCCGATCGGCTCGCGGGATTCAGCGGCCTGTGAAGAACCCGTTCGCACGGCGCGTGAACAGCAGCACGATGATCAGCAGCGACCACAGGATCTGGACGATCCCGCTCGCGAGCTGACCGGAGAAGAGCAGGATGACCCCGTTCACGATGTCGATGATCATCACCACAGTGACCACGACGCGCGCGCCGGGGCTGCCGCGCAGCAGTCCGCGCGCCACGATGATCACGATGATGCCGAGCAGGATCGAGATGATGGCCGCCGTCGTGATGCCTGCGACACCTCCGCCCGCCGAGCCGGCCACCTGATCGCGCGTGATCAGCAGGATCACCCCGCCGATGACGTTCAGGATGCCGTTGATGTAGGTGAGGACGGCCACGAACGTGACCGATCCGGGACGTACCGCCATGCCGACCCCTCCACTCCGCCGCGGTGCTCTTCTCGCCCGGGCGCTTCACCGGTAGCTTGGCGGATATGGCCGGTTATCGCTATGAGTTCGAGGCGGAACTGTTCCGCTGGGCCTCCCGCCGGGAGCTGTGGGTCTTCGCGCAGCTGCCCGCGGAGGTGTCGGAGGAGATCCGGCTGCAGCCGCATCCACCCGCCGGTTTCGATTCCGTCAAGGTGTCGGTGACGCTGGGCGGCTCGCGCTGGTCGACCTCGATCTTCCCGCAGGCGGACGGCACGTACGTCGTGCCGATCAAGAGCGCCGTGCGGCGGGCGGAGGGCGTGGAGCTCGGCGACCGGGTGCGGATCGGCGTCGAGACGCTGCTCTAGCGCTACCGCGCGCCGGACATGATCGTGTTCAGCGCGAGCACGATGATCAGCCCGTTGAAGAAGTAGCTCAGCACCGAGTGCCAGACGATGGTCCAGCGCATCCGGGTGCTGAGCACCTCCACGTCGGATGCCGCGAACGTCGTTCCGAGGGTGAAGGCGAAGTACACGAAGTCGACGAACCGCGGCACCGGCGCCGGGGTGCCGTCGGGGTGCGGGAACCGCAGCATCGGCTCCGCGGCGGCGAAGTAGCGCTGGTAGTAGATCTGCGAGAAGCCCCAGTGCAGGAACCCCCAGGCGAGCAGCATCGACCAGACGCCGACGAAGTCGGTGACCGACCCGATCTGCGGGTCGTTGTGGAGCGCGAGCACCTGGATCGCGGCAGCCAGCCCGATCAGACTCGAGAGGATCGTGGCCGTCATCGACACGACACGAGCGAGACGTCCGGTCTCCCAGCGGGCCGGGCGACCGCCGGGAGGGGCGGGGCGTCGCGCGACACGTCCGAGCACGATGAGCACGACGATGAGGTAGATCGTCCCGATGCCGCACCAGGTCGCGAGGAGTTCGAGCGTCGTGGCATCGTCCTCGGCGAGCACGACGAGCCAGACACCCACGACGATCATCGCCAGCTGGGCCAGGAGGCTCGCGGCCAGGCCGAGGACGACCCACGGCCGCCGCACGGGCGCGCTCTGCGACATACCTGGATGCTAGCGGTGCCGTCCTCTATCGCTGCGCAGGGCAGGATGGAGTGGTGCAGCCCCTCGTCGTCGTCGCAGCCGTCGTCCGCGACGGTGACCGCGTTCTGGCCTGCCGTCGGGCGCCCGGGAAGGATGCCGCCGGACGCTGGGAGTTCCCGGGCGGCAAGGTCGAGAGCGGAGAGTCGCCGGAGGCCGCGCTCGCGCGGGAGATCGCGGAGGAACTCGGGGTGCGCATCCACGTCGGTGCGCTGCTCGACCGCACGGTGACCGCGCGCGCAGGCGGCCGCGCGATCGACCTCGCCTGCTTCGACTGCCGGCTCGACGCGGACGCACCGGTCGCGAGCACCGATCACGATGAACTGCGCTGGATGCCCGTCGAGCGTCTCGGCGAGCTCGACTGGGCGGAGGCGGACCTCGCCGCCGTCGCCGTACTGACCCGGGAGGTCACGTGAGAGCCCTGTACTACGAGCACTTCGGCGGACCGGTGGAGGTCGCGGAGGTCGCCGACCCGGCCGTCCCCGACGGCGGTGCCGTCATCCGGGTCGAAGCGTCCGGTCTGTGCCGCAGCGACTGGCACGCGTGGGCAGGCCACGACGACTCGGTCGCCCTGCCGCACGTCCCCGGTCACGAGTTCGCGGGCGTCGTCGAGGCGGTCGGCAGCGGTGTCTCGCGCTGGCGGCCGGGCGACCGCGTCACCGCTCCCTTCGTCAACGGATGCGGCGAATGCGAATGGTGCCGCGCCGGGCAGGCGCAGGTGTGCCCGCAGCAGACCCAGCCCGGCTTCACCCACTGGGGATCGCACGCCGAGCTCGTCGCCGTGCGCGCGGCGGACACCAACCTGGTGCGCGTGCCCGACGGCCTCTCCGCCGACGCCGCCGCGAGCCTGGGCTGCCGGTTCGCCACGGCGTACCGAGCGGTGACAGCTCGGGCGCGCATCCAGCCTGGGGAGTGGCTCGCGGTCTACGGCGCGGGCGGCGTCGGTCTGAGCGCGGTGATGGTCGCCTCGGCGCTCGGCGCGCGGGTGGTGGCCGTGGACCGCTCCCCCGCCGCCCTGGACCTGGCCGCGCGTCTCGGAGCGGAGCACACGGTCGTCGCCGCCGCGGACACCGCCGAGACCGTGCGCGACCTC
This sequence comes from Leifsonia sp. 563, assembly GCF_040545055.1. Taxonomy (NCBI): domain Bacteria; kingdom Bacillati; phylum Actinomycetota; class Actinomycetes; order Micrococcales; family Microbacteriaceae; genus Leifsonia; species Leifsonia sp. 563. Next base: position 5,871 of record NZ_JBEPLE010000009.1, on the reverse strand, counting down.
ACCGGCGGAGGTGCGCACGCCACGATCGACGCGGTCGGCTCCCCCGACACCGCGACGACCGCCGTCCGCTCGCTGCGCCGGCTCGGCCGTCATGTGCAGGTCGGTCTGCTGGCCGCCGCCGTGCCCGAACTCCCGCTGGATCGGGTCATCGGATGGGAGCTTGAGATTCTCGGCAGCCACGGCATGGCCGCGGCCGCCTACCCGGAGATGCTCGACCTGGTGGCTGCGGGCCGTCTGACCCCGCAGCAGCTGGTCGGCGGTGCCGTCGGCTTCGCCGAGGCCGCGCACCTGCTCGAAACGGCCGACACCGCGCCGCCAACCGGCATCGCGGTGCTGCACCCCGCGGGCTGAGCCGGCGGCGGCTCCGCACGACCTGCCCACAGGAAAGGGAGGAACCGATCGGCCCGCAGCCGCCCGTGTCCTCCCTTTCCCCCGTCCGCCCGGCGTGTCCCGCGGGATCCCCTCCGTTTCCCACGACCCACGGCCGCCGTCCTCGCACTGTCCTCGCCTCCGGAACCGGTCCACCGCGCGGACGGAAAGGGAGGCGATCCGGCTTCATCCCGCCCGCTCAGGCGGGAAACGGAGGTGCTGGAACGCTGCGGACCAGGGAATCGCCTCCGTTTCGCGGTCAGGCTGACGGCGCGGTGGCACCTTCAACCTCCGACCTGTCGGCGTCCACGGTGCCAGCGAACGGGTCGTCCCCGACAGGCGGCGCCCACTCCTGGCCGCGGGCGGCCCCACCCTGAGCCGCCGCGACGGGCGCCAGATGCGCGCTCGCCGCTCCGATGTCCTGCCCTCGCACGAACACCCCCGGCGACGGCGACGTCGGCTTCTTCGGCTCGAACGCGAAGACGATGATGGGGATCAGGAACAGCACGGCCGTGACCAGTGTCGCCGCACCCGCGATTCGCCACCACACATCGGGCCACTGCACCTCGGGAAGCGCGGGCGGCAACGCCAAGAGCACCGCGATGATCCAGATGAAGACGAGCGCCATCGCGGCGAAGACCTTCGTGGCCTGCGAGGTGGCGTGGGCGACGAACCGCCGGCCATACGTCTGCGTGACGATGAGAGCTGCGCGCAGCAGGATCACGATCCAGACGAAGAGGAAGAGCTGCGCGGACCACACGACGCCGCTCCCGGTGTCCTCCGGCTGGAAGAATCCACCCCACGTCTTCAAGAGCCCGACGAGCACGAGGAGGGCGTTGACGCCGGTCGAAACGGGGAGATACCAGCGGTTGGGGCCGTGGGCCATCCCTGCGTCGAGCACGACGGCACCGGCGAACGCAGCGGCGAGCAGCAGCGTCAGCCAGGCACGCCCCGCGATCTCGGCCTGATCGCCGAGGATGATGAAGATCGACCCGAGCACGGCGGCGGCGACGAGAACTCCGATCGCCAACCAGAGGGACAACGTTCGCATGCGCGGTCCCCGTGTCGTGATTTCGTGTTCCATGGCTCTACCGCTCTCCGTGACTCGTCTGCATACATGAAAAGTTCTGTACACACGTACCGACGGCGGAAGTGGGCGATCGTGACGCCGTCAGCCCGCATCCCTCTCCCATCCGGCAGGATGAGCACATGCGCATCGCCGACTTCCCCCGCCCCGACGCCAACGCCTCACGCGCGGCCCTCGAGATCGCGGCCGAGTACCACACGCCCTCGCTGCTGAACCATGTGCAGCGCTCGTGGCTCTGGGCGGAGGCGTTCGCCGCGGTGCGCGGGTTCGAGCCCGATCACGAGCTGCTCTACGTGTCGGCACTGCTCCACGATCTCGGCATCGCGCCGGAATTCGACAACAACACGCTCGCCTACGAGGATGCGGCCGGTCACGTCGCCATCGCCCTCACCGCGGGCGCGGGATGGCCGGCCGACCGCCGCGTGCGCGCCCACGAGGTCATCGTGCGGCACAACTGGCCGGAGGTCGACCCGGCGATGGATGTCGAGGGGCACCTGCTCGAGATCGCGACCGCTCTCGACATCTCCGGGGCGCGCGACGGCGAGCTTCCCGTGGAGTTCCTGCGCGAGGTGGTGACCGCGTACCCGCGGCTGGAGCTGGCCGCCGAGTTCGGCTCGTGCGTCGCCGACCAGGCCGAGCGCAAGCCGGACACATCCGCTCGCCGGCTCGTCGACGGCGGGGTGCAGCGGAAGCTCCGCGACAACCCGCTGGAACGTATCCTCGAAGGGTGACCCTTTCCCTCGCCGAGCGCCCGACGCTGCCGCCCACCCGGCTGGCGGAGTCGGAGTGGCGTTCGCGCGAGCAGGCGCACATCGAGCGCGCCGACGCGCTGACGGCCGCGCACCGCGAGCGGGCGGCACGCGGCGAGAAGCACCCGGTGTGGGACTTCCTGTTCACCTACTACTCGTACGCGCCTGCGCAACTGCGCCGCTGGCATCCGGGCCCGGGGGTCGAGCTGGAGGGAGCGGACCAGGATCCGCGTGCCGCCTGGCGCTGGTACACAGCCGGGTCGGTGCCCGGCTCACTCGTCGTCGACCGCGTCGGCCTGGAGCACGAGAAGGCGACACTGTTGCGCGGCGTCGAGCGCATCCTCCGTTCGACGGCCGCGCGGCCGGGACGGTTCGGCTGCTTCGGTCTGCACGAGTGGGCGATGGTCTACCGGCAGGACGAGCACCGGCATCCCGTGCCGCTGCGTCTCGGCCAGGATGCGACGGATGCCGTGGTCGACTCGCACGAGCTGCGCTGCACCCACATCGACGCGTTCCGCTTCTTCACCCCGGGCGCGGTGCCGCTCAATCGGTTCGCCCCAACGCGCGAGACGCAGCCGGAGCTGGAACAGCCAGGATGCCTGCATGCCGGGATGGACGTCTACAAGTGGGCGATGAAGCTCGGCCCGCTGGTGCCCGGTGAGCTGCTGCTCGATGCGTTCGAGCTGGCCCGCGACATCCGGCTTCTCGACATGCAGGCCTCGCCCTACGACATGCGGCCGTGGGGCGCGGAGCCGGTCGCCATCGAGACGGCGGAGGGCAAAGCCGAGTACGTCCGGCGGCAGCGCGCGTTCGCCGAGCGCTCGAATGCACTGCGAGGCCGCATCCTCACCGCGTGGCGCGGCGACGAGGCCGAGGCCGCGCCCGACCCCGCGCGCCCGGCCGGCTGAACGCATCCACCCGGCCGCCCCTCAGGTCTCGGCTCAGCCGCCCTTCTTCTTCCCCGGCGACGTGGGCGTCGGCGTGCCGCCGCCACCCGGCGTCGGGGTGCCCGTCGCGGCACCGCCCTGCCCGTTGCTAATCGTGAGCGTCACCGAATCCCCGTCCTCGAGCGATGCACCGGCGGCGGGGTCGCTCGAGGCGACCGTCCCGGCCGGCTGGTCGCTGGGCACGGGCGCGGAGTCGACGGTCACGTCGAGACCGAGGCCCTCCAGGAGCTTCTGCGCGACGTCCGGGGCCTTGCCCGTCACATCCGGCATCGTGATCTGCTCGCCGTAGAGCACGGCATCCGTCGGCTCGGTGAAGTCGCCGCCGCCGTACGCCGCGTTCAGGGCCTTCAGGATCGGCTTGGCGATCGAGAACTTCACGTTGCCACCCCCGATGCCCTTGAAGTACAGCGAGCGGAGGGGCGTCGAGCCCGAGACGTTCCCGACCCACGTGGCCGTCGCGACCTTGGTCGTGGATGTGATGAGCCAGTTCTCCAGCGAGTCGTCGGTGGTGCCGGTCTTGGCCATGATCGGGATGTCGTCGTACGGGTTGGCGCTCGCCGCCGTCCCCCCGCCCTTGATGACGCCCTCCAGCGCGTAGGTCACGCCCGCTGCGATCTCCGGCTTGAGGCCCTGCGTGCAGGTCGTCTTGCTGACCTTGTGGTCGCTGCCGTCGGCGTTCACCACGCGATCGATCGCCACGGGTGTGCAGACCACGCCATTGTTTGCGATGCCTGCGTACGCGGTGGCCATCGTCAGCGGCGAGATGTAGTTGGTGCCGAGGATCATCGACGGGAACTGCACCCACGGATTGCTCTTCGAGGCGGGATGCACGCCGAGCCCCTTCGCCGCGTTGACGATCGAGCACAGGTCGACCTTCGTACCCATCTCGGCGAAGGCGGTGTTGACCGATTCGGCGGTCGCGGCCATCACCGAGAGCCGGCTGGCCGATCCCTCGTCGTTGGTCACCGGCCAGTCGGGGCCGTCGATGTTCGCGCAGGTGTTGGTGAAGTCGGAGGTCGGGAAGACGTGCTGCGAGGCGTTCACCGTCTCGTAGAGGCTGTGCCCGGCCTCCAGCCATGCCGCGAGGTCGAAGGCTTTGAACGTCGACCCGGTCTGGAAGCCCTGCGATCCGCCGTAGTCCTCGTCCGTGTTGTAGTTCACGGCCGTCGTGCCGTCGATGGGTGTGTCGGTGTTGTTGAAGCTGCGGTTCTGCACCATGGTCACGATGCGGCCGGTGCCCAGCTCCAGTGCCACGTTGCTCGCGCCCAGGTCGATGCCGGGGCGGGAGCCGGGGATGTACTTGCTGAGGGAGGCCTGCGCCACCTGCTGCAGGTCGAGGTTGAGGGTGGTGTAGATCTTCAGGCCACCGCGGTTGAGGGTCTGCCACCGGTCGTCCGTCGTCGCGCCGTACGCGGGGTCGGTGAGGATCACGTCACGGACGTAGTCGCAGAAGAACGCGGCGTTGTACTGCTGCGCCGCCGCGCATCCCTGGGTCGTCGGCGTGATCGCCGGCTGGATGGGCGTTGCCTTCGCCGCGTCGCGCTGCTGTTTCGTGATCGTGTGCGTGATGTACATGCGGTCGAGCACGTAGTCGCGCCGCTCCTTGGTGAGCTTGTAGCCGTTGGCGGCGCCGTTGTCCTTGCTGTCCGGCTGGTCGATGCGCAGGTTGGCCGGGTTGTTCAGGATGGCGGCGAGCGTCGCCGCCTGGGCCAGATCCAGCTTGGCGGCGGTGGTGTTGAAGTAGTACTGGGCAGCGGCCTGGACGCCGTACACCTGGCCGCCGAAGCCGACGACGTTGAGGTAGCCGGTGAGGATGTCCTTCTTGCTGTAGGTCTTCTCCACCTCGACCGCGTAGCGCATCTCCTGCACCTTGCGCTGGAGGGTCACTCCCGCGGCGTCGGCGTAGCAGGCCTGCACCTTCTTCTGGCTGGTGAGCGCCTCGCACTTCTCCACTTCAACGTTCTTCACGTACTGCTGCGTGATCGACGACCCGCCCTGCACGTCACCGCCCGCGACCGTGGAGACGGCGCCGCGCAGGGTGCCCCAGATGTCGACGGCCCCCTCGGTGTAGAAGCGGGGGTCCTCGGCCGAGACGGTCGCATCCTTAACGGTCTGGGCGATCTGGTCCCAGGTGACGTCCTGCCTGTTCTGGGCGTAGAACGTGGCGATCGGCACATCCTGACCGCCCTGCTTGGCGTACACCGTCGAATTCTGGGCGAACTGCTGGATGTGCAGGTCCGCCGGGAGCGCGTTGAAGTCGCTGGCGCCGGCCGCCGCGGTCACGCCGATTCCCAGGAAACCGGGCAGCACGAACAGGGAGCTGAGCACGGCAGCGACGAGCGCGAGGCCGAGGAACTGCGCGATGAGCCCGCCGCGGGTGCGTGCAGGCTTCAACTCGAAGCGCTTGACGGGCTCCAGCCGCTCGTCGATGGCGGCCAGGCGGGGATTGCGGGGTCGATCGGATGCGGGCACGCCTTCCAACAAACCAGCCGACCCTGGATGAGTCCAGGGGTTTGGGTGTGCGTCGCTTTGGAGACGTTCAGGATGCGCACATCCCGCCCCGCCGCCCCTAGTTGACGCAACACGCCGTTACGGCCCCCGCCTCCGGATCCGTGGGGGGGGGCGACCCCGGGGAAGGCGCGGCCCCACCCCGGGGGGGGAGCACCACCCGGGGGGGGGGGGGGGGGAGGGGCCGGCGCCGGGGCCCCGCCGGGCGGGG
>NZ_JBEPLE010000008.1:0-233440 GCF_040545055.1 Leifsonia sp. 563 | reverse complement strand
GGCGGCCACGACGGCGGAGCCGACGGCTCGGCCGCAGGCGAAGGCCCGGCCGACGGCGGAGCGAACCCCGGCGGCCACGACGGCGGAGCCGACGGGTCCGCTTGATGACGACCCACGAGCGCGGGCCGGGCGACCGGCCCGCGCTTTCGCGTTGCGTGCCGATCGGCCGCGAGGAGTTCGCGACCCATCACTGGGGCCGGAAGCCGCTGTTCACCCGCGCGGCCGCGCTACCGGAGGACTTCTCCGACCTCTTCAGCGTCGACGCCGTGGATGAGCTGGTCTCGTCCCGGGCGATCCGCACGCCGTTCGTCCGCATGGCGAAGGAGGGCTCCGTCCTCCCGCCGTCGCGGTTCACCGGCCCCGGCGGCTTCGGTGCGGAGGTGGGCGACCAACTCGACTCCGCGAAGGTGCTGGCCGAGTTCGCGAACGGCGCGACCCTCGTGCTCCAGGGGCTGCACCGCACCTGGCCGCCCATCCAGGAGTTCGCGCGACAGCTCGCCACCGAGCTCGGGCATCCCGCCCAGGTGAACGCGTACATCACGCCCGCGTCCTCCCGCGGCTTCGATCCGCATTACGACGTGCACGACGTGTTCGTGCTGCAGATCGCCGGGGAGAAGCACTGGCGCATCCACGAGCCGGTGCATGTGGACCCGCTGCGCGACCAGCCCTGGAGCGACCACCGCGACGCCGTCGCCGCCCGTGCGCAGGAGGCGCCGGCGATCGACGAGACGTTCCGCCCCGGCGACGTTCTCTACCTCCCGCGCGGGTGGATCCACTCGGCCGAGGCGCTCGGTGGCGTCTCGGTGCACCTGACCATCGGCGTCGCCGCGTACACCCGACACGACGTGGTGCGCGAGGCTGTGGCCCGAGCGGCGGACGCCGCCGCGCTGCGCAGCTCTCTTCCGCTCGGCTTCGACCTGTCGGACCCCGCGGCGATCGCACCCATCGTCGAGGAGACGGTGGATGCGCTGATCGAGGCACTCAGCGACCCGTCCGCCCGGTCCGCGGTCGCCGCCGCAGTGACGGACCGCCTGCGGCGCCGCCAGCGGTCGGACACCCCGCCCGCGCCCGTCCGGCCGCTGGCGACGATCGCCGTCGCCGACGAGCTGTCGGTCGACAGCGTGGTTGCGGCGCGGCCCGGTCTCGGCGTCGACGTCACGGTGGAGGTGGAGACGGTCACCGTGCGGCTCCCGACCAAGACGGTCGCACTGCCCATCGCCGCGCGAGCAGCGGTCGAGCGTCTGCTGGACGGGTCACCGGTCGCCGTGGGCGAACTGCCGCTCGACGAGCCCTCGGCGGTCGTCGTGGCGCGGAGGCTGCTGCGTGAGGGGATCGTCATTCCGGTGTCCGACCCGGCTGACGCCGCCTTCCCGGACGTGGACCCCGCCGACGAAGCGGGTGTCTCGAGCGACGGCGAGCGGAGCGCGACCGCCGACTTCGGGACCGCGACGGCGACGTGACCGGCCTTCCGCCGGATCTCGCCGGACCGGCGCGCGCATCCGCCGGGCATGGCACCCCCGGGTGGCTGCCCTGCAGCGATCGCGCCCTGGAGCGGCACGACCCGCTGGCCGGGACGGCCGGCTTCGGTGAGCGCTGGCTGCTGGTGGAGATCGAGAGCGGATGGGGTCGCCACGCGTTCTTCGACTCGGCGCTCGATCCTGCGCTCGGCGCCCGGATCGTCGCGCGAGCCGAGGAGGCGGGCATCCGTCCCCTGGCGATCCGGCGCACGCGGCTGCGCGCGCCTCTCCGCCGCGACCAGACCTCGTGGCGCTGGGCGCTGGTGGACTCGCGTCCCGGCCGCGAGAGCATCAACTGGGGGCAGGTCGACGACCCGGCCGAACTCCTGACTCTCCCGCTCGACGGGAGCTCCGGCGAGCCGAGCGAGGCGCCGATCTACGCGGTGTGCGCGCACGCCCGCCACGACCAGTGCTGCGCCGTGCGCGGACGCCCTGTGGTGGAGGCCCTGGCCGCCGAGCATCCCGAGCTGACGTGGGAGTGCTCCCATCTGGGCGGCGACCGGTTCGCCGCGACGATGATCGTGTTTCCCGAGGGCCTCCTCTACGGCCGGGTCGGCGCCGAGGACGCGTCGCGCATCGTGGAGCGTCACGCGGAGGGCCGCGTGGTGCCGGAGCTGCTGCGCGGACGCACCAGCCGCAGCACCGTCGCCCAGGCGGCGGAGGCGTTCGCCCGCGCCGACACCGGAGACGACCGCATCGGTGCGTTCCGGCCGCTGGCGGAGCATCCACATCCCCATGGCTGGACGGTGGAGCTCGCCCACGGTCGCGACCGCCTCACCGTGGAGGTGGGCGAGCGACTCTCTGAGCCCCTGCTGAGCACATGCGCCGCGACGATCGCTCATCCGGTCCGGGAGTTCGTTCCGGTGTCGGTCGCCCACAACTGACGCGGGTGGCCTGTGCGCGGCCGGCGCAGGCGACCGGCATGCGCGGCGAACGGCCGCGCACGCCGGCCTGCGGCTCAGGCGTTCTGCGTCGCGGGCGTCGACTGGAGGATGCGCACCATGTTGCCGGACGGGTCGCGGAAGGCGCAGTCGCGGGGACCCCACGGCTGGTCGATCGGCTCCTGGAGCACCTCGGCGCCGGAGGCGCGCACCCGCTCGAAAGCGGTGTCCAGGTCGTCGGTGCGGAAGACGATCGGGCTCAGGGAGCCCTTGACGACGAGCTGCGCGAGCGCGTCGCCGTCGGCCTGGGAGCGGCCCGCGTGCGGGTCGCTGAGCACGACGGCCGCGCCGTCGTCGCCGGCCACCCCGAGGGTGACCCAGCGGTGGTCGCCGGAGGTGACGTCCTGGATGACGTCGAGGCCGAGGGCGTCGCGGTAGAACGCGAGCGACTCCTCCGGGTCGAGGACGGTGATCTGCGAGTACTGGAGTGAAACGGTCATGAGTCGACTCTAGGAACGCCGGATCGGCCGCGCTTCTCCAAAACTGCTCAGGTGGATAACTGCCCGCGCGGGCGGCCTGTGGACGGATTCAGGTCCGCGCCCGGACGGGCCGGGTACGCTGCTTGGCGATGCAGTCCGGCATCGCTCGCACCGCCTCGTGCTCGCGGGCACGGTAGTCGGTCGGTGTCATCCCGACGATCTCCGAGAACTTCGAGCTGAACGACCCGAGCGACGTACAGCCGACCGCCATGCAGGCGTCGGTGACCGACATCCCGGTGCGCAGCAGGGCCATCGCCCGCTCGATCCGCCGGGTCATCAGGTAGCTGTAGGGCGTCTCGCCGTACGCGGCCCGGAACTGGCGGGAGAAGTGTGCGGGCGACATGTAGGCGCGCGCGGCCATGGTCGGGACGTCGAGCGGCTTCGCGTAGTCGCGGTCGATGAGGTCCCTGGCCCGGCGCAGGTGCGCGAGCGTCTGCAGCTCCTCCGGTGACACGGGATGAGCGTAACAGGACGCGTCTCGCGGCGGCAGAGCCGCTGTCGCGGGCGTGCGCTTCAGCCGACCGGCAGCGCGGCCGTGCGCTCTGCTCCTTCCACCAGCCGGATGAACGCGCTGAGCTCCCCCACCCCGGCCGGCGTCGTCGGGAGGAACTCCGTGAGCTCCGGCGAGTGAACGAGGTACGCCGCCCATTTCGCCCGCGAGATGGCGACGTTGAGCCTGTTCTTCATGAGCAGGAAGGACACCCCGCGCGGCACGTCGACCGCGGACGACGCGGCGAGGCTGACGATGGCGACGGCAGCCTCCTGACCCTGGAACTTGTCGACGGTGCCCACCCGCACCCCGCGGTGGCCGGCGGCATCAAGCATCGCGCGCACCTCGGCGAGCTGGGCGTTGTACGGCGTCACGACGATGATGTCGTCCTCCGCGAGCGGAACATCGTCGCGCCCGGCGCCCGGGTCGCTCCACGACCGGCCCAGCAGGTCGTCGACGAGGGCGACGACGGTCTCGGCCTCCTCGGGGGACGCGGTCGAGTTGCCGACGTGCAGCACCGGCACGGGATGAACCCCGGGCATTACCCCGCCGAGCTCGCGTTCCGACGCGCCCTCATGGGCGCGCAGCTTGCCCTCATACGAGAGCCTCGACACCGCGGCTGCGAGCGCGGGATGCATGCGACGCGTCTCCGCGAGGAAGTACCCGTACTCGGGCGGCAGCACGTCGTGGCCATCGCTCACCCAACCGAGCGCGGAGCCGTCGACCGGTTCGGGATGCCGCCCCTGGCTCACCTGCGGCAGCTGCTGTGGATCGCCGAGCAGCAGGAGGTTCTTCGCCGCGACGCCCACAGCGATGGTGGATGCCAGCGAGAACTGCCCGGCCTCGTCCACCACCAGCAGATCCAGGCTGCCCCGCGGGACGCGGCCGGCGTTCGCGAAGTCCCACGCGGTGCCGCCCAGCACGAACCCGCGCTCCTCGTTGATGCCGGCGAACTCCAGATGGCCGTTGGCGGACAGCGGTGTGAAGCGGACGGCCGACTCCCCCGCCGCGTCATCCACGGCCTCCGCCTGATCCGGCTTCTGGCCCCCGCTCGGAACCTTGCCGACCTGTTCGGGGTCGAGGCCTGCGGCTACCACCCGGTCGAGCAGGTTCTCGACGACCGCGTGCGATTGCGCGACGACGCCGACCTTCCAGCCCTGCTCGGCCACCAGCCGCGCGATGACGTGCGCGCCCAGATACGACTTCCCCGTACCGGGAGGCCCCTGGACCGCGAGATACGACCGGTCCAGATCGAGCAGGCTCGCGACGACCGCGTCGATCCGTCCCGTGCCGTCGCTCGCCCCGTCCTCTCCACTGCTCGTCGGGTCAGGCACCAGGGCACCAGACCGGGTTCGAGGCGGCGTGCGCCGCAGCAGGTCGATCGTCGCATCCACCGGCCAGGTCTCATGGTGCCGGGCGATCAGCAGCGCGGTCCCCCACTCGCGGATCGCCTCCCCGAGCCGCCGCGAATCCGGTGGAGCGGCCGGAGTGAGGGCGCTCGGCAGATCGCGGTAGGGGGCGACCTCGGGCGGCAGCGTCTCGCGGACGACGATGGAGCCGTCTTCCAGCGCGTCGATCACCGCGACCGTGCGGGCGGCGCGCGCACCGGGCTGCGCACGCGGCTGACGGAAGGGTCCGGGGTACTCGTAGAGCAGGTACGGTCCGGTGCGCTCGCTCACGCGGATGGCGCTGCCCGCACCCCAGGCGCCCGTGAGCAGCAGCTCGCGCCGCTCGACGCGCTGGCCCTCATCGAGATACCAGTCGCGCAACACCGTCGCGCTCTCGACGACGAGCACATCGCGCGTCTCGCCCCACTCTTCGATCGGCTGGATCAACCGCGCGAAGTGCGACTGCCAGAAGCTCTTCTGCTCCCGCCGGTGGAAGTCGATCGCCGCGGCGGCGAGCGCCATCGCCCGGCGGTCGGCATCGCGATGCGGGTCGAGCGGATCGCCGGCGAACGCCAGCAGTCCGGCGCGCAGGGGCGACGCCTCGGGTGCGGCCTCCGTCTCCTCCATCGGCGCCGCGCCGATCGGGATGCCGTTCTCCGTCGCGCGGGCGATCAACCAGTCGCGCAGGCGCAGCGTGGAGACGCAGTCGTACCGGTTGTAGTCGCCGATGTCGTCGAGCAGAGGCTGCGCCTCGTCCAGGCGGCCGAGCGCGATCAGGTCGCGCGCGTTGGCGTACTCGGTGATCGAGTCGGCGCCGGTGGTCACGTCGCTCTCGCGGAGCTCGTCGCCCATGTAGAGCGGCTCGAGCTTCTTGATCGAGTACGAGCGCGACCCGACGCGGACGGCCTTCCGCACCAGCGGATACAGGTCGACCATCACGTTGTCGCGCAGCAGGCCGTCGACCTCCTCTTCGCCGACGCCGTGGCGGGCGGCGAGGGCGAGCAGGTGCGTCTGCTCGTACGCCGCGTAGTGGTAGATGTGCATTCCCGGGAACTGGGCACGGCGGTCGCGGACGAACGCCAGGAACGCCTCCAGCGCCACGCGCTCCGCCGCGAAGTCGTGCGCCCAGAACGCGGTGAAGCGCTCGTCCTGGTCGACCAGCCCGAACAGGTAGTCGAGGTTCCAGCGTTCACCGGCTCCCTCGGTGTACAGCGGATCGCCCTCGAAGTCGAAGAAGATGTCGCCGGGATCGGGATGCGGCAACACCGCGAGAACCGGCGCGTTGAACACCCGCACCGGCGGCGGAGCGTCCGGCACCGCCTGCAGCTGCAGCCGCGCCTGTTCGCGCAGCCCGTCGAGCGTGCCTTCGGGGATGCCGTCGATCGAGCCGGTCGAGGCGGCGAGCGCGTCGATGGTGGGGATGCCCGCCGCGAGGAGGTGCTCCCGCTGGGTCACGCGCATCCCCGCCACCAGCAGCACGTCGCGCGACGCCTGCACCTCCGCGTCGCAGGTGTCGCACCGCCCGTCGACCGTGAAGCGCGGGTCGCCCCAGGCGACCGGCCCGGTGTCAGCCGCGTGCTCCGCGACGATGGTCAGAAGCCGCGCGCGCCGCTTGCGGTACACCGGCTCGATGTCGCTCAGCGAGTGCTCGCTCACCGAGCCGTCGCCGAGCAGCAGCTCGACCGTGTCGTCGACATCCACACCCATCCGCCGCAGCTGCTCCGCGTACGCGGCGAGCTGCAGCAGCGCTGTGACGCGGGCGCTGCGGGCCAGCTTGGAATCCTGCACCCGATAGCGGCCGTCGGGCAGCCGCACGACGAAGTCGGCGAACCCGACGAACGAACCGTCGAAGAACGTCGCTTGGAAGACGACCTCCGCTCCGCGCTCGAACGCCTCGGACGTGCGACGGACCGCGTCGGCGAGCGACTCTGCCGTCAGCTGCTCCGGCCGCTCGATTTCGGCCACGCCGCTCCCGAACCGCTCACGGTAGCGCTCCAGGATGCGGTGCTCGTGCTCGTCGCCCATGCGCGAGGAGCGCACGTACATCGGGTCTTCGACCTCTTCGGTCTTCTCGAGCCGCCCCAGCTTCACATCGAGCGTGCGCAGGAAAGCGAACTCGCACTTGGACGCCTCGGTGAGGTCGCTGGCGCTCGTGACGATGATCCCGTCGAGCAAGAACACGGCGACCTCCCTTCGCGTCGGGGCGGCTGTTGTGCCACCCGCTCTGCGAGACTACCGGCGACCACCGACAGCAGCGGGTTCTCCACAGGGGCGGCCGGCTGGGCGCCGAAGCCGCTTCCTGTGGTCACTTTCCCTTCGCGGCCGCCTTCATCGCCCGCTTGTGCTCCCGCACGCGGGCGAGCGAGTCGGCGTCGACGATGTCGGCCACCGAGCGGTAGCCCTCACTGCCGTAGTCGCCGGCGGCCTGCTGCCAGCCGGCGGCGGTCAGTCCCTTCTGCTTGCCTAGCAGGGCGAGGAATATCTTCGCCTTCTGCTCGCCGAAGCCCGGCAGCGCCTTGAGCCGGCGCAGCACTTCGGCGCCGTCCGGGTCGCCCTGCATCCAGATGGCCGCGGTGTCGCCGCCCCAGTCGCTCACGATCGCGGCCGCCAGAGCCTGCACCCGCGCGGCCATCGACCCGGGGAAGCGGTGCACGGCCGGCGTCTGCTTCATGACCTCCGCGAGCTTGTCCGGGTCGAGCGCGGCGACCGTCGCCGGATCGAGCGCGCCGAGCCGGTCGCGCAGCTTCGCCGGACCGGCGAAAGCGGTCTCCATCGGGATCTGCTGGTCGAGCAGCATGCCGGTGAGCAGGGCGAAGGGCGACTGGTCGAGCAGCGCGTCGGCTTCGGGGTCGCCGGTGATGTTGAGAGCCATGCGCTCAGCCTGCCACCAGCAGCAGCACACCCGCCACCGCCGAGAGCACGGCCAGCAGCAGGGCCACCCCGAGCAGCACGCCATGGACGATGAGGAACGGCGTCGCGCGGCCCGCCGCATCCCGAGCCCGCGCATCCTTCCGGACCCGGGTGAAGAACCGCGGCCAGGCGAAGATGTTGAACAGGGCGTTGAGGAACAGCACGATGGCGGCGAAGACGGTCATGGTGCCTCCAGCCTAAGCGGCCGGCGGCGGCGCATCGCCGCAGCCTCAGTCACCCGAGGCGACGAGCTGCACGCGCAGCGAGTCGACGCGCGTCGCGATCACGTCGTCCGCCGCCCAGCGCTGCGCCAGCCGCGAGAGGATGGCGTCCAGCTCCTCGCGCGTCAGGCCGGCGGCGAGCGACAGCCGCACCACGAGCTCCTCACCCGCCAGGCGGTTGCCGGGATCGCCCGCCAGCAGGGCGACGTCATGCACGCCGAGCTCGGAGGCGATGGACCGCTGGAACGCCTCCCGCACCTCCGCGTCGCGGTCGCTCGGCACCCACGCCGTGCCCTGCGCGACCGCCCACACGGCCGGCCGCCGCAGCACGAACTCGGTCTCCGACGTCGGGTCGAGGACGATGAGCTCCGTCCCCTCCGCCGCGGCGGCGAGCGCGGCCCGACGGCTGTCCACCGGCACGGGACGCGCCGACGGGTTCCACGCCTGCAACGCCGTCACCGAGGAGAACACGGGCTGGACGGTGCGTCCGTCCGGCCCCGCCACCGTCACGATCGACAACTCCTGCGTCTTGTCGACGCGCAGCCCCGCGTCATTCGTGCCCTCGTCGCCGAGGTCCGCCATCAGCGGGATGAGGAGGCGCACATCCCGCAGCGCATCCACGACGGTCTCCGCGCCGGTCTCCCCGGCGCGGAAGGCGGCGAGCGCGCCGAGCAGCGCAGGCGGCGCGGAGCCGTCGTCGTCACCGAAAGGATTGTCGTCGAACTCGCGCCCCTGCCACGGCTGACCGGCGGAGTCGGCGAGGGACGCGGCGAACCCGACCAGCCGCGCGGCGCCCTCAGCGCTGGGTCGGCCCGTCGGCGTCACCCCGTCAGCGTCCGCCGCGTCCTCCGCAGCGGCGCCCGTCCCGGCGTCGTCAGCGTCCCGCGACATCCAGCGCCTCGGGCAGCGTGAACGCGCCGGCGTACAGCGCCTTCCCGACGATCGCGCCTTCGAGCCCGAGCGGGACCAGCTCGCGCAGCGCGGCGATGTCGTCGAGGTTGGAGATGCCTCCGGAGGCGACGACCGGGCGCTCGGTGCGATCGAGCACCTGGCGCAGGAGCTCCAGGTTCGGGCCGCGCAGCGTGCCGTCCTTTGTCACGTCGGTGACGACGTAGCGGGCGCAGCCCGCGTCCTCCAGGCGGTCGAGCACCTCCCACAGGTCGCCGCCCTCGCGGGTCCAGCCGCGGGCCGCAAGGGTGGTGCCGCGCACATCCAGTCCGACCGCGATCGCCTCGCCGTAGCGGCCGATCGCGCTGGCGGCCCACTCGGGGTTCTCCAGCGCGGCCGTGCCGAGGTTGACGCGGGTCGCGCCCGCTTCGAGGGCGTGCTCGAGGGATGCGTCGTCGCGGATACCGCCCGAGAGCTCGATGCTCACGCCGTCCACCTCGCGGATGACCTTCTTGAGCAGCGACCGGTTGTCTCCCCGCCCGAATGCGGCGTCGAGGTCCACCAGGTGGATCCACTCGGCGCCCGCCGCCTTCCACTCGGCCGCGGCATCCACCGGGTCGCCGTAGCTGGTCTCGCTGCCGGCCTCGCCCTGGGTGAGGCGCACCGCCTTGCCGTCGGCCACATCCACCGCGGGCAGGAGGACGAGCCGGGGCGTGCTGATGAAGTCGGTCATGTGTTTCCTCGTGTCGGTCCGCGGCGCGGACGGGTGGGCCGGAGTCGGCGAAGGCCGGACGGCGGCTACAGCGTGCCGATCCAGTTGCGGAGCAGCTGGATGCCGGCGCGGCCGGACTTCTCCGGGTGGAACTGCGTCGCGCTCAGCGGGCCGTTCTCGACCGCGGCGACGAACGGCGAGCCGTGATCCGCCCACGTCACCTTCGGCTGCGCGAACGGGCCGGACGCCTCCAGCGTCCAGTCCTGGGCGGCGTACGAGTGGACGAAGTAGAAACGCTCGTCCCGCAGCCCCGCGAACAACGTGGAGTCCTCGGGCGCGCGCACCGTGTTCCAGCCCATGTGCGGCACGACGTCGGCGCGGATGAGGTCGACCGTCCCCGGCCACTCGCCGAGCCCCTCGGTCTCGACGCCGTTCTCGACGCCGCGCTCGAACATGACCTGCATGCCGACGCAGATGCCCAGGACGGGTCGTCCACCCGCGAGGCGCCGGTCGACGACCTCGTCTCCGTGCGACGCCTTGAGCGCCTCGGCGACGGCGGTGAACGCGCCGACGCCGGGCACCAGCAGGCCGTCCGCCTCCAGCGCACGCTTGCGATCGCCGGTCAGCTCGACCTCCGCGCCCGCGGCCTCGAGCGCCTTGACGGCCGAGTGGACGTTGCCCGTCCCGTAGTCGAAGACGACGACCTGCGGGGCGCCGCCGGGTGTGCGTGCCACGGTCACAGCGCGCCCTTGGTCGAGGGGATGCCGCTGATCAGCGGGTCGAGCGCCTTCGCCTGGCGGAACGCGCGCGCGAACGCCTTGAACTCGGCCTCCGCGATGTGGTGCGGGTCGCGACCGCCGACCACGGTGATGTGCGTGGTGATGCGGGCGTTGAACGTGATCGCCTCGAAGACGTGACGGACCATCGAGCCGGTGAAGTGGCCGCCGATGAGGTGCAGCTCGAAGCCGGCGGGCTCGCCGGTGTGCACGAGGTACGGGCGACCGGAGATATCCACGACCGCCTGCACCAATGCTTCGTCGAGCGGCACCAGGGCGTCGCCATAGCGGGAGATGCCCGATTTGTCGCCGAGCGCCTCCAGGATCGCCTGGCCGAGGACGATGCCGATGTCCTCCACCGTGTGGTGGACGTCGATGTCGGTGTCGCCGGTCGCGCGGATGCGCAGATCGGTGAGCGAGTGCTTGGCGAACGCGGTCAGCAGGTGGTCGTAGAAGGGGACGCTCGTCTGGATATCGGATGCTCCGGTGCCGTCGAGATCGAGGCTCAGCTCGATGCTCGACTCGCTCGTCTCCCGCGTGACCGTGGCGGCGCGATTCGTCATGCGTCCGAGTCTACCGGGGCGCTCTGGGCCCTGTCGGGGGCCTCGTCGGCGCCCGGGTCCTCTGCGGCGGGCCGGCCGAGCGCGGCCAGCGCCTCGAGGAAGGCGGTCGTTTCGGCCTCGGTCCCCGCGGTGACCCGCAGGTGGTGCGGGATGCCGACATCCCGGATCAGGATGCCGCGGTCGGCCAGCGCTTCGAACGTCGCGTGCGGGTCGTCCACCCCGCCGAAGAGAACGAAGTTGCTGCCGCTGCGGTGGGGCGTGTAGCCGAGGCGTGCGAGCTCCGTCACCAGCCGGTCGCGCTGGCGGCGGATGTCGCCGACCGTCGCGAGCATCTCGTCGGCGTGCGCGAGTGCGCCGAGCGCGGCGGCCTGGGTGATGGCGGACAGGTGGTACGGGAGGCGCACCAGCCGGAGCGCGTCGATGACCGCGGGGTCGGCGGCGAGGTAGCCGACGCGCGCCCCGGCGAAGGCGAACGCCTTGCTCATCGTGCGCGAGATCAGCAGGCGCGGACGGCCGGGGAGCAGGGTCAGCGCGGACGGCTCGCCCTCCGGCATGAACTCCGCGTAGGCCTCGTCGACGACGACGATCCCGTGTGTGGCGTCGTAGACGGCCTCGATGGTGTCGAGTCCGAGGGGCGTGCCGGTCGGGTTGTTCGGCGAGCAGAGGATGACGATGTCCGGGTTGTGCCGGCGGAGCTCGGCGACGGCCGTCTCCGGTGTCAGCTCGTAGTCGGCGTCGCGCGCGGCCGCGACGTACGCGGTCCCGGCGCCCGAAGCGAGCAGGGGGTACATCGAGTAGGTGGGCGCGTACCCGAGCAGCGTTCGTCCGGGGCCGCCGAAGGCCTGCAGGATGTGCTGAAGCACTTCATTGGACCCGTTCGCCGCCCAGATGTTCTCCGGTGCCAGTCCGTGGCCGAGGTAGCGGGCGAAAGCCGTGCGGAGCTCGGTGAACTCCCGGTCGGGGTAGCGGTTCACTCCGCTGACCGCAGCGGCAACGCGGGCAACGATGTCTGCGGCGACGTCGTCCGGGACGGGATGCGTGTTCTCGTTCACGTTGAGCGCGACGGGCACCGGACGCTGCGGAGCGCCGTACGGGGACCGACCGCGCAGGTCGTCCCGGATGGGCAGCTCGGAAAGAGAAGTCACCCCTCAATCGTAGCCAGCGCCGTCACCCCTCTTCCGCCGGATGACGCCCGGCGACGCGGCGCGACGAGCCCCACCAGGCAGGGCTCGAGATCGCTCGCCCGATGAAACGGAGGAGATCCGGTGGTGCTGCGACCGCATCCACCTCCGTTTCGGCAAAATCCGGCCTCCTGCCGACCGATCCCCTCCCTTTTCGCCACCGGCCTCCGTGCGACGGAAACGGAGGACCTTCCGACGAGATGCAAGCCCGGGAACGGGAAACGGAGGCGATCCCGGCTTCCGAGCCGCGGATCCCCTCCGTTTACGACCGCGAGTTGCGGACGGCGCCTACCGTCCGGACGCCGCCTAGTGCGCGTACTTCGCCGGGACCGCGAGCTGCTGGCCGGGCGAGACGACTGCCGAGTCGAGGCCGTTCAGGGAGACGATGTCGGCGATCACATCGCGCGGGTCGGCGTTCGGCGCCACGCGCTCGGCGACCGACCAGAGGGAGTCGCCCGACTCCACCGTGACGTACTGGAAGCTGACGTGCGTCTGCTCACCGGTGGCGACCGCGCCGCCGCCGTTGAGTGCGAACACGAGGGCTCCGATGACGAGGGGCAGCGCGACGAGGGCGGAGAGGACCGCGCGACCGCGCCGCGTGAGACGCAGGCGAACCCGTGCTCCCTCCGGCAGCGGCGGGACCGCACGAAGGGTGGGAACCGACTCGCTCATCAGTACTGCGCTCATGGTCGTGACCTCCTCAGACTCGCGGGTGCGAAGCTGTGTTCCGAATGTATCTTCGAATGTCCGAATCCGCAAGATGCCCTCAGGCCGGGAATTCGGGGACGAAGTTCGCGACACACTCGAACACATGTTTGTCTTCCCTTCCCGACGCGGATACAGTTTCGACTGTCTGAGGACATCAGATCAGGAACCACCGACATTCCTGCAGGGAGCATCCCCGCAGGACCGCCGACGCCAGGAGAGGACGCCCGTGTCGAATGAGAACCAGGCACGCGGAGGCACCCGTCGCCGCAAGAACCTGAGCGACAAGCAGCTGGCGATCCTCGATGTGATCCAGCGATCGGTGAGCCAGCGCGGCTATCCGCCGAGCATGCGCGAGATCGGTGACGCCGTCGGCCTCTCCTCTCTGTCGTCCGTCACTCATCAGCTGAACCAGCTGGAACTGAGCGGCTACCTCCGGCGCGACCCGAACCGTCCGCGCGCCCTCGAGATCCTCATCGACCTGCCGTCGTCGTCGCAGTCCGCCCCGGACTACGAGAACCAGACGCCGGTCGGCGACGCCGCGATGGTCCCGCTCGTCGGCCGTATCGCGGCCGGAATCCCGATCACGGCCGAGCAGCAGGTGGACGAGGTCTTCCCGCTCCCCCGCCAGCTGGTCGGCAACGGCGAGCTGTTCATGCTGAAGGTCGTCGGCGAGTCGATGATCGATGCGGCGATCTGCGACGGCGACTGGGTCGTCGTCCGCGCGCAGAACACGGCCGAGAACGGTGACATCGTCGCCGCGATGCTCGACGAGGAGGCGACCGTCAAGGTCTTCCGCCAGCGCGACGGCCACACGTGGTTGCTGCCGCGCAACTCGAACTTCGAGCCCATCCTCGGCGACTACTCGCAGGTGCTCGGCAAGGTCGTCGCGGTCCTCCGCGCGGTCTGAGCATCCCGCCCGCCCCACCCCACGTTTTGCGCCAAATCGTGGTTATGACCGCCTCATAACCGCGATTTGCGCCAAATCGTGGCACCGGGAAGGAAGGGCTAGGCCCAGCCGAGTTCCCGCAACCGGTCGTCGGACAGCCCGAAGTAGTGCCCGATCTCGTGCACCAGGGTGAGCCGGACCCGCGCCCGCAGGTCGTCCTCCGAGACGGCCGACGCCTCCAGGTTGTTGCGGAACAGCGTGATCCGGTCCGGCAGCTCGCCGAACCCGTACACCGAACGCCGGGTCAGCGGCCGTCCGCTGTACAGCCCGAACAGCCGCGGCCGGGCGCCGTCCGGTTGATCCTCGATGAGGATGGCGACGTTCTCCAGCGGCCCCACCATGTCGTCCGGCAGCGCATCGAAGATGTCGCCGACCATCCGCTCGAACTCCTCGTCCGGGATGCGCACCATGCGCCCATCCTCACACGCACGCTCTCCCGAAACACGACGGCCCCGGTACGCCGTGAGCGTACCGGGGCCGCGGATCGCCTCGGCGAAGGCGTCAGGCGTTCACGGCCGCCCGCTCGCGCACTCCGCGCGTCGCCTCGATGATGTTGCGGAGCGACGCGACCGTCTCGTCGTACCCGCGCGTCTTGAGGCCGCAATCCGGGTTCACCCAGAGCTGCCGGCCCGGGATCGCCTCCAGCGCCGTCTCCAGCAACTCGGTCACCTCGGCGACCGACGGCACGCGCGGCGAGTGGATGTCGTACACGCCCGGTCCGATGCCGTGCTCGAAGCCGGAACGCTGGATGTCGTGGACGACCTCCATCCGGCTGCGGGCCGCCTCGATGCTGGTGACGTCGGCATCCAGGTTCCGGATCGCATCGATGACGACGCCGAACTCCGAGTAGCAGAGGTGCGTGTGGATCTGCGTGCCGTTGGCGACACCCGAGGTGGCGAGGCGGAACGACCCGACCGACCAGTCGAGGTACTCCCCCTGCGCCGCCTTCTTCAGCGGCAGCAGCTCGCGCAGCGCCGGCTCGTCCACCTGGACGACGCGGATGCCCGCCTCCTCCAGGTCCGCGATCTCGTCTCGGAGCGCGAGCGCGACCTGTCGCGCGGTCTCGCCGAGCGGCTGGTCGTCGCGCACGAACGACCACGCGAGGATGGTCACGGGCCCGGTGAGCATCCCCTTCACCGGCTTGTCGGTGAGGCTCTGGGTGTACGCCGACCACTCGACCGTGATGGGTGCGGGTCGCGAGACGTCGCCCCAGAGGATCGACGGGCGCGTACAGCGCGAACCGTAGGACTGCACCCAGCCGTTGCGCGTGACCGCGAAGCCGTCCAGGTTCTCGGCGAAGTACTGCACCATGTCGTTGCGCTCGGGCTCGCCGTGCACGATCACGTCGATCCCGATCTCCTCCTGGAGGTCGACGACGCGCTTGATCTCGTCGCGCATGCGGCTCAGGTACTCCGCCTCGGTGATGAGGCCCTTCGCCAGCTGCGCGCGCGACCGGCGGATGTCGGCCGTCTGCGGGAACGACCCGATCGTCGTCGTGGGCAGGAACGGGAGGCTGAGGGCGGCATCCTGCGCCGCCAGCCTGTCCGCGTACGCGCCACGGCGGAAGTCGTCCTCGGTCAGCGCGGCCTCGCGCTCGCGGACGGCGGGGACGCGGACGCCCGGCGCCGACGCACGGTCGGCGAGCGCAGCGGTCGCGGCGGTCAGCTCCTCCTGGATCGCCTCGTGGCCGTCGACGATCCCGCGCGCGAGCACGGCGACCTGGGCGACCTTCTGGTCGGCGAAGGCGAGCCACGACGTCAAGCGCGCGTCGAGGTCCGGCTCGTCGTCCACGTCATGCGGGACGTGCAGCAGCGAGGTGGACGTGGACACGGTCACGTCGGGGCTGAGCGACAGCAGCTCCGTGAGCTTCCCGAACGCCGCCTCGAGGTCGCCGCGCCAGATGTTGTGCCCGTCGATCACGCCGCCGACGAGTGTCTTCCCGGCGAGCGCGGATGCGGTCGCCGCGTCGAGACCCGACGGGATGGACCCGCGCACGAGGTCGAGGGAGATCGCCTCCACCGGGCCGGCCGCGAGGACGGGCAGGGCGTCGTCGAGGCTCCCGTAGGGAGCCGCCACGAAGAGTGCAGGACGGTCGGACGCGCGGCCGAGCACGTCGTACGCCTCGCGCACCGCGCCGAGCACCGCATCCCGCGGCTCGTCGATGCTCTCGCTGACGAGAGCCGGCTCGTCGAGCTGCACCCACGGGGCGCCTGCGGCGGACAGGCGCGAAAGCAGCTCCGCGTAGACGGGCAGCAGGTCGCTCAGGCGCGAGAGCGGACGGAACCCCTCCGGGGCGTCGTCGGCCGCCTTGCTCAGCAGCAGGAAGGTCACCGGCCCGACGATGACCGGACGCGTGACGAACCCCGCAGCGCGGGCCTCCTCGAACTCGCGGACGATGCGGTCCGAGGCCAGCCGGAACGCCGTCTCCGGGCCGATCTCCGGCACGAGGTAGTGGTAGTTGGAGTCGAACCACTTCGTCATCTCCAGCGGCGGGTTCTCCCCCTCGCCGCGGGCGATCGTGAAGTAGCCGGCGAGGTCGACGGAGCCGTCGGCCGCGGCGAGCCCCGCGAACCGCGAGGGCACGGCGCCGACGGTGACCGCCGCATCCAGCACCTGGTCGTAGAAGCTGAAGCTCTCCGGGATGGACGCATCGGTGCGGCCGAGGCCGAGGGTCGCGAGCCGCTCACGCGTGGCGGCGCGCAGGTCGGCCGCAGCCGACTCCAGCTCGTCCGCGTCGATGCTGCCCGCCCAGAACGCCTCGACGGCCTTCTTCAGCTCTCGGCGGCGGCCGATGCGTGGGTAGCCGATGATGGTGCCCGCCGGGAACGCGGGGCGGCCCGAAGCGGCGGAGGTGGTGTCGGTCATGCTGGTTCCTTCTCGGTGGCCGGGTTCGCCGGGGTGGTGGATGCGGTCTCGCTCGCCGCCGGGAGGGCGCCGATGCGGTCCAGCACGGACAGGACGGCCTCGTGCTGATTGAACGTGTACAGGTGGAGTCCGGGGGCGCCGCCGGCGAGCAGCCGCTCGCCGAGCCGGGCCGCCCAGGCGATGCCGATCTCGCGGCGACCCTCGTCGGTCGGCTCGACCTCCAGCTCGATCGCGAGGTCGCTGGGGAGGTCCTCGCCGCTGAGCTCCAGCATCCGCTTCAGGCGTGCGGGGCTCGTCACCGGCATGATGCCCGGCAGGATGGGGAACGTCACGCCCGCCTCGGCCGCGCGCTGGGTGAAGTGGAAGTAGTCCTCGGCGTGGAAGAACAGCTGCGTGATCCCCAGGTTCGCCCCGGCCGCCTGCTTGGCGAGCAGGGCGTCGATGTCCTGCGAGACCGAATGCGACGACGGATGCCCGTTCGGGAAGGCGGCGACGGCGATCTGCACATGCTCGCGATGCTCCAGCACGGCCTGCGCGTGCAGCTCGGGAACGGCCAGCTCGCCGTACGGGACCCGCTCGGCCTGGACGCGATGGATGAGCTGCACCAGCTCCGCGGTCGTGCGGATGTCCCCGATTCCGTCGTCCCCTTCGGCCAGCCCCTCCGGCGGGTCGCCGCGGACCGCGAGGAAGCGGCGAACGCCCGCGTCGAGGAAGTCGCGGATCAGCCGGTGCGCCTCCTCGTGCGACGAGCCGACGCAGGTGAGGTGGGCCATCGGGCTGACGTCGGTGTGCTCGATGATGTAGCGCAGCACGTCGAGGGAAGCGGTCCGCGAAGAGCCGCCGGCGCCGTACGTCACGGAGATGAAATCCGGACGCGTCGCGGCCAGCAGGTCGATCGTCCCCGGCAGCGCCGCCGCGGCGCGTTCGGTGCGCGGCGGGTACAGCTCGAAGGAGAACCGGGCCTCGGTACAGCTCATGGGTTCCTCGGATGGTCGGACAGCGGCACAAGGACGTCCCACCCGCGCTCGGCACAGGCCACTCGGCACAGGGAGGGATTCACTCGGGCGGGTGCCGGGCTCGGCTGTCGCACCACGTCGGCGGTCGCCCGCTTCGGTTGTCTGGCAATCTAGCAACGCAGAAGGCCGGGCGGAACCTCCCGCGTCATCCAGTGACACAGAGGATCCGCCCGGCCTTCGGGATACGGTGTGCGGCTACGAGGTCGCGGCCACCTCGAACGGCTCGAACGCCGCATGGTACTCGGGCATGATCCGCGCGGTCACGCGGGTGCCCTCCTCCACGTACTCGGTCGAGATCACCCGGCCCCGCTCGTGCAGCGCCGAGATGAGGTCGCCGCGGTCGTACGGCACCACCAGCTCCACCTCGAGGGAGGGATCCGGCAGCAGCCGCGCGATGGCGGCCAGCACCTCGTCGATCCCCTCGCCGGTCCGTGCCGACGCGAAGATCGCGCCCGGCTCCAGTCCGCGCAGGATGAGCCGGTCGTCCGCCGAGATCAGGTCGGCCTTGTTGAAGACCACGATCTCCGGAATGTCGCGGGCGCCCACCTCGCCGATCACATCGCGCACCGTCGCCAGCTGCGAGGCCGGGTCCGGGTGCGAGCCGTCGACCACGTGCAGGATGACGTCGGAATCGGCGACCTCCTCCAGCGTCGACCGGAACGCCTCCACCAGCTGGTGCGGCAGGTTGCGCACGAAGCCGACGGTGTCGGCGAGCGTGTACAGCCGGCCGTCGGCGGTCACCGAGCGGCGGACCGTCGCATCCAGCGTCGCGAACAGCGCGTTCTCGACCAGCACGCCGGCCTTGGTCACGCGGTTCAGCAGGCTCGACTTGCCCGCGTTGGTGTAGCCGGCGATCGCCACCGACGGCACCGAGTTGCGGTTGCGGTTCGCGCGCTTCGCCTCGCGGGCGGGTTTGAAGCCGGCGATCTGCTTGCGCAGCCGGGCCATGCGCGTGTGGATGCGGCGACGATCCAACTCGATCTTCGTCTCACCCGGTCCGCGCGAGCCCATGCCGGCGCCCGCTCCACCCACCTGGCCACCGGCCTGCCGGGACATCGACTCACCCCAGCCACGGAGGCGCGGGAGCAGGTACTCGAGCTGCGCGAGCTCGACCTGCGCCTTGCCCTCGCGGCTCTTGGCGTGCTGGCTGAAGATGTCGAGGATCACCGCGGTGCGGTCGATCACCTTCACCTTCACCACGTCCTCCAGCGCACGGCGCTGGCTCGGTGCGAGCTCGGTGTCGGCGATGACGGTGTCGGCTCCGAGGGCCGCCACGATCCCGGCCAACTCCTCGGCCTTGCCGCGGCCGAGGTAGGTGCTGGGGTCGGGATGCGGTCGCCGCTGCAGCAGCCCATCGAGCACGGCCGCTCCTGCGGTCTCCGCCAAGGCGGCGAGCTCGCGCATCGAGTTCTCGGCGTCCTGCAGGGAGCCCTGCGAGTACACGCCGATCAGCACGACGTTCTCCAGTCGCAGCTGCCGGTACTCGACCTCGGTGACGTCCTGGAGCTCGGTGGAGAGCCCGGACACACGTCGAAGCGCCGCGCGCTCCTCGCGGTCGAGCTGCTCGCCGTCGTGCAGTCCGCCCTCGACGGCGTCCGCCTGCAGGGCCTGCGCCCGTGCGGACGCATCCGAGCCGAACAGCGTCACCGTGGCACGGTTGTCCTGCGTGGCGAGCACGCGCGCGACCACGTCGTCTGCGTCGTGGTCGCGGATGTCGGTCTTATCAGTCATTCAGTTCCCCGATCCGGGTTAACCCTAGTTTGTTCGTGTCCTGTACGGTCTGCTTATGGCCAGCGGAGATCACTACTTTTCCCCGGCGCCCGAGAGCGAGATGAACCTGCGGCCGTTCACCGTTCAGCTCGCCGGCCAGACATATGAACTGGTGACGGCGAACGGGATCTTCAGCCCCGAGCGCATCGACATGGGTACGCGAGTGCTGCTGGACCATGTCCCCGCAGCGCCGCCCGGAGGTCAGTTCCTCGACCTCGGCTGCGGCTGGGGGCCACTGGCTCTCACACTTGCTCTCGAATCCCCTCATGCGACGGTCTGGGCCGTCGACGTCAACACCCGAGCGTTGGACTTGGTGCGCAGGAATGCGCAGAAGCTCGGTCTCACCAATGTAAACCCGGTGACGCCGGATAATGTTCCCGATGACGTGCGATTTACGACGATCTGGTCGAATCCACCGATCCGCGTCGGCAAGAACGAGCTGCACAACATCCTGGAGCGCTGGCTGCCCCGGCTCGAGCCCGGGTCGGACGCCTGGCTCGTCGTGCAGCGCAACCTCGGCAGCGATTCCCTCCAGCGATGGATCCAGGCGACCTTCCCCGAGCTGACCACCACGCGAGCCGCGACCTCGAAGGGCTACCGCGTCCTCCGAGCCCGCTCCCACGCCGACGCCTGACCACGCCCTCGCGCTTCCCCTCCCCCGTCGAGTACGCACAAACTTGACGCCGTCGCGTCGCGGCGCGTGCAATTTGTGCGGACTCGACGGTGGGTGAAGGGGGTTCGGTTAGGCGAGGTCTAGGGTGCCGGTGAAGACTAGGGCGGCGGGGCCGGAGAGGCCGACGTGCTCGCCGTCCTCCGTCGCGAACATGCGGACGCCGACGGTGCCGCCGGGCACCTCCACGCGCCACTGGTTCGGGGCGCCCTCGCCCGCCCAGTAGCGGACCGCGAGCGCGGCGGCCGCAGCACCCGTGCCGCAGGAGAGCGTCTCGCCGCTCCCGCGCTCGTGCACGCGCATCCGGATGCGGCCGACGCCGTCGACGACGAGCGGCTCGTGCGGCACCACGAACTCGACGTTCGCTCCGTGCTCGGGGGCCGGCTCGATGTGCGGGATGTAGGAGAGGTCGGCCGCGTCGAGCTCGGAGTCGTCGGCGACGGCGACGACGACGTGCGGGTTGCCCATGTCGATGCCCAGCCCGGGCCGGGCGACGGCGAGCTCCTTGGCGCGGACGAGCGGCTCACCGCCGTCGAGCCGCCAGCGGCCCAGGTCGACCTGGAAGCCGTTGGTGCTGCGCTGCACGTCACGCACGCCGGAGCGCGTGCCGATGGCGATCGTCCCGCCCTCGGGGAGCTCGGCGAGGCCGGTCTCGAGGAGGTAGCGGACGTAGACGCGGATGCCGTTGCCGCACATCTCGGCAGGCGACCCGTCGGCGTTGTAGTAGTCCATGAACCAGGTGGCCGCGTCGTCCTCGGCGAGGGCTGTCTCGCCCTCGGAGAGGTGCGCGGAGCGGACCGCACGGATGACACCGTCGGCACCGACGCCGAAGTGGCGGTCGCAGATCTCGGCGATCTGGGCGGCGGTGAGCGGCAGGCGCCCCTCCGGGTCGGAGTAGAGCACGAAGTCGTTGCCCGTGCCCTGACCCTTGGTGAAGTGGATGGTCGCCATGCGTTCCAGCCTAGCGACCCGCCGCGGGTGCGCCGCGCTCGACTGCCTCCGCCGAATCCACCAGCGCGATGGCCGCATCCACCAGGTCCGGGGCGTCGTAGTCGAGCCAGTGGATGCCCGGGTAGCGCTTGAACCAGCTGACCTGCCGGCGGGCGTAGCGACGGGTCAGCTGCTGGGTCTGGGCGATCGCGTCCTCGCGGGAGAGCTCGCCGCGCAGCTCGGCGAGGGCTTGGGCGTAGCCGATCGCACGGCGGGCGGTGACACCGCGGTCGATGCCCTCAGGGATCAGTGCCGTCACCTCGGCGAGCAGCCCCTCCGCCCACATCCGGTCGACGCGGGCGTCGAGCCGGGCGACGAGTTCGTCGCGCGGGGCGGCGAGCCCGATGATGAGGGTCGGTTCGTGCCAGAGGGACGGTTCGTCGGGCAGCGCGCCGGTGACGGAGGTGCCGGTCAGCTCGGCGACCTCGAGGGCGCGGACGATGCGGCGGCCGTTCTGCGATCCGATCCGCCGGGCGGCTTCCGGGTCGCGTTCGGCCAGGCGCTGGAAGAGCATCCCCGGCCCGTGCTCGGCGAGTTCCGCTTCGAGGCGTGCCCGAACCTCGGGGTCGGTGCCCGGGAACCGCAGGTCGAACAGCACGCTCGACACGTACAGTCCTGAGCCGCCGACCAGGATGGGGACGGCGCCACGGTCGGCGATCTCCTGGATGCGCGCCCGCGCTTCCGGCTGGTAGCGGGCGACGGTGGCCTCGTCGGTTACGTCGAGCACGTCGAAGAGGTGGTGCGGGATGCCGCGCCACTCTGCAGCCGGGAGCTTCGCCGTGCCGATGTCCATGCCGCGGTAGAGCTGCATCGCGTCGGCGTTGACGACCTCGGCGGCCCATCCTCGGACGCGCATCGTCTCGGCCAGCGCCAGCGAGAGGTCTGTCTTGCCGGTGCCGGTCGCGCCGACGATGGCGACGAGCGGAGGGACGGGCGCCGCGCTCAGCGCTGTCCGTCCGTCGGGTCGTAGATCGGCATCGTGCCGACGCCCGGCGACGTGAGCGGCTCGCGGGTGCGGAGCGTCGGGAGTCCGAGGGAGACCCGGCCCGCCGCGGCGCCCGCCGCCGTGCCGCCGTGGGTGGGCACGGCGCAGGACTCGGCCTCTGCACGGTCCCAGGCGTCGCCCGCCCGGGTGCGGCGGATGCGCAGGGGCGCGCCGTCCGCCGAGTCGGCGATGAGGTGGTGCGGCGCGGCCTGGGTGACGCGGACGGTGACGACGTCTCCGGGACGCGGCGTCTCGGAGCCTGCGGGCAGCTCGAAGTGCACGAGGCGGCTGTCTTGGGCGCGGCCGCTGAGCCGGCGCGTGTCGGCGTCCTTCCGGCCCTCGCCGTTGGCGACGAGGAGTTCGACCTCGCGGCCGATGAGCTTCTGGTTCTCCTCCAGGGAGATGCGCTCCTGCAGCGCCGTGAGCCGGTCGTAGCGCTCCTGGACGATCTCCTTGGGCACCTGGTCCCCCATGGTCGCCGCGGGCGTGCCGGGGCGGATGGAGTACTGGAAGGTGAAGGCCGACGCGAAGCGGGCTGCTTCGACGACGCGGAGCGTCTCCTGGAAGTCCTCCTCGGTCTCACCGGGGAAGCCGACGATGATGTCGGTGCTGATCGCCGCATCCGGCAGCTTCGCCCGCACGCGGTCGAGGATGCCGAGGAACTTCTCAGAGCGGTACGAACGGCGCATGGAGCGGAGGATCCGGTCGGACCCGGACTGCAGCGGCATGTGGAGCTGCGGCATGACGTTGGGCGTCTCGGCCATCGCGTCGATCACGTCGTCGGTGAACGCTGCGGGGTGCGGGCTGGTGAACCGGATGCGCTCGAGGCCATCGATCTGGCCGGCGGCGCGCAGGAGCTTGCTGAATGCCTGACGGTCTCCGAACTCCACGCCGTAGGAGTTGACGTTCTGTCCGAGCAGCGTGACCTCGATGGCCCCGTCGTCGACGAGGGCCTGGATCTCGGCGAGGATGTCGCCCGGGCGGCGGTCCTTCTCCTTTCCGCGGAGCGACGGGACGATGCAGAACGTGCACGTGTTGTTGCAGCCGACCGAGATGGAGACCCAGCCGGAGTACGACGAGTCGCGCTTGGTCGGAAGCGTCGACGGGAAGGTCTCGAGCGATTCGAGGATCTCGATCTCGGCGGCGTCGTTGTGCCGGGCGCGCTCGAGAAGGCTCGGAAGCGATCCCATGTTGTGAGTGCCGAAGACGACGTCGACCCACGGCGCCTTCTCGAGGATGACGTTCTTGTCCTTCTGGGCGAGGCACCCGCCCACGGCGATCTGCATGCCTTCGTGCCGCCGCTTCACGCCGGCGAGGTGGCCGAGGTTGCCGTAGAGCTTGTTGTCGGCGTTCTCGCGCACCGCGCAGGTGTTGATGACGACGATGTCGGCCTCTTCACCGTTGGCGGGGATGTAACCCGCCGCTTCGAGGGAGCCGCTGAGGCGCTCGGAGTCGTGGACGTTCATCTGGCAGCCGAACGTGCGCACCTCGTAGGTTCGCGCTCGGCCGTCGGGACGGACTGCCGCCTCGGAGGGCGCGATGACGCTGTGCTGTTCCAGGATGCTCATGATGGCGACAAGTCTACGTTTCTCGCCGCCTGGCAGGCGACGTGGTCACGGGGCGTTCGGCAGACGCCCGCCTACTGGAAACGGACTCCGGAACCGCCACGCGGGCGCCGGGTCGCGAACGCCGCATCCATCGCCTGCCGCACGACATCCGACGCGTACCCTTTGCGCGCAAGGAACCCGTGCAGCCGGCGTCGGGCGGTCTCGTCGTCGTAGGACGACAGCTGCCCCATGCGCTTCACGGCCAGCTCCGTCGCGCGCTCCAGTTCGTCGTCGTCGCCGATGTCGGCCAACGCGGCCTCGATCAGGACGGGATCGATGTGGCGGCGCTTGAGCTCCTGCTCGATCGCCGTGCGCCCGAGCCCCTTCCGGCTGTGCTGGGTGAAGGCAAGCGTCGCAGCGAGCGCTGCGTCGTCGATCACGCCGAGCACCTCCAGCCGATCGAGCTCCGGCCCGTACACCGCCGGGTCGATCTCGCGCTTGGTGAGCAACTGCTCGAGCTCCCACCGCGACATCCCCCGCCGCGCCAGCTGACGGATCGCGACCCCGGACGTCTTGCGCGCCTGCCGAACCGTCTCCTCGTCGACCTCCGCCTCGTCGGGAATCGACGGCGCCGGGGGCTCGGCGCCCCAGGTGTTGTTCCACCCGGAGTCCAACCCCGCGTCGGTCCTCTGACCGGATCGCCCGCGCGCGGCTCCCGCCGCGGCATCCCCGCCTGGAGCCTCCCCAGGCAATGCGACCACCGGCCGCACAACGCCTTCCTGCGACCGGCCCTCGTGGGCCTTGCCGCGGCGCGACGGATGCTGGTCGCCGTCGGCACCGCGGGTGGAGGCCGCTCGCCGGAGTGGGGTTACGGGAGCCAAATGCTCCCGCTCCCCCGCCTCGGCGGTCGACGTGCCGTCACCCTGGTCGTCCTGCGGAGAGGACGGGAACTTCACCACCACGAGGATCTCCTCCGTGAGGCGAAGGGCACGGTTACGCGCCCTTTCGAGCCTGCAGCTTGTCTTCGATCGACCCGACGTTGGACGGCTCTTCCGCCACCGCGTTCGGGTCGGCCATGATGCCCAGCTTGATCTTGATCTTCTGCTCGATCTCGGACGCGATGTCCGGGTTGGCGATCAGGAAGTTGCGCGAGTTCTCCTTGCCCTGGCCGAGCTGGTCACCCTCGTAGGTGTACCAAGCGCCCGACTTCTTGACGAGGCCGTGCTCCACACCGAAGTCGAGCAGGCTGCCCTCGCGGGAGATGCCGACACCGTAGAGGATGTCAAACTCCGCCTGCTTGAAGGGCGGGGCCATCTTGTTCTTGACCACCTTCACCCGGGTGCGGTTGCCGACTGCGTCGGCGCCGTCCTTCAGAGTCTCGATACGACGGATGTCGAGGCGCACCGACGCGTAGAACTTGAGCGCCTTACCACCGGCGGTGGTCTCCGGGCTGCCGAAGAAGACACCGATCTTCTCACGCAGCTGGTTGATGAAGATCATCGTGGTGTTGGTCTGGTTGAGGCCACCGGTGAGCTTACGAAGAGCCTGCGACATCAGACGGGCCTGGAGGCCGACGTGCGAGTCACCCATCTCGCCCTCGATCTCGGCGCGGGGCACGAGCGCGGCGACGGAGTCGATGACGATCAGGTCGATGGAGCCGGAGCGGACCAGCATGTCGGCGATCTCGAGCGCCTGCTCACCCGTGTCGGGCTGCGAGACGAGGAGCGCATCGATGTCGACGCCGAGCTTTCGTGCGTACTCGGGGTCGAGCGCGTGCTCCGCGTCGATGAAGGCTGCGATGCCGCCCGCCCGCTGGGCGTTGGCGATGGCGTGAAGGGTCAGGGTCGTCTTACCCGACGACTCCGGGCCGTAGATCTCGACGATGCGGCCGCGGGGCAGTCCGCCGATGCCGAGGGCGACGTCGAGGGCGATGGATCCGGTCGGCACGACCTCGACGGGGGCGCGCTCGTCGCTGCCCAGTCGCATGACGGAGCCCTTGCCGAACTGGCGGTCGATCTGCGCGAGGGCTGTTTCCAGGGCCTTCTCGCGGTCTGCGGGTGATGGCATTTTGCGGTTCTCCTTCGTGGGCTTCGCTACGGTTCGACTCTAGGAGTGACGTCCGACACCCGAAGCGAGGGACGCGCATCTGTGGACAACCGGTTTTCGACTGCCGATGTGAAGAAGTGTAGCCAGTTCCGAACATATCTTCGAGAACCGAAAATGGCGTGTCGCGCCGACGGTCAGCGCTTCGGGGCAGGCTTTCCCGCGCCGTACCAGTGTGACTGCGGCACACCGGTCTCCTTGCAGAGCGCGATCCACACCTCGCGCGGAGACAGACCCGCGGCGATGGCCTCGTTGGGCGTGCGGCCGCCGAGTTCGCCGAGGACGAGGTCGGTCAGCAGCGTCTGACCGTAGGTGCTGCCGAACTCGTCGGTGACGGCGCGCTGGAACTCGCTGAGCTTCATGGGTCCTTAGTTTCGGAGAGCCGGGAGGGGGTAAACGAAGGACGCCCCGCCGAGAGCGGGGCGTCCTCCTGAGTGTGCGGGATCAGCGGGCGACCAGGTCCGAGTCCATCGCCGAGACGAACTCGTCCGGAACCGTGTCCGGAATGACCGGCTCGAGACCCTCGAGCACCGCGATCCGATCGCCGACCTCGCGCATGATGACCGAGACCGGCGTCTCCAGAGCGTCTGCCACGGAGGCGAGGATCTCGCTCGACGCCTCCTTCTGTCCGCGCTCGACCTCACTGAGGTACCCGAGCGCGACGCTCGCCTTACTGGCGACCTGGCGGAGCGTACGACCCTTTTGCAGGCGGAAGTCCCTGAGCACGTCGCCGATTTCCTGACGTACAAGAATCATTCGGAGCCTCCCTCTCTTACCCTGCCGACGTATCGATGGGATACGAATGTACCGCATCCCTGCGCTCCACGATATCGAGGGCTACTGGGCTTTTCTTGTGAATGCAGCAGGTGTAACCAGACCGAAACACCGCGTATTCCCGCGGTAATCCGGGAGTCTCAAACACCCGTTATGCCGAGCTCGTCCGCAAGCGCCCGGACGGCCTCGACGACCGTCTGCCGGCGGATGCCGTCTCGATCGCCCGTGAGAGCGAGCGCGACGGACCGCGCACCCGCATCGGAAGCGACTCCGACATAGACCGTGCCGACCGGTCGCCCGCCCTGCGGATCGGGTCCGGCGACTCCCGTCGTAGCCACTCCGATGTCGGCCGGGCGGTCGGCGACGGCCAGACGATCGCGGACGCCGACGGCCAGTTGACGGGCGACCTCGGGATGGACGGGGCCCTCCGCCGCGAGCAGAGCGGCGTCCACCCCCAGCAGGGTGTGCTTCAACTCGGTGGCGTAGACCACCGCTCCCCCGAGGACGACGGCGGAGGCTCCGGGGACGCTGGTGAGCTCGGCGGTGAGGAGGCCGCCGGTGAGCGACTCGGCCACCGCGATCGTGAGCCTGCGCTGGATCAACGCGTGGACGACCGTCTCTGTCGCTGATGGATCAGGCGACGGCATGCTTCGCTCTCCGGCCCTTCCACGCCTGCCAGAGGTAGTCGATGCCGGTCCAGACCGTGAGGATGACGGCCGCGGTCATGAGGATGCCGTTGACCCAGAAGATCCAGTCTCCGAACACCGTCCACAGCGGGACGAGCGCGAAGGAGATGGCCACCGACTGGACGATGGTCTTGATCTTGCCGCCGCGCGAGGCGGCGATGACGCCCTGCCGGATCACGACGAAGCGGTAGACGGTGATCCCGATCTCGCGGACCAGGATCACGACGGTCACCCACCAGGGCAGCTCCCCCAGGATGGAAAGCGCGATGAGCGCACCCCCGGTGAGCACCTTGTCGGCGATGGGATCGAGGAGCTTGCCGAGGTCGGTGACGAGCCCCTGGCGACGGGCCAGGGCGCCGTCCACGCCGTCCGTCGCGATCGCGACGATGAAGAGCACTGCGGCCGCCCAGCGGAGCCAGCCGTCGTCTCCGCCGTCGGCGAGCAGCATCCAGACGAACAGTGGAGCGAGCAGGATGCGCACCACGGTGATCGCGTTGGGCAGGTTCCAGTTGCTCACGTGCTCTGTTCCGCCG
Organism: Leifsonia sp. 563; assembly: GCF_040545055.1. Taxonomy (NCBI): domain Bacteria; kingdom Bacillati; phylum Actinomycetota; class Actinomycetes; order Micrococcales; family Microbacteriaceae; genus Leifsonia; species Leifsonia sp. 563. The sequence goes on along the minus strand of NZ_JBEPLE010000008.1, from coordinate 205,781 downwards.
TCCGCCGCTGCGGGCGGAGGCGTGTCGGGCACCGACATCGTGGTCGTCTACTCTCTGTCGGTCAGCTGCCAGGCGTCCTCGTCGGAGTCGCCCTCGACCTCAGGATAGCCCGCCGTCATCGCCGCGACGGGGTCGTTTCCGTAGCGGTCGTCGATCTCAGCGTCACCGGCCCCGGCAGCGGGTCCGAGCGCAGCGGACGCGCCCGCTCCCGCTCCCGCCGCGGCACTCGGCGCGGACGGTGCCACGCCGGCGGGCGGCTCCTCGCCGCGGAGCCGCGCGATCACCTGCGGGAGCTGCTCCGCCGTGGCGAGCACGTCGCGGGCCTTGGAGCCCTCGGACGGCCCGACGATCTCGCGGGACTCCAGCAGGTCCATGAGCCGGCCGGCCTTCGCGAAGCCGACGCGCAGCTTGCGCTGCAGCATCGACGTGGAGCCGAACTGCGACGACACGACGAGCTCGGCGGCCGCGAGCAGGAGCTCGAGGTCGTCGCCGATGTCGGAGTCGATCTGCTTCTTCTCGGCCGACACCGTGACGTCCTGCCGGTACTCCGGCCGCGCCTGCCGGGTGACGTGGTCGACGACCTTCTGGATCTCGTCCTCGTTGACCCACGCGCCCTGCACGCGGATCGCCTTGGATGCACCCATCGGCAGGAACAGGGCGTCGCCCTGGCCGATCAGCTTGTCGGCGCCCGGCTGATCGAGGATGACGCGCGAGTCGGTGACGCTCGTCACCGCGAACGCCAGCCGCGAGGGGACGTTCGCCTTGATCAGTCCGGTCACGACATCCACCGAGGGTCGCTGGGTGGCGAGGACCAGATGGATGCCGGATGCGCGTGCCAGCTGCGTGATGCGGACGATCGAGTCCTCCACGTCGCGCGGCGCGACCATCATCAGGTCGGCGAGCTCGTCGACGACGACGAGCAGATACGGATACGGCTTCAGCTTCCGTTCACTGCCGGCGGGCAGGACGATCTCGTCGTTCACGACGGCGCGGTTGAAGTCGTCGATGTGGCGGAAGCCGAAGCTCGCCAGATCGTCGTACCGCATGTCCATCTCCTTCACGACCCACTGCAAGGCCTCGGCGGCCTTCTTCGGGTTCGTGATGATGGGCGTGATGAGGTGCGGGACGCCGCCGTAGATGGTCAGCTCGACGCGCTTCGGGTCGATGAGCACCATCCGCACCTCGGACGGCTTCGCGCGCATCAGGAGGCTGGTGATCATCGAGTTGACGAAGCTCGACTTGCCCGAACCGGTGGAACCGGCGACGAGCAGGTGGGGCATCTTGGCCAGGTTCGCGACCACGAAGCCGCCGCCGACGTCTTTACCGACGCCGATCGTCATCGGGTGGACGCTCTTCGTGGCCGCGGGAGACCGCAGCACGTCGCCGAGCGACACGATCTCGCGGTCGCTGTTCGGGATCTCGATGCCGATCGCGCTCTTGCCCGGGATCGGCGAGAGGATGCGGACCTCGTTACTCGCGACGGCGTACGACAGGTTCTTGCTGAGCGCGGTGACGCGTTCGACCTTCACGCCGGGGCCGAGCTCGATCTCGTACTGCGTGACCGTCGGGCCGCGCGAGTAGCCGGTGACCTTCGCGTCCACACCGAACTGCGTGAGGACGGACGTGATGGCGGCGACGATCTCGTCGTTCGCGCCGGAGCGGGTCTTCGCGGGCGTTCCGGCGGACAGCATGGTTGCGGACGGGAGGTTGTACGGAGCAGACGGCTCCGGGAGCGCCGGCGGGGCGACCTCCTCGTCGAAGTCCTCGGCGCCGGCCTGGAAACCGGGGAGCACGGCCGCGCCTCCAGGGGCGCCGCCCACCGGCGGGAGCGGCGCGACGGCCGTCGGCGGCTGCTCTCCGGTGAACCGCTGCAGGGCGTCCTCGGCGTTGGCGAGCTCGCTCAGCACCTCGGTGTTGTAGTGATCGCTGGCCGGGTCGGGTTCGAGGGCGGTCGCGAACTCCCCCTTGCCCCGCTGGCCTGCGCCGAAGACCTCGGTGAGGCCGTCCGCCGGGGCGGCGTCATACTCCGGGTCCTCTTCGCGCTGCGACTTGTTCCGGCGCCACCAGGGCAGGTTGGCCTCCTGCTCCGGCTCGTCGTCGACGCCGTCGAGCTCGACCTGCTTGGATCGAGCTTCCTTCGCCTCCTGACGCTCGTCCTCCGTCGGCAGCTGCGCCCCGAACAGGTAGGCGTACAGCTCACGGATGCGCTCGGGCAGCTTGTTCGGCGGTGTCTTGGTGATGATGAAGAGGCTGAGGATCAGCAGCAGGATGATGACGGCGCCCGCGCCGTATGGCGTGATCAGCAGCGACAGCGGCGCGGCGATCAGCCACCCCAGCACACCGCCCGCCTGCGCGAGCGCGTTCACGCCGTCGCTCGGAGACGGGTGCGGGCTGAACAGATGACACAGCCCGGACACCGTGAGCAGCAGGATGCTCAGGCCGATGCCGATGCGCGTGTTGTCGTGAACCGAGCTGGGATGGCGGAACAGCCACGCGGCGAACAGCACCATGACCACCGGGAGTGCGAACGCCACGCGCCCGAAGAGCAGACCGAACGTCGATGCGTCCAGCATGCGCGCGACCTGGTTGTTGATGAAGAACCACTCGATGACGGCACCGGCGGCTGCTAGCAGGACCAGGAAGAACGGAAACCCGTCACGGCGCTCTTCTTTCGCCAGCTTCTCCGGACCGAGCGCACGGAATGCGGCGCCGGTGAGGTGGGCGAGGCCCATCCACGCGCGGATCAGCGGACTGGACCCCGCATCGGCTGCCGGGTAGGCGACCGTCTTCTGCTGCGCGGTCTTCGACGCCGGCTTGCGCGCGGTCGACCCGCCGCGACCGGAGTTCCGGGCGCGTGCATTCGACTTGGTGCTCGTAGCCATGGCACAACGGTACGTCGTGCCCCCGTCATCACGCGGTTCCCGCGCCTGAGTTGTGGAAATCCGGCCCCGTCAGCGAACTGTGCGCACCATCGTGTCGGAGCCCTCTCCCGAGGCGACCGTCACGTAACCCTCGCTGATGTAGAGGCGCTGGGCGAAGTTGGAGCGCTCGACGCTGAGGCTGAGTCGCGCGTGGCCGCGCGCCGCCGCGTCGCGCGCCAGCTCGCGCAGCAGCGCCCGGCCGACGCCCTGCGCGCGCCACTGGGGGTAGACGCCCAGCGTCAGCTCGGGCACCCCGGCCGCGACGAAGCCGTAGCCGGGGTCGCTCGGCGAGAACAGGCGCGCCCAGGCGGCGCCGACAGGCACGCCGCGGGCGTCCTCGGCCACGCAACCGAAGTCGCCCGGCCGCTGCCAGCCCGCGATGTAGTGGCGGACGGACGGATCGTCGAGGACCGTCACCCGCGGCCTGGTGCGCACCGGATTCCAGTTCGCCGCCTCCACCAGCATGTCCGCGAGCACCCGGGCGTCGCCGGGAACGGCGGGACGGATGTGGAACGCGTTCATGGACGAACGTTACCCACCGGCGTGTTTCCGGCGGGTAACGATCCCGGCCGGCCTGCGCGAGGCCGGGTCAGGCCTCGATCACCAGCGGCACGATCATCGGCCGGCGGCGGTAGCTGGTGTTGACCCAGCGGCCGACGGTCCGGCGGACCACCTGCGAGAGCGCGTGCGAGTCGCGGACACCGTTGTGGGCGGCCTCCGAGAGGGCGGCGGCGATCTTCGGCTTGACGTCGTCGAACACCGCGTCGTCCTCCGCGAAACCGCGGGCGTGCACCTCGGGGCCCGTCACGATGCGGCCGGTCGCGGCCTCCACGACGACGATGATCGAGATGAAGCCCTCCTCGCCCAGGATGCGGCGGTCCTTCAGGTCGGCGTCGGTGATCTCGCCGACGCTGGAGCCGTCGACGTAGACGAAGCCCAGGTCGAGCTGGCCGACCACACGGGCGACGCCGTCGCGCAGGTCGACGACCGAGCCGTCCTCCGCCAGGATCGTGTTCTTCTCGGGAACGCCGGTGTCCATCGCGAGGCGCGCGTTGGCCACCAGGTGGCGGTACTCGCCGTGCACGGGCATGACGTTCTTCGGCTTCAGGATGTTGTAGCAGTAGAGCAGCTCGCCCGCGGCCGCGTGGCCCGAGACGTGGACCTTCGCGTTGCCCTTGTGTACGACGTTCGCACCGAGCTTGGTGAGCCCGTCGATGACGCGGTAGACCGCGTTCTCGTTGCCCGGGATGAGGCTCGACGCCAGGATCACCGTGTCGCCGGGACCGACCTCGATCTGGTGGTCCAGGTTCGCCATCCGCGCGAGCACGGCCATGGGCTCGCCCTGCGATCCGGTCGACATGTAGACGATCTCGTCGTCGGGGAGGTCGGCGGCCTTCTTGTAGTCGATGAGCACGCCATCGGGGACCTTGAGGTAGCCGAGCTCCGCCGCGATGGTCATGTTGCGGACCATCGAGCGGCCGAGGAGGGCGACGCGGCGGCCGTTCGCGGCGGCGGCGTCGAGCACCTGCTGCACGCGGTGGACGTGGCTGGAGAAGCTGGCGACGATCACGCGACGGGGCGCCCGGGCGATGACGGCGTCGAGCACCGGGCCGATCGAGCGCTCCAGGGGCGTGAAGCCCGGGACGTCGGCGTTGGTCGAGTCGGCGAGGAACAGGTCGACGCCCTTCTCGCCGAGGCGCGCGAAGGCCCGCAGGTCGGTGATGCGGTCGTCGAGCGGAAGCTGGTCCATCTTGAAGTCGCCGGTGTGGAGCACGACCCCGGCCGGGGTGGTGATCGCCACGGCGAGCGCATCCGGGATGGAGTGGTTGACCGCGACGAATTCCAGGGAGAACGGGCCGAGCTGCTCGACCTGCCCCTCCTTGACCGTGAGCGTGTACGGCTGGATGCGGTGCTCCTTGAGCTTCGCCTCCACCAGGGCCAGCGTCAGACCCGAGCCGATCAGCGGGATGTCGCGCCGCAGCCTGAGCAGGTACGGAACGGCGCCGATGTGGTCCTCGTGCCCGTGGGTGAGCACGACGCCGACGACGTCATCCAAGCGATCGCGCACCGGGGCGAAGTCGGGGAGGATGAGGTCGACGCCCGGCTGGTCCTGCTCGGGGAAGAGGACGCCGCAGTCGACGATGAGGAGTTTTCCCTCGTATTCGAAGACGGTCATGTTGCGGCCGATCTCACCGAGACCGCCCGTCGGGATGATGCGGAGTGTTCCGGGTTCGAGCGCGGGAGGCTCGGCGACGAGGTTGGGCATGTGCCCTCCTATTTCTGTGTTCTTCGCGGGGCTTCGCGCGCCCGCCATGTGTTCGACCGCCTGTGCGGTCGTCAGCGTGTGGTCCCGGCGATCTTCGGGAGCGCACCGCCCGCGGCCGCGTTGCGGTCGGGGCGGAAGTTCGAGAAGTCGACACCGGGGATGTCTGTGACGAGGTCGAGCTCGTCTTCGATCTGAGCGGCCTCCCACTCCTCGGGCCCGACGAGCGGCAGACGCACGCGGGGGCTCGAGATGCGGCCGAGGCCGTGGAGGATGTACTTGGCAGCAACGGTACCGGGCACGTGTGTCATCACCGCGCGCACCAGCGGTTCGAGCTTCATGTGGGCGGCGGTGGCGGTCGCCAGGTCGCCTGCGTTGACCGCATCCACGATCTGGCGGTACGGGGTCGCGGCGATGTTGGCGGTGACGCCGATGAGCCCGCTCGCCCCGATGGAGAGGTGCGGGAGCACGTTGGCGTCGTCGCCCGAGAAGTACATCAGGTCGGTCTGGTTGAGCACGCGGCTGACCTCGCTGAAGTCGCCCTTCGCGTCCTTGATCGCGAGCACGTTCGGATGCTTCGCGATGCGGAGGATGGTCTCGTACTTGATCGGGACGCCGGTCCGGCCGGGGATGTCGTAGAGGATGACCGGAAGATCCGTCGAGTCGGCGATCATCCGGAAGTGGGTCAGGATGCCGGCCTGCGTCGGCTTGTTGTAATACGGCGTGACGACCATGACGCCGTCGGCCCCGGCCTTCTCGCTCTGCTGGTACAGCTGGATTGCGTGAGCCGTCTCGTTGGACCCGCCGCCGGTGATGATCTTGGCCCGGCCGTCGGCGACGGACTTGCCCACCTCGACCAGGCGGAGCTTCTCGGGGTCCGTCAGCGTCGAGGTCTCCCCCGTCGTGCCCGTGACCACGATGCCGTCCGCCCCCGCGCGGATCACGTCGTCGATGTGCTTCTCGACCGCCGCCCAGTCCACTTCGCCATCGGCGGTGAACGGGGTGACCAGGGCGACGAGGACCTGGCCGAACGGATTCTCGGAAGCAGCCATGGCACAAGGCTATCGGGTCGCCGTCACGGGAGGTCACATTAGCTGCGCTGTCCCCAGCGTCGGCGTAGCGTCCCGACCTGTGAACGGATTCGCGGCTCTCGGCATCCTGCTCGGGCTCGTCGCCGTCGTCACGGCGGCCGGTCTCCTCTGGCGCGCGACGACCGGCCGGGCCCGGACGGTGCGCACCCACGACGTCGTCATCCCCGCCGAGGTCGGCGTCGACGGCTTCGGCGGCCGTGCCACCCTCCTGCAGTTCTCCACCGAGTTCTGCGCACCCTGCCGCTCCACCGCCCGCGTGCTCGACGACGTCGCCGCCGACGTCGACGGCGTCACCCACACCGAGGTCGACCTCACCGAGAGGCCGGAGCTCGCCACCCGCTTCGGGATCCTCCAGACGCCGACGACCCTCGTCCTCGACGCCACGGGCGCTGTCCGCGCCCGGATCGGCGGCGCCGCCCGCCCGGCCGACGTCCGCCTCACCCTCCACCGCATCCTCGGGAGTGACCATGTCTCAGCCTGATCCGTCCGCTCGCACCGGCATCGACCCGCGGTCGCCGCGTTTCGGCGCCGGGATCACCGCTGTCCTGCTGCTGATCGACCTGTTCCTCTCGCTCATCGGGGCGACGGCCGGCGCGGCGGTACTGCTGCTCGTCATCGCGCTCCTCTTCGCCTGGGGTGCCTTCGCCGGCATCCGCCGCCATCCGTACGGCGTGCTGTTCCGCGCCGTGATCCGGCCCCGGCTCGCGCCTCCGACGGAGCTCGAGGACCCGGCGCCCCCGACTTTCGCGCAGGCGGTCGGGCTGCTCGTCACCGGCGTCGGCCTCGTTCTGTTTGTGTCCGGCGTGCCACTTGCCCTCCCGATCGCCGCGGCGCTCGCGTTCGCCGCCGCCTTCCTCAACTCCGTGTTCGGATACTGCCTGGGCTGCCAGCTGTATCTCCTGCTGGTGCGCGCGCGGCTCATCCGGCGCCGCGCCGACGCCTGAGCGAGCGGCCCAGCCGGGAATCCGCCCAGCACCCGGTGACGGTGTCGGAACCCGTCACTAGGGTGGAAGACGCCCGGCCGCGCTCGGCGGCGGAGCGTCACGAGGAGGTCTTCATGGCAGTCACCAGCGCATCCACCACCGTCTGGAACGGCGATCTCAGGAGCGGCTCCGGAACGGTCACGCTCGATTCGTCGCACGCGGCGGAACTGGCCGTCAACTGGAAGGCCCGCTCCGAGGGCGGCGCCGAGGTCACCACCCCGGAGGAACTGCTCGGAGCGGCGCACGCCGCCTGCTTCTCGATGGCCTTCTCGAACGTGCTCGCGCAGTTCGGCAACGCGCCGGAGAGCATCCGGACCACCGCCGCGGTCACCTTCGACCCGGCTCAGGGCATCACCGGCAGCCACCTGACCGTCACCGCGAGCGTTCCCGGGCTCTCGGACGAGGACTTCCAGCGCCTCGCGGATGAGGCCAAGAGCACCTGCCCGGTGTCGCGGGCACTGGTCGGCATCCCGATCACCCTCGACGCGTCGCTCGCCTGATCCGCCGGCGGCCGGACATGCGCGTACTGCTCGCCGGGGCCTCCGGCATGATCGGCGGCGAGCTGCGCCGCCAGCTGGCCGCGGCGGGACACGAGACGCGGAGGCTGGTCCGCCGCGAGCCCGCCGACGCCGACGAGTTCCGCTGGGCGCCGGAGGAACGCTCCATCGACCCCATGCTTCTCGACTGGGCCGACGCGGTCGTCAACCTCTCCGGCAGCTCGCTGCAGCGACTGCCCTGGACGCGCGCGACCAGGCGGCGCATCCTGTCGTCGCGCCTGCAGGCGACGGGCACGCTCGCCGAAGGGATGCGCCGGGCCGACACCCCGCCCGACGTGTTCGTCAGCGGCTCCGCCGTCGGCTACTACGGCGACCGCCCGGGCCAGCAGCTAACCGAGGCGGCGACGAAGGGGCGGGGATTCCTCGCCGATGTCGTCGACGCGTGGGAGGCGGCAGCCCGGCTCGCGCCATCGTCCACCCGGGTGGCGCTCGCGCGGACCGGTGTCGTCATCGGCCGCGGCGGCGCCCTGAAACCGCTGCTCCCGCTCGCCAAGGCGGGACTCGCCGGACCGCTCGGCGGCGGACGCCAGCACTGGCCCTGGGTCAGCTTGCACGACGAGGCGGCAGCGCTCGTCCATCTGCTGACCTCGTCGCTCGAGGGGCCGGTCAACATCGCCGGGCCGACGCCCGCGACGGCCGGAGAGATCGTGCGCGCGCTCGCACAGGCTGTGCGACGGCCGTACCTCCTGCCGGTGCCGAAGTTCGCGATCGAGCTGGCGCTGCAGGACGCCGGCCGTGAACTGCTGCTCGCGGATCAGCTGGTGGTGCCGAAGGCGCTACTCGACGACGGCTTCGAGTTCCGGGATCCGACGATCGAGGATGCGATGGACCGGCTCGTCGAGGTGCGCGCGGCCTGACGCAGTTGCACTCCCCCCGCCGGCATCCGGAGCCGGGTGCTCAGCGTGCCGCGGGACGTTCCGCCTTCGCCTGTGCACGCTCGAGGCGGATCGCCTGCCGCAGTGCTTCCCTCGCCCGACGCCGGTCTCCGGAGGCGTCGTAGGCGAGCCCGAGGCGGAACCAGGCGCGCCAGCTCTCCGGCTCCGCCTCGACCTCGGCGCGGTACCGCGGGAACTCCGCATCCGCGGCGTCCCGGAGCGGTCGGCCGCTCGCACGGGTCGGCAGGTCTTCGACGGGGAGCGCGCCCTCCGCATCCAGCTGCCGCACCAGACGCTCGGTGCGCGCGCCGAACAGCAGCTCCCGGCCGATGGCCCACGCGGCGATGAACGGGAGCACGATCAGCGCGACACCCATGGCGATGCCGACCGGCTCGCCGGTCAGCACGAGCATGATCGCGCGCTGGGTGACCAGCACGAGGTAGACGAGCAGGAGGACCGCCATCAGGATGGCGGCCAAACGGTTTCTCATAGCGGCCGGCCTCTTATCGCGTCGGGTCGGTGCCGTCGTCGCCCGCATCCCGGACGGTCGGGCGCGGCGGCTCGCCGCTCGGCTCGGCGATCCCGAGGTCGACGAGCTTGTCGAGGCCGACGGTCACGCCGGTCGCGGTCGCGGCCGCGCGCAGCGCGAGGAGGATGCCCGCCTCGTACGCCTCCGGGCCGATCGTGTCGTGGCGGATGGTCAGCTGCTCCCCCGCGCCGCCGAAGATCACCTGCTGCTGGGCGACGACCCCGCGCATCCGGAGGCTGTGGATGGGTACGCTCGCGACCTGCTGCCCGCGAGCGCGCTGGTCGGAGTGCGGCGCCTCCACCGGGCCCTTCGCCGCGCGTGCGGCGCCGATGAGTTCGGCCGTGCGCACCGCCGTGCCGGACGGCGAGTCGACCTTGCCCGCACCGTGGGTCTCCACGATCTCGATGGAGTCGAAGAACCGGGCGGCGACGGTGGCGAACGCGGTGCCCAGGGCCGAGCCGAGGGAGAAGTTGGGGATGACGACGGCGCCGCGTCCCTCGTGCTCGGCGACGCGACGCTCCAGGTCGAGGATGCGGTCCGCCGACCAGCCGGATGTCCCGACGAGAACGTTGAGGCCGTGATCGACCGCGAAGGCGACGATCCGGGGGCTGACCTGCGGAAGCGTCATGTCGACGAGCACGTCCGCGCCGAGCATGTCCTCCAGCGGCGAGCGGGAGCCGAGCCGTGCGACGAGCTCGAAGTCGTCGGCCTCCTCGATGAGACGGACCGCCACGCTTCCCAGTTTTCCGGTCGCCCCGGCGACGGCCACGCGAATGCTCACCCGATCAGCCTACCCGCGGGCCGCGTTACGCTGGGCCGATGGTGTCTTTCGCAGACGTCGCCGTCACCGACGCGACCGCCCACCGGATGCTGTCCGACTACTTCGCCGAGCGCGCGGAGACGTTCCCGAGCTCGCAGGGCGCGTACCGGACCTCGTTCCCGGATCCTGGCCAGTTCGTGGCGCCGAACGGCGTCTTCCTGCTCGCCTACGACGAAGGCGTGGAGGTGGGATGCGGCGGGATCCGCGAGTTGCGCGTCCCGCTGTCGGAGATCGAGGAGGGCGTGCCGGTCGTGCGATACGAGATCAAGCACCTGTGGGTGACGCCGACGCAGCGCGGCAACGGGTACGGCCGGGCGATCCTCGCCGAGCTGGAGCTGCGCGCCCGCGGCTTCGGTGCGACCGAGCTGGTGCTCGACACGAACGCGAGTCTGGAGGCGGCCGGCGGCCTGTACCGCTCGCACGGCTACGAGCCGATCCAGCCGTACAACGACAACCCCAACGCGACCGACTGGTTCCGCAAGCCCCTCCATTGACGCCGACAGCTCCTGAGTTTTTCGGCCGAATCGGCGCTCGGAGGCCGAAAAACTCAGGAGCTGTTCGCCGCTTGGCCGGGGGGGGTCAGACCGGCTGCAGCTCGGGGAGTCCCGTTCGCAGTTCGACCGGCAGATGCCCGAGGTCGTTGTGCACCACCAGCACCGGCGGCTTGGCGGAGCGGACGCGGATGATCGTCAGGCCGCAGTTCGCCTGGTTGAGGCCGAGCCAGCGCCAGTCCGGCGCGTCGAACACGTGCCGGACGAACCAGCCGATCACGAAGTTGTGGGTCACCAGCAGGTCGTGCCGGTCTCCCATCGCCGGGGTGAGGAACTCGTGCACGGCGTCATCCATCTGCGCGCGGCCCGCCTCGATCTCCGCCTCCGTCACCGGGCCGAAGAACGACTCGAACGCCTTGGGCATGTCCGGGGTCGGACCGGAGGGGATGCAGTCGAACAGCAGGCTCGACGGCTGCGGTTCGAGCGCCGGCATCCGCTCGGCCATGATCTCGGCTGTCTGGGTCGCCCGCACCAGGGGCGAGTGGTACATCGACGTGAACGGGATGCCGCTCAGCCGCTCGGCGACCAGCTGCGCCTGGCGTTTGCCGCGCGGGGAGAGCGGGCCGTCCGGCAGGCCGTGCTCGGCATCCTGCTGCTCGCCATGGCGCACGAGGTAGATGTAGTGGGGCACGAGCGGGACCTTTCGGAGATGGAACGGAAGGAAGGGCGGGTCAGGAGGCGAGGCCGGCGAACACGTCGTCGGTGACGCTCCCCACCGCGGCGACGGAGACCGGCCGGTCCGCCAGATCGGCGGCGAGGGCGCGCACATCGTCTGCGGTGACGAGGTGGAGGCGCCGGAGGCTCTCATCGAGGTCGGCGAACTCGCCGAGCGTGATCTCGGCACGGCCGAGACGGGACATGCGGGTGTCGGAGTCCTCGAGGGCGAGGGCCGCGCCACCGGACAGCTGGCCGACCGCGCGGCGCAGCTCGTCGGGCGTCACGCCGCCGGACGCGAGCCGCCGCAGCTCGTCGAGCATCAGCTCGGTGACCTGGCGTGCCTTCGCCGGGGTGCATCCTGCGTAGAGGCCGAACACGCCGGCGTCGGAGTACGAGCCAGAGAACGAGTAGACCGAATAGGCCAGGCCGCGACGCTCGCGCACCTCCTGGAACAGGCGGCTCGACATCCCGCCGCCGAGGATGGAGTTCAGCACGCTCATGGTCGTGCGGCGGTCGTCCGTGGCCAGGATCCCGGGCATTCCGACGAACACGTTGGCCTGCTCGATGGGGCGCTCCACCGTGACGATGGGGCTGCCGCGGCGGATGTCGGCGGGGACCGCAGGGCGGCGGGCGACCGGGGTGGCGACGAGCTCCGGATCCCAGCCCGCGGCGGCGAGAGCCCGCTCGACGCCGGCGACCAGCAGTTCGTGGTCGACGGCGCCCGCGGCGGTGATCACGAGGTCCTGCGGCCGGTAGTTGGCGCGGTAGTGCTCCCACACGCCGTCGCGGCTCGCGGCACGGATGGTGTCGGGGCGACCGCCGATGGGACGGCCCAGCGGGTGGTCGCCGAGGACGGCCTGGAACATCCGCTCGTTGGCGACGTCGGCCGGGTCGTCCTCCGCCATGGAGAGCTCCTCGAGGATGACGCCGCGCTCGTTCTCGAACTCGGCCGCGTCGAGCACCGACGACGTGAGCATGTCGCCGATGACCTCGACCGCCATCGCGAGGTCCCGGTCCTGGACCTTCGCGTAGTAGCAGGTGTATTCCTTGGCCGTCATGGCGTTGTGCTCGCCGCCCACCGAGTCGAACGACACGGCGATGTCGAGGGCGGTGCGGGTGCGCGTGCCCTTGAAGAGGAGGTGCTCGAGGAAGTGCGTGGAGCCGAGGGAGCCGGGATGCCCGGGCTGGCCGTCGCTCTCGTCGCGCGAGCCGACGGCGACCCAGTAGCCGAGTGTCGCGCTGCGTGCGCCGGGCACCTGCTCGCTGAGGATGCGGACTCCGCTCGGGAGCACCGTCCGCCGGACCAGCGCTTCGCCGGACGCCGCGAAGGTGAAGTCGGCCATACCGAGCGGGAGGTCGACTGCGCTGTTCATCCCCTCCACCCTACGCCAGAGCACGCGGGATGCCGCGGCTGGGAAAAAGAGGACAAACAGACTCGTCTGTCTACCGCTATACTGTGAAAGCCATCGTGTCCGGTGCCCCGCGCCGGATGCGATCGGCCCTACGAACAGCAATGCGGAGGCGACCCAGCCTCCCCGAAAAGGAGTCGTGCCGGATGGTCGTAAGTGCCCGAGCGACCATCCGGCCGCCCGCGCCGTCGAAGGTCAAGATCCTCGCGACGGCGGATCAGCTCTTCTATCAGGAGGGCATCCACACCGTCGGCGTGGACCGCATCATTGCGGGTGCCCGTGTGACGAAGGCGACGTTCTACAAGCACTACCGGTCGAAGGACCTGCTGATCATCGCGTACGTCGAGGGTCGCGACCGCCAGGTGCGCGAATGGTTCGCCGAGCAGGAGGCCAAGCACGACGACCCACGCGACATCGCACGCGCCCTCGTCGACTCGATCAACGACCAGGCCGTCAGCCCCGGCTTCCACGGCGACCCCTTCATCAACGCCGCCGCGCAGTTCGCCGACGAGACGGACCCGGTCCGTGTCGCCGTGACCGCGCACCGCGACTGGTACGCCGACCGCATCGAGGAGCTGTTCCGCCAGATCGGCCACCCGCGGCCGGGAGACGCCGCGGACGACCTCATCCTCGCGCGCGACGGCGCACTCGCCGGCGGCTACGTCGGCGACCCGATCGCCGCGGGCGCCGCCCTGCACCGGGCGCTCGACCGCATCCTCGGCGAGGTCTGACCGGCGCGACCAAGCTGTGGGTCGCGACACGCCGTTATGCGACCCGAATAACGGCGTGTTGCGACCCACGTCTGCGCGGCGGACCGGGCGGGCCGGGCAGGCGCGAGCTACTCCGAGACGCGGTCGAGGTCGAGCATCTGCGACCGCGTGAGGCGGATGCCCGCGGCGGCCATCAGCGCGTCGACCTGATCCGGCCGGCTGGCGCTGGCGACGGGTGCCGCGATCGTCCGCTTGGCGAGCAGCCAGGCGAGCGCGATGCTGGCGGGCGCCACGTGGTGCTCGGCCGCGATGCGGTCGAGGACGGCGAGCACGCGCTGGCCCCGACGGTTCACGTAGGCGGCGGCGCGGACGCTGCGCGCGCCCGCTGTCAGGTCGCCCTTGCTGCGGTACTTGCCGGTGAGGAAGCCGTTCGCCAGGGCGTAGTACGGCATCACCGCGAGCCCCTGCGCCGCCGCGACGATGCGCGGGGCGCTCTCGAACTCGCTGCGGTGCATCAGGTTGTACTGCGTCTGGATGGCGACGAACTTCGGCAAGCCCGACGATGCCAGGATGCGCGCCTCGATCAGGCGGTCCGCACTGAAGTTGGATGCGCCCAGGTACCGCACCTTGCCGCTCTCGATCAGCCACTCGGCCGTCGCCAGGCTGTCCTCCAGCGGAGTCTCCGGGTCGTCCTCGTGGAAGTAGAGCAGGTCGATGTGGTCGGTCTGCAGCCGCTCGAGGGACGCCTCGACGGCGCGGATCATGCTCACGGAGCCGAGGCCCGGGTTGTCGTGGTGCCGCCCGACCTTCGTCGCCACGACCATGCGGTCGCGGTTGCGGCGCTCGCGCATCCACTTGCCGATGAGCACCTCGCTGCGGCCGCCGACGTAGCTGTCGGCCGTGTCGATGAAGTCGCCGCCCAGCTCGGTGAAACGGTCGAGGATGGCGAGGGACGTGTCGCCGTCGGCCGTCCAGCCGAAGACGCTCGCGCCCAGCGACAGCGGGTACACCGCGAGGTCGCTCTCGCCGATGCGGCGGGGCGCGATGATCGACAGCGGGCCGGTGCTCGCGATGGCCGGGTCGACGTCGATGACGCCCGTCGGCGGCTCGGCGGAGCCGGCGCGCGGGTCGGCAGTGGCGCTGCTGCGGAGGCCGACGGTCTCGAGCAGGCGCAGGGGTAACAGCTGTGGCATGTCTCCCCCTCCCCCGCGACCTCCAACCGCCGCGTATGTCCGTTCCCCGCGAATCGATTGCCCTCGAATCGATTCGAGAACGGCGGATTCCCGATTGAACACTTGCAGCGTACGACATGCCTCCGACGTGCGAAGGACGAAACGGGTGAACCGTGGAGGAAAGGTAGGTCACAGTTTCATCACGAACGCCGGAGCACCGCCCGGGCGTGCGCGAGCACCGGTCCGTCGACCATCCGGCCCTCATGCCGGAACACTCCCCCGCCCGCGTTCTCGGCCGCCGCGAGCAGCTCGCGAGCAGCCTGTACCTCGGCCGGATCGGGCCGGTAGGCGGCCCGGATCGTCTCCACCTGACCGGGGTGGATGCACGCCGTCGCCGCGAATCCGACGGCCACCGCGTCCTCCGCCTCGGCCGCGAGTCCGGTGAGGTCGGCGATGTCGAGGTGCACTGTGTCGACGGCGTGGATGGATGCGGCGCCCGCCGCCAGCAGCACCGCCGACCGCGCGTGGCGGGCGATGTCGCGGTACCGTCCGTCGGCGTGCCTGCTCGACGTGCCGCCGAGCGAGGCGACGAGGTCTTCTGCACCCCACATCAGCGCGATCACGCCGGGCGCGGCGGCCAGCGACGGCGCCGCGAGCACGCCGGCGGCCGTCTCGCAGAGAGCGATGACGGCGTAGTCGCGCAGCCCGTCGAGGTCGGCCGGCCGCTCGGCCTTGGGGAGCATCACCGCGCGGTACGGCGTCGCGGCGAGCGCCGACAGGTCGGCGTCGTGGTCGTCGGTCCCGGTCGGGTTGACCCGAACGATGACGCGCTCGGGGTCCAGTTCCGACGCGACGAGCGCTTCCCGGGCCGCGGGCCGCGTTGCCGGGTCGACCGCATCCTCCAGGTCGAGGATCACCGCATCCGCGCGCTCGAGCGCTTTGGCGTAGCGCTCCGGGCGGTCGGCGGGGCAGAACAGCAGCGCCGGCCCCCAGGGGAATGGGGCGTCGCTCACAGGATCTCGTCCGACCCGTCGCCTCCCGCTGCGCCCGGATCGGACGCGACCGGAGAGACATCCCGGCACCACACCATCACCTGACGCGTCGCCGTGGCGACGACGACCCCATCCTGGTTGCGTCCGGTGTGCTCGAGCGTGACGATGCCCTGCCCGGGCCGGGAGGCGGAGAGCCGCTTCGCGAGCACGACGGTCTCCGAGTAGAGCGTGTCGCCGTGGTGCAGCGGATGCGGGAAGGCGACCTCGCTGAACCCCAGGTTCGCGACGATCGTGCCCTGCGTCAGCTGGGTGACCGAGGCTCCGACGATCGTCGCGAGCGTGAACATGGAGTTCACCAGCCGCTCCCCGAAGGGCTGCCGGGCGGACCACGCGGCGTCCAGGTGCAGCGCCTGCGTGTTCATGGTCAGGGTGGTGAAGAGGACGTTGTCGGCCTCCGTCACCGTGCGCCCGGGCCGGTGCAGGTACCGCGTCTCCGGCTCGAACTCCTCGTAGTAGAGCCCGCGCTGCTCGATCTCCCTCATGCCGCCTCCTCCAGCTCAACGCGCAGCGGTGCGCCGGTCGCGGCGACCACGTCGTCCACGGTGACGCCCGGGGCGACCTCCCGCAGCACCAGTCCGTCGTCCGTGACGTCGATGACGGCCAGGTCGGTGATGATCCGGTCGACGCATCCCGTGCCGGTCAGCGGGAGGCTGCACTCGGTCACGATCTTGGGCCGGCCTTCGCGGTCGACGTGCTCCATCATCACGATGAGCCGCTTGGCGCCGAAGACGAGGTCCATCGCGCCGCCCATCCCCTTCACCATCTTTCCGGGGATCATCCAGTTGGCGAGATCGCCCCGCTCCGAGACCTCCATCGCGCCGAGGACGGCCAGGTCGACGTGTCCGCCGCGCACCATCCCGAACGACAGCGACGAGTCGAAGAAGGCGGCGCCGCGGTTCACCGTGACCGTCTCCTTCCCCGCGTTGATGAGGTCGGGGTCGACCGCGTCGTCGGCGGGGTACGGGCCGACGCCGAGTACGCCGTTCTCCGAGTGCAGGATGACCTCGACGCCCTCCGGGATGTAGTTCGGGATGAGCGTGGGCATGCCGATGCCGAGGTTGACGTACTGCCCGTTCTCCAGCTCGCGCGCCACCCGGGCAGCGAGTTCAGTGCGGCTGAGGCTCATCGTGCGCTCCCTTCGGCGACCGTGCGCCGTTCGATCCGCTTCTCCACGCCCGGCGCGTGCACGACCCGCTGGACGAAGATTCCCGGGCAATGCACGGCGCCGGGATCGAGCTCGCCCGGCTCGACCAGCTCCTCCACCTCGGCGATGGTGACGCGGCCGGCCATCGCGGCGAGCGGGTTGAAGTTCATCGCGGCGGCATGGAAGACGAGGTTGCCGTGCCGGTCGCCCTTCGCGGCGTGGACGAGGGCGAAGTCGGGGCGGAGGGACCGCTCCAGCACGTACTCGGCATCGTCGAACGTCCGCACCTCCTTCGGCTCGCTCGCGACCGCGACGGAGCCGTCGGCGGCGTAGCGGCGCGGGAGGCCTCCCGTCGCGATCTGGGTGCCGACACCGGCGGGCGTGAAGAACGCGGGGATGCCCGCGCCGCCGGCCCGCAGCTTCTCGGCGAGCGTCCCCTGCGGGGTGAGCTCGACCTCCAGCTCGCCGGAGAGGAACTGGCGCGCGAACTCCTTGTTCTCGCCGACGTACGAGCTGATCATCTTGCGGATGCGGTGCTCGGCGAGCAGCAGCCCGAGGCCCCAGTCGTCGACGCCGCAGTTGTTGCTGACCACCTCGAGGTCGGTGGTCCCCGCATCGAGCATCGCCTGGATCAACGCGCTCGGGATGCCGCACAGGCCGAACCCTCCGACGGCGAGCGTGCTGCCGTCCGGGATGTCGGCGACGGCCTCCGCGGCGCTTCCGACGGTCTTGTCGATCATGCGTCCTCCCCTTCGAGGGTCTCTCGCCATCAGCTCCTGAGTTTTTCCGGCGACACGCCGGGTGCTGCGCCGAAAAACTCAGGAGCTGTCGGCTGCGGATTCAGGTTAGGCGGAGAAGCCCAGCGCGCGCGAGATCACCATCAGCTGGACCTCGCTCGTGCCCTCGCCGATCTCCAGGATCTTCGAGTCGCGGTAATGCCGCGCGACCGGGTTCTCGTTGAGGAAGCCGTAGCCGCCGAAGATCTGCGTGGCGTCGCGGGCGTTGTCCATCGCGGCCTCACTGGAGACCAGCTTGGCGACGGAGGCCTCCATCTTGAACGGCTTGCCGGCCATCAGCTTGAAGCAGGCGTCGTAGTAGGCGAGCCGGGCGGTGTGGACCCGAGCCTGCATCCGCGCGATCTTGAAGGCGATGTACTGGTTGGATCCGATCGGCCGGCCGAACACGTTCCGGCTCTTGGCGTAGCGGATGGCCTCCTCCAGGCAGCCCTGCGCGGCGCCCGTGCAGAGCGCGGCGAACGCCACACGGCCCTCGTCGAGGGTCGCCACGAAGTTCGCGTAGCCGCGGCCGCGCTCCCCCAGCAGGTTCGCCTCCGGGACGCGCACGTCGGTGAGGGTCAACGGATGCGTGTCCGAGGTGTGCCAGCCGACCTTGTCGTACACGGGCTCCGCGACGAAGCCGGGGGTGCCGGTCGGGACGATGATCGCCGACAGCTCCTTCTTCATCGATCCGTCCGCGCGCCGCTCCTCGCCGGTGACCGCCGTGATGGTGACCAGCCGTGTGATGTCCGATCCGGAGTTGGTGATGAACTGCTTGGTGCCGTTGATCACCCACTCGCCGTCGTGCAGCTCGGCCGTGGTCTTCGTGCCGGACGCGTCGGAGCCCGCCTCGGCCTCGGTGAGCCCGAAGCCGGCGAGCGCCTCGCCGCGGGCGAGCATCGGCAACCACTGCTGCTTCTGCTCCTCGGTGCCGCTGCGGAAGATCGGCATGGCGCCCAGCCCGACACCGGCCTCCAGGGTGACGCCGATCGACTGGTCGACGCGTCCCAGCTGCTCCACGGCGAGGCAGAGGGAGAGGTAGTCCTTGCCCTGGCCGCCGTATTCGACCGGGAACGGGAGACCGAACAGGCCCATCCGGCCCATCTCGGCGATGATGTCGTACGGGAGGCTGCGCTTGGTGTCGTACTCGTAGGCGGCGGGCGCGACGACCGTGTCGGCGAAGTCGCGGACCTCGTCACGGAGGCGGCGCTGCTCGTCGGTGAGCTGGAAGCCGGCGACGTCGGTGTCGTCGGATCCGGCGGCTCCGGCCGCGGGGCCGGTGGGGCGGGTCATCTGCATGGTCATGCGGGTCCTGTCTCTTGTGGTGACTATCGCTGTGCGGCGGCCGGTCGTGTCGGCGCCGCGTCCGCCGGCTGGGGCGGAACGTCGGAAGTGCTCGGGATGGGCGGAGTCGCGTCGGCAGCGTCCGCATCGTCCGCCTCGTCGGCGTCGACGCGGGCGACGAGCTGATCGAGCCGCACCAGGTCGCCGGGGCCGACGTGCACCGCGACGACGCCGTCGACGGGCGCCACCAGGCGGTGCTCCATCTTCATCGCCTCGACCACGACGACCGTGTCGCCCGCGGCGACGCGCGCGCCGGTCTCGACCGGGACGGCGACAACGGTGCCGGGCATAGGCGAGCGGAGCTCGGGATGCGCCGCGAGCGTCCCGCGGTCGACCGCGGCCAGCCGCTCGGCGAGGCGCGTCGCGCGGTCGCGCAGCCGCAGCGGACGGGAGCGGCCCTCGCGCGCCAGCCACACGGTGTCGCCGTCGCGCGCGGTGTCGAAGCGGATGGTCTCTCCGTCGAGGTCGAGCAGGGCGACCGCGGGGCGGCCCGCCGCATCCGGTTCGCGCAGGCGGAGGGAGGCGCGACGGGCGTCGGGCGTCGACGTATCTGCTGCATCCCGAACCACGGTGATCGTCGCATCCTCGACCGGTCCGCTGACGGACACCGCCACCCCGTCGACGTCGTACCGCACCGGTCGCGCCCGGCCGGGACGCCATCCCGTCGGCGCACCCCACACCGCGCCGACTCCGGTCGACGGCTGCTGCCAGCGCTCACGATGCGCGAGCAGCGCCGCTGCGATCAGCTCCGGCTCGGTCACCGGAGCGGGCGTCTGCTCGGCGAAGCGGCGGTCGATGAGCGTGGTGTCCATCCGTCCGGCGAGGACGTCGTCGTCGGAGACGAGCCCGACGAGCCACGCCAGGTTGGAGACCGCGCCGAGGATGCTCGTCCCTGCGAGCGCGCCGCGCAGTCGAGCGAAGGCCTGGTCACGATCCTCGCCCCAGGCGATGATCTTGGCGAGCATGGGGTCGTAGTCGGTGACGATCGGGATGCCTGCGACGATGCCGCTGTCGACCCGTACGCCGTCGCCCTCCGGCTCGCGCAGCGCCAGCACCTGACCGGCCGCGGGAAGGAAGCCGCGCTCCGGGTCCTCCGCGTAGACGCGGGCCTCGACGGCGTGGCCGTTCAGGCGCACGTCCTCCTGCGCGAACGACAGCGGCTCACCCGCGGCGATCCGCAGCTGCTGCTCGACGAGATCCAGACCCGTCACCAGCTCGGTGACGGGATGCTCGACCTGCAGCCGGGTGTTCATCTCCATGAAGAAGAACTCGTCCGACGCCTCGGCCGACACCAGGAACTCCACCGTGCCTGCGCCCACATAGCCGACGCTCTCGGCGACACGGCAGGCGGCCTCGCCGATGCGCGCTCTGGTCGCCTCGTCCAGCAGCGGCGACGGCGCCTCCTCCACCACCTTCTGGTGGCGGCGCTGCAGCGAGCACTCGCGCTCGCCCAGGTGCACGATCCCGCCGTGGCGGTCCGCGAGCACCTGCACCTCGATGTGGCGAGGGGAGGCGACCAGCCGCTCCAAGAACAGGGTGTCGTCGCCGAACGCGGCCGCGGCGACGCGTCGGGCCGCCCGCAGCGCCTCCGGGAGCTCGCCCGCAGAGCGCACGGCCTGCATCCCCTTGCCCCCGCCGCCCGCCGACGGCTTCACCAGCACCGGGAACCCGATGCGCTCGGCGGCGGCGATCAGGTCGTCGTCGCCGAGGCCCGGCTCGGCGAGCCCGGGGATCGTGGGAACGTCGTGCTCGGCGACCGCGTGCTTCGCCGTGATCTTGTCGCCCATGACCTCCAGCGCGTGGACGCCCGGGCCCACGAACACGATGCCCGCCACCTCGCACGCCTCAGCGAGCGCCGGGTTCTCGGAGAGGAAGCCGTAGCCGGGGTGGACGGCCTCGGCGCCGGTGCGGCGGGCCGCATCCACGATCCGCTCGACGTCGAGGTAGCTCTCGCGCGCGGCGGGCGGTCCGAGGCGCACGGCGACGTCGGCGAGCGCGACGTGCGGCGCATCGCGGTCGGCGTCGCTGTAGACCGCGACCGAGCGGATGCCCAGGCGCTGCAGGGTGCGGATGACGCGGCAGGCGATCTCGCCGCGGTTGGCGACGAGGACGGAGCGGAAGGGGGTGGTGGTCACGCGATCACATCCGGAAGAGCCCGAAGGCGGTGTCGGGCAGCGGCGAGCGGGAGACGACGTCGAGCGCCAGGCCCAGCACGGTACGGGTCTCGGCGGGATCGATCACCCCGTCGTCCCAGAGCCGGGCGGTCGAGTAGTACGGGTTGCCCTGCTCCTCGTACTGGGCAGCGATCGGGGCGCGGAACGCGGCCTCGTCGTCGGAGGACCACTCCTCGCCGCGCGCGTCCAGCTGGTCGCGCTTGACGGTGGCCAGCACGCTGGCCGCCTGCTGGCCGCCCATCACCGAGATGCGGGCGGCGGGCCACATCCACAGGAAGCGGGGCGAGTAGGCCCGGCCGCACATGGAGTAGTTGCCGGCGCCGAAGGACCCGCCGATCACCACGGTGAGCTTCGGCACGCGGGCCGTCGCGACGGCCGTGACCATCTTGGCGCCGTTCTTGGCGATCCCGCCCGCCTCGTAGTCGCGGCCGACCATGAAGCCGGAGATGTTCTGCAGGAAGAGCAGCGGGATGCCGCGCTGGTCGCACAGCTCGATGAAGTGCGCGCCCTTGAGGGCGGACTCGCTGAACAGCACGCCGTTGTTCGCGACGATGCCGACGGGATGCCCGTGGATGTGCGCGAAGCCGGTCACGAGAGTCGTGCCGTACTCCGGCTTGAACTCGTGGAAGCCGCTGCCGTCGACGATGCGCGCGATCACCTCGTGGACGTCGTAGGGCGCCTGCACGTCGACCGGGACGACCCCGTACAGCTCGGCCGGATCGGCCGCGGGCTCGACCGGCGCTTCGACCGCCCAGGCCGGCGCCGCGGGCGGCGGGAGCGTCGCGACGATGTCGCGCACGATGGCGAGCGCGTGCTCGTCGTCCTCCGCCAGGTGGTCGACCACGCCCGAGGTGCGGGCGTGCAGGTCGCCGCCGCCGAGCTCCTCCGCGCTGACGATCTCGCCGATGGCCGCCTTCACGAGCGGAGGACCGCCGAGGAAGATGGTGCCCTGGTTGCGGACGATCACCGTCTCGTCGCTCATCGCGGGCACGTAGGCGCCGCCGGCGGTGCAGGAGCCGAGCACGGCGGCGATCTGCGGGATCTTCGCCGCGGAGAGCCGCGCCTGGTTGTAGAAGATGCGGCCGAAGTGGTCGCGGTCCGGGAAGACCTCGTCCTGCATGGGCAGGAACGCGCCTCCTGAGTCGACCAGGTAGATGCAGGGCAGCCGGTTCTCCAGTGCCACCTCCTGCGCCCGCAGATGCTTCTTGACGGTCATCGGGTAGTACGTGCCGCCCTTGACCGTGGCGTCGTTGCACACGACCATGACGTGGCGGCCCGCGACCAGGCCGATCCCGGCGATGACGCCGGCCGCGGGGCTCTCGTCGTCGTACATCCCGGTGGCGGCGAGCGGCGCCAGCTCGAGGAACGGGCTGCCCTCGTCGAGCAGGGCGTCGATGCGGTCGCGCGGCAGCAGCTTGCCGCGGGCGACGTGACGCTCGCGGGCGCGCTCGGGGCCGCCGGCCGCCGCGACGGCCAGTCGCCGCCGCAGATCGGCGACGAGCTCGCGCTGGGCGGCGTCGTTCTGCTCGAACCGGGCGTCCGTCGCGGACGCCTCGCTGGTCAAGGTCGGCATGCTGCTCCATATGTCGTCGTCGACATCCGGTTAGTGGTCACTAACTCGGTTTTTAGGTTAGTGTTCATTAACCGAAAAGTCCAGCGTCGCCGACCGGGCGGCCCGACCCCATCGAGGACGATGACCCAGCCGAGTCCCGCCGCTCCCCTCGAGCGGCCGACGCAGCGCAGCCAGGCCAAGGCCGACCGGCGTGCCGCGCTGCTCGAGTCCGCAGCGACGCTCTTCGCCGAGCGCGGCTTCAACGGCGTCTCGATCGAAGACCTCGGGGCGGCCGTCGGCGTGAGCGGCCCGGCGGTGTACCGTCACTTCTCCTCCAAGCAGGCCGTGCTCTCCGCGCTGCTGATCGGGGTGAGCGAGCGCCTGCTCGCGGGCGGTCAGGCGGTCGAGCAGGCTGCGGCGGATGCGGCGACGGCCCTGCGGTCGCTGATCGGCTTCCACATCGACTTCGCCCTCGGCGAGCCCGACACCATCCGCGTGCAGGACCGCGACCTCGACTCGCTCGACGATGCCGCCCGCCGCCAGGTCCGCCGGCTCCAGCGCCGCTACGTCGAGGTGTGGATGGGCGTGCTCGGCACCCTGCACCCCGCCCTCGCCGACGACGAGCTGCGCGTGCGCGTGCAGGCCACGTTCGGCCTCCTGAACTCGACGCCGCACACCGCGCGCGTCGGGGCGCTGCAGGTCGCGCCCGGGGTCGTGCGCCCCGTCCTGGAGCGCATGGCGTGGGCGGCCCTCACCTCCCCCTGACCACTCATGGTCTAAGTGTCAGCATCTGAAATACTCCTGTATGCTGTCGCAAATGGCATCCATACGGAGACAATTCATGCGTCGCGCGACCGACGGCATGATGCTCGGATTCGCACGCTGGACGCATCACACCGCACTCCGGAATCAGCGGGGGTTCGAGCGCCTGATCACCAGCGGTCGAGCGGCGGCGCTCGCGTCGAGGCTCAGCCGAGTGGGAGCAGAGCAACAGATGGAACGGGCGCGAAGAGACGTGCCGGCATATCGCGACTTCCTCGAGACCCATTCGATCGCGGCGAGCTCTTGCCTCCTGACGTCGGCACCCGAGACGGACAAACGCAGTTACATCGACCCGTATTCGACTGCGGAACGCTGCCGCGGCGGAGTAATTCCCCGGCGGGACGCCGAGATCGACGAGAGCTCCGGTTCTTCCGGTGTCCCGTACAACTGGCTCAGAGGGCGCGGAGAGCTGAATCAGCTGCGTCGCACCCTCAGCCGGCTGGCGATCTTCATGTATGGAGAGGACATCGTCACCATCAACGGGTTCTCGATGGGCGCATGGGCCACAGGGACCAACGTCACAATGGCGTTCGCGAACAACGGTTTGATCAAGTCCACCGGGCCGGACGCGCAGAAGATGCTGAGCGTCTTCAGCATGCTGGGGCCGGACCGCACCTACGTCGTCACGGGATATCCGCCGTTCCTCCTTGAGCTTCTCGAATACGGCAAACAGCAGGGTTTCGACTGGGCACCATATCGCCTGATGGGAATCGTTGGCGGGGAAGCGATGAGCGAGACACTCCGGTCCCGCCTGCTTGAGCACTTCGACATGGTCTCCTCGGCATACGGGGCGAGCGACCTGGACATCGGGGTCGCTTCGGAGTTCCCGCTGAGCACCTGGATCCGCCGCGCTTGCGCAGAACGCCCGGACCTTACTCAAGCGCTCTTCGGCGAGACCCGCCGGCTGCCCATGCTGTTTCAGTACGATCCTCTGGACTACTTCGTCGAGCGAAATACGTCCGGTGAGCTTGTCGTCACGGTGAACAGGCCAACAGCCCTCTCCCCGCGGCTGCGGTACAACGTCCACGACGCCGGTGGGTCCCTGGACTTCGATGAGGTCATCCGGATTTGCGAACGCCACGGACTCAACCCACTTGAGGATGCTCCTCTGCCCTTCGGCGGCAGACATCCCCGCCTTCCCTTCCTCTACGTCAGCGGTCGATCCGACAGCACGGTTTCATATCTCGGAGCGAACATCTACCCGGAGGACATCGAGCAGGCCCTTTTTGCGGACGCCCCGATAGGGGAAAAAGGCTCACTGCGGGGATACGCCATCAGCATGGCCGAAGGTGACGACGGCATCCCGCACCCTGTTGTTCACGTAGAACTGGAAACCGGGGGTGCGGGTCCCGAGGTCACCCACCTGCAAGAGCGAATCATCACCCGCCTGGCTCAGAACAGCCGGGACTTCCGCACCGCATTGCAGGAAGACTCCCGAGCGGCCGACATCGAGGTGGTGGTGCACCAACGGGAGAGCGGCCCCTTCGCAGAGATGTCGAAATCGATCAAGCGCAAATACATTCTGGAGTGACGTGTCGAGTCATCACATCAACGCCCGTCACGCCGAGCTTCTGAACGCAGCACTCCGGGCTCCGTCGGTGCACAATGCGCAACCGTGGGGGGTGAAGCCGCTGCCGGACGGCTCGTCGTATGAGCTGCACTACGACCAAAATGAGTATCTGCCTGACGACCCCGACGATCGCGACGCCATGCTCACGATGGGAGCCTTCGCCGAGACGCTGGTTCTCGAAGCACCGAACTGGCAGCTCGCCGCGGAGGTCACGACCACCATGACCCGTATCGGCACGGACTGGCACGTGGCAAACATCCGCCTCGTCGACGACCCGACGGCAAGCCCGGGCGAACTCGGAGCAGCAGTGGCACGGCGGCGAACGAATAGGAATCGATACACTTGCGAACCTCTGCCAGGGGATCTAGAGGAGAAGCTGGCGGCACTCGGCAATGTGATCGTGCCGCCCGGCAGACTTGTTCCGTTGGTGGCCGAAGCGAGCAGAAGGAATTGGGGAGACGCCGCATTCGTGACCGGGTTGAAGCTCTGGTTCCGCGACGATTTGTCAGCGGAAGAAGGATTCACGGCCCCCCAGATGAAGCTCAGCCGACTGGACGTCGCCGCGTTGCGATTCGCCTTCCGCCGAGGCCGGCTCAGCTCCTCCCTCCTTCAACGGATCTATTCGACACGAGATATCAGCATGTTCCGATCCGCCCCGGCCGCGGCGGTCCTGGGCGCTCGAAGCCTCGATCCCCTCGACCTTTTCGATGCCGGGAGGAGACTCCTCCGGTCATGGGTGACGATAGCCGCGGCGGGCTTCGACTGCCACCCGTTCTCAATCGCCATCGATGATCCGACGACCGCTCGTCGCGTTGGTGCCGAGGTCGGCGTTGCCACGCCCGTTGCTCTCTATCGGATTGGGCGCTGCTCTGTGCCCCCATACGGGTCGAACCGGAAAAGCCTGGACTCCGTCTCAATCACGTGATGCCGAGGCCCTGTCCGGCGCAGGAGTCAGCGCGCGGGACGCAGCGTCAGGGTCTGGTCCGCGGCCTTCTTCACGGCCGCCGGGGTGAACGGCCACGGGCGCGTCTTCCCCACGGCCCACAGGTCGGTCTGATCGGTGTAGTGCGCGTCGAACGCGTGACCGGACGCTCCCGTGAGGTTGATCCACGTGCTCTTGTCGAAGTCGGAGAGGTCCACGACCATCCGCATCGACGGCACGCGCTGCACCGCGAAGCCGACAGTCGCATCCCAGCCCGCCGCATCCACGACGCTGCTGCCGCCGCCCACGTGCCAGGGCCCGCGGTTCAGCAGCGCCTCGATGGGGGCGATGCCCGACTCCCCCAGGCTCGCGTTCTTCAGCGTGAGCGTGTGGAGGCGGTCCCAGCGCCACGACGACACGTCGCCGCCCAGCTGGTGGGCGGTCTCCTTCCACGCCTGACCGGCGGCGTAGGCGATCATCGAGTCGCGGTCGGACGTGCCGAGGTCCGAGTCCGCCCACCACGACGACTCCGGCTGCCCGAGCAGGGAGGCGACGACGGTGAACCAGCGGTCGCCGCCGGTCGGCGCGGTGGCCGCCGGGATCTTGCGGGCGAACATGTCGTGGAGCAGCTCCCGCCAGAACACCGCGAAGTAGGCAGCGGCCGCGCTGTCCGCATCGTCGCGGTAGTCCCAGTCGGCGAGCAGCCGGGCGGCCTGCTGCACGTCGGCGGACGCATCCGGCTTCTCGGCCACCGCGCGGATCACCGGGACGAGGTTCGCCGCGTTCGCGTCGTAGGTGTCCGCCTGGATCTCCGACATGTCCTTCGACGTCAGCTTCTTCCCCTGCGCCATCAGGGCGCTCAGGCGCACCTCGATCTGGTTGGCGCGGTACCCCTGGTCCCAGTCCGCCGTGATCAGCCGCGGGAAACCCGGCCCGACGGCGGCGTTGTTCGCCGTGACGATGTATCCGGCCGGCGGGTCGAACACCGACGGCAGCTCCTCGAACGGGATGGTGCCCGTCCAGCCGTACCCGCTGCTCCAGCCGGGCATCGGCATCGTCCCGTCGCCACCCGAGCGGACCGGGATGAGACCGGGCGCCTGGTAGCCGATGTTGCCGTCCACGTCGGCGTAGACCAGGTTCTGCGACGGAACCTGGAACTGCTGCGCCGCCGCCCGGAAGCTCGGCCAGTCGCGGGCGGTGTCGAAGGCGAAGATCGCGTTCGCGGTCGTGCCGGGGGTCAGCGCCGTCCACGCCAGCGACAGCTGGAACTGTTGCGCGGGCACACCGAGCTTGCCCGCCTGGTCCTTCGCGATCACGGCGTACGCATCGCCGATGTCCGTCACGATCGGGCCGTGGCGGGTCGACCGGACGGTGATCGTCACATCCTTACCGCCGGCGACGCGGATGCGCTCCGTGCGCTTCTCGAGCGGCACCTGCTGGCCGTCGTACTCGTACGTGTCGCCGGTGACCTTCTCGACGAACAGGTCGGCGACATCCGGACCCAGGTTGGTGAAGCCCCAGGAGATGCGGTCGTTGTGGCCGATGATGATGCCCGGGAAGCCGGAGAAGCTGAAGCCGGACACGTCGAACGGACACTCCGGCCCCACCGTCGTGCAGTGCAAGCCCATCTGGTACCAGACCGACGGCAGGGCGGCGCCGAGGTGCGGGTCGTTGGCGAGGAGCGGCTTGCCGCTGGCGGTGTGCGCCCCGCCGATCACCCACGAGTTGGATCCGATGCCGTCGCCGGCCGGACCCATCAGCTGCGGGAGGGAGTCGACACTCGCGGCCACCTGCTCCAGCTGCGACGCGTATGCGGTCGGCGCCGGCGCGGAGGCGTCCGCGGAGGACTGGTCCGCGGCTCCCGCGGCACCCGCTTCGGCATCCGGCGTGACGGTCCGCGGGTTCCCGCCGCCGAGGTCGGTGATCGTCGGGTGGCCCGTGTACGGGTAGCCGGGATGGAGTTCCGCGACCTGCTCCGGCTTCAGCTTGGTCGCAAGCAGCGCGCGGTCGATCTCGTCCTCGAGGTTCGACCGGAGGTCCCATGCCATCGCCTTCAGCCACGCGATCGAGTCCGCGGGCGTCCAGGGCTCCGGCTTATAGGACGGATTCTGCAGGCCGAGGATGGCGTACTCCAGCGACAGCCCCGCGCCCGACCGCTGCTTGAGGTAGGCGTTCACGCCATCCGCGTAGTCCTGGTAGTACCGCAACGAGGTCGGATCGAGCAGCTTCACCTCCTGCTCGGCGACGCGACGCCAGCCGAGCGTGCGGATGAAGGTGTCGGTCGGCACCTGGCTCGCGCCGAACATCTCCGACAGCCGGCCCGCGGTGACGTGACGGCGGAAGTCCATCTCCCAGAAGCGGTCCTGCGCGTGCACGTACCCCTGCGCGCGGAAGAGGTCGTCGGCGGTGGATGCGGACAGCTGCGGCACACCGGCGTCGTCGCGGTACACCGTGACCGGCTTCGTGAGGCCCGGCACATCCACCGACCCGGCGGTCTGCGGGAACGAGCGCGTGATCGTCCACACGCCGATGCCCCCGGCGACGACGACCAGCACCAGGAGGACGGCGAGTACGCCGCCGATCACCCTCAGGACCCGATGGTGCCGCCTCAGTCGGGGGGTGTCGTCGCCCACGTCGCTCCTTCGTCGGCCGGTACCGCCGTCTCTGAAGGAGCGTATCCCTCCGAGATGACGTCGAGTCGTGGATGCGGCTCAGCGGCCGAGATCGCGCTCCGGCGAGCCGACGTACAGCTGCTGCGGGCGGCCGATCTTCGTCTGCGGGTCGAGGTTCATCTCGCGCCAGTGGGCGATCCAGCCCGGCAGGCGGCCGATCGCGAAGAGCACGGTGAACATCCGCGTCGGGAAGCCCATGGCCTTGTAGATGACGCCCGTGTAGAAGTCGACGTTCGGGTACAGCTTGCGGTCGACGAAGTACTGGTCGGCGAGCGCGACCTCTTCCAGCTCCTTCGCGATGTCGAGGAGCGGATCGTGCACGCCGAGCGCCTCGAGCACCTCGTCGGCAGACTGCTTCACGAGCTTGGCGCGGGGGTCGAAGTTCTTGTAGACGCGGTGACCGAAGCCCATCAGCTTGACGCCGGACTCCTTGTTCTTGACGCGCTCGACGAACTTCTGGACGCTCTCGCCCGAGTCACGGATGCCGGCGAGCATCTGCAGAACGGCCTCGTTCGCTCCGCCGTGCAGCGGGCCGTAGAGGGCGTTGATGCCGGCGGAGACGGAGGCGAACAGGTTGGCCTGCGTCGACCCGACCAGACGGACGGTCGAGGTGGACGCGTTCTGCTCGTGGTCCTCGTGCAGGATGAGCAGGCGCTCGAGCGCCCGCGACAGCACCGGGTTCACCTCGTACGGCTCCGCGAGGGTGCCGAAGTTGAGGCGCAGGAAGTTGTCCACGAAGCTCAGCGAGTTGTCCGGGTACAGGAATGCCTGGCCCAGGCTCTTCTTGTGCGCATAGGCGGCGATCACCGGGAGCTTCGCGAGAAGCCGGATGGTCGAGAGCTCGATCTGCTCCGGGTCGTGGACGCTCAGCGAGTCCTGGTAGAAGGTCGACAGCGCCGACACCGCGCTCGACAGCACCGACATCGGGTGCGCGTCGTGCGGGAGGGCGTCGAAGAAGCGGCGCAGGTCCTCGTGCAGCAGGGTGTGCCGGCGGATGCGCTCGTCGAACTCCGCGAGCTCCGACGTCGACGGCAGCTCGCCGTGGATGAGCAGCCACGCCACCTCGAGGAACGTGGAGTTCTCGGCCAGCTGCTCGATCGGGTAGCCGCGGTAGCGCAGGATGCCCTGCTCGCCGTCGATGTAGGTGATCGACGAGCGCGTGGCAGCGGTGTTCACGAAGCCGTAGTCCAGGCTGGTCAGCCCGGTCTGCTTCGTCAGCGTCGAGAAGTCGATGCTCGAGGCCCCGTCGACGCTCGGCCGGATCGGGAACTCGGCGACACCGCCCGGATAGGTCAGAGAGGCCGTCGCGAGTTCGGCCTCCGCTACGGCCTTCTCGGTGCCAGTGCTCTCGGTGCCGAGTCCGCTCACAACGCCTCCTGGTGGGTTAGTCGCCCATATGGGTGGTCAAAGGTGCGCGCCGATCGTGGCAGCGCTGCCCGGCGCCGTCCGCTCGACAGGCCGTGCCGGTACAGCCTAACGAACGCCGGCGACAACTGCGGCATCGGGCAAAGGGGCCGGCGACCCGTTAGAGGTTGTCTCCAAACGCCCGCAGCCGCTCCGCCGCCGCGGCCACCCGCTCGTCGGTCGCCGTGAGCGACAGGCGCACGTGCTCCGGGTAGAAGTCGCCGTAGAAGTGGCCGGGGCCGGCGAGGATGCCGAGGTCGGCGAGCCGTCCGATGCTCTCCCAGGCGTCGCGTCCCTCCGTCGCCCACAGGTAGAGGCCGCCCTCGCTGCGGTCGATGCGGA
This sequence comes from Leifsonia sp. 563, assembly GCF_040545055.1. Taxonomy (NCBI): domain Bacteria; kingdom Bacillati; phylum Actinomycetota; class Actinomycetes; order Micrococcales; family Microbacteriaceae; genus Leifsonia; species Leifsonia sp. 563. Next base: position 175,469 of record NZ_JBEPLE010000008.1, on the reverse strand, counting down.
AGCCCGCGGCCTCGAGCGCCGGCTTCAGCAGGTCGCGACGGGATCGGTACAGCGCCTTCTGCGCCTCCACGTGCCGCTCGTCGCCGAGCGCGGTGACCATCGCGGCCTGCAGCGGCGCCGGCAGCATGAGGCCGGCGTGCTTCCTGACGTTGACGAGCCGCCCGATGATGGCGCTGCACCCCGCGACGAACGCCGCGCGGTAACCGGCGAGGTTCGACTGCTTGCTGAGGGAGTAGACCGCGAGGACGTTGCGGCGGTCCTGCCCGATGACCCGCGGGTCGAGGATGCTCGGAACGCGCTCCGCATCCCACGGCGCCTCCCAGCCCAGCTCGGCGTAGCACTCGTCGCTGGCGATGTAGGCGCCCAGCTCGCGGGCGCGGGCGACGGCCGCGCGCAGCTCCTCGACCGAGAGGATGCGGCCGTCCGGGTTGCCCGGGGAATTCAGCCAGATCAGGCGCGTGCCCTCCGGCCACTCGGCCGGATCGTCGCTCGCGACGGCGGTCGCGCCGGCCATCGCCGCGCCGATCGCGTACGTCGGGTACGCGGCGCGCGGATGCACCACGATGTCGCCCTCGCCGAGGCCGAGCATGAAGGGCAGCAGGGCGACGAGCTCCTTCGAGCCGATCGTCGGCAGCACGTTCTCGACCGTCAGCCCGCGGACGCCCCGTCGGCGGTGGAACCAGTCGACGATCGCTTCGCGCAGTGCGGGCGTCCCGACGGTCTGCGGGTACGCGTGGGCGTCCGTCGCGCTGGCGAGGGCCTCGCGGATGAGGTCCGGAGTCGGGTCGACCGGCGAGCCGATCGACAGGTCGACAAGACCGTCCGCATGCGCCCGCGCCCGCTCGGCGTACGGAGCCATCAGATCCCAGGGGTAGTCCGGGAGCTCCTGCAGCGCCACGTCAGCGCTCCTTCGCCGGCGCGGCCATCGATGCCGTCATCGGTGCGCCGAGGCTCAGTGCGCCTGCGGCGGCAGCGCGGCGATCAGCGGGTGGTCCTTGGAGATCACACCCACCTTCGACGCTCCGCCGGGCGAGCCGATGTCGTCGAAGAACTCCACGTTCGCGCGGTAGTAGTCCTTCCACTCCTCGGGCAGGTCGTCCTCGTAGTAGATCGCCTCGACCGGGCAGACCGGCTCGCAGGCGCCGCAATCGACGCACTCGTCGGGGTGGATGTACAGCGACCGTTCGCCCTCGTAGATGCAGTCGACCGGACACTCGTCGATACAGGCCCTGTCCTTCACATCGACGCACGGGAGAGCGATGACATAGGTCACAGTGGATCGGATCCCTTCAGGTGGAGCTGTCCCTCTAGCTTAGGCCGTCGCGGGCCGGCTGCCGGGTCTTCACATCGGGCCAGGCGATCACGATCGCCGCGATCAGGATGGGCCCTGCGAGCCACACCTGTCCGGCGAGGTCGTTCTGGATGAGCACGGAGCCGCCCGCGCTCTGCTGCGCGAACAGGAGGATGACGGCGATGCAGCCCAGCGCCGCGAGCAGCGCGGGCAGCCGGCTGTGGCCGAGCAGCCGCAGACCGACGAGCAGGGCCGTGAACGCGAGAAGCGAGCCGATCAGGCCGAGCGGGATGGGGATCCCCCAGGTCACCGAGTACTGGTGAGCGACCGTCCCGATCGCCCCGAAGACCGCTCCCGCCAGCACGAGGAGGATGGCGCTGACGATCCGGCTGAGCATCCTCGCATCCTATCTGGACACATCCAGGACGGTGCTCTACGCTCGATTCAGTAAGGTTAGCCTTACCAATCATGAACCCCTCCCCCGACGAAGGTCACCTGTGCTCGCGAACTACCTGATCGGCCTCCGCGAAGGCCTCGAGATGGCGCTCATCGTCACCATCCTGGTGGCCTACGTGGTGAAGCTGGGCCGCACCGAGGTGCTGTCCAAGCTCTGGATCGGCGTGGGCATCGCGCTCATCGTCCCGCTCGGGATCGGCGCCGTCCTCACCTGGGGCCCTTACGGCATGAGCTTCCAGGCGCAGGAGATCCTCGGCGGCTCCCTCTCGCTGGTCGCGGTCGGGTTCGTCACCTGGATGGTGTTCTGGATGGGCAAGACCGCCCGCAGCATGAAGTCCACCCTCCAGAACCGGCTCGATTCCGCGCTCGTCGGCGCCGGCTGGGGCGTCGTGCTGCTCGCCATGCTGAGCGTCGGACGCGAAGGCATCGAGACCTCGCTCTTCGTCTGGGCGACCGTCGCGAGCACCGGGGGCAGCTGGGAGCCGGCCGTCGGCGCCCTCCTCGGCATCGCCACCGCCGCGGTCATCGGCTTCCTGCTCTACCGCGGCATGGTCAAGATCAACCTCGGCAGGTTCTTCACCTGGACCGGCGCCTTCCTCATCCTCGTCGCCGCCGGCGTGCTCGCCTACGGGCTCGGAGACCTGCAGGAGGCCGGCCTGCTCCCCGGCGGAGGCGTGCACGCGTACGACATCAGCCGCGCGATCCCCGCCTCCAGCTGGTACGGCACCCTGGCCGCCGGCATCCTCAACTTCAACCCGTCGCCGACCGCACTGCAGGTCGCGGCATGGTTCACCTACCTCGCTGTGGTCGGCTACTTCTACATCCGGCAGCACCGTTCCGCCGCACGACCCGCACCGACCGCACCGGCCGCGGCTTCGGCGCCCCACGCGCCGATCGCGTCGTGACCCCCTCTTCTTGACCCCTCACTGCACCACAAGAGAAAGAACAGCACACCCATGCCTCGACAGCGCCCGGTGACCACCCGCACGCTCGCCTCCCGCTCGACCCGACGCCGCCTCACGGCCGTCGCCGGATCCCTCGCGGGGACCGCCGCCCTGGCCGCCGCGCTCACCGGCTGCGTCCCGAACCAGGCCACCGCCTCGGACGAGGCCATCGCGGTCACCCTGAGCGACGACAAGTGCACGGTGTCCACCAACACCGCGAAGGCCGGACCTATCACCTTCCAGGTGACCAACACGGGCACCGACGTCAACGAGTTCGAGCTGCTTGCCACCGACAAGCTGCGCATCGTCGGTGAGAAGGAGAACATCGGCCCGGGCACGACCGTCAACTACGTGGTCCAGCTCCCTGAGGGCGACTACTTCTCGGCCTGCCGCAAGGGGATGGTGGGCGAGCCGGCGCACGTCGCCAAATTCACCGTCACCCCGGGCACCGGCAAGACGGTCTCGCAGAGCGAGAGCAAGCAGGTCGCCCAGGCCGTCGCCAACTACACCGGCTACGTGAAGGACCAGTCCGGGGCGCTGCTGACCGCGACGAAGACCTTCGCCACCGCCTACGCCGGCGGCGACGACACGGCCGCCCGCGCGCAGTACGCTGCGGCCCGCTCCTTCTACGAGCGCATCGAGCCGACCGCCGAGCAGTTCGGCGACCTCGACCCCGCCCTCGACCTGCGCGAGGCCGACCTGGCCGAGGGCCAGGAGTGGACCGGCTGGCACCGCATCGAGAAGGACCTGTGGGCTCCCGCCGGATACACGCCGTCCGACGCCGCAACGCGCACGCAGCTCGCCGACAAGCTCGTGACCGACACCCAGCGCCTGTACGACCTCGTCCACGCGAAGGACTTCACGCTCACCATCGACCAGATCTCCAACGGCGCCATCGGCCTGATGGAGGAGGTAGCCGGGTCGAAGATCACGGGCGAGGAGGAGGCCTTCTCGCACACGGACCTGCAGGACTTCCAGGCCAACCTCGAGGGCGCCCAGGTGGCCTACGGCGTCGTCCGCGACATCGCCGAGCAGAAGGGCAGCAACGGCAAGGACGTCGTCGCGAAGCTCGACGGCGAGTTCACGACCATCGAGAAGACGCTGGCCCAGTACCGCTCAGGCGACGGCTTCGTCAGCTACACGGAGCTCAGCACCGAGCAGGTCAAGGAGCTCTCCGACCAGGTCAACGCGCTCAGCGAACCGCTCAGCCACCTGACCTCGATCATCGTCAAGTAGGGCGCGTGACCGAGAACCACCACGACGCCGAGCGCCCGGAGGCCGACCAGGTCACCGGGCGCTCCGGCCTGTCCCGTCGAGGGATGCTCGGCCTCGCGGGCGCGACGGTCGGCGCCGGGCTCGTCGGCATCGGCGCGGGTGTCGCGGCCGACCGTGTCGTGGTCGGCGCGACCGCCGCATCCGCCACGACGTACCCGTTCTACGGCCCCCACCAGGCCGGTATCACCACGCCTGCGCAGGACCGCCTTCACTTCGCCGCCTTCGACACCTCCCCCGGCCTCGACCGGGACGGCCTGATCGAGCTGCTGCACGACTGGACGGCCGCCGCCGCGCGGATGACGCAGGGGCGTCCCGCCGGCAAGTACGGCCCAGCGTCCGGACCGATGGATGCCCCGCCGGACGACACCGGCGAGGCGCTCGACCTGCCGCCCGGCGGCCTGACGCTCACCTTCGGCTTCGGTCCGACGCTGTTCCGCACGGCGAGCGGCGAAGACCGGTTCGGGATCGCGTCCCGCCGCCCGGAGGCCCTTGTGGACCTGCCCCGGTTCCCGGGCGACGCGCTGCAGGAGTCGATCACCGGCGGCGACCTGTGCGTACAGGCGTGCAGCGACGACCCGCAGGTGGCCGTGCACGCCATCCGCAACCTCTCCCGCATCGCCTTCGGGCGCGCGGCGATCCGCTGGTCGCAGCTCGGCTTCGGCCGCACGTCGTCGACCTCCCGAGCCCAGGTGACCCCACGCAACCTGTTCGGCTTCAAGGACGGCACAGCCAACATCAAGTCCGAGGACCAGACCGTGGTCGAAGACCAGGTGTGGGCCTCCGGGAGCGACGGCGCCGGGTGGATGGCCGGGGGCTCCTATCTCGTCGCCCGCAAGATCCGCATGGTCATCGAGACCTGGGACCGCCAGCAGCTCGGCGAGCAGGAGCGCATCATCGGCCGCGACAAGGGCGAGGGGGCGCCGCTCTCCGGCGGCACCGAGTTCAGCGACCCCAACTTCCTGGCGGTAGCGAAGGACGGTGGCACGAAGATCGACCCCGACTCGCACGTGCGACTCGCGCATCCCACGATGAACAGTGGCGCGCAGCTGCTCCGTCGCGGCTACAACTTCGTCGACGGCAACGACGAGCTGGGCCGCCTCAACGCCGGGCTGTTCTTCATCGCGTTCCAGCGGGATCCACGGAAGCAGTTCATCCCGATCCAGCAGCGCCTGGCGCAGAACGACCTGATGAACGAGTACGTCCGCCACGTCGGCTCCGGCGTGTTCGCGGTACCGCCCGGTGCGGAAGAGGGCTCGTATGTGGGAGCCGGGCTCTTCGCCTGACCTCTTCGCCTGACCTCTTCGCTCAGCCGGCCGACGGCGTCGGGCTCGGCGTGCCGCCCTTCGACACCGAGTAGTTGGCGACCCAGCCCTTGCTGCCCGCGTCCGTCACCACGACGAGCACGCCGTACGTGCCGTTGCTGAACGTGCCGGTACCGCCGCCGTTCGGGCCGCGGGTGCCGAACTGGCCGGTGAACCCTGCATCGGTGAGCTGCTTCTCGATGGCGGTGTAGGCGTCGCCGTTCTCGACCTTGACGGTCACGTTCCACACCTTGTCGGCGCCGGAACCGAGGCCGGCGCCGAACACGACGTCGCCGTCGGCGAGCGGGACCTCCTTCGGGAAGTCCGCCGGGACGGATTTGCCGCCCAGGTCGACGTTGCCGCCCGAGACATCCTTCACGACGCCCTGGAAGCTGCACGCGGTCAGCGCGGGGGCGGCGCCCAGGAGCAGGACGGCAGCGAGGGGCAGGGCGACGAGGCGGCGTTTCATGCAGCCATTCTCCCGGATGACCGACCAGCCCTGGCTAGGCAGTGCCGTCAGCGGCCATCCAGAGGACGCAAAACGCCGTTCTGGCTGAGCCAGAACGGCGTGTTGCGACCCCTCGGCGAGCGGGGGCAGGTCAGACGGCTGCGGCGTCCTGGCGCTTGAGGCGGGCGGCGGCGCGACCGCGGGCGGTCGCATCCAGCTCGACCTTGCGGATGCGCACGGCCTCCGGCGTCACCTCGACGCATTCGTCGTCGCGGGCGAACTCCAGCGACTCCTCGAGGGTCAGCTGACGGCTCGGCGTCATCGACTCGAACGTGTCGGCCGTGGAGGAGCGCATGTTGGTGAGCTTCTTCTCCTTGGTGATGTTCACGTCCATGTCGTCCGCGCGCGAGTTCTCGCCGATGACCATGCCCTCGTAGACCTCCTCCGTGGGGTTCACGAAGAACGTCATGCGCTCCTGGAGCGCGATGATGGCGAACGGCGTCACGACGCCGGCGCGGTCGGCCACGATCGAGCCGTTGCTGCGGGTCACGATGTGACCGGCCCACTCGTCGTAGCCGTGCGAGATCGCGTTGGCGATGCCCGTGCCGCGGGTGGTGGTGAGGAACTCGGTGCGGAAGCCGATCAGACCGCGCGACGGGACGATGAACTCCATGCGGACCCAGCCGGTGCCGTGGTTCGCCATGTTCTCCATGCGGCCCTTGCGGGCGGCGAGCAGCTGCGTGATCGCACCCAGGTACTCCTCGGGGGCGTCGATGGTCAGGTGCTCGAACGGCTCGTACGTCTTGCCGTCGATCTTCTTGGTGACCACCTGCGGCTTGCCGACGGTGAGCTCGTAGCCCTCGCGGCGCATCTGCTCGACGAGGATGGCCAGCGCCAGCTCGCCGCGGCCCTGCACCTCCCACGCGTCGGGACGGCCGATGTCGAGGACGCGGAGCGAGACGTTACCGACCAGCTCGCGGTCGAGGCGGTCCTTCACCATGCGCGCGGTCAGCTTGTGACCCTTCACCTTGCCGACGAGCGGCGAGGTGTTCGTGCCGATGGTCATCGAGATCGCGGGCTCGTCGACGTGGATCGCGGGAAGCGGACGCACGTCGTCCGGGTCGGCGAGGGTGTCGCCGATCATGATGTCGGCGAAACCGGCGACGGCGACGATGTCGCCGGGGCCGGCGGACTCGGCCGGGTAGCGGTCGAGCGCCTTCGTGATCAGCAGCTCGGTCACGCGGACGTTGTGCACGTCGCCGTCGTGACGGACCCAGGCGACGGTCTGGCCCTTCTTCAGGGTGCCGTTGAAGATGCGGAGCAGCGCGAGACGGCCGAGGAACGGCGATGCGTCGAGGTTGGTCACGTGCGCCTGCAGCGGGGCCTCGGGGTCGTAGCTCGGCGCCGGGATGTGCTCCAGGATCGCCTCGAACAGGGGCTCGAGGTCGTCGTTGTCGGGCAGCTCGCCGTTCGCCGGCTTGTTGCGGCTCGCAGCGCCGGCGCGACCGGACGCGTAGACGACGGGAACGTCGAGGATCGCATCCAGGTCGAGGTCCGGGACGTCGTCCGAGAGGTCGCTCGCGAGGCCGAGCAGGAGGTCCTGGCTCTCGCCGACGACCTCATCGATGCGGGCGTCACCGCGGTCGGTCTTGTTGACCGCGAGGATGACGGGCAGCTTCGCCTCGAGCGCCTTGCGCAGCACGAAGCGGGTCTGGGGCAGCGGGCCCTCGGACGCATCCACCAGCAGGACGACGCCGTCGACCATGGAGAGGCCGCGCTCGACCTCGCCGCCGAAGTCGGCGTGGCCCGGGGTGTCGATCACGTTGATGGTGATCGGGCCGTTCGGGGCGTGCTTGCCCTTGTACGAGATCGCCGTGTTCTTGGCGAGGATGGTGATGCCCTTTTCGCGCTCGAGCTCGTTCGAGTCCATCGCGCGCTCCTCGACGTGCGCGTGCGCGTCGAAGGAGTTCGTCTGCTTGAGCATGGCGTCGACCAGCGTGGTCTTGCCGTGGTCGACGTGGGCGACGATCGCGACATTTCGCAGATCATCGCGGCGGGCGACGGCGTTCTCGGACATGCGTACAGACTCGACTCTCGTCAGAAGGAAGAAGGGGAACGGTCCATTCTATCGTGGATCCGCTCCCCTTCTCCTGTGTCCGCTGTCAGCGAGCCCTTCAGCCCTGCACGGACAGTTCAATGCATGCATTGCAAATATTGACATTCCGCAGATTCAACTGAGATATATGTAATGCGGACGTTGTCCGCCATACAGATGGGAATGAAATTGGCAAAGATGAAGAAGGCGCTGATCGCAACCGCCGTGGCCGCCTCCGTACTGACGGGGTCCGTCCTCACCGCAGCACCGGCGAGCGCCATGTGGAACTCTGGTTCCCGCACGAACTCGTGTGGCGCGGGCAAATCAGTGCAGGTCAACTGGAAAAGCACCGGCAATGTCCGGCTTTTCAAGTACTCGAACAACACCGGCCTCGCTACCGAGAAGCTCGTGCGTGAAGTGTTCGCCAACGGCTCGTATGCATACAACAGCGGCCTCTCGACCTTGACTTGGCAGTTCGGCACAGCGCCGGGAAACGTCACCAGCTACAGCGTGACCTGCGTCGGCCAGTTCTGACACGCAAAGGAGGGGGTCGCGGAGTCTTGGCGATCCCCTCCGACCGGCTTACCTGCGCGCGCACCCTCAGTCGACTCTCATAGTCCGACGAGAGGATGCCCATCGTGTTGCGAGTGTGCTCGCCTCTTTTTCCCCGGCCGGCGAGCCGCTCGGATCGCCGGATCATAGGGTAGACGACGCGTTCTGCATAGGATTGATCTCCTCCGTCCGCCATGAAATACAGGTAGTGGCATCGCAAGATCGAGGTGCCAGGACAGAGGGGAATCCGATGAAGAAGCTAACACGGGCTATTTCTACCGCGGCCGTCACCGCCGCACTGGTGGCGGGCAGTGCTGTCGCTGCTGCGCCAGCGAGCGCGATGTGGTACTCCGGGGCGAGGACCAATTCATGCGGGGCTGGCAAGTCGGTACAGGTCAACTGGACGAGCACGGGGGACGTCCGTCTGTTCACCTACTCGAACAACACCGGCTTGGCGAACGAGACACTGGTGAGAGAGGTGTACTCGAGCGGTTCTTACGCGTACAACAGTGGGCTCACGACGCTCACCTGGCAGTTCGGAACATCATCGGGGAACGTTTCCAGCTACTACGTGTCGTGCGTCGGGCAGTTCTGACGAAATAGAGCGAGGGCAGCCCGCTAGGGCTGCCCTCGCTCTCACGTCCTGAAGATCTACAGTCCCTGAGCGACCGGCGGCTCCGGCTGCTGCGGCTCCGGAACGGCCGTCGGCGTCGGCTCCATGTCGTCGGAACCGGCGGCGAGCAGCTCCAGGCGCAGGGCGCGACGGGCGCGCTGCTGCTCCGGGTCCGGAAGCGGCACGGCGGCGAGCAGTCGCTGCGTGTACGCCTCCTTCGGGTAGCGGAGGATCTCGTCGCGCGTGCCCACCTCGACCAGGCGGCCGTGGTGCATCACCGCGATGCGGTCGGCGAGCACGTCGATGACGGCGAGGTCGTGAGTGATGAACAGACAGGCGAAGTTCATCTCCTTCTGGAGGGTCTGCATCAGCTGCAGCACGCGCGCCTGCACCGACACGTCCAGCGCGCTCGTCGGCTCGTCGGCGATGAGCACCTGCGGCTTCAGCGACAGGGCGCGGGCGATGCCGACGCGCTGCTTCTGGCCTCCCGACAGCTCGTGCGGGAACCGGCTGCGGTAGGCGCGCGGAAGCTCGACGCTGTCGAGCAGGCGGTCGACCTCCTTCGAGAGCTCCGCGCCCTTGAGGTTCTTCGCGAGGCGCAGCGGCTCGGCGATTGAGTCGGAGATCTGGAGGCGCGGGTTCAGCGACGACGACGGGTCCTGGAACACGATGCCGACGTTACGGTGCAGCTTGCGGATCTCGTCCCGGCTCGGGCTGCTGATGTCCTGCCCGGCGACGACGAGCTGACCCGAGTGGATGGGAAGCAGGCCGATCGCGGCGCGGCCCAGGGTCGTCTTGCCGGAGCCCGACTCGCCCACGAGGCCGACGACCTCGCCCTCGTGGATCTTCAGGTCGATGTCGCTCGCCGCGCGGAACGCGGGCACGCGGCCGTGCTTCGGATACTCGATCGCGACGTTGCGGAAGTCGACGACGACCTCGCGCTTGTCCATCTCGGCCTTCTCGTGCTCGGCCTGCGCCGCCCGCTCGTTGGCGCGGATGCGCTCGGTGAACGACGCGTCCGGGTTCTCCGTGCCGGCGGCGAGGGCGGCCGTCGTGTCGATCTCCTCGTCCTCGCGCTGGCCGAGGTGCGGAACGGCGTCGAGCAGGGCGATCGTGTACGGGTGCTTCGGCTCGGCGAAGACCTCCGCCACCGTCCCCGACTCGACGATGTCGCCCTTGCGCATCACGACGATGTTGTCGGCCAGGTCGGCCACCACGCCCATGTCGTGGGTGATCAGCAGGATCGCGCTGTCGAGACGGTCGCGAAGACTGCGCAGCAGCTCCAGGATCTCGGCCTGGACCGTCACGTCGAGCGCGGTGGTCGGCTCGTCGGCGATCAGCAGCTTCGGGTCGCACGAGATCGACTGGGCGATCATCGCGCGCTGGCGCTGGCCGCCGGAGAGCTGGTGCGGGTACGAATTGAACGCCTTCTTCGGGTCGGGCAGCTCGACCATGGCGAGCAGCTCGAGCGCACGCTCCTTAGCCTCGTGCGGCGACATCCCGAAGTGGATGCGCAGGGTCTCGACGATCTGGAAGCCGACCGTGTACACGGGGTTCAGCGCCGTCATCGGCTCCTGGAAGATCACGGCGACCTGACGACCGCGCACGCGCCGCATCTGCGGCTGGCTGAGGCCGGTCAGCTCGCGGCCGTCCAGCTTGATGGAGCCGCGGACGCGCGAGTTCTTCGGCAGGAGGTCGAGGATCGCCATCGAGCTCGCACTCTTGCCCGAACCGGACTCACCCACGATCGCGAGCACTTCGCCCGCCTTGATCTGGTAGTTCAGGGTCTTCGCGGCGGGCACCCAGACGCCGTCCACACCGAAGTCGACGGAGAGGTCGTTCACCTCGAGGACGGGGCCGCCGGCCTGCGCCGTCGCCCGGACCGGGTTGGTCTCGGTCATGATTCGTGGTTCCTTTCGGGGGCGTTCCGGCGGGATGAGAGCATGGACACATGCCCTACGTCTCCCCCGCCGAACGCGAGGTTTTCGTGTCCCGGTTCAACCGGGTCCTTGCCGTTCTGATCTGGGCGGCCGCTGCCGCCCTGACCATCGGCCTGCTGTTCAGCGTCCACGACGCCCGACTGCTCTACATCGTGCCGGGCGCGCTGTTCGCGTTCGTCGCGTGGGCGATGCTCTGGCGCCCGCAGCTCACGGTCGCCAACGAGGGCATCACGGTCGTCAATGTCACGCGCACCGTCCGCATCCCGTGGGAGGCGCTGATCGCGGTCGACACCAAGTACGCGCTCACGCTGTACACCCCGGGCCGCAAGATCCCGGTGTGGGCCGCTCCGGCGCCCGGCACCGGCAGCACGCTCCGCGCCACCCGCAACGAGACGAAGGGCCGCATCGGCCGCCCGCGCGTCGAGGACAGCGTGCGCCGCCCCGGCGACCTGCTGAGCACCGAGTCCGGCGCGGCGGCCGAGGTCGTGCGCCGCCGCTGGGGCATGCTGCAGGACGCGGGAGCCATCGACGCGGGTCGTGCCGACGAGACGCCGGTCACGGTGCGCTGGCACCTGGTCGAACTCGCGGTGCTGGTGCTCCTGCTCGCGGGCACCGTCGCCGCGCTGCTCCTGGCCTGAACCGGCCGAGAGCAGCGCGACGCGGGCGGGCGTCACAGCACGTCCTCCGCGAGGGCCGCTCCGGTCTTCGGGCTCCGGCCGTCGCCTTCGCCCTCCTCCGGCTCCTGCTCCCGCATCTTGCGGAGGTTGAACCGGCGGTGGCGCGGGTCGAACGCGTCGCGCAGGCCATCGCCGACGAAGTTGACGAGCAGCGCGAGCGTCACGATGAACGCACCGGGCCACCAGAACAGCCACGGCCGTGTCTGGAACGCGGACTGGTTCGAGCTGATCAGGAGGCCGAGCGAGACGTCCGGCGGACGGATGCCGTAGCCGAGGTAGGACAACGCGGTCTCGAGCAGGATGGCCGAGGCCATGATCAGCGTCGAGGCCACGATGACGACGCCGATGGCGTTCGGCAGGATGTGCTTGAAGATGATGCGCGCGTCCGAGGCACCCGCCACGCGGGCCGCCTCCACGAACTCCCGCTCACGCAGGGAGAGGAACTCACCGCGGACCAGACGGGCGATGCCCATCCACGAGAAGAACCCGAGCATCAACGCCAGGAAGAACGCGCCGAGGCCGCCGAAAATATGCCCGACGACCGAGCCGATCACCAGCGCCGGGATGACGATGAACACGTCGGTGATGCGCATCAGGATCGCGTCGATAACGCCGCGGAAGTAGCCCGCGACCGCACCGACCACGACACCCACGACACTCGCGATGAGTCCAAGGACGACCATCACGAGGATGGAGTTCTGGACGCCGCGCATCGTCAGGGCGAAGTAATCCTTGCCGATGCGGTCCTGGCCGAACGGGTGGTCCCACGTGGGTGCCCCCTGCTGAACCTGGACGTTCAACTCTTTGTAGTCGTACTTCCACCAGCCGGGGATCGGCCCCAGCCCGATCGCTGAGATGGAGAACAGCAGGATGAGGATGAACAGGATGGCGCTGACGACAGCGACCTTGTTGGACAGGAATCGCTTCCAGACCAGTTTCCCCTGGCTAACCGGGGGCGTAGTCGGAGCTTCGAGTTCGTCGGCGATCCGGGTGTTGTCGGTCACTATCGGACCCTCACTCTCGGGTCGAGCGCGGCGTAGGAGAGGTCCGCGAGGAAGTTGAACAGGATTGCCATGATCGCGATCACGAGGAAGTAGCCCATGACCGGATTCAGATCGCCTCGATCGAGTCCACTCGCGAAGAGGAACCCCATTCCGGGGATTGCGAAAACGCGTTCCGTGATGATCGCCCCTCCGAGAAGAGCTCCCACGTCGAACGCGACGAGCGTCGTGATTGGGATGAGCATGTTACGGAAAGCGTGCCGCACAATCACAGTGCGCTCGGGCAGTCCTTTCGCCCGCGCGGTACGGATGAAGTCCTGGTTCAGCACCTCGAGCATCCCGGCCCGCGAGTAGCGGGTGTAGGACGCGAACGAGATGAGCAGCAGGGCGATCGTCGGCAGCACCAGGTGCGTGAACGTGTCGAGGCCGGTGACCCACATATCGCCCTCGAGGCCCGGGGTCGAGGACCCGACGGTCGCGATGGGACGGCCGTTGGTGTCCTGGAAGTACTGCGGCCACGCCTGCATGAAGCGGTCGACGATGATCAGGAAGCCCGAGACGATCGTGACGATCACGGAGATCCGCATGTTCTGCCCGCGGTCGTAGCCGCCGACGAACCAGCCGATGGCAAGGCTCACAATGATGGCCACGATCGCCAGGATCACGATCGTGCCGATCGTCGACACGTCGAAGAGCGGCTGGAGCGCGAAGTAGCAGACCAGGCTGACCGCTCCGGCGATGGCCGCCGAGATGAGCGCACGCCGGTTCTGCAGCCCCGAGATGAGGGCCGTCGCGCCGATCACGGTCGCGACGATCAGCAGGATCATGACCACCGGTCCGAGGCCCGGCACGAGGAACCAGTTCGTCGCCGACATGAGCAGCAGGACGCCCGCCGTCGCGACACCGGAGATGACGAAGGTCAGCAGGCGCCGCCTCCGGTCACCCCCGATGAGCGACTGCCAGATGAGTCCGGCCACCACCCCGATCAGCACGGCAACCCACCAGGGGATGGTCGGGTGCGCGAGGAAGTTGTTGAAGCCGATCGCGATGAACTCCTTGAGCAGAACCGCCACGAGGAACGCAGGAAGCGAGTACAGGAAGAAGCTGAGGAACGTGACGACGTTGTCGAGTCCGCTGTACTGCCGCAGGGCGGTGACGATGCCGATGGTGACACCGAGGAGGATCGCGAGGATGAGAGCGAGGGTGACCAGCTGCACCGTCGACCCGAGGGCCTGCGGGAGGATGTCGGTCACCTTGGCGTTGGAGACGGTGGACCCCAGGTCGCAGGCATTGGCGAACGGGATGAGGCACTTGGCCGCACCGCCCAGCCAGAGCAGCCAGCGCAGCGGCGGCGCGACGTCGAGCTGCAGGAGCTGGATGCGCGCGTTGATGAGCTGCGTCTTGTTGGGGGAATTGCTGCTTCGAAGGTCCTGCAGCGGGTCGGCGCTGTAGGCCACCAGCATGTACATCAGGAACGAAGCGGCGATGATGATGAGTACTGAGACCAGAAGGCGTCTCAGGATGAAACTCGCCATAGGTTGAAAACCTTCACTGACAGGACGCGCCGATCGGGGGTGCGGCGGAGGGGGGTTTGCCGCCAGGCGCGTATCTCACGGGGTGGACGGATCACATCCACCGACTACATGATACGGGGCGCCGGCCGGAACCGACGCCCCGCCGCAGGAGAGTGCCCGGGGTTCACCCGGGCACTCTCACTTGCGGAGCTGTTACTTCTTGGAGGACTTGACCGACCACTCCCAGAAGTTCCAGAACGGACCGGACTGCCCGCCGTTGTACTTGACGCCGTCAACCCGCGCGGTGGTCGCGAAGACACCCGGGAGCTGGAACAGCGGCAGACCGTAGCCGTCGGTGAAGGTCTGCTTGTCGATCTGGTACTCGATCTTCGTCAGCTCATCCTTGTCCAGGGTGGTCTGCGACTTGAGGGCCAGGTCGTTGGTGCCGGTGTAGCGGTTGTAGTTGCCGCCACCCTGCGAAGCGAACACCTGCGGCAGCTGCGTGGTGCCTGCACCCGGGCTGATCCAGCCGAAGAGCGAGGCGTCGTAGTCGCCACCCGGGAGCAGCGTGCTCCACTGGGGCGAGCCGGCGTCGACGACCTTGATGCCGGCCTTGGCGGCCGAGGCCGAGATCGCCTGGAACTCGTCGACACGGTTCGGGTTGTTGGTGTTGTAGAGAATGCGCACGGTCGGGGTGGCACCGGCGAGCAGCTGCTTGGCGCCGTCGATGTCGACCTTGTCGTACTTGTCAGAGCCGTTCTGCTTGACGCTGCCCTCGTACTGCTCCTGGTTCGGCAGGAAGATCTGCGAGTTCAGGACCTTCGCCTTCGAGTCGACCGGGGTGACGATCGAGTCGAGGATCTGCTGACGCGGGATCGTCTTGAGGAACGCCTCGCGGACCTTCTCGTCCTTGAACACGGGCGAGCCGAAGTTCAGGTCGAGGTGGTCGTACGACGCCTGCGCACCGGTGAGGATCTTCGCGCTGGTCTGCTTGAGCGCGGTGATCGTGTCGGCGGACGCCTGCGGGTTGATGATGTCGACCTCACCGTTCTGGAGAGCGGTGACCTGCGCGTTCGCGTCTGGGATGATGCGGAACACGATCTTGTCCACGTTCGGCTTCAGACCGCCGGCGTAGTACTTGTTCGGCGTCATCGTGAGCGACTGGCCGGGGGTCCACGACGAGACGACGAACGGGCCGGAGGAGACCAGCAGGTCCTTGTCGGTCGGGAACGCGGTCACGTCGTAGCCGGTGTTGACGAAGTCCGCCGCCTTCTTCAGCGTCGGGTCGGCCGGAGCCGGGTTCGCCGGGTCGCCCTTCGGCAGGCCCTTGAGCAGCTTCGTCAGGTCGGCGGCCGAGGAGAGGCCCGCCTTCTTGGCGACGATGTGCGCGGGCTGCGCGATCGGGTTGACGAGCTCCCAGTCGACGTACGGGGTGGCGTACTTGAGAGTGATCGTGCGGTTGTCGTTGCTGACCGTCGGGAAGTCGGTCGCGTCCACACCGGCGGTCGAGCCCGCGATCTGGAAGTACTGCGTGCCGCTCGTGACCTTGCCGTCGTCGTCGAACTTCGCCGAGTCGTAGTGGCCGGAAGCGATGGCCCACGCGAGGATCATGTCATCGGCGGTGACGGGCTCGCCGTCAGACCACTTGTCGTCCTTGTTCAGGGTGTACTTGACGGTCAGCGGGTCGTCCGAGGTCTTCTCGAACGTGCCGAACTTGTCGTCGTGGACGATCTTGTAGTTGTTGTCGATGTACTGGAAACCGGTCCCGTACGAGCCGTTGAGGTATCCGACCTGGCCGTTGGTGTCCAGGTTGCCCTGCGGCGTCTGCGAGTTGAACGAGGTGAAGTCGTTCACGACCGCCACCGTCACGGTGCCGCCCTTGGCAGCGGACGAGGTGCTGGTGCTCCCGGACGTGGTGCAGGCCGACAGCGCGAGTGCTGCGACGCCTGCGACGGCGACCGCGCTGACCGCGAACCTGCCCTTTCTTCCGTTGATGTGCAATGTTCCTCCTGTGCGAAGTGTGCGTCGGAACGGGCATGCGAGAAGCCTGGTCCGCGCGGGATAAGAATGACCCTAGGTATCGCTGCCAGTGATTGCAAAACAGCGCGGGAAAACGTTACAGAGTGGTAACTCAGTCGGAGGATTCGTGCACGATGCGCACAAAAACGGTGGATTTGATCGTGCAATGCAACGATTGAATGGTTTGCGGTCCGGGCTGGCAGGATGCCGGTATGGCTGACGCGCTGACCTGGGCCGGAGAGACCCCCGTGGAGCGCGCCGCGCGCCCCCGCCTCTGGTGGGAGGTCGCGATCGTGCTCGGCCTGTCGCTCGGCCAGTCGGCGATCTACTCCATCGTCACCATCATCGACCGTGCGACTCAGAGTACGCCCCTGGCGGACCAGAAGGCGGAGGTGAACCCCGCCCAGTCGAGCCGGGAGGTCTTCGACTTCCTGTACCAGGTGCTCGGCAATCTGTTCCCGCTGTTCGCCGTCGCCCTGGTGATCTACCTGCTCTGGCAGCCGCAGCGCAGCGGCTTCCGTCGCATCGGCTTCGACCTCACGCGTCCCGCCCGCGACCTCGGCGGCGGGGCGCTGCTGTTCCTCGTGATCGGCATCCCCGGCATCCTCTTCTACGCCCTCACCCGGCTGCTCGGGATCACGGTCACGGTGGAGGCGTCGACGCTCGACGCGCACTGGTGGACGGTGCCGGTGCTCATCCTCGCCGCGCTTCGTGCCGCGCTCCAGGAGGAGGTCATCATCGTCGGCTACCTCTTCACGCGCCTGCGCCAGCTGGGCTGGGGAACGTGGTCGATCATCCTGGGCGCCGCGGTGCTGCGCGGCAGCTACCACCTGTACCAGGGCTTCGGCCCGTTCGTCGGCAACGCGATCATGGGCATCGTCTTCGGCTGGTGCTACACCCGCTGGGGCCGCGTGATGCCGCTCGTCGTCGCCCATACGATCATCGACATCGTCTCGTTCGTCGGCTACCCCCTCGCCGTCGCCCTCTTCCCCCACATCTTCGCCTGACCCCCCCCCGTCGAGTCCGCAAACTTTGCACGGAATCGCGGGGCGAAGCGTGCAAAGTTCGCGGACTCGACGGTGGGGGTGAAGGGCGGAGGCGGTTAGGGGTGGGTCAGGCGAAGGCCTCGGGCGGCGGGCAGGCGCAGAAGAGGTTGCGGTCGCCGTAGGCCTGGTCGATGCGGCGGACGGGGGGCCAGTACTTCGCGCGGACGAGGGCGGGGACGGGGTAGACCGCCTGCTCCCGCGAGTACGGGTGCGTCCAATCGGACGAGACCGCCGACTCCGCGGTGTGCGGAGCGTTCCGCAGAGGGTTGTCGTCGGACGGCCAGTCCCCCGCCGCGACGGCGTCGGCCTCCTCGCGGATCGCGATCATCGCGGCCACGAAGCGGTCGAGCTCGGCGAGGTCCTCGCTCTCGGTCGGCTCCACCATCAGGGTGCCGGCGACCGGGAACGACATCGTCGGCGCGTGGAAGCCGTAGTCGATGAGCCGCTTGGCGACGTCGTCGACCGTGACCCCGGTGCGCTCGGTCAGCGGACGCAGGTCGAGGATGCACTCGTGCGCGACGAGGCCGTCCTCCCCCGCGTAGAGCACCGGGAAGTGCTCCCGCAGCCGTGCAGCGACGTAGTTCGCCGACAGCACGGCCGCTCCCGTCGCATCCTTCAGCCCCTCTGCGCCCATCATCCGGACGTACGCCCAGCTGATGGGCAGGATGCTCGGGCTGCCGTACGGGGCCGCCGAGACCGGCGCTCCGCCGTGCTCGACGCGGCCGCCGCCCGCGATCGGGTGCGTCGCGTCCTGCGCGAGCGGGTGGCCGGGGAGGAACGGCGCGAGGTGCGCCTTGGCTGCGACCGGGCCGACACCCGGGCCGCCGCCGCCGTGCGGGATGCAGAACGTCTTGTGCAGGTTGAGGTGGCTGACGTCGCCGCCGAAGTCGCCGAACCGGGCGTAGCCGAGCAGGGCGTTGAGGTTCGCGCCGTCCACGTACACCTGGCCGCCGGCGTCGTGCACAGCCTGGGTGATCGCTACCACCTCGTGCTCGTACACGCCGTGCGTCGACGGGTAGGTGATCATCAGAGCGGCGAGAGTGTCGGCGTGCTCCGCGATCTTGGCGCGCAGGTCGTCGAGGTCGACGTTGCCGAGCTCGTCCGTCGCCACGACGACGACGCTCATGCCGGCGAGCACCGCGGAGGCCGCGTTCGTGCCGTGCGCCGACTGCGGGATGAGGCACACGGTGCGCTGCAGGTCGCCGCGCGACCGGTGGTATCCGCGGATCGCGAGCAGTCCGGCGAGCTCGCCCTGGCTGCCGGCGTTCGGCTGCAGCGAGACGGTGTCGTACCCCGTGACGTCGGCGAGCCACTCCTCCAGCTGGTCGATGAGCTCCAGCGAGCCGGCCACGTCGGCGGCCGGGGCGAAGGGATGCAGCGCAGCGAACTCCGGCCAGGTCACGGCCTCCATCTCGGTCGCCGCGTTGAGCTTCATGGTGCACGAGCCGAGCGGGATCATGCCGCGGTCGAGGGCGTAGTCGCGGTCCTGCAGCAGGCGCAGGTAGCGCATCATCGCGGTCTCGGAGTGGTGCGTGTTGAACACCGGGTGGCTGAGGTATTCGGACTCGCGCGCGAGCACCGGGTCATAGGACGCCTCGCCGGAGAGCGTGAGCGCCGGGACGCCGTCGACCGTGCCGCCGAGCACCTCGATGAGGTCGCCGAGCGGGAAGTCGCCGTCGCGGAGGTCCTCCGCCGACTCCTCGTCGATGCTCAGCGAGACGAGACCGGCGTCGGTCGCATGCAGCAGCAATCCGCGGTCGTGCGCGCGGGCGACGACGGTGGCCGCGTCGTCCACCTCGACCTGCAGCGTGTCGAAGAACGAGCGCGACACGACCTCGACACCGGATGCGCGGAGCGCCTGGGCGACGGCGGCCGTCGTCAGGTGCACCTGGCGACCGATCGCGCGCAGCCCGGCGGGGCCGTGGTAGACGGCGTACATCGCCGCCATGACGGCGAGGAGCACCTGCGCGGTGCAGATGTTGGAGGTCGCCTTCTCGCGGCGGATGTGCTGCTCGCGGGTCTGCAGCGTGAGCCGGTAGGCGGGCTTCCCGACCGCATCCTGCGACACCCCGACCAGACGGCCGGGGAGCTGCCGCTCGAGGCCCTTGCGGACCGCCATGTAGCCGGCGTGCGGGCCGCCGAACCCCATCGGGACGCCGAAGCGCTGGCTGGTGCCGACGGCGACATCCGCTCCGAGCTCGCCGGGGGCGCGCAGCTGAGTGAGGGCGAGCAGATCGGCGGCGGCGACGATGACGGCCCCCGCCTCCTTCGCCGTGCGGATGACGGCGCTCGGATCCCACACCCGCCCGGAGGCGCCCGGGTACTGCACGAACAGGCCGAAGGCGTCGCTCAGCTCCGGGGCATCCGCCGGGAGGCTCGCCAGGTCGAGCACGACCAGCTCGATGCCGACCGCGTCCGCCCGGTTGCGCAGCAGCGCCAGCGTCTGCGGGAACGTGTCGACGTCGACGACGAAACGCGGCGACTTCGCCTTGGATGCGCGGCGCGCCAGCAGCATCCCCTCGACCACTGCGGTCCCCTCGTCGAGCATCGAGGCGTTCGCCGTGTCGAGGCCCGTGAGGTCGGAGACCATGGTCTGGAAGTTGATCAGCGCCTCCAGCCGGCCCTGCGAGATCTCCGGCTGGTACGGCGTGTACGCGGTGTACCAGCCCGGGTTCTCGAGCACGTTCCGCTTGATCACCGCGGGCGTGATCGTGCCGTAGTAGCCGAGGCCGATCAGGCTGCGGTTGACGGTGTTGCGGGCGGCCAGCGCGCGCAGCTCGCGGAGGGCGGCGCGCTCGCTCAGCGGAGCCGGAAGCACGGACTCGCGCCCGGCGTCCACGCGGATGGAGTCGGGGACGGCCGCGAGGACGAGGTCCTCCACGGAGGCCCACTCGCGGGAGGCGGCCGCGCCGATCGCGGACAGCATGGTGCTCTGCGCGTCGCCGTCGGTGCCGATGTGACGCGCTGGGAAGATGTCGGTCATGTGAGGTGGGGGAACCTTACTCGCCGGTCAGGGCGGCGTACTCGTCGTAGCTCAGGAGGTTGTCGGGCAGCTCGGTGAAGCGGACCTTCACCAGCCAGCCCTCGCCGAACGGGTCGGAGTTGACGAGTTCGGGGGCGTCGACCACGGCACTGTTGGCCTCGGCGACGGTGCCGTTCACCGGGGCGAACAGCTCGCCGACCGACTTGGTCGACTCGATCTCGCCGACCACGCGGCCGGCGGTGACGTCGCTGCCCTCCTCGGGCAGCTCCACGAACACGACGTCACCGAGCTTCTCGGCGGCGTAGGCCGTGATGCCGACGGTCGCGACGTCGCCATCGACCAGGAGCCACTCGTGCTCGGGCGTGTACTTCAGGTCTCGTTCTGCGGCCATGGCTAGCGCTTCTTTCTGCTGTAGAAGGGGAGGGCGGTGACGGTGAACGGGAGGCGGGTGCCTCGCACATCCACGTGGAGCACGGTGTTCTCGCGGGCGAAGCGGGGGGCGACGTAGGCCATCGCGATGGGCATGCCCAACGTCGGGGAGAGCGCGCCGGAGGTGACGACGCCGACCTCGGCGTCCTCGCCGGTCGTGTCGTCGTGCGCGAAGACCGGGTAGCCGGCGCGGGCGGCGCGCTTGCCCTCCCCGGCGAGGCCGACGAGCACACGGGCCTCCGGGTCCGGCCCCTCCTCGCTGGCGGCGCGGCCGACGAAGTCGGTGTCCTTCGCGAGGTTGACGACCCGGCCGAGTCCCGCCTGCGCCGGCATGGTGTCGAGGCCGAGCTCGTGACCGTACAGCGGCATCCCGGCCTCAAGGCGCAGGGTGTCTCGGCTGGCGAGGCCGGCGGGGACGAGGCCCTGCTCGGCTCCGGCCTCGAGCAGGGCATCCCACAGGGCGCGCGCGTTGTCGGGCGCGAGGTAGAGCTCGAAGCCGTCCTCGCCGGTGTAACCGGTGCGGGCGATGAGCACGGGATGCGTCTCGAACTCGGCCGGGAGCGACCAGTAGTACTTGAGGGCCGAGAGACGCTCCCCGAAGTCGGAGCCGCCGAGAGCCCCGGCGTCGGCCGACAGGCCCGGCGTCGCGAGCAGGATGGAGAGGGCGGCCGGACCCTGCACGGCGATCAGGGCGATGTCGTCGGACTCGTCGAAGACCTCGACGTCGAACGGCGCGGTGCGGTCGCGCAGCTCGGCGGCCACCGCATCCCGGTTCGACGCGTTCGCGACCACCATGTAGCGGTCGTCGCCGGTGCGGTACACGACGAGGTCGTCGACGATGCCGCCGGAGCGGGAGAGCAGGAGGCTGTACTTCGCCTGGTCGACGTTGAGGGCGGAGAGCTTGCCGGCGAGCGCATAGTCGAGCGCTTCGCCGGCCTCCGGGCCGAGGAGCACGATCTCGCCCATGTGCGACAGGTCGAACAGGCCGGCTGCGGTGCGCACGGCGTGGTGCTCGGCGAGATCGGAGGAGTACCGGACCGGCATCTGCCAGCCGGCGAAGTCGGTGAAGGAGGCGCCTGCCGCCGTATGGGCGTCGTGGAGCGGGGAGGTGCGCTCGGCGTTCGTACCGTCTGGCGTGCTCTGCGAGGTCATGAGTTCTCCGATCGCCGGCCGTCGGCCGGGGGCTGCGGGGGCGTCGCCGCTCCCGGGAAGAACTCCCCCTCTGTCATCCGGCCTGAGAGTTTCACCTCGCCTCCCCGGGGGGATGCGCGGCTTTCACCGTGGGCGAGGACGGCGGGCGCCATCCTGCTTTTCAGAGTGGCCAGTCCGATGCGGTACGCGTACCTGAGAGATTGTCGGGGAGGATTGCTCCTTCGGTGTCGCGCTCGCGCGACTCTCCCGCATCGACCTCGTTGGCCCGGTATTCGGTTGTCCGGCCAGCATATCCGCTCCCGCCGTCCCGTGCGCACGCGAAGATTTGCGCCATATCTCGGTAATGCGCCCGTCATAACAGAGATTTGGCGCAAATCTCAGCGAGTAGGGAGGCGTTTGGTGTTCTGGTCGAGATGACACTAAGATGATCAGCACGTTAGAGTCATGTTGACCTTTAGGTGACGGGAGCGGCCATGACGGCACGGCACGAACGCGCGAGTGCGATCCTCGCCGTGTCGACGGTCATCTTCGCGCTGCGCACCGACGACGAGACCGACGGCGTCCCGCAGGTGTGGCTGCCGCTCGTGCGCCGCATCCGCGAACCCTTCGAGGGACGCTGGGCCCTGCCGGGCGGACCGCTGCGGGTCGGCGAGGACCTCCCCTACGCCGCTGCCCGCACGCTCAACGACATCACCGGCCTGACGCCCAGCTACCTGGAGCAGCTGTACGCCTTCGGCGACGCCGACCGCTCCCCCGGCGCCGAGCGCGTCGTCTCCGTCGTCTACTGGGCGCTCGTCCGCAGCGAGGAGGCCGAGCGTGCCAGCGTCGGCGAGAACGTTCGCTGGTTCCCCGCGGACGACCTGCCCGTGCTCGCCTTCGACCACAACGTGATCGTCGAGTACGCCCTCTGGCGCCTCCGCACGAAGATGGAGTACTCCCGCATCGCCCACGCCTTCCTCGGCGAGCGCTTCACGCTGGCCCAGCTGCGCGGGGTGCACGAGGCCGTGCTCGGCCGCGCCCTCGACCCGGCCAACTTCCGCCGCACGATCGAGTCCTCGGGGGCCGTCGTCGCCACCGACGAGTACCTCACCGGCACGCCGCACCGTCCGCCGCGGCTGTACCGCTACAACGACCAGATCGACCTCGCCGACGCGGGGCCGCTCCCCCGCCAGCAGCATCCGTTCGAAGGAAGAAACGCATGACCATCGCTTCGGTCGACACCACCATCCGGCTCATCGCGTCGGGGCAGCTCGACGGCGACACCTGCACCCCCGACCTGGTGGAGGCGCCGTGGACGTTCGACAGCGCGACGCCCTCCTACGGGCCCGGCGCGTCGCTCGGCGACCCCATCCCGGCGAACGCGCCTCGGCAGGGCGAGCTGCCGGAGGAGTACCGCACCGCCACGGCCCAGGAGCTCGGCGACCGCATCCGCGCCGCCAAGGAGACCCTCGGCGACCGCGTCGCGGTGATGGGCCACTTCTATCAGCGCGACGAGGTCGTCCAGTACGCCGACTTCGTGGGCGACTCCTTCCAGCTCGCCAACGCGGCCAAGGCCCGGCCGGAGGCGGAGGCGATCGTGTTCTGCGGCGTCCACTTCATGGCCGAGACGGCCGACATCGTGTCGCGTCCCGAGCAGAAGGTCATCCTCCCCAACCTCGCCGCCGGCTGCTCGATGGCCGACATGGCCGACCTCGACTCGGTCGAGGAGTGCTGGGAGCAGCTGGAGGAGCTGTACGGCACCGAGCCGGACGCCGACGGCCGCGTCCCCGTCATCCCGGTCACCTACATGAACTCGTCCGCCGCCCTGAAGGCCTTCTGCGGCGAGCACGGCGGCATCGTCTGCACCTCGTCGAACGCGGCGACCGTGCTGGAGTGGGCGTTCGAGCGGGGGCAGCGCGTGCTGTTCTTCCCCGACCAGCACCTGGGCCGCAACACGGCGAAGGCCATGGGCATCCCGGTCGAGCGGATGCCGCTGTGGAACCCGCGCAAGGCGTGGGGCGGGACGGACGCCGAGACGCTGCAGGACGCCCAGGTCATCCTGTGGCACGGCTTCTGCTCGGTGCACAAACGCTTCACGGTCGGCCAGATCGAGCACGCGCGCGCCGAGTTCCCCGGCGTCCGCGCGATCGTGCACCCCGAGTGCCCGATGGATGTGGTGGATGCGGCCGACGAGTACGGCTCCACCGACTACATCGTCAAGGCGATCCAGGCGGCGCCCGCAGGCTCCACTTTCGCGATCGGCACCGAGATCAACCTGGTGCAGCGGCTGGCGGCGCAGTTCCCGCAGCACACGATCTTCTGCCTCGACGCGGTGGTGTGCCCCTGCTCGACGATGTACCGCATCCACCCCGGGTATCTCGCCTGGGTGCTGGAGGGGCTCGTCCGCGGCGAGGTGCTCAACCAGGTGACCGTTCCGGCGTCCGTCGCGGAGCCCGCCCGGGTGGCGCTCGAGCGGATGCTGGCGGCGCGGCCCGACACCACGATGGCGGCCTGACATGAGCCGCGTGGTCGTGGTCGGGAGCGGCATCGCGGGGCTGACCGCGGCGCTGCGAGCGCACACGCTCGGCCATGACGTCACGGTCGTGACCAAGTCGTCGTCCGTCGCCTCCGGAAGCACGCCGTACGCCCAGGGCGGCATCGCGGCGGCGCTCTTCCCCGACGATTCGGTGGAGGCGCACGTCGCCGACACCCTCCGCGCGGGGGCCGGGCTCAACGTCCGCGAAGCGGTGGAGGCGCTCTGCTCCGACGGCCCCGACCGCGTCCGCGAGCTGATCGCCCGCGGCGCGGCGTTCGACCGCGACGGCGACGCGCTCGCCCGCGGCCTCGAGGCCGCCCACTCCTCCGCCCGCGTGCTGCACGCCGGTGGGGATGCGACCGGCGCCGAGCTGGAGCGGGCGCTGGTCGCCGCGGTGACGGCGGCGCGCATCCCGGTCGTCGGGGGCGCGTTCCTCCGCGACGTCATCGTCGAGGACGGCCGGGCCGCCGGGGTGTCGCTGAGGGTCGACGGCGAGGCACTCACCATCGACGCCGACGCGGTGGTGCTGGCCACTGGAGGCTGGGGCCAGCTGTACGCGCACACCACCAACCCGTCGGTCGCGACGGGCGACGGAGTGGCGGCGGCCTGGCGCGCCGGGGCGATGCTCGCCGATCTGGAGTTCACGCAGTTCCATCCCACCGCGCTGTACGCGGGCGATGGCGCGGCGGGCGACGCGGGCGCAGGCGCGTTCCTCGTCTCCGAGGCCGTGCGCGGCGAAGGCGCGGTCCTGCGGAACGCCGCCGGCGAGCGCTTCATGCTCGATGCCCACCCCGACGCCGAGCTCGCGCCCCGCGACGTCGTCGCCCGCGGCATCGCGGTCGAGATGGCCGCGCAGGGCGGTCGCCCCGTGCTGCTCGACGCGACGGCGCTCGGCGCGGCGTTCCTCGCCCGGCGGTTCCCGACGATCGACGCCGCCTCGCGCGCCGCCGGCCATGACTGGGCCCGCCGTCCCCTCCCCGTCACCCCGGCCGCGCACTACGCGATGGGCGGCGTCGCGACGGACACCGAGGGGCGCACGAGCGTCCCCGGCCTGTTCGCCGTCGGCGAGGTCGCCTGCACCGGGGCGCACGGCGGCAACCGACTCGCCTCCAACTCCCTGCTCGAAGGTCTGGTGTTCGCCCACCGGGCGGCCGGGGCGATCGATGCTCCGTGGGCCGAGCCTCCCGCGTGGACGCAACGCGCGGTGCGGGTGGAGGCGGACGCCGCACGATCTGTCGCGGCCGGCTCGCCGCATCCCGTTCTCCGCACCTTCGACCGCGACCGGTTGCGCGCGCTGATGTGGGAGGCCGCCGGCGTGCACCGCGACGGGGCACGCCTCGCCGCGGCTGCCGACGAGCTCGCGGCCACCGCGATGCCTGACGCCGAGGCCGGGGCGAGGTCCGGAGAGGATGCGAACCTCCTCACCCTCGCCCGTCTCGTCGTCGCCGCGGCGCTCGCCCGCGAAGAGTCGCGCGGGGCGCACTTCCGCTCCGACTTCCCGCTCGCCGGCTCCGGCGAGCCCGCCCACACCGTCCTGCTCCCCCAGCCGACCCGTCTCGAGGTTCCCGCAGCATGCTGACCCGCCAGCTCATCCACACCGCCGTCCAGGCCGCCCTCGTCGAGGACGCCCCCTGGGGCGACGTGACCAGTCAGCTGCTCATCCCCGAGACGGCTCGCGCGACCGCGCGCCTGGTGGCCCGCGAGCCGGGCACCTTCGCGAGCGGCGAGGTCTTCGCGGCCGCGATGACGCTGACCGATCCGGCGATCGCCGTGACCGTGCACGTCGCCGACGGCGCGACGTTCGCGGCCGGGGATGCGCTCGCGACGGTCGAGGGACCGGCCCGCTCGGTGCTCCAGGCCGAGCGCGTCGCCCTCAACTTCGTCCAGCGCATGAGCGGCATCGCCACCCTCACGGCCGCGTTCGTCGCCGAGGTCGCCGGCACCTCCGCCCGCATCGTCGACACCCGCAAGACCACCCCGGGCTTGCGCGCGTTCGAGCGGCACGCCGTCCGCGCCGGCGGCGGCCACAACCACCGCTACTCCCTCTCGGACGCGGTGATGGCGAAGGACAACCACCTCGCCGTCCTCACCGCCCAGACCGGCCTGTCGGTCACGGATGCGCTGCTGCGGGTGCGCGAACAGCTGTCGCACACCACGCACCTGGAGGTCGAGGTCGACCGCATCGACCAGATCGAGCCGGTGCTCGCGGCCGGGGTGGACACGATCATGCTCGACAACTTCACCCTCGACGAACTGCGCGAAGGCGTCGCCCTGGTCGGCGGTCGGGCCATCGTCGAGGCCAGCGGCAACGTCAGCCTCGCGACCGTCCGCGCGATCGCGGAGACCGGCGTCGACGTGATCTCGTCCGGTGCGCTCACCCACAGCGTCCGGTCGCTCGACCTCGGACTGGACGTGGTGGTGGAGTGATCTACCTCGACGCGGCCGCCACCTCCCCGGTCCGCCGGGAGGTGTTGGAGGCGATGTGGCCGTACCTGACGGGCGACTTCGGCAACCCGTCGAGCCACCACGCCGTCGGCGAATCGGCCGCCCGCGGGCTCGCCGACGCCCGCTCGGCGGTCGCGGACTGGCTGGGCTGCCGCGCGTCGGAGGTGACATTCACCTCGGGCGGGACGGAAGCCGACAACCTGGCCGTGAAAGGCATTGCGCTGGCGAACCCGCGCGGACGCCACATCGTGACGACGCCGATCGAGCACGAGGCGGTGCTCGAGTCGGTGGACTACCTGGTGCGGCTGCACGGCTTCGAGGTGACCTTCGTGCCGGTCGGACCGGACGGCCTGGTCACGGCCGAAGCGTTCGCCGCCGCCGTACGGCCCGACACGACGCTGGCGAGCGTGATGCTCGCCAACAACGAGGTCGGTACGGTGCAGCCCATCGCCGAGCTTGCCGCTATCGCGCACGAGCACGGCATCCCCTTTCACACGGATGCAGTACAGGCGGCCGGTTGGCTGCCGCTCGACGTGCGGGCGCTGGGGGTGGATGCGCTGAGCGTCTCCGGCCACAAGCTCGGAGCGCCGAAGGGCGTCGGTGCGCTGTACGTGAGAGGGCGCATCCCACTGGAGCCGGTCATCCATGGCGGAGGTCAGGAGCGCGGCCGCCGGTCGGGAACGGAGAACGTCGCCGGCGCGGTGGCCCTGGCGACGGCTGCGCGGCTCAGCGTCGCCGGGCTCGAGGAGCGGGCGACGGCCGTTGCCGCAGCGCGGGACGCGTTCGTCGCCGCCGTGCTCGCTGAGGCGCCAGGCGCATCCCTGACCGGGCATCCCACGTCGCGGCTGCCCGGGACGGCGTCGTTCGTGTTCCCCGGGATCAACGGGGAGGCGGTGCTGCTGGAGCTGGAACGGCGCGGTGTCGTGTCGTCCAGCGGCTCGGCGTGCGCCGCCGGCAGCGAGGACGCGTCGCACGTGCTCCTCGCGCTCGGGTACCCGGAGGACGTCGCCCGCACGGCGGTGCGGTTCTCGTGGGGGCCGGAGGTGACGGCCGAGCAGCTCGCCGCGGTGGCGCCCGCCGTGGGCGAGGCGGTGCGGGCCGTGGCGGGGCTCGGCGGGTAGGGGCTGGTCCGCGGGAGCGCGGGATGATCCTCCCGCTCGGGGCGGAAATCAAGCGCCTATGGAACGCTTGAGGGTCGGCCTACCGTGCTCATCGACCGACGACCACCCGCCATGCGCGGGCGAACCGGAAGAGGCACGCCATGACCGATCGACCGTTGCCGCCCGAAGACCGGGCGGCCGCTGAGGCACCTGCCACCGCTGCGCCGCCGACGGCTCCCGTCGACGGCATCCACCCGGATGGGACGTACGGGGACGGGACGCACACCCTCCGTGAGGACGTGGTCGCCCGCGAACGCAGCGAGTTCGGCGGGATGAAGTTCGGATCGGCCTTCTTCGGCTGGCTCACCGCGACGGGCACGGCTGTGCTGCTGACCGCGCTGGTCGCAGCGGCCGGCGCAGCGGTCGGCCTCGGCACCGCGGGGAGCGCCGACCGCGCGATCGACCAGGCCAACGCCAATGCGTCGACGGTCGGGCTCGTCGGCGCGATCGCGCTCGTCGTCATCCTGCTCGTCGCCTATTTCTGCGGCGGATACGTCGCCGGGCGGATGGCGCGCTTCGACGGCGTCAAGCAGGGCATCGCGGTGTGGCTGTGGGCGGTGATCATCGCCGTGGTCGTCGCCGTACTGACCCTCATCTTCGGCAGCCAGTACAACATCCTCGGCAGCCTGAACAGCTTCCCGCGCATCCCGCTGGGCGAAGGATCCGTGACGCTCACCGGCATCATCACGGCCGTCGTGGTCGCGGTGGTGAGCCTCGCCGGCGCCATCCTGGGAGGCGTCGCGGGGATGCGGTACCACCGCCGGGTGGACCGGGCCGGCCTGGGGCGCTGAGCGGGCGTTTTATTCCCCAGTTCTGCGGTGAGCGAACTCATCCACAGTCCAGGTCACGGACACTCCCAGCGTCGGTGGTCCCCGATAAGTTGTACCGGTGACTGAGAAGACCTCACCAGTGCCTTCGGTCGATGCCGGCGCCATCGGGCAGCCGGCCGCGCCCGCCGCCGCGCCGCATATCGCCCCGCGCGACCAGCGCGTGATCTGGCTGCTGCTCGCGGCCACGTTCGTCGTGATCCTCAACGAGACGATCATGACCGTCGCCATCCCGAAGCTGATGGACGACCTCCACGTCGACGCCCTCGCTGCGCAGTGGCTCTCGACAGCGTTCATGCTGACGATGGCCGTGGTGATCCCGATCACGGGCATCCTGCTGCAGCGGTACACGACGCGTCAGATGTTCATCGCGGCGATGTCGCTGTTCTCGCTCGGCACCCTGTCGGCGGCCCTGGCTCCCGGGTTCCTGGTGCTGGTCGCGGCGCGCGTGATCCAGGCATCGGGCACCGCGATCATGATCCCGCTGCTGATGACGACCCTGATGACCCTGGTGCCGCCTGCGATGCGCGGGCGCACGATGGGCAACGTGTCGATCGTCATCTCGGTCGCGCCGGCCATCGGGCCGACGATCTCGGGCCTCATCCTGAACTTCCTGCCCTGGCGCTGGATCTTCCTGATCGTGCTGCCGATCGCGCTCGTGATGCTGCTCATCGGCATGAAGTTCGTCGAGAACGTGACGGAGACCCAGAAGGTGAAGATCGACGTGCTGTCGGTCATCCTCTCGGCACTGGGGTTCGGAGGACTGGTCTACGGGCTCACGCTCTCCGGCGAGTCCGGCGGCTCGTCCGCGAGCCCGGTCATGCTGTGGGGGTCGCTGATCGTCGGAGTGCTCGGTCTGGCGGCGTTCATCACGCGCCAGCTGCTCCTGCAGCGCAAGGATCGGGCCCTGCTCGACCTGCGGACGTTCAAGTTCCCGATCTTCACCATCTCGATCGTGCTGATGGCCATCACGACCGCGTCGATGTTCGGCGTGATCATCGTTCTGCCGCTGTACCTGCAGCACGTGCTGCACCTCGACACGCTGGCGACCGGGCTCATCCTGCTCCCGGGCGGGCTGATCATGGGGCTCGCGGCGCCGTTCGTCGGCCGCCTGTACGACCGCTTCGACCCGCGCGTGCTCGTCGTTCCCGGCTCGATCCTGGTCAGCCTCGTGTTGTGGTCGCTCACGATGGTGACGGAGCACACGCCGGTCGGACTCGTCATCGCCGCGCACGTCACCATGAGCCTCGGCCTCGCGATGATGTTCACGCCGCTGTTCACGGCCGGTCTCGGTGCGGTGCCGCCGCACCTGTACTCGCACGGCAGCGCCATCCTGGGCACCATCCAGCAGGTCGGCGGAGCGGCGGGCACGGCCCTGCTCATCGCGGTCCTGACGCTGCAGGGCACAGCCCTGGCCGCGGGCGGCGCGGGAGTGGACGCCGCGCAGGCGGGAGGCATCCGGGCGGCGTTCGTCGCGGGCGCGATCATCTCCCTGTTCGCGGTCGCAGGCTCCTTCTTCCTCCGGAAGCCCGCCGACTCCCCCTCCGAGGACGTCGCCTTCGCCCACTGACCCGATCCCCACCGTCGAGTCCGCAATCTTTGCACGCTCGCCCCGCGCGGCGTGTGCAATGTGCGCGGACTCGACGGGGATGGATGCGCAGGGCAGTGGTGCTCGGCGGGCGAGCGCGTGAGAATGAGGCGGTCCGTATGGGAGGAGACCACCGTGTCCATCATCGAGAGCCCGGAGCCGTCCGAAGCGACCGGAGCCGTCGCCGAACTGTATGCCGAAGACATCGACGACCTCGGATACGTCCCCGAGTACACCCGCGTACTGAGCACGAACCCCGAGGCGTTCCGCGCGTTCGAGGATCTCGTCCGCACGATCGTGCCGACCCTCGGTAAGCGCCGGTACGAGCTGGTCACTCTCGCGGCCGCCCAGGCGCTCCGCTCGCAGCACTGCCGTCTCGCTCACGGTCGCAAGACCCTGACGATCATGGATGAAGCCGAGCTCGAGCGCATCGCCCGCGACTACCACGACGCCGGACTGAGCGAGGCGGACGTCGCCATGATGGAGTACGCCGAGCGGCTCAGCACGGACTCCTCCGCCATGACTCCCGACGATGCCGGCCGCCTGCGCGACCTCGGCTTCACGGACCGCGAGATCGTCGACATCACGTTGGCCGCCGCAGTGCGCAACTACTTCAGCCGCGCCATCCAGGCCCTCGGCGTCGCCGTCGAGGTCCCGCCCGACCTGAGCGAGCGACTGCGCGGGGCGCTCCTGGCGCCGCTGTGAGGGACACCACCCGCGCCCGGGCCCTGAGCGCGCTCCAGGGCCTGGCGCTCGGCGACGCCCTCGGCATGCCCACCCAGTCGATGTCGCGCGAACGCATCTTCGCCGACCACGGCACCCTCCGCGGTCTCGTCGCGGCCGGCCCGCACCAGCAGATCGCCGCCGGGATGCCCGCCGGCTCGATCACCGACGACACCGAGCAGGCCGTTCTGCTCGCGCGCCTCCTCATCGACGGGCGTGGAACCGTCCGTTCGAGCGTCTTCGCCGCCGAGCTGCTCGCCTGGGAGCGGACCATGGAGTCCCGCGGCTCCCTCGACCTGCTCGGTCCGAGCACCCGCGCGGCCCTCCAGCGCCTGCAGGACGGCATGCCGCCCGAAGAGGCCGGCCGGTTCGGGGCCACGAACGGCGCGGCGATGCGGATCACCCCGGTCGGCATCGCCGTGCCGGTCGAACCGCTCAGCGGGTTCGTCGACGCCGTGGTGTCCGTGAGCGCGCTCACCCACAACACGGGCATCGGCATCGCGAGCGCCGCCGCCGTCGGAGCCGCTGTGAGCGCCGGCGTCGACGGAGCGGACACCCCGGAGGCGCTGGATGTGGCGGTCGCGGCAGCCCGCGAAGGAGCACGGCGCGGTCATTGGGTCGCGGGCGGCGACATCGCCGCCCGGCTTGAGTGGGCCATCCCCTACCTCCTCGGTCTGGCGCCGCGGGAGCAGGACGACGCCCTCTCCGAGGTCATCGGCACCTCGGTCGCCGCACAGGAGTCCGTGGTGGCCGCGCTCGCGCTCGTCGCGGTGACCGTCGCCGGGTCCGAGCCCGCGCATCCCGACCCGGACGCCGCCTGGGACACGCTCTGCCGCGCCGCCGCGCTCGGCGGCGACACCGACACGATCGCGGCCATGACGGGAGCCGTGCTCGGCGCCACCGGAGCGGCCGCCTGGCCACGCACCGCGCTCGAGACGGTCCGCCGCGTCAACGCCCTCGACCTGGAACCCCTGGTCGACGGACTGCTGGAGCTGAGGAGACGACATGGCTGACGGACGACTCATCTTCACCGGGACGGTCGTCGTCGACCTTCTCCTCACCGTGGATGCGCTGCCCGAGCGCGGCGGCGACGTCCTCGCCTCCTCGGCGGGCATGTCCGCCGGCGGCGGCTTCAACGTCATGGCCGCAGCGGCCCGCGACGGCGCGGACGTCGTGTTCGCCGGCCGCTCCGGCACCGGCCCGTTCGGCGAGGTCGTCGCCGAGGCGCTCTGGAGCGAAGGCATCTCGGTCGCGAACCCGCCGCTCGACGGCGTCGACAACGGCTACAGCGTCGTCCTCCTCGACAGCGCGGCCGAGCGCACGTTCGTCACCGCGCCCGGCGCCGAGGGGATGCTGAGCCGAGCCGACCTGGATGCGGTGCAGCCCCGTGCGTCGGATGTCGTCTACGTCTCCGGCTACAGCCTCGCGCATCCCGGATCCGGCCCGGCGGTCGCCGGCTGGCTGGGCGCTATCGGTCCGGAGACGCGCGTCGTCTTCGACCCGTCTCCGCTCGTCGGCTCGCTCGACCCGGAGCTCCTGGAGACAGTGCTGCGCCGCACCGACGTACTCAGCGCCAACGCACGCGAGGCGCGCATCCTTCGCGCCCACGCCCATCCCGCGCCCGCTGCCGGGTCGCTGCGCGGCAGCCTGCGCGAGGGTGGGGTCGCGGTCGTCCGCGACGGCTCCTCGGGCTGCTGGGTCGCCACTGACGAGCCGGCTCCTGCGCACCTGCCGGCCTTCCCGGTCGACGCGGTGGACACGACGGGAGCGGGCGACGCGTTCGGCGGGGTGCTCGCCGCGGCCCTGGCCCGCGGCGCCGCACCGATCGACGCCGCGCGGCGGGCGAACGCGGCCGCGGCGATCGCCGTGACGCGGCGCGGGCCGGCGACCGCGCCGACCGCCGCAGAGACCGACGCCCTGCTGGCCTCGGGCTGACCGCACGAGGCACACTCGGAAGGATGAACGAACCGACCGCCGACCGAAGGAGGCCTCCCGTGTTCACGGTGAAACGCATCTACGACGCGCCCGCACCCGACGACGGCTACCGCGTGCTCGTCGACCGGCTGTGGCCGCGCGGCGTCAGCAAGGACCGTGCCGACATCGACGAATGGCTCAAGGAGGTCGCGCCATCGACCGAGCTGCGACGCTGGTTCCATCAGGACCCGTCGGGCGAAGCCGAGGTGTTCGACGAGTTCCGTCGCCGGTACGAGAGCGAACTGGACACGAACCCTGCCGTGGATGTGCTCCGCGGCCTGGGCCGGACCCACCCCACCGTGACCCTGCTCGTCGGCGCTCGCGACCCCGAACTCAACCACGCAAACGTGCTCCGGCAGTACCTAGAGCACCACCCCTGACCCCCCGCCGTCGAGTCCGCAAACTTTGCACACGACACGCGGCTGAAGTGTGCAAAGTTCGCGGACTCGACGGCGGGCGGTGGTCCGGCGCAGGGCGTCGGTCAGCGCGGGCGACGGTCAGCGGCGGGCGGGGTCCAGATTGACGCCGATCCCGCTCGTCAGTTCAGGATCCGGCGAGTCCATGAGGAGCTCGGGATTGAGCCACACCAGCTGGGCCTCGGTCAGGCCGAAGCGGCGCGACACCTGGTAGAGCGTGTCGTAGGGGTTGGGGATGTAGTAGGCAAGCGTCCCGCTCTCGACGACCGTCCGCCCGTGCGCGTAGCTGACCACGCCGTGATCCACGGGCTTCAGGCCCGGGTAGGCGGAGGGGAGCGTCCAGGTGATCGACGCGGCGGCCATCACCCGCCCGTCCCCGTCAGGCGACTCCTCGATCGAGTGCAGGAACGACGGGTCGCCGAGGGACGCCTGGTCGAGCAGCACGGGGAGAACGAGTTCGCCATCCGGATCGACGCTCTGAGCGCCGGAGGTCACCGGGAAGTAGGCCTCGTCCTGAATATTCTCCGGCAGGCCGTCGTACCGTTTCCCGGTCAGCATCAGGTCGATCCCGGCGAGGCTCGCGCGGGCCGGGTCGTCGGGTCGGATGCGCACCTCGATCCCCCGATCGGGACGGACGACGATGCGAACGACCCCGGTCACGGGATGCTCGGCCACCGGATCACCGATCGGTTCATGGTCGATGACGCTCAGCCGGCCTGAGCCGATCGTCTCGCCGGCGACGAGCAGGTTCGGGATCTGCTGCGCGATGGGCTCGGACGCTTTCGCCGTGGCCCGCGGCGTCCCACTCGAACGAGCCGGAGGAGCGACCAGCGCGCATCCTGACATCAGCCCCACGACGCATGCTGCGACCACGGCCGCGGCGACGCGACCCATCCCCCGCTCCACCATGGTGCGACCCTACCAACGCGATCCCGCCTCCCGCGCACGCCGCCCACCGTCGAGTCCGCAAACTTTGCACACGGCACGCGGCGGAAGTGTGCAAAGTTCGCGGACTCGACGGCGGGGGACGACGGATCGAGGAGGGCTAGCCCGCGAGCGGGAGCTGCTGCGAGGCCGGCTCGGCGGTGTCGACCAGGTACCGCGCGTACGCGGGGATGGTCAGGAACGTCGGGAACTCCTCCCCCAGCGCCACCTCGCGAAGGAGCTCCGCAGCATCCGCGAACCGTGCGTCCGCGCCGGCCTCCGCGCTCAGACGCTCGAGCTCCGCGTTCAGGATGCGCGTCACGGCTTCCCGGTCGACGGCCGTCCCCTCCGCCGTGACGATCCGGTTGTCGATCCACTGCCGCAGCAGCGACCGCGAGATCTCGGCCGTCGCCGCATCCTCCATCAGGCCGTCGATGGCGACCGCGCCCGTCCCGCGCAGCCACGCCTCGATGTAGCGGAGCGCGACGGAGACGTTCGACCGCACCCCCGCATCCGTCACCGTGGCGTCCGCGCCGCGCACGTCGAGCAGGTCGTCCGCGCTGACGTCCACGTCGTCCCGCTGGCGTTCGACCTGGTTCGGCCGCTCTCCGAGCACAGCGTCGAACTCGGCGAGCGCGGTCGGGATGAGGTCGGGATGAGCCACCCAGGTGCCGTCGAAGCCGTCGCCGGCCTCGCGCCGCTTGTCGTCCGCGACCCGGGCCAGCGCCCGCTCGGTCGCCTCCGCATCCCGCCGGTTGGGAATGAAGGCGCTCATCCCGCCGATCGCGTGCGCGCCGCGACGGTGGCACGTCGCGACCAGCAGCTCGGTGTACGCCCGCATGAACGGCACCGTCATCGTGATGCGATCGCGGTCGCCGAACGCGAAGCGGCGTCCGCGACCCTGGAACGTCTTGATCATCGAGAAGATGTAGTCCCAGCGGCCGGCGTTGAGGCCCGCGCAGTGGTCGCGCAGCTCGTAGAGGATCTCCTCCATTTCGAACGCGGCCGGGATCGTCTCGATCAGCACGGTGGCGCGGATGGTGCCGACCGGCATCCTGATGCGCTGCTGGGCGAACACGAAGATGTCGTTCCAGAGCCGCGCTTCGAGGTGCGACTCCAGCTTCGGCAGGTAGAAGTACGGTCCGCGGCCGTTCGCGACCAGTTGCTCGGCGTTGTGCCAGAAGTACAGGCCGAAATCGGTGAGGGATGCGCTGGCCGGCGCCGTGCGTCCGGCCCGGTCGGTGAAGGCGAGGTGCTTCTCGACCAAGTGCCACCCGCGCGGTCGCATCACGATCGTCGGCGTGTGCTCGAACGGCGTGGTGACCCGGTACTCCTTGCCCTCTGGACTGGTGAAGGCGAGGCGTCCGCGGACCGCCTCGCGCAGCGTCCGCTGGCCGCCCACGATGTTCGCCCAGGTGGGGCTGGTGGCGTCCTCCAGGTCGGCGAGCCAGACGCGGGCGCCCGAATTGAGGGCGTTGATCGCCATCTTCGGGTCGGTCGGGCCGGTGATCTCGACGCGGCGGTCCTCGAGCCCGGGTCCGGCCCCGGCCACGCGCCACGAGCGGTCGTCGCGGATGGCGGCGGTGGCGCTCAGGAAGCGCGGGTCACGGCCGTTGCCGGCCTCCGCTCGGTGCTGCTGGCGCTCGGCCAGCAGCTCCTGCCGCCGGGCGGCGAACGCCTGGTGCAGGTGGTCGACGAAGGCGATGGCCTCCGGTGTCAGGATGGTGTCGGTCGCGTCGTCGCGCGTCCCGCAGATCTCGATCATGTCTTTCTTCTTTCTGTCGTCGTGGTTTCTCGCGCCGCCCGCAGCTCCTGAGTTTTTCCGCTCTGCGACGGCGTGTCGGCCGAAAAACTCAGGAACGGATGGCTGGGGCACAGGGGTCAGAACTGGTGCTCCTCGGTGGAGCCGGTGAGGGCGAGCGTCGCGCTGTCGGGGTTGAGCGCGGTCGCAACCCGGTCGAAGTAGCCGGTGCCGACCTCCCGCTGGTGGCGGGTGGCGGTGTAGCCGTCGCTCTCCGAGGCGAATTCCGCCTCCTGCAGGTCGACGTAGGCGCTCATGTGGCGCTGTCCGTAGTCCCGGGCGAGCGTGAACATGGAGTGGTTGAGGGCGTGGAAGCCGGCCAGCGTGATGAACTGGAAGGCGTATCCCATCGCGGCGAGCTCCCGCTGGAACCGCGCGATCGTCTCGTCGTCGAGGTGCCGACGCCAGTTGAACGACGGCGAGCAGTTGTACGCGAGCCGCTTGTCCGGGTGCTCGGCGTGGACCGCCTCGGCGAAGCGGCGCGCGAGCTCCAGGTCGGGCTCGGCCGACTCCACCCAGAGCAGGTCGGCGTACGGCGCGTACGCCAGCCCGCGGGCGATGACCGGCTCGATGCCGTTCTCGACCTCGTAGAACCCCTCGGCGGTGCGCGTCCCGATCACGAAGCGGGCGTCGCGCTCGTCGTGGTCGCTGGTGAGCAGCGTCGCGGCGAGGGCGTCGGTGCGCGCGATGACGATGGTGGGCACCCCGGCTACGTCGGCTGCCAGCCGCGCGGCATTGAGGGTGCGGATGTGCTGGCCGGTGGGGACGAGCACCTTGCCTCCCATGTGGCCGCACTTCTTCTCGCTGGCCAGCTGGTCCTCCCAGTGGACGCCGGCGGCGCCCGCCTGGATCATCGCGTGCATGAGCTCGTACGCGTTGAGCGGGCCGCCGAAGCCGGCCTCGGCGTCGGCGACGATGGGCGCCATCCAGTCGCCGACCGGCCCGTCGACGCCCTCGACCTGGCCGGCCCTCAGCAGGGCGTTGTTGATGCGGCGGACGACGGCCGGCACGGAGTTCGCCGGATACAGGCTCTGGTCGGGATACGTCTGGCCGGCGAGGTTCGCGTCGGCGGCGACCTGCCAGCCCGAGAGGTAGATCGCTTCGAGCCCGGCGCGGACCTGCTGAACGGCCTGGTTGCCGGTGAGGGCTCCGAGGGCGGCGACCCAGCGCGGGGCGTCGGCGGTGCTGTCACGCTGGATCAGCTCCCAGAGCCGGTCAGCGCCACGGCGGGCGAGGGTCTGCTCCTCGCGGACCGGGCCTCGCAGGCTGACGACGTCGTCGGCGGTGTAGTCGCGGCGGATGCCCGACCAACGGGGATCCGCATCCCACTCGAGCTGCAGCTCGGCGGCGGTCTGGGTCGTGTCTCCGGGGCGGGGCTCTGTCGTCCGGTTTTCCATGTCGGGACCTCCATCGGTCGGATCGGATGACTCGATCCTTTGCCCGCCGCAGCCCGCCGGACCCGGATCCGCGGACAGAAATCCGCCGGTTCTTCTGTTTGCCAGAACTTCGCAGGAGTGTCAGCATGGCCACCATGACCGTCATCGACGACGTGTACGACGACGCGCACGCCGACCAGCCCGCAGCCGACGCACTCACCCTGGGCCGGCGCATCCGCGCGTTCCGGCAACGGCGCGGGATGACTCTGGAGGCGCTCGCCACAGCCGTCGACCGGGCACCGTCACAGGTGTCGACCATCGAGAACGGCAACCGCGAGCCGCGGCTGGCGCTGCTCCGGGCGATCGCGGATGCCCTCGGCGTGAGCGTCGACGACCTGCTCGCGCCGGAGCCGCCGGACGAACGCTCGGCCCTGGAGATCGCGGTCGAGCGGGCGCAACGCGGGCCGGTGTTCGCGTCCCTCGGCATCGACCCGGTGCGGGTCAGCCGGACTGTCCCCGACGCGACATTGCAGGCGATTCTCGCGTTACACCAGGAGGTGGAGCGGCTGCACCGCGAGCGCGCGGCGACGCCGGAGGAGGCCCGCCGCGCAAACGCGGAACTGAGGGCGACGATGCGGGCGCGCGACAACCACTTCCCGGAGCTCGAGGCCATCGCGGCCGACCTGCTGGCCGCCGTCGGCCACACCGGCGGGCCCGTCTCGCACCAGACCGTGACCGACATGGCCGATCACCTCGGCTATGAGCTGCACTACGTCGGCGACCTGCCGCACTCCACCCGTTCGGTCACCGATCGGCGGAACGGCCGCATCTACCTGCCCACCGAGCAGTCGGCGTCGCGCGACTCGCGCTCGCCCATCCTGCAGGCCTTCGCGTCGCACGTGCTCGACCACGATGAGCCGCGAAACTACGCCGATTTTCTGCGGCAGCGGATCGAGACCAACTATCTGACCGCGGCGCTGCTGCTGCCCGAGAAGGATGCGGTGGCCTTCCTGACCGAGGCGAAGAACTTCCGGCGCATCTCGATGGAGGACCTCCGCGACGCGTTCGCCGTGTCGTACGAGACGGCGGCGCACCGCTTCACCAACCTCGCCACCGCGCGCCTCGGCATCCCGGTGCACTTCATGAAGGTGCACGAGTCGGGCACCATCATCAAGGCGTACGAGAACGACGCCGTGGCCTTCCCGTCGGATGCGCTCGGCGCTGTCGAGGGGACGCCCGTGTGCCGCAGCTGGACCGCGCGCACGGTGTTCGACGTCGCCGACCGGTTCAGCCCGTACTACCAGTACACGGACACCCCGAGCGGGACGTTCTGGTGCACGTCACGCGTCGAGAAGGCGAAGGAGGGCGACTACTCCGTCAGCGTCGGGGTGCCGTTCGCGCACGTCAAGTGGTTCCGCGGGCGGGAGACGACGCATCGGGCGGTGTCGCGCTGCCCTGACGAATCCTGTTGCCGACGGCCGCCCGGTGCGCTGGCCGAGCGCTGGGAGGGGATGGCGTGGCCGGCGGCGCGCACGCCGACGTCGCTGCTCGCCGCGCTCCCGACCGGAACCTTCCCCGGAGTGGACGCCACCGAGGTCTACGCCTTCCTCGACCGCCACGCCCCCGCATCCTGAGACATCCAAGCCAACAGCTCCTGAGTTTTTCGCACGAAAGAGCCTCGAAAGGCAGAAAAACTCAGGAGCTGTTGGCTTGGGTGGAGGGGTCAGTCGAGGGCGAGGAGGCGGATCGCGACGCCGTAGGGATCGAGCGCGACGGACGGGGATGCGTCGCCGTCGAGCGTCCGCAGTTCGCCGCCGGCGACGGTCGGCTCGACCGTGACCGCGGTGTCGTGCTGCGACACGAAGAACACGAAGCGGCGGCCGTCCTCGTGCACCAGCGCGTCGGCGAACACCCGCGGGTCGTCGAGCCGCACATCCCGCTCCACATCAGCGACCACGGCGAGCGCGTCGTACAGCCGCCAGGTCTCCTCCGGGTTCACCCGCCCCTGCGCCGACGCGAAGAACTCGAGTGGATACGTGCACAGCACCGCGCGCCCCGCACCGTGATCGCGCACCACGACAGCCGGCCGGCCGTGCGCATCCACCGCGACGACGCGGCCCGAGGTCGCGCGCACCGGGAGGTACGTCCGCCCGTTCTCGTTGCCCGCCGCCGCGAACGACAGCTCCGTCCCGGCCGCGATCGACCCGAAGTCCTCGGTGAACCGCAGCGTGACCGTCGCGTCCGTCACCGGCTCGGCGAGCCCGTACGCGCTGTCCATCCGCACGCCGAAGAGTTCCTCCGTGTGCGCCCACCAGGGCCCGCGCTGCACGCCGCCCGACCCGTGCGAGTACGACGCGTACACGGTCGCCCCCTCGCCCGCCAGCGACACCAGCTGCTCCCACGAGGTCGCGCACAGCTGCTTGACCGACGGCAGCAGGTACAGGCCGTACCCGGTCGGCAGCCCGCCGTCCTCCTTCTCGCGCACCACCGCGACGGGGA
Source organism: Leifsonia sp. 563 (assembly GCF_040545055.1). Lineage (NCBI taxonomy): Bacteria > Bacillati > Actinomycetota > Actinomycetes > Micrococcales > Microbacteriaceae > Leifsonia > Leifsonia sp. 563. Next base: position 135,485 of record NZ_JBEPLE010000008.1, on the reverse strand, counting down.
TGTGCGCCTCATGCGCCGCGACGTAGGACTGCTCCCCCGTCGCCACGATGTGCGCGCGCTCCTCCTCCTGCGTGAACGGGTAATCCTCGGCGAGGTGCGAGGGGACGACGAGCGCCGCATCCACCGGCGCCCGCCGCACCGACGGCAGCTCGATCGCGGCCAGGTCGGCAGCGAACCGCGCCAGCTCGCGCAGCGGCGGCTTGGGGTTGCCGTGACGGTCGGTGATCCCGAAATGCATCTCGAAGGGATGGTGCGAGTACGGCCGCTGATCGGCGAGGTCGTCGTAGTCGGTGTTGTTCCACGCGATCCATCCGGTAGCACCGGCCAGCAGCGTCGAGTACAGCAGCTGCCGGTAGTAGGAGGCGGCGCCCGCGTCCGAGACGAAGTCGCTCGTCAGGCCGAACTCCTCCATGATGACGGGCAGTCCGTCGGTCGCCGCGAGCTCCGCGATGAACGCCGCCTTGAGGTGCTGCCGCACCTGGTCGGTCTCCATCCGGTACACGTGCGGGCCGATGAAGTCGGTGAATTTCGCCAGGTCGCGCACCGAGAACCCGTTGTCGTGACCCGTCGTCTCGATGCCCCAGGCACCGTCGCCGACGGCGACCGGCTGCGTCCCGCCGCCCGCGCGCACCGCATCCACCAGCAGCGAGGCCCACGCGTCGACGATGGGACGCGGCGCCTCCCCTCCGTAGATCGGCACCTCGTTGGTGAGCAGCCATCCGGCGACGGCGGGATGCGCGGCGAACCGCGACGTCAGCTCCCGCACGTACCAGGCCTGCCGTCCGACGAACCAGACGTCGCTGTACAGGTCGCGGCCGTCGCGCCACGCCGGATCCCAGTTCTCGCCCGACATGTGCCCGACGAGGAACGTCGGGACGGTCGTCATCCCGACCTCCGTGTGCGCGTCGAGGAAGTCGGCGAAGTTCGCCATGCACTGCTCGTCGAGGGAGTCCGGCGTCGGATGGAAGTCGGGCCAGTAGAAGAAGGAGCGGGTCATGTTCAGGCCGTGCTCGGCGAGCACACGCAGTTCCTCCCGCACGACGGCCGCGTCGTAGCGCGTCCACATCAGCGGGCCGCCGGTGCGCGACCAGAAGTTGGCGCCGAGCCACACCACGGGGGCGTCGTCGACCTGCAAGACCGGGGATGGGCGATCCATGGTGCCTTTCAGAAGGAAGAGGGGATGCGGTCGAGCGTCACTTCACCGCGCCGGCGGTCAGACCGGCGACGAAGTTGCGCTGCAGCAGGAGGAACGCGACGACGATCGGGATGGACACGACCAGCGACGCCGCCATGATCTGGTTCCAGTACACGTTCGTCTGGGTCGAGTAGAGCTGCAAGCCGACCGCGAGCGTCCTGTTCTCGTCCGTCGTCATCACGGATGCGAACAGCACCTCGCCCCAACTGGTCATGAACGAGTAGATCGCGACCGCGATCAGACCGGGGCGGGCGGCCGGCAGCACCACGTGCCACAGTGCGCCCATGGGCCCGGAGCCGTCGACCTTCGCGGCCTCGTCGAGGTCGCGCGGGATGCCGTCGAAGTATCCCGCGAGCATCCAGATCGAGAACGGCAGCACGAACGTGAAGTACGTGATGATGAGGCCCCACCGCGTGCCGACCAGCTGGATGCCGGTCGCCTGGTTGATGTTCACGAAGATGAGGAACAGCGGGAGAAGGAAGAGCACTCCGGGGAACATCTGCGTCGACAGCACGGTCGTGGTGAACACGTTCCGGCCCTTGAACCGGTAGCGCGACACGGCGTACGCGGCGAACACAGCGATGACCAGCGAGATCAGGGTCGCCGCGCTCGACACGATGAGCGAATTCACGAAGTACGACGCCAGCGGGACGGTCGACCACATGTCGATGAACGGCTGGAACGTGATCGTCTGCGGCCACCAGGTGAATGCCGCCTGCACTTCGGACAGCGGCTTCACCGACGACGTGATCATGACGTAGAGCGGCACCACCGTGAAGACGGTGAGCACGGCGATGGTGATCCAGCGGAAGACGTGGGAAGAGCGGGTCTCACGCATTGCGGTTCCTCCGGTTGACGACGAGCAGGTAGGCGCCGGTCACGACCAGCAGGAACAGCAGCAGGAGGACGCTCATCGCGGCTCCGGAGCCGAAGTTCCAGGTCAGGAAGGAGGCGTTGTAGATGTGGAACGAGATCAGGTCGCCTGCCGCGGGTTGGGCTGTGCTCCCGAACAACACGAACGGTGTGTTGAAGTCGTTGAAGGTCCACAGGAACATGACGAGCAGCAGGACCGAGTTGACCGGCCGCAGCATCGGCAGCGTGATCGCACGCCACTGCCGGAAGGGCTTGGCGCCGTCGACCGCGGAGGCCTCGTACACCTCCGACGGGATGGACTGGAGACCCGCCATCAGCATCAGGAACGCGAACGGCCAGAGGCGCCAGATCGCGACGATGACGATCGACCAGAAGGCGTTGCCGCCGATCAGCCAGAACGGCTTGTCGCCCGGAAGCCCGAGGTTGTCGAAGAGGAAGTGGTTGATCGCGCCGGTGTCCTTCTGGAACATGAACTTCCAGGTGATGATGCCGGCGTACAGCGGCAGCGCGTACGGCACGAGGAACAGCGTGCGGAAGAACGCGCGCCCCCGGAACCGGCCCTGCAGGGAGACGGCTGCCGCCATCCCGAGCACCCAGGAGAGGCCGACGACCAGGATGGTGAAGCCGACGGTGACGAGGAACGACCGGAGCAGTCCGGCGCCGACCGACCCGTTGAAGTCGAGCGCGACGGCGTAGTTCTTCAGGCCGACGAACGGCGCCTCGCCCCAGTTGGCGATGTAGAACTTCGTCAGCTGCGTGAAGCTGATCCAGATGCCGGTGAGCATCGGGACGACGTGGATGAGGAGCTCGAACACGATCGCCGGTGCGAGCAGGATGAACGGCAGCCACCATCCCTTGGGGCGGCGGCGCTTGGGCTGGGGCGGTGCAGCTGCGGCAGCCGGCACGGTGCGCGCTGGGCCGCGGACGTCTGTCGTCGTCGACATGGGTCTCCTTGGGGGTGTGACTGTCCGCCGGGCGGGACGCGGTGGCCGCGCCCCGCCCGACGAGCTGGTTTCCGGGTGTCAGCCGCCGAGCGACTGCTTGACCTGGTCCTGTGCGTTCTTCAGAGCCGCCTTGATGTCGGCGTCGGAGACCGTGCTGCCGGTGGCGATCTTGGCGAACATATCGTTCATCGCCTTGCCGACGGTGTTCTCGAACTGGTCCTCGGCCGGCACCAGCGGGAGCGGCTTGGACATGTCGTTGTAGATCTTCTGGAACGTCGCCGCCTCTTCGGCGTTGTCGGTGAACACCGGCTTGGCGTCGTTGAGCACCGGCAGGCTGGCGTACGGCTTGCCCAGGGTGGTCTGGACGTCCTCGCTCGTCATGTACTTGACGAACTTGAGCGCCGCATCCTTCTGCTTGGTGTTCTTGAAGATCGACAGGTTGATGCCGGCGATGAAGGTGGCGATGTCCTTGCCGCCCTCAGGAGCCGGGAATGGGACGACGCCGTACTGGTCGTTCTTCATGCCGTTGGCGACGATCGAGGCGTCCGCGTTGTTCTGGCTGAGGATCATCGCGACCTTGCCGGTGGCGAAGTCGTTGACCGCCTGCACGCCGTTGTCGTACTGCGCGTTCGACGGGTTGACGACCTTGTCGCTCTGCATCAGGTCGAGGTAGCGCTTGATGCCGTCGATGTTGGCCTGGCTGTCGAACGTCGGGTTGCCCTTCTTGTCGAACCACTCGCCGCCGTTCTGGGCCGAGTTGATGAACGCGAAGTGGACGTTCTCGGTGTAGCTGCCCGCTGCGAGGGCGAAGCCGTACTGGCTGCCGTTGGTGAGCTTCTTCGCCGCGGCGACGAGCTCCTCCCACGTCGTCGGCGGCTGCACGCCGGCGTCCGTGAACATCTTCTTGTTGTAGTACAGGCCGTAGGCCAGGCCGTACAGCGGGACGCTCGTGACGGGCTTGCCCTCGGCGCCGCCGGTGTCGAGCGCGGCCTTCACGAACTTGTCGCTGCCGCCGATCGCCTTCATGTTGGCGTCGTCGAACGGCAGGAACGCTCCGGTCGCCTGCAGGGAGGCGGCCCAGGTGTTGCCGATGTTCAGAACGTCCGGGCCCTGGCCCGAGGTGACGGCCGTCTGGATGCGGGTCTGCAGGTCGTTCCAGCCGATGACCTCCAGCTTGACCTTGATTCCGGTCTGCTTCGTGAAGTCGTCCAGGACGGGGGTGAGGACCTGCTTGTCGTTGTCGAGGCTGGTCCCCTGGTTGCTCGCCCAGTACGTGAGTGTCGCCCCGCTGGACGACCCTCCGGATCCCGAGCTGCTGCAGCCCGCGACCACGAGCGAGACCGCTGCGGCCAGTGCCGCGACGGCGATGGCGCGTTTCCTCATTGTGACTCCTTCGTCTCTTGATGGGGGCGATCCCGGCCCTGGTGCGAGAGCCGGACGCGGGAGCGCCACGCTGAGCCTAACTTAACCGGTTCAGGTGTCAATCCTTGACTTCACCTCGTCCGAGGGTATACCGGCCGGTCGCCCCGCCCGTGCCGCCCCGCGCGCCCCGCGCGCTGCGCGCCGCCCTCCGCGCTGCGCTGGCCGCCAGGATCTGGCCGTGAGGTGCACGTAGTGGCGGTCGGCTACGGCGTGTCGCCCGCAACTACGTGCACCTCGGCAGGCGGCAGAGCGAGCGGCGAGCGACGAGCGCAGGATGCGCGTTAGCGCGCGGCGTGCTCTCCGGCGCGGATGCTCGTGGCGCGGGGCACGAGGCGGCTCGGCCGCGCGCGGCGGTCGAACGCCGGGCGGCCGGCGAGCTGGTCGAGCAGCAGCCGCGTCGACCGCCGCCCTTGCTCCTCCGGGTACCGGTCGAGCGCGGTGATCGGGCGGGTTCCGAGGCGGCAGAGCAGGGAGTCGTCCCAGCTGACGATGGCGACATCCTCACGGCCGGCATGGTTGAGCGCCGTCTGTGCGCCCAGGGCGAGCAGGTCGTTCGAGGTCAGCACCGCGGTGATGGATGTGTCGGTCGCCAGCAGCTCGGCGGCGACCCGCTCCCCCGACTCCATCGAGTAGTCGGAGACCGCGAACGAGAACTCGACGCCGAACTCCCGCCCGTGCGAGGCGACGGCGTCGCTCCGGTCCTGCTCGTGCTCGAACTCGGCGGGTCCGGCGATGTGCAGCGCGCGCCGGTGGCCGAGGGAGGCCAGGTGCTCGACGAGCAGTCCGGCGTCGGCGCGCGCGTCGTAGAGCAGCACCTTTCCGGGCGCGACCGCCTCCCGGTTGCCGTGGAGTACGAACGCGAGGCCGAGCTCTTCCAGCAGCTGCGGGCGCGGATCGTCGAAGGTGATGTCGAAGAGCATGACGCCGTCCACACGCGCCTCCGCGCTCCAGCGACGGTAGGCGGCGACCTCCTGACCTGCGTCCGTGCCGACCATGCGCAGCAGCAGCGACTGCCCGGTCTCGGACAGTTCCGACTCGACCCCGGCGAGCAGGCTCATGTAGTACGGCTCAGCGCCGAGCAGGCTCGGATCGCGGCGGAGGACGATGCCGATCGTGTCGGACCGCGCCCGCGACAGGGCACGCGCGGACGAGCTGGGATGCCATCCCAGCTGCTCCGCCAAAGCCAGCACCCGCTCGCGCGTCTCGTCGCTCACTCCGGGCAGCCCGTTGAGCGCGTACGACACGGACGCCTTCGAGAGCCCCAGCTGGTCGGCCAGCCCCGCGATGGTCACGCGCCCCGCTCCGTTGCTCACGGCCGCCTCCCTTCATGGTGCGCGGCCAACAATACTTGTTCGCGCGTTTCGCGCACCCGTCGCATCGTGCGAGAGCGCTCAGGCGGCGAGGGGATGCGTTCCCAGGCACGACACGCGAGACTCGGCACGGATGCTGCAGCAGCGGCCGCCGTCAGGTCGCCGCGCGACCCCGCGCCAGCACCGCGGCGTGAAGGGCCGCGACGGTCTCGCCGTCGTCCAGATCCATCCCGAGCAGCTCCTCGATCAGGGCGATCCGCTGGTAGAAGACCGACCGGGACAGGTGGCTCGCGGCAGCCGCGCGCGTGCGGTTCCCGGGGTGGCTGAGGTAGGCGCGCAGCACCTCGACGAGGTCTCCGCCGGTCACCAGGTCGTACTCGATCAGCGGCCGCAGCAGCTGCTCGGTGTGCTCCAGCAGCCGCGGATCGCTGCCGAGCGCGTTGACGAGCCGCAGCAGTGGCCGATGCTGAACGCGCTGGATGTGCGGCGTCCGCCCGAGACGCGCGTCGGCCCGCGCGGCAGAGCCGGCCGCCAGTTCGACCGCCTCCTCCAGCGACGACAACAGCCCGGTGATCCCGCGCGCGTCCGACCCGACGGCGACGACCGCGGCCGGGTCGTCGAGCCGCACCGACCCGACGGCGTCCGCGATCGACGCGAACAGCCCATCCGTGAGCTGGCGCCCCGGCCGCGCGGACACAGCGACGACGAGTGTTCCCGGCTGCTCGGGATGCCGTCCGGCCACCGCGTCGGCACCCGCCGTCCGTGCCGCCTCCACGGCTCGCGCTGCGGCCGACACGGGCAGCGTCCCGGAGCGCAGCCGCACCGCCACCCCGGCGACCAGCCGGCCGGAGAGCGGGAAGCCCGCCGCCTCGAACCGGGCGGTCACGCCGCCCTCCCCGGAGAACCGCCGGCCGATCAGCGCCGCGAGCAGCGCGTCGTGGCTGCGCCGCGTCCACTCGTCGTCGTCGCGGTCGGAGAGCCGGCTGAGCGCGAGCGCGACCGCGGCCTGCTCCAGCACATTGGAACGCCCGGCGGGATGCGGCTCACCAGGCAGTGCGACGAGGTGCCCCCAGCGCATGCCCCGCGCTTCGACCGGGACGATCGTCCACCCACTCGCGCCCGACCGGTGGGCCGCCCGCGAACGCTGCTCCCAGTCGGCGAGCTCGTCCTCGCCCGACGTGTTCGCCCCGCCCGAGACCGGGCCGCCGGCCCCCACTCCGCTGGCTGTCACCCCGCTGGCCGTCAGTCCGCTGGCCGCGATCACCCGGTGGCCGGTGTCCTCCAGCACGACCGGCGAACCGAGCACCCGCGCCGCCTGCTCCACGATGAAGTCGGCCGGGCTCCCGCGCAGGCTGAGCCCGGTGAAGAGCGCGTGGATGTCGTCCCGCGCCCGCAACGCCACCATCTGCTCCGCGATGATGCGCGAGTGAACGGCCTCTGTGATCGCGACGAAGCGCGCCTCCCGGTGGAGGACGACGAACGGCAGCCCGGCCGCCTGGAACTCCTGGACGAGCGCGGCGGGCGCGCTCGGCATCAGGGGTCCGAGTTCCAGCACGAGGCCGGCGACGCCGGCATCCACGAGCACGCGTCCGAGCCGGCGCAGAGCCGCGGCGTCGGCGGGCCAGCCGACGCCCGTGGCGAGCAGCAGTTCGCCGCCGGAGCCCAGCCGGGCCGCTTCGGCCGTCTCGGCGACGTGCACCCAGCGCACCGGCGCATCCAGTCGATCCCGGCCGGTCAGCACTTCGGGCAAGGCGACGGCGACCGGCTCCATGCGGAGCACCTCGCGCACTGTCGGCAGCACCGACGACGACCCTACGGCCGGCTGCGCCGCGCCGCCCGACCCGTTCGGACGAACTGTTCGGACCGCGTGCGGGTCCCGACGATCTGGCATCGCTCCTACCGCCTCCGCTCTGTGATCATTGGGAGGAAAGCTTACTGTCACCGCCGGGCAGAACGTCCGGCGAAACCGCGAGGAGGATCCCCGTGGCCCTGATCCGCCACTTCATCGCCGGCGAAGAGACCGCCGCAGACTCGGCCGGCGCCCTGCGCACCGGCCCGGTGTTCAACCCGGCAACCGGCGAGCGCCAGCACGAGGTCGCCCTCGCCGACGCCGCCGAGACTGAGCGGGCGATCGCCGCAGCGCGCGCCGCCTTCCCCGCCTGGCGCGCCACCAGCCTGACCAAGCGCGCCGATGTGATGTTCCGCCTCCGTCACCTGCTCACGGAGCGCCGCGACGAGCTCGCCGCCATCGTCACCAGCGAGCACGGCAAGGTGCTCTCCGACGCTGCGGGCGAGATCGGCCGGGGGCTCGAGAACGTGGAGTTCGCGAGCGGCCTGATCGACAAGCTGAAGGGCGAGTACAGCGAGCAGGTGTCCACCGGCATCGACGTGCACAGCGTCAAGCAGCCGGTCGGCGTGGTCGCCTGCATCACCCCGTTCAACTTCCCGGTCATGGTGCCGCTGTGGATGGTCGCGAGCGCCATCGCCTGCGGCAACACCGTCGTGCTGAAGCCGAGCGAGAAGGACCCGAGCGCCTCCGTGTTCCTGGCGAAGCTGTTCCGCGAGGCCGGACTGCCGGACGGCGTGCTCAACGTCGTCCACGGCGACAAGGAGGCGGTGGACACCCTCCTCGACTCCCCCGACGTCGCCGCGGTCAGCTTCGTCGGATCCACGCCGATCGCCCGCTCGATCTACCAGCGCGCGTCGGCGAACGGCAAGCGCGTCCAGGCGCTCGGCGGCGCCAAGAACCACATGGTGGTGCTGGCGGACGCCGACATCGACGCCGCCGCCGACGCCGCGGTCTCGGCCGCCTACGGCTCCGCCGGCGAGCGCTGCATGGCGGTCAGCGTGGTGGTCGCGGTCGGCGACGTCGGCGACCGGCTGGTGCCGGCCATCCAGTCGCGCCTCGGCGCCCTGCGCATCGGGCCGGGCACGGATGCGGCCAGCGAGATGGGCCCGCTCATCACGCGCGAGCACCGCGACAAGGTGGCGTCGTACGTCACCGGCGCCGCGGCGGAGGGCGCGACGGTCGTGGAGGACGGCACCGCGCGCTCGTTCGACGGCGACGGCTTCTTCGTCGGCGTCAGCCTGCTCGACAACGTGAAGCCGGGCATGAGGGCGTACGACGACGAGATCTTCGGCCCGGTGCTGTCAGTGGTGCGCGTCGACACCTTCGACGAGGCGATCGAGCTCATCAACGCCAACCCGTACGGCAACGGCGTCGCGCTGTTCACCCGTGACGGCGGGGCGGCCCGCCGCTTCGAGTTCGAGGTGGAGGTCGGGATGGTCGGCATCAACGTGCCCATCCCCGTGCCGGTCGGCGCCTACTCGTTCGGCGGCTGGAAGAACTCGCTGTTCGGCGACTCGCACATCTACGGACCGGAGTCGTTCCACTTCTACACGCGCAGCAAGGTGGTCACCACGCGCTGGCCCGACCCCCTGCACTCGCGCATCGAGCTGGCTTTCCCGGGCAACGCGTGAGCGAGGAGACGACGATGACGGACACCATCCCGACCACCGGCACGCGGACCGGCTACCTCGACCGGCACGGCGTCGAGCATCCGTTCGGGGATGCGGCGGCCGAGCGCCAGGTGCGCAGCGACGACCGCGCGCACGTCTTCCACTCGTGGAGCGCCCAGGCGAAGATCGACCCGCTGCCGATCGCCGCGGGCGAGGGCTCCACGTTCTGGGACTACGACGGGAATGCGTACCTCGACTTCAGCTCGCAGCTGGTCAACCTGAACCTGGGGCACCAGCATCCCGACCTCGTCGCCGCCATCCAGCAGCAGGCGGGCCGCCTCGCCACGGTGCAGCCGTCCATGGCGAACGACGTGCGCGGCGAGCTGGCTCGGCGTATCGCCGAGGTGGCTCCGGGGACGCTCAACAAGGTCTTCTTCACCAACGGCGGGGCGGATGCGAACGAGTACGCGGTGCGCCTGGCGCGCGCGGTGACCGGCCGCCGTAAGGTGCTGTCGATGTACCGCTCGTATCACGGCGGCACCTCGACCGCGATCGCCCTCACCGGCGACCCGCGGCGCTGGGCGAACGAGCCGAGCGACCCGTCGGTCGCGCACTTCTTCGGCCCGTACCCCTACCGGAGCGCCTTCCACTCGACCTCGCCGGAGGAGGAGACGCAGCGCGCGCTGGAGCACCTCGAGAACGTGATCGTGCTGGAGGGCGCCGGCACGATCGCGGCGCTCATCGCCGAGACCGTCGTCGGCACGAACGGGGTGCTGGTGCCGCCGCCTGGGTACCTCGCGGGCGTGCGGGAGCTGTGCGACCGGTACGGGATCGTGTACATCGCCGACGAGGTCATGGTCGGGTTCGGGCGGATCGGCGAGTGGTTCGCCGTGGATGCGTTCGACGTCGTGCCCGACCTGATCACCTTCGCGAAGGGCGTCAACTCCGGGTACGTACCGCTCGGCGGCGTCGTCATCTCGGACGCCATCGCCGCGCGGTTCGACGATGTGGCGTTCCAGGGCGGCCTCACCTATTCGGGACACCCGCTGGCCTGCGCCGCCGGGGTCGCGACGTTCGACGTGTTCGAGCGGGACGGCATCCTGGAGCGGGTGCGCGACCTCGGCTCGCGCGTGGTCGAGCCGGAGCTCCGGTCGTGGCAGGAGCGGCACCCGTCGCTCGGCGAGGTGCGCGGCCGCGGCCTGTTCTGGGCGCTGGAGCTGGTGCGCGACCGCGAGACGCGGGAGCCGCTGGTGCCGTTCAACGCGGCGGGGCCGGATGCGGCGCCGATGGCCGAGGTCGCGGCGGCCTGCAAGGCCGCGGGCGTCTGGCCGTTCACCCACTTCAACCGCGTGCACGTCGCGCCGCCGCTGGTCATCGCGGAGGACGAGCTGCGTCGTGGTCTCGCCGCGATCGACGCGGCGCTCGACGTCGCGGACCGCTACGCGCGCGTCTGACCGGCGAGTGGATGGGCGGCACCTGGTGTCGTCCATCCACAGCCGCAGCTTGTCCACATCCTGCTTCCCGCCGGTCGGCTCACGGCGGCCGCAAGCTATCGTGGCAGCATGAGTGAACCCGGAGACGGCCGTGTCGCTGTCTACATAGACTTCGACAACATCGTCATATCCCGTTACGACCAGGTGCACGGTCGTGGCTCCTATATGCGCGATCGGCCCAAGTCGAGTTCGACCGCGCCCAAGGCGGGCTTCGCCGAGAAGCTGGCGGAAGCGCGCGTCGACCTGGGTGCGGTGATCGACTTCTCCTCGTCGTTCGGCACGCTGGTGCTGACGCGGGCGTACGCCGACTGGTCGTCCGCCGTCAACGCCGAGTACCGCGGCCAGCTCGTGGGCCGCGCGGTCGACCTCGTTCAGCTCTTCCCGGCCGCCGCCTACGCCAAGAACGGCGCCGACATCCGGCTCGCGGTCGACGCGGTCGAAGACCTCTTCCGGCTTCCCGAGCTCACGCACGTCGTCATCGTCGCGGGCGACTCGGACTACATCCCGCTGGCCCAGCGGGTGAAGCGCCTCGGGCGCTATGTGATCGGGATCGGCGTCGCTGGCTCGACTGCGAAGTCGCTCGCCGCGGCGTGCGACGAGTTCGTCAGCTACGACGACCTCCCCGGCATCGCCCGTGACGAGGCGGAAGACGCGGACGACGTCGAGGTCGCGGCCGGCACCGAGCCGGTGACCGCGGTCGCCGCGGAGCCTGCGGGCGACCGGGCCGAGACGGATGGCGCCGCTGCCGAAGCCGGGGCGGTGGATGCGTCGGCTCCAGCCGCCGAGCCTGCCCAGCGGCCGAAGCGCGGCAGCCGCAAGCGCGCGGCGACCACGACCAGCGCCGACGACGCGGACGAGGAGCAGAGCGAGGACCCGCAGCACGTGGCCACCCGCCTCCTCGCCCGAGCCATGCAGCTCGGCCACGAGAAGGACGACTCGCCGTGGCTGCACAGCTCGACGGTCAAGGGCCAGATGAAGAGGATGGACCCGTCCTTCAGCGAGAAGGCCCTCGGGTACCGCTCGTTCAGCGACTTCATCAAGTCGCGCGGCGACCTGGTCGAGCTCGACGACAGCTCGACCGCCCAGATGCTTCGCCTCGCACCGACCCGCCCGCGCCGTGCCCGGCACAGCGGCCGCGCTGCGGACCGCGTCTCCGCCACCTGAGACGGCATGGTGGGGGTCTTGAGCCGGCGCACAGCCGACGGGAGTTGACTGCGAGCATGGCGAGCCAGAAGACAGCACGACAGTGGCGAGCGACCCGCTGGGGCGGGCCGGAGACATGGGAGTTCGCGGAGGTCGAGGTTCCGGAACCTCGGCAGGGCGAGGTCACGATCGAGGTCCGCGCCGCGGGCGTCAATCCGGCGGACTACAAGCACGTGTCCGCACCCCGAGAGGGCCTCGAGCTCCCGGTCCCGATCGGCTACGAGGTGGCCGGCGTCATCGCGGCCATCGGTCCGGATACCGAGATCGCGTCCGGCGGCGGGGCCGTCGGCGACGCGGTCGTCGCGTTCCGCATCCAGGGCGGCTATGCCACCGCCGTCACCGTCCCGGCGAAGGACGTCTTCGCCAAGCCCGCTCGACTGGCCGACGAAGAGGCCGCGAACCTGCTGCTCGTCGGCACGACGGCCGCCCAGATGCTCGACGTGACCCACGTGCGCGCGGGCGAGACCATCCTCGTGCACGGAGCATCGGGCGCGGTCGGCGTGAGCATCCTCCAGCAGGCGGCCGAGATCGGCGCCCGCGTCATCGGAACGGCGAGCGAAGCGAGCTTCGCCCGCGTGCGCCGCTTCGGTGGCCTGCCGATCGCATACGGACCGGGGCTCGCAGAGCGGGCGACGGAAGCCGCCCAGGGCCCCATCGCCGCGGCGCTCGACACGGTCGGAACCGACGAGGCGATCGACGTCTCCCTCGAACTCGTCCCCGACCGGCTGCGCATCGTCACGATCGTCGCGGCCCAGCGCGCACAACAGGAGGGCTTCCACGCCGTCTTCGGCGCGCAGCCGGAGAGCCAGGCGTTCCGCGATTCCGTGCGCGGCCCGCTCCTCGAGCTGGCCGGCAGCGGCCGCCTCCAGGTCCCAATGGCGCGGACGTATCCACTCGCCGATGCGCCGGAGGCCCTCGCGTTCCTGAAGGAGGGACACCCGGGCGGCAAGCTCGCGCTGCTGCCCTGAGTGCGGCCAGGCGGGCCGCGAGGCGAAGGAATCAGCCGGCGGGCTTGGTCGCCTTCCCGTCGAGCCACAGCGTTGCCGACTCGTCCCGGTGCACGCCGTCCGTCCCGACGAACTTCGTGTCGATCTGCGGGCCCTTGGTGATCACATGCACCATCGCCATCCCGTGCCCGCGCCCCAGCCCGTAATCGTCCTTCAGCCAGGCGAGGATCTCACCCGCCTTGGTGCCCGGGCCGAACCCGCGCTCCCCCGCCTCCGCGACCAGTTCGCGCGGTGTCTTGCCGGTCTTGTCCTCGACCGCGTCGAGATAAGCCTGGAACGACATCCTCAGTCCCCTCTCTCGTCGCGCTCGACGATGGCCTCCGCCTCCGCTTCGGAGACGACCACCATTCCACCGGTGCGCTGGCTCGTGCGCAGGAGCACATCCATCCACTTGTCGTTGAGTCGCGGCGGCTTGGTCCCGCTGAACACGAACGCCAGCGGGATGTCCCGGCTGATCCAGAGGCTCACCCGGCCTCCGCCGAGGTCGGCGGGGATCTGCCAGTTCAGCAGGAAGCTCTCGTGGCGGCGCAGCTTCGTGACGACGGCGATCTTGACGTGCGCCAGGGTGCGGTCGTCGAACTCGTACTCCTGCGGCGCGGTCCCGTAGACCAGCCTTCCCACGTCACGCCCCCTCGCGGCGCTTGCCGTTCCTCGTCCGGCTCGCCCGATAGGTGCCCTCCGGGACCTCTTCGCGGATCTCCGCGCGCAGGTCGTCCTCGAGCATCAGCCCGGAGTTGCTGTTGGCCCGCTCGCCGAGGATGGTCAGCCAGTCGCGGTTCAACTCCGGCAGCTCCGGTCGCGCGAACACGAACTGCAGCGAGATGGAGGGGTCGAGCCAGATCGACCGCAGCACGCCCTCGGAGCCGGCCGTGCGATCCGTCCAGATGAGGAGGAAGCCCTCCCGGCGCCGCAGCTTGGTCTGGACCACCGCTTGGAGGTGCGCGAGCACCCGGTCGTCGAACGTGAAGCCGTCGGCCCCGTCGTAGATCAGCGTTCCCACGCGAATCCTTCCTGTCTGGATCACTTTCTCCAAACCACCGCGCGCCGTCAAGTCACGGTTGGGCGAATCGCCGTAAAGTCCGGTCATGGACGCACTTACGCGAACCATCAAAGCGGCCCTCCTCTACGAGGACGGCCGAACCCTCGACAGCGTCGTGGTCGTGCCCCTGATCGGCGGGTGCCCTCCCGGCGAGATCCGCGTCGCCACCCTGTTCGCCGGGGCCCTCGCCTACGACGTGTACGAGCTGGCCGACGAGGAGGAGTACTCGTCGATGCCCGCCTACCCCTACCGCTCCACCATCCCCGTCACGACCGAGGACCTCGACGACTGATCGCGCGATCCGGGTAGCGTGGACGGGGTGACCCGCTCCGACGATCCTGCGCGCCCGCGCACGGGGGCGGCCGTCGCCGCGCTCAGCCTCGGCACGCTGCTGAACCCGCTCAACTCGTCGATGATCGCCGTGGCCCTCGTGCCGCTGCAGCACGACTTCGGTGTGGATGTGACGGCCGTGACCTGGGTCATCACGTCGTTCTACCTGGCGTCGGCCGCCGGCCAGCCGCTGATGGGTCGACTCGGCGACCGCTTCGGCCCGCGCCGTCTGTTCCTGTTCGGGATGCTGGTCGTCGTCCTCGCCTGCGCGCTCACGCCGTTCGCAGGCTCCCTCGCCGCCGTCTGCGTCGGCCGAGTGGCTCTCGCGGTGGGGACGGCGACCGCGTTCCCCTCGGCGATCGCCCTGCTGCGACCGCTCGCGGCGGCCTCCGGGGTGGGGACGCCGCGACTGCTCGGCCGCATCCAGATCGCCAACACCTCCGGCGCCGCCATCGGACCGGTGCTCGGCGGCGCGTTGATCACGTTCCTCGGCTGGGAGTCGATCTTCTGGGTGAACGTGCCGCTGGCCCTGATCGCCTTCGTCGGCGTGTGGTTCTTCGCACCGGCGGACGCCGAGCGGGAGCGGGTGCCGCTGGGGCGCACGCTGGCCGAGTCCGACATCCCGGGCATCCTGCTGTTCATCGCGACCCTCACGTCGCTGCTTGTCTTCCTGCTCGACCTCGAACCGCAGCCGCTCTGGTGGCTGCTGCCGGTGTGCGCCGTGGCCGCCGCGCTGTTCGTCTGGCGGGAGTTGCGCACAGCGCACCCGTTCCTCGATCTGCGGCTGCTGGCGGCGAACCGGCGTCTGCTGCTGGTGTACCTCAGCTTCGCGATCTTCAACGTCGTCTACTACTCCGCCTTCTTCGGCCTGCCGCAGTACCTGCAGACGCACGGAGGCTACAGCGCGGGCGTCGCCGGACTGCTCATGTTCCCGCTCGCGGCCGTGACCATCGTCGTCACGCCGCTCGCCGCGCGCGCGATCGAGTCCGTCGGGCTGCGGCCGACGTTGATCACCGGTGCGATCGCGCTCGTCGTCGGGGCCGCCCTTCTCGCCGTCGCCGCCGCGACGACGGCACCCTGGGTCGTGCTCGTGCTCACTGCGGCACTCGGCATCCCCTACTGCGTCGTCAGCATCGGGATGAATCAGGCGCTCTACTCGGCGGCTCGCCCGGAGGACAGCGGCGTCGCCGCGGGCATCTTCCAGACGTCGCGCTATGTCGGAGCGATCGTCGCGACGACGGTGCTCGGGCTGCTGTTCAGCGGTGGGACGACCGCGGGCAGCTGGCTGGCGGCCGTCGGCGTCGCGACCGTGCTGGCGGTGGTGCACCTGGCGCTGCTGGTGTTCGTGCGGCCCGGGCGTGCGAGGCGTGCCGCCGCCGCTGCCTCCTGACCGCGGCTGCTGGCGTTTTGGCCTGTGGGTCGCAACACGCCGTCATGGGCGCGCCAGAACGGCGTATTGCGACCCACAGGCGGTCGGCCGGTCGCCTGCGCTCAGGCGACCAGGGTGGTGCCGGGGGGCACCATGCGCTGCTGGGCGATCGACGACGCGCGGCAGAGCGGATTTCGGCAGCCCACCGCGACCGTCACCACTGCCCATGCCCCGCGTGACGTCGGCACCAGCCGCCGTTCCGCGGAGATCGGCCCTCCGCACACTCTGCACACCCGTGAGTCCGCGACCATCGTGATCATCCCCATCCGACCCGTGGCGCCCGCATCGCCTCTTCCATGGTCCGCCCGGCGGCGTGCGGAAGCAAGAGTTGCGACGAATGCCGGGCGGTCGGGATGTGCGCAATTCCGTCCCCAGCGGACGTCCTCTCCCCCTTTTCCACAGTTCCCTCGCCGACCGTCCCCCGCTGAACCGAACGGGTAGCGTCGACTCCATGCAGATCGACGTCCCCACCACGGTCGGCCCCGGCCGCCTGACCGTCTCCGCGGCCGAACGCCCCACCGCAGTGCTCTGGCTGGGCCACGGCGCCGGCGGCGGCATCGAGGCGGCCGACCTCGCAGTGCTGGCCTCCCGGCTGCCCGGGGAGGGCATCACGGTCGTCCGCTACGAGCAGCCGTGGCGGGTCGCGGGCAAGCGCGTGGCCGCCCGTCCGGCCACCCTCGACATCGCCTGGCAGGAGACCGCGCCGCGGGTCCGGGAGCTCGCGGGCAACCTCCCCCTGGTGACCGGCGGCCGCAGCGCGGGCGCGCGCGTCGCTTGCCGGACGGCGACGGCCCTCGGCGTTCGAGCTGTCGTCTGCCTTGCGTTCCCGTTGCACCCGCCGGGCAAGGCCGATCGGTCGCGGCTCGACGAACTGCTCGAGCCGGTCGTCCCTGTGCTCGTCGTCCAGGGCGGAGGCGACCCGTTCGGATCAGCGGCTCTCGTCGCCTCCGAAGTGGAGGCGGAGGAGGCCGGCGCCTCCTCGGCCGAGGCAGCCGATCGCATCCAGGTGGTGGAGGTCCCGGGCGCCGACCACGGCATGAGGGTGCCGAAGGCGTCCCCGCTGGGCGCAGCCGGTGTGCGAGACCTCATCGCTTCGACCGTCGCGGAGTTCGTCCGCGCCGTCGTGTGACGGAGGAGGTCAGTACTCGCCCTTGATCACGAAATAGGACCCGCGGATGGTCCCCGCGAGCCGGGACTTCTGGCGCGCGAACTTGAACGACGACAGCTCCTCCGGCACGTCCATCCCGTCGGAGAGCTTGAAGCCGACCGCCCGCTTGCCGCCCTCGGCGAGCGTGTACATCACGTTGATCGACAGCCCGGACTCGTAGAAGACGTACGTCATCCGCATCCCGTCGGCCTCGAAGTCCGTGGCCTCGAGCGCCGGAGAGCCGATGACGATGCCGCGCTCCTCCTTCAGGACGCGCGCGACCCGGTCCACCGCATCCTGCTCTTCCTCCGCGGTCCCGACGGTGAAGACGTGGTCGTACTTGTTGCGGTAGTACCGCGCTTCGTTCGCGCGGAGGCCGGCGAGCGCGTCCGCGACCGGCGACGATTCGAGCCCGACGGTGGAGACGTTCTCGAAGTCGACGACGTACGGCATGGGTCCTCCTGGATGTGCGGTGTCGAGCCTTACCGTAGCGTGCGTCGCGCTCTGGGCGCGCGCTGGCGTGTCCGCTGCCCGCACGCACCGCGTCCGCGTCAGGATCGTGGGGTGTCCGAGCTGCTGATGCGCATCCACAGTCCCGAGTTCCAGGCGATGTCCGAGCGGGTGCTGGAGGTGACCGCGCTGACCTCGCGGCTGAACGTCCTTCCCTTCGACGACGAGGACGGCAAATCCGCCCTGTTCGAGCAGATCCTGGGCCGCCCGCTCCCGCCACGCGTGACCATCTACCCGCCGTTCTTCACCGATCACGGCCGCAACCTGGAGCTGGCGGAGCGGGTGTTCATCAACCAGAACTGCACCTTCCTCGACTACGCGGGCATCACCCTCGGCGAGCGCGTGATGGTCGCCCCGAAGGCGACCTTCATCACCGTCGGCCACCCCGTCGACACCGACGACCGCCGCATCTGGCTGACCGGCGGCCCCATCACGGTCGAGGAGAACGTGTGGATCGGCGCGGGAGCCACCATCCTCCCCGGCGTCACCATCGGCCGCGACTCCGTGATCGCCGCCGGCGCGACCGTCGCGGAGGACGTGCCCGCGCGGACGCTGGTCGCCGGTCCGAAGGCGGCGGTGCTGCGGAGCTGGTGAAGGGGCCGGCGGCCGCGGAAACGGAGGATTCCCGCTCCGACGCGCCGCGAGCCCGCAGGAAACGGAGGATCGCTCGCTCCCGAGGTGGCGCTCTAGCCTCCGTTTCGGCCGAATCCGGCGCCCCGATGCATCCCGAGTCGTCAGAAACGCACGCTCGACTTTCCCGCGCGCCGACGGCTCCACTCCCGTGGCCAGCGAACGTGAGCGCACGAGAACGCGAGCAGGAGCCAACCGGCGAGCAGTATCCATGGATTCGGCTCCAACACGTCGAAACGCCCCCCGAAGTCGTCACTGATCGTGGTCCGCCCCGCGAGAACGAGGGAACCGACGATCAGCACCGCGCCTACGGATATCCCGACGAAGGCGAATTCGGCATGGGCGCGCCAGAAGTTGCGGGCACGGGGAATCAGGCGGAGTGGGAGGCCTCCCGCCATGACGATGACCGTCGTCACGAAGGCCGCCGCGGCGCTCAGCATGAACCACCCGATCATCGTCGGAATGCCGTCATAAGAGCCCGCCGCGATGCAGACGACCAGCCCTGCGAAGCCCATGACGGCGAGGGTCAATGCCGACTGTCCACCCGCCTCCAGGAGCCCGCGCAGTATGCCGGCCGTCACGCCGTTCTGCTGCCCGCCACGCATGCGTCCACGCTAGTGAGGCGCAGCCCCGGAGGGATCATCCCTCAGAGGGATTCTCGGCGGGACGACGAGCACGCGTCCGCGCGCGAAGGTCACGTCGAGCGGCATGAGATGACAGGATCGACCCGTGACCGCCGAATCGACCGACGAGCCGCTGGAGCGAGCCGCCGGCTCCGGGCGGACGACCGAGGTCCGGCTGCGGCAGTCGAGTCGCGGTGCACGCGTGGCGGCCATCACCACGCTGATCGTCTTCCTGCTCGCCTGCCTGGCGGGTCTGCTCTATCCGTCCCCGGATGTGTCAATGGTCGATCGGAGTCTGGCCCCGCTCATCTGGGTTGCCGTCTGCCTGCTCGCTGTCGCTGTGGTGCGGTCGCTGTTCGTCGGGGTATACCTGTCCGACCGCCACATCCGGGTTCGGAGCTGGTTCCGCACCTACACGATCCCGCTCGATGCCGAGACCCGGTGCCGACCCGACAGGTGGCACAGTTGGTTCGTCACCCGCGGCACCCCGTACCGGTCGGTGCAGGTGCTGTTTCTCTCCTGGATGCGCGAAGGAAGAGGCACCTCCCGCTCGTTCCCGGCGACGGCCGTACGCCGCTCCCGCGCCATCGCCCAGGCGGATGTCGTCAACGCGTTCATCGGCGCCACCGCAGCGGGCGCGGCGCCGGCTGTCCGGGACTTCGCTCGCGGATCCGAATGGCTTCGGATCACCGCCGACTCCCGGCGAAGGCTGGCTGAGCGGGACGCCGAACGGGACCACCGCGGCGTGCGCGCATGAATGGCGCGGCTGCTACTTGGTGAAGACCGCGTCGAGGACGCGCCCGTCGACGAGGTTCAATCGCACGCGCCAGCACGACCACGTATGAGCGACGACGGCGTCATCTACCAGCCGAGCATCCGTCCATGCGTCATCGGAGCCGAAACCGGTCGGAGTCGCAGTCCAGAGGACGGCCCCATCGGGCTGGACAAGTGAGACGGACTCGAACAGATTCCCATCCGGGTGTGGGTCCAGCCGGAGGGTGACTCCTCCGCCGCTGTCATGGTCACTCACGGTCGTGGGCCTCCACCACATCGCCGTCCGGCCCGCGCCGGAAGCTGCGCGTCACCTCGATGCACCCGACGATGTTGCCGTTGAGCTCCTCGAGCTGCTCGGCGGGAATCCAATACTCGAGGATGGTCTCACCACCGACCTGCTGCACCTCGAAACGGTCCAGAAAGTCCTTTCGCACGCGGAAGCGGGTGACGTGCCCGACGCCGGACGCTTTGACGTTCCAATCTCGCGCAATGCGGACCGCGTAGTCCTCGTTGAGCACCGGATAGAAGATCGGCTGGTCCGGCAACCGCGGAGGCCATCGCGTCCAGCCGGATTCCTCCACCAGCACCAGCTCTTCGGGCCCCGTCGGACGCCAAAGCGTGACGGTTTCGACGTCGGTCATGGCTCATATGCTAAACGGACGTTCGAGCCTCGCTTCGACTATTGCGACCTGCGATCTGCAAAGAGGTCCGCGACATCCCTCGCAGCCCGGCTGAGTTCTTCCCCGGGCTCGATGAGCAGCGTCGACCGAGCGGACCAACGACGGTGCGGTCCCCCCTGAAGGCGCACATCGAGCTCGACGTGGCCACGGTGCGCCGCTGCGATCGACACCTCGCCCTCGACCGACTCCCACACGCGTTCGCCGGTCCATCCGCGCCAGTCCTGAGCCAACTGCCTGAAGAACTCGACCAAGTCGTCGAACCCCTGCGCGTAGTTGGCGACGACTTCCGCGCGGGCGTTCAGGCCTTCGACTTCCAGGACGGCAGTCACGTATTCCGCTGAACCATCTCCTGCGCGACGCACGTCGCCGAACCGCAGCGCACCGCGTTCGTTGCCGATCGTCGCAGCATCCACGAGATCGATCATGGCGCAGGACCGGTGGATGCGCGTGCCCGCGCGCCGCAACGGCTCAGCTCAACGGGCGGACGCGGAGATGCGGACCAGCCCAGGTCACGAAGAGCTCGTCCGCGCCGTGCGTCTCGAGGATGATGATCAGCTCTTCGAATTCGAGGATCACGCCGTCCAACGCCTCGCGGGAGGTGCGGGTCGTGCGATAGCCGAGGAGTCGCTCGCCGACGACGGCGCGATAGGGGTCCTCCCGCGTCACATCGAACTCGCGCCACGCGCCAGACGCCCGAACGAACCTGCGGTTCTCGTCCGATAGCGGTTCGGCGAAAGGATCCTGCCAGCGGGTGACGCCGACCGCGAGCCGCTCGCCATCACCCCCGGCGTCGAAGCGGCGAACCTCACCGGAGTCGAAACAGAATTGAAGGGGACCGTCGTCCGACGGCGCCGAGCGCCCGTCGACATAGCGAAGGCGCTGGATGCTCTCGACCCGCGACCCAACCACCTGATCGATCAACGTGAGTCGACCGTCGAGGTAGTCCATCTGATTCCTGCTCAACGATCCAGCGTCCGGATGGATTCGGTGCGAGATGCGGCGGGGTCCACCCTCTGGAAAGCGATGAATTCCGCATCGGCGTCATGGAAGACGAAGACACTGCGGGTTGGATCTGGCTGCATCAGCTCTGCACCGGCCTGCCACAACTCCGGCAGCACGTGCCAGCTGATCCGTTCGCGCTGGTGCGCGACCAGCCATTCACGGGTGGATGGCGAGACGGCTTCCCACCATCGAGGCACCTCGGTCATACGGGAGACCATACCTGGCGGAGTCGTGCGGGCCGGCGACACGACGCAAGGGAAACTCCACCGCGTTCCGTCACGGATTGGCGTTCAGTATCCTGACCGGGTGATCGAGCGAACGGACGTGACCCCGGAGGAGACGGACCTGCTCGCGGGAACTCGATACGACGACGTCTCGCTTGTTTGGGCCCTGATCCACCTCGGAATCAGGACCAATCCGCCGCCGACTCCCGACTGGCGACCAAGCGACGACGATATTGCCGCGGCCTTCGGCAGCTTCGAGAAGCTCAGCGCCCTGGGTCTCATCAGCGTCGGACGCATGGAGTATATCGACGGAGGTCCGCCTGGCCGCCATGCGCCCGTTCGTCACGTTCCGGAAGCCCTCGAGGACGTCAGAGCACGGGTTCAGAGCGAAGTGGCGGCCTCGGAGGTAGCGACCGATTGGGAGTTCGCCTGCTGGATCGTCGCGACAGAGGCAGGACTGGGCGTCGCGGAGGAAGCCAGCGTAGAGATTCGGCCACGGAAACGGTCACTGCGGGAGATGTTTTCGAGACGCTCTCGCGCTTGGTGAATTCGGAGAATCCGCGTCGGGCTCGCCGTCATTCAGATACGCCGTCCCTCGGAACTCGCACCCGAGCATGGCGAGGTCCGCCAGCAAGTCCGGTGGGATGACGAATGTCCCTTGAGTGCTGTCGGACGAACCGGACCACCATATGACCGTCTCGCACTCCGGCCTCAACGATTGGAGCGCATTGGCCCTCTGCCGAAACACGTCGACGAGCGCTCTCAGGGAGGCGACCCCTTGGTCGTCTCTCACATCCAGGGTCGATGCACCCACGTCGAAGGACCACTGAGCGCGCTGATGGATCATGTACTCGGCGGCGAGCACTCGGCCAGCCACGGCCGCTCTCGTAGGATCGCCCACATCCGCGCTGCTGCTCGGCTCAAGCCCGAGGGCGGCACTGATCTCAGACACCGTTCGTTCGTGACTGTAGACCGAGAGAGTGGACCGGTTCGCGAGGATCACAGCCATCTCTCTTTCGCTCAGAACGCGGGTGATCCATCACCCGGCTACCGAACCGAATCTAGCGTGCTGACAGGGAATTTCCGCCGCCCGCGTCAGACCGGCGTGAGCTCGGTCGCCTTACCGAGGAGCTCCAACTCGACCCCCCGCCGCACCGCTTCCGAACGCGACGACACCCCGAACTTCTGGAAGATCGCGCTGATGTGGGTCTTGACGGTGTTGGGCGAGACGTAAAGGCGCTGTGCGATCTCCGGTCGGGTCAGGTGAGTCTGCAGGTAGGGAAGCACACGCTGTTCGGCTTCGGTGAGCGCCACGGAGTCGGCACGACGCTCCCGTGTCCGCGTGTGCTCGGCAAGCAGATTCCGGGCGAACGCGCTCCGTGTGTCCAAGGCGTCGCCTGGGAGCCCCGGGGGAAGGACTTCATCGATCTCATCGAGGAGGATCCGGGCCGCATCCGCATCCCCGACGGC
The DNA here is from genome assembly GCF_040545055.1 of Leifsonia sp. 563. Taxonomy (NCBI): domain Bacteria; kingdom Bacillati; phylum Actinomycetota; class Actinomycetes; order Micrococcales; family Microbacteriaceae; genus Leifsonia; species Leifsonia sp. 563. The sequence continues at coordinate 112,721 of NZ_JBEPLE010000008.1, read as the reverse complement.
CAATTGCGCACGGACGAGGAGCAGCCGGGTCGGGATGCTGAGGAGCGGCACGGCGCTCCCGCATCGTTGGCGTTCTGACATGGCCCTCGCCAGGTACCGTCTCCCTGACAGGGTTCGGCCGGCATGGAGTTCCAAACAGGCGGCGGACGCGTGCGCGTACGCGGACATGACGTAGCCTTCGATGCCTCCCGCCCGGATGGTGTCCAAGGCTCTCTGGATGTGCAGCGCCGCCTGCTCCCACGCTCCGGCCTCGATCGCGAGGAAGGCGAGCTCGGACTCGCAGATCACGATGGAGGCGGGATTGCCGTGGACGCTGGCGATGTGGATCGCCTCACCGAGCACGATCCTGGCGCGCTCTTCATGGCCGGCATGGAGCAGGGTGCTTCCGAGTATCTGAACGGCGGGGTCTCGCCACGGACTCTCGAGCGGTTCGACCTCAGCCGCGAACTCTGCGTCCTCGAGGGCTGATTGGATGCCGTCGGGCATCATGATGGCCCGGATCATCGCCTTCGCCGAAGCGACATTGATTCCGGCGGCTGCAGCGTCATCGGGAACCATCCCCAACAGGGTGCCCCACTTGCGGGCGTCGTCATCCGATCCCGCGAGGACCGCGAACCAGGCGAAGACGACAACGGCTGACGGGTTCGCCAGGAGGTTGGCGTCGCCGATCTCACGCAGCCATCGGCCGAGTGTCGCGCTCTGGCCCGCCTCGTAGGCCGGGAGACCGGCGGCGGTCACCAGAGCCGTCGCGGTGGGGAAGTCCCCCGCGGCGATGGCATGATCGATGGCCGCGGGGAGTTGGCCGCGCTCGGCGAACCACTGCGATGCTCGAGCGTGCAAGGCCGGCACCAGCGAGGCGGACTCGAGCTGCAGCTCATCCGACAGGTACTCCCTGAACAGGGGATGCAGGCGGAACGCGCGGCCGTCCACGTCCGCGGTGACGAAAAGCTGGCGCGATTCCAGGTCCCGAAGGATCCGGATCGAATCGTCACGTTCCAGTACGGCATCGCACAGGTCCGGGATGTGGGTGGTGAGGATCGAGGTGCGGAGCAGAAACTGGCGGGTGTCCTCCGGGAGGTCGCGCACGCATTCTCGATAGAGGTAGTCGGCGAGTGCGCTGTGGTCGCTCGTGACGGCGAACGGCCTGCTTCTCGAGAGCAGTGCGTACATGTGCAGCCCGGCCGCCCAGCCCTCGCACCGGTCCACCCAGTCCGCAAGGATGCTCTGGTCCACGTGAGCACCCGCTTCGTCGGCGATCCGCGCCGCCCCGTCGAGGTCGATGCGCAGCTCGGCCGCCCCGACCCTGGCTGCCGACATCTCGACGCGACCTCGGGCCAAGGCCGCCAGATGCTGCCGGCTCGCCAGTACCACCTGCGATCCCGCCGGCACCCGAGCCAGAGCCACCTCCAAGGCGTCGATGCATCCGACCGTTCTCAGCACGTGGACGTCGTCGATGAACAGGACGAACGGGCGTTCGCACCGTGAGAGCGCAAGAGCCAGCGCCGGGGCGAGCCTGCTCAGCACTCCCGTCTGGGTGGTCGCGATCTGCGTGAAGACCGACTCGGCCTCCGATGCGAACGCCGTGCACACGCGGGCCAGGAGGCGGATCAGCGCCGCCGGATCGTCATCGTCTTCGCGGAGTGTGAGCCAACCGGTCGCCCGATCTTCGTCGTGTTCCCATTCGGCGAGGAGCGACGTCTTCCCGTAGCCGGCGGGCGCCTCGACCGTGACGATCCGGGAGGTACTGGCGCGCAGCGATTGGATGAGGTCCTGCCGGCGAACATAGGCCGGGTCGAAGAGCGGAGCGGTGGTCTTGCTCTCGAAGAGCAGAGTTTCAAGATCGTCGTTCGCCGAACCCATCCGATATCCCATCGCCGCACGGGCTGGAAGGCTCGTGCGAGCCACCAGGACATAACCGCATCACATGCATTTATAGCGGGGCACCGCGCAGCCGTGGAGAAAGTGGTTCGTCACCCACAATGAAGCGGGAATCCACGCGTCAGACGCCTCACTCGGCGGACCAGAGCTCCTCGGCTTCGATGACCAGATCGATCGTCTGACGCAGGAGACCTCCCAACGATGTCGATCTCAGCAGGGTGTACCTGTCGTACTCGCCCAGCGGGGCGATCGCCGCCAGTTGCCACGCGGCTTCGACGGGGTCGTTCGACAGCTCGATATCGGCATCCGACTGCGGCTCCGCGACGCGGGCGACCACGCGGCGGACAACCGATTCTGCCTCGGCCCGTAGAGGATCGAGTGCCTCGGACCACTCCAGATCCGGCAGCATCGAGAGCTCGGCCCGGGGATACGGGTCGTCGTCGAGCCATCGCTCGACCGTGAACCGCCGGGTCCCGACGCCGACGATGAGCAGGCCGTCGGCGCCCACGGCGGCGCTCACAAGACGCGCCATCGTCCCGACCGAGGCGCGCTGGTCGCCGCCCCCGGCTTCGAATCCGCGCTCGATGAGCACGACGCCGAACTCGAAACCCGGTTCCACCTCGTCGAGCAAACGTCCGACCAGCGTGAGATACCGCGGCTCGAACACCCGCAACGGGATGGGCACGGAGGGGAACAGCACTGATCCGAGCGGGAACATCGGCGAGGCGGCCATGCTCCAGTGAAGCACCGCGGACGTAGAGTGAACAGGTGTCCCGACCGCGCCCCGAGATCCCCGGACCGGGGCAGGAGTCTGTGTGGGACTACCCGAGGCCGCCGCGAATCGAGAGCGTCGCCGTGCCTGTCACGATCCGTCTGGGCGGGCAGCTCATCGTCGAAACCCGGGACGTCGTCCGGGTGCTCGAGACAAGCCATCCGCCGGTCTACTACGTCCCGATAGCGGACTTCGCAGACGGCGCGCTGGTCAAGGCCGACGGCTCGTCGTTCTGCGAGTTCAAAGGCACCGCACGCTATTTCGACGTGCGCGGCGGAGGCGAGATTCGGCCCGCGTGCGCGTGGAACTACCCGCATCCGTCGCCGGGGTTCGAGCCGCTCCGCGACCGCGTCGCCGTCTACGCCCAGCAGATGGACGAGTGCACGGTCGACGGCGAGGTCGTCACGCCGCAGCCCGGAGACTTCTACGGCGGCTGGATCACGAGAGCCGTGGTCGGGCCGTTCAAAGGGGCGCCTGGGTCACGGCACTGGTGAACGCCGGGGCTAGTTAGACGTTGAAGCGGAACTCCACCACGTTCCGTCGTTTTGCAACGTCACGCAAAATCCCTCTCGGCGAGTTTCAGCTCGACTACGCGGCGGAAGATGAAGTCGATGCAAGCACTGACCCGATCCTCGTGGATGATCACGGAAGAGTAGCTACCATCGAAGTCGCCGACCTCGGTGCCTCGCAGATAGGGTGCCGGGGTTGAACGGTTATCTTCCGAGAATCCCTCCCACGCGTCGATCAGCTCCGGTTGGTCGGCCAATATCCGACGCATTTCACCGACTGTTACTCGTCTATCGGAGATTGCGGGCAGTGCAAGGTCGAAGAGGTCGCGAAACGAGCCCTTCCATCCTTTCGAGGTGACGGGAATTCCGCACAACGCCTCAACGGAGTGAGGTTCTAGACTCATGGCTTTGAGTATCCCAGCCATAACGGTTGCGAGGCTGAGTTTGCGTTGATCGGCGTCGCCTCAGTCTCAGACGTTGAAGCGGAACTCCACCACGTTACGTCGCGGATAGGCATTAGAGGGCATGATTCAATTCAGTCCCGGCGCTAGGAGCGGCTGCGCTCCAGGCGGATTCCGATAGCCCAGCTCCCACGGAAGACGGTTGGTCGAGTCCGGCCACACCAGCTGAAGTGCTTCAAAGTCGCCCAGTATTCTGGCAGCGGCCGTCAGCCCGCTACGGTCCTCGACTCGGAGAATCGCTACAGACCCCGATTCCGTGAGCGCGGTCGTCCGACCGCCCGCTGGAAATGCTCCGCTCGATGCCTGCTCGTCCACCGCGTTCCGGATGAATGCGTCAGCGACATCTGCAGGCAAACCCGTGATCACGAGTTCATCCCAGCCTCTCGCCGTGAGCCCCACAGTGTAGGAGAACGGCGCGACCGATGAACTGCCGAGTACATGCCTGATAGCCCAGCCGTGAGTTTCGACCATTCGCGCCAACTCCGCGAGCGCGCGCTCGCCCGGGTTATCCATGCCCCGACCCTAGCGCCGTGCCCGGCTACCGAGTGGGCTGCCGTCCCCCGGTCAGCTAGACGTTGAAGCGGAACTCCACCACGTCGCCGTCCTGCATGACGTAGTCCTTGCCCTCCATACGCGCCTTGCCGCGTGAGCGGGCCTCGGCGACGCTTCCGGCATCCATCAGGTCGTCGAAGGAGATGACCTCCGCCTTGATGAAGCCCTTCTCGAAGTCGGTGTGGATGACGCCGGCCGCCTGCGGGGCCTTCCAGCCCTTGTGGATGGTCCAGGCGCGCGATTCCTTCGGGCCGGCCGTCAGGTAGGTCTGCAGGCCCAGGGTGTCGAAGCCGATGCGGGCGAGCTGGTCGAGGCCGGACTCCTCCTGGCCGGTCGACGCGAGCAGTTCGGCGGCGTCGGCCGCGTCGAGGTCGATGAGTTCCGACTCCAGCTTGGCGTCGAGGAAGACGGCCTGCGCGGGCGCGACCAGGGCGGCCAGTTCGGCGCGCCGGGACTCGTCGGTGAGCACATCCTCGTCCACGTTGAAGACGTAGATGAACGGCTTGGCGGTGAGCAGGCCCAGCTCGCGGACCGGCTCCAGGTCGATCGACGAGGTCGACAGCGGCTTGCCCGAGTTGAGGTACTCGATCGCGGCGCGCGCGGTCTCCAGGACCACCGGCTCCAGCTTGCGGCCCTTGACCTCCTTCTCGTACCGCTGCTCCGCCTTCTCGAGGGTCTGCAGGTCGGCGAGGATGAGCTCGGTGTTGATGGTCTCCATGTCGCCCGCCGGGTCGGTCTTCCCGGCCACATGGACGACGTCGGCGTCGCTGAACCCGCGCACGACCTGGGCGATGGCGTCCGCCTCGCGGATGTTCGCCAGGAACTTGTTGCCCAGGCCCTCGCCCTCGCTCGCGCCCTTCACGATGCCCGCAATGTCGACGAACGACACGGGGGCCGGCACGGTCCGCTCGCTGTGGAACAGCTCGGCGAGGCGGTCCAGCCGCGGGTCGGGCAGGTTCACCACGCCGACGTTCGGCTCGATGGTCGCGAACGGGTAGTTCGCGGCGAGCGCGTCGTTCTTGGTCAGCGCGTTGAACAGGGTGGACTTGCCCACATTGGGCAGTCCGACGATTCCGATAGTGAGAGCCACGGTCGTCCATTCTACGGGGCGGGTGGGTTGCGGCCGGCCGACGGTCGGGCGGCTCAGCCCTCCAGCGTGGCCCGGTAGCTGCGGGTCACGTACGGCAGCTCGAAGGTGTCGCGCCCGGCGAGGTCGGGATGCTCGCGAGCGAGGCGCCGCAGCGACTGGATCACGGCAGCCTGGCCGTCCGGGTCCTTCGTGATGAAGTAGCTGCGGGAGCGCGCCAGATCGAGCAGGCCGTCGACGGTGAGCGCCTGCACCCAGCGGGTCTCGTGACATTCGAGCGGACCGAACGGCGGCGGGACCACCGGGTCGGCCTCGTCGTCGAACACGGCCGAGCTCGCATCCATCAGCTCCCCCAGCTCGCGCACCCAGCCGACGCTCTCGTCGCGCTCGTTCCAGATCAGTCCGAGCCGGCCGCCGGGGCGGAGCACGCGGGCGACCTCGTGAACCGCTCGGTCGGCGTCCACCCAGTGCCACGCCTGCGCGACGACCACAAGCCCGAAGGCGTCGTCCGGCAAGGGGATGCGCTCGGCGGCGCCCTCGCGCGCATCCACGTCAGGGAGACGCTCCTGGAGCACGCGCAGCATCTCGGGCGACGGGTCCACGGCGGCCACCTCGAGTCCGCGCTCGACGAGCGATGCCGTGAGCTTGCCCGTCCCTGCGCCGAGATCGAGCACCGGCCCCTCCACCCCGCCGAGGAGCCAGCTGACCGCCTCCGCCGGGTACGTCGGCCGGGCCGCGTCGTAGAGGTCGGCGGCACGGTCGAACGAGGCGGCATGGAGGTCGCGCTGCTGACGGGATCGCATGCCGCCGATCGTACGCGTCGCGACCGACACACGCCCGGCCGCGCGGTTGAGGTGCACGTAGGTGCGCATTCACACGGCGTGTCGACCGCAACAACGTGCACCTCGCGGCGGGATGCGGCGGGATGCGGCGGCGCGCGGGCGGGATGCCGGGCGGCGTCGGTGGGCCGTGTCAGCATGACGACGTGACCCTGGACTTCACCGCCATCGACTTCGAGACCGCCAACTCCTCCGCCGCATCGGCCTGCTCGGTCGGACTCGTCAAGGTCAGAGACGGCAAGGTGGTCGACCGGGCGGGATGGTTCATCCGGCCGCCGCTGGGGCACGACGTCTTCCAGGAGTGGAACGTGCGCATCCACGGCATCCGGCCCGAGGATGTGGCCGACGCGGCGGGCTGGGTCGACCAGCTGGCCGATCTGGTCGAGTTCGCGAAGGACGACCATCTGGTTGCCCACAACGCGGGCTTCGATATGGGCGTGATCCGGGCCGCGTGCGCGGCGACCTTCGTCGCCTGCCCGGAGTACAGCTACCTGTGCAGCCTGCAGGTCGCGCGGAAGACGTACCACCTGGAGTCGTACCGCCTTCCCGTCGCGGCGATGGCGGCCGGGTTCGAGGACTTCGCGCACCACGACGCGCTGGCGGACGCCGAGGCGTGCGCCGCCATCATGATCCACGCGGCCCGGCGGCACGACGCGGCTACCATCGCCGACCTCGCCGAGCTGACCGGCGCCCGGCTCGGGCGCATCGGCGTTCCGATCGCCGCCTGATCCCGTCTGGACATAGTTCAGCGATCCGCCGCGAATTCGGGCGATCCCTCACGTCTCGGCGGGACGGGATCGGACTCGCGGGCCGCGGAAGCGGCAGTGTCGGCGGCTGCTGACACACTGAGGGCATGGACATCCTCGCCCTGCTCCTCGGCCTCCTGATCGGCCTCGTCGTCGGCGCCATCGGCGCGGGCGTCGCCGTCCTGCGCCTCCTGCGTTCGCGGACGTCGGCCGAGCCCGCCGCGCCGGTCGTCGACCCGGTCGTGCTCGCCGCCCAGCACCAGGCCGAGCTCGCCGAGCTGCGGGCGGCCGAGACGGCGGTGCAGTCAGAGATCCGGGCCGATCTCGCCGCTGCGCACAGTCGGGTGGATGCGCTCCAGGATCAACTGCGCGCCGCCCAGGAGCAGTACCGCGAGACGGTCGAGCAGCATCGCGCCGAGGCGGAGGCCCGCGCCGAGCGCGAGCGCGCCGAGAGCAAGGTGCTGCAGGCCCTCGCGCCGGTGCGCGAGAGCCTGACGGACATGCAGCGCAAAGTCATCGAGCTCGAGACCCAGCGCAACCAGCAGCACGGGCAGCTCGCCCAGCAGCTGCGGTCGGCGGCGGAGTCGGAGGAGCGGCTGCGCAGCACGGCGGAGGCCCTCGCGTCGGCCCTCCGCTCCAACAGCACCCGCGGTGTCTGGGGCGAGACCCAGCTGCGGAGCGTCGTGGAGGCCGCGGGTCTCATCGAGCGCGTCGACTTCGACGTGCAGTCGAGCATCCACTCGGAGTCCGGCGCAGGCCGTCCCGACATGATCGTGCGTCTCCCCGGCGGCAAGAGCATCGCGCTCGACGCCAAGGTGCCCTTCAACGCATATCTCGAGGCCAGCCAGATCCCGGCGACGGCGACCGGTTCGGAGGCTGCGCAGCGGGAGGCGCTGCTCAAGCAGCACGTCAAGGCGGTGCGCGACCACATCACGGCTCTGGGAAGCAAGGCGTACTGGACCGGTCTCGAGTCCTCCCCCGAGCTCGTCATCGCGTTCATCCCGAGCGAGTCGCTCGTGTCGTCGGCTCTCGAAGCCGATCCCTCCATCATGGAGTTCGCCTTCGGCAAGCGGGTCGCGCTCGCGTCGCCCGTGACCCTGTGGTCCGTACTCAAGACCGTGGCCTTCAGCTGGCAGCAGGATGTGCTGACGCAGGAGGCGAAGCAGCTCTTCGACCTGAGCCGGACGCTGTACAGCCGGCTCTCCACCACGGCCGGTCATATTGAGAAGCTGGGCCGGTCGCTGGAGCGCACGGTCAAGGACTACAACGGCTTCGTCGGGTCGTTCGAGCGCCAGGTCTTCCCCGCAGCTCGCAAGCTCAACGCGCTGGACGAGTCGAAGGTCATCGGCGTGATCGAGGGCATCGAGGAGGCGCCGCGCGAGCTGACGGCGTTCGAACTCGTCAGCGAGCTGGAGCCCCGCGACATGCACGGGATCGACAAGTTGGCCATCGAGGAGCAGGAGCGCGCCCACGCCCTCGAGGCAGAGCGCGACACCGGCGCGGCGTAATCCGGCCGGACGGACCTCAGAGCTGGTCGGGCTCCAGCCACTTCTCCGCGAGGTGGTCCGCCACCACCCGGCGGGCGGTGCCCGACTTCGAGCGGAGCACGATCGACTCCGTCCGGATGATCGGTCCCTTACGGCGCACGCCCTCCACCAGGCCGCCGTCGGTCACACCGGTCGCGACGAAGAACGTGTTGTCGCCCTGCACCAGGTCGTCCGCGCTCAGAATGGTGTCCATCTTCAGTCCCGCGGCGATGCCCTTCGCCCGCTCCTCGTCGTCGCTCGGCGCCAGCATGCCCTGCATGAACCCGCCGAGGGCCTTGATCGCCGCCGCCGTGATCACGCCCTCCGGGCTGCCGCCGATGCCGACGCACATGTCGATCCGCGACTCGTAACGAGCCGCGTTGATGCCACCCGCGACATCGCCGTCGAGCAGCAGCCGCGTCCCGGCTCCCGCCGCCCGGATCTCCTCGATCAGGCCCTCATGCCGCGGCCGGTCCAGCACCGCCACCCGAACCTCTGTGACCGGCTTGCCCAGCGCGTTCGCCAGCGCCCGGATGTTCTCACCGATCGACTGCGAGAGGTCCACGACACCGTGGCCGGCCGGACCGGTCACGATCTTGTTCATCCGGAACACGCTCGACGCGTCCAGCATCGATCCCCGGTCGGACACCGCGATGACCGACAACGCGTTTTGCCGCCCGGCCGCCGTCAGCGAGGTGCCGTCGATCGGGTCGACCGCGATATCCACCGCGGGCCCGCGTCCGTTGCCGACATGCTCGCCGTTGAACAGCATCGGCGCGTTGTCCTTCTCGCCCTCGCCGATCACGATGACGCCGTCGAAGTTGACCGTCCCGAGGAACTTGCGCATCGCATCCACCGCTGCACCGTCGGCCGCGTTCTTGTCGCCGCGCCCGATCCACGGCGTCGCCCGGATCGCCGCCGCCTCCGTCGCCCGCACCAGCTCCATCGCCAGGTTCCTGTCCGGGTGCTGGAAGTGCGTGGCGGTGTCGGTCATGCTCATGGTGGGTCCTCCCGGACGGATTCGGAACGTCGTCGTCGATACCGGAGCGGGATGCCCGCCGCCGGACGCTGCAAGTGTATCGACCGCCCCCTGCCGCGTCAGGGGGTCCGCACGGATGTGCACCCGCGCGGAGCCCGGGCGTCCGCGAGACGCGCCCCCGGGCGCACCGGGGCGCCTCGGTATGATGAGGGCGTTCGACACCCCGATCCTCAAGGAGCCGCAATGCCCATCGCCACGCCGGACCAGTACGCAGAGATGCTCGACAAAGCGAAGGCCGGCGGCTTCGCCTACCCGGCGTTCAACGTGTCGTCGTCGCAGACGATCAACGCCGTGCTGCAGGGTCTCACCGAGGCGGGGAGCGACGGGATCATCCAGGTCACCACCGGCGGTGCCGACTACTTCGCCGGCCAGACCGTCAAGGCCCGCGCGACCGGCGCGCTCGCGTTCGCCCGCTTCGCCACCGAGGTCGCCAAGAACTACCCCATCACGGTAGCGCTGCACACCGACCACTGCCCGAAGAACGCCCTCGACGACTTCGTGCTGCCCCTCATCGCCGCCTCCGAGGAGGAGGTGAAGGCGGGCCGCAACCCGATCTTCCAGTCGCACATGTGGGACGGCTCGGCGGTCCCGCTCGACGAGAACCTCGAGATCGCGCAGGAGATGCTCAAGCGCACCAAGGCCATCAACGCCATCCTCGAGGTCGAGATCGGCGTGGTCGGCGGCGAAGAGGACGGCGTCCGTCACGAAGGGTCCAACGAGGCCCTCTACACGACCCTCGCGGACGCGGAGAAGGCGGTCGACGCGCTCGGTCTCGGCGAGAACGGCCGCTACATGGCCGCACTAACGTTCGGCAACGTCCACGGCGTCTACAAGCCCGGCAACGTCAAGCTGCGCCCGGAGCTGCTCAAGGAGATCCAGGACGGCCTGGCCGCCAAGTACGGCCACGGCCCGAAGCCGCTCGACCTCGTCTTCCACGGCGGATCGGGCTCGACCGACGAGGAGATCGCCGAGGCGGTCCGCAACGGCGTCGTCAAGATGAACATCGACACCGACACGCAGTACGCGTTCACGCGCTCGATCGCCGGCTACATGTTCGAGAACTACGACGGCGTGCTCAAGATCGACGGCGAGGTCGGCAACAAGAAGGCGTACGACCCGCGCGCCTGGGGCAAGGTCGCCGAGACCGGGATGGCCGCGCGCGTCGTCGAGGCGACGCAGCAGCTCGGCTCGGCCGGTCACTCCGGCAAGTAGCACTCACGGGCGGCGGACGCAGCACGCTCCGCCGCCCGCACCACGCGAGCCACGGGCTCCAGCAAGGGAGGCGGCCACGATGGCCGAGCAGGAACCGCAGCCGGACGACCGGCCGCGCCCGCAGTACGGGGAGCTCGCGCCACCCGGCTGGGTGTGGCGTCCGCCCGCGGATGCCGACCGTCTCGACACCTCGCGCCCGCTGGAGCGGGAGGACGACGTTCCGCCCGTGCCGGCGACCCCGGTGCTCGGGCCGCGTCCACCGGCCCCCGGTGCTCCGCCGGCGAACGTGGACGGACGACCGGCGCCCACCTGGAACCTCACGCTGACGGTCCTGCTCGGCGTCTTCGGCTTCTTCGGGATGACGTACTCGATCGCGACGCTGCAGGCGATCCCCGCATCCATGCAACTGCTGCACAGCACGAACGGGCTCGGCGAGTACGTGCCCGTGCCGCTGGTCGGCACGCTCGTGCTCATCGGCTCGATCGTGATCGCCGTCATCTGGGTGGTGTCGGCCGGCTTCGCCGCGTGGCTGCTGGTGAAGCGCCGCCTGGCGTTCTGGGTGCCGCTCGTCGCGGGGATCGTCGCCATGCTCGCGCTGATCATCTTCGCGGGGGCCATCCTCGCGACGGACCCGGTGCTGCTCGGGTTCTACGGTGGCGTCACGCCCCCGCCGACTCCGGTCGAGACGCCGTAGCGCGCCGGCTCAGCGCCCGCGACCGCTCAGCGCCCGCGACCACTCAGCGGCCGCGACCACCAAGCGCCCGCGCATCCTGCTTGCCCGTGATGTCCTTGCGGAGCTCCTTCGGCAGCGAGAACATGAGGTCCTCCTCAGCCGTCTTGACCTCCTCGACGTCCTGGTAGCCGGCACCGGCGAGGTCGTCGAGCACCTCCTGCACCAGGACTTCGGGCACGGATGCGCCGCTCGTCACACCGACGGACGAGACGCCGTCCAGCCACTCCTGCTTGATCTCGCTGGCGTAGTCGACGCGGTAGGCGGCCTTCGCGCCGTACTCCAGAGCGACCTCCACCAGGCGAACCGAGTTGGACGAGTTGGCGGAGCCGACGACGATGACGAGGTCGGCCTGCTCGGCGACCTTCTTGATGGCGACCTGCCGGTTCTGGGTCGCGTAGCAGATGTCGTCGCTCGGCGGGTCCTGCAGGTTCGGGAAGCGCTCGCGGAGGCGGCGGACCGTCTCCATCGTCTCGTCGACCGAGAGCGTGGTCTGCGACAGCCAGACGACCTTGTCCGGGTCTTTCACGACGATCGAGTCGACGTCGTCCGGCCCGTTGACCAGGGTCACGTGGTCCGGAGCCTCGCCCGCGGTGCCCTCGACCTCCTCGTGACCGGCGTGGCCGATCAGCAGGATCTGGAAGTCGTCGCGCGAGAAGCGCACGGCCTCGCGGTGCACCTTGGTCACGAGCGGGCAGGTCGCGTCGATGGCGCGGAGCCCGCGCTCGGCGGCCGCGTTCACGACGGCCGGGGACACCCCGTGCGCGGAGAACACGACGTGCGCGCCCGACGGCACCTCGTCGACCTCGTCCACGAAGATGGCACCCTGCTGCTCCAGCTCGGACACGACGTGCACGTTGTGGACGATCTGTTTGCGCACGTAGACGGGGGCACCGTACAGGTCGAGCGCCTTCTCGACGGCGACCACGGCGCGGTCGACACCGGCGCAGTAGCCGCGGGGCGCGGCCAGCAGCACCCGCTTATGTCCGACGACCGGGTTATCCTGAAGCCGTCGCCTGGCGCCGGGAATGCGCGGCATCGGGAGGCTGATGGTTGCGTCGCTCACCCCTCGATCCTACGTGAGCGCGCTGAGCACGGAATGGGAGACGGCGGTGAGCCAGACGACCACGGTCGCAATGCAGGCGGCACCGCCGACCGTCGACGCGCCGTGGCCGGTCGCGCTGCTCAACAGCAAGATCAAGGGATGGATCGACCGGCTGGGCACCGCCTGGGTCGAGGGCGAGATCACCCAGTGGGGCATCTCGGGCGGAAACGTCTACGGAAAGCTCAAAGACCTCAACGAGGACGCCACGATCAGCTTCACGATCTGGTCGTCGGTGAAGGCGCGCATCCCGGCCGACCTCAAGCAGGGTGACCGTGTCGTGGCGGCCATCAAGCCCAACTTCTGGGTCAAGGGCGGCACGCTCACCATGCAGGTCTACGACATGAAGCACGTCGGCCTGGGCGACCTGCTCGAGCGGCTGGAGCGGCTGCGCCAGCAGCTCGCCGCGGAGGGCCTGTTCGCGGTCGAGCGCAAGAAGCGCCTGCCGTTCCTCCCCCACACCATCGGTCTGGTGACCGGCAAAGACTCCGACGCCGAGAAGGATGTGCTCCGCAACGCGCAGCTGCGCTGGCCGCAGGTGCGCTTCCGGGTCGTGCACGCATCCGTCCAGGGCGAGCGCACCGTGACGGAGGTCGTCTCGGCCATCCGCACATTGGATGCCGACCCCGAGGTCGAGGTCATCATCGTCGCGCGCGGCGGCGGCGACTTCCAGAATCTCCTCGGCTTCAGCGACGAGCGGCTGGTGCGGGCGGCCGCAGCCGCGCTCACGCCGATCGTCAGCGCCATCGGGCACGAGGCCGACCGGCCGCTGCTCGACGAGGTCGCCGATCTGCGCGCCTCCACCCCGACGGATGCCGCGAAGCGCGTGGTGCCGGACGTCGCCGAGGAGCTCGCACGCGTCCAGCAGGCGCGCGCCCGGATGGGTGTGCGCGTCACGCAGCGGATCGCGCACGAGATCGACAGGATCGGACACCTGCGCACGCGACCGGTGCTCGCCTCCCCCTCGTGGATCGTCGACGCGCGGGCCGAAGAGCTCACCCGCTACGTCGCCCGCGGCACCGAGCTCGTCGGCCGCTGCGTCGAACGCGAGACCACGCGTGTCGCCGAGCTGCGCGGCCAGCTCCGTGCGCTGTCCCCGCAGGGGACGCTCGACCGCGGCTACGCGATCGTGCAGACCGCCGCCGGGCACGTCGTCTCCGAACCGGCCGAGGCGTCGGCCGGCACCGAACTGCGGGTCACCGTGTCGGGCGGTTCCTTCGCCGCCATGGCCGGCGACGAGCTCCCGTCGCCCGCGGGTCACGACACGTCGGCCGGAGCCGATGGATCGTCGGCTCCAGCGGACCCCCAGCGGGACAAATAGAATGGACGCCATGCCCAGTTCCGAGACCGCCCCCGCGGGCGACCCGCTCAGCGTGCTCAGCTACGAAGAGGCGCGCGACGAGCTGATCCGCGTGGTCGGAGAGCTCGAGCAGGGGTCGGCGACGCTCGAGGAGTCGATCGCCCTGTGGGAGCGCGGCGAGGCTCTTGCTCGTCACTGCGAGGAGTGGCTGATCGGCGCGAAGGCGCGACTCGATGCGGCGCGCTCGGGCACAGGAGCCGCTTCGCAGTCGTCAGAAGCCCCACAGTCCTCAGAAGTCATGGGCGGATGAGCCCCCGCACCAGCAAGCCGCCCGCGGTCGTCGCCGAACTCGGCCGTCCGGAGACGCCGGAGGAGACGGCCGCCCGCAAGGCGCAGAACTCGGCGAACCACCGCAACCGCCAGACGATCAACAACCTGATCTACTCGCTGATCGCGACGCTGGCGCTCGTCGCCGTGATTGTGCTCGTCGTGCCGCGCGGCAACCCGACGGCGACGAAGCCGCCAGTCGACTACGCGTCCGTCGCGCAGGAGGCGCAGGGCAGCGAGCCGGACCGCCTGCTCGTGCCGAAGCTCCCCTCGACCTGGAAGTCGAACAACGCCGAGCTGCGCACCAAGACCGCCGATGGCGTCGACTCCTGGTACATCGGGCTGATCACGCCCAAGGAGCAGTTCATCGGCGTCACGCAGGGATTCGGCGCGAACGACAGCTGGGTGTCCGATCAGGTCGCCAAGTCTCGGATCGCGGGCACCCGCGAGATCGACGGCGTGACCTGGGACGTCTACGACAATCGTGCAGCGGGGTCGGGCAACGGGAACGTCGAGTACGCCCTGGTGACCCACGCCGGGGACAGCTCCATCATCGTGTTCGGCACCGCGATCGACGCCGAGTTCCGCACGGTGGCGTCGTCGCTGGCCGATCAGATCCACTCACTCGGAGGAGAACGATAACCGTGCCCACCACGCGCCCCGGAAAGATCTGGAACGCCATGCTCGAGGGCAACGCCCGCTTCGTCGCGGGCGAGCCGCAGCATCCCCATCAGGATGTGACCCGCCGCGAGGACGTCGCCGGCGGCCAGGAGCCGGTGGCCGCCATCTTCGGGTGCGCCGACTCCCGTCTCGCTGCCGAGATCATCTTCGACCTCGGGCTGGGCGACGCCTTCGTGGTGCGCAATGCCGGGCAGGTCGTCTCCGACTCGGTCGTCGGGTCGCTGGAGTACGCGGTGGCGGTGCTCAACGTCCCGCTCATCCTGGTGCTCGGACACGACAGCTGCGGCGCGGTGGCGTCGGCCATCGCCTCCCAGGCCGCGGACGCGGATCCGTTGCCGCCGCACATCGCCGACCTGATCGCGCCGATCGTCCCGGCCGTGCACCGCGTCGCCGGACCGGGTGCGGTCGAGCCGTCCGCGGTCGACGCCTCGGCCGTGGGCCGCGAGCACCTGCGCGACACCGTCTCCGAGCTGCTCGCGCAGTCGGAGATCATCTCTTCCGCGGTCGCCGAGAACACCCTCGCGATCGTGGGCGCCAACTACCGGCTCGCGGAGGGCCGGGTCGTCCCCGACGTCGTCGTCGGCATGCGCGACTGACACCAGCTCCCGCCAACAGAAAGGAAATACACACCGTGGTGGACACCCAGGCGGACGCCGAGTACCGCATCGAACACGACACGATGGGCGAGGTGCGCGTCCCGAAGGACGCCCTGTACAGCGCGCAGACGCAGCGCGCGGTCGAGAACTTCCCCATCTCGGGCGACGTGCTCGAGCCGGCCCAGATCGCCGCACTGGCACGCATCAAGAAGTCGGCCGCCCTCGCGAACGCCCGCCTCGGCGTGCTCGACCAGGAGATCGCGGACGCGATCGCCGCGGCCGCAGACGAGGTGGCCTCCGGCGCGCACAATGCCGAGTTCCCGATCGACGTGTACCAGACGGGCTCCGGCACGTCCTCGAACATGAACATGAACGAGGTGCTGGCGACCCTCGCGTCGCGTCGCCTCGGCCGTCCGGTGCACCCGAACGACCACGTGAACGCCTCCCAGTCGTCGAACGACGTCTTCCCGACCTCGGTGCACATCGCCGTGACGGGCGCGCTCATCGACGAGCTCATCCCGGCCCTCGATCACCTCGCGGTCTCGCTGGAGGCCAAGGCGGAGCTGTGGGCGGAGGCCGTGAAGAGCGGCCGCACGCACCTCATGGATGCGACCCCGGTCACCCTCGGCCAGGAGTTCGGCGGCTACGCCGCGCAGATCCGCTATGGCATTGAGCGCATCCGCGCCGCCCTCCCCCGCGTCGCCGAGGTCCCGCTCGGCGGCACCGCGGTCGGAACCGGCATCAACACGCCGCTCGGCTTCCCGCAGCTCGTCATCGAGCTGCTGACGGACGAGACCGAGCTGCCGATCACGGAGGCGCGCAACCACTTCGAGGCGCAGGCCAACCGCGACGCGCTCGTGGAGGCGTCCGGCGCCCTCCGCACGATCGCCGTCTCGCTGACCAAGATCGCGAACGACCTCCGCTGGATGGGCTCCGGCCCGAACACGGGCCTCGGCGAGCTGCACATCCCGGACCTCCAGCCCGGATCCTCGATCATGCCCGGCAAGGTCAACCCGGTCATCCCGGAGGCCGTGCTCATGGTGGCGTCGCGGGTCGTCGGCAACGACGCGACCATCGCCTGGAGCGGGGCATCGGGCCTGTTCGAGCTGAACGTCGCCATCCCGGTCATGGGCACCGCGCTGCTGGAGTCGATCCGGCTGCTCACGCAGGCCAGCCGCGTGCTCGCCGACAAGACGATCGACGGCCTCGAGGCCAACCTCGACCGTGCCCGCGCTTTCGCCGAGTCGAGCCCCTCGATCGTGACCCCGCTCAACCGGGTGATCGGCTACGAGGCCGCCGCGAAGGTCGCCAAGCACGCCGTCGCCAAGGGCATCACCGTGCGCGAGGCCGTCATCGACCTCGGCTTCGTCGAGCGCGGCGAGGTCACCCTCGACCAGCTGGACGCGGCCCTCGACGTCCTCTCCATGACCCACCCCGGCTGAGGTCTCCCACCCCCGTCGAGTACGCAAAAACTGCACGCAGAATCCCTGTTCTGCGTGCAGTTTTTGCGTACTCGACGGGGGGCGGAACTAGGGTCGAGGGGTGTTGTCGTACGGGGACGCGTTGCCGGGCAGGCCGCGGAGGGTGGTGGTCGCGGGCGTGTCCGGCAGCGGCAAGACGACGCTCGCCGGGCGCATCGCGCAGCTGACCGGCGGACCGCACACCGAGATCGACGGGCTCTTCCACGGCCCCGGATGGGAGCCGCGGCCGGAGTTCGTGGATGACGTCCGCACCTTCACCGCGGCCGACTCGTGGACGACCGAGTGGCAGTACTCCGCGGTCCGCGACCTGCTGGCCGATCGCGCCGACCTCCTCGTCTGGCTCGACCTGCCGTTTGCCCGGGTGACCCTGCCACGGGTCGTCCGCCGGACGCTGCACCGCCGCATCCACCGCACGGAGCTCTGGAACGGCAACCGCGAGCCGCGGCTCCGCACGATCTTCCGCGACCCGGAGCACATCATCCGCTGGTCGATCTCGTCACGCAACACGTACGCGGAGCGCGTCCCCGTCGCCGAGCGCACACACCCGCACCTCGTCGTCGTGCGCCTCCGTTCGACGCGCGAGGTCGAACACTGGCTCGCCGGCCCGCTTCGGGCCGCGACCGCAGCCAACAGCTCCTGAGTTTTTCGCGCGACACGCCGCGTTTCGCGCGAAAAACTCAGGAGCGGAGTGCGTGGGTCGCGTCAGAGCAAACGGCGCGCGGCGTCGAGGGCTTCCGGTGCGTCGTCGGTGAGCGGGAGGAACGACGAGCACTGCCAGCTCTGGGTTGCCGCGGCCCGCGGACTGGTCGCCTCGGACCAGGGCGGATAGACCCGGAACCCGCGCTTGCCGCCAGCACCGCCGACTGCCACGACGCCGCGCGAGGCGAGGACCTCGCTCGGGAACACGAACGCCCCGAAGCCGCTCTCCTCCCGGGCGACGATCACGAGCCGCCGCTGATCGCCCGTGTCGAACGGCTCGGTACCGCCGTCGGCCGCACGGCGCCAGACGGCGACGAACAGCCCGGTCTTGCGGGGCGTCACCCGCGCCACCCGGAACCGAACGAGACCGTCCGGGGTGTCGCACACGGCCGCGTCGTACCCGCCGTTCTCGCCCTCCGGCCGGAGCGCACCGTGCGGAACGCACAGAGCATCCATCACTCCCAGCACCCGCTGGATGTCGGCAGCAGTCATGCGCCCTCCCCCGTCACCATGGAGACGAGGGAGGGCGGCGATGTATGACGCGCGATGGGCTACGCGAGCTCGTTGGCCTCCAGCATCTCGGTGACGAGGGCGGCGATCGCGGAGCGCTCCGAGCGGCTCAGTGTGACGTGCGCGAACAGCGGGTGGCCCTTGAGGGTCTCGATCACGCTGGCGACGCCGTCGTGCCGGCCGACGCGGAGGTTGTCGCGCTGCGCGACATCGTGAGTGAGGACGACGCGCGAGTTCTGGCCGATCCGGCTGAGCACCGTGAGCAGCACGTTGCGCTCCAGCGACTGCGCCTCGTCGACGATCACGAACGCGTCGTGCAGCGACCGGCCGCGGATGTGCGTGAGCGGCAGGACCTCGAGGATGCCGCGGTCGAGCACCTCGTCCAGCACGTTCTGCGAGACCAGCGCGCCGAGCGTGTCGAAGACCGCCTGACCCCACGGGTTCATCTTCTCGCCCGCGTCGCCGGGCAGGTAGCCGAGTTCCTGGCCACCGACCGCGTACAGCGGGCGGAACACCATGATCTTCTTGTGCTGCCGCCGCTCCAGCACGGCTTCGAGGCCGGCGCAGAGCGCGAGCGCCGACTTGCCGGTGCCCGCGCGGCCGCCGAGCGAGAGGATGCCGATCTCCGGGTCGAGCAGCAGGTCGATCGCGAGCCGCTGCTCCGCCGAGCGCCCGTGCAGCCCGAAGACGTCGCGGTCGCCGCGGACCAGCTTCACTTCGCCCTCGGCGACGACGCGGCCCAGGGCCGAGCCGCGGTCCGAGTGGATGACGAGGCCGGTGTTGACGGGCAAGTCCGCGGCCAGCTCGGTGCGCATCCACTCGTCTTCGTACAGCGCGGCCATCTGGTCGCTGCCGAGCGAGATGTCGGCGAGTCCGGTCCAGCCGGAGTCGACGACCTGCTCGTGCCGGTACTCCTCCGCGGCGAGGCCGATGGAGGCGGCCTTCACCCGCAGCGGCAGGTCTTTCGAGACGACGGTGACATCGAGCCCGTCGTTGGACAGGTTGAGGGCGACCGCGAGGATGCGCGAGTCGTTGTCGCCGAGCTGCATGCCGCTCGGCAGGACGGACATGTTCGAGTGGTTGAGCTCCACCCGCAGCGAGCCGCCGTCACCGACGGGGATCGGGAAGTCGAGCCGTTCGTGCTCGACCCGGAGGTCGTCGAGGTTGCGCAGCGCCTGCCGCGCGAAGTACCCCAGCTCGGGGTCGTTGCGCTTGCCCTCGAGCTCGCTGACGACGACGACGGGGATGACGACAGCATGTTCCGCGAAACGGAAGATGGCCTTCGGATCGGAGAGGAGGACGGACGTGTCGAGCACATACGTGCGCTCTTTCGTCTTCGCCGCTCCCGCTGCCTCGCCGTTCGACCGGGTTGCTGCCTGTCGGGTTGCTGATTCCGCCACGACCACTCCCACCCCGCCGCTCCCTCGGGAGCCGGCGGATCTCACTGACGAGACGGCCGCTTGGTTTCGAGACGAACTTTTGTGGCCGTCTCGATCGGGCGCGGTGCCCGATGGGTTGAACCTACGCCCGGGCACCGACATCGGTTCGACCACGCCGCCGCGTGTCGTGTTACGACGACGTGAACAATCGCCCCCACTTCGGGGAGGGCTCCGGCGCGGGTCGGACGACCGGACGAGGGGATGCCCGGGAACCGCGATCAGGCCGCCGACGCGTACGACGTGAAGGCCGCCCGCAGCATGTCGAGCGTCTCCTCCGTCGTCCCCGCGTGCACGCTGATCCGCGCGTTCGTCGCACGCACCGAGGCCGTGACGCCGTGGTTGTGGAGGGACGCGCCGAGCACGGTCAGCTGCTCGGGCAGCGGCTCCAGCACGATCATCCCGGCGCGCTCGGCGGGGCTTCGCGAGGAGCTGACCGGCACGGCGAACTCGTCGGCGAGCTGCAGCACGCGCTCGACGTTGTCGGAGATGGCCGCGGAGATCGCGCTCACGCCGACCGCGTCGACCTCTTCGAGCGCCGCCGCGAAGCGCGCCTCCGCGACGAGGTCCGGGTTGGAGATCGAGAAGGCGCCGGCGCCGCGCACCGGCTCGAGCACCTCGTCCCACGGCTGCTGCGGCCCGGAGCCGGTCCAGCCGCTGAAGACGGGCGTCAGGTGGTCGATCGCGCGTTCGCTGAGCGCGAGGAATCCCGTGCCCCAGCCCGCGCGCATCCACTTCTGACCGCCCGACACGACGACGTCGGCGACCTCCCACGGGGCGTCGACGACACCGAAGCCCTGGATGGCGTCCACGATGAGAAGGCGGTCGCCGATCACCTGACGGATGCCGTCGATGTCGGCGAGGTAGCCGGTGCGCGAGTCGACGAGGCTCACCATCACGGCCGAGGTGCTGTCGGTCAGCTGCTCGCGGATGCGCGACGGCGTCACACGGCCGCCGTCGGTCTCCAGCCAGGTCGGCGTGATGACGCGCAGGGCCCGGGCCGCGCGCTCGGCGGCGTAGGTGAGGGACGGGAACTCGGACAGCGACAGCAGCACGTCGCCGCCGGTCAGCCCGAAGGCGGCGTGCAGCAGGCCGCTCGACGCGTTCGGCTGGAAGCTGACCTGGTCGGCTGGGAACCCGGTGAGGGCGCTGACGCCGTCGCGCACGCGCTCGTCCTCCGTGCGCATCCGCTCGATGGTGCCGTAGCGCGCCTTGGAGAGGATCTCGTACTGCCCGATCGTCTCCGCGCGCACGGTCGCGGACAGCGGTCCGACCCGTCCGTAGTCCAGATATCCGGGCTCTTCGCCGAACCCGCGGGCGTACTCCTCGACCGTCGTCACCCTCCGATTCTGGCCGAACCCGACCGGCCTCCGGAAATCGGCGACGAAACGAACGCGCCCGCTCAGCCTCCGAAACGGCGGTGCCGGCGCGAGTAGTCGCGGACGGCGCGCAGGAAATCGACCTCGCGCAGGTCCGGCCCCAGCGCCTCCACGAAGTAGAACTCGCTGTGGGCGCTCTGCCAGAGCATGAAGTCGCTGAGGCGCTGCTCCCCCGATGTGCGGATGACGAGGTCGGGATCGGGCTGGCCGCCGGTGTAGAGGTGCTCGCCGATGAGGTCGGGTGTCAGGAGGTCCGCGAGGGTCTCCAGGCTGCCGCCCTCGGCGTGGTGCGCGGCCACGATGCTGCGCATGGCGTCGGTGATCTCCTTGCGGCCGCCGTAGCCGACCGCGAGGTTGATGTGCATCCCGGTGTTGGCGGCGGTGCGCTTCTCCGCATCCGCCAGCGCCTCCAGCAGGCGGGGCGGGAGGCCCGTCGCCGACCCCACGTGCTTGACCCGCCAGTCGCGGTAGTGGGAGAGGTCGTCGGCCAGCTGGGCGATGATGTCGATCAGGTCGCCGAGCTCGCCGCTCTCGCGGTTGGTGAGATTGTCGGACGACAGCAGATACAGCGTGACGACCTGGATGCCGAGCTCGTCGCACCACTCCAGGAACTCGCGCATCTTCGCCGCACCGGCCCGGTGGCCGTGCGCGACGGTGGTCAGCCCGGCCTGCCGGGCCCACCGCCGGTTGCCATCGATGATCATGGCGACGTGCTTCGGCATCGACTCGCGATTGAGGTCGCGGCGGAGACGCTTCTGGTAGAGCCCGTACAGCAGCCCGCTACCCTCCCGCCGGCCCATCCCCGGCGTTCCGCGTCTGCTCACGCTGCTACGTTAGCGCGGCCGACGGCGCCCGGCTCACAGCATCCGGCCACCCGTCCTCCCCTACTCTTGGTCTATGTCGCCCCGAGAGAGTCAGAACCCCGGTACGACCGACGACCGCGAAGCCGATGAAGACGTCGCCGAGCTCCTCGCGGAGCCGACGGCCGACCTGAGCACCTCGGATGCGGCCGTTCAGGCGGACGAGCGCGAGGCGCGCGACGGCGGACCGGAGCTGCCGAACATCCCGCTGCTGGATGCCTCCCCTGCCTTCCCCGGCGAGGTCAAGCCGACCTGGCGTGGCTGGATCCACGCCGCGACCTTCCCGGTCACCATCGTGGCGGGCATCGTGCTGATCTCCCTTGCGCACGGCGCTCCGGCCAAGTGGGCGTCCGCGGTGTTCATGCTCACCTCGATGCTGCTGTTCGGGAACTCCGCCCTGTACCACCGCTTCAACTGGCGGCCGCGCGCCAAGATCATCCTGAAGCGCATCGACCACGCGAACATCTTCCTGCTGATCGCGGGCACGTACACCCCGCTCGCCGTGCTGGCGCTGCCGCCGGAGAAGGGCATCCTGCTGCTCACCCTGGTGTGGGCCGGCGCCCTCATCGGCATCGGCTTCCGCGTCTTCTGGATCAGCGCCCCGCGCTGGCTGTACGTGCCGATCTACGTCGCGCTCGGCTGGGCCGCGATGATGTACATCGTCGACCTCGTCGATGCCAACGTCGCGATGATGGTGCTCGTGCTCGTCGGCGGACTGATGTACACGGTGGGCGCGGTCATCTACGGCATGAAGCGCCCGAACCCGTTCCCCGGGCGCTTCGGCTTCCACGAGATCTTCCACACGCTGACGGTGCTGGCGTTCCTCTGTCATTGGACGGCGACGCTCCTGATCGCACTGCATCCCGCCTACAACGCCGGCTGAGACCTGCGGCGCGCGGGCGGCGCGGAGCGGCGGCGCGCGATCAGGTGGGCAGCGCCCGCCGCCCGGTCACCTGCTTCATGACCAGGGTCGAGGACAGCTTGCGGACGCCCGGAAGCGCTCCGAGCGGCCCGTCGAACAGCTCCTGGTACCCGGTGAGGTCGGCGGTCAGCACCCGCAGCATGTAGTCCGGGTCGCCGAACAGGCGTTCGGCCTGCACGATGTTCGGGATGGCCAGCACGCCCTCCTCGAAAGCCCCGACGGTCTCCGGGTCGGTCCGGTCGATGGTGACGAACACGATCGCCTCGAAGTCGAGCCCGACCGCGGCGGGAGAGACGACCGCGCGGTACTGCTCGATCACGCCGGCGCGCTCCAGTTCGCGCACCCGGCGGTGGCACGGCGACAGTGTCAGTCCGACGCGTGCCGCCAGGTCGGTGAGGCTGAGCCGGCCGTCCTCCTGCAGCGCAGCGAGGATCTCCCGATCGATGGCGTCCATGCAGCAGATTCTTCCACGAATGGATGCAGAAGGCACGAAAGTCGCAAGCACTTTCGGTCGCTCACGCCATAGCTTTCCGGTAGACCGCAGAGCGCGGGCGGAGGGAGGACGGCGATGGATCCGGCACTGGTCTTCGGCTTCTGGGGAGTGGCCGCCCTCCTCGTCTGCACGCCCGGCGCCGACTGGGCGTACGCGGTAACGGCCGGGCTCGGCGGCCGGACCCTCCTGCCCTCGATCGGCGGCATCCTCTTCGGGTACCTCGTGGTCGTCATCGCGGTCGCGGTCGGGCTGGGAGCGCTCGTCGCCGCCAACCCGGTGCTGCTCGACGTGCTCACGGTGGGCGGCGCGCTGTACCTGCTCTGGCTCGGGATCAGCGGGCTGGCGCGGTCGGCGACGCCGATCGCCGCGCAGACCGGCACGGCGACGGGCGGTTCGTCGTCGGTCGCGTCCTTCCTGCGGGGAGCCGGCGTCAGCGGCTTCAACCCGAAGGGCCTGCTGGTGCTGGTCGCGCTCGTGCCGCAGTTCACCAATGCGCACGGCGGGTGGGCACCGGCGGCTCAGATGCTGATGCTCGGCGGGCTGTTCGTGGCGACGTGCGCGGTCGTCTACCTGACCGTCGCCGTGCTCGCCCGGCGCCTGCTGGCGGCGCGCCCGCGCGGAACCGTGGTCATGGCGCGCGTGTCGGCGATCGCCATGACGCTGATCGGCGTCGCGCTGCTCGCCGAGCGGGTGGCGCAGGCGTTCTGACGAGCGCTACGGCCGGTCGGAGCCGTCGGAGCCGTCGCCGCGGCGCTCCGCTTCTTCCGCATCCAGCTTCTCCGCGATCTCGGCGCGGTACCGCACGCGACGGATCCGGCGCACCATGTCGAGCACCAGCAGGACGACGACCACGGCCAGCAGGAACGTCACGACGAACCCGAGCACGCCCGGGGTGACGGAGTCGTCGTCGGGCGTGCCGGACGGCGTG
Source organism: Leifsonia sp. 563 (assembly GCF_040545055.1). Classification (NCBI taxonomy): domain Bacteria; kingdom Bacillati; phylum Actinomycetota; class Actinomycetes; order Micrococcales; family Microbacteriaceae; genus Leifsonia; species Leifsonia sp. 563. Next base: position 88,656 of record NZ_JBEPLE010000008.1, on the reverse strand, counting down.
GGGGTCGGGGTGGCGGCCAGCCAGACGGAGGCACGCAGCAGGGCGTCGGCGATCACGCACGCACCCCCGCGAAGAGGTCGGTCTCGGGCATCTCGGTCTCCACTTTCGAGTCGATGAGCTGGAACTCCTCCGTCGGCCAGGCGGCGCGCAGGATGTCGTTGGGCCAGAAGAAGAAGGCGCTGTCGGGCGCGACCTGGCTGGCGTGGGAGCGCAGGGCGGCATCCCTCGTCTCCAACACGTCGCCGACGGGCACGCGCGTCGTCGCGAGCGGCGGCTGGTCGTCCATCCAGGAGCGCATCTGCCGGAGCTGGTCGAGGAGCGGCGACGACGGGTCCGCCGCGAGCAGGGCGTCGTGCACCGCGCGGATGCGTTCTCCGTTGAAGATGCGGTCGTAGTAGAGCTTCGACACCTGCCACGGCTCCCCGAGCTCCGGGAAGCGGTCGGGATCGGCGGCCGCGCGGTACGCCTCGACGCCGACGACGTGCGCACGGATGTGATCGGGATGCGGGTATCCGCCGTTCTCGTCGTACGTGACGAGCACCTGAGGGCGGAACGAGCGGATCAGCTTCACCAACGGCGCGACGGAAGTCCCGAGCGGGATGGACGCGAACGAGTTGAGGGGGAGGGAGCCGTCCTCACGCGCCATGCCGGAGTCGACGTAGCCGAGCCACCGGTGCTGGATGCCCAGCACGGCCTGAGCCGCCGCCATCTCCTTCCGGCGGAGTCCGGGCAGATCGCGGGCCGCCATCGCGAGAGCGTCGGCGGGGAGCCGCTCGTTGAGCACGTCGCCGCGCTCCCCTCCGGTGCAGCTGACGACCATGACCTCGTCGCCGCGGCGGACATACGACGCATACGTCCCCGCACCCTTGCTGGACTCGTCGTCCGGGTGGGCGTGCACGGCCATCAGCCTGCGGGCGGCAGCATTCACAGCTTTCTCTCCTAGTCTGGTCTCAGCCTACCGTCGCCCGACGGAGGGCTCCTGAGCGGAAGGCGGGGCTGGACGGCATGGCGGTGCACGCATGACGACGACCCACCGCGTCCCCACCCTCGACACCCGCTACGGCCGGACGCCTCAGCGCAAGCGGCGCGACCGGTGGCTGCTCATCTTCGGGGGGATCGCCGCGGTCGCCATCGCCACGGTCTGGGCGTTCTGGGCCGGCTGGGACAACGATCAGGCGAACCTCGAGACCACCGACACCGCCTACACGATCCCCGACGACAGCCATGTCGACATCTCGTTCTCGATCAATGCGCCCGTCGGCACCCCGGTGACGTGCGCCCTCCAGGCCCTCAACGAGGACTTCGCGATCGTCGGCTGGCGCATCGTCGAATACCCCGGTTCCACGAGCCGGTTGACTGCCCACACCGAGTCGATCCGCACGATCATGAAGCCCAACACGGGTTTGATCAACACCTGCTGGCTGTCCTAGTATTGTGCGGATACGCCCCGGCCGTGGCCGGGGCGTCGACTTTAGCACCGGTACCGAACCGGACCATCAGCCGAGGCGGCGTTCAGCCGCAGGCGCGAAGGAGTTCATCATGTCTCAGGAGTCTCAGGTCACGTTTCTGACCCAGGACGCGTACGACCGTCTCTCGGCCGAACTCGAGGAGCTCAGCGTCAACGGCCGTAACGAGATCGCGAAGCGCATCGAGGCGGCCCGCGAGGAGGGCGACCTCAAGGAGAACGGCGGCTACCACGCGGCCAAGGACGAGCAGGGCAAGATCGAGGCCCGCATCGTCCAGCTGACCAACCTGCTGCGGAGCGCCACCGTCGGCGCGGCGCCGGAGAGCCACGGCGTCGTCGAGCCGGGCACCGTCATCACCGCGACCATCGCGGGCGACGAGAGCGTGTTCCTCATCGGCAACCGCGAGATCGCGGCCGGCACCGACCTCCCCGTCTACAGCGAGCAGAGCCCGCTCGGCGCGGCCATCCTCGGCCTGAAGGTCGGCGACAAGACGGAGTACACGGCTCCGAACGGCCGTCAGATCGCCGTCGAGGTCACCAAGGTCGAGACCTACACCGGCCAGTAAGCCGCTCCCCCGCATCCACGCGAACAGCTCCTGAGTTTTTCCGCCGTTTCCTCGCGAAACGGGCGAAAAACTCAGGAGCTGTTCGCGTTTATTCGTCGTCGACGACGACCGGGTCGTAGCCGGCGGCGCGGAGGGCGTCGATGACGTGCCGGCGGTGGTCGGTACCGCGCGTCTCGACGCTGACGTTCAGCTCGACCTGGGTGATCTGCATCCCCCGCCCGTGCCGGGTGTGCAGCACCTCGACCACATTCGCGTTGACGCCCGCGAGGATCTCGGCGATGCGCGCCAGCTGGCCGGGGCGGTCCGGGAGCATGATCGTCAGCTTGAGGTAGCGGTCGGAGGCGGCCAGACCCTGGCTGATCACGCGCTGCATGAGCAGGGGGTCGATGTTGCCGCCGGAGAGGATGGCGACGGTCGTCCCGTCGGCGGTGACGGACCCGGCGAGGATGGCGGCGACGCCGGCCGCGCCCGCGGGCTCGACCACGAGCTTGGCGCGCTCCAGGAGCACGACCATGGCGCGAGCGATGTCGTCCTCCGACACGGTGACGATCTCGTCCACCGCCTCGCGGATGATCTCGAAGTTGAGGGCGCCGGGCCGCCGCACGGCGATGCCGTCGGCGATGGTGCCGGTGAGCGAGATGTCGGTCGGCTCCCCCGCGGCGAGCGACGGCGGGTACGCGGCGGCGTTGGCCGCCTGTACGCCGACGATGCGGACGGACCGTCCCGTGATCGCCGCGCGCTGCTTGATCGCGCTGGCGACACCGGAGATGAGTCCGCCTCCGCCGATCGGCACGACGACGGTCGAGACGTCGGGGACGGCGTCGAGGATCTCGAGGCCGAGCGTCCCCTGGCCGGCGACCACGTCCGGGTGGTCGAACGGCGGGATGAGCACGGCGCCGGTCTCGGCGGCGAAGTCGGCGGCCGCCTGCAGCGTCTCGTCGACGATGCTGCCGCTGAGCACCACGTCCGCACCGTAGGCGCGTGTGGCTTGGAACTTCGGGATGGCGACGCCGACCGGCATGAAGATCGTCGCGTGGATGCCGAGCTCGCGCGCGGCGAAGGCGACGCCCTGCGCGTGGTTGCCCGCGGAAGCCGCGACGACGCCGCGTGCGCGCTCCTCGGCGCTCAGCTTCGACATCCGGTTGTAGGCGCCGCGGATCTTGTACGAGCCGGTGCGCTGCAGGTTCTCGCACTTGAGCAGCACCGGGGCGCCGAGGATCTCGGTCAGGAACCGCGAGCTCTCCATCGGCGTCGGCTGGGCGACGTGGGCGACGATGGCGCGCGCAGCCTCGAACTCGTCCAGGCTGGGGCCTGCGAACGGGGTGCGCGTGTGATCGGTCGCGGTTGCCACGCGCTCAGCCTAGCGGCGCTCGTATGCCGGCGACTGTATGCGTGCTCGTGCTACGACCTCGCGGGCGGCCGGCGCACCGGCCGCGGGACCGTCTCCCAGATCGCCCGCTCCGGCGGCGTGTAGTTCTCCGGCGGCACATTCCGCCAGACCCCGCTCGCGATGTAGTGCACCATCACGTTCAGAACGGCGACGAACGGCACCGCGAACAGCGCGCCGGGGATGCCTGCCAGCAGCGAACCGGCCGCGACGGCGAGCACCACGGCGAGCGGGTGCACCTTGACGGCGCTACCCATGATGAGCGGCTGCAGGATGTGTCCCTCGATCTGCTGCACCAGCAGCACCACGCCGAGCATGATCAGCGCGAACACCCAGCCCTTGAAGACGAGCGCGATGAAGATCGCCAGCGCCCCGGTGACGACCGCTCCGACGACCGGGATGAAGGAGCCGAGGAACACCAGCACCGAGATCGGGATGACGAGCGGCAGCCCGAGGAAGAACGCCCCGAGGCCGATGCCGAGCGCGTCGATCGAGGCGACCAGCACCTGCACCTTCGCGAAGTTCTTGAGCGTGACCCACCCGGCCTGTCCTGCTCCGTCGATCGCCGCGCGCGACCGCTTCGGGAAGACGCGGACGATCCATCCCCAGATGCTCTTGCCGTCGATGAGGATGAAGATGGTGCTGAACAGCACGAGCAGCGCGCCCGCGAAGACGTGGCCGAGGGTGGAGCCGACCGACAGCGCACCCGAGAGGAAGACCTGGCCGTCCTGCTGGATCGACTTCCCGATCGAGACGAACGCGTTGCTGATCTGGTCGGGGCTGAGTCCGAGCGGTCCGCTCGTCAGCCAGGCTTGCAGGTCGTTGAAGGACGCGACCGACTGCTTCTGCAGCTCCCCGCTCTGCCGCGTCACCTGCCAGATCGCCAGGTAGAGCAGCCCGCCGACGACGACGACCAGCGTGATCAGCACGACGACGATCGCCAGCCACTTCGGCCAGCGGTGCCGCACCAGGAAGTCCTTGAACGGAACCAGCAGGCCCGCCAGCAGCACCGCGATGAGCACGGGGATGACGATGAGCTTCAGCTGGATGATCAAGAAGATGACGACGGCGAGGACCGCACCGATCACCAGCAGGCGCCACGACCACGCGCCGGCGATGCGCATCCCGCGCGGGACCGTCTCGTCGGCGGACTCGATCGGCTCGCCGAGCTCTCGGCGGCGGCGCTGGAACCAGGCGCGGGCCGGTGCGCGGTTGGCCTCGGGGCCGGCTCCGGGCGCAGTCGTGGGCGACGGGACGGGGCGGTCGATGTCGGACATGACCGTCAGTGTAGGCCGCGGCTCCGCTCGTTCGCCGAAACGGGGCCGCGGCTCCCGGCCCCTTGACAGCCGGGCGGATCCGGGGCCGGCCAGGGCCTTGGATCAGTACCTCGGCTCAGGGGCGCCGGCTCACAGCTGCAGGATCAGCGGCGGATACTCGATGGCCGTCCGGTACCACTGCCAGGTGGCTCCGCCGGTCTGCTGGATGGAGGCGTACGTCACCTGCGTCGGCGGCACGTGTTTGAGCCCGACGACGATGGCGACATTCCCGTTCACGATCCGCGGCCCGAGCCCGGTGGGCATCGTGCCGCCCGCGTAGCCGCCGACCGTGAGGTTCACGCTGCCGTTCGCCGCGATGACGAAGGTGACGACGTAGTCGCCGACCGCCGTCGCGCCGTAGTCGCCCGGCGTGAAGTGCACCGAGACCCCCGGGCCGCCGGACGGTGTCGGGCGGTACGTGAACGACGCGTACGGGGTTCCGGTCGTGTCCGTCTGCATGATGTCGGACGCGATGAGGGTCAGGTTGGTCCGCCCCTTCCCCACGGTGTGCGTGGGGCTGATGGTGTCGATGGGGCGGTACCACGGGAAGGTGATGACATCGTGCACCGAGATGCGGTGCGCGATGTCCGTGAGGGACTGGGTCTTCTCGAACGTTGCGGGATCGATCTGCACAGCGACTTCTGCGTCCTCCCCCGCACGCCCACCCCGATTCGGAGTCTCGCTGGACATGCGCGGACTCTACTCCGCGGTCAGCGCGCCGGGACTGCCCCATTTCCGACGTCCCGCGGCGGTGACCCGCCCACCGGCGGAGACCGACGCTACCCGGCCCGTTCGAACCAGTCGAGGGCGAGGTCGGCGACCGCTTCCGGCGCGTCATCGGTGATGAAATGTGCCGCATCGTCGACGAAGGCGAACTCGAACCGGTCGGCGACCACCGCGGTGTCGCCGCAGAGCCGGCGCAGGAGCGGTTCGTCCCATGGATGGTCCTGCCGGCCGAACACCGACAGCGTCGGGGGCCGCAGCCGCCGTCTGGCGAACGCGCCGCGAGCCAGCTGCACCGACACCGGGACGACCATGCCGCGCACCAGTCGTCGGACGGCGGCATCGACCTCCGGGCGCGCCAGAGGTGCCAGGTGCGCCTGGATGACGTCGGGGCGCAGAGGATGCGCGACATAGTCACTGGAGAAGATGCCTTCGAGGGAACGGCCGCGGCGATGCCAGATCAGCGACGGCAGGTGCCGGAAGCCAGGGAGCACCCTCGGACTGATCCTCATGAAGAACGGCGGCACGGAGAGCTGGACCCAGCTGCGCACGAGCTCCGGATGTTGGTAGGCCAACTGGGCAGCCGTGATCCCGCCCATGTCGTGGGCGACGACGTGAGGTCGCTCGATCCCGAGCGCGGCAAGGAGCGAGCGCAGGTCGGCGAGCCGCGTTTCTGGGTCTATTCGCGGGTCCTCCGCGACCGTCCACCCGGAACCACGGAGGTCCGGGCAGATCGCTCGGTACCCGTGCGCGGCGAGCCGCGACGCGACATGACGCCATTGCCACCAGTGCTGGGGGAACCCATGCAGGAGGACCACCGGCTCCCCCTCGCCGATTGTCGCGACATGACTGCGAAGACCGGGCGTCTCCACGATGAGATGTTCGAACCCGGCGGCTTCCGGCAGCGGAGGCGACCAGATGGATGCCTCGGCGGGAACCCGGCGGAGTGCGGGCGTGTCCATGATCACCCTCCCTACGATTACTACGAACATAGTAAGACTACATTCGTAGTAAGTCGAGAGAAACGGAGTGTACATGCCGACGACCAGAGAGCGTGCGCTCGACGCCGCCCTCCAGCTGCTGGGCACAGAGGGCGTACGTTCGCTCACCCATGCCCGCGTCGACTCCGCCGCCGGCCTGCCCCCGGGGAGCACCTCCAACTGGTTCCGCACCAGACGGGCGCTGCTCCGCGGCGTCGTGGACCACCTGGCCGAGCAGGAGCGTGCCGACGTCGATCCGTCAGGCGTGCCGACCGTGCACGGCGCCGAAGAACTGATCGAGATCCTCTGTCTGCTGTTCGAGGCGCAGACCGGGCCGTTCGCGGCGCGGACCCGCGCTCGCTACTCCCTGTGGCTCGAGCTGGGCTCCGACCCCGAACTCGGAGCCCCGCTGCACCACCAACGTCACGAGTTCGAGCGCTGGACCGAGCAGCTCATCCGCGGCGCCGGCCTGCCCGACCCCGCGAGGGCCGCGAAAGCGATCATGGCGCTCAGCGACGGGCTGATCCTGCATCGCCTTACCGTCGATCCTTCACTCGACGCACGACCGATCCTCAGTCGATCGGTGCGTTCGCTGTCGACCTAACCGGTAGGCAGGCACAAGCCTCCTCACCGTGTGTCAGACCACCACGCGCGGCGCGACGGTGACCGGAGACCCGGTGAGCCCCACGGCGACCCGCTCGCCCGGCTCCGGCCGCTCGCGTGCGCCGTGCTGCAGCGACAGCTCGGTGCCGTCCTCCAGCCGGACGCGCGTGCGGCGCAGCGCACCGAGGAAGCTCGTCGTGAGCACCACAGCCGGGATGCCGCCTCCGGCGAGCACGACGTCCTCCGGCCGCAGGTAGGCGGTCACGGGGCCGTCGACCGCGTCGGAGGCGAGCGGCACCTCGTGTCCGAGCACGCTGAGCCGCCCGCCGGCGACCACGCCGTCCACCCGGTTCGTGAGGCCCACGAACTCGGCGACGAACGCGGTCGCGGGGCGGTGGTACAGCTCCTCCGGGCTGCCGATCTGCTCGATCCGGCCCGCGCGCATCACGGCGACCCGGTCGGCGACGGCGAGCGCCTCCTCCTGGTCGTGCGTGACGAAGAACGTGGTGATACCGAGCTCGGTCTGGATACGGCGGATCTCATCCCGGAGCTGGACCCTGACCTTCGCGTCGAGCGCCGACAGCGGTTCGTCGAGCAGCAGGACGCGCGGCTCGGTGACGAGGGCGCGGGCGAGGGCGACGCGCTGCTGCTGGCCGCCGGACAACTGGTGCGCGTACCGGCCCGCGTGGTGGTCGAGGCCGACCAGCTCGAGGGCTTCCGCGGCGCGGCGACGGCGGTCCGCCGGGGCGACCTTGCGCATCCGCAGTCCGAACTCGACGTTCTGGCCCGCGGTGAGGTGCGGGAACAGCGAGTACGACTGGAACACCATCCCCAGGTCGCGGCGGCTGGTGGGCTCGTCGGTGACGTCGCGTCCGTCGATGAGGATGCTGCCGCTGTCCACCCGCTCGAGTCCGGCGAGCGAGCGGAGCGCAGTGGTCTTTCCGCACCCGCTGGGGCCGAGGAGGGCGATCAGCTCCCCCGGCGCAGCCTCGAGGTCGAAGCCCGACAGGCCGACGCCGCCGCCGAAGTCGCGGACGAGGTCGCGCAGCTCGACGGTGGATCCGGTGCGGGAGGAGAGGAGCGGGGTCTCGAGGGCGGTCATGTCAGCCTTTCGCGGTGCGGCGCCGGACGCTCACGAGGCGGTCGACGACGACGAGGAGGACGAACGCGAACACCAGCGCGAGAAGCGCGAAGATGACCGCGACGAAGGGGTCGGACTGCGACACCAGCAGCAGGGAGGTCTGCAGGTTGACGCGGGAGAGCAGCGAGGCGATGGTGAACTCGCCCAGCACGACGGCGACGGACAGGGCGGAGGCGGCGAGGATGCCGCGCCGGAGGTTCGGCACGAGCACCCGCCAGAACACCGTCCACCAGCCGGCGCCGAGCGACCGGGCGGCCTCGCTGAGGGTGATCATGTCGACGGCGGCGACGTTGCTCTGGATCGCGCGATAGGCGTACGGCAGCACGGTGATGCCGTACGCGAAGGCGAGCGTCCAGGCGCCGGACCCGAAGACTTCGGTCACCACCGCGTAGGTCGGAGCGAGCCCGACGACCATCACGATCGCCGGGATCATGATCGGCAGCAGGCAGATCCCCTCCAGCAGCCTCCGCAGCTTCGGGAATCGCAGTTCGACGAGCACGATCGTCGGCAGCAGCACGAGGAGCACGATCGCGACCGTCACCACCGCCAGCACGAGCGAGTTGCCGAGGCCCTGGTAGACGCGGTCGTACCGGGTGGTTTCGCCCGAGAACACGGCCACCCAGCGGTCGAGGTTGTACACGCCGGGCTTCGCGGTGCGCAGGGTGAACTCGACCATCGAGAACAGCGGGATGAGGAAGAACAGCCCGAGGAGCGTCCAGATCACGGCACGGACGACGGGACCCGGGCCGAGCCGCAGCTCGGGCGCTCGGCGGCGGACCGGGCGCGACTCGACCGCCCGGCTCATCGCTGCCACCGCGCCGTCCGTCGCACCAGGGCCGAGTAGCCGAGCATGACGACGACCATGACCAGCAGCATCCCGAGAGCCATCGCTCCGGCCAGGTTCGCCCGGCCGAGCACGGTCTCGCTGATGAGCGCCTGCCGGATCTGCAACGACACGATGTTGTTCGCCTGGCCGACGAGGGCCGCGGCCGTCGCGTACGACGAGAACGCGTTGGCGAACAGCAGCAGCAGACTGCCGAGGAACGACGGGAGCAGGATGGGGCCGCCCACGCGCGTCCAGTATGTCCAGCGGCTGCCGCCGAGCGTCGCCGTCGCCTCCAGCCATTGCGGGCGGAGACCTTCCAACGCAGGCATGAAGGTGATGACCATGAGGGGGATCTGGAAGTAGAGGTACGGGAGGATGAGGCCGGGCACCGTGTACAGCCAGACGCCGTTCTCGTAGATGTTGATGTGTGCGACGTTTCGCAGCAGCACGGTCACCAGGCCCTGCGCGCCGATCGTGGCGATGAAGGCGAAGGCGAGCATGACGCCGCCGAACTGGGCGAGGACGCTGCTGGCCGAATCCACCAGGGAGCGGGTCACGCCGCCGGACCGCGAGCGGAGCAGGGCGAAGCAGAGCGCGGCTCCGGCGATCGCGCCGACGACGGCGGTCACGGCCGAGAGCCAGAACGCGCCGAAGAAGGAACCGGCGATGGCCGGCTCGGCGAGGCCGGTGAGGTTCGCCCAGGTGAAGCGGCCGGCGTCGTCGAGGAACCCGCTGCCCACCGCGACGACGGTCGGGATGGCGAGGAACACGATGACGTAGAACGCGAACGGGGTCAGCCCCAGCACGGCGGCCGCGCCCGTCCGGCGGCGGCGTGCCGGCCGCTCGACAGCGGGCCGGGCCGACGACGGCCGCCGCCGGGTCTCCGTCTCGGAGACTCCGGCGGCGGTGCGTCCGACCGCAGGCGCCGCGGCGCCTGTGACGGTCTCGGTCATCAGCCGACCGCGTTCGCCCACTTGGCGTTCAGCAGGGTGCCGGCGTCGGTGGCCTGCTTGTCGCTCATGACGGCCACCTCATCCAGCTTGCCCGGGAACTCGTCCTTGTCGAGCGTCCCGGCCTTCTCCATCGCGTCGACGCGCGCCGGGTAGGCGCCGCCCTTCAGCCATGCGTTCTGGGCGGCGTCGCTGTAGAGGTACTCCTCCCAGAGGCGCGCGGCCGCTGGGTGCGGGGCGTCCTTGTTGATGGCCTGGTTGTAGTAGCCGACGTACGCGGTGCCCGGGAGCACGACGTACTTCCAGTTCACGCCGCCGCCCTTGATGGTGTCGGAGGTGGCGTAGCCCTTCTGGTTGAACGACCAGTCGAGCAGCACCGGGGTCTCACCCGAGGCGATGGTGTTCGGCTTGCCGTCGGCGGCGTTCCAGTTGCCGGCCTTCTTCAGCTTGGTGAACCAGTCGATGCCGGGGGTCAGGTCGTCGAGCGTTCCGCCGTTCTGCAGGGTGGCGTACGCGACGGCGCCGGCCGCTGCGGCCGCCTGGGTCGGGTTGCCGTTGAGCGCGACCGCGCCCTTGAACTCCGGCTTCAGGAGGTCGTCGAACGACTTCGGAGCGGTCTTGATCTTGTTGGCGTCGTAGCCGACCGCCATGACGCCGTAGTAGCCGACCTTCCAGAGGCCGTCCTTCTCCTTCTGGTTGTCGGGGATGTCGTCCCAGCCGGTCGGCTTGTACGGCGCGAAGTACTCGGTGTTCGCGAGTGCGACCGAGGAGCCGACGTCGAAGGTGTCCGGAGCGGTGTCCTGGCCCTTGAGCTTCTTGGCGGCGTCGATCTCCTCCTGGCTGGAGGCGCTGTCCTGGCTCGGGTTGATCGTGATGCCGTACTTCTTGGTGAAGCCGTCGAAGATCTCCTGGTAGTTCGCCCAGTCGCCCGGCGTCGCGATGATGTTGAGGCTGCCCTCCTTCTTCGCGGCCGCGACCAGCGCGTCCATCCCGCCGGCCGACGCGACGTCGGTGGCGGAGTTGATCTTCGCGGTGTCTGCGGTGCTGGCGCTCGCGCCACCGGAGCAGGCGGAGAGCGAGAGTGCGACGACGGCGGCCGCGGCGGCGAAGCCGGCGACACGTGCGCGCTTGTTGATCACGGGTTTCCTCCAGTGCAAGGTGTCGACCGGGCGGAGCGCCCGGACGTGGTCACGGTAGGAAGGCCAGGCGTCCGGGCGGTCGCGTGCCGGTGACGCGGCGGTGAACGTCCGGTGTCCGGGGTTGTCGATAGGGTCGTCGCGTGGTCGAACAGGTCTCCCCCGCACTCGCACGTCGTATCGCGCTGGCCGCGCAGGGTTTCGGCCGGCCGCATCCCGACGCGGTCGGCACCCGGCAGCTCAACGGGCTGATGGACCGCCTGCGGCTCCTGCAGATCGACTCGGTCAATGTCTTCGAGCGCAGCCACTACCTCCCGGCGTTCGCACGCCTGGGCGCGTACGACCGTGGCCTCCTCGACCGGCTCACCTTCGACGCGCGCGGCCCGTACACCGAGTACTGGCCGCACGAAGCGGCCTTCATGCGCACGGAGGACTGGCCGCTGTTCGCCTGGCGGATGCGCGACTACCGCGCCCGGTACGGCGGTCCGGGGAGCTGGTTCGAGGTCAACGAGAGCACGGTGGAGTGGCTGCGCGGAGAGCTCGCCGCCAACGGTCCGCTGGTCGCGGGTGAGATCGAGCACGATGCGAACCACCGCACGGGTCCGTGGTGGGGCTGGTCGGAGGTGAAGCGCGCGCTGGAGCGGATGTTCCTGTTCGGCGAGGTGGCGATCGCCGGGCGCACCCGGTTCCAGCGCCGCTACGGGTTGGCCGCCGACGTGCTGTCGGCGAGCGTGCTGGAGCAGACCGTGAGCGATGAGGATGCGGTCCGCGAGCTCCTGCGCCGGGCCGCGGTCGCGCACGGCATCGGCACGGCCCGCGACTTCGCCGACTACTACCGCATCAAGGGCCCGCGCGTCTCCGTCGCCCTGCAGGAGCTGGAGGACGCGGGCGAGCTCGTCCCCGTCGAGGTGCCCGGCTGGGAGAGCGCCGGCCGGCCGCTGCGCGCGTGGATGCACCGCGACGCCCGCAAGCCGAGGCAGATCGAAGCGGCGGCGCTGCTGTCGCCGTTCGACCCGGTGGTCTGGTACCGCGACCGGGCGCTGCGGATGTTCGGCTTCCACTACCGCATCGAGATCTACACGCCGGCGCCGAAGCGCGTGTACGGGTACTACTCGCTGCCGATCCTGCTGGACGACGCCCTGGTCGGGCGCATCGACCTGAAGAGCGACCGGCAGGCGGGCATCCTGCGCGTACAGTCGGCGTGGACGGAGCCGGGCGCTCCCCCGGCGACGATCGACCGGCTCCTCCCGCTGCTGGATTCGACGGCCGCGTGGCAGGGACTGGAGCGCGTCGAGGTGGCAGAGGGTGCGCGCGGCGACCTCGCGCCGCTCCTCGCGGGCGCGCTGCGCGCGGGGGTAGGGTTCGGGGCATGACGACGTCACCACTGGACTATCTGGATCAGGACGGGGCCGACGAGGCCGACTACGAGACGCCGATGCGCGAGCTGTACGCCTACCACGACGGCGACACCTGGCTCGACGGGATCGTCACCGGGGTCAGGCCGCACGCAACCGCAGACGGCGGCACGCTGGTGCAGTTCGACGAGCGGCTGTGGGTGCCCGCGCGCGAGGTGCGGCAGTCGGACCACTACATCGCGGTGCTGCTCAACCCCGACTCCGAGGTCTATGCCGAGGTCATCCAGTCGTTCGTCGACGGGCAGCCGAAGGACGTCATCCGCGACGTCTCGATCGTGGGCGACGACAACGTGGGCACCGAGTGGCGTCCGATCGACGAGCCGCGCACGGGCTCGCGCGTGCGCTACCGCTACACGGGCACGGCCGAGCTGCCGGTGTCCGACGAGGAGGCGACGGCATAAGCCGGCGGTTCTCCACAACCTCGGGCGCACCCCGGGGCGATGACGGTCGTCCGCTTTAGAATCGGCGAGTGTCCCAGGTACGTCGCGTCGCTGCTGACGGCGCCCGCCTGTTCGTCTGGATACTGCTGCCCGTCCTGCTTACCGCCTGCGCGTCGGTCCTCGGCGTGATGGCGGCCGGCGATCCCGGTGCCGCTCCGACTCTGCGCTTCTGGGCCATCATCGTCACGATCGCCCTGGGCATCCTCCTGCTCGTCAAAGGCGTCCGCGACTACCTCTGGGGCCGGTCCCTCGACAGCGCGCGCTACGACGCGGTCCGTGAGTTGCACAACACCCTGGGTCCCGCGCTCGACATGATGACCAAGATGGCCATTGTCGATCGCGATGAGGGCGCCGCTCGACGCGCGCTCCTGGAGAAAGTTGCCGAGGTCTGCTGCAGCGCCCTGGTCGCGATGACTCCCAAGAGCGCCGAGGTGCGGGCCGTGGTCTTCGAGCTGTCGGCGACGTCCGGGCTGCTCGAGCCGATCGCGCGTTTCGGGCGGCGGGACGTTCCCCGGACGTTCGACCTCACGTCGCCCGCGGGCGAGGAAATCGTGGCCTTCCTCGAGGACGCCTCGACGACAGGCGCTGAACTCTACCCCGACATCAAGAAGCACGCTCCCGTCGGATACGCCGGGGACAGGGACAGGTATCGTACGTTCATCCGAGCGCCCATCTGGGCGAACGACGTGGTCTTCGGGATGATCGCCGTCGACGCGCCCCGCAGGAAGAGTCTCGTGGACGGGGACAAGCTGCTGGCCGAACTGGTCGCCGCCGAGCTCGCCACGGCGTTCGCCCTGAACGCGCCGTGAGGGCCGGGACAATGTCGGCGCCAGGTCTTACACTGGACCCATGAGCACGCACATCGAGGTCTCCCCGAACGGGGTCGGATTCATCCGGGTGCGCACGCGCAAGTCCATCCCCGGCGAGCCCGCCGCGGCGAAGACCGCCCGCCTTCAGTCGTGGCTCTCCGGCAGCACCGAACCCCGCCCGACCGCCGCCCCCAGCGGCGACGCGCCGAAGTCGAAGCAAGCCGCCACGAAGTAAGCCGCTAGGCGGTGCGGCGCTGCAGGGTCAGCGCCCCGAAGACGACGGCGGCGACCGCGAACGCTCCGATGATGAGGAGCTGACCGCCCACGTAGGCGGCGTCGTGCGAGTTCGTCGCGACGGCGTTCAGCGCATCGACCGCGTGCGACAGCGGCAGCCAGTCACTGATCTCCTTGAGGCCGGCCGGGAGCTGGTCGCGCGGCAGGAAGATCCCGCCGAGCAGGATCTGCGGGAACACCAGCAGGGGCATGAACTGGACGACCTGGAACTCGGTGCGGGCGAACGCGCTCGCGAACAGTCCGAGGGTGCTGCCGAGCACGGCATCCGTCACCGCGACGGCGACCAGCAGCCACGGGTCGCCCTTCACGTCGAGCCCGCACACCCACAGCGCGTACGCCGACGCGATGAGGGCCTGCACCACCGCGAGCAGCCCGAACGCGAGCGTGTAGCCGAGGATGAAGTCGCTGCGGCCGAGAGGCATCGACAGCAGACGCTCCAGGGTGCCGGTCCTCCGCTCCCGCAGCGTGGTGATGGAGGTCACCAGGAACATCACGATGAACGGGAACAGGGCGAGGATGGCCGGGCCGATGGTCTGGAACACCGTGGTGTCGGTGAAGATCCAGGCGACGAGGCCGACGAGGAGCGCGGGCACCACCAGTAGGAGCACCACGGTGCGCGGGTCATGACGGATCTGGGTGAGCACGCGGCCGGTGGTCGCGAGCGTGCGCGTGGGGTTCATGGCGTTTCCACCTCCGTTCCGCTCTCCGACTCGGCATCCGGCTCCGCGTCCGGCTCCGCGTCCGGCAGGGCATGCCGGGCGTGGTGGCGACGCAGCAGCGCGAGGAAGGCGCCCTCGGCGTCGGCGGCTCCCGTCTCGGCGAGCAGCTCCGCCGGGGTCGCATCGGCGAGCACGGCCCCCTCGCGCATCAGGATGAGGCGGTCGCAGCGGCTGGCCTCATCCATCACATGGCTCGACACCAGGAGGCTGGTGCCGGCCTCGGCGAGGCGGTGGAACAGCGCCCACAGCTCGACGCGGAGCAGCGGGTCGAGCCCGACCGTCGGCTCGTCGAGTACGAGGAGATCGGGCGAGCCGAGCAGGGCCGCGGCGAGGGAGACCCGACTGCGCTGACCTCCCGAAAGGTTCGAGACCAGGCGACCGGAGTGCTCGTCGAGGTCGGTCGCCGTGATCGCGCGGTCGACGTCGGCGCGGCCGGCGCCCAGCACCCGGCGGAAGTACTCGAGGTTTTGGCGGATGGTGAGGTCGTCGTAGACGCTGGCCGCCTGGGTGACGTAGCCGACCCGGTGGCGAAGGGCCGCGGTGCCGGCGGGCTGGCCGAGCACCGTCACGGTGCCCGACTTGACCTTCTGCACGCCGACGACCGCGCGCATCAGCGTCGTCTTGCCGCAGCCGCTCGGCCCCAGCAGGCCGACGACCTGGCCGCGCGGGATGCGGAGGTCGAGCCCGTGCAGGACGTCGGTGCGGCCGCGCCGCACCCGGAGCCCCTCGATGGCGATCGCATCGGCGAGGGCGTCGTCGCCCGCTTCCGCGGACGTTCTCCGCGAATTCATCATGTGATGAATTATTCGCCTGTGGGAGGCACCGCGTCAAGAGGCGCGCCCGGCGCTCCGAACAGGTGCCACTGCACGACGGCGCCGACGCGACGCGCGAGCTCCTCCCGGGGCGTGCCTGCGATGGGCTCGACCCGGAGGGCGTACCGCGTCATGATCAGGCCGACCAGCTGGCTGGCGGCGAGCTCGGCGCGCAGCTCAGCATCCTCTCCCCCGACCAGCCCCGCGAGTTTGGACAGGACCTCGCGCAGGAGGAACTCGCGCACCATGCGCGTGCCCGGGCCCGAGCTGAGCGCGGTGCGCAGGATGACGACCATGCGGCGGCCGGACTTCTCGTCGTCCAGACGCTCCAGCAGGTAGGCGACCAGCCGCTCGCCGATGTCGTGCTGCGTGCCGGCGAGGATGAGATCCACCGCGCGGTCCGGCCGGAGCGGCGCCTCGAGCGTCGCGGTGAACAGGTCGGCCTTGTCGTCGAAGTAGTGGTGGACGAGCGCCGGGTCGACGCCCGCACGCCGGGCGACCGCCCGCAGCGACGCCGCCTCGTACCCACGCTCGGCGAACTCCTCCGCCGCCGCACGCATGATCGACGCCCGCGCGGACCCGGCCCCGCGTTCCTTCCGCGGCCGTCCGGGACGTCGCCGCGTCGCTGCTTCGCTCACGGCCCCATTCTGCACGCCGCGGCGCAGATCGAGGGTGCTGTCCACAGCCGATGCGCTTGCTTCGAGTGTGATGAGAACGCGGTGAGAGCGCGCTTCGCCGAAGCTAGGATGAGGTCTGCGCATCTGCTCGACCCGGCGCCTGGCACACAAGGAGTTCTGCGAACATGGAATGGCTCATTCCGGTCATCATCGTCGTCGTGATCGTCGCGATCATCGGGATCTACCTGTGGGCCACCTACAACTCGCTGGTCACCCTGAAGGTCCGGGTGGACGAGGCGTGGAGCGACATCACGGTCCAGCTGAAGCGCCGTGCCGACCTCATCCCGAACCTGATCGAGACGGTCAAGGGATATGCCGCGCACGAGCGAGGCGTCTTCGAGTCCGTGACGCAGGCGCGTGCCGAGACGCTGTCCGCGCAGACGCCGGGTGAGGCGTCCGTCGCCGAGAACCACATGCAGACCGCGCTGAAGAGCATCTTCGCCGTGGCCGAGGCCTACCCGCAGCTGCAGGCGAGCCAGAACTTCCTGCGCCTGCAGGCCGACCTGGTCGACACCGAGGACAAGATCCAGGCGTCGCGCCGGTTCTACAACGGCGGGGTGCGCGAGTTCAACACCAAGATCAAGGTGTTCCCCAACAACCTGTTCGCCCGACGCCTGGGCTTCACCGAGCGCGAGTTCTTCGAGGTCGACAACCTCGCCGCGATCGCCGAGCCCCCGCGCGTCCAGTTCTAGGGCGTAGATGTACAGGGCGATCGCCAGGAACAAGCGCAACACCGTCTTCATCATCCTGCTGTTCCTGATCCTCATCGGTGCGCTCGGATGGCTGGCGGCGTACATCTACCAGAGCTACACGATCCTCGTCGTGGTGCTCGTCGGAGCGGTGCTGTACGCGCTCTTCCAGTACTACCTGGCCAGCAGTCAGGCGCTGAGCATGTCGGGCGCGATCCCGATCCAGAAGGCGGACAATCCACGACTGTGGAACGTCGTCGAGAACCTGTCCATCGCGACGGGAACGCCGATGCCGGCCGTCTACATCGTCAACGATCCGGCACCCAACGCGTTCGCGACCGGCCGCGACCCGGAGCACGCCTCCGTCGCCGCGACCACCGGACTGCTCGACATCATGACCGACGCCGAGCTCGAGGGCGTCATGGCGCATGAGCTCGGGCACGTCCGCAACTACGACATCCGGCTCGGGATGATCGTCTTCGGCCTGACCGTGGCGATCGGCTTCATCGCCGACATCTTCCTCCGCATGGCGTTCTTCGGCGGCAACCGCAACAACAACAACGGCGGCGGCAACCCGGTCGTGCTGGTTTTCGGGCTGATCGCCGCGATCGTCGCTCCCCTGGTGGCGACCCTCGTGCAGCTGGCCGTGTCGCGTCAGCGCGAATACCTCGCAGACGCCACCGGTGCGATGACGACCCGCCATCCGGACGCCCTGGCCAGCGCGCTGCTGAAGCTGGAGGCCTACGGCCGCCCGATGCAGAAGCAGAATTCGTCCATGGCCCACCTGTGGATCAACGACCCGCTGAAGCCGGGCCTCATGGCGCGCCTGTTCTCCACCCACCCGCCGATCCCCCAGCGCGTCGAGCGCCTGGAGGAGATGGGCGGCAGCTTCTAGCGCCGAAGTGCACCTTGTGGCTGCTATTCCGGCGGTTGAGCGACCACGGCGTGCACCTCGGCGGTCTAGGGGCCGAGGACGCGGCGCAGGTAGGCGTTCTCGAAGCGCCGCTCGGGGTCGAGGCGGTCGCGGACCGCGAGGAAGTCGTCGAAGCGCGGGTACGTGGCTCGCAGCGCGTCCGCATCCCGGCTGTGCAGCTTGCCCCAGTGCGGGCGTCCGTCATGGGCGACCATGATCTCCTCGACCGCGGCGAAGTACTCGCGCTGATCCTCCCGGTAGTACCGGTGCACGGCGATGTAGCCCGTCTCGCGCCCGTACGCCGTCGACAGCCAGATGTCGTCGGCCGCGGCGCTCCGCACCTCGATCGGGAACGAGATCCGCCATCCCCGCCGCTCGATGAGGGCCTTCACCTCGTCGAGCGCCTCGGGCACGGCCTCCCGCGGCAGCGCGTACTCCATCTCCCGGAATCGCACCGTGCGGTTGGTGACGTACACCCGCGGCGCGTGGTCGGTGAAGTCGCGGTTGCCGGTGAGGCGCTGCGCGAGGCGGCTGAACGGCGGGATGACGGCGGGCGCCGCCGTGCCGAGCGCGCACACTCCCCGATAGAGGCCGTTGGCGAGCAGTTCGTCGTCCACCCACCGTCCGACCCGCGGGAGCGGCTTCCGTTCGGCCGTCAGGGGCAGGCGCGTGTTCGTCTTGGTGAGGGCCGTCTCGGTGTGCGGGAACCAGTAGAACTCGAAGTGGTCCTCCCGCGCCGAGCGCTCCAGGTACGACTCCATGGTCGCCTGCAGCGGTTCGGGCCGCTCGACGGCCTGCAGCAGGTACGCGGGAACGCACTGCAGGGTGATGTCCACGATGACGCCGAGCGCGCCGAGCCCTAGGCGCGCAGCAGGGAGCAGCTCGGCGTTGTCCGTCTCGTCGATGCGCAGCAGCTCTCCTGTGCCGGTGACCAGCGTGAGCCCGACGATCTGCGTCGCCAGCCCGCCGAACGACCCGCCCGTGCCGTGTGTGCCGGTGGAGGTCGCCCCGGCGATCGTCTGCCGGTCGATGTCCCCCATGTTCTCGAGCCCCAGGCCGTGCGGCCGCAGCAGCCGCGGCAGCTGGTGGAGGTGCGTGCCGGCCGCGAGCGTCACACGCCCGCGTTCGAGGTCGACATCGCGGATGCCGTTGAGGTCTTCGAGGTCGAGCTGCACACCCGGTGCCACGGCGATGCCCGTGAAGCTGTGCCCTGCGCCGACCGCTTTGACGCGCATCCCGGTCCGGTTCGCCGCCTGCACTGCGCGCTGCACGGCCTCCGCCGTCGCCGGGCGCTCCACGCGCTGCGGGCGCACCGCCTCCGTCCGACCCCAGTTGCGCCAGAGACCGCCGACCGCCGTCACAGGAAGACCTTCCCGTCGCCGCGGTACGTGGATGCCTCGCCGACGACGCGCGCCCGCCCGTCCACGGTGTCCACCAGCTGGAAGGCGTCGACGTGCTCGCTGAGCTCGCCGGACTTGGTGTGCCGCAGCCAGACGCGGTCGCCGATGCGCAGCACGCCGGCCGCGGCGCCGGTGAGCGGAGTCTGCACCTCGCCGGCCATCTCGCGCGCGACCATGCTCAGCCCGGTCGGCCACTCGACCTTCGGCATCCGGTCGGGCCCGGGAGGGCCGGAGGCGATCCAGCCGCCGCCGAGCAGGGTCGCGGTCTCGGGATTCGGCCGGCGCACCACCGAGAGGGCGAAGGATGCGGCAGGCGCCGGATGGAACGCCCGGTAGGTGTCGAACAGGTGGCCGCCGAACAGCCCGCTGCCGGCGGCGATCTCGGTGACCGACTCGTCGGAGGCGGTGAACTCGATGGAGCCGGTCCCGCCGCCGTTCACGAACTCCAGGTCGGCGATCTGCCGTACCGCGGCGACGGCCTCACCCCGGCGGCCGAGGAGCTCGTCGCGGGAGTTCTTCTGCATCCACCGCAGCGTCGCACCCCAGGCCGGCTTGCCGGGCGGGTTGTCGCCCTGGCCGGCGATCTGCGCTTCGTACCCCATCATCCCGACGAGCGCGAAGCCCGGGCGGCGCACGATCTCCTCGGCGACCGTGCGCACCGACGCCGCCGAGTGCAGCGGCGACCGGAACACGCCGACGTGACCGAGCACCGGCGCGAACCAGGAGGAGTCGAGCTCGAGGCACAGCCGGATGGTCTGGCGCTGCGCCGGCGGGACCACCGCGTCGATGAAGTCCAGGTGGGCGATCGAGTCGACCATGAGCGTGACGCGCGCGGCGAGCTCGGGTGACGCGGCGAGCCGGGCGATCGCGGCGCGGTCGGCGGTCGGGTAGCCGACGACGACATCCTCGATCGGCGGGTGCTCCGCGTCGCCCTCCGCGAGCCACAACGCCTCCGGAAGCGTGTATGCGAGCACGCCCGCGTACCCGGGAAGGGCGAGCACCGCATCCATCACCGAGCGCACCCGCACCGACTTGGAGGCGACCCGGATGGCCTTCGCCGGCCGGTCGGACGGCCCGGCCGCCCGACGCAGCAGGTCGTGGACGTTGTGCCGGAGCGCGGGCAGGTGGAGAACCGCGAGCGGAGGGTCGAGCCGCGCGGTCGCCGCGGAGAGCGACGGCCAGAAGACGTCGGGCGTCGTCCACGTCCGCTCGGACGGAGCCGGCGGAGTGGACAGGTCGAGGTCGCTCATCAGCGCACCGCTTTCACTCGGGCGACCGCGAGCGCTCCCGCGAACGCGAACACGGCCGACAGGACGAACAGGCCGGCGAAGCCGCCCAGAGCCGCCACGATCATCGCGCCGAACAGGGGCGCGACCGCCTGCGGAACGGCCAGGGCGATGTTCATGATGCCGAGGTCCTTCCCGCGGCTCTCCGGGTCGGGCAGCACCTGGGTGGCGAGCGCCTGATCCACCGACAGGAAGCAGCCGTAGCCGATGCCGAGGAGCGCGGCGGCGACGATGGCGACCGACAGCTGCGGGACGAACGCGAGCAGCAGCGCCGCGACGCCCTGCACAGCGGACGACGCGAACACGAACGCCTTGCGGCGGCCGAGACGGTCGGACAGCCGGCCGAGCACGAGCGACGCCACGATCACGAACACCATGTAGACGAGGATGAGGATGAGCAGATCGTCGTCGGCGTTCGGGTCGCGCAGGCCGAACTCGAGGAAGTAGAGCAGCAGCGACGTGCCGAACGCGTTGCCGAAGTTGACCAGCACGCGGCTGAGCAGCGTCCAGCCGAAGTCGGGATGCTCACGCGGGCTGATCCACAGACCCTCGATCACGCCGCGGAACGACATCCGCTCGCGCAGCTCCACCGGCAGCACCGCGTCCGGCAGGAACAGGAACGGCAGCACGAGCACCACCAGCAGCACCGCCATGGCCGTGTAGCCGACGAACGCGCCGACGAAGACGTAGGTGACCAGGGCGACGCCGAGGATGATGCCGATCGCCTGGGGGGCACTGATCCAGCCGCTCACGTAGCCGCGCTGGTCCACAGGCACCTGGTCGCTGATCGTGGCGGTGAGCGCGGCGGTGAGGATGCAGAAGCCGGTCAGCGCGAGCGACCAGAACACGCCCATCCCGACCATCGTGGTCTGCAGCCCGAGCAGCACCAGCGAGACGGCGAAGACCACGGCTCCGGCGGCGATCCACGGACGGCGGCGGCCGAAGCGGCTGGTGGTGCGGTCGGAGAGAGCCCCGGTCAGCGGGTAGGCGACGATGGCGCAGACGCCCGAGATGCCCGAGATGACCCCGAAGGCGATCACGTTGTCCACCCACGAGTCGGTATGCAGCTGCGCCTGCACCTGGTCGGGCAGGAGCTTCTGGATGGGCGCGAGCTGCGCCATCCACACGCCCAGCCAGGCGACCGCGAAGGCGGCGATCCACCGTCCGGGGACCTTGCGCACCGGCTCGGCGAAGACCGCCGGCGTCGTCGTGTTCGTCATCGTGCACCTGCGTTCGTCGAGGGGGCGGGGGTGTGGTGCGTGGTGCGGTGGTGCGGTTCGGAGGCCGGGACGGCGAGGGCGGCGAGCGCGTCGGCCGCCACATCCATCACGGCGGCGGCCGCCGCGTCGTCGCGGGTGACCAGCCAGCCGACGGTGAGCCCGTCGGTGAAGGAGACCAGGATGCGGGCGATCTCGTCGAGCGGACGCGTCCACTCGTGACCGGCGAGACGCGCGGTCTCGGCGGCGGCCTGCGCGGCGACCTCGTGGTAGCGCGCGTACTGCCGGCGCGCGAGCGGTTCGAATCCGGGCTCGCGGAGTGCCCACTGGGTCAGCTCGAACATGGCCTTCTCGCGGCCGGGATCGGCGCGGACGCCGTCGAAGTAGTGCTGAAGGCCCGCGCGGACGGCGTCGCGCATCCCTCCCCCGCCTGCGTCGGCGGTGAGCGCGGGCGCGAGGTCGGTCTGCTCGCTGCCGACGGCCGCCTCGATCAGCTCGGCCATCAGCTCGTCGCGCGAGGCGAAGACGTAGTGGAAGCTGGCGAGCGGCATGCGGGCCTCGGCGACGATCCGGCGGGTCGTTGCGGCGGCGACACCGTCACGGGCGATCACGCGCAGGGCGGCCTGGACCAGGGCGGTGCGACGGTCTGCGACCGGGATGCGCGTCATCCGGACTCCTCGGGCTCCACCCGGGCTCCGTCGCGCGGGAAGAAAAGTGGGACAGTTGACCCAGATCACAGTATGCCGCAAATCCGGGCGATTCGTTTGACACCGGCCACCCGTACCCCCTGGAATGGGGTGGAATGCGGGGATTTACGAGCGACGTGTCACCACCAGTCCGGCCACGGGGGTCGCGCCGACTGGTGTCCGTCGCTGCCGTCGCAGCGCTCGCCGTCCTCCTGCTCAGCGCGGCCGGCCTGATCGGCGCCGCTCCCCCCGCGACCGCGTCGCCGCCCCCACCCGGCGCATCGACGTCCGCATTCGCAGCATCCGGTTCCACCGCAGCATCCGGCTCCACCGCAGTCCACTCCTCCGCAGCCTCGTCCGCTGCAGCCTCCTTCTCTTCCGGCTCCGGCTCATCGCCGGCGTCCGCTGCTGCGCGCCCGGCGGCCGTTCCGACGCCGTCGGCCGTCTCGCCGACGGACACCTCGTCACCGTCCGACACCCCGACCCCGACGCCGACGCCGAGCCCGGTGAGCATCGACCGCCTCCCCGATCTGGTTCGCAGCTTCCCGCTGGCCGTCTCGGGCACCGCGACGCCGACCGACACGATCTCCGTCTCGGCCGGCTCCTCCCCCGGAAGCGCGCAGAGCTGCACCGCCACGGTGGATGACGACGGCGACTGGCGCTGCACCCTCGCCTCGCTGCCCGATGGTCCCGGCGTCTCCGTCCGCGCCGAGTCCACCCTCAGCGGGTCCGACAGCGCCCGGGTGGATGTGCTGCACCCGCCCGTGATCGCCGGAACAGGCGTCGTCTCGACCGGCGGCAGTGTGCGCGGGACGGCCTACCCCGGCGCGAGCGTCACGGTCACCGCCGACACCGGCGCGAGCTGCACCTTCCCCGTCGACGCGAACGGCGGCTGGGCGTGCGTGCTCAGCGGTTCGCTGCCCGACGGACGCCACACCGTGACGGCGACGCAGACGGCTCCGTTCTCGTCACAGTCGTCGGCGGCCAGCGGGCGGGTCACGATCGATGTGGACCGCACGGCTCCCGCTGCCCCGGGCATCACCTCCCCGCCCAGCGGCACCTCTGTGCTCGCCGGCACGGCAGTCGTGTTCGGCGGCACGGGCGAGACCGGCGCGCACGTGACCCTCTACGCGACCACCGCCCAGGGCACGACCGTGGTCTGCACCGCGGACGTCGCCGCCGGCGCGTGGTCGTGCCAGGGCGCCCTCCCCGAGGGCGCGTACACGCTCTCCGCCCTGCAGCGGGATGCCGCGGGGAACGTGAGCGCTGGGAGCAACGCTGTCACCCTCGGCGTCACGGCGGCCACCACGCCGTCCACACCGTCGCCGACGCGTACGCCGACCCCGACGCCGACCCCCGCGGTGCCGGTGCCGCCCGCGGCCGGTGGCGGGACGGGTGCGGGACCGCTCCATCCGGACACCCGCGGGTGGATCGCGACGCCGTTCTCCAACGCCTCCGCACCGGTCGTGACGGCGGCCTCCCTGCCCGGGTGGATGCGCTCGGTCGGTCTCGCCGTCGCCGCACTTCTCCTGCTGGTCCTGCCGGCGCGGCTGCTGACCGCGGCGCTCGCCCGCGGGCGCGCCGCCCGGGCGGATCGGGAGCGCCGCCGCGTGTCTGTGTTCGGGCGCAACCGGCCGCGTTCCGACGTCGCGGAGGCCTCGGCGCTGTTCGGGGCGGCGGCGCGATCGGAACGCGCTCGGACGGGTCACAACGGCGACGCCGTGCCCTCGTCGCCGTCCGTGCGGGCTCAGCCACGCTGGCTCGTGCCCGTAGTGGGGATCGCCGCGGCGGTGCTGGTGACCCTCTCGACTCCGCTCTCCGACCCGGGAGCGTATCTGCGGGTGCTGCTCGCGATCGGGATCGCCGTCGCCGCCGTCAACGCGGTCTGGGTGCTCGCCGGTCGCGCCCTGGCGCCGCATTTCGGCCTCCCCGTGCCGCGGATCACTGTGCGGCCGGAACTGCTCGTGGTGGCCGCGGTCGCGGCGTTCGGCTCCCGCCTGCTCGGACTCTCGCCCGCTCTGCTGTTCGCCCTCGTGCTGGGGCTCTCGATGGCGCCGCACGCCGGCCGCGCGCGCCGCGGCCGGATCGCGGCCGTGCAGATCTCGGCCGTCGCGGCCCTGGGCGTGCTCGCCTGGCTCGCGGTGGGGCTGCTCCCCACGCCCACGGGGGCGTTCACGGCGTTCCTGGTCGAACTCGTCAACGCGCTCGCCCTGATCGGCATCGGCTCGGCCTCCGTCATGCTGCTCCCCCTCGGCGGGCTCGCGGGCCGTGCCGTCGCCCAGTGGTCGCGCTGGCTCTGGGGCGGACTGAGCCTCGTCGTGTACACCGTGCTGTTCGCGCTGCTCCTGCCGGTGGCCTCCCTCGTCGAACGGGGTGTCGGCGTGATCGTCATCGTCGGCGTCGCGGCCGGCTTCGCGGCGGCCAGCGTCGCGGTGTGGCTGTGGGAGCGCTACGTCGCGCCGGCCCTCGACCGCACGGTGCCGTAGCCGGCGTCAGGATGCGCTGAGCGCATCCACGTAGAACCAGTCACGCCCCTCGCGCGCGAACCGCGAGACCTCGTGCAGGCTCCCCCGCTCGCTGCCCTTGTAGTACGCGACGAACTCGACCACGCCGTCCCGGTCGAACGGACCTCCGCGCTCGGTGCGCTCGATGTCGAGGCGGTACCAGCGGAGCCCGCGGTCGAGCTCCAGCTCGTCGGGTCGCGTGGACGGATGCCAGCTGCGGAGCAGGTACGCGGCGTCGCCGAGAGCGAAGGCGCTGAATCGGGACCGCATCAGCCGCTCCGCGGTCGGGGCCGGCTCGCCGCGGTGCAGCGGACCGCAGCAGGCGTCGTACGTCTCGCCGCTCAGGCAGGGGCACCGGGTGGTCACGCATCGAGCCTAACCGGCCGCGCTGAGCGGGGTGGAGGCCCGGCCGGAGCCCGCGTCGGGGGATCCCGGGCACCGGCCGGACCGAGGACACCTCACCAGAAAGGGTGTCTGCGACGAGTGTGCCGCAGAACCTTGGAGAAGGACTCCGGAACGGCTGAAGGAGTTCGCAGACGCGGCGGGCGGCGGCGACGGTGTAGCGTTGACCGCATGGAAGGTCTGCTCATCGGATTCATCTGGCTCGTCGTGATCGTCGGCGGCGGGATCGCCGCAGCCGCGATCGTCCAGATGGTCAAGTCGCCCTACCGCGACCGCTAGACCGCGACCGGCGGCCGTCCGCGCCGCCCGTCGGCCCGCTGCACCACCGGCCCCCATAGCCCAATCGGTAGAGGCAGGCGACTTAAACTCGCCCGAGTGTGGGTTCGAGTCCCACTGGGGGTACTTCGCCGCTGGGGCCCACGAAACGGAGGTGCTCCGCGAGCCGCTCATCCCGATTCGCCTCCGTTTTCGGCCGCAGTCCGGCGCGTCGTTGCGAAAGACCTCCCTTTTCACGCCGAAGGCCCGGTCCCCTGAGGGGACCGGGCCTTCGTGCCGTGTTCGCTCCGCGAACTACTTCGCGGTGACCTCCGCCGGCTGCTTCTCGGCAGCGGGCTTCTTGCGGGCCGGAGCCTTCTTCGCCGGCTCCTCCGGAGCGGCCTCGACGGCCGGCTTCGGGCGGGCGGCGAACTCCTCGAAACCGGCGCGCGGGTGCTGCACGGCTTCGAGGGAGACGATGTCGCGTCCGAGCCAGAAGTTGTTCCACCAGCCCCAGATGACGCGCCACTTGCGCTCCCACGACGGCATGGCCAGGCCGTGGTAGCCGCGGTGCGCGAGCCAGCCGATGACGCCCTTCATGGCGATCTTGCCGGACTGGAGCACGCCGACGCCCACGCCGAGACCCGCGACCGCACCGAGGCTCTTGTGGTAGTACTGGCGCGGCAGCTCACCGCGCAGCGACGCCACGATGTTCTTCGCGAGCAGCTTGCCCTGGCGCACCGCGTGCTGGGCGTTCGGCACGCAGTAGCCGCCGACGCCCGCACCGGTCAGGTCGGGGACGGCCGAGACATCGCCGGCGCCCCAGGCGTCCTCGACGATCTCCTCGTCGGTGCCCACGCGGAGGTCGGCACGGACGCGGAGGCGGCCGCGCTCCTCGATCGGGAGGTCGGTGTGACGCACGATCGTCGGGTTCGCCATGACACCGGCGGTCCAGACGATGAGGTCGGTCTCGAAGCTCTCGCCGGTCGACAGCTGGATGACGCCGTCCACCGCGCTGGCGAGCTGCGTCTCCAGGTGGATCTGCGCCCCGCGCTCCGCGAGGTTCTTGATCACCCAGTGGCTGGTCTTGAGCGACACCTCCGGCATGATCCGGCCCATGGCCTCGATCAGGTGGAAGTGCGTGTCCTCGAACGACAGCTCCGGGTAGCGCTTCAGCAGCGTGCTGGCGAAGGAGCGCAGCTCGGCGAAGATCTCGATGCCGGCGAAACCACCGCCGACGACCACCACGGTGAGGAGGCGGTCGCGCTCCGGGCCGGCCGGCATCCCGGCGGCCTTGTCGAAGTTGGTGAGGAGCTGGTCGCGGATGTACACGGCCTCCTCGATGTTCTTGAGGCCGACCGCCTGGTCCGCGACACCCGGGATCGGGAACGTGCGCGAGACGGCACCCGCCGTGACCACGACGATGTCGTACTCGAACTCGTACGCCTCGCCGACGGGCGGCTGGATGGTCGCCACCTTGCGTGCGTGGTCGACGTAGGTGACCTTCGCCGTGATGATGTTCGTGGTCTTGAGGTGTCGGCGGTGCGCGACGACCGCGTGACGCGGCTCGATCGAACCCGCGGCGACCTCCGGGAGGAACGGCTGGTACGTCATGTACGGCAGCGGGTCGACCATGGTGACCTCGGCCTCGCCCGGGCGGAGCTGTTTCTCGAGCTTCCACGCGGTGTAGAAGCCGGCGTATCCGCCGCCGACGATCAGGATTTTGGGCACAGTGAAGCGTCTCCTCTAACCGATAAGTTTGGGCCTTACATTACTCCTTGCTGCGCATCCGCCTGAAATGCGACCAGACGCCGACGCCGCCGAGGGCGACGAGAGCGAGAAAGCCGGCAATCAGACCGAACGGCAGCCAGAATGCGGTGAGGACGCTCCATTGCGGCCAGAAGAACCGATTCCATGGTAGCGCGCGCTCGGGGTTCAGTTTCGCCGGGACGGGCGCGGCCTGCGGATCGCCGCCCGGAGCGGGGGTCGACGGCGCGGCCGTCGAGGGCGATTCCGCCCGTCGGTGGATGCGGATCCAATCGCCGAGATCGCCCATCGGATTCGCGGTGACATGCGGGACGGAGGCCGTGACCGCGGCCGCCGCATCCAGCAGTCCGTAGCCGTAGATCGGGCTCGGCACGGTGCCGCCCGCGGGTTTCGCTGTGCGAATGATCCGCTCGATCACATCCGGGGCCTTCAGCTCGGGATGCGCGGCGCGCACGAGCGCGACGGCCCCCGACACGAGCGGCGCGGCGCCGCTGGTGCCCGCCCACTGCACGTATCCTCCTCCCGGGTTCGCGCCGACGAGCTGCTCGCTCGGCGCCGAGACGCCGATCGTGATGCCCTGGGCAGACGCGTCGAAGCTGGCCTTGCCCGCCCGGTCGACCCCGGCGACGGTGAGTACGCCCGGGATGGTCGCCGGCGCCCCGACCTCGCTGGTGCCGCTCCCCCGGTTGCCCGCGGCGGCCACGATGACCACGTCGTGCGAGAAGGCGTACTGGAACGCCTCATCCCAGCTGGTCGGCCAGTCGAGCGTGTTGCGGGTCAGCGACATGTTGATCACCGACGCGCCGTTGTCCACCGCCCAGCGGACGGCCTCGGCGATCTGCTCGTCGCTGCCGACCGGTCCCATCGCCTTGCCCAAAGCGACGGACGCACTGAGGATGGTGGCGTCCGGCGCCGCGCCCAGCACGCCGCTGTCCGGCCCGGTCCCCCGGCCGGCCAGCAGGGAGGCGACCCAGGTGCCGTGGTTGGCGCTCTCCGCGTCGCCGAGCGGTTTCTGGCCGGAAGCAGCGCCGACCCCGGAGACGTCCGTCCCGCCGACGACCGCGCCGGCGAGGTCGGGCACGGAGCCGTCGACGCCGGTGTCGATGACGGCGACCTTCACTCCAGCGCCACGTGTCGTGTTCCAGGCCTGGGCGAAGCCGTAGTCGTTCAGCCAGTACTCGAGGTCGCGCACCTGGTCGGCGCGGGCGGCCGTGGCGGGGACGAGGGTGGATGCGATGGCGAGCGCGGCCGCGGCGATGGAGGCGAGGCCGCGGGCCGGGTGGGTGCGGGCCGTCCGGGTGCGAGCGCCGCGCGGGCGGACCGAAGCCGCCGGGCCGCCTGCGGCGACTCGGGGCTCACGTGCGGCCGACCGCCGCATCCGGTCCCCCACCAGGCGTCCTAGCCGGCGACGTCGATGCGGCACTCGCACACCGCGGGCGACCAGTCGCCGCGGGCGAGCGCCAGGTCGCCGATCGGGTTGACTCCCGGGCCGGCGGCGAGGGCGTGTGCGGCGAGGGCGTGCAGGCACTTCACGCGGGAGGGCATGCCGCCCGCCGAGATGCCGGCGATCTCCTCCACCACGGCGATGGACTCGCGGTCGGCCAAATACTGCTCGTGCGCCGCGCGGTAGGCGGTCGCGACGTCGTCGGCCTCCGCGAGGAGGTCGTTGTACTCGGCCATGACCTGGGTCGCCTCGAGCGCCGACATGGCCGCGGTCGCGGCGGGATGCGTCAGATAGTAGAACGTCGGGAACGGCGTCCCGTCGTCCAGGCGGGGCGCCGTGGAGACCACCGTCGGGCGGCCGCACACGCAGCGCGCGGCGATGCCGACGACGTTGCGGGCGGGACGGCCCAGCTGCTCGGAGACGACGGCGATGTCCTCGTCGGTCACGGGGTCGAACGGGGGTCTGGTCATGGCGTTACTTCTTCGGGGTGGGCGACCCGGTGGCGGGAGCCGTCGGGTCGGGAGCCGGGGTTCCGCTCAGCTGCTGCGGGGTCGCCTGCGTCAGTCCGGCGCCCATGAAGGAGGCGAACAGCGAGCCGACCCAGTCGGTCTGCGTCTTCACCAGCTTGGAGCTGACGGGGGTCGTATCCTGCTTCGCCGCCGGCGGACGGTCGTCGATGACGAGGTAGCTGACCTCGCCGGGCATGACGTAGTACAGCCGGTCGCGGGCCTGGGCGCGCAGGTAGCTGGGGTCGTTCCAGCGAGCGCGCTGGTCCTTCAGGGTGTCGACCTGAGCGGCGAGCTGGTCGACCGCGTGCTGCTGGTCGGCGATCTGCTGCCGCTGCGACAGGAACGCCTGGACGGTCGGCGCCAGGATGAGCACCGCGAGCACGAGGACGCCCATCATCACGAGCGAGAACGCCGAGAAGTGCAGCTGGCGCAGCCACCGGCCGGTACCGGTCGGGCGTGACATGCGCACCGGGACGCGTTGCGTGCGCGGCTTCGGCATGGGCCCTCCGGTTCGGGATGCTGGTGGCGGATCGGGACCGGGCGGCCCCCTCCCATCGTAGGCGATGGCGTCCCTTCGACCCGTGGCGGCACGGGGTGTCGGGATGCGCTCAGCCGGCGGTCAGGATGCCCACGAGACGCACAGCGCCGAGCGCGACCAGCGCCCCGCCGCCGACGAGGAAGACCAGGCCGAGCGCCCGCGCGTCGCGTGCCCGGAAGCGGCGGTGCGCATCCTCGTCGGCGAAGAACTCGGCGCTCCGGTCAGGACGCAGCAGGAGGAACAGCCCGAGGAGGGCGAACAGCGCCGCGAGCGCGAGGAAGAGGACGAGCGGGACGACCTCCGACTCCGTGGTCATGCGGCGCTCCGGCCCAGGCGGTACGCGAAGCCGGCCGCCAGAGCGAGACCCGCGCCGGCGACGAGCACGGGTACGAACAGGAGCGGCGACCCGAGAGCCTGCGCGAGCGGCCTGGCGACCGTGAGCACGACCGCGGAGGCACCGCACCAGATCGCGCGGCGGTGCCACTGGGCGGGCGACGCTCGCAGGGCGACGCGGGCGACGAACGGAAAGTCAAGCGCGCCCGCGCGGTATCCCGCGAATGCGAAGAAGAAGATCGAGAAGGGGGCAAGGAGCACGAGCAGCCCCAGGGCCACCAGGGCGGCATCCGCAGCCAACCGATACCTGCGGACCCACAGAGGCTCGAGCGTCGCATAAGCGCACCACCCGCAGACACCCAGGGTCACTGCGGCGGCGAGGGCGACCAGCGATGCGACGAGAAGGTACACCGCGTAACCGGGCGTCGCGCGCGGCACCAGGAAGAGCACCGCCGCGACAGCGCCCAGCGCCAAAAGCGCGGCGGGGAGGACGGCCTCGTACCAGTGGAGGGGCGCCCCCACGGGCGCCTTGACCTCCCCCGCGTCCCCGTCCTCGTCGATCCGCACCCCAGCACCCTACCGTCGGGCACCCTCCCACGGCCTCGAGGTGCACGTAGTTGCGCGCGACGCGCCGTGCGGAGGCGCAACTACGTGCACCTCACGCGGCCGGAGACGCGGACGGCCCCCGGGGAACCCCGGGGGCCGCGCGGTGGGTGCGGTTACGCGGTGAAGCGCGGGAAGGCGCTGCGGCCGGCGTAGACGGCGGCGTCGCCCAGCTCCTCCTCGATGCGGAGCAGCTGGTTGTACTTCGCGACGCGCTCGGAGCGGGCCGGGGCGCCGGTCTTGATCTGGCCGGCGTTGGTGGCGACGGCGAGGTCGGCGATCGTGGTGTCCTCGGTCTCGCCGGAGCGGTGCGAGAGCACGGCGGTCATGCCGCTGCGCTGGGCGAGCGAAACGGCGTCGAGCGTCTCGGTCAGGGTGCCGATCTGGTTGACCTTGACGAGGATGCTGTTGGCCGCGTGCTTGGTGATGCCCTCGGCGAGGCGCTTCGGGTTGGTGACGAACAGGTCGTCGCCGACGAGCTGCAGCTTGGTGCCGAGCTCGGCGGTGAGGTGCGCCCAGCCCTCCCAGTCGTCCTCAGCCAGCGGGTCCTCGATGGAGACGAGCGGGTAGTTCGCCGCGAGCTCCTGGTAGTAGGCGCTCATCTCGGCGGCGGTGCGCTCCTGACCCTCGAAGCGGTACACGCCGTTCTCGAAGAACTCGGTGGAGGCGACGTCGAGGCCGAGGGCGATGTCGCGGCCGACGGTGAAGCCGGCCTTCTCGATGGCCTCGGAGATCAGGTCGAGCGCCGCGCGGTTGTGCTCGAGCTCCGGGGCGAAGCCGCCCTCGTCGCCGAGACCGGTGTTGAGGCCCTTCGACTTCAGCAGAGCCTTGAGCGAGTGGTAGGTCTCGACGCCCCAGCGGAGGCCCTCGGAGTAGGTCTCCGCGCCGAGCGGGAGGACCATGAACTCCTGGATGTCGACGCCGGTGTCCGCGTGCGCGCCGCCGTTGATGATGTTCATCATCGGGACGGGCAGGACATGGGCGTTCGGTCCGCCGACGTAGCGGAACAGCGGCAGGTCGGCCGAGTCGGCCGCGGCCTTGGCGACGGCGAGGCTGACACCCAGGATGGCGTTGGCTCCGACGCGCTTCTTGTTGTCGGTGCCGTCGAGGTCGATGAGGGCCTCGTCGACCAGGCGCTGCTCGGAGGCCTCGAAGCCCTCGATCGCAGGTCCCAGCTCGTCGAGCACCGCATCCACGGCCTTGAGCACGCCCTTGCCCTGGTAGCGCTCCTTGTCGCCGTCTCGCAGCTCGTAGGCCTCGAACGCCCCGGTGGACGCGCCGGACGGGACGGCGGCACGGCTGACCGTGCCGTCCTCGAGGAGCACCTCGACCTCGACGGTCGGGTTGCCGCGCGAGTCCAAGATCTCGCGAGCGCCTACAGCTTCGATTGCAGCCACAACTGTCTCCTTGCGTGGTTTTTCGTGGGTTTTACGACGTCAGTCTAGTGATGCGAGGTGAGCCGCTCAGTTCAGCGGCTTGACCTCGAGGGCAGCCGCATCCGCCGTGTCCGCGTTGACGAACGCGAACGAGCGGAAGCCGGCGGAGGCCGCACGGTCGAGCACGGCCTTGAGGTTCTTCGCCCGCCGGTCGAGGCGGACACGCTGCCCGCGCGCGATCAGCTCCGACTTGATCGCGACGAGGCGGTCGAGCGGCACGGCGGGATCGTAGACGAGCACGACGGATTCCGCGGAGGCGTCCTCGGGCAGCTCGATGAGATCGACGACCCGCTCGAAGCCGATGGAGAAGCCCGCGGCGGGCACGTCGGTGCCGAGGAAGCGGCCGATCATCCCGTCGTAGCGCCCACCGCCGCCGACCGAGCTGCCGGAGCCGGGGTGCGCGATCTCGAAGATGGTGCCGGTGTAGTAGCCCATACCGCGCACGAGCGTCGGGTCGAACCGCAGGGCGACGCCGGGCGGAAGCGTGTCGAGCGCGTGCGCGAGCGCCTCCAGGTCGGCGACGGCGTCGGTGTCCATCCCCTCGGGGAGGATGCCGGTGATCGCCTCGACGGTGAGCGCGACGCCGCCGTCGCCCAGGTGCGGCTCCAGGTCGGCGAGGATGCCGCCGAGCACGGCCGCGGAGTCCGCACCGCCCTCGGCGAGCTCGGCCACCACGCCCTCCGCGCCGATCTTGTCCAGCTTGTCGATGGAGATGAGCACCTGCGGCCACCGCGTCTCGTCGAAGCCGCAGTACTCGAGCAGCCCGTTCAGGATGCGCCGATCGTTGATGCGGATCGTGCAGTCGCTGAGGCCCAGCGCTTCGAGCGCCGCAGCGGTCGCGGTGATCAGCTCAACCTCGGCCAGCTGGGTCGCCTCGCCGATGATGTCGATGTCGCACTGCACGAACTGGCGGTAGCGGCCCTTCTGCGGACGCTCGGCCCGCCACACCGGCGCGATCTGGATGCTGCGGAACACCGGAGGGAGCTCGGCCCGGTGGGTGGCGTAGAAGCGGGCGAGCGGAACCGTCAGATCGAACCGGAGCCCGAGGTCGGCGAGGCTCAGCAGGTCGCCCGAGTCGATGGCGGCGGTGAGGTCGTCGCCGTCGAGCCCGCGTTTCAGGATGCTGAACGACAGCTTCTCGTTGTCACCGCCGAGTCCCGAGTGCAGGCGCTCGATGTCTTCGACGACCGGGGTCTCGATCTCGTCGAACCCGTGCGCGGCGAAGCTGCGGCGGATCACCCCGAGCGCATGCTCGCGGCGGGCCTTCTCAGCGGGGAGGAAGTCGCGCATGCCGCGGGGCGGGGTGATCGGTGAGGCCATGCGTCGATTCTTCCATGAAGGCGGCCCGCGGCCGGTGCCGGAGGGTATGGTGCGCATCCACCCGCGGGCGTAAAATCCAGGCGTTGCCACCCTGAGGCTCCGCCCTTGTGCGAGGCTCGGTGGCGTCCTCAATACAGGACCTGGCATGAGTCGCATCCGTCCGACCACGGCGCTTGCTCGCTGCCAGACACGGGCCGACAACGCGTCCGCCGAGACCAGGAGTGCGCCGCCGCGAGGCGCCGCCTCACCCGAATGGCGACCTGAACCGGGTGGACGCGCTGCCGGCCATCCCTGCGCTTTGCCGGTCGCGTGCGCTCCCCGGTCGACCGCGCGGGTCGATGGACGGGTCTTGGTCGCCCGCGATCTCTTAGGTTAGGCTTGCCTTACATCGCGCCGACCATGTCGTCGGCAGCCGCCCATCCCATCCCTCCCGAGGAGAACCATGCTGCCTGTCCCCCGCGCCACCCGTCGCCGGTCGCGTCTCGCTGTGATCGCCACCGCGATCGTGGCCTCCGCCGCCCTCGCGCTCACCGGCTGCAGCGCCGGCGGATCCGCCGCGCAGAGCAGCTCGGACAGCGGCACCGGCGCCTTCCCCGTCACGGTGAAGAGCGCCCTCGGCGAGGCGAAGATCGACGAGAAGCCGAAGCGCATCGCGACCTGGGGATGGGGTGCCCAGGACATCGTGCTGGCTCTCGGCATCGTCCCGGTCGCCATGCCGGCGTTCGCCTACGGCGGCACCGCGGACGGCATCCTGCCGTGGGACGCCGACCGGATCAAGGAGCTCGGCGGGAAGACGCCGAAGATCATCCCCGCCGACACCGGAGAGGTGCCGTTCGAGGACTTCGTGACGGCCAAGCCGGACGTCATCCTCGCCCCGTACTCCGGGCTGACGCAGGCGGAGTACGACACGCTCAGCAAGATCGCCCCGGTCGTCGCCTACCCGGAGAAGCCGTGGTCCACCAGCTGGCGCGACCAGACCGAGATCGTCGGCAAGGCGCTCGGCATGACGAAGGAGACGGACGCCCTCGTCACGAAGACCGAGGACTCGGTGACCGCGCTCGCCGCGAAGTACCCGGTGCTCAAGGACAAGACCTTCTTCTACGCCGCCGCCAACGAGCCGGGCAAGCTCAACGTCTACCGCGCCGACGACCCGCGCGTGCAGCTGCTCAACGACCTGGGGCTCAAGAACTCCCCGAGCATCGCCTCCCTCGACTCCTCGAAAGGCGACGGCAGCTTCTTCTACCAGCTCAGCTACGAGAACCTGTCCAAGATCGACACCGACCTGCTGGTGATGTACTTCGAAGACCAGGCCGCGGTGGATGCGTTCACCTCCGACCCGCTCGTCGCCGCGATGCCGACGATCAAGGAGGGCCGTTTCGCCCCCATCATCGGACGGTCGTTCGTCGCCGCGACCAGCGCGCCCAGCGTGCTCAGCATCCCGTGGATGCTCGACCGCTACGTGCCGCAGCTGGCCAAGGCCGCCGACAAGGTCAAGTAGCGCGGATGTCCGCGAGCGTCGACGCGCCCGCCGCCGCCGGCGGGGCGGGTACCGGTCGCGCGGGGTCATCCCCGCGCGCCCGGCGCCGCCGCCTGCTCGCGGGCTTCGCCGTCGCGGCCGTCCTGCTCGTGGTCGTCTCGGTGCTGAGCCTCATGGTCGGCGCGCGCACGATCGCCCCGGCCGACGTCGTGCACGCCCTGCTGCACTACTCGCGCAGCGACCCGGACTCCCTCGTGGTCGTGGACAGCCGCCTCCCCCGCACTCTGCTGGGGCTGGTCACCGGGCTCGCCCTGGGGCTCGCCGGCACGGTCATGCAAGGGCTGTCGCGCAACCCGCTGGCCGACCCAGGCATCCTCGGTGTCAACTTCGGGGCGTCGCTCGCCGTGGTCGTCGCCATCGCGTTCCTGGGGATCACCGCGCCGACGGGGTACCTGTGGTTCGCGTTCGCCGGAGCGGCGCTCGCCTCCGTGCTCGTCTACGCCGTCTCCTCCCTCGGGCGCGAAGGGGCGACGCCGGTCAAGCTGGCGCTCGCGGGAGCGGCTGTCTCCGCCGCCCTCGGCTCGCTGATCACCGCGGTGGAGCTGACCAGCCGCGCCTCGCTCGACGCCATGCGCTTCTGGCAGGTGGGGTCGCTCGCCGGCCGCGGGTTCGGGGTGCTGTGGCAGATCCTCCCGACGCTCACCGTCGGCGCGATCCTGGCGCTCGGGCTCGGGAGGCTGCTGAACGGCCTCGCGCTCGGCGACGACGTCGCCCGCGGTCTCGGACAGCGCGTGGGTGTGACGCGCGTGCTCTGCGGGGTGGCGATCGTCCTGCTCTGCGGCTCGGCCACCGCGGCGGTCGGGCCCATCGCGTTCCTCGGCCTGATCATCCCGCATATCGCCCGGCGCGTGGTCGGGGCGGACTACCGCTGGATCCTGGCGTACTCGGCGGTCGCCGCACCGACGCTGCTGCTCGCGTGCGACATCCTCGGCCGCGTCGTCGCCCCTCCCGGCGAGCTGCAGGTGGGCGTCGTGCTGGCGTTCGTGGGCGCGCCGGTGTTCATCGCGCTGGTGCGGCGCCGACGGCTGGTCAGCCTGTGAGCGCCGCACCGGTGTCCCCGCCGTCACGGGCCGGGGGCACGTCGGACGGGGGCACGTCGGCCGCCGGCACAGTGGATGCGGTGCGCTCCGACCGGCGCCACGGCCGTTCGCGCGCGCTCCGGGTGTCGATCGTGCTCGCCGTGCTCGTCCTCTTCGTCGCGGCCGTCTCCCTGACGCTCGGCGCTGTGGCGGTCTCGCCCGCGGACGTGCTGGCCGCACTGGTCGGCCGCGCCGACCGGCTGACGTCGTTCGTCATCCTCGAGCTGCGGCTGCCGCGGCTGGTCGCGGGTGCCCTGGTCGGCGCGTGCCTCGGGCTCTCCGGTGCGCTCATCCAGTCGGTCGCCCGCAACCCGCTCGCGAGCCCCGACATCATCGGCATCACCGCGGCGGCGAGCGCGACCGGCTCCGTCGCCCTGATCTGGTTCGGGCTCACGGGTCTCGCGCTCTCCGGCATCGTGCTCGCTGGGACGCTCGTCGCCGCCGCGGCCATCTACCTGCTGGCCTGGCGCCGCGGTGTCAGCGGCTACCGCTTCGTGCTGGTCGGGATCGGGATCGCGGCCTTCTGCGCGGGCATCGTCTCGTACGTGCTCACCCGCGCCGACCTCTCCGACGTGCAGCAGGCGCTGGTGTGGATCACCGGGAGCCTCAACTCCGTCGACCCCACCTCGCTGCTGGTACTCGGCATCGGGACGGTGCTGCTGGTGCCCTGCGCGCTGCTGATCGGCCGTCCGCTCGGAGCCCTGTCCCTCGGCGACGACCTCGCCGCCGGGCTCGGTGTGCGGCCGGAGCGCACACGCCTCCTGGTGGTCGCGGTGGCCGTCGCGCTCGCGGCGCTCGCCGTCGCCGTCGCCGGTCCGGTCTCCTTCGTCGCGTTCCTCGCCGCGCCGATCGCCCGGCGGCTGCTGGGCCGCGGGTCGCTCGCGCTCATCCCGTCGGCGCTGCTCGGCGCGCTCATCCTCGTCGTCTCGGACATCGTCGCCCAGTTCGCGCTCCCGGGCGTCGTGCTGCCGGTCGGCGTCGTCACCGGGATCGTCGGCGCCCCCTACCTGCTCTGGCTGCTCGCCAGGACCAACCGCATCGGCCGTGGAGGCTGACATGACATACGAGACCCCTTCCGCCGTGCCGGAGCTGGCCGCCCGCGATCTGTCGCTCGCCTACGAAGGACGGGTGGTGGTCGACGGACTCGACCTCGACATCCCGGCCGGCCGCGTGACCGCCATCGTCGGGCCGAACGCCTGCGGCAAGTCGACCCTGCTGCGCGGGCTGTCGCGGCTGCTCCCGCCGGCCTCCGGCAGCGTCCTGCTCGACGGCTCCGACATCCACTCGCTGCCGACCAAACAGGTGGCACAGCGCCTCGGACTGCTGCCCCAGACGCCGACCGCGCCCGACGGCATCACTGTCGCGGACCTGGTCTCGCGCGGCCGGTACCCGCACCAGGGCTGGTTCCGGCGCTGGACGGCCGACGACGACGAAGCCGTGGCCGAGGCCATGACGGCGACCGGGATCACGGACCTCGCCGACCGTCCAGTGGACGAGCTCTCCGGCGGTCAGCGGCAGCGCGTGTGGATCGCGATGGCGCTCGCCCAGCGCACCGACATCCTCCTGCTGGACGAGCCGACGACCTTCCTCGACCTCAGCCACCAGCTGGATGTGCTCGATCTCCTGCTCGACCTCAACGCCGCCCGTGGCACGACGGTCGTCATGGTGCTGCACGACCTCAATCTGGCCGCGCGGTATGCCGGACACCTCATCGCCATGCGCTCGGGGTCGGTCGTGGCGGCGGGAGACCCGGCCGCAGTGGTCACGGCGGAGCTCGTGCGCGACGTGTTCGGCGTCGAGTCGGTCATCGCCGACGACCCGGTGACCGGGACGCCGCTCGTCGTGCCGCTCGGACGGCACCACACGGCGTAGGCCCACTCGGCTAGTGTCGGCGTGACGCGCCGTGCGGCGGCCCCGAGCGAAGGACCACGATGACCGACCTCTCGATCCCGTTTCTCGAGCAGCAGGAGCGGGAGCTCGTCCTGCCGTCGTTCGACCTCGCAGCAGCGTGGCGCCTGGGGAGCCTCATCATCGAGCGCGCGCTCGCAGCCGACGCCGGTGTGGCCGTCGACATCCGGCGCGGAGATCACATCCTGTTCCGCGCCATGCTGCCCGGAACGACGGTCGATCAGCAGGACTGGATCCGCAAGAAGGCGGCCGTCGTGCACCGGTTCGAGGCGAGCAGCGCCCTGGTGGCTCTCCGCCTGGGCGACGTGGATGTGGAGGGTCTCGGCTGGCTCGATGCGCGAGACTACGCGCTCACCGGTGGCTCGTTCCCGATCCGGGTCGCGGGCACCGGCGTCGTCGGAGCGGTCACCGCGTCGGGCCTCACCTCGGAGGAGGACCACCTGCTGGTGACCGACGGCATCCGCGAATACCTGGCTTCGCTCAGCGAGTGAGATAGCGGCGGGGCCTAGACGGCCTCCTGCTCGCGGATCTCGTCCTGCAGGTCGCGCAGGGTCGAGCGCAGCGCGCGCTCCGCATCCAGCCCCTGCGCCTTGGCCGACGCGACGATCGCGAGCAGCAGCGGGCCGAGCTCATCCTCGCTGGCCACCTGCACGCCGCCCGACTCCTGCAGGTCGAGCAGACCGACCTTCTGCGCGCGGCCGAGCAGCTTGTCGGCCAGCGCGAGCGAGGGCATGCCCTGGGGGATGCCGTCGAGCACGCTCGTGCGGCCCGGCTTCTCCTGCTTCTTCAGCTCGTCCCAGAACCCGACCACGTCGTCCGCCGTCTCGGCCCGGCGGGCGTCGGCGGCGGTCCGGTCGCCGAAGACGTGCGGGTGGCGGCCGACCATCTTCGCGGTCATGTGCGCGGCGACATCCTGGATGTCGAATTCCTCCCCCGGCGTGTGCGCCGCGATATCGGCGTGGAAGAGCACCTGGTACAGCACGTCGCCCAGCTCCTCGAGCAGCTCGTCGCGGTCACCGGTCTCGATGGCGTCGATGAGCTCGTAGGTCTCCTCGATCAGGTACTGCACCAGCGACTCGTGGGTCTGGTCGGCATCCCACGGGCAGCCGCCCGGAGCGCGCAGGCGGGCCATCACGGCGACCAGCTCGTCGAGCTTCGTCGCGGCCTCCGGTACGACCACCGGACCCGCATCCTGACCCACTGCCTCGCCCATGCCGACCTCCTCGCTCTACGATTCATCCATCCTGCCACCGGGTAGAGTCATGAGCGGTGTGCCGGGAAGTCTGGTCGGCGTCGTTTCCGTGACCCCGCATGATTGGTGACCGCATGAGCATCATCCGATCCGAGCGCACCGCCGCCGGACTCCTCCTCGGAGCGGCCGCGCTCGGCCTCCTCCTCGCCAACACGGCCGTCGGCCCCGCGTTGCTCGACGTGCAGCACGCCCACCTCGGCGCCGGGCCGCTCGACCTGAGCGTCGGCCATTGGATCAGCGACGGCCTGCTCGCGGTCTTCTTCTTCATCGTCGCGGTCGAGCTCAAGCACGAGCTCGTCGTCGGTGAGCTCAACAGTGTGCAGAAGGCCATCCATCCGGCGATCGCGGCGGTCGCCGGCGTGGTCGTGCCTGCGGGGATCTACCTGGCGCTGACCGCGGGCACCGGCGTGTCGCAGGGGTGGCCCATCCCGACCGCGACCGACATCGCCTTCGCGCTCGGCGTACTCGCCGTCTTCGGCCGTGGGCTGCCGAACCGGCTGCGCGTCTTCCTGCTGGCCCTCGCGGTGCTCGACGACCTCATCGCGATCGTCATCATCGCCGTGTTCTTCACCACCGACCCGAACCTGCTGGAGCTGGCGCTCGCCGCCGTCACGGTCGCCGTGTTCGGGGTGCTGAGCCGGATGCTGCGCGGGCGGATGCGCTGGCCGCTCGGTGTCCTCATGGTGCTTCTCGCGCTGCTCACCTGGTGGCTGGTCTACGACTCCGGCGTGCACGCGACCATCGCGGGCGTCGCCCTCGGGCTCGTCATGGCGCGCCGGCCCGCCGGGAAGGTCACGCACGCCCTCGAACCGTGGTCGAACGGGCTCATCCTGCCGCTGTTCGCGTTCTCGGCGGCTCTGGTGCCCATCCCCGCCGTGTCGCCGTCGCAGCTGTCGCCGGCGTTCTGGGGCATCCTGGTCGCCCTGCCGGTCGGCAAGCTCATCGGCATCACCCTGGGTGGATGGCTCGGCTCGTTCACGAAGCGCGGTGCCGAACGCGGGCGCATCTCGCTCTTCGGGCTCGTCACCGTCGCCGCGCTCGGCGGGATCGGCTTCACCGTCTCCCTGCTCATGAACGAGCTGGCGTTCGCCGGGTCGGAGGAGGTCCGAGCGGAGGGCACGCTGGCCGTGCTGCTCGGGTCGGCGGTCGCGATCGTCGTCTCCGGGTTCCTCGTCAGCGCGCTGGCCCGGCGCAACCGGCGCCAGCACCCGCACCCGGATCCGCGTAAGCGGGCGGAGCCGGAGTCGCAGGCGGAGCCGTCTGCCTGACCCCGCCGCATCCATGGGGCGCAACGCGCCGTTATCGCCGCCGCATAACGGCGTGTTGCGACCCACGGATGCGCGGGACGGGTCGCGTCAGCTGGCGCGCTCGGCGGCGGCCTGCTCCTTCTCCGGGAACAGCGCCCCCAGCAGGTCGGCCACCCACGTGATCAGCGACGCGTCGTCGAGCGCCTCGCCGTTCACGCGCGGCAGCGGGACGGTCGCGACCTTCGGAGCCGCGTGGTACTTCGACCCCGGGTACATGCGCTGCAGGCGCACCTGGAGCGAGTCGGGCAGCACGGCCGGCGCCAGGCGCAGGTTGGAACCCATCGCCACGACCTCGCCGAGCCCGGCCTTCTGCGCCGCGCGGCGCAGCCGCGACACGGCGACGAGGTTGGTGACGGCCTCCGGCGGGGTGCCGTAGCGGTCGGTCAGCTCCTCCAGCACGAGGTCGATCTGGCCGTCCTTCGCCGCGGGCGAGCTCGCGGTCGACAGCTTCTGGTACGCCTCCAGCCGCAGCCGCTCGCTGTCGACGTACTCCTCGGGGATGTGCGCATCGACCGGTAGCTCCAGCCGCAGTTCCGTCTGGCCCTCCGCGACCTCGCCGCGGAACGTGGAGACGGCCTCGCCGATCATCCGGAGGTAGAGGTCGAAGCCGACACCCGCGATGTGACCCGACTGCTCGCCGCCGAGCAGGTTGCCCGCTCCACGGATCTCGAGGTCTTTGAGCGCGACCTGCATGCCGCTGCCGAGGTCGTTGTTCGCGGCGATGGTCGAGAGCCGGTCGTGAGCGGTCTCGCTCAGCGGCTTGTTCTCATCCCACAGGAAGTACGCGTACGCCCGCTCGCGCCCGCGTCCGACACGACCGCGCAGCTGGTGCAGCTGGCTGAGGCCGTACTTGTCGGCGCGGTCGATGATGATCGTGTTCGCGTTGGCGATGTCGAGGCCGGTCTCGATGATCGTCGTAGAGACCAGCACGTCGAAGCGCCGCTCCCAGAAGTCGACGACGACCTGCTCCAGCGCATGCTCGTTCATCTTGCCGTGAGCGACGCCGATGCGCGCCTCCGGCACCAGCTCAGCCAGCTTCGCGGCCATGCTCGTGATCGAGCCGACGCGGTTGTGCACGAAGAACACCTGGCCCTCGCGCAGAAGCTCGCGACGGATCGCCGCCGCCACCTGCTTGTCCGAGTACGGGCCGACGAACGTGAGGATGGGGTGCCGGTCCTCCGGCGGCGTCGCGAGCGTCGACATCTCGCGGATTCCGGTGACCGCCATCTCCAGCGTGCGCGGGATGGGCGTCGCACTCATCGCCAGGATGTCGACGTTGGTCTTCAGCTTCTTCAGCGCGTCCTTGTGCTCGACGCCGAAGCGCTGCTCCTCGTCGATGATCACGAGTCCGAGGTCTTTGAAGCTCACGCCGTCGGCGAGGATGCGATGGGTGCCGATCACCACATCCACCGTGCCGTCGGCCATGCCGCGCAGGGTCTCGCGCGCCTCCTTGTCGGTCTGGAAGCGGCTCAGCTGACGCAGGTGGATGGGGAAGCCGGCGAAGCGCTCCTGGAACGTCTCGGCGTGCTGCTTCACCAGCAGGGTGGTCGGCACGAGCATGGCGACCTGCTTGCCGTCCTGCACCGCCTTGAACGCGGCGCGCACGGCGATCTCGGTCTTGCCGAAGCCGACGTCGCCCGAGATGAGGCGGTCCATCGGGATGGGCCTCTCCATGTCGGCTTTCACCTCGTCGATGGTCTGCAACTGGTCGAGCGTCTCCGCGAACGGGAACGCCTCCTCCAGCTCGCGCTGCCAGGGGGTGTCCGGGGCGAAGGCGTGGCCCTTGCTCGCCATTCGGGCCGAGTACAGCTTGACCAGCTCCACGGCGATGTCGCGCACCGCCCGGCGGGCGCGGCCCTTCGCGGCCGCCCAGTCGCTGCCGCCCATCTTGGACAGCTGCGGTGCCTCGCCGCCGACATAGCGGGTGAGGAGATCGAGCTGGTCGGTCGGCACGTAGAGCTTGTCGCCCGGGTAGCCGCGCTTCGAGGGCGCGTACTCGAGCACGAGGTACTCGCGCTTCGACTTGACCGCATTGCGGCCGCCGCTGGAGACCTCGCGCTGGGTCAGCTCCACGAACTTGCCGATTCCGTGCGTCTCATGCACGACGTAGTCGCCGGGCTTCAGCTGCAGCGGGTCGACGACGTTCTTGCGTCGGGCCGCCAGCTTCTTCACCTGGCGCGAGTCGTAGCCGACGGCGCGGCCGTAGAACTCGGCCTCGCTGATCAGCGCGAGCTTCGTCCCCGGCACCTCGAAGCCGTGCTCGGCCGTGGCCTTGACAAGGTAGGCGATGCCGGGCTCCGGGTCGGCCGGGAACTCGTCGACCGGCCGCGCGGGGAGCTCCGACTCGGCCAAGACGTCGGCGGCTCGCTCGACAAGCCCGTTGCCGGCCGCGACGATCGCGACGCTCCAGCCGTCGCGTAGCCGCGTGGCGACGTGCTCGACGGCGCCGGAGACGTTGCCCTGGAAGCTGGGGACGGCCTCCGCGTCGATGCGCACCTGCAGGTGCTCCTCCAGCTCGCGCTCCTCCGGAAGGACGTCGTTCGCCTGGAA
This sequence comes from Leifsonia sp. 563, assembly GCF_040545055.1. Classification (NCBI taxonomy): domain Bacteria; kingdom Bacillati; phylum Actinomycetota; class Actinomycetes; order Micrococcales; family Microbacteriaceae; genus Leifsonia; species Leifsonia sp. 563. Next base: position 45,462 of record NZ_JBEPLE010000008.1, on the reverse strand, counting down.
GCCACTCATCGTCCACCACGGGTGGTCGGGACTCGGGGAGCCCGGGCGGCTGAACTTCACCGAGTCCTTCAGCTGCTGCAGGGTCAGGAAGTCGCCCGCGGCGAGGTCGATCGGGGCGGCCGCGCCGACGGTCGCCGCGCTCCAAGCGGCGGAGAGGAACTCGCGGTTCGTCTCCGCCAGGCTGACCGCGCGCGAGGCGACGCGCTCGGGCGACAGCACCGCGACGGCCGCGCCGTCGGGCAGGTAGTGGGTGAGCGGCACCAGACGGTCGACGAGCGCGGGAGCCAGCGACTCCATCCCCTCGACCGGGATGCCCTCGCCGATCTTGGCGAGCATGGCCGACAGGCTCGGGAACTCGTGCTCCATCTCGCGCGCCCGCTGACGCACCGAGTCGCTGAGCAGCAGCTCGCGGCTCGGCGGCAGGCTCACCTCGGCGATCGGCTCGGGCATCGACCGCTGGTCGGCGACCGAGAAGGCGCGGATCGCATCCACCTCGTCGCCGAAGAAGTCGATGCGGTACGGGTGGTCCGCCGTCGGCGGGAAGACGTCGAGGATGCCGCCGCGGACCGCGAACTCGCCGCGCCGGGTGACCATGTCGACGCGCCCGTAGGCCAGGTCGACCAGCTGCGTCGACAGGCCGCCGAGGTCGAAACCACGCGCTCCCGCCTGCAGGGCGACGGTGGCGTAGTCGGTGAGGTTGTCGGCGAGCGGCTGCAGCGCGGCACGCACCGACGCGACCAGGATGAACGGGGTGGTGCGGTCGCCCTCGGACCAGTCGGCCAGACGCCGGAGCGCGCTCAGGCGCTTGCCGACGATCTCGGGGCTCGGGCTCAGCCGCTCGTGCGGCAGCGTCTCCCACGCGGGGAACTCGACGATCTCCGCTTCGGGGAGAATGCACGGCAGCGCGCCGCGGATCGACTCGGACTCGCGACCAGTCGCCGTGATGAGGAGGATCGCCTGGGATGCGCCCTGCTCGGCCCGGCGCCGCAGCAGCCCGGCGAGGAGCGGAGCCCGCAGGCCGTCCGTCAGCGAGAAGTCGGCGTCGCGCGCCGCATAGCCGAGCGCATCGTTGAACGAGGACTCGCGTGAGAGCGCGGCGACCAGACCCTGGAGTATCACTCGGTCAATTCTACGTGGGCCCACCGACAGGTCGAGGGGTGCGGAATGGACGAGCGGTCAGATCCATCCCTCGAGGGCCCGCATGAAGCCGTCGTGGTCGTCGCGGTTGATGACATGGCCGGAACCGGGGACGACGCGCACCTCGTACCCTTCGGAGCGCAGCCGCTCGGCGAGCTCCGGCTTCACCAGCTGCGAGTTGTCGGCCAGCATGACCATCGAGGGCACGCTCATGACCTCGGGAGCGCGCATCGCGGACGGAGTGACCACCACCGGGAGGACGGCCCGGTCGAACGCCTTGAACGTCTCGACCTCGATGGCGACGTCGGCCGGATCCCAGCGCGGGTTGCGCTTCGCGATGCGCGCCGCCGACTGCCGGGCGAGCGTGCGCAGGAAGGCAGGCGCGAGCATCTGCTGGAACCGGTTGGCGGCCGGGCACGAGAACGCGGGGTCGACGTAGATCACGCGCTGCGGGTCGAGCCGCTCGATCGCGAGGCTGACGGTCAGACCGCCGAGCGAGTGGCCCATGACCAGCTCGGGATGCGCCGGCACCGTGTCGACGATGTCCTGCGCCATCAGCTCGGCCGAGTACTCCTCCGTCCGGGGGCTGTGCCCGTGACCGCGGAGGTCGACGGCGATGACGTGGTAGCCGCGCTCGGCGAGAACCGGCCCGACCCTGCGCCAGTTGCGCGAGTCCGACATGACCCCGTGGACCAGGATCGCGAGGCGGTCTCCGGTGCCCCACTCGCGCGTGTACAACTCCATGCCGGTCACGGTACGCGTCGCGCCTGGTCCGGGGCAGAGTGTCCGCTACGCTCTGGCTGAGCATCCGCCGTGAGGCGGCCCGAACCCGAGGGGGGAACCGTGACCGACCCGAACCAGCCCGCGTACTACAACTCGTACCCGCCGCCGCCGTCGCCGTACGCGCCGGCCGGGTGGGATGCGCCGCCCGCTCCCCCGCGCTCGCGCGCGCTCGGGATCACGGCGATGTCCATCGCGATCCCGGTCTTCATCCTCTCGGTGATCGCGTCGGTGGTAGTGGGCATGGCCGCGGGTCCGCTCGCGTCGCGCACGTCGTCCAGCTTCTCCTTCAACACGAGCGATCTCACGGCGGATCAGGCGGCGGCGTTCGCCCCCGTCGGCCTCCTCATGGGCGTCCAGATCCTGCTCGGGACGGTGCTGGGCATCCTCGCACTGGTACTCGGCATCGTGGCGGTCGCGACGAAGCGCGGACGGCCGTTCGGCGTCGTGGCCATCATCGTGGCCGCGGCGGCGCCGATCGTGTCGTTCGCGGTGTACGCGGCAGCGCTGGGGGCGACGCTCCCCGCCGCGTGACGGCCGCCGGAAACGGAGGAGGTTCGCGTGCCTGACGCCCGCATCCACCTCCGTTTCCGGCCGACACGCGGATCCTGCACCCGTTTCTCCTCCCTTTTCCGGCCGCCTCGACGCATGCGGGAAAGGGAGGAGGTTCCGGCTCGACACGCCGGTGGGCGCGCGAAAGGGAGGCGTTCCGGCCGGTTGAGCCCGGGGTGTCCTCCGTTCGCGGCGGACGCGTCAGCGCGCGTGGAAGCGGTTCTGCGCGGTGGTGAGGCCGTCGGCGGCGATCTGCTCGACCGCATCCGCGGCATCCGCCACGAGGATTGGGAGGTTCTTGCGTTCGGTCGCCGAGAACCCCTTGAGGACGTGGTCGGCAGCCGCCGATGAACCGGGCGGCCGGCCGACGCCGACGCGCACGCGCGTGAAGTCGCCCGTGCCGATCGCGGCGATCACGTCGCGGACGCCGTTGTGGCCGCCGTGCCCGCCGCCGTGCTTGAGGCGGATGGTGTCGAACGGGATGTCGAGCTCGTCGTGTACCACGATCAGGTGCGACGGGTCGAGCGAGTAGAAGCGCAGCAGCTGCGACACCGGCCCGCCGGACACGTTCATGTACGTGTTCGGCTTGGCCAGGACGAAACGCGGGCCGCCGGGGGTCAGCCGACCCTCGGCGACCGTCGCGTTCGTCTTGTGGGTCTTGAAGGTGAGACGGCCGCGCGAGGCGAGCTCGTCGAGCACCATCTGACCCACGTTGTGGCGTGTGGTGGCGTAGCCGGGCCCGGGGTTGCCGAGCCCGACCACGAGCCACGGCCCGTCGGACGGTCCCGTGGACGACGCCTGACGGGTGGATTCCATGGGAAGTGCTTACTCGGCGCTTCCGGCGGCCTCGGCGTCCGCGGCGGCCTCGGCCGCTGCGGTCTCCTCGTCCTCGGCGCGGGCGGAAGCCGGCACCGCGATGTTGACGATGAGGAGGTCCTCGTCCTCGGCCAGGGTCGAGCCCTGCGGGAGGTCGAAGTCCTTCGCGAGGTACTGGGTGCCCTCCGCCGCGTCGGTGACGTCGATGACGATGCGCTCCGGGATGTGGGTCGCCTCGGTCTCGAGGCGGATGGTGCTGACCTCGAGCATGGCGATCGTGCCGGAGTAGGGCTCGCCCTCGATGTGCACGGGGACCTCGACGGTGACCTTCTCGCCGCGGCGGATCAGGATGAGGTCGAGGTGCTCGATGATCTGCGACACCGGGTCCTTCTGCACGTCCTTGACGAGCGCGAGCTCGGCCTTGCCGGCGATGTCGAGGTCGAGGACCGCGTTGGCCTTGCGGAGCAGCAGGCCGACCTGGTGCGCCGGGAGCGTGATGTGGACGGGGTCGGTGCCGTGACCGTAGATGACGGCCGGGATCTTGCCGGCGGCACGGATCTTGCGCGCCGCGCCCTTGCCGAAGCTCTCGCGCAGCTCGGCTGCGACCTTGTTGGACTCGTCTGCCATGGTGTCTCCTCGCCGGACGTGGTCCGGCTGTCGGGCGAGCCGCGAGGCCCGCAGTGTGGTTGTTGTTCGACTCGAACGCATCGAAGTGCGCGAGGAAAGACTGCGTAGCCTGCTCCACCGCGTCGATCACGGATGCTGGGGGCAGCATCCCTCGCCGAAGTTCAGTTGCCGAGTCTACCCGATGGGGATAAGCTAAGCGCGCTTATTAGTTTATGGATCGGAGACCACCATGTGGACCACTCAGTACGGCGATGTGACGGACGCCCCCACCTCTGCGGTCTGGTCGGCACTGCGCGACCTGCACAGCGGAACGCCGCTGGGGCCGGCGAGCGACCGCTTCGAGCTGCACGGCCCCTTCGCGGTCGGGACGGCCATCACCGTGACGCCGCAGGGCCAGGACCCCATGACCTCCGAGATCGTGGAGCTCATGCCCGAGCGCGTCTACGCGGACCGCACCGCGTTCGGCGGGCTGACCCTCACCTTCCGGCACACGATCGCGCCCCAGGCGGACGGCCGGACGGCGGTGACGCACACCCTGGAGATCGACGGCGATGGCGCCGACGCGGTCGGCCCGGAGCTCGGCCCGCAGATCGCCGGCGACTTCCCCGTGGCGATGGCCGAGCTGCTCCACGCAGCCGAGACCCGCACGGCCGCCCGTGCCTGACGGCGGCCTCGGTAGCCGGTTCCCCGTCGCCGCGCAGAGCCCCGGCCTCCTGCTGTGGCGGGTCACCAACCGCTGGCAGGCGGCGATGCGCGCAGCACTCGCCCCGCACGAGCTGACGCATGTGCAGTACGTGCTGCTCGCCTCGCTCACCTGGCTGAGCGATCGGGAGCCAGAGCGACTGGTGACGCAGGCCGACCTGGCCGGCTTCGCCGCGACGGATCCGATGATGACCTCGCAGGTCGTCCGCACGCTCGAACGCGCGGGGCTGGTGGAGCGGCTGCCGCATCCCACCGACGGGCGTGCGCGCGTGCTCCGGCCGACGGCGGAGGGTGTCGCGGCCGCCCGGGGAGCGACGGCGGACGTCGAGGCCGCCGACGCGGCGTTCTTCGCCCCGGTGGATGCGGCCGCGTTCGCGAGCCGGCTGGCCGCCCTCGCGACGCCGCCGGAGCCGGACTGACCGCCGCACGCATCCGCGGGTCGCAACACGCCGTTATGGCCCGGCCATAACGGCGTGTTGCGCCCCATAGAGGTATGCAATCAGGCGCGGGCGGGCAGCTCTCGCGCGATGGTGTCCGCCAGCTCGCTCGGCGGGGTGGCGACGTCGAGGCGCATCCCCGTCTCGTCGTCCTGCAGCGGCTGGAGGGTCGCGAGCTGCGAGTCGAGCAGCGACACGGGCATGAAGTGGCCGGGCCGGGCGGCCATCCGCGACGCGAGCAGCTCACGGGAGCCGTCGAGCTCCGCGAACACCGCACCGGGCGCCTCCGACCGGATCAGGTCGCGGTACGCCCGCTTGAGCGCCGAGCACGCCACGACCACGCCCTCCGGCGCCGCCGTCTCGAGCACACGGCCGACCTCGCGCAGCCACGGGATGCGGTCGTCGTCGGTCAGCGGCACGCCGGAGGCCATCTTGGCGACGTTCGCGGGCGGGTGCAGCGCGTCGCCGTCGACGAAGGGCACCCCGAGGCGCGCCGCGAGCAGCTCCCCCACGGTGCTCTTGCCCGAACCGGACACACCCATCACCACCACCTGCACACGCTCCACGTGCGCTCCTTCCGTGCGTCCCCGGTCACCAGTCGTGCATCGAGCCGTCGAGCAGACGGTTCACCGGCAAGTATGCCGCCTGATACGGGAAGGATTCCGCGAGCACCTCGTCGTAGTCGACGCCGAGCCCCGGCTCCTCGCCCGGCACGAGCAGGCCGTCCTCGAACCGGTAGCCGGGCCGGAACAGCTCGTCCGTCTCCGGACTGTGCTTCATGTACTCCTGGATGCCGAAGTTCGGGATCGCGACGCCGAGGTGGATGGCCGCGGCCAGCCCGACGGGCGAGACGTCGGTCGGTCCGTGCACGCCCGACTTGATCTGGTACACCGCCGCGTAGTCGAAGATGCGCCGGAGGCCGGTGATGCCTCCCGCGTGCGTGACGGGGCTGCGCACATAGTCGATCAGCTGCTCCTCGAACAGCTCCCGGTAGTCCCAGATCGTGTTGAAGACCTCGCCGATCGCGAGCGGCGTCGTGGTGTGCTCGCGCACGCGCCGCAGCACGGCCTGGTTCTCGGCGGGGGTCACATCCTCGAGCCAGAACAGGTCGTACGGCTCCAGCGACTTGCCGAGCTTCGCGGCCTGGATGGGCGTGAGCCGGTGGTGCGCGTCGTGCAGCAGCGGCAGCTCGGGTCCGAACTCGTTCCGCACCGCCTCGAAGACGCCCGGGATGTGGCGCAGGTACGCGCGCGTGTCCCACTGCTCCTCGACGGGGACGGCACTGCGGCGGGCCGGCTCGTGGTCGTACCGCGCGGTGCTTCCGCCCGCGTGGGGGTCCGCTCCGGCGATCGCGTTCGGCGAGGATGCGACGCCGTAGACGGAGCCGAGGCCGGGCACCCCGGTCTGGATGCGGATGGCGCGGTAGCCCTGCTCCAGGTGAGCGCGCACCGAGTCGAACAGCTCGGGCAGCTCCGCGCCGGACGCGTGACCGTAGGTGAGGCATCCCGTCCGGCTGCGGCCGCCGAGCAGCTGGTAGAGCGGGAGCCCGGCGACCTTGGCCTTGATGTCCCACAGCGCGGTGTCGACCGCGGCGATCGACGCCATCGTCACCGGGCCGCGCCGCCAGTACGCACCGCGGTACAGGTACTGCCAGGTGTCCTCGATCTGGTGCGCGTCACGTCCGATCAGCAGCGGGACGACGTGCTCACTCAGGTAGGCGGCGACGGCGAGCTCGCGGCCGTTGAGGGTGGCGTCGCCGAGCCCGACCACGCCGTCGTCGGTCGTGATGCGGAGCGTGACGAAGTTGCGGCCGGGGCTGGCGACGAGGACGTCGGCGGAGGTGATTCTCATGCGGGGGCTCCTTGCAGGGATGCGATGCGGTCGGCGATGAGGCCGACCAGGTCGGTGCGTTCGGTGAGGTCGGGGGCGAGGGCGTCGAGGACGAGGACGGCGCGGTCGGCGTCGGTCCGTGCCTCGCGGAGTCGCGGGGCCAGGTCGGCGGCTCCCGCGTCGCGCAGGTCGCCGGCCCCACGGAGGAGGTGCAGGGCCCACGCCGCGAGCACGCCCGCCTGCGCGGTGCCCGGCGGGCGTCCGGCCGTGAGCCGGGCGCGCAGCGGATCGAGGATGCGCGGCCCGAGCTTCTGCGAACCGTCCGCCCCGATCTGGGCGAGCCGGTGCTCGATGCGCCCGTTGGCGAACCGGTCACGCAGGGCGGCGAGCGCCTCGTCCACCACGGCATCGTCGAACGGGAGCTCGGTGCGCTGCTCGGACCAGAGCAGCTCCAGCTCGTCGCGGAGCGCGGGGTCGCCGACGGCCTCTGCGACGGTCGCGCGACCGCGCAGCAGCCCCTGGTACGCCAGCAGGGAGTGCCCGGCGTTGAGCAGCCACAGCTTGCGGCGCTCGAACGGCTCGATGTCGGCGACGAAGCGGGCTCCCCCGGCCTCCCAGTCCGGCCGTCCGGCGGGGAAGGCGCCGGCGAGCACCCACTCCGTGAACGGCTCGGTGACGACGGGCGCCGCGTCGTCCCAGCCGGTGAGCCGACGCACCTCCGCCCGGTCGGCATCGGTGGTGGCCGGGGTGATCCGGTCCACCATGGTCGAGACGAAGGACACCTCGGCGCGGATCCAGTCCGAGAGCTCCGCATCGGGCGCGGCGAGCGCGAGCACGGCATCCCGGAGCACCTCGCCGTTGCGCGCGAGGTTGTCGCAGCTGACGACCGCGATGCCGCCCGCGCCGGCCGCCGAGCGCGCGGCGAGGCCGTCGAGCACCCGGGCCGGAGCGCCGGAGCCCGGCCGGTACCCGGCTTCGGTGACGGTCAGCGTCAGCACCGCGACGTCGGGGTCGGCGATGGTCGCCCGCCACGCGTCGCGGTCGGCGCCGTCGTGGACGCGGCTGAGCGCATCCACCGCCCGGGCCGCGTCGCCGTCCGCCCCGCGTTCGACGAGTGTGTACACCGCGTCCTGTGCGGCCAGCACGCGGGCCGCCTCGGGGCTGCGCCCGGTGAAGGCCGCGATGCCCCAGGAGCCGCCCGCGTCGTCGGCGGCCTGCGTGTACCAGGCCTGGTGGGCACGGTGGAAGGCGCCCAGGCCGAGGTGGGCGACCCGGACGTGGTGGCGCGCGGACCGCGGCGGCGGCGTCACGCGGCCGCCGTCGGCCGGGTGCGCGCGTCGACGGCGCGCAGGTACGCGAGGTCGTCGCGGGTGCGCTCCACGAGCGGAACCGCAGTCGAGAAGTCCTCGCACGTGACCCAGCCGTCGTACCCGAAGGCGTGCAGCGCCCGGAAGTATGCATCCACATCGCCGGTGCCGCTGCGGAGCGGCGCCCACTCGTGGTGCCAGTGGACGGTGCCGTCGGTCTCCGGCTCCCCCGGCACCCACGCGGCGTTCTTCACGTGCACGTGCGCCAGGTACGGGCCGAGCAGCTGGAGCGACGCCAGTGTCTCCTCGCGCCCCTCGATGACGAGGTTGCCGAGGTCGTGGATGACGCCGACGTGTTCCGGGTCGAGCCCGTCGAGCAGACGGAACGCTGCGGAGGCGGACGGCGTGATCGTCTCATGGTGGAGCTCGACCAGCGCCTTCACGCCGTGGTGCGCGGCGCGCTTGGCGGCCCACTCGATGTCGCGGCGGGCGGCGGCGAACAGGGCGCGGTAGTCCCCGGAATCGGTCCGCGGCATGGTGACGCGCACCTGGCGGGCGCCGAGCCGCGCGGTCGCGGCGAGCATCCGCTCGACGTCGTCGTGCTGGTCGCAGCGGGCGTAGCCGCCGATGCCCGAGAATTCGAGACCCGTTTCGCGGGTGATCCGGGCGATGTCGTCCAGCCGGTCCTCGAGCCCGGTCAGCGGCCAGGTCGCGCGGTTGCCGGACCAGAATCCCGGCTCGTCGGCCTCCTGCTGGTCGGTGATCCGCCACTCGATGCCGTCCCAGCCCTGCTCGGCGAGGTACTGCGCGGCCTGCTCGGGCGTCCATTCCGGGGTGGATGCGGTGAAGACGGAGAACCTCATGCCGGCACCCCCGTCGTGACCACGACATCGTCGAGCTCGCCCGCGAGCACCTCGTCGAAGCGGACCGGCCGGCCCAGGGTGGCGGACAGGTAGACGGCGCGGACGACGCAGAGCGACTCGAACGCGTCCTCGACCCGGACGCCCGGCGCACGCCGGCCGTCGATGGCGTCGACGATGTCGTCGTACTGCCGTAGGTGCCCGATGACGAAGGCGTCCGGCCCGCGGTCGCCGCCGCGTAGCTCGGCCGCGGGAACGACATCGGCGGCGCGCTCGGCGGTGTCGCCGTCGGCGAAGAACGTCTCCAGCTGGTCGTCGTGCACGATCGCCGATCCGCGGTCGCCATGCACCTGGATGCGCACGGCCAGCCCGGGGAACGCCGCGGTGGTCGCGTGCAGCACGGCGAGCGCGCCGGACGCGAAGCGGATGGTCGCGACGGCGATGTCCTCCACCTCGACCCGCTCGTGGGCGAGCAGGGCGGTGTGCGCCGTGATCTCGACCGGGCGGCCGAGGAACCAGACCAGCAGGTCGACGGTGTGGACGCCCTGGTTCATGAGCGCGCCTCCACCGTCGAGCTCCCAGGTGCCGCGCCACTGCCCGGAGTCGTAGTACTCCTGGCTGCGCCACCAGGCCACCGACGCGACGCCGCTCGTGACCCGGCCGAACCGGCCCGTGTGTGCGGCCTCCGCGACGGCCCGGGAGGCCGGGTCGAAGCGGTGCTGGCTGATCACGGAGACGACGAGACCGTCGCGCTCGGCGGCGCGGGCGAGCTCGAGGATCTCGCGGGCCCGTCCCATCTCGGTGTCGAGGGGCTTCTCGATGACGACATGCGTGCCGGCGGCGATCGCCTCGCGCGCCACCGCGACGTGCAGCCCGCTGGGCGTGCAGATCACGACCACGTCGATCGGGGCGGCGGCGAGCGCCGCGGTCAGCGTCGAGAACTCGGCCGGGCGGTCGGCACCGGACTCGGCGACGATCGTATCGGCGAGCGTGTGCGCGGCCGCGGGCACCGCATCCACCAGGGCGGTGATCGCGAGGCGCGGATGCCGCAGGATCGCGCGGGCGTGGTTGAGGCCGATGATGCCGCAGCCGACGATGGCGACGCGCAACGGCGACACGGGTGCGGTGGTGGCGGGGTCTGTCATACGAGGGTCACTCCGATCCGGTCGGTGAGGAGGCGGAACGCGCGTCCGGCCCGCCCGAAGGCCGCCGGCCCGGAGAAGCCGCCGAGCGCGTTCACGTCGGTGAGGTGGGGTTCGAGGGAGGCGAAGCCGGCGTAGCCGTCGTCACGCAGGGCGGTCAGGGTCTCGAGCACCTGGCCGTCGCCCTCCCCAGCCGGGGTGACGTCGCCGTTGGCGGACAGCGCGTCCTTCACCTGCAGGTACTCCAGGTGCGGGCGAAGCAGCGCGTACCCGTCGTCGAAGGGATGCGCGACACCGACCTGCACGAAGTTCGCGCTGTCCCAGGCAAGACGGAGGGACGGGGAGCCGACGGTCTCGACGATGTCGAGGCAGCGCTCCGGGGTATCGCCGTAGATGTCCTTCTCGTTCTCGTGCAGCAGGATCACGCCGGCCGCCTCGGCGAGGTCGGCGAGCGCGCGCATCCGCACCATCACGTCGTCGCGGATGCTCTCCACCGCGACGCCGTCCGCGCGGAAGAAGGAGAACAGCCGGATGTGACGCGCGCCCAGCCGTTCGGCCGCGGCGATCGCGCGGCCGAGTCGCTCCACTTCGTGCTCCACCGGCAGCGCCACATCCACTTTGCCGACCGGCGAGGCGATGGCCGAGACGCCCATCCCGCGCTCCTCGAACACGCCGGCGAGCCGGTCGAGCTGCGCCGTGTCGAGGTCGACGATGTTGACGCCCCACGCACTCCGCACCTCGATGAAGCCGGCGCCGAGCGCTTGCAGCACCGCCGTCTGCACGACGGGGTCCGCATCGATCTCGTCACCGAACCCCGACAGGGTCCAGCTCACGGGTGTTGCCATTCCTTCACTGGTCACGTCACTCACTGGTCACTTCACTCCTCCGGATGTCAATCCGCCCACCAGGTACCGCTGGAAGACGAGGTACAGCACCACCACCGGCAGCGCGCAGATCAGGGATGCGGCCATCATCTGGCCGTACAGCGGCACGGCGCCGCCCTCCTGCGTCGCGCCGAACACCTGCAGGGCCACCGCGGCCGTGCGCGTCTCGGGGTTCGTCAGCACCGAGGCGAACAGCACGTCGTTCCAGCCGAGCAGGAAGGCGAAGATGCCCGAGACGACGATGCCCGGCCAGCTGAGCGGGACGACGATGCCCGTGAGGATGCGCCACGACGACGCACCGTCGATCCTGGCCGCCTCCTCCAGCGCCTTCGGCAGGCCGCGCAGGTAGGTCACCATCACCCAGGTCGAGAACGGAAGTGCGAACGTGAGATAGGTGATGAACACCGCCCAGCGCGTCCCGATGATCTGCACGCCGAGCAGCGACGCGGTGGACGAGAACAGCACGAACACGGGCAGCAGCATCAGCGTGCCCGGGATCGACTGCAGCCCGAGCAGCGCCCGCAGGAACGACAGCCGCCCGCGGAATTCGTACCGCACGAGCACGTACGCCGTCGCCACCGCGAGGAACGCGCAGACGACCGCCACCGCTCCGCAGATGAGCACGCTGTTGGCGAGCCCGGTGCCGAGGTCGACGGTCGTCCACACCTTCAGATAGTTGTCGAGGTGCAGCTCGGTCGGGAGGAACGCGCCCGACGCGACAGACACATCCGAGTTGACGGACGCGAACAGCATGTACAGCACAGGGCCGAGCACGATCACGAGCAGCACGGTGATGATCGTGACGATGAGCCACCGCGGGAGCAGGCGGTGGACGTCGGCGCTGGAGGTGACGGCCGTCATCGCTGCGCCTCCTCTCCGGAGTCGAGCCGCACGGCCCGCAGGTAGACGAACAGCGGGATGGCGATCAGCACGAGCGAGCAGATCGCCATCGCCGCGCTCAACCCGAACCGGAAGCTCTGGAAGCTGGTCGTGTAGGTGAGCACGGGCAGCACGTCGACGTCCTGCGGCGCCGGAATGCCGAACAGCACGAACGGCAGCGTGAAGGCGTTGATGTTGTGCAGGAACGCGATGATCAGCGCCAGCAGGATGGATCCCCGCAGGTACGGCAGGATCACGTAGCGGAGCTTGATCCACCAGGTCGCGCCGTCGATCGCCGCGGCCTCGTGCACCTCCGGGTCGACGCTCTGGAGGCCCGCGACGACCAGCAGGTAGAAGAAGGGCCACGACGTCCACAGCTGCACGATGATCAGCGACCAGTAGCTCAACGGGCCGTTCAGCCAGAGCCCGGGATGCGCGCCGACCGCGCCGAGCATGCTGTCCACCACGCCGCCCGGCTGCAGCATCGTCCGCCACAGCGTGCCGACGACGAATGCGGGGAGCACGTACGGGATGAGGAACAGCGAGCGGACCAGCGCGCGGCCGCGGAAGCGGTTCTGCGTGGCGAGCGCCGCCGAGAGCCCGATCGGGAGCGTGACGACCGCGGCGATGACCGCGAACGAGACGCTGATCCCGATCGAGCGGAGCAGCGGCGACGCGGTGACGGCCTCGACGTAGTTGCCGAACCCGAGGAACGGCGCCTGGAGCCAGCTCTGCAGCGTGTACTGGTCGAGGTCGAGCGTCGACATGACGACGGCCACGATCAGCGGGACGACGATGATGACGAGCATGAGGATGCCGCCGGGGAGCAGCATCCAGAGCGGTCGGTTGCGTCGTTCGAGGCCGCGGCGGCGCGGGGCCCGGGGTGTGCGGTCGCCCGCGTCGCCGTTCCGGCTCGACCGGCCGGAGCGGCCGCCCGCGGGAGCGCGTCGCGCGGGCGAGCCGTCGGCCGGCGCCGGGCCCTGCGGCGCGGCGATGGTGGGATTCGACATCGGTCCGGCTACTTCGCCTTGCTCAGCGCGGCCTGCGCGGTCGCCTGCGCGGCCTTCAGCCGGGCCTGCAGGTCGGACGACGAGACGCCTCCGGACGACAGGGCCGGGATGGACTGCACCACCACGTTCACGAGCGCCAGCTGGGTGTCGCCCCAGGCGCCGGAGAACGGCGTGCCGTAGGCCTTCGTCCCGGCGTCGAGGATCGGGCCGAGGAGCTCGTTGCCGTCCTCGATCTTCTTGGCCGCGGCGGCGTTCGTCGGCAGGTCGCCGAACGTCTTCGTGTACGCCACCTGGTTCTCCTCGCTGGTCAGCATCTTGATCAGCGCGAACGCGAGGTCCTGGTTCTTCGAGTACTTGGCGACGACCATGTTGTCGCCCGAGATGATCGTCGCGGCGGCCTTGCCGTCACCGGGCAGCTTCGAGGCGCCCGGCGGGACGGTCGGCATGACGGCGTAGGCGTACTTGCCGGCCACGCCCGACTTGTCGAGCGACACCTGCGACGACGAGGAGACCATCGGCAGGAACGCGGCCTTGCCCGAGGCGAAGGCGGCGACGGCCTGCGCGTTCTTCCATCCGATCGCGGCCGGGTCGACCACCTTGTCCTCGGTCAGCCAGCCGAAGTACGTCTGGTACGCCTTCTTCACGGCGGCGTCGTCGATGGTCGCCTTCTTCGTCTTCAGGTCGAGGATGGTGTTGCCCTGCTGCATCGACATCGCCCAGACGAACTTCCACGGGTCGAAGCTGTCCGCGTAGGCGACGGCCATGCCGTGCACGTCGCCGCTGGTCAGCTTCTTCGCCTGCTCGGCCAGACCGTCCCACGTGTCCGCCGGCTTGTCGATGCCCGCCGCCTTCAGCAGATCCTTGTTGTACGCCATCACGAACGGGCGGCTGAGGAAGGGGATGCCGACCTCGTCGGACTCACTCGGGCCGGAGATGCCGAGGGTCGCCGGCACGAAGCGGTCGCGGCCCCCGATCTTCTCCCAGTCATCCTTCGTGAGCTTCACGAACGCGCCGGTCGAGTAGGCCGTCGGGGTGAACGTGGTGCCCAGGTCGTAGATGTCCGGGCCCTGACCGCTCAGCACCGAGGTCTGGATCTTCGTGAGCTCGTCGTTCGCCGACGCGAACGTCTCGAACTTCACGGTCGCCCCCGTCTCCTTCTGGAACTGGGCGGAGACGTCGGAGAACCATTTCTGCTGCTCCGTCGGATACAGCGTGTTGGCGGCGATCATGACGTCCAGGGTCTTCCCCGTTCCGTCGATCTTCCCGCCCGCGGAGGACGAGGACGTGGAGCCGGAGCCGGAGCATCCGGTGAGGGCGAGCGTTGCGGCCGCGAGGGCCGCCACCGCGCCGAGCGCAAGACGTGATCTCATTCGTGACTCTCCTTTGAGCAGGGATCGTGTGACCTCGACCCGGTGGGCCGGGCAGGTTGGCTGCGACTCTAGAAGCGCGGCAAATCGGACTGCAAGCGATTGCCAGAATTTGCCATCGTGTGCTCTGATATCCGCATGAGCCCTCTCACCGGTGCGGGGAACGACCGCCCCGCGACCCTGGCGGACGTGGCCGCGCTCAGCGGAGTCGCCACCTCCACGGTCTCGCGCGCGCTCTCCAACCCGGGCCGCGTGAACGCCCTCACCCGGGAGCGGATCGAGCGCGCCGCCCGGGAGCTCAACTACGTGCCGAACTCGCAGGCGCGGGCTCTGACGAGCGGACGGACCCGCGCCATCGCCGTGCTCGTCTCGGACGTGACGAACCCGTTCTACTTCGGCATCATCCGGGGCACCCAGCACCAGCTGAAGGCCGCCGGCTACACGCAGCTCCTGGTCGACACCGAGGAGTCGGACGAGCTGGAGGACGGCACACTGCACAAGCTCCGGCGCTCGTTCGACGGCGCCATCCTCGCCGCCTCCCGTCTCACCGACCGGCGGCTCACCGCCCTCGCCAAGGAGATCCCGCTCGTCGCCGTGAACCGGCAGACGCGCGGTGTGCCGAGCGTGTTCATCGACACGCCCAGCGCGATCGAGCAGGCCGTCGGTCACCTCGTCTCCCTCGGCCATCGCCGGATCGCGTACGCCGCCGGCCCGGCGACATCCTGGCCGAACGAAGGCCGCTGGCGTGCCCTCGTCCGGGCCGCCGAGCACTACGGGGTCGAGGCGGTCCGTGTCGGCCCGTTCGCGCCGCGGCAGTACGCCGGAGCCGCCGCGGCCGACGCCGTCCTCCACGCGGGCGTCACCGCCTGCATCGCCTTCAACGACCTGCTGGCGATCGGGATGCTTCCGCGCTTCCGCGAGCGCGGCGTCCGCATCCCCGAAGACCTCAGCATCGTCGGCTGCGACGACATCTTCGGCGCCGACTTCTGCAACCCGCCGCTGACGACGCTCACCGCACCGATCGAGCAGGCGGGGCGCACGGCTGTCGCCATGCTGCTGTCCCGGCTCGACGGCGGTCCCTCTCCCGTCACGCGGCAGGCCGTCACCCTCCCGACGCACCTGACCGTCCGCGACTCCACCGGACCGGCACCCCGGAACGCACCGACCACGAACGGAGCATCGACCGCATGACCGCCCTCGCGCCCCATCCCGACCGCCTGTTCCCCGCCGACCCCGGTGTGCGCGACCTCGCCCGGCGTCTGCACGCAGAGGTGGCCACGGCGCCGATCCTCTCGCCGCACGGACACGTGGATGCGCGCATGCTGGCCGACGACGAGCCCTTTCCCGATCCGGCAGCCCTCCTCATCACGCCGGATCACTACGTGACGCGGATGCTGCACGCGGTCGGCGTGCCGCTCGACGACCTCGGGCTCGCGCGCGACGGCCGTCCGTCGACGGCCGATGGACGCTCGATCTGGCGGCGGCTCTGCGAGCACTGGGACGCCTTCCTGGGCACGCCCGTACGGCTCTGGTTCGAGACGGAGTTCAGCGAGGTCTTCGGCCTCACCGAGCAGCCGTCCGCAGCGACCGCCGACGCGCTGTACGACCAGTTGAGCGCGACGCTCGCCGACCCCGCGTTCCGGCCCAGGGCGCTGTTCGAGCGCTTCAACATCGAGGTCCTCGCGACCACCGACGACCCCGCCGACGACCTGGCCGCGCACGCCCGGCTCGCCGCCGACCCGACGTTCGGCGGCCGCGTCATCCCCACCTTCCGCGCGGACCGCTACATGCACCCCGACGAAGAGGGATGGGCCGGTCGGCTGGAGCGCCTGGGCGCCGTCGCCGACGTCGACACCACCACGTACGCCGGACTGCTGGAGGCGCTGCGGCGCCGTCGCCGGGCGTTCATCGAGGCGGGCGGGACGGCGACCGACACCGGCGTGATCGACGCCGGGGGCGATCCCCTCGACGAGGCCGAGGCGTCGCGCATCCACCGGGCCGCCCTCGACGGCACGCTCACCGCGGGGGAAGCCGTCGCCTACCGCCGCAACCTGCTCTACCGGCTCGCGGAGCTCTCCGCCGAGGACGGGCTGGTGATGCAGCTGCACCCGGGCGTCCACCGCAACCACCACCGGCCCACGTTCGACGCCTACGGTCCGGACACCGGTCACGACCTGCCCGCCGTCGGGTCGTTCACGCAGCCGCTCACGCCCATCCTGCGCGACTTCGGGACGCATCCCGTCTTCCGGCTCGTGCTGTTCACGGTCGACGAGACGACCTTCTCGCGCGAGATCGGGCCGCTGGCGGGGTTCTACCCGTCCGTGTACGCGGGCGCTCCGTGGTGGTTCATCGACACCCCGGACGCCATCCTCCGCTACCGCCGGGCGGTCACCGACAGCGCCGGGTTCACCAAGACCAGCGGGTTCATCGACGACACGCGTGCCTTCTGCTCCATCCCGGCACGACACGACATGTCGCGTCGAGTGGATGCGTCCTACCTCGCCGGCCTGGTCGCCGAGCACCGGCTCAGCGAGGAGGACGCGTTCGTCCTCGCCCGGCGGCTCGTCGACGACATCCCGCGCACCACGTTCCGACTCGGCTGACCGGGCATCGCGCTACGCTGGAGGGACTGCTCGAATCTTGCCACCAGCGGGAGAGCTGACCCCCGACTACATCCCCGTCGTGGCGGACGGCCTCCGTCCGTCGCGGCTACACGAAGGAGCAATACGTGTCACAGGAAGCAACCGCGAACATCGGCGTCGTCGGCTTGGCGGTGATGGGGTCGAACCTGGCCCGCAACCTCGCCTCACGCGAGGGCAACACCGTCGCCGTCTACAACCGCACCTACACGCGGACGGAAGACCTGATGAACGCGCACCCCGAGGCCGGCTTCGTCGGCTCGGAGGAGATCGACGACTTCGTCGCGTCGCTGTCGAAGCCGCGCACCGCGATCATCATGGTGCAGGCCGGCAAGGGCACCGACGCCGTGATCGACCAGCTGGTGGAGCGGTTCGAGCCGGGCGACATCATCGTCGACGGCGGCAACGCCAACTTCCACGACACCATCGAGCGCGAGAAGCGCATCGCGCCGACGGGCATCCACTTCGTCGGCGCCGGCATCTCCGGCGGCGAGGAAGGTGCACTGAACGGCCCGTCGATCATGCCGGGCGGCTCGGTGGAGTCGTACAAGACGCTCGGACCCATCCTCGAGTCCATCGCCGCGGTCGCCGAGGGCGAGCCGTGCGTGACCCACGTCGGCACAGACGGCGCCGGCCACTTCGTCAAGATGATCCACAACGGCATCGAGTACGCCGACATGCAGCTCATCGCGGAGGCATACGACCTGCTGCGCACGATCGGCGGGCTGGAGCCCGCGGAGATCGCGGACGTGTTCGCCGAGTGGAACAACGGCTACCTGGAGTCGTACCTGATCGAGATCACCGCCGAGGTGCTGCGCCAGGTGGATGCGGAGACCGGCAAGCCGTTCATCGACATCGTCCTCGACCAGGCCGGCTCCAAGGGCACCGGCGTCTGGACCGTGCAGAACGCGCTCGACCTGGGCGTCCCGGTCGGCGGCATCGCGGAGGCCGTGTTCGCCCGCGCCGTGTCGTCGAAGCCGGCGCAGCGCGCGGCCGTGCAGGCGACCATCCAGTCGCGGCCCGACGTGCAGAAGGCGTCCGACGTGGCCGCGTTCGCTGACGACGTCTCGAAGGCGCTGTACGCCTCGAAGGTCGTCGCCTACGCGCAGGGCTTCGACGCGATCATCGCCGGCGCCGAGAAGTACGGGTGGGACATCCACAAGGACAAGATCGCCAAGATCTGGCGCGGCGGCTGCATCATCCGCGCCCAGTTCCTCAACCGCATCGCGGACGCGTACGACGAGAACCCGAACATCGCGACGCTGCTCGAGGCGCCGTACTTCGCCGACGCCGTCCGCGAGGGCGAGGCCGCCTGGCGTCGCATCGTCGCCACCGCCGCGCTCTCGGGCGTCCCCGTCCCCGGCTTCGGCTCGGCGCTGTCGTACTACGACTCGCTCGCCTCGAAGCGCCTCCCCGCCGCGCTCGTGCAGGGCCAGCGCGACTTCTTCGGAGCGCACACCTACAAGCGCGTCGACAAGGACGGCGTCTTCCACACCCTCTGGTCCGGAGACCGCACCGAAATCGAGACCGAGCCCTCCACCCACTGACCGTCTCGGGCCTCCGCCCCCCGTCGAGTCCACAAAAATTGCACGCCGATCGCGCGATCGGCGTGCAATTTTTGTGTACTCGACGGCGGTGGCGAGGGAGGATGGGAGGGTGACGTACGACGACCATCCGGAGCTCGCGGAGTACGAGCCGCTCGGGGAGCGACCGCTCCGCGGGCGGACGATGACGGTCGCCAGCCGGGTCTTCGTCGTCGTCGCGCTCAGTGCGCTGCTGCTGCCCGGCATCCTGCTGACGATCAGCATCCAGACGCAGACCGCCGACTACACCTGCTCCGTGTACGCGCAGCACTACCAGCCCGAGGCGCAGGGCTCGTCCGCGCGCTTCGAACTCGCCGGGCCGGTCGGGCCGGGATGGCAGTGCTACGCGCTCAACACCGAGGGCGACGCGACGTGGGTCGCGCCGCTGGGCCTCATCCCGTCGACGCCGCACCGGCTTCCGCGATGAGCGTGCGCACCGTCGCGAGCACCCACGTCGAGTAGCGCCCGAAGCTCCATCCGCTCTCGCCGACGAGCTGCTGGTGGCCTTCGGGCGACATGACGAACGAGAGCGCGTCGGCGAGCTCGCGGCGCCCGGCCGGCGGGAGGGCCGCGATGGAGGCGATCCCGCGCTCTCCCAGGAGACCCACCATCGCCAGGTAGTCGGCATGGCGGCGCCCGAGCAGTTCCGTGTACGCGGCGCGAACCGCCTCATCGTCACGCGACGCGGCGGTGAACGTCGCCCAAAGGCCCGCCGTCCGCGCGTTGGCCGCGGCGATGAACGGAACGAGCCGGTCGAGCATCTCCTGCGGATCGTCGAGGGCGGCGATCGCCGCGATCTCGGGCCGCTCGGTGAGCGACGACTCCCCCGCCTCCCCGCCGAAGCTCAGCTCGAAAGCGGCGAGCAGCAGCGCCCGCTTCGGCCCGTGCACCTTGACGCTCTCGACCGAGACGCCGGCCGCCGTCGCGATGTCCGCGAGCGAGGCGCTCGCATAGCCGCGTGCGGAGAACACCTCGGCGGCGGCCTCCAGGATGCGGCGCCGCGTCTGCTGCGCATGCTCCTGCCGGAGGGTCGAACGGTACGGGCGCGTGCCGGCCACTATTGACTACCTTTCGGGTGTAGTGAATACTGTTGACGTTTATTCGACTCTACCCGAAACGAGGACCCGGACCATGAACGCCCGCCCGCTCGACATCCTTCTCTGCAGCACGCCCGTGCACGGACACGTCACACCCCTTCTCGCCGTCAGCCGCGCTCTGGTCGACCGCGGCCACCGCGTCCACTTCCTCACCGGCGAGCGGTACCTCGAGCGTGCCGCCGCGACCGGCGCGTCGGTGCTCCGGCTGCCGGCCGAGGCCGACTACGACGACACCGACATCGACGCCGCCTTCCCTGGCCGCGTCGGGCTCACCGGCCCGGCCGGGATCCGCTGGGACATGACCGAGATCTTCCTGCGCCCGGCGCGGACGCAACTGGGGGCGATGGATGCGGTCATCCGCGAGCTGGACATCGACGTCGTGCTCGCCGAGAGCCTCTTCCTCGGAGCCGCCCTTCTCGCAGCCCGCCCGCCCGCGGACCGCCCGGCACTGCTCAACCTCGGCATCGTCCCGCTCGGGATCAAGAGCCGCGACACCGCGCCGTTCGGGCTCGGTGTCCCGCCCCGACCCGGAGCCCTCGGCCGTGTCCGCAACGCGGCGCTGACGGCGATCGCCGAGAAGATCGTGTTCGCTCCCGTCCAGCGGGCCGCGCAGCGCATCGGGCAGGAGGCGGGGACCGGCCTGAACGGCTTCGTGCTCGACTGGCCGTCGCACGCGGACGGCGTCGTGCAGTTCACCGTCCCCGAGTTCGAGTACCCGCGCGCAGACGTCCGCGTACCCATCCACTTCGTCGGGCCCGTCTCCCGCACGCAGCCCTCCGACACACCCCTGCCGGCATGGTGGGCCGATCTGGATGACGGCCGCCCGGTCGTCCACGTCACCCAGGGAACGGTGGCCAACCGCGACCTGCACGATCTCATCCTGCCCACCATCCACGCGCTCGCGGACCAGGACGTGTGGGTGGTGGCGAGCACCGGAGGACGCCCCGTGGCCGAACTGGGCGCCGACCTGCCGCGCAACGCACGCGTCGCGTCCTACCTGCCCTACGACCGGCTGCTCCCGCGGACGGCGGTGTACGTCACGAACGGTGGATACGGCGGCATCCACTACGCCATGGAGAACGGCGTCCCCGTGGTCGTCGCGGGCACCACGGAGGACAAGACCGAGGTCTCCGCGCGGGTGGCCTGGTCGGGTGTCGGGGTGAAGCTGCCGACCAACCGCCCGGAACCCGCGGCGATCGCACGGGCTGTGCGGACCGTGCTCGACGACCCCGGCTACGCGGAGCGCAGCGCGGCGATCGGCCGGGCCATCCGCGCATCCTCCGGGCTGGACGGCCTGGAGCGCGCGGTGGTCGACACCGTCCGCGAAGCGGCTGCTACGCGGCCCCGTCGAACATCGACGTCACCGAACCGTCGGTGAAGACCTCGCGGATCGCGTTGGCCAGCAGCGGCGCGATCGGCAGAACGGTGAGGCCCTCCCAGCGCTTGTGCTCCGGCAGCGGGAGGGTGTCGGTCACGACGACCGAGTCGATCGCGTCGCTCTGCAGCAGCTCCACGGCCGGGTCGCTGAAGACGGCGTGCGTCGCGGCGACCACGACGCCGGTCGCGCCGGCCTCCTTGAGGGCCTCGGCGGCCTTCACGATGGTGCGGCCGGTGTCGATCAGGTCGTCGACGAGCAGGCAGACGCGGCCGTTGACGTCGCCGACGATCTCGTGCACCGAGACCTGGTTCGGGACCAGCGGGTCTCGCCGCTTGTGGATGATCGCGAGCGGTGCGCCGAGCTTGTCGCTCCAGATGTCGGCAACGCGCACGCGGCCCATGTCGGGCGACACGACGGTCAGCGTCGAGGGGTCGAGCTCACGGCGCATGTGCTCGAGCAGCACCGGCATGGCGAAGAGGTGGTCGACCGGTCCGTCGAAGAAGCCCTGGATCTGCGCGGCGTGCAGGTCGACGGACATGATGCGGTCGGCACCGGCGGCCTTGAACAGGTCGGCGACCAGCCGGGCGGAGATCGGCTCGCGACCGCGGCCCTTCTTGTCCTGACGGGCGTACGGGTAGAACGGGGCGACGACGGTGATGCGCTTCGCCGAGGCGCGCTTCAGCGCATCCACCATGATGAGCTGCTCCATGAGCCACTCGTTGATCGGCGAGGTGTGCGACTGGATGACGAACGCATCCGAGCCGCGGACGCTCTCGTCGAAGCGCGCGTAGATCTCGCCGTTGGCGAAGGTGCGCGCGTCGGTCGGGATGAGTTCGCTGCCGAGGCATTCGGCGATCTCCTGGGCGAGCTGAGGATGCGCGCGACCGGAGATGAGGACGAGTCTTTTCTGGCCGGTCGCGGTGATCCCTGACACTTACGCTCCGCTCTCTTCCGACGCGTCGCTTTCGCGAGCCGCTCTGTCGGCGTCCGTGCCCGGCCGCTTCTCGGCGACCCAGCCTTCGATATTGCGTTGAGGAGCGACGGTGATGGCGAGGGCTCCGGCGGGGACGTCCTTGCGGACGACCGTGCCCGCCCCCGTGTACGCTCCGTCACCCATCCTAACCGGCGCGACGAGCACGGTGTTCGTGCTGATCCGGACATGGGAGCCGATGACCGTGCGGTGCTTGTTCACCCCGTCGTAGTTCGCGGTGATGACGCCGGCGCCGAGGTTGCCCTTCTCCCCCACCTCGGCGTCGCCGACGTAGTTGAAGTGCGCGAGCTTGGTGCCCTCGCCGATGACCGCGTTCTTCGTCTCGGTGAATGTGCCGATCTTGCCGCGGGCGCCGAGCACGGTGCCGGGACGGAGGTACGCGAACGGGCCGACCGTCGCGCCCGCGCCGATCACGGCGAGCGTCGCGTCCGTGCGGGTGACGGTCGCGCCCTCGCCGACCTCGGTGTCGGTCAGCGTCGTGTCCGGTCCGACGGTCGCACCGGTCTCGATGACGGTGGCGCCGCGGAGCTGCGTGCCCGGGAGCACGGTGACGTCGGGGGCGAGCTTCGCCTTGACGTCGATCCACGTCGTCGCGGGGTCCTGCACGGTCACGCCGGCGAGCTGCCAGGTGCGCACGATCAGCGCGTTCAGCTTCGCCGCCGCGTCGCTCAGCTGGGCGCGGTCGTTGATGCCCTCGACCAGCCACGACTCGGCGACGGGGAGCGCATCCACGTCGAAGCCGGCCTCGCGGAGCAGCCCGATCACGTCGGTCAGGTACTTCTCGCCCTGGGCGTTGTCGGTGGAGACCAACGCCAGCCTGTCGCGGAGGGCGGCGAGGCCGAACAGGTAGATGCCGGCGTTGATCTCGCCGATCGCCCGCTCCTCCTCGCTCGCGTCCTTGTGCTCGACGATGCGGTCGAGGTGGCCCTGCGGGGTGCGCACGATGCGGCCGTATCCGGTCGCGTCGGCCGGGAACGACGAGAGGATGGTCGCGGCCGCCTCACCCGCACGGTGCCGCTCGATGAGCTCGCGGAGGGTGCCGGCGTCGAGCAGCGGGACGTCGCCGTTCACGACCAGCACATCCCCGGAGAAGTCGGCCGGGAGGGCCTCGACGGCCAGCTCGACCGCGCGGCCGGTGCCCGGCACCTCGTCCTGGTCGACGATGACGGCTTCGGGAAGGTCGGCCTCGATCACCTCGGCGAGACGGTCGCGTTCGTGACGCACGACGGCGACGACGTGCGCGGCGTCGAGCTCGCGCGCAGTGGCCAGCACGTGGGACACGATCGGGATGCCGCCCAGCGGGTGCAGCAGCTTCGGGGTGGCGGACTTCATCCGCGTGCCCTGCCCCGCCGCGAGAACGACGATGGCGAGATTCTGGTCGGTCAATGTCCCTCCAGGGGGTCGGGCTGTCGGTCGCTCCGCCTCCAGGACTCGAACCTGGACCTCACAGCTCCAAAGGCTGTCGTGCTGCCATTACACCAAGGCGGAACGCGCGTTTCGCGCAGATGACAGTCTGCCAGACGTGTCCCGACCGAACCCCCAATAGCATGGGGGGATGGCCGACGCACGAGACGAGGTGGACCGCATCGTGGACGCCTGGCTGCGCGAGCGTCCGGACCTCGACTTCGCCCCACTCCAGGTGCTCTCGCGGGTCGACCGGCTCTCCCGCCACCTCGACCGCGCGCGCCGCGGGGCGTTCGAGCGCTCCGACCTCGACTCGTGGGAGTTCGACGTGCTGGCGGCCCTCCGCCGCGCTGGCGCGCCGTACCAGCTGAGCCCCAAGTCGCTGCTGCAGCAGACGCTCGTCTCGTCCGGCACCATGACGAACCGCATCGACCGCCTGGTCGCGCGCGGGCTCGTCGAGCGCCGCACCGACCCGAACGACGGCCGCGGCATCCTCGTCCAGATGACCGCGCAGGGTCTCACCCGGGTGGATGCGGCCATCACCCGCCTGGTGGATGCCGAGGCCGAGCTGCTCGACGGCCTCTCGCCCGCCGACGCCGAGCGTCTGGCCGGGCTCCTGCGCAAGCTGAGCCTCGGGTTCGACACCGAAGGGTGATGCGGCTCGGGAGCGCGGCGCTCACGGCCGCCGCATGATCCGCTCCCAGGATGCTGTTATCCCGCTCTCATAAACTCGGGCGCGATGAGACTCTCCCGACTGAAGCGACTCCCCTCTCGGGTCAAGCGCGCTGCGCGCTATGAGATCCACGCGCACTGGCGCCGCCAGCCGATCGTGCAGGGCTCCGTCTTCTACGAGTCGTTCTCGGGCAACGGGATGCTCGACAACCCCGAGGCGATCTTCCGCGAGCTGCTCGCGAGCCCCGACCTCGGCCACCTGACCCACATCTGGGCTCTGTCGGATCTGACGCAGTACCGCGCCGCGGTCGAGGAGTTCGCCGGCGACGACCGCGTCAGCTTCGTCCGCTACGGATCCGCCGCCTACTACCGAGCGCTCGCCACCAGCCAGTACCTCGTCAACAACGCGACCTTCCCGCCGGACTTCTCGAAGCGTCCCGGCCAGGTCTACCTCAACACCTGGCACGGCACGCCTTTGAAGCGGATGGGCTACGACATCGAGGACGGCGCCCTCGCCACCGCGAACATCATCCGCAACTTCGTGCAGGCCGACTATCTGCTCTCGGCGAACCCGTTCATGTCGGAGCAGATGTACGAGACCGGCTACAAGCTGACCGGGATCTACAGCGGCACCCTCGTCGAGGAGGGGTACCCGCGCATCGACCGGCAGTTCCTCGACGGTGCCGGGCGCGAGACGGTGCGGCAGCGGCTCATCGCCGCCGGGATCCCGCTCGGCGACCGGAAGATCGTGCTCTATGCACCGACCTGGAAGGGGCAGACCTTCGGCCGTCCGGAGGACGACCTGGACGCCCTGCTCGCGCACATCGCGCAGATCGAGGAGCGCATCGACACCAGCCGGTACGCGGTGCTGCTGAAGACGCACCAGACCGTGCACTCCCTGGCCGCGCACCGGCCGGAGCTGAAGCGGATGCTCGTCCCCAACGAGATCCCGACCAACCTGGTGCTCGGCGCCACGGACATCCTCATCTCCGACTACTCCAGCATCTTCTTCGACTTCCTGCAGACGGGCCGGCCGATCGTGTTCTTCACGCCCGACCTCGCCGACTACGCGGGCACCCGCGGACTCTACTTCGAGCCGGAGGAGTGGCCGGGCCCTGTGCTGCTGTCGGCCCGCGAGGTCGGCGACGAGCTGCACGCCATCGCCGAGGCGGGCGACGCCGTCCCGGTCGAGTCGCGCGAGCGCTACCTCGACATGCAGCGGCGGTTCACCCCCTATGAGGACGGCGAGGCGTCGCGCCGGGTCGTCGACATCGTGTTCCGCGGCGTGCGCGACGGGTACCGCCTGCGCACCGACCTCGCGGACGACGGGCGGCAGAAGATCCTGCTGTACCTCGGCGGGATGCGGCCGAACGGCATCACGACCTCTGCCCTGAACCTGCTCAACAACCTCGACCACGACCGCTACGACGTCTCCGCGTTCTTCGCCCAGAGCCGATCGCAGGTCGTCATCGGGAAGCAGCGGCAGATCCATCCATCGGTCCGGCAGTTCCCGCGCGTCGGCGGGATGAACGGCACCAAGCTGCTGCATGTCGCCCGGCACCTCGACTTCCGGCGCGGTCGCATCGCCCAGCACGCCGACATCCCGGCACAGAACCGGCTGTGGGACGACGAGTGGTACCGCTGCTTCGGCGAGAGCCGGTTCGATTACGTCGTCGACTTCTCCGGCTACGGGCCCTTCTGGGCGACGCTCCTGCTGCACTCCCCCGACGCCCAGCGCGCGATCTGGCTGCACAACGACCTGGCGTCGGACGCGCACCGCGAGGTCAACGGCGAGAAGCGGATGCTGCACAGCCTCACGCAGATCTTCACCCTGTACGGCCAGTACGACCACCTCGTGTCCGTCTCGCCCACGCTGTCCGAGATCAACCGCACGTCCCTCGCCGAGTACGCGGCACCCGAGAAGTTCGTGTCGGCGCTGAACACGGTCGACGCCGAGCACATCCTCGAGAACGCGGGCGCCGACCTGCACGAGCTGACCTTCGACGAAGAGACGGGGAGCATCCCGGACTGGGCCGAGCTGCTGCTCGCCGACGACGACGTCACCACGTTCGTCAACGTCGGCCGCCTGTCGCCCGAGAAGAACCAGGCGCGGCTGATCCGCGCGTTCTCCGCGGTGCATGCGGACAACCCGCGGACGCGGCTCGTCGTCGTCGGGTCCGGCCCGCTGGCCGGAGAGCTGGAGGGTCTGGTCGCCGAGCTGGGTCTCGAGGGTTCGGTGTTCCTGACCGGGATGCAGCGCAACCCGCACGCGATCATGGCGAAGGCCGACTGCTTCGTGCTCTCCAGCGACTACGAGGGGCAGCCGATGGTGCTGCTGGAGGCGCTGGTGCTGCAGCTGCCGATCGTGACGGTCGAGTTCGCCTCGGCCAAGAACGCCCTGCCCGTCGGCAGCGGCATGATCGTGCCGCAGACGGTGGACGGCGTGGCGGACGGGATGCGCGCCTTCCTCCGCGGGGACGTGCCGGACAGCCACTTCGACTACCACGCGTACAACCGCAAGGCGGTCGGCGAGTTCTACCGGGCGATCGGCGCGCCCGGCGCCTGACCACCCGGCGGCGGTTCAGTAGTACGCCGAGACGGGCGTGTACCAGCCGTAGCCGTCCGTTCCGCGGACGAACAGCTGCGCGGTGTAGCCGTACGCGACCAGGGCGGGCGAGTCGGTGAACGTCCCTCCGGTCGGACCGGGGATGGCCTTCCACCCGGACCAGTCGGCGTTCCACCTGTTGAGGTACGCCTTCCCGTCCGCGCCCTTCACGGCGACCAGGTAGACGTTCGCCGCCGGGTCGTACGCGGCCGACGGACTGCCGGTCAACCCGCCCGTGAGCGCGACGCCCTCGACCACCGTCCACTGCGAGCCGTTGGTGCGACTGTAGGTCTGGTAGAGCTTGTCGTCGGCGCCGCGGGCGAACACATCCACCGACGAGCCGAACACCGTGATCGCCGGCTCTCCGACCAGGGGCACGCCGAACAGGATCTTCTGCGACCCCACCCACTGGCCGGCGAGGGTGCGCACGGAGTGCCAGGTGGTTCCGTCGGTGCTGCGGACGACGACGTGGGAGTCGCCCCACACGGCGTCGAAGGCGACAGCGGGAGGTTCGAGGGCGGTCGGCAGTCCGGGGTCGGTCCAGGGGCCCCAGGTCTTCCCGCTGTCCGTGCTGGTGATCGAGTACACACGGGTGTTGCTGGTCAGCGCCCACAGTTCGATCCGGCCGCGCGATGCGGTCAGCGCCGGTCGTCCGACGATGGTCGTCCCGGCCGGCGGCGAGATGGTGTTCCAGCCGGTCCAGGTCGTCGCCCGGACCTTCCAGGCGATCGCTCCGCTCGTCGTACGCGCGGCCGCCACGTAGCGGCTCTGCCCGGGATCGAAGGTGACGGCGGGAGCGCTCGCGATCGTTCCGCCGAGGCCCGGGTTCCAAGCGATCTCGGGGAGGTGGTGGTTGCCGCTGAGGTCGAACTTCTCCCAAGGGCCGATCGCCGCCCGGTTCGCGAGGAGCACACCGTCGCCCCCGGACTCGGCGACGACATACTTGCCCGTCGCCTTCGAGAGCAGCGCCACCCATCCCTCCGTCGACTCGGTGAGCGTGAACTTCTCCCGATCGCCGATGGATCCGGCACTCGCCCGCAGTTCCGTCGAGGTCGCGTCGACCGTCACGAAGCGGCCGGCGCTCCGCGAGCGGAAGGACACCGACCCGAGGTCGTCGTCGTTGAAGACGAGGTCGAACAGCTCGTCGGTACCGACCGTTGCCGCCTTCGCCCACAGCACGTTCGACTCGTAGCTGACCACCGTGACCTGCCGGGAGTTCGCGCGGGCCGACAGCGACACCTCCGCGGTCGGCGCGGGGACGGTGGGCACGGCTGCCGGCGGGTTCTCGGGCAGGATGCGCCACTGCTGATTGGTGCGGTCGCCCGACGTCTTGCACGCCCAGCTGACGATGGCGGTCCCCTCGTCGGTCTTCCCCTCCGCCACGTCGAGGCACTGGCCGCTCCAGCGGACGTTGGTGAACGTGGTCGATCCGTTGGTGTTGGTGGACGGCTTCCACCGCTGCGCCAGGTCGTCCTTGCTGCAGGTGC
Source organism: Leifsonia sp. 563 (assembly GCF_040545055.1). Classification (NCBI taxonomy): domain Bacteria; kingdom Bacillati; phylum Actinomycetota; class Actinomycetes; order Micrococcales; family Microbacteriaceae; genus Leifsonia; species Leifsonia sp. 563. Next base: position 17,276 of record NZ_JBEPLE010000008.1, on the reverse strand, counting down.
GCACGAGGGTGGGCGCCGACTCGGCGGATGCGGTCAGGCACTGCAGCTCCTCCGTCCCGGACGTCGAGCGCCAGGAGGTCAGCATCCCGGAAGCCGGATCCGTCGGGGAGGCCGCCCACGCCCAGTTCTGGTTCTCGCCGTTGATGTCGTTGCCGATCACCCCGTTGCCGGCGGTCGCCGTCAGCACCTTCCCGGTGCCGAGCAGCGTGCGCACGCTGACCCGCGGCTCGCGGCCCAGCGCCCCGACGTCGTTGAAGACCTCGTTCTCGGTGGTGGTGCAGGACCAGAGGATCAAGCGGCTTCCGTTTCCGGTTGCGCCGCCGGCCACGTTGATGCACTTGTTCGAGACAGGGTTGTAGATCGTCCCGTCGCCGCGGTGGTGCCAGACCTGGAGGGCGTCGCCCCGGCGGCAGCGTGCCGTCACGATCGTGCTGTTGTCGGCGACGCCGGAGGCTGCCACGCAGAGGGTCAGGTCCGGGCCGTCCACGTCACCGGGACCCGTGAGGTCGAACACCGTCATCGACCGGCCCTCGTCGTGGAACCGCACCTTCTGGTTGCTTCCGTTGTTGCAGTCCCAGATCCCCAGCTGCCGGCCGGGCTTCGTGTCGCTGTCGGGCACGTCGATGCAGCGACCGGACTGCTGCCCCACCAGCGGGTACGCCTGCGAACCGGGAACCGCCGGCGACGCGGCCGTCTCGGGGTGGGAGACGATCATCCGGGCGTTCTGCGAATCGCAGCCGCCCAGGACCGCGTGGATGCCGAGCACACCGAGGCGCGCGAGCAGGCACTGCCCGTCCTTCTGGTTGCGGAGAGTCGTCGTCCCGTCCGCCTGCTGCTGCACCGACCAGAACAGTCCGGCGCGGTCGCTCCTCTCGTAGCACTGCTGCTCCGTCGCGACCTCATGGCCGTTGTCGGTCGACCATGACGCGAGGCACAGGGCCGACAGCGTGTTCACGATCACGCCCGCCCGTTCGCCGGCCGGGCCGACACCGGCTCGCTCCTGCGGGACGAACGTCCAGCGTGCCGACGTGTCGGTCGCCCGCCGGTTCATGAACAGCGCGCCGCCGGGTTCGCCCCCGCCGTGCAGGGCGAGGCCGGCGTCGATGACGATCGGGGCGTCCGCGGGGAAACCAGGCGTGGCGTTCGGCGCGAGAGAGGCGAGGACGCCGGCGATGTCGTCCGGGTACGGTCCGATGTCCTGGCCCGGGCAGCCGATGTGGCTCATCACCGAGCGGCAGCGGTCGTTCACGACCGGGTGGTTGAGGCTCAGCAGGTGCCCGAACTCGTGGATCATCACCGCCGCCTTCTCGAGCTGGGTGAGTCCGTCCATCTGTGCCCGGTACGCGTCGATCCGCCCGGTGTCGTAGGTGCCGGTCCCGGCGGTGCCGCACGCCGAAGCCCCGGCGGACGCGTACGCGTCGCGGCGGCCGGTCGCCGGGTAGACCGTGACGTATGACGTGTTGGCGTGGAAGGTCGCCGGCGGCTCGGCCGATACTTCGAGGGTGATGAGCCCCGGGAGCGCGTCCTCCCAGGCGGCGGCCGCCGCGCGGACGGCCGTCCGGTAGTTCGCGGGAAGTTCCGGGTCGTACGTCACGTGCATCGCCGGGCGCACCGGCTGGGTCGGCGAGCAGCGGGAGTTGCTCACCGCATCCACCCACGCGAGGGCGGGGCGATCGACGGCCAACACACCGGACGTGACGAGCAGGACGACGGCGACGGCCGCAGCGGCCCAGCGCCCGAAGGAATAACGCAACACGCCCTTTACGACGCGCCGCTCACTCCGCCCATGACGCCCTCGCGCATCTATACCTCTCCCGCGCCCCTCCCCCGCCGTCGAGTACACGATTTCTGCACGCCGCGGCGGCGTGTCGCGGTAAGGAATCGTGTACTCGACGGTGGGGGCGGGGGGTCAGGCGCGGGCGGCGAGGGCGGCGAGGTCGAGGCCGGAGGGGAGCTCGCCGTAGAGGGCGCCGCGCTCGGGGCCGAGCCGGGCGGCGACGAAGGCGTCCGCGACGGCGGCGGGTGCTGTGCGGATGAGCAGGGAAGCCTGCAGCGCGACGGCCAGTGCCGCGACGAGCGGGCGCACCGCCGCCTCGGCCGCGGCGGGGTCGTCGGAGGCGGACGCCGCTGCCGTCGCCAGGCGCGCCCGCAGGCGGTCATGGTGTCCGTCGAAGGTGCGGTACACGCCGCGCGCTGCGGCGAGCTCGGCGTCGAACGCCTCCGCCGCCGCAGGCTCCCGACGCAGCGCGCGCAGCACATCCAGGGCGATCACGTTGCCCGAGCCCTCCCAGATCGCCATCACCGGCTGCTCCCGATACCGCCGGGCCAGCGGGAACGCCTCCGTGTACCCGTTGCCGCCCAGGCACTCCAGCGCCTCGTACGCGTGCCCCGGACCGCGCTTGCACACCCAGTACTTCGTGACGGCGGTCGCGAGCCGGCGGAGCGCCACATCCCCCTCCGGTGCATCCGCATCGTGAGCGCGCGCCAGCCGGAGGGACACAGCGGTCGCCGCCTCCGACTCCAGCGCGAGGTCGGCGAGCACCGCCGTCATCGCCGGCTGGTCGATCAACCGCCGCCCGAACGCCGCGCGGTGCCGCACGTGCCAGGCCGCCTCGGCGACCGCCTGCCGCATCCCCGCCGCGCTGCCGTAGACACAGTCGAGACGCGTGCGGTTCACCATCTCAAGGATTGTGCGCACGCCCCGGCCCTCCTCCCCCAGCAGGTATCCGACCGTCTCGTCGAACTCGACCTCGGACGACGCGTTCGAACGGTTGCCGAGCTTGTCCTTCAGCCGTTGGATGAGGAACACGTTGCGCGCTCCGTCGTCCAGCACGCGTGGCACGAGGAAGCAGGAGAGCCCGTTCGCGGTCTGCGCGAGCACCAGGAACGCGTCCGACATGGGCGCGGAGCAGAACCATTTGTGGCCGGTGAGCAGCCAGCGTCCGTCGCCGTCAGCGAGTGCGCGGGTCGTGTTGGCCCGCACATCCGATCCGCCCTGCTTCTCGGTCATGGCCATCCCGAACAGCGCGGAGGTCTTGCCCGCGAGCAACCGGCCGTCGTAGTCGCGGCTGAGCAGCCGCGGCATCCACTCGGCGGAGAGGCTCTCGGAGGCGGCGAGCGCGGGGACGGCGGCGTGCGTCATCGAGACCGGGCAGGCGTGGCCCGGCTCGACCTGCGCGAACTGCAGGAAAGCCGCGGCGCGAGCGACGTTCGCCCCCGGACGCGGGTCCGCCCACGCCGAGGTGTGGGCACCGGCCGCGACCGCAGCGGCGATGACCCGGTGGTAGCCGTCGTCGTACTCGACCTCGTCGATCCGGTTCCCCCAGCGGTCGAAGGCGTGCAGCTCGGGCTCGTGCCGGTTGGCGAGCTCCGCATCCCGCTGGAACGCCTCCGAGCCGACCAGGCGGCCGATGTCGCCGAGCGAGGGGATGGCCCAGGCGGCGTCATAGCGCTCCACGCCTTCCCGGAGCGGCAGGTTCGCCGCGAACTCGTCCACGTCGACGCGCGGGGGCGCCTGGTTCACGACGGTGTGGGTGACCATGGCGGGAGTCTAGCTCCGCCCGCCGGGTAGGCTGGAGACCCTCATGGCTCACCTTCTCGGCGCGGAATCCCTTCACCTGGAGTACCCGACGCGCACCGTCTTCGACTCGGTCACGCTGGGGCTCTCCGAGGGCGACCGCGTCGGCGTCGTCGGCCGCAACGGCGACGGCAAGTCCACGCTGCTGCAGCTGCTCGCCGGGCGCATCGAGCCGGACTCGGGCCGGGTGACCCGCCGCCGCGGGGTGACGGTCGGGATGCTCGACCAGCGCGACGAGCTGCCGTCGCAGCTGACGGTCGGGCACGCCATCGTCGGCGACCGGGAGGAGCACCTCTGGGCGGGCGATCCGCGCGTCCGCGACGTGCTGGCCGGGCTCGTCTCCGACATCCGCTGGGAGGCGACGATCGGGGAGCTCTCCGGTGGCCAGCGTCGTCGCGTCGCGCTGGCCGCGCTGCTGGTGCACGACCACGACATCCTCTTCCTCGACGAGCCGACGAACCATCTCGACCTGGAGGGCGTCGCCTGGCTCGCCCAGCACCTGAAGGGCCGCTGGTCGGCGGCGTCCGGCGCGCTCGTCGTCGTGACGCACGACCGCTGGTTCCTCGACGAGGTTTCCACGACGACGTGGGAGGTGCACGACGGCATCGTCGAGCCCTTCGAGGGCGGGTACGCCGCCTACGTCCTGCAGCGCGTCGAGCGCGACCGGATGTCCGCGGTCGCGGAGACGAAGCGGCAGAACCTCATGCGTAAGGAGCTGGCGTGGCTGCGCCGCGGTGCACCAGCGCGAACCTCGAAGCCGAAGTTCCGGATGGACGCGGCCGCCACACTGATCGCCGACGAGCCGCCGCCCCGCGACACCGTCGAGCTGACGACGCTGGCCACCTCCCGCCTGGGCAAGGACGTGGTCGACCTGATCGACGTCTCGGTCTCGTACCCGCCGAAGACGGTGCTGCGCGACGTCGAGTGGCGCATCGCCCCCGGCGAGCGCACCGGCATCCTCGGCGTCAACGGAGCGGGCAAGTCGACACTGCTCGGGCTCGTCGCCGGAACGGTGAAGCCGGACTCCGGAACCGTGAAGCGCGGCAAGACGGTGCGCATCGCCACCCTCACCCAGCAGCTCGCCGAGCTCGACGACGTGCAGGACGAGCGGGTCTCCGCGGTCGTGGCGGGCAAGCGGACCACCTACCTCGCCGGCGGCAAGGAGGTCACCCCGGGCCAGCTGCTGGAGCGTCTCGGCTTCTCGAACGCCCAGCTCTCCACCCCGGTGAAGGATCTGTCGGGCGGCCAGAAGCGCCGGTTGCAGCTGCTCCTCATCCTGCTCGACGAGCCGAACGTGCTCATCCTCGACGAGCCGACCAACGACCTCGACACGGACATGCTGGCCGCGATGGAGGACCTCCTCGACTCGTGGCCGGGGACGCTGCTGGTCGTCTCCCACGACAGGTACCTGCTCGAGCGCGTCACCGACCAGCAGTACGCCGTGCTCGACGGCCGCCTGCGGCACCTTCCCGGCGGCGTGGACGAGTACCTGCGTCTGCGCCGCGCACAGGGCGCGGTCGGGGCCGCGACCTCCGACGCTCTCTCGAGCGTCGCATCCACACCGACGACGCCCGCGACCCCATCCCTTTCCGGCGCCGCACTCCGCGCCGCCGAGAAGGAGCTGTCGGCGCTCGACCGCCGCCTCGCCAAGGTGGGCGACCAGGTCGCCGCCAAGCATGAGGAGCTGGCGCGGCACGACCAGAGCGACTACCAGGGCCTCGGCCGGCTCACCGACGAGCTCCGAGCTCTGGAGGGCGAGATCGCCGACCTGGAGACCCGCTGGCTGGAACTCTCGGAACAGCTGGAGGGCTGACCACGCACGCGCGGCATCCCGCGTCCACTCCCCCGGACTGGGGAACGAACTCGGCCTCTCGCTGTGCGATGATCCTGAGGATCGGTCGCGAAACCCGACCCGACGCGGCCGACGGGGACGGGAGCGCCACGTGACTGACCAGGAACGGGCCGACGAGCGGCCCCTGTTCGGACGGGACCGTGCCCGCGAGACGATGCTCCTGGTCGCGCACCGCGCCAAGGAGCGCGGCGGGGCGGTGCTCGTCACCGGCGAGGCCGGCATGGGCAAGACGGCGCTGCTCGCCGATGTCGCCCAGCGGCTCGACGGCTGGACCGTGCTCCGGGTGCACGCCGACTCGTTCGAGTCCGATCTCGCCTACGCGACCGTGGAGACCCTCGTCCGCGGCCTCAACGCCCAGCGGACCGGCACGAAGCGGGGAACGGATGCCGCCATCCGCCCGCCGTCGCCCGGCGACGACCCGCTGACGGTCGGCCGGCTGCTGCTCGACGCCATCGACGCGATCGACGGGCCGGTGTGCCTCATCGTCGACGACGCGCAGTGGGTGGACGAGCCGTCCGCACGGGCTCTCCGCTTCCTGGTGCGACGGCTCGCGGAGCAGTCGTTCCTGTTCACGGCGGCCGCGCGGCCGCAGCCGAACAGCGTCAGCGGCCTGTTCGACGACCTGGCCTCCACCACCACGAACCACGCCCGCGTCGAGCTCACACCGCTGACCGTCGGCGACACGCAGGAGCTCGCCCGCCACATCCTCGGGCACCCCGTCTCACGCCGCACCGCCACGCGTCTGACCGAGGCGACGCAAGGGTCGCCGCTGCTGCTCAGCGTGCTCCTCGGCCAGCTGCGCGACACCTTCGCCCAGGCGCTGCACCCGGCCGGATGGGACCTCCCGGCCACCGCGATCACCCCGCTCGCCACCGCGATCGCCGCCTCCCTGGAGGGCGCCGAGCCGTCCGTGCGCGCAGCGGCGGAGCTCATCGCGGTGCTCCGCGATCCCCTTCCGCTGCCGGTCGTCGGCACCATCGCCCAGCGCCTCGGGATCGACGTGGATGTGCCCGGTGCGGTCGCCCGCGGGCTCGTCCTCGCCGAGACGCGCGACGGTGTCGTCCGCGTCGAGCCGGCGCACGCCATCCTCGCCGACGCCCTCGCGGGCGAGCTGTCGCTGGAGAGGCGCGTCGCCATCCACCGCGTCGCCTCCGAGGTGCTCTCCGGTCACCGGGCGCTGCGGCACCGGGTCGAGGCCGCCGACCGCGCCGACCCGACCCTGGTCGCCGAGCTGCTCTCCGCCGCGCTCACGGTGTCCGACCTCGGGCAGGCGGAGCAGGCCCTCAGCTACGCCAGGTCGGCCGTCGACCTCGCGGACGGCAGCGACGCGGAGCGCGCGCTGCTCGAACTCGGGCTCATCGCCATGCGGTTCCGGATGCACGAGCGCATCCTGGACCTCCGGCCCGCCTTCGAGGCGACCCCGGCGTCGCCCACGCGGGATGCCGTCCTGCTGGAACTGCGGACCCTCTCGCGTGACCTCCCGGGCGCGCTCGCGCTTGCTCTCGAGTTCGAGCGGCGGCCCGCTCTCACCCCGGACGAGCGGGCCCTCCGCTCCCACGTGGCCGAGGCGCTCCCGAAGGTGCTCATGGCGATGGGCGATTTCGCCGGCGTGATCGACCACCTCGACGCCGCACGGGAGCACATCGCCGCCTCCCCCGCGCCGAACGAGGTCGCAGATCCGGCCCTCCGCTGGCTGGCCGCGCCCCAGGACGACCTGACGCGTCTGCTCGGCTGGGCGATCAACTCGGCCGCGCACTCCCGTCGTCCCGACCTGTTCGGTCCGCTCACCGTCGAACTCGACGAGCTGCTCGTCGGGCACGAGTCACCCGCAGCGGTGGATGCGCTGGTCAGCCGCTCACGCGTCTTCATCCTCAGCGGCGACATCGGGCGCGCACGTGCCGACCTGGCGCGCGCGGCGGACCTGGTGCGGCGCTTCCCCTCCAGCTGGACGGCCGGATTCGCACGCACGATGTACGCGCACATCCTCTTCCTCACCGGCGAATGGGAGGACTCCGTCACCCTGGCGGACACGGCCGTCGCGCTCGCGCTCGACGAGACCGACCTGTCCTGCTGGCCGATCGCCCTGTGGACCTCCGCGCTGGTACGCGCCGGCCGCGGCGAGGCGGAGGCCGTCGAGGAGCGGCTCCGCGCCGCCGCGCAGGCCGACCCGCGCATCACCGGATCGTACGACGGCGACCTGCCGCATCTCGCGCGTGCGGAGCTCGGGCGCGCCCTGGACCGGCCCGAGGAGCAGCTGGCGGCCGCCGAGCAAGCGGAGGCTGCCGCCTCCCGCGGCTCCACGCTCGGCTGGCTGACGTACCGGATCGACGCCCTCGCGGCCCTGGGGCGGCCGGCGGAGGCGCGCGAGGCGTACGAGCGCGCAGCGTCGTCGCCGATGTGGCGGCCGTACTACGGCTCTCTGCGCTGGCTCGAGGGGCGGGTGCTCGAAGCCGAGGGGCGCACCGCCGAGGCGCTCGACGCCTACGAAGACGCGGTCGCCGAGCCCGGGGCGGAGCGCTTCCCCTTCCCCCGCGCGGTGGCTGCCCTGGACGCCGGACGGCTCGCCGCCGCGCAGCCGGGCGCCACGGCCGACGGCAGAGAGCGGGCGCGGGCGCAGCTGGATGCGGCGGCCGAGACCTTCCGCAGGCTCGGGGCAGCGGGATACCTCGCCCGCTGCGTACGTCTACTGGACGAAACGGCGGTCGCGACCTCTGCCGTCGACCCGCTCGCGACGCTCACGACGCGGGAGCGGCAGGTGGCGCACGCGCTCGCCGCGGGGATGACGAACAAGGAGATCGCGGAGCGCCTCTACGTGTCCGTGACGACCGTCAACTTCCACGTCCGCAACATCCTCTCGAAGCTCGGACTGCGCTCGCGCCGCGACCTCCGCACGCTGTCGCGGAGGAGACCCGTCAAGTCTTGACGGTTTCGCGCTCTGGGCACCGTTCGCGGGCCGAGCGCTGGTTAGGGTGAGAACACCTGGGATGCCCGGCCCGGGACGTGGATACGCTTCAGATTCCGACGAATCGTCTCAACCCGACGCGTGTCGTGGCCGGGCATCCTCGGGCATCCGCATCCCCGGGTATCCGCAGTCAGTCGCCGAGGATGCGTGCCCCATGCACCGGCCCGGTGGCGCGGACCGCCCTCACCCGGGAAGCGCTGAGCGCGATCTGCAGGTCGATGGCCGAATCGAGATCGGCCGCCAGGAAGGCGACGGTCGGGCCGGATCCGGACACGATTCCGGCCAAAGCCCCGTTCATCTCGCCCAGCTCGATCACGTCGGCGATCTCGGGCACCAGGTGGATGGCCGGAGCCTGCAGGTCGTTCGTCAGAGCCTCCGCGAGCATGGCCGGCTCACCGGCGCGGAGGGCCTGCAGCACGGCGGAGTCGACGGTGGGCGTAACCTGCGCCGGGGCGATGTCGGCCGCGTGGCGCTCGCGGTGCCGGTCGAGCTCGCTGTAGACGCGCGGTGTGCTCAGCTCGCCGTCCGGGAGCGCCAGCACCCAGTGGAACTGGCCCGTCGCCAGGGCGGGGCTCAACCGGTCGCCGCGACCGGTGCCGATGGCAGTGCCGCCGACCAGGGCGAAGGGCACGTCAGCGCCCAGCGTCGAGGCGAGCGTCAGGAGTTCTTCCCGTCCGAGCTCCGTGCCCCAGAGCGTGTCGCAGGCGACCAGCGTGGCGGCGGCGTCCGCCGAGCCTCCGCCCATCCCGCCGGCGATGGGAACGTGCTTGTCGATCTCCAGCCGGACACCACTGGAGTAACCGGTCCTCTTGGCCAGCAGGCGCGCGGCCTTGATCGCCAGATTGGATTCGTCCCGCGGCAGACCGCTCGTGTCGACGCTGCCGCCGAAGCTCACCGAGAAGTCATCGGCGTGGTACGCGCGGACGTCCTCGTAGAGGGAGACGGCCTGATAGGCGGTCGCGACGTCGTGGTAGCCGTCCTCCATGACGGCGCCGACACGCATGAACACGTTGATCTTGCCCGGGGCGCGAACATGCACGCCGTCGACGTCCCACGCGTCCACCATGTCTCCAACCTACACACACCGGAACGCCCATGCTGGGCACGGCCTGAGCGCCTGTTCGCGCCGCCGCTACTCCGCGCCCGCGGCCGCCAGGCGTGCGAAGTCGGCCAGGGCGAGCTGCTCGCCGCGGAGGGACGGAGAGATGGCCGCCGCCAGCAGAGCCGCCTCCGCCGACGCGGGGTCGCCGTAGACCGGGGCGAGGGCCTGGCGGAGCGTCTTGCGGCGCTGCTGGAAGGCGGCATCGACGAGGGCGAAGGTGCGGAGGCGGAGCTGCTCGTCGCCCGGCGGGTCGTCACGCCGCTCGAAGGCGACGAGGACCGAGTCGACGTTCGGCACCGGCCAGAAGATCTGCCGGCTGACGGAACCGGCGGTGCGCCAGGTGCCGTACCAGGCGGCCTTCACGCTCGGGGCGCCATAGACCTTGGAGCCGGGCTGCGCGGCGATCCGGTGCCCGACCTCGGCCTGCACCATCACGACGCCGGAGCGGAGGCTCGGGAAGTGCTCCAGGAAGTGGAGGAGCACCGGGACCGAGACGTTGTAGGGAAGGTTCGCGACCAGGCGCACGGGGTCGACCGGAAGCTCGGTGATGGCCAGGGCATCCCGATGCACCACGGTCAGGTGCGGGGCGGCGTCCGGCGCCAGCTGGGCCACCGTCGTGGGCAGCTGCGCGGCGAGCCGCCCGTCGATCTCGACGGCCACCACGTCCGCTCCGGCCTCGAGCAGGCCGAGGGTGAGGGATCCGAGCCCGGGGCCGATCTCTACAACGCTGTCTCCCGCCTGGACCTCGGCGACGCGGACGATCCGACGGACGGTGTTGGCGTCGATCACGAAGTTCTGGCCGAGCTTCTTCGTCGGGGTGACGTCGAGCAGCTCCGCCAGGTCGCGGATCTCCGCCGGGCCGAGCAGCCGGAGCTCGGTCACGCGATGATCCCGATGGGAGTGGTCGGCGGCGGTCCGACGGGCTCGCTGTCCCACCGGCCGTACACGAGCTCCGTGTTGGAGTTGATCTGCGCGGCGAGGGTCGAGGCGTCCGTTCCCATCACCTCGGCCATGGCCCGGAGGGTGTGCGGGATGAGGTACGGCGCATTCGGGCGGCCGCGGAACGGCATCGGCGTGAGGAAGGGGGCGTCCGTCTCCACCATCACCAGGTGGCGCGGGGCCGCCTCGAGGGCGGCACGGAGGTTGGGCGCGTTCTTGAAAGTGACGTTACCCGCGAACGACATGTACCAGCCGTTGTCGGCGCAGATGCGGGCCAGCTCGACATCGCCCGAGAAGCAGTGGAACACGGTCCGCTCGGGGGCTCCGACCCGCTTCAGCGTGGCGACGACGGCCGCGTGCGCGTCGCGGTCGTGGATCTGCAGCGCGATGTCGTTCTGCTTCGCGATCTCGATGTGGGCCTCGAATGACCGGAACTGCGCGTCACGCCGAGGCCCCTCCTCCGTGCGGAAGAAGTCGAGGCCGGTCTCGCCGACGGCGCGGACCCGGGGTCGGCCCGCGAGCTCGGCGATCACGGCGAGGGCGTCATCCAGCTCTCCGCGTTCGTCGTAGTCCGGCGCGTCGTTCGGGTGCAGCGCGACGGCGGCCAGCATCCGCGGCTCGACGGCGGCCGTCTCGGCCGACCACCGGGACGTCTCGACGTCGTTGCCCACCTGGACGACCCCGCGCACGCCCACGCTGGACGCGCGGTCCAGCTGCTCGCGGTAGTCGAGCGGCTGCTCGCCGTCGGCGATCTCGAGGTGCGTGTGGTTGTCGTAGACGGGAACGGTCAGCGCCTCAGGCAGCGGAGGGTAGCTGAGGTCGCGGCCGTCGGTGACGTGCCGCTGCCGGACGAACGACGGGTCCGTCATACCGCGGCGACCGCCTCCGCGTCGATCCGCGGGAACAGCGCCTCGAGACCATTGACCTCCGTGCCGGCCGGCAGCTGACCCCAGTCGCCCGCCGTCCGGAGCGGCTGCGCGTCGAGCGCGCCCAGTTCGCCGGCGACGCCGAGCGACTCCCACAGCTTTCCGGTCGCGACCGGGATCACCGGCGACAGCAGAACGGCGAGGGAGCGCAGCCCCTCGGCCGCCGTGTAGAGCACGGTGCCGAGTCGCTCGCGCTTGGCCTCATCCTTCGCCAGGGTCCACGGCTCCTGCTCGGTGATGTAGCCGTTGAGCTCGTCGACGATCCGCCAGATCGCCGTCAGGGCGTCGTGGATCGCCAGCCGCGAGATCGCCGCGTCGGCGTCGGCCGCCGCGGTGCGGACGACCTCCTGCACGTGCAGGTCGACCTCCTGGTACTCGCCCGCCGGCGGCACGATGCCCTCGAAGTACCGCGTCACCATCGCGATCACGCGCGACGCCAGGTTGCCGAAGCCGTTGGCGAGCTCGGCCTGATACCTGGCCGCCAGATCCTCCCAGCTGAACGAGCCGTCCTGCCCGAAGTTGATGGCGCGCATGAAGTAGTAGCGGAACGCGTCTGAGCCGAACGTGTCGGTGATCTGCGTCGGCGCGATGCCCGTCAGCTTGGACTTGGACATCTTCTCGCCGCCCACGAGCAGCCAGCCGTGACCGAACACGCGCTTCGGCACCTCGAGGCCGGCTGCCATCAGCATGGCGGGCCAGATGACCGCGTGGAACCGCAGGATGTCTTTGCCGACCAGATGATTGGCGGGCCAGCGACGGGCGAACTCCTCGTCGTCCTGCCCGTAGCCGACGGCGGTGATGTAGTTGAGCAGCGCGTCGAACCACACGTAGACGACGTGGGACTCGTCCCACGGCACCTTGATGCCCCAGTCGAAGCTCGAGCGCGAGATGGACAGGTCGCTCAGCCCCTGACGCACGAAGCTGACCACCTCGTTGCGGGCCGACTCGGGCTGCACGAAGTCCGGGCGCTCCTCGTAGAGCGACAGCAGGCGGTCGGCGAACTGGCTCATCCGGAAGAAGTAGTTCTTCTCCTGCAGCAGTTCCAGTGGCTTCGAGTGGATGGCGCAGACCTTCTGGCCCTCGTACTCCCCCGTGCCGTCGACGATCTCGCTCTGCGGCTTGAACTCCTCGCAGCCCACGCAGTACAGCGCCTCGTACTCGCCGGCGTAGATATAGCCGTCGTCGTAGAGCTTCTGCAGGAACTTCTGGACGTTGACCTCGTGCCGCTCGTCGGTGGTGCGGATGAAGTCGTCGTTGGCGATGTCGACGGTGTCGAGCAGCGGCAGCCACTCCTCGGTGACCAGCTTGTCGGCCCACTGCTTCGGCGTGGTGCCGTTGGCGGTCGCCGTGCGCAGGATCTTCTGCCCGTGCTCGTCGGTGCCGGTGAGCAGCCAGGTGTCGTCGCCGGCCTGGCGGTGCCAGCGGGCGAGGACGTCGGCCGCGACCTCCGTGTAGGCATGCCCGATGTGCGGGACATCATTCACGTAGAAGATCGGCGTGGTGATGTAGAAGGAAGAGCCGTCGGACATGGTGACTATCCTACGGGCGCTGGAGCACGCGATCCGGTGTGTTACTCCGCCTGTGGAGAACGGGTTGCGCTGTGGACGGACTCGTCAGCGGCGCCGTTCGAGGGCGGCCTGGTAGAGGTCGCGCTTCCCGAGGCCCGTCGCCTCGGCGACCTCGGCCGCCGCATCCTTCAGCCGCGTGCCCGAGGCGACCAGAGCGAGCACCTGCTGCACCGCCGCTTCGGGGTCGGCCGCCCGCGCCGGAGCGCCGGCGACGACGACGACGATCTCTCCGCGCACGCCGTCGGCGGCCCAGGCGGCCAGTTCCGCCGCGGTGCCTCGACGCACCTCTTCGTAGAGCTTCGTCAGCTCGCGGCAGACGACGACGCGCCGGTCGGCGCCGAGCGCCGTCGCGATGTCGCCGAGGGAGGCGGCGAGCCGGTTCGGCGACTCGAAGAACACCATGGTCCGCGGCTCGGCGGCGACCGCCCGCAGGGTGGACAGCCGCTCCCCCTGCTTGCGCGGGAGGAAACCCTCGAAGGTGAAGCGGTCGGTCGGGAGGCCGGAGACGGCGAGCGCAGTCAGCACGGCCGACGGCCCGGGCAGCGCCGTCACGCCCACCCCCGCCGCGGCGGCCGCCTCGACCAGGTGGAATCCGGGGTCGGACACCGTGGGCATCCCGGCGTCGGAGAGCAGCACCACATCCTGATCGCGCGCCAGCTCCACGAGCTCCGCCGCCCGATCCCGCTCGTTGTGGTCGTGCAGGGCGATCAGCCGCGGGCGGTTCTCGACGCCGAGGCCCGCCAGCAGCCGCTGGGCGACCCGGGTGTCCTCCGCCGCGACCACCGTCGCCGCGGACAGCACCTCCACCAGCCGCCGCGACGCGTCGCCGAGATTGCCGATCGGAGTCGCGGCGAGGATGATCATGGCTTCTAGTGTGGCAGTCGAAAGTTGTCTGTCCGTCGAAAGGCGACACCGAGCCTCCGCCCCTAGCATGGCTGGGTGACCTCTGCTCCTCCGACCGACCTCCCGGCCGCGCACGTCGCCGCCGTCCCCGTCGGCACGCGCCTCGACGACTGGTGGGCGCGCGTCCTCGGAACACCGGCCCGCCTGCGACTGTGGATGTGGGGCGCGCCCGTCGCGGTGACCCTGCTCGCCGCCGTGTTGCGGCTGTGGAACCTGGGCCAGCCGCACGCGCTCGTCTTCGACGAGACCTTCTACGTGAAGGACTCCTGGAGCATTTGGAACCTCGGCTACGAGGGCAGCTGGCCCGACAAGGCCGATGCGCGATTCGCCGCGGGCCAGACGCAGATCTTCGACGCGGATCCGTCGTTCGTCGCGCATCCACCCCTCGGCAAGTGGCTGATCGGGCTCGGGATGGCGGCCACCGGCCCGGCGAACTCGTTCGGCTGGCGGGAGTCCACCGCGATCGCCGGGACGATCGCCGTGCTGCTCGTCTTCCTCATCGCGCGGACCCTGTTCCGCTCGACGATGCTCGCCACGATCGCCGGTTTCCTGTTCGCGATCGACGGTCACGCCATCGTGATGAGCCGCGTCGCGCTCCTCGACAACTTCGTGATGTTCTTCGCGCTGCTGGCGTTCTGCTGCATCCTGCTCGACCGGCGCTGGGCGGCCGATCGGCTGGCTGCCAAGGTCGCGGCCGCCCGGTCGGCGGGTCGCGATCCGGCGTGGGGGCCCGTGCTGTGGTGGCGTCCCTGGCTGATCGCCGCGGGCATCCTCTGCGGGCTGTGCGCCGGGGTCAAGTGGACCGGTTTCTACTTCCTCGCCTTCTTCGCCGTGTACACGGTCGTGGTGGATGCGGTGGCCCGCCGCCGAGAGAGGCTGCCGTTCTACGCGAGCGGCGCCCTGCTCAAGCAGGCGCCGGCGACCTTCGTGCTGATGGTCCCGCTCGCGTTCGTCGCCTACGTCGCGACATGGACGGGCTGGATCCTGTCGAGCAACGGCTACTACCGCCACTGGGCGGAGGCCGCGCACGCGCAGTGGACGGGCGCCTTCAGCTGGGTGCCGCTCTGGGTGCAGAACCTCTGGTACTACCAGACGCAGATGTACAACTACAGCATCAACCTGCACACCCCGCACCCCTACCAGTCGAACCCGCTGACGTGGACGCTGATGCTGCGGCCGACGAGCATGTACTACGTCGGAACGACGAAGGGGCAGGACGGCTGCCAGTGGGACTCCTGCTCTGCGGCGATCACCTCGCTCGGCAACCCGCTCATCTGGTGGGCGGGAACGGCCGCGATCCTCTTCCTGGTGTACTGGCTGATCCGCTACCGCGACTGGAGGATCGGCCTCATCCTCACCGGGCTGGCGGCGGGCTACCTGCCGTGGTGGCTCTACATGGGCCGGACGATCTTCACCTTCTACTCGATCGCCTTCGAGCCGTACCTCATCCTCGCCCTCACGGCGGCCATCGCGATCGTGCTCGGGAAACGCACCGATCCGGAGCCGCGACGGCGCCGCGGCATCCTCTGGACCGGCGTCTTCCTGGCCGCCTGCACCCTGGTGAGCGCGTTCTTCTGGCCGATCTGGACGGGCCAGCAGGTGCCGTTCTGGTTCTGGCAGATCCACATGTGGCTGCCCAGCTGGGTGTAGCGAATGGGTCGGCTGGACGCTCCATCCGGTGCCCTATCCGGTGTCGGAGGCCGGTGGTAGACCGAGTGGTATGACCGATGCGGAACAGCCCCTCGACCTCGTCCCCCTTCCCGGAAGCGAACGGCCGGAACGTCCCGGCTTCCGCGCGCACGGCGGCCTCGCGCCCGACTCCCGGGTGGATGCGACGCTCGTCCTGCGCCGCCGCGCCGAACTCCCGCAGAGCGCCTTCGCCGAGCCGCTGAGCCGCGACGAGCTCGCGGAACGCTACGGCGCGTCCCCGCAGGACGTCGAGCTGGTCCGCAGCACGCTCGAAGGGCTCGGGCTGACCGTCGACGAAGTGGATGCGGGCGCGCGTCGTGTCCGCGTCTCCGGCCCCGTGCAGACCGTCGCGCGGGTGTTCGGCACCGACCTGGCCGAGTCGAGCGCCGAAGACGCGGGCGAGGGTGCGACCGTCTACCGGCAGCGGACAGGCGGGCTCAGCATCCCGGCCGCGCTCGCCGGAGTGGTGACCGCCGTCCTCGGTCTCGACGACCGGCCCCAGGCACGGGCCCAGTACCGCTACGTCCCCGCGGCCGCGGTCAACACGAGCTACACACCGCCGCAGCTCGGCACGGTCTACGCGTTCCCCGACGGCACCGACGGGAGCGGGCAGACCATCGCGATCATCGAACTCGGCGGCGGCTACGTGCAGGAGGACCTCGACACCTACTTCGCCGGCCTCGGCATCCCGACGCCCAGCGTGCGCGCGGTCGGCGTCGACGGCGGCTCGAACGCACCGGACGGCAACCCGAACGGCGCCGACGGCGAGGTCATGCTCGACATCGAGGTGGCCGGCGCGCTGGCCCCGAAGGCCGAGATCGTCGTCTACTTCGCGCCCAACACCGACGCCGGCTTCCTGGATGCCGTGACCACCGCCGCGCACGCGGACCCGACCCCCGCGGCGATCAGCATCAGCTGGGGTCAGTCGGAGGACGGCTGGACGGCGCAGGCGCGCACGGCGTTCGATGAGGCGCTGCAGGACGCCGCCGCCCTCGGTGTGACGACCACCGCGGCTGCGGGAGACGACGGGAGCAGCGACCGGGTCGGCGACGGCCGGCCGCACGTCGACTTCCCCGCCTCCTCGCCGCACGCGCTCGCCTGCGGCGGCACGCGGCTCGAGGCGGACACCTCGACCGGCACGGTGCGCTCGGAGATCGTGTGGAACAACGGCACGGGCGGCGGCGCGACCGGCGGCGGCGTCAGCGCCGTGTTCCCGCTGCCGTCGTGGCAGGCGGGAGTCGGGGTGCCGTCGGGTGCGGACGGGACCGACGCGGGAGGCTCGGCCAACGGCCCGGGCGGGCGCGGGGTGCCCGACGTCTCGGCGGTCGCGGACCCGCAGACCGGATACCGCATCCGCGTCGACGGTCAGGACACCGTGATCGGCGGCACCAGCGCGGTCGCCCCGCTGTGGGCGGCGCTCGTCGCGCGGCTCGCGCAGTCCACGGGGAAGCCGCTCGGACTCCTCCAGCCCCGGCTGTACGACTCGGTTCCCGCCGGGAAGGTGGCGGACGGGTTCCGCGACATCACGACCGGCGACAACGGCGCCTACCGGGCGACGGCCGGGTGGGACGCCTGCACGGGTCTGGGCGTGCCGGACGGGACGCGACTGCTGTCGTCGCTCTGACCGGCCCGGGCAGGCGGCCGGGGGGGGGGGGGGGGGGCCCGGGGGGGGGGGGGGGGGGGGGGGGGGGGGGGCGCGCCCCCCCCCCCCCCCCGCCCGCCGGGGCGGGCCCCCGCGGGGCGCGGGGCCGCCGCCAC
>NZ_JBEPLE010000007.1:0-244112 GCF_040545055.1 Leifsonia sp. 563 | reverse complement strand
CACCCCCCCGCGCCGCGGCCCCCCCCCCCCCCGTCGGTCCTCTCCCCCCCCCCCTGTTGGGGCCCGTTTGGGCGCTGCCGCCCCCCCAACCCCCCCACCCCCCACGAATCGCGGGGGTGCAGTGACGGTGGTGCGTCTTAGCCTCGGGATGAGGAGGGATGCCGTGCCGGAGAGCGTCGAGCAGTGGTGGGCGCGCCGCCAGTGGTCGAAGGGCGTTGCCGTGCCCTACGAGGTCGGGCGGTACCGCACCGACTGGGAGCGGTATCCCGTGCTCGTCCGCCAGTACCATCCCGACCTCAACCACGGGATCACGCTGACGCAGGTGCCGCCCGCGGCCGACGTCTACCTGGTGTGGGAATGCGACTCCGGTCACCGGTTCGTCGCGACCCCGGAGGAGCAGCGGGCTCGGCCCGGCGGGACGCGACGCCGCTCGGCGTGGTGCCCGCGGTGCGCCGAGGCTGCGGCGCCGAAACCGGTGCGGGCAGCGGAGCCGGACGCCGGACTCCACGTGTGCGGCCACGCCCGCGACCTGCGGAGGATCGAGAACGACCCAAGCGACGACCGCTGCTATCTCTGTCGCCGGCTCGATCGCGAAGCGCTGACCCGGGAGCAGCTGGTGAGTATGGCGGCCCCCGGATCGCGCGTCGCCGTGTCGAACGCTAACAGCACGGCGGGGACGTTCTCCTGGCAGTGCGAGAAACGGCATCCGTCGTACCAGACGAACATCGAGCGCATCCTCGGCGGCAGGAGGTGCCCGATCTGCCGGCATGCCCGCGCCGGGGCGGACGCGGTGCCGGTCGGCGAGGCGTTCGTCAGCCGCTGGGCGCCGACGCCCGCCTCAGCGGCCGAACCGGAACTGAAGCGGCGTCTCGCCGAGCGGTTGGACATCGACTTGTCGAAGAACGCCGTCCGGGTCGCCAAACCGTTCCACTCCCATCTGGAGGTATGGCCCGACATCCTGCTGCCCGAATTCCGCGTCGCGATCGAGTACGACACCACCGGGAGGCACGGTCTCGAACACGTCGGTCCACGCGAGACCTCGGACCGTCGCAAGGACCGTCTGCTGCGGGCGTCGGGATGGGAGGTCGTGCGCGTCCGATGTGGCAAGCTCCAGCCGATCGGCCCCTATGACGTACACGCCGGCGGAATCACCGACGCGTTGGTCGACCGGATCGTCGCGCGGCTGGGGGAGATCCGCGGCGACCTGTTCGTCGCGGCGTACCTGCGCTGACCGCATCGCATGCCTTCTCGTGCGTGAAGGCTCTGGTCCCGGGCGGCGGGTGCTCGCTACGCTGGGCGGCGAACCGGCACCTACCGGCTCTCCGGAGCTCTCACGAGGAGGACACCATGCCGTCGACACTCAACCCGTACCTGAACTTCCGTTCGTCCGCGCGCGAGGCGATGGACTTCTACCAGTCGGTCTTCGGCGGAGAGGTGCAGCGCAGCACCTTCGCCGAGTTCCAGATGGCTCAAGACCCGGCCGACAACGACCTGATCATGCACTCGCAGCTGACGACACCGGGCGGCTTCACGCTCATGGCTGCGGACGTCCCGGCACACATGGACTTCACCGAGGGCAGCGCGATCAGCATCTCGTTGAGCGGCGACGACGAGGCCGAGCTGACCGGCTACTGGGAGAAGCTCATCGACGGCGGAACCGTGGTCGAGCCGCTCAACAAGGCTCCCTGGGGCGACAGCTTCGGCATGGCGGTCGACCGCTTCGGCGTGCAGTGGCTGGTGAACATCGCCGGGACGCCGCAGGCGGCGGAGGCCTAGGCCGGCGCCGGATCGGCGGTGGTCGAGATGGACGAGCCTCCCGCGGATGCGGCTCCGAACCGGGGCGACCCGGATTCGAGCGACCCGGACCGGAGCGACCCGGACCCGAGCGAACCGGACCTCCGCGGCGCGATCATCGTCGGGGTGCACCGCGGCCAGGCCCGGGCGGTGCTCGACGAAGCGGCGCGCCTGGCGGTCGAATTCGAGCGTCCGCTGCTGTGCGCGTACGTCTCGGAGGACAGCTACCTGACCGAATGGGATCCATCCGACGTCGCGGGGGAGTCACTGCACCCCACGGAGGTCGGATCCGGCGAGGGCGAAGCGGTCCTCGCGCTGTCGGCCGCCATCGGATCAGCGCTCGACGAAAGAGCGGACAAGCCCTCGAACTGGGCGCTCCGCCTGCTCGCCGGCGATCCGGCCAAGGCGCTCGCACGGCTGGCCGTCGAGGTCGACGCGCGGATCATCGTGGTCGGCACGCACCGCCGCGGGTTCTCGCACACCCTGGAGAACTGGCTGGCCGGATCGGTCGGAGCGCACCTGACGCACGACCAGACCGTTCCGGTCGTGGTCGTGCCGGTGACGAAAGACCGGAACGGTCCGACGCTCGCGTGAGCCGAACGACCCACTGCCGCCGAATGCATCCCGCGCTCTAGTCTTCGACCATGCCGGCAGAACGCGCCATCCGACTCAGGCGGGAGGCCTGGGGGTTCGCGATCGGGTCGCTGTTCTTCCTGATCGGCGCAGTGCCGTACTACCAGGAGGCGGTCGGCCCGGTCATCGCCGCCGTCACGTTCTTCGTCGGCGCGTTGTTCTTCACGGCCGCCGCCTTCGTACAGCTGGCGCTGAGCGGCCGAAAGCCGCCACGACGCGGAGGCGAGCGCCCCGACCTGTTCGACTGGTGGGCGGCCGCCATACAGTTCGCGGGCACCCTGTTCTTCAACGTCAGCACCACAGAGGCGCTCCTCACCGCGGTCAACGATGCGGCCCGGGTGGGGAGCGGCTGGCGGCCAGACGCTTTCGGCTCGATCTGCTTCCTGGTCGCCAGCGCCCTCGCCGTCGTCGCGACCGTCGACCGGGACCGCCTGTGGGATCCCCGCGCACGCACCTGGCACGGCACCTGGCTGAACATGCTCGGCTCCGTGCTGTTCGCGTTTTCCGCCGTCGGCGCCTACGTGATCCCGTCGACGGGGTCGCTGGTGAGCCTGTTCTGGGCGAACGTCGGCACGTTCCTCGGCGCGGCGTGCTTCCTCGTGGCCGCCGTGCTCAGCCGTCGCTCGATCCCCGTGCGGGCACGCCGCCGGGACCGGAGACGATCAGGACCGCAGAGCATCCAGAGCGGCGTCGAATGAACGGAAATAGGTGCGCTGGCCGGGCCGGCCGATCTGCGTCACCTCGAACATCCCCTCCAGCTGAAGGATGAAGCCGACCACGTCCGGAGCACCGAGCTCGGCGAACCGGGTGTCACTCACCCGCCATTCGCGGTTCGAGATCTCCGTCACCTCCAGCCCCTGACGGAGGAACCGTGCGTGCGTCTTCATGTGTCCAGCCAAGTAGACCGAGCGTTCCGCGGCCATCCCTTGACAGCTCCAGGACGGCGTGGTCGCCTGCCGCGCCGTCGCCGGAAGTGGTGTATTCCCGCGGCTGCCGGACCGGGGTTATGGTCAAGCCGTCCGCAGGGCCCACCACGTTCGAGGAGGTCGTCATGTGCCGCTGGCTTGCATACTCGGGGGAGCCCCTGAAACCCGCCGTCCTCATCCTGGACGCGCAGCACTCCCTCGTCGCCCAGTCGCTCAACTCGCCGCTCGGCGCGGAGACCGTGAACGGCGACGGCTTCGGTTTCGGCTGGTACCCGGAGGATACGAGCGAGGGCAACATCCCCGCGCTGTTCCACAGCATCGAGCCGGCGTGGCACGACGAGAACCTGCACGAGCTCACCAACGCCATCGCCAGCCCGCTGTTCTTCGGGCACGTTCGGGCCGCGGCGCATCCGCCCATCCAGCAGTCGAACTGCCATCCGTTCCGCTATCAGAACTGGCTGTTCATGCACAACGGATTCCTCGACGGCTTCACGAAGATGAAGCGCGACCTGGCATTCTCGGTCGACTCGGAGCTGTTCCCGCTCATCCAGGGGACGACCGACACGGAGACCCTGTTCTACGTGGCCCTCACGATGGGCCTGATGGACGACCCGGTCGCCGGCCTCGGGCGGGCGCTGCGATTCGTGGAGGAGACCGGACACAAGTACGGCATCCAGTTCCCGGTGCAGGGGACGTTCGCGGTGTCCGACGGGACCAGGATGTGGGCGTTCCGCTACTCGTCCGCCCAGCGCAGCCGCTCGCTCTTCCACTCGGTGGCCGTGCCGGAGCTGCGGGAGATGTTCCCGGACGCCGCCCGGCTGGACGTGTTCGGCGACCACGCCAAGGTCGTCGTCTCCGAGCCGCTCAACGACATGCCCGGCGCCTTCGTGGAGGTGCCGGAGAACACGGTCGCCGTGCTGGACGACGATGGATACCGGCACGAGCCGTTCCTGAGTGAGGCGGCCTGACGGGGCCGCCTCACTCAGGTCCTACTCGCCGGCTCTCACCGGGCGGCTCTCACTCGGCCATCACCCTGCGGACGAACGCGTCGACGTGCTCCCGCAGAGCCTCGATGCGGGCGAGCCGGGCCGCCTCGACGTCGAAGCCGACGTAAGCGGTCGGCGGTCGCTTCCGGACGTTGGCCGAGCACTGGAACTCGGCGCACACCAGCGTGCCCAGGGTGTTGCCGTTGCGGCCGGCCTTCCCGGCGCGCTTCGCGATGAAGAAGAGCACCTCGTTGGGCAGGTGCACGTCTTCGCACCAGGAGCACTGCGGACGCGATCGGACGCGGCCCTCCGCCTGGCGCAGGAGGACGCCGACGGGCTCGCCGTCGATCTCGGCCACGACGTACCCGAGGGCGGGCAGCTTGCGGTCGCGCCAGCCGAGGTAGTCGATGTCGTCCCAGCGCACCTGCGCCAGGTCGGGGATGGTGAGCTCCTTGCGCTCGCGCTGGGACGCGTTGACGAAGGAGGAACGGAGCTGCTGCTCGGTCAATGGATGCATGAATGAACGCCTGACATGTCTGAAACCGTCATCGGTCGAGCCGATGGGGGAAATGGTCCGCGCGCGGGCATGCCGCGGCAGCGGATCGCGCGCCGTGCGCGCGAGAGATCACCGAAACGGGGTCAGAACGCTCTGACGCCGGCGCTGAGCGCGCCGACGACCTCCAGACGCCCGGCGGCCGCGAGGGCGGCGTCAGGCTGCGAGATGAGCGGGTTCACACATCCACTCTACCGGGGGCTGTCAACAGCGAGGCGCGACAGCCGCCCGGGATCAGGCCCGGCGGAAGTGCGGGCGCGCCGCGGGCAGCCACATGAGCACGGCGGCGACGACGACGATGAGCACGACGAGCAGCCCGAGCAGGTCGCCGGTGAGGAGCGACGGGATGCCCGTGAGCAGAACCACCACGCCGATGACGGTGAGCACGATGCGCGCCCAGTTCGCTCCGCGCAGCAGGTAGATCGCGAGAAACACGCGGAGCGCGGAGCCGATGATCGCTCCGGCGACGGAGCCGGCGGCGATCCCGCCCGCGTCCGGCGCGCCGCCGAACAGGCCAGGGAGAAGGATGGCGAACGCGATCAAGCTCACCACCGTGCTGGCGATCCACAGCCAGAAGGAGGCGGTGATGACGGTCGGTGCGGTGCGGGCGGCGGCGGAGAGCGGCTGAGACACGGGATTCCTCGGGGTCGGGGACAGTACGGCGGAGCGAGGCGTCCGCCCTTCCTCAGTCATAGTCGGCAGGCGCGCCGGATCCGTCAGTCGCGGGGGAGGAACCGTACCCGCGTCTCCGATTCGATCAGCCACGGTGTCAGGGGTCGGCGGGACACTGGAAGCTCACCAGACGTCACCAGGGAGGACGCGCCATGTCCGAGACACCGACCCCCGTCGACCCGCCCCAGCTGTACCGCAGCCCGGCCTTCGCGCAGGGGATGATCGTCCCACCGGGTCCGCTGCTCTTCGTCGGCGGCCAGAACGGGGTGGATGCGGAGGGCGGCCTGCTGGACGGCCTCGCCGCTCAGACGGAGCAGGCGCTCCGCAACCTCCTCGCCGTGCTCGAAGAGGCAGGCAGCGGGCCCGAGCAGGTCGCCAAGCTCACCATCCACCTGGCGCCCGGAATCGACCCGACCGACGCGTACGGGGCGACGCGGGCGGTGTGGGGCGACCAGCGGACCGCGGTGACCGTGCTCACCGTCGCGCCGGCGCGGCCCGGTGCGCTGGTGGAGATCGACGCGGTGGCGGCGGTTCCGCGCTAGGCGGCCACTGGTCGCTCGCTACTCGTCCCGCTCATCCGGCCCGTCGAACTCGGACAGCTCCTCGACGACCTCCTCGCCCTCGAGTCCCGTGTCGTCCCGGCCGCCGTCGTCGGCCGCTTCGTCGCCGGTCGGGCCGCGGAAGGCGCCGGTCCCTTCGTCGAGGGTGCCCTGGCCGTCGGGGTAGCCGGCGTCGTCGGGGTATTCGGAGCGGTCGGTGTTCGCTGTCTCGTCCATGTGCGTCCTTCCGTGTCTCTAGGCATCATCCACCGCCCGGCACCCGCAGCACACCCCCGGCTCGTCCGCTGCTCCGCTCCGCGGCGGAACGGAGGTGCTGGGCGGCGGCGTGGGTCGCGTCCCCTCCCTTTCTCGCGACACACCGGGAAGCCGACCAGTATCTCCTCCCTTTCGCGCGGCGGCGGAAAGGGAGGAGACATCAGGCGGCGCGACGGATGTCCGCCCCGGTCACGCGGCGCGCAGGTCTGGGCTAGGGTCGAGAGGTGGTGGATGGTGGTGCGGTTCCCGACGCGTCGGAGCTTCGGAGACTCGAAGAGTGTGTGAAGGAGCCGATCCGCACCCCGGGCCGGATCCAGTCGTTCGGGATGCTGCTGGTCGTCAGCGCAGCGACCTACGAGATCGTGACCGCGAGCGAGAACGCGGCGCAGTGGCTCGGCCGTTCCGTGTCCGAGCTCGGAAGTCCCACCCTGGAGTGGAGCATCGCGGCCGAGACGCACGGCGACCCGGTCCGCGTCGACCTGCAGGGCGAGCCGTACGACGCCATCACGCACCGCCTGGTCGAGCAAGTCGTCATCGAGCTGGAGCCGGCCGCGACCACCCGGGATCTGCCGACCGCGTCCGTGGTCGGCGCGATCCGGTCGCTGGGGCTCGTCGCGAGTGCGGCGGAGCTTCGCCAGGCGGCGGCCGAGGAGGTCAAGCGGATCAGCGGGTTCGACCGCGTCATGGTCTACCGCTTCTTC
The DNA here is from genome assembly GCF_040545055.1 of Leifsonia sp. 563. Classification (NCBI taxonomy): domain Bacteria; kingdom Bacillati; phylum Actinomycetota; class Actinomycetes; order Micrococcales; family Microbacteriaceae; genus Leifsonia; species Leifsonia sp. 563. Next base: position 237,032 of record NZ_JBEPLE010000007.1, on the reverse strand, counting down.
GAGGACGGCCATGGCGAGGTCGCGGGCGAGGCGTCCGAGCCCGACATGGAGTCGTACCGCGGCCTCCACTTCCCGGCGTCCGACATCCCGCAGCAGGCGCGTTCGCTGTACCTGACGAAGCTGTCTCGCCAGATCGTGAGCACCGAGGACGCCGGCACCCCGCTCGTGTCCGTCGACGAGAACGTGCCGCCGCTCGACCTCAGCAGCGGCGAGCTCCGGGCGGTCTCGCCCCACCACCTGCAGTTCATGCGCAACATGGGCCAGGCGTCCACGGTGTCGTTCTCGCTGATCGAGGACGACCGGCTGACCGGCATGATCACCTGCGCGCACAGGGCCGAGCGGCGCATGCCCATCCTGCTCCGCCGCGCGCTGGAGGTGCTCGCCACTCAGCTGACCCTGCAGCTCGCCGCCCTCGAGTCGATCGCCCGGCTGCGCCGTGACCTCACCATCCGCGAGCAGCGCGCGGCGGTGCTCGCGGGCATCCCGTCGTCCGCTGAACCCCTGCTGACGCTGGTCGACAGCGGAGACGAGCTGTGCCGGCTGGTCGGCGCCGATGGCGCGGTGCTGGCTCTGGATGGGGTGAGCCGCAGCGTGGGCGACGTCCCGACGATCGACCGCAGCCTGCTGCTCTCCGCCGTCGGGATCGAACCGTTCCACACGAGCGAGCTGCAGCGCACCCATCCCGCACTGGCAGCGCTGATGCCCGGTTTCGCGGGACTGCTCGTCGTCCCGGTCGGCGCTCACGGCGTCCTGCTGTTCTTCCGGCATGAGGTCACGCAGGTGATCCGTTGGCTCGGCGACCAGAGCCCGGAGAACCGCGACACCCCGCTGTCACCGCGCCGGTCGTTCTCGGAGTGGCGGCAGAGCGTGGAGGGCACGGCGCTGGCGTGGGGAACCATCCCCGAGGAGGCGCGGGAGCTGGGCCGCGACCTCGCCCGTGCACTCGATCGCCGGCAGGAGGCGCGACTCGCCCAGCTCGCGCTGATCGACCATCTGACGGGCCTGCACAACCGGCGCTCCCTGGAGCACCGCCTCGAGTCCGCGGTCGTGCAGGGTGACGGCGGCGTGCTGCTGTTCCTCGACCTGGACGGCTTCAAGGCCATCAACGACCGGCACGGACACGAGACCGGGGATGCCGTACTGCGGACGGTCGCCGAGCGCCTCACCGGGGGAAGCCGCGCCACCGACGTGATCTCCCGCCTGGCGGGCGACGAGTTCGTGGTGCTCAGCGTCGGTGTGACGCCGGAGGACGGCGAGCGGTTCGCCGCGCGGCTGGTCCACGAGATCGCACTGCCGATCGACACCGCGCGCGGCCCGATGACCGTGACGGCGTCGTGCGGCGTGCTGCCCATCGAGGCGGGGCTCACGGCGAAGCAGCTGCTCGACGCGGCGGATGCCGCCATGTATCGGGCGAAGAAGCAGGGCCGCAACCGCGTGTCGCTCTGACCGCGGCCAGCGCGCCCGGGTCGCCGGCGGTCGACCGCATCCACCGTCTTTCGCGGTCGTGCGCGAGTCCGCCACGATGGCGATTGCGCATGGTGGGGGATACGGGATCCGTGCGCAGAGGTGCCCGATGCTTCCGTCGCAACGGGCACCTCGCCACGTCCGCCCGGCGGCGGTCCGCGGTATCGTCGGCGCATGCCCGACCCGATGCATTTCGATCGGCACGCCGACCTGTACGACCGCGCTCGGCCGCCGTATCCGGCTGCGCTGTGGGAGCGGCTCGCTGAGCTCGGGCTGCTGGTAGCCGGCGCGCGGGCACTCGATCTGGGCGCCGGGAGCGGGCAGGCGACCCGAGGGTTGGTGGAGGCGGGGATGGAGGTGACCGCCGTCGAGCCGGGCCCGGCGCTGGCGGCACGGCTCGCCGAACGGTTTCCGGATGTGCGGGTGATCGCGGCGACGGCGGAGGAGGCGGACCTGCCCACCGAATCCTTCACCCTCGCGACGATCGCGACCGCGGTGCACTGGTTCGACCTCGGCGTGGTGCTGCCGAAGCTGCACTCCGCACTGGTGCCGGGAGCACACCTGACGGTCTGGCGGAACGCCTACGGGGACGCTGCCGTGGCGCCGACGCCGTTCCGTGAGCGGGTGCAGGCGATCGTCGACCGGCGGGATGCGCCGCCCCGGCCCGGACCGGACGAGTCGCAGACGGCGGCGTGGGCCCGGCTGCTGGAGTCCGGCGGGTATTTCCGTGCGTCGCATGTGGCCGAGTTCGCCTGGTCCATCGATCTCGACGAGGACGGGGTGCGGGGGCTGTTCACGACGTTCAGCGATTGGTCTGAGGCGGAGGCCGAGGAGGCCGCTCGCGCGGTGCGCGACCTCGGCGGGATGGTCACCGAGCACTACCGGACACCCCTCATCGTCCTCGAGCGCGCCGGGTGAGGACGCTGGCATCCTCGCGCCCGTGTCGATTTCCGGCGTGTTCGTTCGACGTCTGGTCAGAAGATGTTCCGACAACAGGAAGGCATGACCGATGAGCCAGTTCATCATTCTCATCCAGGGCGACGCGGACCGCTGGAAGTCGATGTCCGCCGACGAGCGCGCGGAGATCGACTCCGCCCACCGCGAGTTCTGGCAGAAGGCGGGGGATGCCGTGGTCGCGTCCGGCGAGCTGCAGGGTCCGGAGACAGCGGTAACCGTCCGGCGCGGTGACGACGGGGAGCCGATCGCGGTCGACGGCCCGTTCACCGAGGCGAAGGAGGTCGTCGGCGGCTTCTACGTCATCGACGTGCCCGACCAGGACGCGGCGGTCGCGCTGGCGTCGGGTCTCGCCGAGGCCCGGCACGACCACAGCGGGGTGCAGGTGCAGCCGCTGGTCGACCACAGCGCGGGCTGAACGCCGCGCGCGCTGCGCGATACAGGGGAGGGGGTTTCCCGGGATGCCGTTCCGTTTCGCGTCGGGTTGAGACGTTTTCGCTGAGAATTCGTATCCGCGTCGGTCCGGCATCCCCGGGCCTCGACAACGCTAACCCGCGGGCCGCCGGGTCCTCAATTCGGAGGACAGAAACCGTCAAGAGTTGACGGGGGGCCGTGCCTGCCGTCACACGTTAGAAGCCTCAGAAACGGTCGTCTGTATCCGCTGCGGTGTCCGCGGTGCCGGTTTCCGCAGCCGATGATGGGGTTGGGGTCGAGTAGAGAGAATCGAGCCTCTGTTGCACGCGTTCCTCCGCCCACTCATGGATTGAGGGGTCAGCTGAGCACTCCGTCAGTACGTCGATTCCTACCTGTTGCGTCGTGGCGGTGAGACCGTAAGAGACACCGTCGGAGCGCTCCGCGCGCAGCTCAACGCTTGTCTTGCCCGAGGGAGAGGTCCAGTCAATGGTTCGGGTGACGGTGAAGCCTTGGCTCTCCCAGTAGGCGGTGAGCTTATCCGCGATGGGATGCGGATCATGCTCGAATGCGACGTGGGTAACGATCGCTGAAACCTGGGAAGCGTCGTCCGATGTTGTTGTGGCGCACGGCGCCAGGCCAACCTCTTCGGCGGCCGGGTCCCATGGCTTCTTGTCCTGCATGGGTCCGCGGAACCAGCCCTCGGTGTGTCCGGTGGCCGCGATGGCGGCGTTGGTGAGGTCCTCCCACTGAGTCAGCAACTGCGTGATGGTCTTCTCAGGACCATCCGGGGTGTGAGGGACAGGGTCACGAAGAGCGGGAACAGACATGCATCCTCCTAATAACGACACGGCCACGACCAGCACGACCGCGACACAGTGCTTGTTCACGGCCCGACCTACGATCGCACCCACCGAGTGGTTCATCAGGAGTGCCTCATTTCGCCTTTCGACTCTCCCGGGCTGCCCGCTCGCGATGAAGGCGGCGTGGTCGCTATCCGTAGACACCTGGCTCCTCGATTCGGTGGGCAGAAACCGCCAAGAGTTGACGGGGGATCCGTTCCTACTGCCACGCGTCAGAATCCCCAGAACCGGTCGTCGATATCCGCTGCGGTGTCCGCGAGGCCGGTTTCCGCTGCCGACGACGGTGTCGGGGTCGAGTGGAGAGAATCGAGTCTCCGTTGCACCCGTTCCTCCGCCCACTCATCGATCGATGGGTCCGCGGAACACTCCGTGTACACATCGATTCCCACCTGCTCCGTGGTGGCGGTGAGACCGTAAGAGACTCCGTCGGAGCGCTCCGCGCGGAGTTGAACAGCCATCCATTCAGTACCGATGGTCGAGTCGACGGTACGCGTCACGGTGAAGCCTTGGCTCTCCCAGTAGGCAGTGAGCGTGTCCGCGATCGGATGCGGATCACGCTCGAACGCGACATGGGTAACCACGGCCCGGACCTGCGAAGCGTCGTCCGATGTTGTTGTTACGCACGGTGCCAGGCCCACTTCTTCGGCGGCCGGGTCCCACGGCTTCTTGTCTTGGATCGGGCCGCGGAACCAGCCCTCGGTGTGCCCGGTGGCCGCGATCGCGGCGTTGGTGAGGTCCTCCCACTGGGTCAGCAACTGCGTGATGGTCTTCTCCGGACCATCCGGGGTGTGCGGGACAGGGTCACGCAGAGCGGGAACAGACATACATCCTCCTAACAACGACACGGCTGCTGCCGCGATGACGACCAGGCCTGACAGTCTCGCGACACAGCCCGGGATGCCGCTCATCCGGTGGGCCTCACTCCGCCTTCGACCTTCCCGGGTTGGCCGATCGTGATGAATGCGGCGTTGTACAGCGACTCTGTCTTCGGATCGAGGTATCCGTGGCCCACGGGTGCGATACCGTTCATCAGATTCGGGTCGTTCTCGCCTGGGGTCCCGCCAAGCGCACTATGACCTTTCGTCGGTTTCAACACGTCACCGCCGGGGAGGACGGCGCCTTCGGAGGAGAACGATCGCGCGCCGCCCATGACCTTGGGCGGCATCACCAAAACCGCAGTTGCAGCGGCTGCTGCAGGAGAGAAAGCCGCTTCCGGGTTCGGCTCGGCGCGACCTCCGACCGTCGACCCGAAGGGGGCGAGATAGTCCAACGCGGCCGCCGTCGTGAAAATGGCAGCAGAACCACTTGCTTGTTTCACGTGCAGGTCCGACAGCGACGTCACCACCTGCGTGTCGATTCCGGCGGAGCCGAGCATGGTGAAGGAGTCGACGGGATGCTTGGTGCGGGTCAACGCGTCCGCCGCCATCGTCGTGCCATACGAATGTGCCAGGACCGATACGTACGCGGGCTTGGCGGCGCGAGCGGCGTGGGTACCGTCCAACTCGGTCGCGAACCGCCATGAGCCGTTCTGCGCTGCCGCCGGGTTGTTCACCGTCAACAGGTCCGGGGTGTCATATCCCAACCAGGCCACCACCCCATGCGAACGATCGTCGACATGGTTTTGCTGGTCGTAGAGGTTCCAAGCCGCCTCGGACCACCCCTTGGTCGCGTCGGCGGCGTCGGAGAGCATCCCCGGCGCCGCCCACGTCACCGTGTCGGCCGTGTCGAGATCGCCGTACCCGACCGCGACCATCGGAACCGGCGCGTCCAGGTTGAGGCACACCAATGACGCCGTCGGATCGGCAAGCACCTTCTTGAGTGCGGCCAGCACCTTCTTCTGTTCGGGCGTCAGGCTGCCCGGATGCAGCTGCGCCTCTTTAGCGAAGTCTTTGTAGATCTCGAGGTTGCAGCGACCGCGTACCGCGTACGGCAGTCCCGCCAGGTTGCCCAGCACCCCGGGCACGGCCGCCTCGAACGCCCCCTGCGCCTCGGGGTCGAGGCCCGTCCACCATGTCGCGACCTGGTCCGGGGACGGTGGGTGCTGCCAGAACTGCTGCAGGATCTCCGGGTCGTCGGCGACAAGGGTGGCCAGTTCCTGGGGTGTCAAGCTCTTCAGCGTGTCCAGCAGGGTGGCGTTCACGCTCGCCGTCGGTGAGATCTTCGACAGCTTTCCCACCATCGACGCGAACGCCTGCAGTTCCGGCTTCGCGACGGTGGTCAGTGCACCGTGCAACGCAGCATCCAGCGCGTCCGCGAACACCTTCTCGGCCGCGTCGTACTCCCATTTGGCGTCGCGTGCTCGACGCTTCGCATCCTCTAGGCGCTCCTGCGCGTCCTCGACCGCGAACCGCGCCGTCGTCAGGTCCGCGCTGGCCTCCTGCTCCCGCCGGCGGGCAACCGAGACATCCCCGGCCGATGGTGCGCTCTTGCCCGGCGGCGGCTTCTCGGTGGAGGCGTACGCCTTCTGCACCGCACTCAGCGCGGACAGAAGAGCGGCATGCTCGGCCCCCAGTGCCGCCACCGACTCCTGCGCCAGCTCCAAGTCCGCCAACGCGTCCTCCGCGTCCCGCAACGCCCGATCGGCATCACTCTGCGCCAGCCCCATCGACCCCGACCACCGGGTCACCGCCGCAACCCCCTCGGCATGCCGCGCAGCGGCATCCGAGGCCGACGACATGAGCGAACGCAACCGGTCCGAGAACACATCCGCAGCCAAACCCGACCACGACGCCGCACCCAGACGGGTGTCCAGCACGTTCCGCGACACCTCCGCCTGACGATCCAACCGCTCCGACCACGTCCGAAGATGGGTGCCCAGCGCCTCCACCATTCCCCGATCACCCGGCGTCGGATCCGCCTCGAACCCGACCGGCGACCAATCCTCCGCCCTAGAACCCAACGAACTGACCCCCACCACTCCGCAGGCTCTGGGCGTCATCCGTATCGCGACGCTCATACGACGCGGCAGCCTGGTCGAGCGCGCCAGCCAGCGTCCCGATCAGGTCATCGACGGCCGTCTGACCCGGAACCCAATACGCCTCGAACCGTCCAACTGCTCCCTCCGACACCGCCGATCCGAAACCCGTGCCCTCCGTCGCCGAGGGGCGACGGCCCATCACGGCCCCCTTCAGCGACGACGCACCCGCCCTCAACGCGCTCGTATCGACCCCGACAGCCCTGACCATCTGCGCTCCAACATTTCAATCGGTATTTCTCGCAGACCGTATCATTCCTCCGCAACACGGCGCGGCGGCATGACCGCAATTGCGGCCGCGTCGGGAGGCCTCGCCGAGCTGTGGGTCCTCGATCAGCGGGCCGCGGCGTGGGCGGCCTGCCGTCACTAGGATCGGCCCATGGCGGCGTTCTCGGAGGCGGACCTGGCGGGCGTCCGCCGGGGTCTGCTCGCGTTCTCGTACCAGCTGCTCGGGTCGCCGTTCGAGGCCGAGGACGCGGTGCAGGATGCGCTGGAGCGGATGTGGCGCGCCCGCGACAGCTTCGACCCGGCCCGCGCATCCTTCGTCACCTGGGCCTACCGGGTCGCCCGCAACGTGTGCGTCGACCGGCTGCGGCAGACCCCTCGGCGGCCGCTTCCCCGTGACCTGACGGATCCGGGCATCGAAGTGGGCGCGCCGCTCGTGCCGGCCTTCGACGTTCCGTGGCTGCTGCCCGCGCCGACGGGCTGGGCCGGACGTGCGGCATCCGACTCGGTGCCTGCCTCGGCGGCGGAGCAGGCGGAGGACGTGCGGTTCGCCGTGACGGCCATGCTGCAGACGCTGTCGCCGCTCCAGCGCGGTGCGTTCGTGCTCCGCGACGTGATCGGGCTCACCGCGGAGGAGACCGCGGCCGTGCTGGAGGTCTCCGTCGCGTCGGCGAACTCGGCGCTGCAGCGGGCTCGCGCGGCGATCCGCGAAGGTACGCGGCGCGCACAGCCACTCCGCCCTGGCGTCGTCGAGCACTACGCGGCCGCGATCCGGGCCGCCGATGTGAGGGCGTTGGCATCCCTGGTCGCCGACGACGTCGTGTTCGAGATGCCGCCGGTGCCGCAGTGGTCGGTCGGACGCACACCGTTCGCCGCCTTCATGGAGCACCTGTTCGCCTGGCGCGGGACCGCGTGGGCAACCGAGCCGATCGCCGCGAACGGCCAGCACGGCTTCCTGCTGTACCGGGTCACCGAGCAGGGTCGCGAGCCGCACACCGTCCAGCTCTTCGACGGGTCCGACACCTCCCGCGGCGACGCCATCGCCAGCGTGCTCGTCTACCAGGACCCACGCCTCTTCGCCCTCTTCGCCCCCACGTCCTGACCCCCACCCACAGACCTCCACCCTCGAGTACGCACAAACTGCACGCTCCGGGGCCCGCAAGCGTGCAGTTTTTGCGGACTCGACGGTGGGCGGAGAGGGCGGAGATGAGTCCGGGAGCGCTCGTTCGTATGCACGTGTGAACGCAACGAGAACGCCAACAGAAGGAGACGAGCGAATGGGACGAGTGATCGTGGTGCAGTTCATCACGCTGGACGGCGTGGTGGAGGATCCGGACGGCAGCGACGGCACGCCGTTCGGCGGCTGGGCGATGCGGTTCGGGCCACAGGGGGTCGCGGGGGACAAGTTCCGGCTGGGCAGCATCCTCGAGACCGGGACGCTGCTGTTCGGCCGCCGCACCTGGCAGCACTTCAGCACCCTCTGGCCGAACCGCGACGACCCGTTCTCGCGGGCGATGAACCGGGCGAGCAAAGCCGTGCTGGCGAGCACGCCGGCGGCGCTGGACGCGTGGTCCGGTTCGGCCGCGGTGGACGGCGGCTTGGACGGCTGGCTCGCACGAACGCTAGAGCAGCGGGATGTGGTCGTCATCGGCAGCGGATCGGTCGTCGCCGAACTGGCCGGGAGGGACGCTATCGACGAGTACCGGTTGCTGACGTTCCCGACGGCGGTCGGGGCGGGCAGACGGCTGTTCGACGCCGCCAGCCCGACCGAACTGCGGCTCGTGTCGGCCGAGCAGGTCGGCCCGGCCGTCCTATCGGTGCTCGATACACGCGGGTGATCGCCCCGAAGCGACCGTCGGTTGCTAGCCTGAGCGGCGAAGCGAGGAGGTCGCAGTGGGCGTTCAGGGCATCGGCGGACTGTTCATCCGGAGCCGTGATCCGGAGGCGCGCGCGGCCTGGTACCGCGAGCATCTCGGGATCGCGGCGGGCTCGGACAGCGTGTGGGAGCAGCAGGGCGGCATGACCGTGTTCGCGCCGTTCCCGGCCGACTCCGACTACTTCGCGGCCGACCAGCCGTTCATGCTGAACCTGCGGGTCAGCGGACTGGATGAGCTGGTCGCCTCGCTGGAGTCGGCCGGGATCGCGGTCGAGCGGAGGGCCGAGTGGGATGGCGACTACGGCCGGTTCGCCCGGCTTCACGACCCGGAGGGGCTGCCCATCGAGCTGTGGGAGGCGCCGGCCGCAGAAGAAATGGACGAATCCGGCGCCTGAACGAGCCCGTCGCGAGTCAGCTCGCGGTGCCGATCTGCCAAATATACGGCGGTACCGTGCCGTTGACGCTCCAGTCGCCGACGATGCGCGCCTTGTAGACCCAGGGGTTGTGGGAGGCGACCGTGCGCGCGTTCCGCCAGTGCCGGTCGAGTCCGGCCGCCCGGCTCACCGCGGAGGCGCCCAGCGTGTCGAACAGCCGGGTCGCGGCGAGGGGCACCGACTGGCTGAGCACGATCTGTGCCTGCGCCGAGGCGATCTCCGCCCGGACGTTGGCCTCGTCGTCCTCCGCGGTGCCGCGGCGCGACGCGGTGGCGGCGGCCGCATCGAGGGCTTCGCCCACCGAGCGGACGAGCGCCCGCGCGGTGAACGCGACCGCCGAGATCTCACCGATCACGGCCTGCAGCTGTCCGTCGTCCTTCGCCAGCGGAGCGAGGCCGTGGCTGTACACCCGCGTGCGTGCGCGCAGCGCCTCACCCGCCTCCCGTTCGGTCGCCTGTGCAATGCCCGCCAGCACGCTGACGAGCACCCACTGGTAGAGGGCGGTCTGGTACCGGAAGCGATCGGAGAACCGGAAGACGTCGGCCGGAGATGCCGCTGCGTCGTCGAAGACCGCGGTGCCGGTGCCGGTCAGCTGCTGGCCGAAGCCGTCCCAGTCGTCGCGCACCGACACTCCCGGCTGGTCGACACGCAGGAGGACGGTCGCGTCGGTGCCGTCCGCGTCCTTCGCGGTCGCGTCGATCCAGTCCGCGTAGAGGCTGCCGGTCGTGTAGAACTTGCGGCCGTCGACGCGTGGGCCGTCCGGCGTGCGACGGATGCGCGTCCCGGAGTCCCCGAGGCCCACCGACCCGGTCTCGCTCCAGGCGTTGCCGACGATCTCGCCCGCCGCGAAGCGCTCCAGCCAGGCGTCGCGTTCGGCGGAGGCGGGAGCGGTGAGCCGGTCCTCCACGAAGGCGAAGTGACCGCGGAAGATCTGCGGGAGGTTGGAGTCGGCAGCCGCCAGCTCCACCAGCACCTCGCCCAGTTGGACGAAGCTCAGGCCGGCGCCGCCGTTGTCCCGCGGGACGCGCAGAGCACCGAGCCCCGCATCGGCGAGTTCGCGCACCACGCCGGTCGGCAGCTCGTGCGCGCGCTCCCGGCGTGACGCCGAGCTCCGGAGACGCTCCAGGATCGGCTCCAGCCGTTCGAGCGCTTCGGCTGCGCTCGCGGGCGCGGAAGGACGGGCGGCGGTCGTCGTGTCGGTCATGTCGCTCCGATCAGGTGTACAGGGAGATGGGCTGCAGGTCGCCGTTGACGTAGTACGCGCCGACCTCGAGCTTCTTGTAGTCGACCGGGTCGTGGAGGGTGTGCGTGCGCACATTGCGCCACCACAGGTCGAGCCCGACGGAGGCGCGAGCCGAGCTGGACCCGGTGACTTCGAACACGCGCGTGGTCACTTCGATCGACACCTCGGTGGAGACGACCTTCAGCCGGGCGATCCGCTGTGCGAGCCGGCCGCGGTCCTCCGCGGTGACGTCCTCGCCCTTGTCGACGACGGCGTCGAACTCGCGGCCGACCGCGTCGGCGAGAGCCTCGACGGCCTCGACCCGTGACAGCAGCTCGCCGAAGACGCGCAGCACGAAGGGGTCCTCGGCATACCGGTCGACGCCGGAGAGGAACCACGAGTTCGTGCGGGCGAGGGTGAGCTCGCGCGCCTTGGCGAGCGCGCCCTCGGCGATGCCGAGGTACAGGTTGCCGAAGGCGAGCTGGATGCCGGGGGTGATCAGCGTCGAGAACGGCTCGTCGCTCAGTTCGCCCAGGATGTCGGACTCGTCCACGGCGACGCCGTCGAAGGTGACGGAGCCGCTCGCCGACAGCCGCTGGCCGAGCGCATCCCAGTCGCCGTGATAGCGGATGCCCGCGCGGTCGTGGTCGAGGAGCACGAACACCGGGGTCCCGGCCCGCGCGCCGCCCGCGACGGTCGCGGCCGCCAGCACGATGTCGCCGGCGGAGGCGCCGGTCGAGAACCGCTTGGTGCCGTCGAGGCGGTAGCGTCCGTCGCCCAGGTCGGTGAGCGTGAGGTCCGGATCGACCGGGTTGACCGAGTCGCCCCAGACCCAGCGACCGTCGATCGTGCGGCGGTACAGGTCCGGCTGGCGCTCCGGGGCGACGGCGAAGCCGATGTTCCCGGAGTTGATGTAGTGATAGGCGAGCACCTGCGCGACCGAGGCGTCGGCACGCGACAGGATGCGGATCACCCGGAAGGCCGTCTCCCAGTGCGCACCGCCTCCGCCGAACTCCGCAGGGTCGAGCAGGTTGACGAGGCCGGCGTCGCGCAGCAGCTCCAGCTCGGCGGTCGGATCCTGGTTCGCCCGGTCACGTTCCAGGGCGTCGACGGCCAGCCGGTCGGCGGCCTCGGTGGCGACGGCCTCCCAGTGCGCGAGCTCGGCGGCGTCGGCCTGTCCGGTCCAATAGCTGCGGGTCATGCTGCTCCTTCGGTCACGGGCTCGCGGCGGTCCGCGGCGCTCGGGCGTCCGCGGTACGCACCGCGGTAGGCGTGCGCGGGGTGCCAGGCAGGCACGACGGCGTCGCCTGTGCCGTTCAGACGTCCCCGCAGGGTCGTCCCGGGCTGCTGGTCGAGGCGGCCGCGGGCGCGCAGTTCGGGCACCACCAGCTCGACGAACTCCTCGAAGCTCCCCGGGGTGACCACGTACGCGAGGTTGAATCCGTCGATGCCGCCCACCTCGATCCAGCGCTCCAGCTCGTCGGCGACGGTGGTCGGACTTCCGACGATCACCGGGCCGATCCCGCCGATGCCGACGTACTCGGCGATGTCCCGGGCCGTCCACTGGCGGTTCGGGTCGGCCGTGGTGAAGATCGACAGGGCCGACCGTGCGGCGTCGGTGTCGATGTACTGCAGGGGCTCGTCGAGCGGCAGCTGCGACAGGTCGAGCCCGGACCAGCCGCCGTAGAGTGCGAACGCCCCCTCGGTCGAGACGTAGGTGCGGTACTCGTCGAGCTTGGCCTGCGCCTCCTCGTCGGTCGGCGCGACGATCACCGTCGCCAGGGTCAGGATTTTGACCGTCTCGGCCGGTCGGCCGATCGCGGCGGCACGGGCGCGGATGTCGTCCGTCGCCTTGCGCGTGAGCTCGGGCGTGAGGCCGTTGATGAAGATGGCCTCGCCGTGCTTCGCCGCGAACTCCCGGCCCTTCGGGGACGCGCCGGCCTGGAAGACGACCGGCGTACGCTGCGGGCTCGGCTCGCTCAGGTGGATGCCGGGCACCCGGTAGTGCTCGCCGTCGTGCTCGATCGGGTGCACGAGTGCCGGGTCCGTGAAGACGCCGGTCTCGCGGTCGCGCAGGACCGCGCCGTCCTCCCACGACCCCTCCCACAGCTTGTACGTGACGTCGAGGAACTCCTCGGCGATCCCGTACCGGTCGTCGTGGGCGATCTGCTTGCGCAGCCCCAGGTTGCGCGCGGCCGAGTCGAGGTACGAGGTGACGACGTTCCAGCCGATCCGGCCCTTGGTCAGGTGGTCGAGCGTCGAGAACCGGCGCGCGAGCAGGTAGGGCTGCTCGTACGTGGCCGCGACGGTCACTCCGAAGCCGAGACGCTCGGTCACCGCCGCCATCGCGCTGATCTGCACGACCGGGTCGCCCAGCGGGATCTGGGCAGCATCGAGCAGCGCCGGGGCGGCGGAGTCGCGGTAGACGTCGTACACCCCGAGCACGTCGGCGAGGAAGAGGGCGTCGAACCCGCCGCGCTCGAGCGTCCGGGCCAGAGAGGTCCAGTAGTCGAGGTCGGTGTAGCGGTGCGCCTGGTTGTCGGGATGACGCCAGAGTCCGGGTGCCTGGTGGGTGACGCAGCTCATATCGAACGCGTTGAGGATGATTCGGTCGGCCATAGGTGCGGAACGCTAGCGGCTCTCGCGCCCGCGGGCCAGCGCATGTGACGCCAGATTGCGTCGGTGTAGCACAGCGTCACACTCGCTTGCGGCAGAGCCGGGGAAGTCCCTACCGTGACGGCACTCACCATCCGGCTTTCCGTGCGTCCGGCCTTCAGCGCCCGGCACCCACCTCCGATCCCTTCCCGAGGAGCACCCATGACATCCCGACGACGTTCCGCCGCTGCGGTCGCCGCCCTCGCCGCCACCGCACTCGTGCTCGCGGGCTGCGCCGGCGCCTCGAACGGCTCCAGCGCATCCACCGCCTCCGACGGCAAGAAGTTCGCCGGTCAGACCCTGACCGTCGAGATGATCTCGTCGCACGAAGGCGCCGCCAAGTGGCTCGCCGCCGAGTTCAAGAAGGAGACCGGCGCCACCGTCAAGACCGTCATCGTTCCCTACGACGAGATCGGCTCCAAGATCGCGCTCGACCAGCAGTCCGGTGCGAACACGATCGATGCGGCGGCGCCCTGGTACGTCTCGCTCGGCGATCTCGCCGCCGACGGCGCCATCCAGGACCTCTCCTCCTGGATCAAGGACGACAAAGCGCTCGACGCGTCCGACTTCATCCCGTCGATCTACGACGCGTACAGCAAGGTCGGCGACAAACGCTACGGCCTGCCGTTCGACGGCGACACGCACGTGCTGTTCTACAACAAGGAGATCCTTGCGAGGAACGGCATCCAGGCGCCGCCGAAGACCTGGGACGAGTACCTGCAGGACGTGAAGACCATCACCGCGAACGAGTCGGCGCAGGGCGTGTACGGCGCCGCGGTCTTCGGCCAGAAGTCGCCGCTCATCCTCGGCGCCAGCTACGCCAACCGCCTCGCCGGCTTCGGCGGCGAGTTCCTCGACGAGAAGGGCAAGCCCGCGCTCGACTCCGAGGCGGCCGTGCAGGCGGCGCAGGCCCTCGTGGATGTGAACAAGTACGCGCTGCCCACGCCGGCCGAGACGGACTTCGGCGCGGGGAACAGCGCCTGGTTCGCCGGCAAGGTCGGGTTCATCGAGAACTGGACCGACCTCGGCGTCCGCTCGGAGGACGCATCCAGCGACTCGAAGGTCGCCGGCAAGTGGGGCGTCGTGACGCTGCCGACCGGTGGATCCAACACGACCTCCCGCGCATCGCTGGTCGCCGGCTTCACCTGGGTGATCACCGCCAACACCAAGAAGACCGACCTGGCCAAGGCGTTCATCCAGTTCGCGACCTCGTCGAAGGTCAACGCCCAGCTGCTCGTCGCGTCGCCGCCCACCGGGATCGACCCGAACCGGAAGAGCTCGCTGAACGACGCGACCTACGGCAAGGACTTCCCGACGATTCAGAACGTCAACAAGGCCACCCTGACCGGATCGCTCGCCTGGCCCACCGGGAAGCACGCGACGGAGCTCGCCCAGGTGCTGACGGACGGCCTCGCCAAGCTGCTCGCCGGCCAGGGCGGGAGCGCCAAGCAGACGATGGACGACATCCAGAAGAAGTGGGAGAGCATCCTCAAGTGACGGAGGCCACCCTCGTCACCGACGCCGCCCCCCGGGCCGCCGCGCGCACACCCGCGCGGCGAGCCCGGGCGGGCGGCGCCGGCGTGCGCCGTGCCATGGTCGCGCCGACCGTGCTCGCGACGCTCGTGCTCGGCGCGTACCCGCTCGTCTTCATCGTGCTGACCGCGCTGTCGGAGTCGTCGCTCGGCCGGCCGCTGCAGACGTGGGTCGGCACGGCCAACCTCACCGACGCCCTCACCGACGGGGATGTGACCGCCTCGCTCGCACGCAACGTGGTCTACGCCCTGGTGGTGTCGGCGGCGAGCACCGTGCTCGGCGTCGTCACCGCGCTGGCGCTGCGCAGCGCGACCTCTCGCGGCTCGCTCAGCCGCACCCTCCTGCTGCTGCCGCTGATCACTCCGCCGGTGATCGTCGGTGTGCTCTGGAAGCTGATCTTCAACCCGTCGGGCGGGCTGCTGAACACGCTGCTGAGCCTGGTCGGGTACCACGGCCCGCCCGTCGCCGTGCTGTCGTCGCCGGGCTGGGCGCTCGTCGGGATCGGTGTCGCCGACGTGTGGGAGTGGACGCCGCTGATCGCGCTCCTCGTGTTCGCAGCACTCCTCGGACAGGACCGTGAGGTCGCCGAGGCCGCGGCGCTCGACGGCGCGCACGGCTTCCGCTTCTTCCGCAGCATCACGCTACCCGCGATCGCAGGCACGATTGCGGCGGCCTTCCTCATCCGGCTGGTGCTCGCCTTCAAGGTGTTCGACCTCGTCTTCGTGCTGACCTCGGGAGGGCCCGGCACGTCCACGAGCATGCCCGCGTACCTGATCTACCAGGCAGCACTGCAGCAGTTCGACCTCGGCCGGTCGTCGGCCATCACACTGCTGCTCGCCGTCGTGGTGACCGTCGTGACACTGCCCGTCATCCTCATCGCCAGGAGGCTCCACCGTGACTGACCGCCTGCTCGCCGGATCCCGCGACCGTCGGCCCATCGCCGCGGTCGTCGTGCTCGCGCTGGTGCTCGCCGGCACGCTGATCCCGATCGCGTACCTCGTGTCGGTGTCGCTGATGTCGCGCGCTGACGTCGGCGCCGGCCTCCTCGTCCCCGCACACCCGCAGCCGCAGAACTGGGTGAACGCCCTCTCCGGCGGCCTGCTGCAAGGCGTGTTCAACTCCCTCGTCGCCGCCCTGGCCGGTGCTGCGCTGACGCTCGTCATCGCCGTGCCTGCGGCCTGGGCGATCACCCGGTACCGTGCGGGAGGGCGCACGCTGGCGGCGACCGTGCTGAGCCCGTGGCTGCTGCCGCCGATCGTCGCGGTCATCCCGCTGTTCACGCTGCTCCGGTCGCTGTCGCTCAACAACACGCTCCCCGGACTGACCCTGGTCTACGCCCTCTCGAACGTCGCGGTCGCCGTCTGGCTGCTCGAAGGCTTCACCCGCCGCATCCCCGCCGAGCTGGACGAGGCCGCCCAGCTGGACGGCGCGGGAGGCTTCCGCGTGCTGGTCAGCATCGTCACCCCGCTGCTCGCCCCGGCGCTCGTCGCGGTCGGCATCATCGTCGCGGTGCTCAACTACAACGAGTTCCTTCTCGCCGCCTTCCTCACCCAGTCGCCGGATGCGCAGACCCTCCCGGTCGTGCTGACGCTGATGCTGGGGGAGCGGATCACCGACTACGGCAAGCTGGCGGCGGCATCGGTGATCGGGCTCATCCCGGTATTCGCCGCGGCCGCGTTCTTCCAGCGCAAGCTGGTGTCGGGGCTGACGGCGGGGTCGACGCGCTGAGTCACGCCGAGCGTGCGACGACCTCCGCCAGGGCGTCCAGCAGCTGCGTCCACCCCGGTTCGAGGCCGGCGATCATGGGTGCGGTTGCAGCATCCGCGTCTGCGACCCGGATCGTGAGCTCCAAGCGGCAACGCGTCCGGCCCGACAGGGTCAGCTCGTGCACGGCGTCGAACAGCGGCTCGCCGTCGGGCCCGAGGGGCGCGAGCGTGAACTCCAGGCGGCGGCCCGGCTCTGCGGCGCTGACCGTGCCGGCCGAGGCGTAACGCGCGCCGTCCGCCTCACGCAGGCGGAGCTCGACGCGACCGGCGGGAGTCGCATCCAACTGGCTGCGCTCCACTTCGAAATGCGGGGGAGCCCACCACTGCGCGAGGAGGCGGGGGTCGGTCCAGCCCTCCCACACCTGTGCCGGAGGAGCGGGGATGGTGCGACGGAAGCGCAGGACGGTCGCGTGACCGCCCGGCTCGTCGGAGATCCGCGCCTCGGTTGCCGCTACCGCGTCTGCGTATCGCGCGAGGGCGACGTCGTCCGGAGTCGCCGTCGACAGACCGCCGAGCCAGTCGGCGACCTCGTCGAGGACCGCTCGGTTCAGGGAGGCGAGTTTGCGCCGGCCCAGCCGGTGGATACGCACCACGCCGGCAGCCTCGAGTGCCTGGAGGTGCTTGGTCGTCTGAGGCTGCAAGGCCCCGAGGACGGCGGCGACCTCGCCGACCGTGTGCGGGCGGATGGCCAGCGTCTCGATGATCCGGAACCGCGTCGGTTCTGCGAGTACCGCGAGGATCGCGTGCACCCGGTCGCTCTCGACCGCCATTCGATCCTCCGATCGATCGATGCTTGACACATTCGTCGCAACGAATATATCGTGCGATCAAACGAAGGAGCAAATCATGGAAACGATCGAACGTACCATCGCAGCCCCGGCCGAGACGGTCTGGGAATTGTGGACCACCCCGCAGGGCATCGGGCGCTGGTGGGCGCCGGACGGGTTCCGCACCGACGTGTCCGCACTCGACCTGCGGCCCGGAGGTGAGCTCGTCTACACGATGACGGCGACGGCGCCCGAGCAGGTGGCGTTCATGGAGCAGAACGGGATGCCGCTGAGTACGGAATCTCGCAAGACCTTTACGACGGTCGAGCGGCCGACACGGCTCGGGTACCGCTCCCTGATCGACTTCGTGCCCGGCCACGAGCCCTACGAGCAGCTGACCGAGATCGAGCTCGGGCCGGTCGACGGTGGGACGCGTGTGATCATGAGGGTCGAGCCGCTGCACGACGAGGTGTGGACCGAGCGGCTCCTGGCCGGCCGGGCGAACGAGCTGGACAACCTTGCACGCCTGGTTGACACAGGGGAGTAGGTCGCCAGGCGAAGGCCGTGGCGCCGTTCACTGCGGCTGAGGAACCTCGATACGGCCGAGCTGGAGCAGGATCGCGAAGCGGTCGGGCACGCCCCAGTGCTCGACGATCCGCCCCTCGGCGACCCGCGCCACATCGATGACGGTGAAGTGCACCGCCCGCCCGGTCGGCGCCCCGAGGAAGGGCCCCGTGTTGGTTCCGGAACCCTCGGCGCGCACCCAGACGATGTCGTCACGTTGGGCCCAGTCCCCGATGGTGAATCGGAGGTCCGGGAAGGCGGTGTGCACGTCGGCCATGCCCTTCTTGACCTTGGCGATGGCGTCGGCGCCGGTCCCGGAGAGCCCGAGCTGGTGTTCGACGAGGTCGGGGGAGCAGAGCTCGTCGACGATGTCGGTGCGGCCTCCGGCGAATCCCTCGTGGAGCATCCGCTCCAGGAGGACGACCGCGGCCGGTTCTGTGTCTGTGGTGACCATGGGAGAACTCCTTTGTCTGCACTTTGACTGCGGTCAGTGCAGTGGCACTGCATTGACTGCACCATTAGTATCGATCTCGTGAACGCCGACGTCAAGACCGCATCCTCCTACCGGCAGGAGCAGGCGCTGCAGACGCGCCTCCGCATCGCGACCGCCGCTCAGGCATTGTTCGCACGCGACGGGTATGCGGTGACCAGCATCGAGGCGATCGCCCGGGAGGCCGGCGTCGGCACCCGGACCGTCTACGCCGCCTACGGGGCCAAGCGCGAGATCCTCAACGTGATCTGCGAGCGCTGGCTGGAGCGGGCGCGCGCCCGCGAGCTCGCCCGCGAGATCCTCGAACTGCCGGAGCCGGGGGAGCGGATGGCGGGAGCGGCCCGCTGGCTGACGCTGCTGTACTCGACCGATTTCGACGTCGTGCGCATCCTCGATTCCGCTCTGGACGAGGATGCGGAGACGCAGGCCCTGCTGCGCTCGAAGCTCCGCGCGCGCAACCGCGTGATGGACAGCCTGATCGCCTCCGTGGAGGACGCGCTGGTCGTCCCTCTGGCCGAGGCCCAGGCGGTGTACCGCGCGTTCGCCGCGAGCGGCGTCTACCTCGAGCTGGTCGTCAACGCCGGATGGACGCCGGAGCACTTCGAGCAGTGGCTGGCGGCCACGCTGGAAGGCCAGCTGCTCGGGATGCGGTAGCCGGCCTGCGGGTCGCCCGCGCGGTCAGTGGTTGCGCGGGTCGCTCGGACCGCCTCGCGTGCCCTTGTGGGCTTCCTCGATGATCCGGACGTCGTGCACGGTGACGCTCTCGGTCATCAGAAGGTCGAGCGACGTGACGAACAACCGCCCGATCTCCTCAGGGGTCACCTCGGGTCCGGGAATGTCGACGCGGAACGCCTGCGCCTGCAATCCGCCCTCGTTCGAGAACGTCACCTCGGCGTCGAACACCGCGCAATACTGCGTCATCGTCCCCTCATCCCTCTGTCGGGTCGAGCCTAGCCTCCGCCCACGCGCTGAAAACGGAGGACATCCCGCGGCCCGGCCCGGCGGACATCCTCCGTTCCGGCACGGCGGCGGGGTGTCGCCGCAGCATCCCCTCCCTTTCCGACCGCGCCGCGAGCGAAGGTTCGAGTGCGGGAAACGGAGGAGATTCGGCAGCCTGATCCCGTGAAACGCCGGAAACGGAGGGGATGTGGGCGAGCGTGCCCGGCATCCCCTCCGTTTCCGACCGCGCCGCGAGCGGCACGGCCTGGGTCAGCCGGCGGGCAGCAGCTCCGCGATGAGGGCCTCGACGCGCCGCTTGATGTCGTCGCGCACCGGGCGCACCTGCTCCACCGGGAGGCCGGCGGGGTCGGTGAGGTCCCAGTCCTCGTAACGCTTGCCCGGGAAGATCGGGCACGTGTCACCGCATCCCATCGTGATCACCACGTCGGACTCGCGCACGGCGTCCGTCGTCAGGGTCTGCGGGGTGTTCCCGGCGATGTCGATACCCTCCTCGGCCATCACGGAGACGGCCGCGGGATTGAGCCGGTCGGCGGGTTCGGAGCCGGCGGACAGCACCTCGACGCGACCCCCGGACAGTTCGCGGAGGTATCCGGCGGCCATCTGGGAGCGTCCCGCATTGTGCACGCAGACGAACAGGACGGTGGGGCGGTCGGACACGGCGGCCTCGCATTCTCTCGGTACCCGAATCATAGATGACCGTCGATGTCTTCGACCACGCTCGCGGCGACCGCCCCGACCCCCCGCGGCGCGCGTCCGAGCAGCCGACGGAGATCGTCCGTCTCGTGCGCGAGCACACCCGCGGCTGCCGCGGCGTGCAACGGCCCGAACGGACCCGCGTCGGCCACGGACACATCCCGGTGTGCGACGGGCCGGCCAAGCAGACCGCTCAGGATGCGGGCGAGCTCCTCGTAGGTCCACGCCGGCCCGCGCAGCTCCCACAGCTCCTCGCCGGGCGGATCGACGACCACGCGGGCGGCGGCTTCTGCGAGGTCGGCGATGGATGCGGTGGCCAGCGGACGGGATGCGGTGGCCGACCCTATCCATCCGCTCGCCGCCTGTTCGACCGCGGCCGTGACGAACGGCTCCGTGTAGAACCCGTTGCGCAGGACGGTCGCCGCGCCGCGTTCGCGCAGGGCCGCCTCCGTCGCCGCATGCGCAGGGTCATGGTCGCCGCCGTGGACGCTGGTGTAGACGACGTGCTCGAGCGATGCCGCAGCGGCGAGCACCGCGCGGTGCTGCCGGAGTCGCTCGTCCGGATCGAGCACGGGACTCGACACGAACAGCAGGCGGTCGATCCCGCGGAAGGCCGTGGCGAGGCCCGCGGGATCGGCGTAGTCGGCGCGTCGCGCATCCACTCCGATCCGCCGCAGCCGGTCGGCCGCCTCGTCGGACCGGACGAGCGCATGCACCTCCTCGGCGGGGTGGAGGGTGAGCAGGGATCGGACGGCCGCGCCGCCGAGACGACCGGACGCGCCGGTGATGAGGATGTGGGTCATTGCGTGCTCCTGAAGAGTCGACGAGAAAGGGTTCCGGGGCGAGGGAGTCGAGGACTCCCGGCCGTCACGAGACCGTCGTCGCGCGCACGCGAGGGAAGGCTGCCGTCAGGCGCCTGCGGGGATCACGCTGTGAGAAATCATCCGCCGCCGAGGCTACCGCATCACGGAGCGTGGAAGTAGTGCCGTTCCACCGGCTCGGTGCTGCTCAATGCGCGCGCCGCCTCCCAGAGCTCCCGGTCGCGTCCGGTGAAGCGCTGCGTCCGTTGCCGGGTGAACTCGCCCCAGGAGGGGACGAGGAACGTCTCCAGCATCGTGTCCGGGTGGTCGCCACTGCGGTACAGCCGCCAGCGGTAGCCGCCGGTGCGTCTGCGGGAGTCGGCCACCTGCCGGATGGCCCGCTCGAACGCGGCGCGGTCGGCGTCGCTCACGCGGTACGACATCTCGATCAGCACCGGTCCGTCGGTCGGGTCGGGTTCGAAGACGAGCATCGGCTCGGGCCACGAGTTCGCGATGGTCCGGTCGATGGTCGCCGTGCCGGGGAGCAGGGGGAGCGGACGCACGCTGACCGCCACGACGACCAGCAGGACGGCCGAGATCACGAGCGCGGTCGTCGTGCCGGCGGCCTGGGCCAGCACGCCGAACAGGAACGACCCGATCGCCATCGCGCCCATGAAGAACAGGATGTAGACGGCGACCGCCCGCGACCGCACCCACTGCGGGAGCGTCAGCTGCAGGGCGGCGTTGAGGACGGTGAGGGTGCCGATCCAGGCGAGCCCGGCCACGACGAGCACGACGAGCGCGACGATGAACGGCGCGAACGCGGCGGCGACCGTGCCCAACGCGAAGAGGAAGGCGCTCGCGGAGATCACGACGTTGTCGCTGAACCGCTTCCGGGCGACGGGCAGCAGGAACACGCCCGCGACGGCACCGACGCCCAGCGCGCCGAGCAGCAGGCCGTATCCACTCGAGTCGAGCCCCAGGCGGGTCGCCGTGAGCGGCAGCAGGGCCCAGAGCGCGCTGGCCGGGAAGGCGAACAGCACCGAGCGGAGAAGGATGCGCCGCACGAGGTGCGCCGACAGTGTGTACCGGATGCCCGCGCGCAGAGCCGGGCCGAACCGCTCGCGGTCGTCGAGGCCGGGCTGCGGCGGGCGACGCCACCACATCAGCGCGGCGACGGCTCCGAGGAAGCTGACGGCGTTGATCCCGAAGACCACGGGCGTCCCGAAGAGCGACAGCACGACGCCTGCGAGCGCCGGCCCGATCGCCCGGGCGCCGTTGACGGTCACGCCACCGAGCGCGGCGGCCGCGACCACCTGCTCGCGCGGGACGAGCTCCGGCTGAATCGCCTGCCAGGCCGGCGACGTCAGCGTGGATGCGACCCCGAGCAGCAGCGTGAACCCGAGCAGTGTCGGAGCGGTGAGGGCACCGGCCGCGGCGACCACGGTCAGCCCCACGGCGAGGACAGCACTGGCCGCCGACCCCCAGATCAGCAGTTTGCGGCGGTCGAACGAGTCGGCGAGCACGCCCGCCGGGAGCGAGAACACCACCGCCGGGAGCAGGCTCGCCGTCTGCACCAGCGCGATCACCACGCTGTCCGCGTGCGATTCGACCAGGAACCACTGGGCGCCGACGGTCTGCATCCACGTCCCGATGTTGCTGCCGAGCTGCGCGAACCACAGCACGCGGAACACCGAGATCGCCAGGGGCGCCCAGGGGGAGAGGGATGCGGCCGGCGCCGTCCTGCTCGCCGGCGCGGTCATCGCGCGGTCACGGGATGCGCCGCGTCGGCATCGGCCGCCTCGCCGTGCGCTACCTCGCCGTGCGCTCCCTCACCACCGGGCACCGGCCACCGCCCGAGGTCGGCGGCGGCCCGATACGTCGCCTCGAGGAAGTCGCGGACCAGCCCCTCCGGGTCCTCCGCACGCCGGACGTTCTCGTACGGCAGCAGGAACTCGCCCAGCTCATCGCTGTAGAACGCCCCCTCGGGCATCGGCGTCCGCTCGAACCCGTCCGGCGCAGGGTACGCGTACGAGTAGAAAGCGCCCTCGGTGCCTCCGCCCGGCCAGAAGCCGGCGCTGCTCAGCTCGCGGGAGTAGCCCTCCAGCATGACGCTGTCCGGGCAATTCGGCGCGCCCCCGGGATGCGGCGGTGCAGTCCGTCCCGAGAACCGGGTGACCGCCAGATCCATCGCACCCCAGAAGTAGTGCACCGGGCTCACCTTGCCGGTGAAGCCCGAGCGGAATTCGAGCAGCATCCGCTGGGCGTCGATCAACTGCCGCCAGAACGCCCGCGCCTGCTCCGGCTCGTACGTGCAGTGCTCGGTGTCCTCGGCGAACGGGATGGCCACCGCCACCTCGTTGGGGACCGCGTGGATGTCGACGGTCACGCCGAGGTCGGCGAGCGCCTCCAGCGTTGCGGCGTAGAACGTGGCGACCGAGAGCCCGGCCAGCGGGAAGCGGCGCAGCCCGCCGTCGCTGGTGCGCACTACGAGCTCGTGGTCGACGAAGTCGAACTCGATGTCGAGGATCCGCGACGGGAGGGGGATGGGGCCGGTGCCGAGCCCGCGGGCGCTCGGATACAGCGTGACGTGCCACCAGTGGTTGATGGGCGGCGTCAGCGCCATCCGGATCTTCCCGACGACCTGCGTCCACATGTGGAGCGTGTCGCGCGTGGCGACCCAGCTGTCGACGGGGAGCTGCACCCGTGGCTCGGCGACCGGCGCCATCATCCCTCCGCCGGCTGCGGAGTCCGCCGCAACAGGTAGGTGTGCTCGCCGGAGAGGACGACCTCCGACCGCTGATTGTGCACGGTCACCGCTGCGGTGACGATTCCGTTGGGGCCATCCGGTGTCAAGGCGGTGATCTCCAGTTGCGAGTAGAGGGTGTCCCCGGCGTGGACCTCCTGGAGGAAGCGCGCCGAGAGCCCGGTGAACGCGATGAATACCTCTCCGATGATATGCGGGAACAGGGTCGCCCCCGGAGCGGTGAAGGCGAGCACCTGGAGGCCGTGCACGACGGGAGCGCTGTGGCCGTGCGCCTTCGCCCACACCTCGTCGTAGTGCACCGGGTGGTTGTCGGCCGACACGGCCTGGAACGCCGACGCGTGCGCGTCGGTGACCGTGCGGCTCGGCGCCCGGAACACCTCGCCCACGGTCAGCTGTTCGAAGGTGCGCGGCTCGACGATGGCGAAGTCGAGCGGATCGAACGTCCCGCCGCTCATGGCGCGAGCCAATCGCTCAGGAAGGCGACCGCCTGCGCGACGGCCGCACGCGCCTGCGGGGTGTCGTGCATGCTGTTGACCATCACGAAGTCGTGGATGATGCCCTCGTACCGCACACCCGTGACCGTCACACCGGCCCGGCGGAGCTTGGCCGCGTACGCCTCGCCTTCGTCGCGGAGCACGTCGCACTCCGCGTTGATGACGAGAGCGGGCGGAAGCCCGGCGAGCTCTTGCTCGGTCGCCCGCAGCGGTGAGACGGTGATGCTCGCGCGCTCGTCGGCGCTCGTCGTGTACTGGTCCCAGTACCAGCGCATCGCCTCCCGGGTGAGCCAGTAGCCATCCGCGAACTCCCGGTACGAGCCGTCGTCGAACGCCGCATCCGTCACCGGATAGAACAGCACCTGGCCGCGGAACGCGATGTCGCCGCGCTCCTTCGCCATCAGCGTGAGGGCGATGGCCATGTTGCCGCCGACGGAGTCGCCGGCGATCGCCATGCGGGTTCCGTCGAGCTCTTCGTCGGCACCGTGCTCGACGACCCACTTCGCCACGGTGTACGACTGCTCGTTCGCGACCGGGTAGCGGACGTCGGGGGAGCGCGTGTACTCCGGGAACACGACCGCGGCCCCCGTGCCGACCGCGAGGTCGCGGACCAGGCGGTCGTGGGTGTGGGCGTCGCCGAACACCCAGCCGGCGCCGTGCGTGTACAGCACGACCGGAAGGGGACCGGATGCGCCTTGCGGCCGGACGATCCGGACAGGAACGGAGCCGGTCGGACCGCCGTCGACGGTGATCCACTTCTCATCGACGGCGGGCTTCGCGATCTCGGAGTCCTGGACCTGGTCGACCGCCTTCCTGCCCTCCTCCGGCGGGAGCTGGTAGAGGAAGGGCGGGTTCGCGGTGGCCTCGCAGAACGCCTGCGCGGCGGCCTCGAGTGCGTAGCCGTGCGGGTTGGCTGTCGCCATGCTGGTCGCTCCCGTCGCTCAGGCCAGCTCGGCGGCGGCGTCGGCGATGACCTTCGCCACCTCGGCGGGGTGGGAGCGCATCACCAGGTGGGGCGCGTCGATCTCGATCACCGAGCGCAGCCCGGCCCGCTTGTAGCCGAAGCGCTCGACATCCGGGTTGATGGTGTGGTCGGCCGACGAGACGATGCCCCATCCCGGCTTCGTCTTCCAGGCCGCGACCGGGGCGGTCTCGCTGAACGCCAGTGCGGCGAGCGGACGCTGCGACGCGGCGAGCACCTCGCTGACCTCGCGGTCGATGCCGGCGGCGAACACGTCCGGGAACGCATCCACCTTCACCGACACGTCGGTCCCGGGCTCGGAGCCCTCGATGGGGAACGGCGTGTAGACCAGGTTGGCGGCGAGATCGGAGTCCGGGAAGCCGCCCTGCAGCTGCCCGAGGCTCTCGCCCTCGTCGAGTGCGTATCCCGAGATGTAGACGAGACCGACGACGTTGTCCGCCACACCGGCGACGGTGATCACCGCACCTCCGTAGGAGTGGCCCGCCAGGAGCACAGGGCCGTCGATCTGCTCGACGACCGAGCGGATGTACGCCGAGTCGCCGAGGAGGCTGCGGTTCGGGACCGCGGGAACGCGCACCGTGTGGCCCTGGTCGAGCAGGATGCGGGTGACAGGAGCGAAGCTCGCCGCGTCGGCGAAGGCTCCGTGGATGAGGACGATGGTGGGTGTGGCCATGACGCCGATCCTTTCGTTGGGGTTCGATCGCCACGCTAAGAGGGGCACGGAAGCCGTGTCGTGGCCCTCTCGGGGTCACCGTCCGAGGCCCGGCTCGTCTTCGATCAGCTCGTCCGGCGTCGGAACGGCGACGTCGGCGGAGTCGAGGGCGCGATCGACCCGCAGCCTCGCCTGGAGGTACTCGATCGCCGCGGCCGCCGGGGAGCCGGGATCGCCGAAGAACGTCGTCAGGTGCTGGCCGCCTCCCGGAACCTCGAACGTCTGCCAGCGGAACGGGATGTAGTCGAACGGCTCGATGTGCACGAGCGCGACGCCGCGCCGCTGCGGGCGCGCTTCGTGGCTCGCCCAGACGTCGCGGAAGTCTTTGGAGCGCGAGGACAGTGCGGCGACGAGCAACTGCAGCCGCGGGTCGTCGGGTTCGGCGTGGTAGCGGAGGCTGGCGACGGCCCCGCGCACCGCCCGCTGCCAGTAGGGCTGTCGGTCGT
Organism: Leifsonia sp. 563; assembly: GCF_040545055.1. Lineage (NCBI taxonomy): Bacteria > Bacillati > Actinomycetota > Actinomycetes > Micrococcales > Microbacteriaceae > Leifsonia > Leifsonia sp. 563. Next base: position 210,980 of record NZ_JBEPLE010000007.1, on the reverse strand, counting down.
CGCCCGCCGCCAGGGCCGCGTCGACGATCGCCTCGACCATGTTCGCGCCGGGCGGCAGGGACAGCGGGATGAACGCGCGGCCCAGGTGGTTCACGGCCAGCACGTCCTGGTTGCGGTCGACCACGTACGCGGGCGCCATCGTCCACTGGTCGAGGAGGACGTTCACGTTGTCCAGCACGTCTGCCGGCGTCCCGCTGAGGGCCGGCGGGCAGTCCGCGGTGTGCCGGGCGGGGACGGTCTGCCCGGCGAGCCGGAACAGGTACACCGTCGCGTCGGCGTCGAGCTGCAGCGCGCGGCCGAGCGCGAGCAGGACCTGCGGCGACGGCTGGTGGTCGCGTCCCTGCTCCAGCCGCAGGTAGTACTCGGGGCTGATGCCGGCCATCCCGGCCACCTCCTGGCGGCGGAGGCCACGCACGCGACGGCGCGGTTCGGAGCGGAGGCCGACGTCCTCCGGAAGCAGGGCGTCGCGGCGGGCGCGGAGGTAGGCGCCGAGGGCGGCGTTGGAGTCGCTCATGTGCGGAGGGTCCTGTCGTGGAGGCGCCGTACTGGATTCACCACTCCAGATTGTCTCAGATGCGCGCGAAGCTTCGCCAGGTCTGCACGATGAGCCGATTTCCGGCCGCTACGGCGGCGACGGCTCAGGCAGCCTGCAGAGCCGGCGCCAGATGGGCGAGCGACGAATCCGCGATGCTCGCCAGCCGTTCCGGGTCGTCCTCGACACGGCTGAACTGGATGAGTCCCTGCGAGACGAGCACGATCTCGGCCGCGAGTGTCGCACGGCCGTCCTCCGGGATGCCGTCGCGAGCGAGTCGCTCGTCGACGAGCTGCTCCATGGCGACGATGGCGCGAGCGCAGACCGCCGCCACCTCGGGCCAGTCGCGGCCGAGTTCAGCGAGGCTGTTCAGCATCAGGCACCCCCAGCTGGGCTGATGCGCGGCGCAATCTGCGACCACAGCGCGGAAGAAGAGCCGTACGGCCTCCTCCGCGGTGGCGCCGTCGGCCATCGCATGCCGCACGATGTCCACCCGGCTCTCGCAGTAGCGCTCGAACAGCAGAAGGAACAGCTCGGGCTTCGAGCCGTACGCGGCGTAGATGCTGCCGTTGCCGACACCGGCCGCCTCGGCCAGGTCGGACATCGCGGTCGCGGTGTACCCCTTCTGCCAGAACACGGCAGTGCTGCGCGCGAGAAACGCATCCTCGTCAAACTCTCGACGGCGAGCCATTGGTCGAGCCTAGCAATCGGGGTCGTGGAGGCGGAAGCGCGGCCGGCGTGCGATCCTGGCTACGACGACCCCGGAGGGATGATGCGACTGCCGACCGACCCGACGTGCGTTCTCGTGCAGATGCGCGCGACGACGCACGCGGAGAGCGCGGTCTATCGACGCATGCACCGGCACTCGTTCGGTCACGTCGGGTTGTCGCAGATCGCGTCCGTCGCGCAAAGCGTCGAGGCGCGCCTGGATGAAGTGCCCGCTCGGGCGATGGAGAGCACCCAGCTGCAGGTGGTGCACAGCGGCAGCCTCATCCTCGAACAGGACGGAGCGCAGAGGCGTTTCGGCGCGGGGGAGCTGGCGATGTACGACGCGAGCCGGCCCTTCTCCTTCGTCTATCCGGACGAGTTCCGGACGACGATCGTGCAGGTCCCGACCGTCCTGCTCTCCGCACGCGGGGTGCTCCCGGCCTCGCTCGGTGCGCGGTCGGTGGACGTCGCGTCCACCGCTCGCCGGGAACTCGAGGGGCTGCTGCGCGGTTCCGTCGGCCGCGGTGTCCGGCCGGCCGACGATCCGGTGTCGCTGTCCTCGCGGATCGTGCGGGCGGCGCGGCTGATGGTCGACGAGGAGCTGGGCGCCGCACGCGAACGAAACGTTCCGGCGGCCCGGCTGGTGCGGGAGGCGAGGGACCTGCTCCACCGCGAGTACGCCGACCCCGGCCTGACCGCTGCGGCCGTCGCTGCGCGTCTTCACGTGTCGCTCCGGACTCTCTTCGCCGCCTTCGAGAGTGGGGATGCCTCTCTGGCATCAACCCTGCGCCGGGTACGGCTCGGGGCCGCCGAACGCCTTCTGCTCACGACCCGGCTGCCGATCTCCGAGGTCGCGTACGCCGTCGGCTACGCGGACGTCACCGCGTTCATCCGCGCCTGGAAGACCGCGACAGGATGGACGCCCGCCCGGTGGCGACGGCTCAGGACCGGCTGGGCCGCCGCGGACGAGCGTAGCTGACCGCACCGCCGGTCACGGCACGACGACGACCTTGCCCCGCGCGCGTCCCTCGCCGATGTGCGCCACCGCGGCGCCCGTCTCCTCCAGTGGATACACGGTGTCGATGACGGGCCGGAAGGATCCGTCGCCGAGCAGCCGGGCCAGCTCGCGCAGGTCCTCCGGTCGCTCTCGCGAGATAAGGCCGACCAGGCGCTGCCGGCTGAAGCGGTCGAGCATCCCGGCCGCCGCCGTCCGCTGGATGCCGCCGAGCAGCGGGCCACCGGATTCGCCGCCGACGAGCACGACCGAGCCGGTGGGGCTCAGGATGCTGCGCAGCGCGGCGAGTGGGCGGTTGCCGGCGGTGTCGATGATGGCGTCGTAGACCCGGCCGAGCGTCAGGATGTCAGTCGTCGTGTAGTCGACGACCTCCTGCGCGCCGAGCGAGCGGACGAGCTCCGCCTTCCGCCCACTGCAGACCCCGGTCACCTGGGCTCCGCGGGCCGCTGCGAGCTGGACCGCGATGTGGCCGACGCCGCCGGCCGCGCCGATGACGAGCACGCGGTCGCCTGCGCCGGCACCACTCGCGGTGACCGCCTGGAGGGCCGTCACCGCCGAGACCGGCACGGCCGCGGCCTCCTCGAAACCGACGCCGGGCGGCACGGCGACGAGGTCGTCCGCCGGCGCGACGACGAGCTCCGCCAGGGCGCCGTCCGCCGACCCGAACACGGCGTCCCCGAGCCGCCAGGCGGTCTGCGAGCCGGCGCCGACCTCCTCGACCACTCCGGCGAACCCGAGACCGCGCACGCGTGCCTTCGGGCCGCGCCAGCCGAATCCGATCGCGCGCATCAGGTAGGGTCGGCCGGTCGTGAGATGCCAGGTGCCCGCATCCACCCCGGCCGCCCGCACGCGCACCAGCACCTGGTTCTCGCCGGGCACCGGCACCGGGATGCGCGCGACGCGCAGCGCGCTCGGCGGTCCGTAGGCGTCCTGGGTGACGGCTCGCATCGCGCGGCCCTCGTTCGTGTCCATCGGGTTCTCCTGTCTCAGTACTGTTTCTCAGTTCTCCGGGTACTGGAAGACGTCGTCGAGGGGGACCCCGAACACCCGTGCCAGCTGGAAGGCCATCTCGAGGGAGGGGGAGTAGCGCCCCTGTTCGATGGCGATGATCGTCTGCCGTGTGACACCGACCCGATCCGCGAGCTCGGCCTGCGTCATCTCGCCGGCGGCGAAGCGCAGCGCGCGGAGCGAGTTGGTCACGCGCGTGGGCTTCACCATTCCGGCATCCCCCGACGATAGGCGGTCAGCCGGGCGGCGGCGCCGACGATGGCCGAGAGCACGAACGCCAGGTAGACGGCGTTGGCGATCCAGAACCACGGCGCCTCGACGAGCGAGAGGATCAGCGCCGCGACGGCGCCGATGACGACGAACGCGCCCCCCACGCGCTCTCCGAACGCGAACACCTCGCGATCGCGCTGGTCGCGCTTTCCCGCATCCCGCCGGTTGCCGACCGCCAGCACGATCCGCGCCAGGATGTTGGCCACGATCGCCCCGCCGACCGTCCACAGCAGGAGCGCGGCGTACACGTCGGTGCCCAGGGCGGCCAGCAGGATCAGATAGGTCGCATACCCGGCGACCGCGGTCACCAGGTAGACCCACGAGTTCTTCTCGTCGAACGACATCCGCCGCCTCCACCTCACTCGGTCATGTCAAAGTTTCTGTACATGGCGAGTGTAAGCGTGAGCAGACACGATGTCAAAGCTCTTTTACATGGGGGAATGGCAGCGACGACAACCTGGTTGGATGGAAGCGTGCTCCGAACGATGTTCAAGTCGAAGATCCACCGCGCGACGGTGACGCACGCCGACCTCCATTACGTCGGCTCGCTGACCGTCGACAGCGACCTGATGGCGGCGGCCGACCTGCTGCCGGGGGAGCAGGTCGCCGTGGTGGATGTGACCAACGGCGCGCGCTTCGAGACCTACCTGATCGCCGGGGAGCCGGGCAGCGGCGTCATCGGCGTGAACGGTGCGGCCGCCCACCTCGCGGAGGTCGGCGACACGGTCATCGTCATCTCCTACGCGCAGCTGGACGACGCAGAGGCCCGCACGTTCGTTCCGACCGTTGTGCACGTCGACGCGGCCAACCGCATCCTCGCGATCGGCGACGACCCCGCGGACGCCGTGACGCCGGGCGTCGAACGGCCGCCGCTCGCGCTCTGAGCCGTATCAGCCGCGCTCGGCGGTGATCGCCTTCGCCGCACCCCACAGCGAGCCGACGTTCGCGCGCCCGGGCTGCTTCAGCAGCATCCGCTCGTAGAAGCCCAGCGGGTCGCCCGGCGTCGTCTCGGTCTCCTCGATGTCGCGGAAGTACTGGATGGTCGCCTCGATGTCCGCGGGGGAGTCCGGGCGGTCCGGTTGCTTGTGCCCGCTGACCACCCACCGCGGCTCCAGGGCACGGAGGCGCTCCAGGGCGGCCACCCAGGTGCGGCGCGTCTCCGCCGTCGTCTCGGCGAGGTACGGGTAGGTCGCGTTGTAGACCACGTCGCCGGCGATGACGAGTCCAGCGTCGGGCACCCACAGCGAGGTCGTCCCCTCCGTGTCCGTGTGGCCGGCCTCCACGACGATCAGGTCGTGTCCTTCCAGGCTGAAGCCACCCTCCACGACCTCGGGGAACTCCACCTCGGGGATCTGGCCCGGGAAGAGCCGGCCCCAGAAGTCGTCCCGCCATTCGGGCCGCGCCTGCACCTCCAGCTCGGCGATGGTGCCGGCGGTGGCCAGCGCCCGCACGCCGGGGAACGCGGCACGCAGCTGTCCCACCCCGTACGCGTGGTCGCCGTGACCGTGGGTCAGATAGACGGCGGCGAGCGGGATGTCGTGCGACCGGACCCACTCGATCAGCCGCTCGTTCTGCGCGATGGTCGCGAACGTGTCCACCAGCACGGCCTCATGTTCGCCGACGATGAGGGTCGCCGTGTTGGCGACCCATCGCCATTCCTCGTTGCCCGGCGGGAGGTCGCGGGTGAGTCCTTCGCGTCGCTCCGTGTAGACCTCGAACGTCAGCGGGGTGGTCATGGTGCGTCCTCTCGTCGTCTCGTCGTCTCGTCGTCTCGTCGTCGCCGGTCCGTCACCGCCTGCGCAGTGCGCGCTCGGCGAGGGCCGGGGGCGTGGCGTTGTAGCTATCGTCGTTGACCTCCGCGCCCGGCGCGACGACAGCATCGATGCGGTCGAGCACGTCATCGCCCAGCACGATGTCGGCAGCCGTGAGCAGGCCGTCGAGCTGCTCCTGCGTCCGCGGCCCGATGAGGGCGGCGGTGACAGCGGGATGCGAGGTCACGAACGCGATCGCGAGCTGCGGCATCGTGAGGCCGGCGTCGGCCGCGATCGTCTGCAGCTCGTCGACCGCCCGCACGCGCCGGCGGCCGGCTTCCGTCTCCGGGTCGTACAGCGCGGCCCGGCTCCTGGCGCGATGCGCCGTCTCGGTCCGCGGGCGGCCGGACAGCCACCCTCCGTGAAGCGGGCTGTAGGCCATCACGCCCATCCCGAACTGCTGTGCGACGGGGAAGACCGAGCGCTCCGGCGTCCGCCCGAGGATGGAGTACATCGGCTGCTCGCTCACGAAACGATGGGTGCCGGTCCGTTCGGCGACCCACTGCGCCTCGACGATCTTCTCGGCGGCGAAGGTCGACGCGCCGACGGCGAGCACCTTCCCGGCTCTGATGAGGTCGTCGAGCGCCGACAGGGTCTCGCTCAGATCGGTCGTCCAGTCGTACCGATGGAGCTGGTAGAGGTCGATGCGATCCGTCTTCAGCCGGCGGAGGCTTCCCTCCACCGCCTGCACGATCCAGCGGCGTGACGCGCCGGACTGGTTGGCGTCCTCGCCCATCGGCAGTCCGAACTTCGTCGCGAGCACCACTTCGTCGCGTCGCGAGGAGATAGCCGCGCCGACGATCTCCTCCGACTCGCCCTGCGAATACACGTCTGCGGTATCCACCAGGTTGATGCCCGCATCGAGTGCCCGGTTGATGATTCTGGCGCTGTCGTCGTGGTCGGTGTTCCCCATCGCGCCGAACATCATCGTGCCCAGCGCCAGCTCGCTCACCGACCATCCGGTCGCTCCGAACGTCCGTCGTCTCATCGTGTCCTCCTCCAGAAGCGGATGTCTCCATGCCACCAGCCGGACGACGTGCGCGACGACCACGATCCTGCCGAAGGGCTGCCCGATCCTGCCGACTTCGACCGGATCGGGCACCCTCGCGTTGCCGCGACGGAGCCGCTGTGCTTCGCTACGAGCCATGGAACGACTGGAGGAGCTGCGCGCACTCATCCTGCGGAGCGCCGCCGGAGCGGTCCGCCGCGACGTGGTCGATGGCGTGAGCATCGGCGTTGTGGAGTACGGAACGCGCCCGCGGGCGACGATGACGCATCCCTCCGTGACCGTGCTCGCGGGCGGCCGGAAGCGCACGAGCGTCGGCGACGTCGACTTCGTCTACGGGCCCGGGCAGTTCCTTGTCGCATCCCTCGACCTCCCGGTCACGGGTCACGTCGCCGAGGCGAGCCCCGACGACCCGTTCGTGGTCTTCAGCATGGCGTTGCGTCCGGCGGTCATCGCCGGTCTGCTCCTCGACACGGTGGACGTGGCCGACCCTCCGCGCTTCACCGGGATGGCGGTCGGGGAGGCCTCGGACGACCTCGTCGACGCGGTGATCCGGATGATGCGGCTGCTCGACTCCCCGGCGGATGCCGCAGCTCTCCGCGGGCCGACCGAACGGGAGATCGTGTGGCGCCTCCTCACCGGGCCGCAGGGCGGTCTCGTGCGGCAAATCGGCTCGGCGGACAGCGGCATCGCCCACGTCTCGCGCGCGACGACGTGGCTGCGTGAGAATCTCGCCGAGCCGGTGTCCGTCGCGGCGCTGGCGCGGCTCAGCGGCATGAGCGTGTCCACTTTCCATCGGCACTTCCGCGCGGCGACTTCGCTGACGCCGATCCAGTGGCAGAAGGCGTTGCGGTTGCGGCGGGCGCGCATCCTGTTCGCCGAGGGCGACACGACCGTCGCGGAGGTCGCCTCCGCGGTCGGCTACGGCAGCGTCTCGCAGTTCAGCCGCGAGTACCGCCGCACGTTCGGGCTGTCGCCGGGTCAGGATGCGGCACGGCTGCGTGCGGGCGTCTCGGAGGCCGACGACATCGCCGGTGACGTTGCGGCCGGTGAACCGGCCCGGTGACGGCTGGGCAGCTCGACGACCTCGAACTCCGCCACCACGATCTCCGTGTCGCCGTCGATGCCGGGCCAGGCCGCACGGTGGGCGGCCTGCCACCGGGCGGCCGCATCGTCGGTCCCGCCCGCGACGGCGGGGCGTGCGGGCGCCAGGTCGACGTCGTCGACGCGGCAGGTGGTCACGGCCGCCAGCTCGACGATCGCGACCGGCTCGTCGGTCGAGTCGACCAGCTGGTAGCGGGCGCCGGGCACAGGAAGCGGCTCCCCGTCGCGGAGGTAGTCGGCGAGGGGAATGGTGGTCGCCATCCGCGCTCCATCCAGGATGTGACGCGTGACGTCCTCGCGCTCCGGCCCCGGCCGGCCGAAGGCGACCACCGGCAGCTGCCCCGCGCGAGCCCGGAAGCGCGAGATGCGCTCGGCCGTCCGCATCATGCTTCCTCCGGGAGCGGGTCGCCGTCGTCGTCCATTCGGTCCACCAGCCGGTACACCGCGCGGCGGGGCCAGTCGGTGCTGTCGTCGAGGACGAACACCTCCCACACCTCGTCGTCCCGGTACCGCGCTCGGCCGCGTAGAGCCGCGGGAGGCTCTCCGGGGCCCGCGGTCAGCCGGATCACCGCGTCGACCAGACCCGGTCGCTGCATCACCGCTTCGAATGTGACATCGCCATCCATGTCTGCACCCTAGGGATGCGGGCGGGCGCCGGAAAGCCAGCAGCTCAGCAGGTGGGCTGCGACGCGGGCACCTTCCCTCGGACGAAGTAGTCGTCGACGATGCCGTCGATGCAGCCGACCCCGCGTCCGTAGGCGCCGTGGCCCTCGCCCTTGTGCGTCACCAGGACCCCGCTCGACAGCAGCTTCGACAACGCGACGGCCTGCGAGTACGGCGTCGCCGGGTCGCCGGTGGTGCCGAGGACGAGGATGGGAGCGGCACCCGGCGCCGTGAAGTCCAGGGTCTCCGTCGGCTTCGGGTAGGGCCAGTGCGCACACGCCTTCTCGCTCGCCGCGAAGTTGTCGTACACGCCGATGGAGCCGAGCACCGGCGCGGCGTTGCTGATCCGGTCGATGCCCTCCTGGAAGCCCGGGCTGTCGTCACGGGTGGGCTCCGCGCACCCCACGGCGACGAGCACATCCATCAGGCGTCCGAAGTATTCTCCGTCCGGCAGGCGTTCGTTGGAGCTGTCCGCCTGCTCGAAGACCGGTCCCGCGTCGCCCTTCTTCACTGCCCGCAGCACCTCGGTGACGGTGTCCCAGGAGAACTCGGCGTAGAGGTTGTAGGCGATCGCGTCCACGACCGTGGACGAGTCGAGGAGCCGGCCGTCGGACGCCTTCAGCTTCGTGCGGTCGACGCTCAGGATGAGGTCGTGCGCCTGCTCCTTGGCCTTCGCCAGAGGGCCTTGTACGGGACAGTCGGCCGATTTCAGACATTTCGTGAGGTATGCGGCGAACGCGCGGTCGAAGCCGGCGGCCTGCCGGACACTGCTCTCGAACGAGCCGTACGGCGGCTCCACGGCGCCGTCGAGCACCATCCGTCCGACCTTGGCGGGGAAGAGTGCCGCATAGACGCTGCCGATGTACGTTCCGAACGAGATCCCCAGATAGTTCAGCTTGTCGTCGCCGAGCACTGCTCGCATCATGTCGAGGTCGCGGCTCACGCTGGCGGTGTCGATGTGCGCCAGGAGCGGGCCGGTGTTCTTCACGCACGCATCGACCCACGCCTTCTGACGCGTATCGAGCTCTTTCTCCCAGCCGGCCGAGCCGTACGGGTCGCGGAAGGTTCCGTACAGCATCCGGTCGCGGTCCCGATCGTCCGTGAAACACACGACCGGGGTCGACTCACCGACCCCTCGCGGGTCGAACCCGACCACGTCGTAGTCGGACATCACGCCCTTCGAGCCCTGGAAACCGCGCAGGAACTCGATGCCGGAGCCGCCCGGGCCGCCCGGGTTGATCAGCATCGAACCGCGCGCCTTTCCGCTCTCCGCCGGCCGCTTCGCGATCGCCAGCGTGATGCGCTCTCCGCCCGGGTTCGCCCAGTCGACGGGCGCGATGAGGTCGGCGCACTGCATCCCCGGGTCGAGGCAGGGGGCCCACGACACATCCTGCTTGTAGTACGGCTCGAGTTCGGGGGCGACCTGCTCGTCCGTGTGCGAGCTGAGGGTGGTCGGGGGGACGATCTTCGGCTTCGCCGCCGACACGCACCCCGTCAGCAGCAGCGCCCCGACGACGGCCCCGGCGAGGAGGCGGAGGCCGCCGAGACGATGGACGGATGTTCGGCGCGGGGGAGTCACTGACCTGCGGATGCTCATGCATCCACTATTTCAATCAGACGTGCGAGCGCGCATCCTCCGATCGGATGACGTCGGAGGTGGACGCGACCGCCACGAAGTCCGCCACGAGCGTCGAGCGCCGAGAGGACTCCCAACCCAGGTGGACCGCGGTCTCCGCCAGGTCCACAACCGGCACAGCGCGCACGTCCGGGCGCGTGTAGAACGTGGCGGTCGAGAGGGGGAGAACGGCGATTCCCGCTCCCATCGCGACCAGCTCGAGCTTCTCCTCGACCGTGCGGCTGGGCCTGCGCCCCGGCGCCCGTCCGCGGCGCGAGCCCCCTTCGGTCGCCGTCCATTCGGGCACCGCAGCGGGATCCTGCAGGAGCTGCTCGCCGGTGAGGTCGGCGAGCCGCACCTCGGCGGATGCCGCGAGCGGATGCGTCGACGGGAGCATCGCGACCCGTGGTTCGGTGAACAGACGGACCGAGGCGATGCCGCCGGCGTCGAAGGGTTCGCGCAGGTAGCTGACGTCGGCGCGGCCGTCCAGGAGGACACGCGACTGCTCTTCCCACGTCGTCCGCATGACCTCCACCGTCACGCCAGGATGTGTCTCACGGAAAGCGCGCACGGCACCGGTGACCGTGAGTCCCGGCATGAATCCGACCGTGAACACCGTCTCGCCGCGAGCCGCGACGGCGACACGGCGACGGACGGCGGCCGCCGTGGCGAGCAGGGTCTCGGCCTCGTCGCGCAGCATCCGCCCGTGCTCCGTCAGTTCCGTGCCCCGGGTGTCGCGCACGAACAGCTGAACGCCCAGCTCCGCCTCGAGCACCCGGATCTGCCGCGAGAGCACCGGCTGCGCGATCATCAGCGCCTCCGCCGCACGGCCGAAGTTGAGCGTGTCCGCCACCGCGACGAAATAGCGCAGTCGCCGCAGATCGAGGTCGGTGTTCATCTGTCGATGATGCCACTGATACCCATCGGGTGTCACCGGAGGCGGAAGAGGTCTTGGACGCTCGCGTCGGCTCGGCGGAACACTGGACCCGTCCCACCGAAAGGAACCCCCATGTCTCTGAAGAACTCGCACGTCGTCGTCATCGGCGGAAGCTCCGGCATCGGCCTGGCGACGGCCCGCGCGGCGCTCGACGCCGGCGCACGGGTGACCATCGCATCCAGCCGCACATCGAGTGTGGATGCGGCGCTCGCCCAGCTGCCCACGGCATCCGGGCGCGCCGTGAACGTCCTCGACCCCGCCGACCTGCGGGAGTTCTTCGCCGAGACCGGGGAGGTCGACCACCTGGCCTACACGGCCGGCGAGCCCTTGAGCCTGATGCCGATGAACGAACTGGACCTCGACCGCGCACGCGGCTTCTTTGAGGTGCGCTACTTCGGTGCGCTCAACGCGGTCGGCTCGGCGATCGGCCACCTGGCGCCCGGCGCATCCATCACCCTCACGTCCGGCTCCGCCCGCACGCGGCCCGGAGCAGGATGGGCGGTCGCCTCCAGCCTGTGCGGCGCGATGACGAGCCTGGCCGGCGCACTCGCGGTCGAGCTCGCGCCTGTGCGGGTGAACGTTGTCGAGCCGGGCATCGTGCGCAGCCCGCTGTGGTCCGGCATGAGCGCGGATGACCAGCAGGCGATGTACGACCAGCAGGCTGCCGTCCTGCCCGTCGGTCGCGTCGGCGAGGTCGACGACGTCGCCCAGGCGTTCGTCTACGCGATGACCCAGGAGTTCATGACGGGGACTTCCATCCCCGTCGATGGCGGCGCGCTGCTCGTCTAGCGCGCCTGCGGCCGGGCCCTCAGCGGCACTGCCCGGCGACCGCGATCTGCTGGTCGCTCGGGCGGCCGTAGGCCTCGATGCCGGAGCCCGGCACGTCGAAGCCCATCGCGATCGCCCACGCCGTCGCCCACATCTCGTCGTCGCCCTGGAAGGTCGGACCGTCGAACAGCGGCTTGCACTCCGGACGCACGACCTGCGCGTGCCCGACCTCGTGGGTGATCAGGGCCTTCGCGTTGACGTCGCCGTAGGTCCAGCCCTCCTGCAGGCTGAAGTTGAGGTCGATCGTCGCCCAGCCGCCGTCGCCCTCGTGGTACATCGTCGTCCCCGAGTACCAGCCCTCGCCCAGGCCGCTGACCTTCTCGTGCCACTGGAAGTCGAGGGTGACGCCGTGGGCGATGGAGCGGGCGTAGGCCTCCATCTGCGCGCGTACCGGATACGCCGGGTCCTGCTTGGCCGCCTCGCCGGCTGCCTGCGCCGTGTTGACGCCGTCGATCGCGGAGATCACGGCGAGCAGGCGCGAACCGTCGATGGTCGAGGCCGCCGAGACGTCCGCCTTCGCGTCGTCGATGGCGTGCCGCAGAGTGACCTTGCTCTCGTAGGTCGCGGAGGTGTCGGCCGTGAGCACCTGCTCGCCGTGCGCGGTGAGCTCGGCGGAGACCGCTGCCGCGCTGGTCGACACGGCCTTCTGCGCGGCGGTCAGGGCCTTCAGCTCCGCCGCCCGCGTGCGGCGGGTGGTCTCCTCCTGCTTCGCGAGCTCGAGAGTGCGCTGCACGTCGGCGGAGACGCTCCACGGCATCAGGTCGGGGCTGCCGGCGGCCACCTGCGGCGGGTCGAACGGAGTGAATTTCAGACCCTTCGACGCCTTCGTCAGCGACGCCTGAGCATCGGACAGCGCCTTCGCCGTCGACTCCTGCAGGTAGTCGGGACGCTGCTTCACCCCCCATGCGGACAGCGACAACAGCGCCGCTCGCGCCTTGTCGATCGCCATTCCGCGGCGGTCGGTGACGTCGTCCAGGGCGGTGGATGCGGCCACCAGTTCACGGTGCGCCTGCGACTCGGCCTCCGCGGCGAGAGCGCGCCAACCCCATCCCGCAGCCAGCGTCCCACCGGTGATCAGCAGGAGGGCTGCGGTCGCGACGATCCAGAACCGGCCGCGGCGCCGCGGAGCCGAGGGCGTTGCAGGCGCCGTGGGCGCCGGGGGCGTCGACGTGTCGATCGGCGGAACGGCCTGCGGGGCCGCCTCCTCGGGCTCGGGGCGGCTCTGTCGTTCGTCGCTCACGGGTTCCTCTCGCCGCCGATCTGCATGCATGCAAAAATCCGTCCCGGTCACTCTACGGTAATATTTCTCTCTCGCAAGACCCGTGCTCGGGGGCCGTGCGCTGTCGATCTGCGAGCCTCCACAGACTCTCCCGATGACCCGGGCTGTTCGTTCGGCGAACACTTGTATAGTCGAGCTGCTTGAGGGGCCCGTCCTGCGGTCCGGGGGGAACGAGGGGGCCGCGTGTTCGACGGACTGCTGGCGCTGGACGTCGTCGACGGACCGGTGCCCGTGGTGGTGTTCGCGCTGGCGGCCGCGCTGCTGGTCGGGCTGCTGCTCCGCCGCCCGTCGCTGCGCTGGCTGCTGCGGATCGCGCTCGCGGCTGTCGTCGGGATCCTGGCCGCCGTCGCGACCTGGCTGATCTGCATCCGCTGGCTGAACCTGTTCGGCGAGTCGCTGGGCTTCGGCAACTACGCCTGGATGGCGGTCGCCTTCGTCGGCGTGGCCATCGCCGTGGTCAGCATCCGGAGGCGCCCCGCCTGGCGCACGGCCGTCGCGATCGCCGCCGTCCCGGTGTTCCTCCTGGCGGCCGGCGTCGGCATCAACGCCAACTACGGGCTCAACCGCACCCTCGGCAGCGTTCTCGCCATCGCCGTCCAGAAGCCGCTGAAACTCGCCCCGCCCGCGCTCGCCTCCACGGGGTACGACTCGTCGCTCTGGAAGCACTGGACGCCGCCGGCGGGCATGCCCGCGCACGGGCTGGTCGGCACGGCGAAGATCCCGGCGACCACAAGCGGATTCCACGCGCGGGATGCCGGGCTGTACCTGCCGCCGGCAGCGCGCGTCGCGCATCCACCCGCCCTTCCGCTGATCGTCATGATGATGGGCCAGCCCGGCAATCCGGACCCGGAGCCCATCGCCGAGGTGCTGGACCAGTACGCCGCCACCCACCACGGCCTCGCGCCGGTCGTCGTCGTCGCCGACCAGCTGGGCAGCCCGTACGACGACACGCTGTGCCTCGACACCGCGCGGTTCGGGAAGGCCGAGACCTACGTGACGACGGATGTGACGGCGTGGGCCGAGAGCCATCTCCCGGTCACCCGCGACCACCGGTTCTGGACGGCGGCCGGGTACTCCAACGGCGGGCTGTGCGCGCTGTCGTTCGCGATCGACCATCCGGAGCTGTACGGCGGCATCCTCGACATCTCGGGGGAGGAGTTCCCCGGTGCTGAGCATCCCGACGCGACCCTCCGCGACCAGTTCGACGGCGACCGTCAGGCGTACGAGGCGGCGAAGCCGTTCGTCAAGTTGCGGCAGTTCCGGCATCCGGGCATGACGGCGATCTTCACCGCCTGCCGCGACGACCCCGCGTACCACCACGTCGCGCTCCGGGCGGCTGCCGCAGCCCGAGCGGCCGGGATCGACTCCGCGTTCGCCGATCTGCCGACCGGCGGCCACGGACGGGGCGCGCTGATGGGCGGGCTGACCGAGGGCGTTCGGCTGCTGTATCCGCTGCTCGGGCTGGAGAAGCCGCCGGCCTGATCCGCGCGACCCGATACGCGGCCGCCCTCAGAAGCGCGAGAGCCCGTTGCCGATGATGACCGTCCCGATCACGGTCGCGACGATGATCGCCACCGTCGTGTCGTTACGCAGGAGCCAGCGCTCGGTCGCGGCGAGCGCCGGCCGCGCCTTGTCGGGACGGATCAGGGCGAACAGTGCCGGGCCGCCGACCGAGCTGCCCCCGATGAGCACGTAGATCGCGATGACGATGACATCCTCGGACACCGGGAGCTTCGCCGGCCCGATCACCAGACCGGCGGCGATGGCGAGCAGGATGGACTTCGGCCGGATGTTCAGCGCGAATCCCAGCCCGAGGGCGGGGAGGGAGCGCATCCTGCCGAGGGCCACCATCCACCGGGGGAGCGTCTCGCGTTCCGCCGCCTGCGGGTGCCGTCGCAGCTCGATGACCGCGTAGACGAGCAGGGCGACGCCGACGAGGATCTCCAGGACGCCGACGAAGGGCTCCGGCCCGACCGAGGTGTTCGCCGGGATGGCGTGCAGGAAGATCGCGAAGAGCGACGTGATCGTGACGAGGCCCGCGACGTATCCGACGACGAACAGGGTCGGCACGCGGGGTCGGGCGGCGCCGAGCAGGAGGACGAGCACGGCGAGGATCGGGACGGAGCTGAGCGCGACCGCGACGGCCAGCGGCAGGAGCTGCCCGATGACGCTCAGCATGCGACTCCTTTCGCCGGAGAGCCCGCGGCGAGCCGGCCGCCCGTGCGCCGTCCGCTCAGCCGAGGGTACGACAGCGGGCACCCGTGCGGACAGGCACGGTTCCCCCTGGAAAACGGCGGCGATCCGTGCGATTGATGGAAGCATGCAGAAGCTCTACTACGCGGGAGGGCACATCTTCCTCGACGACGATGTCTGCGACGCACTGGTGCGCTACGCGCAGGCCCTCGCGGATGTCGGCAAGTCGGATCTGGTTGTCGTCCCGGCGCTCTCCGACGAAGGCCTGCGCGGGGAGACCCGCCTGCTCATCGGGCCGGCGAGCCAGCTGTTCACCGCACCGGCGCTCGACCGCGGCGCCGACCTGCAGGATGCGGAGTCGACCCGGTCGATGCGCGACAAGACGGCACGCCTCCAGCCGTCGTCGCCGGTCATCGGCCGGAACTCGGACCTCCCGGAGGAGGACTTCGGATGAGCAGCACCATCCACACGAGGTGAGAGCACACATGGGAACCCTCTTCTACGGCGCCGCGCGCCTGGCCATCAGCTTCGACGACCGCGTTCTCGCCCACCTCCAGATCGCGATCTCCACGAAACTCCGGCGCCATGAGACCTTCATGCTGAATTGGCGCGACAACGAGTCGGTCGGCGACGGCCGGAGCGGCGTGTGGATCGGCCCGCAGACCGACCTGCACTTCAAGTACTCCGGCGGCCGCTTCCCTGAGATCAACCGCGACTGGGTGAACGCGCTGGTCGTGTCCGCGTCGACGCCGCTCGGCCTCCAGCTCCTCGACGAGGGCAGCCTCGAGGGGCCGCCGTCGGGCACCTCGGTGGATCGCTAGGGAGAACGCGGTCGCACCGTGCGAAGCTGAGCACATGCAGCTTCTCACCGACGGCGTGTACCGCCTGCGGAAGGCGACCGGCGCCAACGCGTATCTCGTCGACACGGGCGACGCCTCCGTCGTCATCGACACCGGGACGCCCGGTGGCGCATCCGCCCTGATCGCCGAGCTCCGGGACGAGCACGGTCTGGGGCCGGTGACCGACATCGTGCTCACCCACTACGACCCCGATCACGCGGGGTCGGCCGCGGCGCTGCAGCGGGAGACCGGAGCCCGGGTGTGGATCGGCGCTCGGGATGCCGACATCCTCCGCAGCCAGACGCCACCGCCGACGCGGTTCCGCCGCTTCCTGGCGCGGGTCTGGCGTGCCAGCGACGTTCCGGCGAGCCTGCACGAGCTCCCGGACGAGGGGGAGACGGAGATCGTTCCCGGTGTGCGTGCGATCGCCGCGCCGGGCCATACGCCGGGCCACGTCATCGTCGAGTACCGCGGCGTGGTCTTCGCGGGCGACGCGGTGATGGTCTCGAAGGGGCGCCTCCGCCAGATGCCGTCCGTCCTCACGAGCGACAGGCCCCAGGCGCTCGAAACCGAGCACCTCATCGCGTCCCTCCGCCCCCGCCTCGTCTGCCCCGGCCACGGGGCCCCCGGCCGTCTCACCGCCCCCTGACCCCTCCGCATCTCACCCCTCCGCCCACCGTCGAGTCCGCAAACTTTGCACGCTCCGGCGGCTCACAGCGTGCAGTTTGTGCGGACTCGACGGTGGGCGGATACGAGAGAGGGGTCACTCTCGGGCGACGGAGCGCTGAGCATCGGCCCAGGCGAGCTGCACCGCTTTGCCGATCCACTCGGTGCCCTGGTACACGTTCTCCTCGCCGAGCTCCGCGAGGAGCCCGCTCGCGGCGAGCTGCTGGCGCACCGCCGCCTCGCTGATGACCAGCTTCAACCGGGATGAGGCGGCGGCCAGACTGCGGGCGTACCGGCGGAGGGAGTCGATGAGCGCCAGATCCAGTTCGTCGGTCCCGCGCAGCCGGATGATCACCACCGAGCCTTCCGTCTCCTCGTCGACGCTCGGCAGCTGCCGCTCGAACGAGGGCGCGCTCGCGAAGAACAGGCTCCCGTACGGCTGCAGCACGATTACCTCGCGCGTGCCGACGGTGGCCGGCGGGTCCGATTCGCGCATCCCGCCGCTCGCGTCGAGGTGCACCTGCCGCACCCGCAGCCGATTCGACTGCCGGGCGACGAAGAGGATGATGCCGAGCCCGACTCCGGCGAGCACGGCGAACTGCAACGGGATGACGAGGGTGAGCACGAAGGTGACCGTCATGACCGCTGTGGGCAGGATCCCGCTCTTCACCACCGAGTAGACGCGGCTCGGCTTGATGGCCGCGTAGCCGATCGTCATGAGCAGCCCGGCGAGCGCCGGCATCGCCGTGAGCGCCACGATGCCCGACGCGAACACGATGACCAGCGCCATCGTCACCCCGGCGACGAACAGCGCCAGCTTCGACCGCGCTCCCGCAGTGACCAACAGGGAGGACCCCGACATCGACCCGCCGACGGGCATTCCGCGGAACAGCCCCGACACGATGTTGCCGACGCCTTGCCCGATGAAGTCGCGGGATGCGTTCGCCGGCCGCCCGCTCGCCGTCGGGATGCCCGCGGAAACCCCCGCGCCCTGGATGAGTCCGACGAGCGCCAGGGACACAGCGGGGATCAGCAGATATGGGACGTCGCCGATCGAGGGCAGCGTTGGCAACGGCAGCCCGGCCGGGACCACGACGATGTCGCCGAGCAGCGGCACCCGCGCATCCACCCACAGATTCAGAGCGGCAGCCGTCAGAGACCCGACGACGACCGCGATCACGAGCCCGAACCCGCCCACCGGTGTGCGCTGCAGCACGACGATGGTGAGGATCGTGACGGCACCGACGATCACGGTCGGGATGCTCCATTGCGGGATGTGCCGGAGCAGGTCGATCGACCGCGTCACCCGGTTGCTGCCTTCGCCCGAGTAGCCGGTGAACGCCGACAGCTGGCCGAGGATGATGTTGACACCCACCGCGGTGATGAACCCGGTCATGACATCGGCGGGGACGAAGCGGATCAGCCGTCCGCCCTTCAGCAACCCGGCGATGCACATGACCAGCCCGGTCATGAGGGCGAGCGTGAAAAGCGCGCGGTCCGGGTCGGGACGCGTCTCCAGGTTCGCGTCCTGGATGACGAGGGCCATCGCCCCGGTCGCCTGCACCGCCATGAACGTGCTGCTCGTGAGCACGGCCGCGCCGACCATCCCGTACAGGTACGCGTAGAGACCGGCGAGCGGATTGACGCCTGCGAGCAGCCCGGACGCCAGGCCGTCCGGCACGCTCTCGATGCCGAGGACGATCCCGGCGATGGCGTCCTTGACGATGTCACGGCGACGCAGCCGTCGCTTCTTGGCGCGCACAGGCCACAGGGTAGCGACGGCCGCCGCTCGCGGCTGGACAGCAGTTGAGCCCTCGGATAGATTCCCACCGTGCCGACCACCACTGCGACGAAGGCGCTGCTGATCGGCGGCCGCTCGGGAGTCGGGAAGTCGACGGTCGCGCTGGCGATCCACGACATCCTCTCGGCCGGCGACGTCGCGCACGCGATCATCGAGGGTGACAACCTCGACCTGGCACACCCGGCACCATGGAGCGCGTATCCGGAAGCGCAACTGGCAGAGCGAAACCTCGCCGCGATGTGGGCCAACTACCGCGAACTGGGATACGACCGTGTCGTCTACACGAACACGGCGGCCGTGGTCACCATCCCGCAGCTGCGGCAGGCACTCGGCGAGGATGCGGAGATCGCGGCCGTCCTCCTGCAGGGCAGCGACGGAGCGGTCCGGGGACGCCTGGCTCAGCGCGAGCGCGGCGCATCTTTCGACGCCCACCTGGCGCGCAGTGCGGCGGCCGCGGTGCGGCTGGAAGCCCACGCCCCCGAGTCCGTGATGCGCATCGACACGACGGGCAGGACGCCGGAGGAGGTCGCGGTCGACATCCTCCGCACGGTCGGCTGGAAGCCAACCCCCTGACCTCACCCGGCCGTCGACACCACCGCGATCGGCGGCGGGAACCACTCGCCCGCGAGGGCCGGCTTCCGGGCGACGTAGAGGCGCAGGTTGAGGGAGAACCCGCTCCCGGCCGGCGAGGGCAACCAGTTGGCCTCCGGGGATGCGGCCGGTCGCTTCGGTGCGATCCAGATGCTCACCGATCCGTCGTCGTTGGGGGTGAGCGGCGACTCGGAGTTGATGCCGTAACGGTCGATCGGGTTGGGGACCACCCGGTAGTCGGGGACGGAGTAGAGCGTCAGCGACCAGAACGCGTCGACGAGGTTGGACGGCTCGTCCGCCGGGAAGCGGATCTCGTACGCCGCCCCGCCGTCGAGCAGCGCACCATCGCTGCCCAGCTGACCGACGTCGTAGATGGCCTCGTCGACCGTGTTCGCCCACAGGCCGCCATAGTCGACGATGTCCCGCGCGAGCACGTCGTTGCCGAAGCGGCCGGCCGCGAACGCCACCGACCAGCCGTTGCGCTGGGTGCCGAATCCCTTGGTTCCGGCGAGGAAGGCAGGCCAGGCCTTCGTGCGGATCACCTCGTCGACCGCCGCGGTGGCGGCGGAGTCATCCGCGATGCGATCGGCGATGACCTCGACCAGCCGCGCATAGCGGGCTGCATCGGGCATCGCGTCCGGTGCGGTCGCGAGGAGCGCCGGCCCGGCGGCGAAGGCATCGGCACCCGGCAGGCTCGCGTTGCTGAAGTCGGGGATGGTCGGCGGAGGGTCGATCACGATCCCGTCGGGAGCCTCGATTCGGAAGCTCTTCTGGAGGGCGACGGCCTCATCCGGGGTCGACTTCAGCTCGACTCGGGCCAGGATCTTCGCCTTCCGCCCGGGGAGGTCGATCACCAGTGCGCCGTCCGGGGTCGGCGGCGTCGTGCCCGCGAGGCGAAACGCCACCGCGCCGAAGGGATGGTCGGGGAAGTTCCGCTCGTTGATGTTGGCGATCACCTCGCCCCAGACGTCCACGACCTGCACCGTGTAGTAGCGGCCGACGATCTCGGGCACCTGCAGCGTGACCGCATGGGAGGGGTCGACGGCGATCCACGCTTCCAGGTAGGCGACATCCAGGTTCGGGTTGACGAACTCCGCCGAGCCGAGCGGGTTGTACTTGATGGTGTTCCAGCCGACCCGTTCGACGTCGATGTCGTGGTTCTCCTGGCGGGCGACGAGCAGTCGACCGAACAGGTACAGGTAGGCGTCGACGATCTCCTGGTCCGTCGGCATCGCCGCGGCTTCCGTTCCGTTCATGCGTTCTCCGATCTCGGGGGCGGCCGATGCCGCGATAGGGAAGTGGACGGCCGTCAGAACTCCCCGAGCCCCTTGCCGATCAGCACGACGCCGATCACCAGGAGCAACACGGCCATGATGGTGGCGTTGTTGTAGACCAGCCAGATGCGCAGGGATTCGAGCGGCCGGGCCATCCGGGCGGAGGCGGCCAGGTAGGCGATCACGGGGATGGCGACGGTGGATGCGGCGATGACCGTGTAGACGATCACCGCGACGACTGTCTCCGCCGTCGTCTGCGCGTCGGAGCCGATCGCGACGCCGGCGGCCACACCCATGAGCAGGTTCTTCGGGTTGAGGGCGGAGAGGAGGAAGCCGAGCACGAGCGCTCGGGCACCCGTCATCGTGTCGATCGCCGACATCCACTTCGGCAGCGCCGGTTCGGTACCGACCTTCGGGCGGCCGCGCCACTGCTGCACCGCGAGCACGAGCAGCAGCAGGCCCAGCACGATCTCGACGGTGCCCAGGATCGGCTTGGACTCGTCCGGGTCGCCCTGCGGGAGGACCGACGAGAGGAGGGTGAACACCACGACGGCGACGACGATGCCGAGCAGCCAGCCGAGGAGGAAGCCCAGGCTGGTCCCGCGCGCCTTCGGCGACAGCAGCATGAGGATCGCCGCGATGATCGGGATCGGGCTGATCGCCACGCCGAGCGCGAGCGGGATGACGTCTCCGATGACCGGTCCCATGGGTGTCCTGCTTTCTCGTGGCCGTCAGCCGACGGAGGGTGCGCCGAGATCCGCGAGCGCGGCCCGGTTGGTCGGGTAGAGGCGCTCGTCGTCGAGCACGCCGAGGTCGCGCATCCGGTCGACGAGTTCGGTGCGCGGCCGGCTGAATGACAGGGCGACGCCGTTGTCGTGCAGCCACCCCTTCAGACCGGCGAAGGCCACGGCGCCGGTCACGTCGATGTCGGTCACCGCCTCGAGGTCGAGTACGACGTTGCGGACGCCGCTCGCCGAGGTGACCGCGCGCTTGACGGCGTCGGCGAAGACCGACCCGTTCGCGAAGAACAGGGGAGCCGCGAGACGGATGATCACGATGCCCGGGGCCGTCGTCGCTCCGTGCGGCGCCGGGTCGAGCAGCGACGAGTGCGGGTCGCCGTCCGCCTCCAGCACGTCGATCGCGGGGGAGGAGGCCCGCTGAGCGAGGTTGATCAGCGCGAGGACGAAGGCAACGAAGATGCCCGGGATCGCCCCGATCAGCACGGTCACGACGAAGCAGACGGCGCCGATCGCGAACTCGAACCGGTCCTGCCGCCACAGCTCCCCGAATTCACGGATGCCGAGCAGCGGGATGATCGCGACCCCCACGATCGCGCCGATGGCAGGCGAGGGGATGTGCTCCAGCAGTCCCGTGCCGAACACCAGCAGCAGCAGGGTGCCGACGGCCGCGACCAGTGACGGCAGCTGGGTGCGCGATCCTGCCTGGTCCATCGCGGCCGTGCGCGAGGTCGACGACCCGACCGCGAATCCGCCGGTCGCGCCGGCGGCGACGTTCGCCGCCCCGAACGCGAGCAGGTCGCGGTTGGGGCTCGTGCCGTAGCGGTGCTTCTCGCCGTAGCTGCGTGCGACGAGCAGCCCTTCGGCCATGGTCACCAGCGTCAACGCGATGGCCGAGGGGATGAGGGCGAGCCAGCGACCCCAATCGAGCACCGGCCAGGTGAGGGCCGGCGGACCCGCATCCACCGGGCCGAGCACGGCGACTCCCTGCGCCTCGAGCCCACTGGCGACGACGGCCACGGTCGCGACGACGAGCACGATCAACGCCCACGGGACCGCCCGGGCGACGCGCTTGCCGACCACGAGCACGACCACAGAGAGGGCGGCGATCAGCACCGACCATCCGTTCAGCGTGGGCAGCCCGGTGACGAGCGCGCCCACTTTGTCGGTGAACTCGGCGCCGGAGTCGATCGTGACCCCGAGCATCTTGGCGATCTGGCTGACCAGGATGTCGAGCGCCAGCCCGCCGACGAACCCGACCAGGATGGGCTTGGAGAGGAAGTTCGCCAGGAACCCGAGCTTGAGCACCGCCGCGAACACGAACAGCACGCCGCAGATGATCGCCTGCGCGAACGCCAGGGTGAGGTAGTCGGCGGTTCCCGCGACCGCCAGTCCGCCGATAGAGGAGGCGACGAGAGCGGCCGCCGCCGCATCCGGCGACGCCACCAGCTGCCGGGACGACACGATCAGGGCGTACACGATCGCGGGGAGCACAAGGGCGTACAGCCCGGCCGTGGGCGGCAGCCCGGCGATCTGCGCGTAGCCGATGTTGAGCGGCACGGCGATGGCCAGCAGCGTGA
Source organism: Leifsonia sp. 563 (assembly GCF_040545055.1). Taxonomy (NCBI): domain Bacteria; kingdom Bacillati; phylum Actinomycetota; class Actinomycetes; order Micrococcales; family Microbacteriaceae; genus Leifsonia; species Leifsonia sp. 563. The sequence goes on along the minus strand of NZ_JBEPLE010000007.1, from coordinate 188,523 downwards.
CGCCCGCGACCGCCTCACCGCCGGCATTGCGCCAGGTGAGACCCGCGAGCGGTCGCTGCATGCGCTCAGTCTGGGGGGAGACGGATGGGCCGCGCTAGAGCCTGATTTTCGCCGGATCCCGCCCCTAGACGCTGGCCCGCTCGATCAATATCCTGGCGCCACGTGCCGCGACGACGCGAGCGCATCGTACGGTCGGGGGACGTCGACCCGACCTCGTCGGAGGGACGAAACCATGACCGTCGAGTTGCCCGGACGACTGGCCGACCTCCCCAGCGACGGCGATCTCCCGTCGCGCGAGGCGATCCCGACGATCTTCGACGAACTTGACTACCAGCTCGCCTGCCAGGCGTACCTCTGGGCCCTGCCGCTCGTCTCCTACGCGCAATGGAAGACGCAGCACTACGACGTGTTCGGCGCCACCGGAAGCGACCTGGTGCGGTACCTCAGCTACCGGGATCGGCTGGGACTGATCACGGCGAACGCGACGACCCCGTACATCCTGAACTTCTTCGACCTGTCCGCCAGCGGGCCGCTCGTGATCGAACTGCCCGCCGGACCGACGGCGGGAGGGGTCTCCGACTTCTGGCAGCGCGAGGTGGGTGCGATGGGCGAGATGGGCCCGGACCGCGGTCAAGGCGGCAAGTACGTCATCCTCGGCCCCGGCATGGACGAGCCGGATGGGCTCGGCGACGACTATCGCACCCTGCGGTCCTCCGGCGTCAACATCATGTTCGGGTTCCGCACCCTCGACCCCGACCCGGAGCGTGCCGACGCCCTGGTGCGGGCCGTGCGGATCTATCCGTACGCCGATCGCGAGAACCCGGCACCGACGCGCATCGTGTCGCCCGACGGCCGCCCCTGGACCGGCGACCAGCCGCGTGGGCTCGACTATTGGAGGCGGCTGCACGACATTTACCAGAGCGAGGTGGTCGACGAGCGCGACCGCTTCTACCTCGCCATGCTCAAGCAGCTCGGCATCGAGAAGGGGAAGCCGTTCGAGCCGTCGGAGCGCCTGATCCGCATCCTGGAGCAGGGAGCGGCGGCGGGGGAGCTGATGGCGCAGGCGAACACGTTCGCCAAGCGGTTCGCGCAGGGCACCTACTGGCCGGACCGCCGCTGGGAGCAGGCGATCGTCCTCGACGACTCCGCACAGCGCGGCGATGGATATGACGAGCTGCTCGAACGCGCCTCCTGGTTCTACGAGGCGGTCAGCTTCTCGGAGGCGATGAAGAGCCAGACCCCCGGCGTCGGCCAGGCGTACCTCGGCGCGTACACCGACGGGGACGGCGCGTGGCTCGACGGCGGCCGCAACTACACCCTCCACGTGCCCGCGGAGGTTCCGGCGAAGCTGTTCTGGTCGGCCACCGTCTACGACGTGGCCACACGCTGCCTGATCGACACCGAGCAGCAGCGCGGCGACCGCGGCTCACGCGACCCCGAGCTGGTCACGAACGCCGACGGCTCCGTCGACCTGTTCTTCGGCCCGACACCGCCCGCGACCGGCGACACGAACTGGGTGCAGACCATCCCGGGCAAGCACTGGTTCTCGTACTTCCGCCTCTACGGCCCGCTCGAGCCGTACTTCGATCGCAGCTGGAAACTCGGGGACATCGTCCCCGTCTGAAGTGGATCCGCCCGAACTGTCGAAACGTGAGGCCCGCGTTCGTAGCAGGGGTGGAGGCTGCCGCGAGGAGGCGGCCTGAAGGGAAAGGATGAGCGCATGCAGTATCTCGTGAACGTCATCGACAGCCGCAGCAACTCGGGCACCGAGGAGGAGGCGGTCGCCATCGACGCCTTCAACGACAAGCTGCGGGCCGGCGGCCACTGGGTGTTCGCCGGCGGACTGGCCGACCCGTCCGTGTCCACCGTCATCGACGGGCGCGGCGACGAGCCCGTCTTCACCGACGGCCCGTTCGTCGAGGCGAAGGAGTGGGCGGCCGGGTTCTGGCTCATCGAAGCACCCGACCTCGACGTCGCCCTGGAGTTGATGGCCGAGGGCTCCAAGGCCTGCAACCGCCGGCTCGAGGTGCGACCCCTCCTCGTCGTGTGACCAGTCCTCGACGGGTCACCGCCGCGCACGACGCCCTCACCCGGGCCCACCGAGAGGAGTGGGCGCGGGTGGTCGCCGCCCTCGCCAAGCGGTTCGGCAGCCTCGACCTGGCGGAGGAGTCCGCCGCCGAGGCCTTCGCGACCGCCGCCGAGCGGTGGCCCGTCGACGGCATCCCGCCGAATCCCGGCGCGTGGCTCACCACCACCGCCACCCGCAAGGCGATCGACCGCATCCGCCGCGAGAGCACCCGCGACGCCCGGCACAGGGAGGCGCACCTCGTGTACGACACGCAGCCCGAGCCGGTCGGCGCGGTCGACGACGACCGGCTGCGGCTCATCTTCACGTGCTGTCATCCCGCTCTGGCGATGGAGGCGCGGATCGCGCTGACCCTGCGGATGGTGGGTGGCCTCAGCGTGCCCGAGATCGCCCGCGCGTTCCTCGTCCAGGACACCACGATGGGCGCCCGCATCACCCGGGCGAAGGCGAAGATCGCGGCAGCGAACATCCCGTACCGACTGCCGACCGCTGAGGACCTGCCGCACCGCGTCTCCGGTGTGCTGACGGTGCTTTTCCTGATCTTCAACGAGGGATACCTCGCCTCCGGCCCCGACACTGCGCCCGTGCGGCGCGATCTCACCCGGGAGGCGATCCGTCTCGCACGGCTCCTCCACGAACTCCTGCCGGACGACGGCGAGGTCACCGGCCTGCTCGCGCTCATGCTCCTCAGCGAGGCGCGGAGCGACGCCCGCGTCTCGTCCACCGGCGAGCTGGTGCCGCTGGGGGAGCAGGACCGCGGGATGTGGGATGCGTCCCTCATCGCCGAGGGCCACGCGCTGGTGCGCGAACGGCTGGTGTCGGGCCAGCCGCCCGGCCGGTACCAGCTGCTGGCGGCGATCAACGCCGTGCACACGGATGGAGACGCGCCGGACTGGGCGCAGATCGTCGCACTGTACGACCAGCTGGCGGTGCTCGATCCGTCGCCCATCGTCCGGCTGAACCGCGCGGTCGCGGTGGGGGAGCGCGACGGCCCGTCGGCCGGTGTCGCGCTGCTGGACGCGCTCGCCCCGCAGCTGTCCGGCTACCACCCGTTCCACGCTGCGCGCGCACTGCTGCTGGTGCGGCTGGGACGGGAGGTGGATGCGCGCGCCGCCTACGAGGCCGCGCTCGCGCTGACGGACAACGCGGCCGAGACCGCCTACCTGACCCGGCAGCTGGAGCGCCTCGCCGCGCGCTGATTCGGCCCGATAGCATGGCGCCACCGCCGTCCGACCTCTCAAGGAGACGTCCCATGCCCATCGCCCTGGACAACGTCGGCATCGCCGTCGACGACATCGAAGCCGCGATCGCCTTCTTCACCGACCTGGGCCTCACCGTGCTCGGGCGCGACACGGTCAGCGGGGAGTGGGCGGACACCGCGGTCGGGCTGGACGGCAACCACGCGAAGATCGCGGTGCTGCAGACGCCGGACGGCCACGGTCGCCTCGAATTCTTCGAGTACCTGCACCCGGACGCGATCCCCACGCGGCCGACGCTCCCGAACGAGATCGGGATGCACCGCGTCGCGTTCTCCGTCGACGACATCGACGCGTCGCTGGCGATCGCGGCCCGGCACGGCTACTACCCGCTGCGCGGCGTCGCGACCTACGAGGACATCTACAAGCTGACGTACCTGCGCGGGCCGAGCGGGATCCTGCTGATGCTGGCGCAGAAGCTGACGCCCTCCGCGGAGTGAGTGGTCCTGCGGACTACTCAATAGCGCCCCGGCGGGCACGCAGCGCACTACTCTATAGGCCCGATTCCGCCTGAGTAGGAGTAAGGGGCCGGTGATCCTGGGTGAGCTTCCTTCGTGGAAGCGAACACCCGAAAGGAACACTATGACGAAACTTCGCAACGCCGTACTAGCCGGCGTTCTCGTGGCTGGGATCGGAGGCGCCGGCGTCCTCACGGCTGCTCCGGCCTTCGCCGCACAGGTGGCGACCCCCGGTGGCACCCTGATCAGCGCAACTGGAACCGCTGGTCAAGACCTGGACGTAGCAATGACCGGCACGGCCTGGACCCTGAGCGAGCCACTCGGCGCCGTTCACATCGAACTCGGTCTGCCGGCGGGCACCGTCTGGCAGAACAGCTTCAACGGCGTGCCTGGCACTGAGCGAATCCCGGGAAATCCCGCTCAGGGTTACACCACGTCAATTGACGGGCTCACCTACACCATCTACCCGCAGGGCACCACTGGTATATGGACCTTGCAGATCAATACGCCGGGCCTTGTGCCCACCATGACGGAGGTGAAGATTCCGACGCTCAAGCTCGGCCAGGTCACGCCCACGGCCCTCCAGACGCAGTTGACGTTCGACTTGAGGCAGACCACGGACGAAATTAAGCCGTCGGCCACGTTCACCTGGACCGAGGACCAGCCCGACACCCCCGTGATCGCCCCGGCGATCGGCGGCGCAGCCGCCATCGCTGGTCTCGGCCTCTCCGGCATCGTGTTCCTTCGCCGCCGCAACGCCGAGCAGGCGTAACACTCCCACGAGATTGGACAGGTGACGTCATGTACGGAACCGCAACCCCGATCGTCGGCGGGATCGCCGGCGCCACAGCCCTCGCCACGACCGGATTCGACGCCTTCGCCTACACGTTCGTAGCGGCCGCGTTCGTCCTGGTCGGGCTGGCGCTGGTGCGCGCCAATTACATCCGTCGGCGTCGCGCCACCCTCGCGGCGACGGCCGCCTCGGCCTGACCGGCCGAGCAGCAGAACCCTCGGGGTCGCGTCCCTAGCGCGACCCCGGGGCCTCACCGGCCTTTCCGCGCCGCCCCACACCCGTTCATCCGCCCACCGCCGTGGGCTGCTTTCCCGAGCCCACGAAGGAACCCGACGATGTCCACCATCGCACCCGACGCCCCCGCGCCCTCCAGACCCACCGCCCGACGGCTGCTGACCGCGGCCCGCATCCTCCTCGGCCTCGCCGTCGTCGCGATCGGCATCCTCTTCCTGGTCAAGGAGTACTCCGCCCGCCTCCTCGAGGCGCAGGTCGGCGCCTGGCTGGTCGACGCGCTCTTCGCGACCAACGCCCTCCCATCGCTCAGCGCAGGAACCCCGGCCGTCGTCTTCGGCGTGCACGACACGTTCCTCGCGCTGCGCATCACGATCGAGTGCTCTATCGCGCTCTACGCCGGCAGCATCGTCATCTTCGGCGGGCTGCTCCTGATGCTCCCGCGGCTGCGGACCGTGCGTGTCATCGTCGCCACCGCCCTCGGCGCGGGGCTGATGATCCTGCTGAACCAGGTGCGGATCGTCGGCCTCGCGTGGGTGCTCTCCGAGCACGGACGAGACGGCTTCGAGTGGGCGCACAGCCTCGGCGGCAGCTTCCTGATGACCGCCGGACTCGTCGTCAGCCTGGGCGTGTTCCTCGGGATCGTCCCGCGACGCCGTCCGCGGCGCCGCTTCCGCTCGACCAGGAAGACGGTGCGCTGATGGACCTGCTCTTCCCCGTCCTGAACACCATCGCCGGTGTCGTCATCTCCCTGTCGCTGGTGTACTTCCTCGCCGCCATGGGCGCCGGGATGCACGAGCTCCGCAAGAACAAGACCAAGCTCGGCGTGCAGGGCGACGCCCGCTACGAGCAGCCGTTCCTCGACGAGCCGGAGACGTTCGACGTCTACTTCCTGGTGCCGTGCCTGAACGAGGAAGCCGTCATCGGCGCAACCGTCGCGGCCCTTGCGCCGGGCCGTCGCAGCACGACCATCGTCATCGACGACGCCTCCGACGACCGCACGGCCGAGGTCGCCCGCGAGCAGGGCGGACCGAACACGATCGTGCTCAGCCGGCAGCTCCCGAACGCACGTACCGGCAAGGGGGAGGCGCTCAACGACGCCTACCTGCTCGTCCGTCGGCTCGTCGAAGAGCGCGGCCAGAACCCGGCCCGCGTGCTCATCTGCGTCATGGATGCCGACGGCCGCCTCTCCGACGGCGCGCTCTCGCACGTCCTCCCGATCTTCGAGGACCCGAAGGTCGGCGGCCTGCAGCTCGCCGTACGCATCCGCAACCGCAACACCAACTTTCTCACCCGCTTCCAGGACTTCCAGTTCTGGTCGATGTCGGCCATCACGCAGTTCGGCCGCCGGAAGACCGGCACGGTCAGCCTCGGCGGCAACGGGCAGTTCACCCGCATGTCGGCCCTGGAAGGACTCGACGGGATGCCGTGGTCGGCCTCCCTGACCGAAGACCTCGATCTGGCCATCTCGCTGCTCATCAAGGGCTGGACGCTGGAGACGACTCCCGCGGCCTCGGTCGACCAGCAGGGCGTCGAATCCCTCCGCCGGCTCATCGTGCAGCGCCGCCGCTGGTACCAGGGCCACATGACGGCCGGCAAGCGCATCGTCGACATCTGGAAGAACCCCGACCTCTCCAACGCGCGCATGTTCGAGATGTCCGCCTACCTCTCCGTGCCGTGGCTGTTCGACCTGCCCTGGTCGATCCTCTGGCACTGGCTGCTGTTCACGTTCATCGTCCGCGCCGACTCCGTGTTCTCGTACGTCGACGGCCCGCTGTCGCTCGTCGTCGGCCTGGTCGCCTGGTACGTGCTCACGTTCGCGCCGTCGATCCTCACCACCGTCGTGTACCTCCGACGCGACCGGCGGGTCGGGCTCGGCTGGGCGATCCTCATGGGTCACGCCTTCCTCGTCATGAACTACCTCTCGTTCGCCTGCGCCTGGGGAGCGCTGCTGCGGATGATCCAGGGCCGCACCGGGTGGGACAAGACCGCCCGGTCGGCCGAACCCGGGGAAGCGACCGCATCCCCGTCCACCACCTCCGCGGCCGCCTCCGTGCCCGCGTCACGCTAAGGAATCAACGAACAATGAAGAGCATCCGCATCGGTCTCGCCGCCGCCGGGATCGGGGTCGTCCTCGCCACCTCCGGCGCCGGCCTCGCCTCCGCCGAGGAGGCCGCCCCGAAGAGCGAGCACGCGGTCGTCGCGATCACCGCCCCCGTCGACTTCACCCGGGCAGACTCCAAGAACCCCGAGTTCCGCGGGACGGGCGCGCCGGGCGCATCCGTCGTCGTCGGCGACCCGCAGGGGACCGTGCTGTGCGCGGCCAAGGTCACCGGCTCCGGCTGGTCGTGCACCTCGGTCGTCGACATGGGCGACGGCTCCACCTCCGTCACCGCGAGGCAGAACGCGTGGGGCGAGATCACCAGCGATGTCGCGACGTTCGAGGTCGCCCACCAGGAGAAGCCGCTGTTCGAGAACTGGATGATCCTCGGGGCCGCCAGCGTGCTCCTCGTCATCGTCAGCGGCATCAGCCTGACCGTCGCGCGAGCGCGCAAGCGTCGTCGCGAAGCGACGGAGGGGGCAGCACAGAAGACTGCGGCCGGCACCGCCGCGCTGACCCGCGACCCGAAGGGCGCCGAGGCCTCCGCCGACCGCGTCCTGAGCCGGTGAGGGGCCGCAGCACCCTCGCGTCCGCCCTCCTCGCTCCCCGAGGGGGCGACGCGGGGCGATCCGGATTCCGCCACTACGCGGCGATCGACGGGCTGCGCGCGGTCGCCGTCCTGTCGATCGTCGTCTACCACACCGGCTTCTACACGAACGGGCTGTTCGGCGTCGACGTGTTCTTCGTCCTCTCTGGCGTCTTCGTCACGCTGATGCTGACGCGGGAGTACTTCCGCGGCGAGGTCCGCGTCGGCCGCTTCTACGCCCGGCGGGTGAAGCGGCTGCTGCCGGGGCTCGTCGTCACGCTCGCCATCACGGCCGTGCTGGTATGGATTCTCGGCTCACCGACCGAACGCGCCGACTTCCTCCCGCACGCGCTCGCCTCGCTGGCGAACATCGCCAACTGGGAGCAGATCCTCAACGGCGATGCCTACTGGGAGGCGGTCGCGCCCGGGCCGCTGAGCCACATGTGGTCGCTCTCGGTGACCGAGCAGTTCTACCTGATCTGGCCGCCCATCCTGCTGCTCATCCTGTTCGTCCACCGCCGCGGTCGTCCGCTGACGGTCGCCACCCGGCCGACGCGGGTCGCCATCGCGGCCTGGGTGAGCACGGGGCTGTTCCTGCAGCTGTCGATCTGGACCGCGTACGTCTTCTCCACCTCCGGTGCAGATCGCGCGTACCTCGGCACGGACACGCACGCCCTCATCCTGGCCGCCGGGGTGACTACCGGCCTGATCATCGCGGTCCGCGAGCGGCGGCCGTTCGCCCGGACCGAGCGCGGGCGCCGTGTCCTGGTGCGCTCGATCGTCGGTGTCGTCGCAGCCTTCCTCATCGTCCAGCTGAGCATCGCGGCCGAGACCTACCACGCGTCGTGGCTGTACTACGGCGGCCTCGCGGCCGTCGCGGTGCTCGCCGGCGTGCTGGTGTGGAGCCTGACCGGCCCGAGCATCCTCACCGCGTTCCTCAGCTGGACCGTGCTCGTCACGCTCGGGCGCGCGTCCTACTCGATCTTCCTCGTCCACCTGCCGCTGATCTGGCTGGTCAGCACGCTGAGCCCGGGCACCCCGCCGCTCGGGCTGCTCACCAGCGTGCTGCCGCTCAGCGTGCTGTGCGGACTGGCGCTCCACTTCGCGGTCGCCGAGCCGCTGCGCCGCGCTCGGTGGCGCAAGCCCGGCAGCCTGCTCGCCGCCACGGCGGTCACCGTGTGCGCCACCCTGATCGCGGTCGCCGGCACCCCGCCCGCGCAGACGACGGCGGGCGGGGGAGTGCGCGTGCTCACCCTCGGCGACTCGCTCGGCGCCGACTTCGCCTCCGCGCTCGCGCTGGAGGAGGCGGGCGTCCGCACCTCGATCGTCGACCGGAGTGTCGGCGGATGCGGGATCTTCTCGCCCGAGCAGACCCGCACCCCGGAGGAGCCGGAGCTCGCGGTTCCGCGCGACTGCCTGCCCTGGGAGCAGCGCTACCGCGACGCGCTCGCGGAGGCCCATCCTGATGTCGTGCTGATCACCCTCGGCTGGGATGCGGTCGGCCAGAAGCTCGACGGAAAGTGGACCGACCTGGCCCACCCGGAGGCGCGCTCCCACTACCGCGACCAGCTCGAGACCCTGCGCACGATCATCGCCGCAGCGGGCGTTCCCGTGCTGCTCACCAACTCCCGGTCCGACTCGCCCGTCACCAAGCCGGACGCGGCTGCCGCACACGACGCCCTGATCGCCGAGTTCGTCGCCGCCACCCCCGAGGTCACCCTGCTCGACCTCAAGGGCAAGGTCTGCCCGAACGGACGCTGCACCACCTCCACGGCCGACGGCGACCCGCTGTACGTGGACGGCGTCCACTTCAGCGACGCGGGCCTGCGCGACATCGCGCCGTGGCTCGGCGCGGCGGTCGCGTACGCCAACCGCCGCTGACCGGCGCCAGCCGGCATCCACCACCACTCACGACCGCTCACCGCATCCACCACTCACCGCCGCCCCACTCACCACCGCCCCCACTCATCACCCCGGCCGACTACTCAGCCGCGCCGCCCGGGCCGCGCATCCACTACGCAATGCCCGCCGATCCCGCGCTCAACGCCCGGATCGCAGACAACGCTGAACTCGCCCCTGTTGAAAGGAACCCTCCCATGAGAACACCCGCCCGGACCGGAATCGCGGTCGTGCTCGGCACGCGACCGGAGATGGTGAAGCTGGCCGGCATCATCGCCGAGCTGGGGGAGCAGGCCCGCGTCTTCCATACCGGACAGCACTACGACCCGGCGCTCTCCGGCGACGTCTGGACCTCGCTCGGCCTGCCCGAGCCCGAGGCCGTGCTGGACGTCGGGGGCGCCACCCGTGCCGTCCAGGTCGCGTCGGCCCTTCACCAGCTGGATGTGCACTTCGCCGAGCGGCCTCCGCGCGCGGTCGTCGTCCAGGGCGACACCAACGCGACCCTCGCCGGCGCCCTCGCGGCGAACGCGCACGACATCCCCCTCATTCATGTGGAGGCCGGCCTCCGCAGCTTCGACCGGGCCATGCCCGAGGAGCACAACCGCGTGATGGTCGACCATCTCTCCGACCTGCTCTGCGCTCCCACCTCTACCAACGTGGCGAACCTCCGCGCTGAGAACGTCGCTGCGGGCCGCGTGCTGCTGACCGGTAACACCGTGGTGGAGGCGGTGGATGCGCAGCGCCTCGACGACCGCGCAGCCTCCGCCGTGCTCGACGCCCACGGGCTGACGCCGAACCGCTATGTGCTCGCCACCTTCCACCGGCCCGAGAACACCGACCCGCTGGAGGTGCTCACCGCGATCCTGGAGGAGCTCGCGAAGATCGACGCCGAGGTCGTCGCGCCGCTGCATCCCCGGACCCGCTCCCGGATCGAGAAAGCGGGGCTGTCGCACCTGCTCGCACCGCTGACGGTCATCGACCCGGTGCCGCCCGCGGAGTTCCTGGCGCTTGCGGGCAACGCTGCGGTGCTGGTGTCCGACTCCGGCGGCGTGCAGGAGGAGTGCAGCGTGCTGAAGCGGCCGCTCCTCGTCGTGCGCGCCTCCACCGAGCGTCCCGAGGTCATCGGCACGTTCGCCGAGCGGACCAACCCCGGACCGGAGATCTCCCTCATCGTCAACGAATGGCTGGACGGCCTGACTGCGAAGCACGCCGAACTGGCCCGCACGCCGAGCCCGTACGGCGACGGATCGGCGTCGGCACGGATCGCCACGGCCATCCACTCCCTGCTCGCCCGCCAGGCTGAACAAACTCTGAGCGTTCGCTGAGCCGCCGTAATGCCAGCATTCTGACCTCGTCCTCCTGAGTAGGCGGACTGATCCCAGCTCCGCCGTCCGGGGAGATCAGGGGAGCGACAGATGCGGGTGGCGACGCAGCAGGAACGGGAGTGGGCCGACGTGGTGGGCGCGGGGCAGAGCGCCTCGAGCAACCCCGCGATCATCGCGACGCGGGATTGGGTCTCGCACGGTCAGGACGTGCTCATCCTCGGCGACGACGGAGCGGGCAAGACGCACCTCGCGCAGCAGCTGCGCGAGCTCTTCCTCGACCGCGGCACCAACGTCCTGATGCTGTCGGGTTCGCGGTCCAGCCGCGACACCGCTCTCGCGCCGTTCCTGTTCCACGACCTCGTCGCGCTCGACCAGCCGAAGCATCGCTGGGTGCCCGCGGAGATCGTGCGCATCCTGACGCCCGAACTGCAGGGCCGCAGCAACGTCATCCTCATCGACGGCGTCGACCTCCTCGACCAGGAGTCGGTGCTCGTCGTCGAGCGCCTGCTGGAGACCACGAGCAGCCGCCTGGTCGGCACCGCCGGGCTCGACCTGCCGCTCGACCGGAGTGGCAGGGGGAGCGCGGACGACGACGCTCGACCCGTGCGGCACCTGATCGGCCAGCGGTCTCCCGCGCAGGTCCGCATCGCCCCGCTCGGATACTGGGGGATCTCGTCGCTGCTCACCTGGCGCCTGTCCGGCACGCCGGACTCTGCGCTGATCACCGCGATCACGACCCACTCGGGAGGCAACCCGCGCGTCGCGACCGCGCTCGTCGACGGCGGGCGCTGGGCGGGCGCGATCGACCTGGTCGACGGCGTATGGACCCAGACCGGTCCGCTGGACGGCATCCCGCTCGACGCGGTCGCCAACGCGTTGACCTCTCGCCTCGGATCCGACGAGGTGGATGCGCTCGAAGCGCTCGCCTGGGCCGGATCGATCACGTCGGACGACGCCGAGCGACTGGTCGGCACCGCGCCGCTCCACCGTCTCGCCGAACGCGGACGGATCGCCCTCCACCGCGGAACGGACGGCCGGCTGGTCAGCGTGTCGCCCCCGGCCCTCGGCCGCGCGCTCCGGGCACGGACATCCGACTTCCGCGGTGCCGAGCTGACCGACCGGCTGCGTTCGGTACTGGGCGCCGCATCCACATCGACGCCGCCGTTGCCGGCACCCGACAGCGCGACCGACCGCCTGTACGTGAGCGACCGGGCGCAGGTCGACGACTACTGGCGCTGGGCGACCGACCTCGCCTCGCACGTCGAGCAGCGGGTCGCAGGCGAGCAGGCGGAGGCGCGGACGCGCTGGATGGCCGACCCCGGCATCGGGAACGCGATCGTCTACCTGCACACCCTGCTCAGCCGGCCGGACACGGACGCCTTCGCGGAGGTGTTCGCGGACACGGCACTGCGCGACGGCGACGTGGAGGCGGCACGCGCCGAGTTCTGCCTGCTCCAGCTCCAGTGGCTGATCTGGTCGGGTGCGACGGACCGCGATATCGCCGCGTTCCTCGCGCGGTGCGAGGCGCTGGTGGGTGCCCACCACATCCTGCTCTGCACGTATTGGTCGGTCGTGCGCGCGCCGGCGGAGGGCGCGACGCTCTCCGCCGACCTGCTCGACGCCTGCCTGGCCGACCAGCCGAGTGGATTCGCGCGGGCCTGGGCCGCGAACCTGCACTGCTGGCTGCTTCTGGAGCTCGGCCGCCCCGCCCGCGTGCTCGAGCTCCTCGACGGCCTGCCCGATTCGCGCCACCTCCGGCACGCGAACCGCTACCTGGACGCCCAGCGGGCGGACGCGCTGCTCATGCTGAACCGCGTCGACGAGGCCGAGCACCTGTCGCGGCAGCGGCTGGAGCAGGCGTATGCCGAATTGGATGCGGTGGGCATCCGCATCCACTCGGTCGGCCTCGCCGAAGCGCTGTACCTGAAGGGCGACCTCGCGGCGACCTGGCGGACCATCTCTCTGGTGCTCCGCCAGGGGACGCCGGGGCCGGACAACCGGACCTACCCACGGCTGGTCGCGCTGGGCGCGGTCGTGCAGGCGCAGAGCGGCAACACCGAGCTGGCCGAGGTGCTCCAGAGGGAGCTGGATGCGCTCGACGACGGCCACCGCCCGCTGTTCGGCACGCAGGCCGAATGGGGGCGGGCGCACCTCGCGTCGGCGGAGGGCGACCCCGACGAGGCGGATGAACTGCTGTGGCGGGCGGGGGAGGCCGACCTCGAGAAGGGCTACGTGGCCGCCGCACTCCGCCGGTTCAGCGCGATCAGTGCGCCGCTCAGCGACCAGCGCGCACAGCGGTTCGCCCACGTCGCGAGCTCCAGCGAGGCCGCGCTCTTCGACAGCCGGGCGCGCCTCCACACCGCCCTCGCCGCGGGCGACCCGGACGCGGTCGCGGCCGCGCTGCGGACCGCGCCGCCCGGGAACGACCTCCGGCTGACCGCGACCGCCCTGCACCTCATCGACCGGCGCCGGGATGCGGCCGGCAAGGCGCCGCTGAGCGCCTCGGACCGGAGCATCCTGGTGGGGGAGCGGGTCGCCGCGTCGCTGACCGCCAACCCGAGCGGGCGCCTCGACGGCGAGGGCAGGCTGAGCGACCGGGAGCGCGAAGTCGCCCTGCTGGCGCGCTCGGGGCTGACCAACAGGGAGATCTCGACGCGCCTCTACCTGAGCGTGCGAACGGTCGAGAACCACGTGTACCGGGCACTGCGGAAGCTGGGCCTCGGCAGCCGGAGCGACCTGCGCGACCAGTGGAACCCGGAGGCGGCCTGAGACCACCGGCAGCGGCAGTTCAGTGTTTCCTTAATTCAGCAGCCGCTGTATTGTCTTTCGCATGACCACCGCCACTGCGACCGCCAGCATCACCCACACCGCGGCGCTCGCGCGTTTCGGGCACGCCCTGTCGGATCCGACCCGCGTCGGGGTGCTGCTCGCACTGCGCGAGGCGCCCGCGTATCCGTCGGACCTCGCCGATGCGCTGGGCGTCTCCCGGCAGGTCATGTCGAACCAGCTGGCGTGCCTGCGGGGTTGCGGCCTCGTCGAGGCGGTGCCGGACGGGCGGCGCACCTGGTACCGCCTGGCCGACGGTCACCTGGCGCCGGCACTGGACGAGCTCCTTCGCGTCGTGCTCTATGTCGAGCCGGGATGCTGCGGGGGAGAGGCCTGCGACTGCGCCTGATCCGCCCTACCGTTCTTCGCAGCGCTGAGCGTTCTGCACCAGGGTCAACCCGGCGCTGACCGCCGTGAGCACGAACGTCCTCCGCCGCCCGGTGTCCTGCGCGGGGAGGAACCCGAGTCGCGCGGCGAGCGCTGCGGACGTCGCATTCGTGCTGTCGATCACCGCCGTCACGAGCGCGGCCTCCAGGTCGCGGAAGGCGAACTCCAGCATCGCCCTCGCCGCCTCCGTCGCATACCCGTGTCCGCAGGCGCTGGTCAGCTGCAGCCAGCCGATCTCGGCGGTCCGGGTCTCCGCCGCGGTCGTGCGCAGGTGCAGGGACACGTCGCCGATCACGTGGCCGTCCCGTTCGACGGCGAGCACGAGGAGGTCGCCGGGAACGGAAAGCGCCCTGTGGCGCGTGCGATCCCGGAGGTGGCGGAGGGCCTCCCTCTCTGTGCGGGGCGGCCAGCCGAGTCCGCACCGGATCCTCTCGTCCCCTTCGATGCGCATCCAGTCGGCCTGGTCCGTCAGCCGATACGGGCGGAGCAGGAGGCGCGGAGTGCGTAGTTCGCGCGCGACGACCGCTTCGCGGAGGGCGGGAGGCTCGCGCAGCGCGCGGAGGGACGCCAGCAGCCGTCCACCCGACGGATCGTGCGACAGGGCGATCATCGGCCGCCTCCTCTCGGATGCGACGCTACGGCGCGAGTCGATGACGCGGCTGCAAGACCCCGGCCGCAGTCTGAGAGCGCCGCAAGCGGCTCATAGCGGGAACGCAGGCGGGCGCATCCTCTATGATCCGAGGGTGTCCGATCCGATGGCGTCCGATCCGCTGGCCCGCCGCCCGGCCGGCTCGGCGGTGCGCGCTGTGCGATTCCCCACCACCACGCGGGCGATCAGGTCACTGGGCGGGGTTCGCCTGCCCCGCGAATACGCCGTGGTGGTGGATGCGGAACACGTCGGTTTCGTCGGGCGCGGGGGAGAGGTGCTCTGGGACTTGCCTGCGTCGGCCGTCAACGCCGTGTCCGTCGGCGAGACCCGTTCGTCGCCGCCGTTCCCGCAGGTGGCCCTGGCCATCGTGCTGCGGGTGCACACCGGCGCCGGCACCACGGACCTCCCGATCGTGCCGGTCTCGGACGACGGCACGCGCTCGCTGACGTGGCACGACGACGAGGTGCGGGCACTGGCACAGCGGCTGGCCCAGGCACTGGGGATCGACATCTGATGTGGAGCCCGCCCGGCCGCGGCTACAACACCGTCCACCCCGCGGACACCGCCGCCTACCTGGAGCCCGACCTCCGAGCCCGGCTTGCTGCACTCACACCGCGGCAGCTCGTCGAATTGGATGTGGACATGGAGCGGGTCGTCGAACGGGTATACGAAGCGCTCGACAGGGACTTCCGCCGCGAGGATGAAGACAGCTATTCCATGAAGGAGCCACCCACGGACTTCCGGCTTCGGGACGTGAATCCCGGGACCGACCTCGTCGAGGGCTTGTCGGCGCAGATCGACGGTATCCCGCTGCGCTGGCGCCTCGACATCGTCGAAGTCATCGGCAGCTACATCCAGGACTACGGTCCATCGCAACGGAGGTACCTCCGCCTGCTGAGGCGAATCCAGCGAGAGCGCGGCGCCGCCGGCTGACCGCTCAGACCACCGCGACCTGCCTGCTCGTGTCGAACTCGGCGGTCACCGGCCGCGGTGTGAAGCCCTTCACGATCAGCCAGACGCCTAGCGACAGCTCGAACACGGCGACGGGCAGCGCGGCGAGGACGGCAAGCGGAGACACCGAGGGGTACGCGCCGAAGAACACCGCGATGTCGGACGCGAGGAGCAGCGGCGCGCCGATGAAGGCGACGATCGGGAAGAAGCGGGGGACGATCGCGGACCGGAAGAGCAGGTAGCCGATGAACAGGTCGCACGCGACGGGCATCAGGCTCCCCGAGAGCAGGAACGTCCAGGTGTAGTTCGCGAGCAGGCCGTGACCCATCGTCGTCAGCGCGGGACTCACCCCGGGGGTGCCGGCCAGGTCTGCGCGCAACGTCATCATCGTGAGCAGGTTGACGACGCTGACGAAGATCAGGCAGGTCTCCACGAGCCGGGCGGCGACGAAGCCCAGGGCGGCGGTCGGGCTGATCCGACGGGCGAGGGGGTACAGCACGATCGCGGTTCCGATGCCGGCCACTCCGACGATGACCTCGGAGAACGCACCCCACTGCGCGGCGGTCGTGCTGCCTGCACCCAGGATGAACCCGCCGACGTTGTTCTTGATGGGCGCATACAGCCCCAACGTGGGGATGGACACGAACGTGATGACGTAGAGGATCCCGACGGTGAGGGACACCCGTCTCGACGGTGACATGCGGCGCCGCGAGGGCGGAGCCGCGGTCGTCGGAGGCGTGATGTCGGTGTGTGCGGCCATGGTGTGCTCCTTCGAAAGTCGATGGAGCGCGGCGGATGCCGAGGGCCATGTGCGCAGGCTACGCCGGGTCCGCGGATCTCAGGCGACTCGTTT
The DNA here is from genome assembly GCF_040545055.1 of Leifsonia sp. 563. Lineage (NCBI taxonomy): Bacteria > Bacillati > Actinomycetota > Actinomycetes > Micrococcales > Microbacteriaceae > Leifsonia > Leifsonia sp. 563. The sequence goes on along the minus strand of NZ_JBEPLE010000007.1, from coordinate 172,122 downwards.
CTCCCGGCGGCGGGACATCGCGCGCCTACTGCAGCGCGGAGGTGAGCCGGGCGACCCCGTCAAGGAAGGTGGCCGACTTCGGCTCCCGCTTCCACTCCTCGAGCGTCAGCTGCCTGCCCGCGTCGCGATAGCCCTGCTCGACCGCGCGCATCTGCTCGACGAACGAGCGGCCGTGCACGAGCAGGGTCACCTCCGAGTTCAGCGCGAACGAACGGATGTCCATGTTGCTCGACCCGATCACGGCGACGTCGTCGTCGATCGAGAGGTGCTTCGAGTGCAGGATGTACGGCGCCGGGTACAGCCAGATCTGCACGCCCGCGCGCAGCAGCGGCTCGTAGTACGACCGCTGTGCGTGCCAGACAGCGCCCTGGTCGCCGACCTCGGAGACGAAGAGCTGCACCTCTAGACCCCGCTGACAGGCCGTTGTGATGGCGTACATCATCGCCTCGTCCGGGACGAAGTACGGGCTCGTGATGATGACCTTCCGCTGCGCCGACGTGACCAGCGTCAGGAACTGGCGCAGGTTGTTCTCCTCGCCGTATCCCGGGCCGCTCGGGACCACCTGGCAGACGAGCGCTTCGGGGGACGGGTCGGCGGGCACATCCACGGCCCTCACCTGTGCGTCGGCGCCCAGCAGTTCGCCGGTCTCGAGGTACCAGTCGGAGAGGAACACGGCGTTCGTCTCGGCGACGACCGGGCCGGTGATCCGCGTCATCAACTCCTGCCATTGGAGGCCGCGCTTCAGGTTCTTTGGCGTGTTGTAGCTGCGGTCGATGAGATTCTGCGACCCCATGTGGGCGACGAGGCCGTCGACGACGACGAGCTTGCGATGATTGCGCAGATCCGGCCGCTGGTACTCGCCGGAGAACGGGCGGACCGGGAGCATCCAGCTCCACTTCACGCCGATCCGGTCGAGTTCCGCGAACGTCTTGTCGCTGTCGACCGCCCGACGGGAGGCGACGTAGTCGGCGAGGAGACGCACCGTCACTCCGCGCTGCACCGCGCGCTCCATCGCCGCGAAGAACGGCTTCGTGGTCGCATCCCACGACACGATGAAGAACTCGACGTGGACGAAACGGGTTGCGGTCTCGATGTCCGCTGTCATCGCGTCGATCGACGCGCGGTAGTCCCCGATCAGCGTGGCCGCGTTGCCGCCCACCGCGGGGAGGGCGCCGAGCTCGTGGTTCTGCCGCACGAGCGAGGCGAACCAGTCCGGCCAGGACCCGCGCCCGTCGACGAGTTCGATGCCCTGCGCGCGGTCCGTGATGATGCGGTTCAACTCATCCTGCTTCTCCCGTCGCTTCTTCGGCAGACGCGGATTGCCGATGAGCAGGAACAGCAGGATGCCCACGAACGGGATGAGGAAGATCGCCAGAAGCCACGCCATGGCAGCGGTCGGCTTGCGGTCGCGCGGCACGATGATGAGGGCCGCGATACGGATGGCGAGGTCGGCGAGGATCAGGATGCCGCCGAGCAACGAGAGCTGATCACCGTTCATGCGGCCGCCTTCCTGATCCGTGCCGGCGCAGCGGCCGGGCGGATGGTCGTCCGAAGTATCGCAGCGGGCGAGCGAGGCGGGAAGTCAGTAGTCGGACGGGTCGAGAATCACGAGTTCGCCGGTCGTCCGGGTCATGGCCACGTAGCGGTCGACCGCCGACTCGATGCCGCCCGCGCGATCGGGCGCGTCGCCGCCCTGACGTGTGCCGGGCGCCGCGAGGAGCACGAGGTCGAACTCGAGTCCCTTGGCCTCGACGGCGCTGAGCGAGCGGACGCGCGGCATCCCCGCGAAGGCGTCGTCGCCGATGACGCAGGCGGTGCCCTCCGGATGGGCATCCAGCCAGTCACGGAGGATGCGGTCGCGGTCGGCAGCCTGCGCATGCCGCACCGGGATGCCGTTGTCGCGGATCGACGTCGGCACGTTGGCGTCGGGCAGGACGGCGCGGATCACCGGCGCGGCCTGCTCCATGACGGCGACCGGTGTCCGGTAGTTGACGGACAGCGTCGCCACCGTCGCGCCCGGCAGCCCGACATCGGCGAGCCGCTCGATCCAGATCTCCCGGAAGCCGTGCCGGGCCTGCGCGCGATCGCCGACGACCGTCAGGCTGTGCGACGGAACGCGCCGGATGACCATCGCCCACTCGGCCGGTGTCAGCTCCTGCGCCTCGTCCACGATGATGTGGGCGAACGGCCCGGCGAGCAGCTCGGTGGAGGAGGCGGGCTGGCCGGTGTACGTGTCAAGCGCTGCACGGAGGTCCTGCCCTCGCAGCATCGACATCGTCTTGAGGTCGGAGTCGTCTGTCGCGATGAGGTCGTGGATGACATCGTCCATCACGGCATTATCGGCGGCCGCTCGCGCTGCTTCCGCGCGGCGGCGGCGATCCCGCTCGGGGTCGCCCGCGCGCTGCAGAGCCGCATCGAGCAACGGGAGGTCGGACAGCGTCCACGGGTCGGACGGCGCCTGCTGGAGCAGCGCGGCCTGATCGGTGGTCAGCCACGGCGCACAGCGAAGCAGCAAGGCCGGGGAGCTCCACAGCCTGCGGACGATCGCGGCCGGGTCGAGGAGCGGCCAGACCGTGTCGAACACCGCAGGCAGGTCAGTATCGTCGGTCAGCGTGCGCCGGATCGCGTCGGCGTCCGTCCTTCCACCGGCCAGCCCGTAGGCGTCGAACTCCAGCTCGTCGTCGAACCCCCAGCGCGGGGCGTCGTCGTCACGAGAGGACGCTCCGTCATCCCATCCCGCGTCGCCCCACCCCGCGTCACCCCACCCTGCGCCGCTCCACCGGCCATGATGCACTGCGTCACTCTCGCCGTTCCGCGTCGAGACGATATCGACCAGGATGTCGAGCAGCGCCTCCCGGATCTCCGCCCGAGCGTCGTTGTGCGGCGCGGCCGGGTCTGCCGCGGCGAGCGCCTCGGCCCACTCCCTCTGGCCGACGCGGAGCTCGCCCCAGGGGGTGTCGAGCACGGTCGGACGCGACGGCGGGCGCTCAGAGAGCCGGATCGCGGCTTCGACGACCCCGGGCATCCGGCCGTCGCCCTTGAGCAGCGCGACGCGGCGGTCCGGCTCGGGCACGGCTTCTCCACCCTCCGGCACGAGGTCGGTGAGGGTGCAGGTGCGCACGCCCTCCTCGCCGAGGCCCGGCAGGATGTCGGCGACGTAGTCGGTGTAGGCGTGGGACGGTCCGACGAACAGTACGCCGCCATGCCCGCTCTGCAGCCGCGGGTCGGAGTACAGGAGGTAGGCGGCGCGGTGCAGGGCGACCACCGTCTTCCCCGTGCCCGGTCCGCCGTCGACCACCAGGGTGCCCTGGCCGTCGGCGCGGATGATCGCATCCTGGTCCGCTTGGATGGTGCCCAGCACATCCCGCATCCGCGGAGTCCGGCTCGCGCCGAGGCTGGCGATGAACGCCGACTGGTCGTCGAGCGCGGCGGGGGAGGAGGTGGCCGCCTCGGTGAAGGCCTCGTCCCAGTAGTCCGTCACGCGGCGGTCGGTCCAGCGATAGCGGCGCCGGGATGTCAGCCCCATCGGATGCGCGAGCGTGGCGCCGAAGAACGGCTCGGCCGCGGGGGTGCGCCAGTCGACCAGCAGCCGGTCGCCGTCGGCATCCGCCAATCCGGCGCGACCGATGTAGATCGTTCCCGCGTCGGCCACCGCCCGCCCGATGCAGAGGTCGGCCCCGAACCGGCCCAGCAACCGTGCCCGCCGGTTCAGCCGGACGATCTCCACCTCCCGCTCGTACGCCTCCTGCCCGTTCCCGCCGGGTGTCGCCAGCAGCACCGCGAGGCGACCATCGACCTCCTCGCGCTCGGCTGCCAGGCGCGCCTCGATCCGGGCGAAGTGGCGAACGTCGTCGTCGATCAGCTCGGGTGCGGCCTTGGCGGGATGGGCGTCGAGAGCGAACGGGGTCGGGAGGGCAAGGGTCATCGCGGTCCAATCAGTGGAGAAACGGGGGAGGGAGGCGTCAGGGGATCAGCGCAGCACCCGGTAGCGGATGTGGGTGGCGTGCGGCGTGTCGATGACCTTCACGATTTCGAGCTCGATCTCGGCGGGGAGCACGTCGAACAGGCGATGCCCGCCGCCCAGCAGCACCGGGATCAGATGGATCTGGATCTCATCCAGCACCCCTTCTTCGAGCGCCTTCTGCGCCGTGTAGCCGCCCTGGACGTAGACGTTGCGTTCACCGGCCGCGGCGACCGCCTGTTTCATCGCGCTCGCGATCCCGTCAAGCACGTACGTGACGTTCGGGTAGCCCCAGCGGGCTGCAGGGCCGGGCGGCCGATGGCTCGGGACGAAGATGGGCACGCCGTTGTGCACGTCGCCGCCCCAGTGGTCCATCAGCTCGGCGGTGCGCCGGCCGGTGACCACCGCACCGATCTGGTCGAGCTCTCCCGCGAGCGATTTCGCCTCGCCGGTCAGCGCGTCCGGGTCTCCACCGGGTTCGTACCAGTCGTGCAGGCGGTTGCCGTCGGTGCCGCCGAGGAAGTCGTCGGGCGTCGACACGTATCCGTCGAGCGAAACCGACATGTAGAGGACTGTCGCCATCACTTGCTCCTTCTCGTTGCATCCCGCCGTACCCGGTAGGTGACGTGGATGACCGTGCTCGCCGCTCGGGCGGAGACCTGTTCCAGGTTCAGCGGAGGCACACCGTCGAACAGTCGGGCACCGGCGCCGAGCGTGAACGGGACGATGTGCAGCCGCAGCTCGTCGACCAGCCCAGCCGCGAGGTACTGGTTGATCGTGTCCGCGCCGCCCTGGATGGAGATCTCGCCGTCGGCCGCCGCCGCCCGCGCCTGCGCCAATGCCGACTCGATGCCGTCGGTGACGAAGTGATACGTGGTGCCACCCTCCATCCGCTGCGGTTCGCGCGCGTGGTGGGTGAGCACGAAGACGGGACCGTGGAAGGGCGGATCGTCGCCCCACCACCCGTTCCAGTCGCGGTCCCACTCGCCGCGAACCGGGCCGAACATATTGCGCCCCATGATGTGTGCGCGGGCGCCGGTCATCTGCTCGACCTCGGCCCGGTTCTCGTCGCCCTGGTCGAACATCCACGCGTGGAGCCGGTCACCCCATCCGTCGCCGCCGTCCTCGCCGAAGGGGCGCTCCTCGGTCTGGTTGATGCCGGCGGCGTACCCGTCGGCGGTGATGGTCTGATTGGCGACGACGATGCTCACGGTGCTGTGCCTTTCTGCTGGAATCGGCCGAGAGTGCAGTCTGCCGGGGGAGGGGACTCTTGTGGCAAGCCCCCTGGCCTGATATATTCTGGAAATGCGAGGTGATATTCCTCGCATTTTTTGTGCCCACTGCCGGTACTGTGACCGCATGACAACGTCCGTCACCGTCACTCCGGTCCGCGTCGCGAGCCTTCTCGTGGGGGAGGACGAGCGGCTTCCGGTGTTCGTCCACCTCATCGATCACCCCGACGGCCGCATCCTGGTCGACACCGGGCTCACCGCGCTGCATCCTGCCGTCGCCGACATGGACCCGCAGCTGGAGCCTCTGAGCGAGCACGCGGACGTCGACCTCGACAGCATCACCGCGGTCGTCAACACGCACTTGCACTTCGACCACTGCGGCGGCAACCACCTCTTCCCGGGCCGCCCGATCTATGTGCAGCGGGCCGAACTCGACGACGCGCGCACCCAGGACGATTACACGATCCGGGAGTGGGTGGATGCGCCCGGCGTCGAGTACACGCCGGTCGACGGAGAACTCGAGCTGCTGCCCGGCATCCGGTTGGTTCCGGCGCCCGGGCACACCCGCGGCTCGCAGATCGTCGTGGTGGAGACGGGGGAGCGGCCCATCGTCATCGCCGGCGACACCGCCGTGTGGTTCGGCGAACTCGACGCGCCGGAGACTGAGGGCCAGCGCCTCATCCGCTCGCTCGACCCGCAGCAGGTGTGGCTCGCGCACGCCGCGGAGCCGTGGTCCGCCTAGCGGTGTGGCCAGGGCAGGCACGGCGGGAGGTATCGCGTCGACTGCTAGTTTCAGATCATGCGTGAGTTGCGTCGTGGGCAAGCGCGCCGCGAGCTGAAGTGGTTTGCTGCTCTGCCGAAATGGCAGGTCACCACAGGTTTCGATCAGGTCGGCTGGCCGGCGTCTCGCTGGGTACTGCACAGGATGTATCGGACAGCCGGGCTCGGCTCCCTCACGGCGCCTGACGACGCGAATCGCCTGCGATGGGTCCCGCTCCTGGCCGACCTCGGGGTGAATCCGAGCGCACAGGACCTACCGCCGAGCCTGGCGTGGTTTCCCTGGCAACCGTGGCCCACGAATATCTTGCCGCCCGAAGAAGGATCTCTCGAAGCCGAAGACCTCGACGCACTGCTGGATGTGCTCGCCACCCACTCGGCGGACGGCCCCGAGCAGGAGTGCATCGCCTATTTCGGCGGGTTGTCCACGATGGATTTCGACACGGTGAACATGTACCAGCTCCCGCTGCGCCGGGTCCCGGAGCTGTTGTCCGACAACGGCGGGAAATTCCGGGCGACACCCAGCAACCTCTGGCCGACGGATCACAGCTGGTTCGTCTGGACGGATTGGGATCTGCTGGGCACGAAGGTGAGCGGATCAGAGGGGTTGATGCTCAGTCTGGAGGCTCAGCCCGACCTGGAGGTCATCGAGTGGCGGAAGCCTGACGGGCTCTGACCACGACGCGTCGGCGCCTGCGATCAGTTGAGCGCGGAGAGGACGAGGTTGTGATCCCACTCGTCCGTGAGGACTGAGCGCATCCGGCCGTCGACGCTGTCGACACAGTACGGCGTGTGGTCCGGATCGATCACCCTCAGTTTCACCGGCGCGCCCAGAAGCCCCCACGGCTCGATGGTGTTGGCCAGGAGACCATCGACGACGAGGTCCGGGTATTCCGCCGACCACCACGTATCGAACACTCGCCCGAGGTCGTCGGGGTTGATGGCGACCCAGACGCCGTAGGTGATCGTGTGGCCGGCGGTCAGGCGGATGGGCAGCAGGGCGCGCACGAACGCCCCGATGGTGTTCACCTGCATCATGACGGAGGCGTTGGCGTCCGCGTCGGTCATCCAGACATCGGACGCGGGGATGTCTCCCGCGTCCACGACCGGATCGGGCTTCACGAAGCGCACATGACGGTCGTGGAGGTCCACGGGCTTGCCGCAGAGGTCGCACGAGTCCGCGTTCGTCATGCCAGAAGACTAAACGAGCGCCGGTCCGATCACGCGTCAGCGAGCTCGGTGGGCTCGACGACCGCGTCGACGAGGGCGCCGTTGCGCCAGACGGTCAGCTCGAGGCGACGTCCGATGGTGCTCGCGATCATCAGGCGCTGCAGGTCTGCCACGGAGTGGATCGGCGTCCGGTCGAGGGAGATCAGCACGTCGCCGGGTCGGATACCCGCGAGGTCGGCCGGGCTGCTCGGCACGACGGTCATGACCTGGATGCCGGTCCGTGCGCCGGCCTTCCGCGCGACCGCATCCTGCAACGCGATCTCTGCACCGGCGATGCCCAGCCAGCCGCGGCGCACGCGTCCCTCGCGCATGAGGGTCTCCATGATGTGTCTGCTCGTGGCGTTCACGGGCACGGCGAGCCCCAGGCCGGTGCCCGCGACGGCGGTGTTCACACCGATCATGCGGGCCGAACTGTCTGCGAGCGCTCCGCCGCTGTTGCCGGGGTTGAGGGCGGCATCGGTCTGGATGACCTCGTCGACCACCCGGCCGGCCCGGGTCGGCAGTGAGCGACCGAGCGCCGACACGATCCCGGCTGTCACGCTTCCCGCCAGACCGAACGGATTGCCGACAGCGACGACGAGCTGGCCCACCTGAAGCGCGGCGGCGTCGCCCAATTCCACAGGTGGCGGCGTGGGTTCGTCGGCTTTCAGAATGGCGAGGTCCGAGAGCGGGTCCCTGCCGACGACCCGCGCCCGCACGCGGGTTCCGTCCCCGAACGCCAGATCGACGCTCGTCGCGCTCTCCACGACGTGCGCGCTGGTCAGGAGGTGCCCATCGGCAGAGACGACCGTGGCACTGCCGAGGCCCACCCCTCGAGCGGTGCGCGCGGTCACGGCGGCGACCGACGGGCTCACGGCGGCGGCGACGCGCACGACCACAGTGGAGTATGCGTCCAGTGCATCGGCATCGGCATCGGCATTCGACATGCAACGAGTGTGCGCGCCCAGAACCTGCGCCCGGGGGAGCGTTCGCCAGCGGCTTACCGATCCCCGTTCCCGGCGCGCCTGCTGCGAGCACCGAGCGATGAGAGGCCGGACACCAGGATGTCGACGAGGAGGCGGGCATAGTCTCCGTGCGGGTCGAGATCCGGGTCGAACACGGTCACAGAGGCGCCGACGGCATCCGGCGCGAGAGCTCGCAGAAGGTCGGTGAGCTGGGATGCGGTGATCCCGCCCTCGTCCGGGCTGTCGACCGCCGGCATGATCGACGGATCGAGCACATCCACGTCGACCTGCAGCCAGTAGTCCAGGCCCGCCGCGCGCCGCAACCGCTCACTCACCGCCTCGACCCCTGAATCGGTGAGTGCTGCCGCTGGCACGACCTCGCCCAGCCGCTCGCGCGCTTCCGCAGCGTGCTCATCGTTCGCACGGTGTCCGAAGTGAGCGGCGCGGCGTGGTTCGACGTAGGGGGAGAGGGCCCCGGGGTCGGCGAGTTCGCTGTAGTGCAGGCCGACGACGGCTGCGAGGTCTTCTCCCGCCAAGCTGGCGCACGCGTCGCTGTTGCCCGGATGGCGGAAGTCGGTGTGACCATCGATGTGGATCAGTCCCGCGCGTCCGCGCCGAGCGGTCGCCACCCCGGCGGCCAGGAGCACACTGCAGTCGCCGCCGAGCACGAGGGGAGTGCGCCCGGCATCCCAGACGTCCTCGATCCGCTCCGCGAGACGCCCGGTGTGATCGACGAGCTGATCGTGATTCCGGATGCGGCCCGGTGCGCGCGTCGCGTCGTCGTCCACGTAGCGGCCGGGCAGCACCACACCGCCGTCCCGCGCACCCGTCCAGGAGAGCCGGTCGTACATCCCGGCCTCACCCAAGGCTTCCGGCGCCTTCGCCGCTCCGGGAACGCTCCCAGGCTGCGGGGGACGGAGTCCCAGGTTGGTGGGAGCAGAGACGATCGTGATCACCGCCACCACTTTACGAGTGCCCGACGGCAGCGGCGTCAGGACACATCGCTCGCTAAGTGCCGGGCAGCTACCTCCGCTGCATCGAGGGCGGAGGAAAGGTCCGGGATCACGCCCTCGAGGTGGAACACGGCGAACCCGTGGGAGCTGGCCGCGACATTCCGGACGAGGTCCAGTGAGCGTTCGGCCTCAAGGCCGAGCGCCCGGGGCTTCTCCGTGAGTGTGTGGAGCAGTCTGTCGCCTGCCTCTTGGACGTCCGGGTGGTCCTGTTTTCGGATCGATCCGCCGAAGGTGAGCTGAAACAGTGCGCTCTCGTCCGCAGCGAATCGGACGTACGCCCTGGCAAAGGCTGCGAGGGCGTCTGCGGGATCGGAGGCGGACTCCATCGCGGCGCCGAACCGTTGTTCCTGCATTCGGTAGCAGCGCAGAACGAGCGATGCCAGCAGATCCTCTCGATCGGCGTAATGACGGTAGGGCGCGGCCTTCGTGACACCGGCGCGACGACTGGCCTCGCTGAGGCTGAAACCGTTCGCTCCGCGCTCAGCAACCAGTTCGAGGGCGGCTTCCTCGAGCGCATTGCGGAGGTCTCCGTGGTGGTGCCCGACGGGGCGAGGCGTGGCGGTCATGTGAGTGACCGTATCGCTTAGGGCCGAGCGGGTTGAATGAGTTCGAGCAGGTTGCCCTCGGGGTCGCGCACGTATGCGAAGCGCTGGCCCGGCCGGACACCGTCGGCCGGAGGGCTGACGATGTCAGCGCCGGCAGAGAGCATCGCGTCGAATGCGGTCTGGAGATCGTCCACAGCGATGGCCCAGTGGAAGTATCCCTGAATTCCGGCTCCGTCGTACGGGTCGGCGAATCGCTGGGGGATTGAGTCGACTCGCTCGGTGAGCTCGAGCTTGAGCCCTTGCGGGGAGCGGATGATCGTCGACCGGACTCCGGCCTCGGGCATCGAGAATTCTTCCTCGACCTCACTGAGGCCGAGGGCCGCCGCATAGAAGGCGCTCTGCGCATCGAGGTCCGCTACGGAAAGACCGACGTGGTCGTGCTGGGTCATGAGACTCCTTGGTAAACGCGGTTGATCAGGTAAACGTCGTTAACCTAACTCGTGGACCCCACCCGGTCAACGTGCGATACGCCGTCAGCGTGGTGCAACCGGCACCAGGATGACGTGTCGGAACGCTGCGAACATCAGTCAGGTGACCACAGCACCCCATGACAACTCATCCATCGCCGACGACCTCACCTCCCGGAAGGCGGACGCTCATGTCTGAACAGCTGCGCTTGATCACCCTGATCCGAAAGCTGCCTACAGTCAGCACCGAGGAGTTCCGTCACTTCATGGAGCTCGAGTACGGGCCCACGTACACACGGATGCCGCAGGTGCAGTCATATCGGCAGCATTACGTCGTCGATCAGTACAACGACGGATCCGAGGACCCGATCGATGCGGTCGTCGAGATCACCTTCGATTCCGCCGAGGCGATGGCACAGGCCCTCGACACCGAGGCATATCGACGCGCGCATCGGGCGCGGGAGAACTTCATGCGCCCGACCACGGTAGGGATCCACTCGGTCCGGGTGGAACGCACGGTGACGCCATCATGACACCGACCCATCGGTGACAGCGCGGCCTGCCCGGCGACGCTGCCGGGCAGGTCACCCGACCCATCAGGCCGCGGGGGCGGCTCCGCGGACGGCGACACCGGTCCGTCCACCGTCGATGTCCAGGACCGAGCCGTGGACGAAATCCGACTCGTCGCTTGCCAGGTACACGGCAGCAGCCGCGATCACGTCCGGACGGCCGCTCGCACCGACAGGCGTGCCCCACATGAGCGTCTCACCGCGCTCTCCCGGCTCGGGTTCCGTCTCGCGGATCACCCCGGGGGAGATGGCGTTCACGTTGACACCCGCCGGCCCGAACTCCGCGGCCCACGCGCGGGTCAGCGACTCGATCGCCCCCTTGGAGGAGGTGTAGAGCGCCGAGCCGGCGATACCCAGCCGCGCGCCCCAGGAACCCATGTTGATGATCTTCCCCGTTCCGCGTTCGACCATTGCCGGAGCCAAGGCGGCAACGAGGAAGAACGGTGCTTTGACGTTGACGGCGTAGACCAGGTCGGCCGCCTCCTCGGTGATGGCGGGAGTGGGACCGCCGGGGAAGACGCCCGCGTTGTTCACGAGGATGTCGACGCGGCCGCCGAGCGCTTCCCGCGCCTGGTCGGCGAGGAGCTCCGATGCATGCTTGGTCCCGTCGAGGTCGGCGGCGACGAAGCTGCCGCGCCCGCCCGCTGCGATGATGCGGTCGACCACCGCTTGGCCACGCTCGGCGGAACGCCCCGAAACGACGACCGTGGCTCCCTCCGCGGCGAATCGTTCGGCGATCGCGGCGCCGATGTTGCTCGTCGCACCCGTGACGAGGGCGGTCTTTCCCGTGAGGCGGTCTGCCATGTTCTCTCCTATGCGTAAAATGGACGCTACGTCCGATTAACGATATGGACGGCGCGTCCGTTTTGCAAGGAGGGTCATGACGACGACGGAGAGACCGCGACGAGCCGACGCCGAACGGAACGTCAAACGCCTTCTGGAGGCTGGTGCTCAGGTGTTCGCGTCGACCGGCACGGCGCTGCCTCTCGAAGAGGTGGCCCGCGTCGCCGGGGTCGGGAAGGGCACGTTGTACCGGCACTTTCCCACGCGGGAGCATCTGCTCGCTGCACTGCTCGCCTCGACATTCGCAGACCTGGCCGACCGAGCTGCGCAGCTCCGTGCTGAGCTGGAACCGATGCAGGCCTACGAAGCATGGTTGGCCGAGTTCGATCGCATGCCCGCGGGCTACCGCGGCCTGAGGAGCGTGCTCGTCGAGGCCCTCGGCGACGACGCGTCGGTGATCGCCACCGCATGCGGTCCCATGAAGGAGGAGACGGAAAGGATCCTCGAGGATGCCCAAGTGGCCGGCATGGTTCGCGAGGACATCACGGCGAACGATCTCCTGGCCGTCGTTGCCGGCCTTCCCGAAGGGCTGCGCCGCGGGGCGCAGGCGCATCCGTGGCTGGGTGTGCTGATCGACGGGACCCGCACGCCCGTCTCGGCGCGATCAACGCTCTGAGGACGGGCGTGCGAGCCGGCGTCGGTCGGCTAGAGAGCGGGAAAGGTCTGCATCCACAGGATCTCGAGGGTCCGGTGGACGATCCGCCACCCTTCGGGGCGGCGCTCGAGGCGGTCGACGAAGAATCCCGTCTGCATGAGGTTCCATCCCGCGCCGTCCGTCATTCCGGAGTGGGTGTGCAGGTGCTGGGTGCGAGCGGTGGCGGTGTCGCCGTCGATGTCGACGGCGGCGAAGCCCTGGAAGTGCTGCCAGTTCTCGAGCCCCGACATCGTGCCTCCCGGCCCGCGCATCGTGGCGATCAGTGTGCGGTAGTCGATGTCTGCGGCTGCGCCGCCCGCGCGGTAGTCGAGGACAGCGTCGGGGGAGAAGACGACATCCCACTGCTGCTGGACCTCGTTATCCCCGTTTTCGTGAAGGTCCTGGCCGAAGGCGTATTGGACGATCAGATCCTGAATCGCGAGACGGTCGAGGACGTATTGAAGGGCGGCGGGGTCTGCCGCGTCCGTGATGCGTGCCATATCGTCCACCCCCTCAGCCGCGTACCCGGGTAGCGCGCCACGCTGCAAGCGCGAGGATGGCGGCGACGACCAGTCCGGCGACCGCGATGAGCACGGTGGGCGTGGCGCCGAGGCCGCTCACGAGCAGAACGCCGCCCACCGCAGCACCAGCAGCTTGACCGACGTACGTGCCCGTCGAGTTGAAGGAGATCACGACGCTCGCCATGGTCGGGTGCAGGCCGGTGAGCATGTGGTTGTTCGGGGCCACGAACGCCCAGCTGCCCACTCCACCGAAGAACATCGCGATCAGCACCACGACAGGTGAGCCGGCGAACGCGATGACGGCCAGCGCCGCCGCGAGCACGGCGATGCCGAGGGCGGAGGTCGGCCCCGCGCCGATCCGGTCGGTGAACCATCCGCATCCGAAGGCGCCGACGGCGCCTCCGACGCCCCAGATCAGCAAGGCGATCGCGAGTGTTCCACCGGAGATCCCGGCGATGGTGTGCACGATCGGAGCGATATAGGTGTACACGAGGATGCCGGATCCGGTGGCGACCGCCGTCACCAGGACGACCAGGACGACTCGCGGGTCTCCCATCACGCCGAAGCGCCGGCGGAGGGGAACGACCGCCTCGCCGGCGAGGTGGGGGAGGACGACGGACAGGGCGATGAGCGCTACCAGGCCGACTGCGGCGACGAACAGCAGGCTGGCCTGCCAGCCGAGCTGCTGTCCGATGGCTGTTCCCACAGGCACACCGAACACCGTGCCCAGGGCGATACCGCCGAGAGTGATCGAGAGGGCGCGACCGCGGGCCGCCGATCCGGCGAGAACCGTCGAGACCGCGTTCGCAGTGGGCGTGAAGCTGGCCGCCCCCAGTGCGCACAGGACGCGCGTGACGAGAAGGACCGCGAAGGTGGGCGCGAACGCGCCGGCGGCGTTCATCACGACGAACACGGCGAGGCCGATCGCTATCAAGGCTTTCCGTGGTACCCGGTGAGTGAGCACCGAAAGGAACGGCGCGGCGATGGCGTAGGTGATCGCGAAAGCGGTGACGACCTGGCCGGCCGCGCCTTCGGAGATGTGAAGCCCGCTGGCCAGCTGGGGCAGGATCCCGGCCAAGACGAAGGAGTCGGTTCCGATCGCGAAGGTGCCGACGGCCAACAGGACGACGGGAAAGACCCAGTGATCCGGCCGCAGGCTCTGCTCGGGGGAGCGGATCTGAGAGGTGGTGTGAATGGTCATGCCATCATGGTGCTGCCGCTATTTATCCTGGTACAGATTGTGATTATGCTGGTATGAATGCCACCAGGCTTCCCGCCGTCAGGAGTGATGACATTGTCCGATGTGATCCAACGCCATGAACTCGCATCCTTTCTCCGCGCCCACAGGGAAGCCACCGACCCCGTCTCGGTGGGCCTTCCTCGAGGCCCTCGACGGCGGACGCCCGGATTGCGGCGCGAGGAGCTCGCGCAGCTCTCCGGTGTGAGCGTGACCTGGTACACCTGGTTGGAGCAGGCGCGGGAGATCGGGGTGAGTCGGCAGGTCATCGAAGCGCTCGCCCGCGCGCTCCGCCTCGGCCGAGACGACCGGGACATGCTGTTCACTCTCGCCGGCCTGGCATTGCCGACGGCGGCGCCGGAGCCTCCCCAGGTGAATGACGCACTGCGACGGCTCGTGCAGACCATGCAACCGAATCCGGCCTACGTCACGAACGTGTGGTGGGACGTCCTGGCCTGCAACGACATGTACGCGGAGCTCCTCGGCGGGTACGACGAACGTCCCGTCGCTGAGCGCAACATCCTCTGGCTCACCTTCACCCAGAAGCGGTCGTGGAACCTGTTCGTGGATTGGGAGGCCGAGGCGCGCCAACTGGTGGGTCAGTTCCGGATCAACCTCGCCCAGCACCCCCAAGACCCACGCGGGGGAGAACTGCGTGATGTCCTGATCGGGGCGAGCCCCCGGTTCGCGGAACTCTGGCGCGAACAGCAGGCGCGGCGGTTCGAACCCGCCCGCAAACAGCTGCGCCACGATCGTCTCGGAGTCCTGCACCTCGACTACGTCAAGCTCGACGTCGCCGAGCAGAACGATCTCGCCATGCTGGTGTTCCTCCCGGCCGACGAGGAGACGGCGGAGAAGCTCGGGAGCCGCTTCATTCCGTATGGTGGCGTCCACGAGCTCGACGCCGGCTGAACCTGATGCCGTTGCGACTGGCGCGTGCTCAGGACGACGCGGGCGTGAACACCTCGAACGGGTTCCCATCCCGGTCTGCGACGATGGTGCGCATTCCGCCGGCCGACGGTGTCGGACCATCCAGAACGCGACCGCCTGCGCCCGTGAATGCGGCGACGGCCGCCTCGTGGTCGGCGGCCATGATCGTCGCAGCTCGGCGGTAGGGAGCGAGCTGCTCCGGCGTCCCCTCGATGAGCATGAAGGGGCCGACGATCGCCATGCGGAACTGAGGAAACTCCAGTCGGCGAACGTCGCCGGGGCCGGCGAGCGTCTCGTAGGCGGGCAGCGCCGCATCGAGGTCGGTGACCTCGATGCGGGACATCACGGTGTCGATGATTGCGGTCATGGCAACGAGGCTAAGAGGGGCATCACCCGCAGGGAAGATCAGAGTCCAGTACCGCTGATACCAGTGTGAGCAGCACCACCACCAGGAAATAGCGGGGGAGTGGCGCGTTGCGTCGCGACGAGCGAGCAATGGCCGCCGCACCCGCCGAGGGGTACCGTCCGGCTTGACGCCTCCGATTTCGGATGTCGGGACGTCCCGACCCGATAGGAGAATCTCATGGAACTCACGCTCGGTGTACTGGCGCTGCTCGAAGCGAAGCCCGACAAGGCGGCGGAAATGAGGGAATTCTTGATCGGGGGCAAAGCCGTGGTGGACCAGGAGCCGGGAACCCGCACCTGGTACGCCTTCCAGATCGACGACACCCATTTCGGCATCTTCGACACCTTCGCCGATGAGGATGCGCGGCAAGCGCACCTGAACGGCGCGATCCCACAGGCACTCGGCGAAGTGGGTCCGAATCTGCTGGCGAAGGACCCTGAGCTGAACACCGTCGACCTCCTCGCCGTCAAGCATGAGGGAGGCGACTGAGTCGTATCGAGCAGTGAGGGTGCGTGACCCCGAGCGCGCATTCCGCCCTGTTCGACGTGAGCCAGAGTCGGCAGGGGAGTTTGTGGTGGGTGATAGCTTCTGAGCGGACGGATGCGGCACATCCCTCCGCCGAGGACGTGCCCGGTCGACCCGGGCTCTCAGTGCACGCAGCAAAAGGGGGAGATGGTCTGCCATGGCGACATTCGGTGACGAGCTTCAGGTCAGGTCCAGAAGCGAGCTCCCGGTTCCGTCTGTAGACATGGCTGACGCATCGAGCCTCGAGGAGTTCCTTCTGTTCGATGTTCGCCTCGTCGTGCACCGCGGTCGACTGGGCGTCATTCTGGGCCAGGGGAGCATTCCTTCGTACGATGCTGCACTCATTGTGGCATCGGACGTATCGAGCGTTGATCTGGGTGCGACCACTCCGAAGGGGGCCTGGTACAACTGGACGCTCGGGGGAGCCACGGCGTCCACCTTCGGTGACAAGACCACCGTCACGCTTCATCCGCTGTTCAGGCAGCAGGGTGCGCTCCGCTTCACGGCGTCCGACGTGGAGCTCCGGCTTGGTACCAGCCCCGCCACACGGGGAGCCCCGGCCGATTACATCGCGGACACGGAGGAGACCATCTGGTCACAGAACCCCGGCTGGGGCTCGGAGTTCGTCGCGCTCGCAGCCACGCGGCTTCACACCATCAACTGAGGAGCCGCTCTCCAAGGTCCACTGCACGGCCATGCTCAACGACGTGGTTCAGCAAGAATTCGCTTGCCGCCCAGGATTGGCCGAGGCTACCCTGCCGACCAATCGCAGGCCAACCTGCTGACCAATTACAGAGCGATAGGAGAATGTCATGCCGTCACCAACGATCGTCCTCGTCCACGGAGCGTTCGCCGACGCCGCCAGCTGGGCGCCCGTCACCCGCCTTCTGCTCGATCGAGGCCACACCGTGATCGCACCACCTTTGTACATGCGGAGCCTCGCTGCCGACGCCGCATCCCTCCGGGCTCTCGTCGAGCACATCGACGGACCCGTCCTGCTCGCGGGGCATTCGTACGGGGGAGCGGTCATCACGATCGCGGGTGAGGCGGCCAACGTCGTCGGGCTCGTCTACGTCTCCGGCTACGCCCTCGATACCGGGGAGACGATCTCGAAGCTGCAGGGAGGATTCCCCGATTCAGAGCTCATCGCAAACCTCGTCTTCACGCCGTTCCCCATTCCGGGCCAAGAGGACGGCTCCGACGTCTCCGTGAAGATCGACGCGTTCCCGCACATCTTCGCCGCGGGCCTCGACGCGCGGGTCAGCGAGGTCCTCGCTGTCTCCCAGCGACCGCTGGCAGCATCCGTGTTCGCCGAAGAGGCGTCCGCGGCCGCATGGAAGACCAAGCCGGCGTGGGGGATCGTCTCGGCTGATGACCACACCATCAACCCCGACGTCGAACGGTTCGGCTACACCCGGGCCGGCATCGCCGACGTCACCGAGCTGAAGGCGCCGCACCTGGTCATGCAGACCAACCCGCAGGACGTCGTGGACGTCATCGAACGCGCCGTGGCCGGCAGTGGCGGCGCGCAGGGCTGACCCGGCGCTGCGCCGTCCTCTACTGGTGACGAGCATTATCACGTTGAGTAGAAATCCCCTCGCACGGAACGATGTCCGCCCCTATTAGCATGACTCGTTACCGGAACGCCCTTCTATCTGGCCCAGAACGCGTAGCTGGGTGGCTCTCCGTGCCGGCCGTGCGCTAGTGATGCCAATGGGGACGGGTCGCGAGGGCGATCGTCAGTGCCAACGTGCAGACTGTGTCCATGACGGATAGATCAACGGACTGGGACCCAACTTGTATCGTCGTCGTTTCCGGGCTGCCGGGCGAACTCTCCACTCCAGATAGCGATGGCCCGGTCTATCCTGCGACAACTCTGCCGTTCGTGAAGATCCTTCGCAGTGCGGGATACCCGGTCCGTTTGGAGACACCGGATCGCGTGCGCGAAGTTAGTCATCATGCTGCCGATCTCTGGCTCCCCATCGTGGACTTCGGGCTTCAGGTTCTCGCTGGTGGCGCGGGGAACGTGCTAGCCGACGTCCTGATGCGTGTGTTCGGCGCGAGCACGCGCGGTAGGACGACGGCCCATATTCGTTGGAATGTGCAAGGCCCGGACGGTTCAGTACACGAATTCGCATTCGACGGCGACGGCGAGACCGCAATCGACGCGGCCCGGAGCTTTGAGCGCAGCCTCGGGTATGGGGATGGTGCCCGTGGATGACGGCGCCAGTCGGCTTGCCGGCGTGCAACGACTGCTCGCTGAATATCGAATCGACCCGAATTCCGCGTCCGACGACGATTTGGTGGCGCTTCGGCGTAGCGCCCGCGCTGCCATCGATCGCCTGGATGATGAACCGGAGTTCGATGTCGCGCATCGGACTCTAGATGAGGTTGGTCAGCACATTCGGCACACTCGGCCCGAACTCTGCTTCTTTACTGAGAACGGCGACGACTACACCCAGGACTGCCCAGTTGCTCTGGGCCACATCCGGCTCGGCCTTAGCGTCGCCGTAGAGATCGAGGAAAGTCACTGTTCGATCTGCGAGGGGGACCTTTGGGAGTGCCCGCATATCCCAGGGGAACTGTACGACGGGAAGCCGGCGGTTCGAGTGATCACCAAGGCGAAATTCTTTGAGGTCAGCGTGGTGGAGCGTCCTGACTTCCCGGATGCGCGTATCACCAGCCGACCGGTAGCTCGGGCGGACGTAGAAGCCGCGTTCGGCGGTCCGCTACCGGCAGACGCCCGCCCGATTTGCGATCGCTGCCTGACAGCATGCCCAGGAATCCGCGAATCGCCTCTCCGGACCACTTAGCGAACCGATATTTGGTGGGAGAACTAGCGCTCGCGACAAAGTCACAGCGCGTGGGCTGCTGCCTGAGCGAGGAACGACCTGCGAGCCCTAGTGAACGTTGATGACTGCGCTCGGAATGGCCCGCAGCGACACCAAATATTGATCGCCGGCCGGAGTGAGCTTCCAGTAGACGGATTTGTCAGCTGCTGTCCGCTTCTTGGTTCCGATCGTCATCATTCCGAGGGCTCTGAGCTGGACGATGATTGCTCCCCATGACTTGTCGGAAATTTCCACGGATTGATCGTTCCATTCCCTGCTCCAGTCGCCGTCAGTGCCATTTTGAATCTCCAGAAGCATGTGGTTGTTGAACGTGTTTCGCAGCAACGGCTCAGGCGCTTCATCGATCATGAACGGGCCGAGCACTTCGAGAATGTCATCCCAGGTATAGGTGAGCGACCCGTCCTCAGAAGCCGACTTGAAGAAGAAGCCCTTGTGGACGACATGCAGTTCAATCTGGTCATCGCCGTAGGCGAAGCGTTCGTCAATCGGAATTAGCTGCGACGTGGAGTTCTCTGCTTCCTTTTTCTCAAACTGGGCGACTCTGGCTTTTAGCTCTGCGATTTCGGCTCGGGTTTCCGGAGTGAGGGCTTGGTCACCGCGTACCCATCCAGGTCGCGGGTTGGTCTTGATTAGGTGCATCAGGCCACGGGTGACCTTGGAACCGAGATCTTCAGCGTTGTCCCATTCCTTCGTCATTTTGCGCTGAACCTTTTTACGGAATTCGCCAAGCTTTTTGGCAGCGGCGTCGTTCTTGTCGGTTTTGCCCCAAGCGATCGCGTCGGGTTCCGAAACCACAAAGCCCATCACGGGGATGCCGAGCTGAACGGCGTAGTCGTACTCCATCTCCGTGTAGCTAATGCCTTCCTCGGTGGTAGATCCGTACCGACCGCCAAGGATCACTAGGTAATAGTCGCTCTGTTCAATGACGCCCTTGATGAGAGTCCACTGGTCGGTGTCGGCAGCGGGAAAAAGCTCCATGCCAGCCGGGAGACAGTCCATCTCAAGAAGAGCCTGCATCACTTCGCGGCGCTCGTCGACGAGGTCTGTGAAGGTTGAACTGATGAAGACTTGGTAGCGCCGATCCATGCGATCGATGCTATCGACGTTGATACCAGTGCGTCCTTCACCCGGACCTAGTCGGACCCGCGCGGAATCGTCACGCGACGAGGGCTGTCTTTTGGAATACTGAGGGTCGCGCACGCACCTAGCCAGGCGAGAAGCGCCTCGCCGGGTGCGCCAGGCAATAATGTGCGCTGAGGTGGATCGGCGCTCCGCCTGTCACGTGTGGGAAGGGATGCCATGGGGGCTGCGAAGGACGGGGGCGCGCCAAGTAGTGGGAAATCTGCTGCGGTCAGCAGCCCCTACTCGACAGGGGGCGGGGGAGTTACCTTCGAACGACGGGTTGCGGCTTCCTACCTAGCCGCGCTACTGAATGACGAAACGGGTCCAGGCCTCGGTGGGCGCCGGGTCGTTCAGGTCGCCTTTCAACAAGCCCCGACCGAGGCTGTCGATGACCTCGTCATCCGCGCACAGGATGCGGATGACGCCTCGCCGTCGTTCACTGTTGCGGTCGGCATTCGTCGACACCCGCGAATCACCACTAGCGATGAAGACACGCGGAAGCTTCTCGCCGATTACATTCGCTCGCTCGTCCAAGCGGAGAAGATTGGCTCCGACCAAGAGTATTTTTTGGTCGTTGCTGGACCGCAGACTGCGGCGGGTCAGCTTGCAGCGCTCTGCTCCTTAGCGCGAACGTCCTCTGAGGACGCTTACTTTCAGTTGGTCGCCGAGAGGGGAAGGTTCGAGCGAGCCGTTCGCATAAGGCTCGATCACGTTGTCAACTTGGTCACGGCGGCGCTCACCTCCCTCGGCCTTCCGAACGATCCAGGCGAATCCAGGTCGATGGTCTGGCGGCTGTTGCGCCGGCTGACAATTTTCCAGCCCCGGTACGAGGCGCCCGACCTCACCGATTGGGAGCAGCTAGTCAACGCGCTGCAGGATCGATCACGCGGTGGCAACCTCGAGGGGGCTCGCGCTCTGCGAGACCGGTTGGAGGCCCTGTCTGCAAGCTATGGGCCGCAGGCGGGAACGGTGGACCGGATGACCCTTCTTCGCGATGTCCGCGATTTGGTGAGCACTGATCTCACTCGATTCCACCGAGGGTGGACAACTCTCGTTGCGCAAGAGCAATTCGCGCGCGACTCCATTCGGTCAACGATCGGACAGACTTCCGAGTCGCCCGGCGTGCACCTCGAGCGCCAAGTGGCTCGAGATGCAATCCGAGCACTTCTTCGGACTGAAGAGACCGTTCTCGTCCACGGCGAGTCGGGAGCCGGCAAGAGCTCCCTCATCCTGAGCGCAATCGATGCCGAAAGGACGGTGAACCCCGACGCGTTCGACGCTATTTACTTGAATCTGCGGCAACTGCCGGATCTCGGTAGCCTCCTTGACATCTCACTTGGTGCCCCTCTGGCCGATCTCCTCTCGGTAATGAACGCGTCGACTCGCGTCATCATCATCGATGGGGCCGACTACGTTGCAGAAGCCTCTTCCACCTCGTTTGCTTGGGTGGTCCAGGCGGCGCGGGCAGCCAAGGTGAAGTTGGTCGCTGTTACCACTACCGATTCCATGGGTGCGGTTGAAGCGGAACTCGGCAACGCCGCCGAGGTAGTCGAGCACAGGGTTCATCCCCTCGACGATGCTGAACTTGAGGTAGTCGTTTCGGTAGCTAGAAGTCTTCGCGGTTTGCGCGCCTCCGAGCGATCGACCGAGCTTTTGCGGCGTCCCGTAATCGCTGACCTGCTTGCTCGTGCGAATGTAGGCTCTGGCGTCACGACGGAGACGGATGCGATGGCGCAAGTCTGGAAAGTCCTCGTGCGACGCAACGAGCGAAGTGACCATGGAGCACCAGAAGCTCGCGACCGAGTGCTGAAGCTACTGGCCCAGCACGCTCTCGGGGGACTGAATGACGACGAGGTGCTTGATCGTCTGGATCTCGACGTCGTAGACGCTCTCCGCCGTGATGGACTGCTTGGCCCGGCCTCGACGTCACCTTGGCAGCGGGTTCCGGAGTTCTTTCATGAGCAGCTGCGGCAATACGCGGTCGCCCAGGTTCTGCTGTCAAACGCAGATCCCGTCCTTGAGCTGATTGCCGCTTCTGCCCCGAGATGGGCGTTGCCCGCGGCTCGAATGGCTGTGCAGTTTCTTCTTGCGGCCAGCGAGTCGCCCGTAAACCCGGAGGCGGGACGATTCCAACGCCTGCAGAGCCAGTTCGACAAACTGCCGGAGGCCGGCTTCGGTGAACGCTGGGCGGACCTGCCTGCAGAAGCAGCGCTCCCGCTAGAAGGGGCAAGGCAGCTACTTGCTCCGGCTTGGTCGTCCCTCGTTGAGAATAGCGGCGCGGGTCTCGCGCGAGTGCTCCGTGTAATTCAGCAACGACACCGTTCAGGCGGCGTCGTCGACGGCGCTATTGCCGAGCCACTCGTGTCCTCGCTCCTGGAGCATGGCTGGCCGCGCGAGCTCAACAGGAAAGTCGAAGAACTAATCCGCGACTGGCTTAGGTCGCTTGTGATCCTGAAGGTGCCCGCAGGTAATGCGGTTCGCATAACCGTGCGGGAGCGGATCGCTGCGCGCGTCGTCAAGGCGGATGCCGAGGCCGAGGAGGTGGCGCAAGCGGCCCGGGAGGCACTGGCCGCTAGATCACCCGAGCAGATCGCTGAGCGCGACGCGCGAACGCGACGGATTCCAGCCATCAGCTCCGGCTCGCGCGAACGCCGGCGCAGAGCAGGTCGGCTACATCTTCCACGAGAGTTGACTGACGACGCGATCGTAGAACAGCTGGGATTGTTAGGCCCGGACCTCGGGGACACTGGTGAGACTCTTCTTCGGCGCATCGCCAAGAACGCGCCCGCGGATCTCCAGCCGGCAGTGGATGCACTGTTCGCGGGACGCTCTCTCGCGTCGTACAACCCCGCACTGCTCGTGGAGCTGGCAGAGGCGTATTACGTCGACGATGTCCATCCTGAGGACGATGAATTCGGCTGGGGGGGCAGAGAAGAAGGCGTCCGACCTCACGAATACTCAAACGGCGTCGTCCCCTTTAGTTCTGCTTTCCACGGCCCGTTCCTTGCCATGCTGCAGAGCGATTTTCTTGGAGGAATTGCCTTCGTCACCAGACTGCTGAACCATGCCGCCCTTTGTCGGATCAAGGGGTTCCGGCGTTGGCAAGCAGATGGTGACCCCCTTACGGATAACTCTGCGACATTGTCCATTACGGGCGAGGCGAGGTCCTACGTCGGCGATGCCAATGTCTGGTTCTGGTACCGCGGGGGTGGGGTCGGCCCGTATCCCTGCATGAGCGCACTTCAGGCGCTTGAAATAGTCGCCGACCAGCTGATCGCTGCCGGCATAACCCTTCCGCGACTTGTCGAACTGCTCATGGCGAACTGCGCCAACCTGGCCATGCCTGGCCTTGTGGTCGGCATGCTGGTTAGACACCTAGACTCCGTCGGCTCCCTTCTTGACCCGTACCTCGAAGAACCGAAGATTTGGGGGCTCGAGTTTTCACGGGTGGTACAAGAAAGCACCGGGCTCACCTTCGGGAGGTCGGACCATGTGGTTGCGCCAGAGCGGCGCCAATGGTCCTTCAGGGAAGTGTCAATGATGATGGCGGTGAACGCTGACACAGCGCGAGAGAAGGAACTCGACGCCGTCGCGGACCGGCTTACGGAGAATGCGCGGATTCAGCTGGACCTCAATCCCGATGAAGAACAGGAAGAGTGGGCTCGGCGCGAACTGGCATCTGTGCTCGGGTGGGCTTCAACGCTACGTCGATCATCTCTGCGAGTGACGCAAGCCGATGAGGGCGTGCTCATTGAGGGAACCGTTCCGGACATGGTCGCTGAAATCCTCGGGCCCAGCCAGACCCAGGCCCAACGCATGTCCGAAGCCTATGGACTCGTCAACAGATACGACTATGCACGACACTCTCTCTCTGGCCCGCCCGCTGTGGACTTGACGGATCTGCACAGCGATGTCACCACTGCGCGCGGGCTTGTTCGAACAGAAGAGTTCGACGGCGAAGTGATCGCCGAGGCGTGCTCAGCACTCGCCTGCTCCGTCCTTGAGAGGCGGTTCATTCGGGGTGACCTTGTGGACGATGGCGACTTGCTGTGGGCAGCCGAGCTCCTGCTCGACGTCGCATCAGATTTCGCTGCAGGGCCCGAGCACCCGGCCGACGAATTCGCGTACTTCAGCCACACTCCAGACATTGCAGCGAGTAGGGCCGTCGCGCTGCTCTTGCTACCCGAAGCAGATCAGTTGCGCCAGATGCTAAGCGGAAATCAAGGCGAAGCAGTCGAACGCGTCGTAGACGCTAATAGGTGGGCGGCCACCCGCGGCTCCCTTGATGGACGACTGGTCTGGTCGCGATCGCTTGATCATCTCTGGCGCTCGGAGCCCATCGACCTGCCGAACGGCGAGTCGACGCACACCCTGGCGTTTTCGCTCATTGAAGAGTCTCTAAGAGGTGCTGTGCTTGGCCCGTGGGACAGGGAGAGCCAAACCCGAGCGACCGGGCGTCTTGATGGTCCTCTTAATTTGGCACTCGCGGAGGCTTCACCCGGGGAGGTAATCGCTGAACGTCTCATCCCGGGAATACGCGGGCTTCAGCGACTTGCAATCCGCAACGACGCCATCGGTCGTCAAGGACTTCAACTCTTGACAGCACTGGTCACCAGCTACTGCGCAACGCGACGGATTGACGAGTTCGGACCTCAACACAGCCAAACGGACATGCTAACGATTGCCCGCGCTTTGCTGCTCCTCTCGGCCAACGGCAACCCAGGCCTGCTTTTTCGTATGCTTGAAGGCTTCATTGACCGCACTGACCTACTCGATGAGTTCATGGATTCGATCGCAGCCGCCGCGGAAGAGAACCAGAGTGCGGCAGATATAGCGATCGAGGTATGGCCGCGACTCATGAAGCACGCGATGGACCTCATGGACCTAGGCCACGTTCCAGTGGGTAGCGGCTTTCTGGCAGCGCGTGGCATCGCCTCGTTGATACCAAATATTGCCCACGACAACAGCTACTTGTTACGCGAATTGGACGCCACTCCAATCGTCTGGATCGACTACGACAAGATCGCGCCCCAGATACCCCGATGGGTACCTTATGGCGCCGGGCACCGAGAGAGCGTCGACCAACTTATCGCGTTCCTCCGGCTTGCCAGCATGGAATGCCAGGTCAGCGATGGACTTCCCTGGGTAGAAGAACTGGTTCGCGTCGACACCCCAGCGATCGCGGGCCACTCGTACTTCCTACCCGAGTGGCTAAGCGAAACGCGTTCCGCGGCGCGCGCAACGCCACAAGGCCAGAGTTGGCAGAGAATTGTTGACCATCTTGTGGTCGCCGGTGAGGAACGCATCTCGGGCCTAACGGACTGACGACCGTCTTTGATGTCGCGTGAAATCGGCCTTCCGGCTGGTAGTCGAGAGATGGCGCCGTGGATGTTCTGTCATCGCGCACCGTCGATCGCTCTACTCGAGCAGCATCGATCTCGCTGCCACGAGAGCATCTCTAGCGGCGACCGGCTCGCTGTTCCGGATGAATCGGGCTGGCGACTCATCGCCCAGAAGAGGATTCATGCCCTGGAACCACGTACCGATGGTCACGGGGTCGAGTCCCTGCTCGAGCGTAATGAGCGCCTCAACGGCTGTTCGAAGTCGCTCCTCGCTGTCCGGCCCCGGAGATTCGTTTCCCTCCGCCCAAGCGCGCAAGACTTTAGTGGCACTAACGTTCGCGATGTACGCGACGAGCTTGGCGCCCAAGACCGCCCGAAGTCTTATAACGACAGCGGCAATCGGCAGTGCCGCTGCAGTCTCGTGAGCGCGAAGCCACGGGCGCTCTCCACCGCTCTCTAATCTCACATCAACCCTCTTCCCCGCGTTCTGAACTGAGGACACTCGCAACGACGGCGGGTTCGCCGCCAGAGACGAGCCACTGCACCGGAGAGGTCGAACCACCCGGACCTTGCAAAAGCGGGTGGGCGGTGGTCATGAATGCGTGCACGACTTCGGGTGGCCAGTAGCGTGGAACTGCTGGTCCAATGGATCGTAGGCCTGGCAGCACGAGGCGTTCGCCCACGAACTGCCAGCAGGGGAAGCGCCTTCTCCGTCCCACTCGAAAGAAGTACAGACTGCCGGCGACAGCACGTCGACGTACTTGACGGGTGCCGATGCCGAGGTTGCGGGCAGCTTCGTCGTCGCTCAACGATGCGATGACTGCTTGTACCCGCGCTCTCAAAGCTGGAGACATCGACATGCCGGTGTTGCGACCAATGGTGCCGTCCTTCGCCTGGTCAGCGGAATCGGAGGTGGCGCTGGTGTTTGTTGATGTGCTGATAGCCGCGTCGGCGCCCTGCTCCTGCAGGAATTCGGCCATCGCACGAAGCAGAGCGCTCACCAACTTGGGATCTCGAGAACGAGTGCGCGCAGCACGGATGAGCTGCGTGAGCGCGTCAGCAACGGCTGCTGTGTCGTCCTCTCTGATGGTGTGTCCGGGGGACACCGAGTCCCGTGCATTCGGGAGCGACTTATCGATGGTCATGACGCCTGGGTCTCGTGCAGGAGCGTCGCTACCCTGACGGGATCCCCGCCTAGATCCAGCCAGCGTGCCGGCGTCTGCGGCTTACCGTCCATCGACAGGGCAGCGTGGGGCGAGAGCATGAACGCATTGATCTTGGGCAGCGGCCAGTCCCGCGGAATGGCAATCGACACAACATCGATGCCGGGCACAACGGGGCGATTCGACTGGTGGGAAAACTGCCAGGCTGGGAATCGCAACCCATCGTCCTGGTCGATTGCATGGAGGTAATGAGCTTTGAGCAGCCGTGCCAGGTAGGCAGGAGTGACGCGTAGTCGAGCGATTACCTCGTCGCTCGTCAGGGTCGCATCGAATCCTTCTTGGAAGGTAATTTTGGTGTCGCCACCGCGCCGGGCATCCTTTGGGCGCTCGATTGACGGCGTGGTCGCCGCACGCAGAGACGATTGTTCAACTGCATACCCCTCACCGACGCCTCCTCGATTCAATTTCTTGGCGGCCTGCAACCTACGGGAGCGCTCACGAAAATGTGGTCCTACTCGAAGGCTGCGGGTGACGTGTCTGTCGAACCCGATGAAGCCTCGTCGACGCCAATCCAGCATCACCTGCCCTCGGAACCCACCGGTGGCGCGGCGACGCTCACTTTGGTCCCATTCCCTCGGCAGGGGGCCGGGAAGGCCGCGCGTGTCCTCTAGAAGGTGCTCGAACACTTCGCGAAATGTCGGGCCGCAGGAGTTGCGGCGGCGATACTGCGCGATGAAGATCGCGGCAGCGAGGGCCCACTCGTCCGCCGTCTCATCGTTGGTGAACAACTCGAAGGTGTACTTCCATGTCGCGGGCGGCAAGTGAGGCTCACCGCGCCACCACGCCGGAAACGCCTCGTTCGCCACTCTCACCATCACAATCGCGGTCGCACGCGTCGAGTCCGCCACGCGGTGCGACCGGCGTCCGAGAGGCGGGCAGCACACGTGCAAAGTGGAAGAGTTCCGGCGGAAAGGCGATTGTTTCGTATGGCCAACGGAATTATGCCATACCGAATAGGCCATGCGGGTACCGCGGACTCGCAACGCTTGAGGTGTGGCACGAGGACGCAAGGAACCTAGCGCGGATTGGAGCGAATATGCTCAGCGGTTCGCGACGTCCCTTCGTGCAACTCGCGAGCGCCTGAATCTGAGCCAAGAGGATGTCGCGTACCGCGCCGGGCTCACTAGATTCACCTATCAGAAGTACGAGAAGGGGGAGTCGAGGCCTGGGGCTCCCGTGAATCCGTCTCTCCGTTCTTTACTCGGGATTGCCCAGGCACTCGAGGTCGACCTCACTGATTTGCTTCCTCAACCTGCTCCAGATTTGCGCCGTCGCTAGCGGAAGCGCTTTGCCAGGGGGTGTCGGAGGGACGCAGAAGGATCTCGTCGATTACGGGGTGTCGGGGCCCACCTGTCCATAGGTGGTCTCCAAGACCTGGCCACCGGCCTCGTAAAGTATGAGCCGCGCTGGTCTGACCCGACCGCCGGCTTCTGTGTGTCCTATCGCTCGACTGACAGTCTCGCTGGTTAGGTTGGTGCGGTGAACAACATCGACCTGGACAGGTTCGAGTCCGAGATGTGGAGCGCGGTCGACGAGCTCGAGCAAGCCCGTCGCGCGGTCGATGAAGCCACCCGCAGGCTCGCCGAGCAACGTGAGCGGACCAACACCGTCATGCAACGCTACGGCGGGGCTCTCGCCATCGAAGATCGCCAAGTCCCGCAGCAGGTTGTCCGCTCCCTCTACTGGGAGCACCGCGACATCCACGCCCAAGCGATCGCCGACGCCTTCGCCTTGAAAGGCGGTGGCGGCCGCGTCCACGAGTACGCAGGTTCAGAGCCGTTCGAGACCCCGTGCGCCGGCGGCTGCGGGCGGCCTGTGAGGCTCGTTGCGCGCACGTCGAGCGTACCGACCTGCCCGGAGTGCGCGGCGCGGATCGAAGCCGAGCGCCAGGCCCACTTCCGCGAGGTCGCTCTGCATCACCAAAAAGAGCGCCAGGAACGAGAGGAGTGGGCTCGTCGGCAGATGCTCGAAGGTCGCACTCCCGAGGAGCTCTACGTGGAGATGACCGAGCGCTGGGTGACCGGTGGCCCGCTGCCGTGGCTGAAGGACCTGGCCGCGGAGCTGGAGACCGAGGAGCGCGGCGCGAACCTGTTCTAGGCGCGCTGGGCCGCCCGGTACCGCTTACGTGCGTCGACGAGATTCGCGCCGAACTCAGCGATGGGATTGGTCCGCTTCTGCACCAGCATCCGCGCCTTCTTGGTGGCGAACCACAGCCCCTCACGCTCCCAGTAGGGCCTGTTCGAGTTGAAGATCGCGTGGATCAGCTCGTGGCATCCCGGACACACCGGAACGAGGTCCATCAGCCGCTCGGCGCCGAGGTTCTTGTACGTCCGGTGGTGCAGATGCATGCCGGGCTTCCTCGGCGTTCCGCAGACGTAGCACTCCTGCGGCATCCCTGAGGCGAAGTAGCGCTGTCGGACTGCGCGCCACTCCGGAGACTGGATGTAGGCGCTGTAGCCGGCCCGTGACACCGTCCGCTTTCCGGGCACTCCCATGCCTCGACCCTATCGGCGACGCTCGGGGAGAGGTTCGAAGTCGTCCGCCCAGAACGCGTCGAAGTGCACCAACCCGTTCTCGGCCGGCCCGGGGAACGTCGGCCGCCGCGGCGGCATCGGCGCGCAGCGGCCGCGCCCGACGTCGTCGCACTGATGATGTACGGCTGTCAGAGATCGGTCCAGGTCGACGCCGGGGGAGACGGGCAGGTAGTAGACCGCGGCTCGGTGTTTGGTCGTGGTGAGGTGGAAGTCGCCCTGAACTCGGCCGCAGCGTGGGCAGACCTGCCCGATGTACTCGCCACCCTCCGGTGTCTTCACTGTCTTGTGCGTCGTAGGAGGTGCGAAGCTCGCCGCGAGCTCTCGCAGGAGCTCCGCGCTCAGCGACGGCTCCAGCGCCTTCTTCCGCAACGGCAGCGGACTCATGAACATCGCGGCTTGCCCGGGCTTTCCGCACCGGGTGTCGACGATGACTCCGTGGAGCCACCAGTGCGTGATCCACTGATTGCAGGCGTAGCAGCGGTTCATCTTGGCGAGCACGAGCGTGCCGGTCGGTCGCACCTCCAGGCGCTTGCGGAAGCGGCCGGTGAAGAGCGCGAGCACGCCCTCCTGCAGTGACCATGTCGCCTCGGCCTCGAACACGCGACCGGGCAGGTCGATCGTGAGCGACTCCGGGGAGCCGGAGATCCGGTAGACGTCTTCGACCTCGGCTCGGTCATGGTTGCGCGGGCCGACGAACCAGATGGTGCGCATCCCCGCGCCGGCGTAGCGCTGGCTGCGGCGAATGAAGTCCTCGGCCGCTTGCGGTGACCACTGCGCCTCCAGAGCGATCCGGGCCCCGCCGCGCTCGATGATGACGTCGGCGATCCACTCTCGATCCGGTCCAACGAACTCGATGGTGGCATCCCACCCCGCTTCCCGCGCAGCGGCGGCGAGGGCGGCCTTGCTTGCCAGGTGCTCGGCACTCTCCGGACCGGAGGCGGCGTGCAGGTCGCAGCTGGCTGCCTTGTGCACGAAGTGCCTCATGCCTCGCTTGCTGGTGCGCAGGTACCCCGCCTGCCCGCATACGAGCTCGAGAGGGTGCTGCTGCACCTCGGCTCGGAGTTTCGCCCAGTCGTCATCGTTGAGCGACGGCGCTTCGATGCGCCGACCGTTCATGATTGCGACGAGAGGCATGCATCCTGCCTACATGAGATCCCGCCCCCTCCGCGATCACCCGAAGTGGTGGCCGGTGAGTGCGCCGCAGCCCGCCGGCAGCCTTGAAGAGGGGGAGGGGCGCCGTTTTCTGGAATAGTGTTCCCAGGAAACGCTAAGCTTACGGTGTGGTACTTCACAGCTTCAGTCGCGCGGCACTCGTTCAGCGAGACTCCGACGCGCTGCGGCCGATAGTACTGAGTGGAACGGCACGTGAGCCACGTGATGCCGGCGGATCGAACAACGAAGCCGGGCCTGCTCTAACAGGTCCCGGCTTCAAGTTCGGACCGCGGGATGCCCGCCGTCCTGGTCGCTTGGACGAGCACCAGCATACGACGGAGCTCCCGGTGTGGATACACCGACACCGAAAGGAGACCGCACCGTGAGCGACTTGCGCACCCCGCGGCCGCGCTTCCGGCTGAGGACTGACGTGCCTGTTCTGGCCGTCACCGTCCTCGGTCTGATCGTGTCCATCATCAACGCCCACTGAGATCGCGCGCGGGTCGAGTGCTTCGTGCTCTCGGCCCGCGCCGCCTGGGCTGAGTCTCAATGTTTGTATCTATGTGTACACCCGTCTCACCAACTGGCAGGAGCGGGTGTTCTACAGGAGGGAGTTGGCGCTCGACAAGGTCAGGCTTGAGTGGATCGTCGTAGCAGGATCTCGTTGATGGCGAGAGGTCGTGGCCGCCAGAGGGCGAAGACAATGACCTCGGCAGTGTCGTCCGCCGTGACGGTTGCCTGGCCGTATGCCTCGTTGACCGCTGCGTGTGTCGGAAGCTCGGTCGCGACGTCACCACGCTCGATCAACGTCACCCTGACATCGGGGAGGAGTTCCTTGCGCAGCGACTCGTACCAGCCGTTCAGTCCCCACTTTGTGGCCGCGCGGACGCCGTCGCCGGCGCGGGCTGCCGAGAAACCGTGGATTGTGCCCATTCCCTGGACAACTAAGATCCACCGGTTGGACGACTGAGGTCTGATCGCCGCGCATCGCCTGGCATCAGCGATGACTGGACCAATAGGCGCCTGCCACC
This sequence comes from Leifsonia sp. 563, assembly GCF_040545055.1. Taxonomy (NCBI): domain Bacteria; kingdom Bacillati; phylum Actinomycetota; class Actinomycetes; order Micrococcales; family Microbacteriaceae; genus Leifsonia; species Leifsonia sp. 563. The sequence continues at coordinate 141,032 of NZ_JBEPLE010000007.1, read as the reverse complement.
TTGTTGGCGAGCCGAAGCAGCTTCCGGCGGCCCATGGTGACCAAAATCATCAGAACAAGAGGGCCGAACCACCAGATTGTGCGGACGTCCGTCCACACGGCGTTGCCGATCAGCACGAAGGCTTCCCACCGGCCCGCGTGCATCGCGTGTAGTAGCGCACTCCAATCGATCATGCCTGCAGACAAGCACCAACCGCTGACATTCCGAGCCTCCGCCAGGACCGTTACGAGCACCTGGCTCGCGTAGGCCTCTAGCCAGCCGGATCCGGGGTCGGTGGCCCGTTCCGGTATCCCTCCTGATAGCCGACGGCTCGCGGTCGCATCTAAGCGAATCAAGCGTTGGTGTCAGTCGGGCATCCGGCCGCTGACGTAGCTGCGGTAGCGGACTCCTCTGTATTGTTCGTGCTGCCCGAGTGCGGTGTAGCTATAGCCAAGTGCGTCGGCGACCATTGGCGCGGGCATCGCGGCCACGAGCTCGTCGAGGCTGGTGTTCTTTGCTGCGAGCACATCGATGCCGAGGGCATTCAGTTCTGTCTTCAGTTGCGAGCGCGTGATGTGGGAGCCTGCCCGCAGCCCTGGGAACACGTAAGGGTTGTTGGCGGCCGAGTTCGTCCGCGTCCGTGCTCTGGATGCGAGATGGCCGCGGATGATGTCATCGAACAGTGGTGGAACAGGTACTGGATCATCGGTGAAGCGGATGGTCAGGCCGGTTACGCGGTCGTCGCGAACGGCGTCGACACGCATTGACGCGATGCGCGTTAGTGGTTGGCCGAAGACGAGGAGGAGTAGCGCGGCTGTTCGGGTAGCGAGTGGGATGGAATCTTCGGTGAGGTAGTAGCCGATCCATCCCAGCCGTTCTTCGTCGGTGATACGTCTGGTGCGGGCGCGACTGTGTCTAGTCGGCACCTCAAGCGCGGGGGAGAGGCGGCTTTCAGTTGTGAATTGAAGGAAGCCACGAACGGTGAACCGGCTGGTTGTGCCGGTGGTGAGCCAGATGTCGACGTCGGATTGGGAACACGTTCAAGGGGGGTTCCTCGCTCCTGGAGCCATGCCACGAAGTTGACTGCCGCAGTGATCTGCTGCTTCGCATTGTGGGCCGCGCGATGTGTGTCTGTCCCGCTTTCGTGGAGTCGGCGGATTCGACGGAGGTGGTGCCAGACGGCGTAGCGTTCGATCGCTTGCCGGTATTCACGAGGGCTCCGCTCAACCTTTGTCGTGACCCATGATTGGAATCGTTGGAAGTCTTCGTCGCGCGGGCTCAGCAAGCCCGTCTCGACCAATAGCGCGCGAAGGTGGTTCACGGCGCCGCTTGTTGGTAGGGCGTCGAGTGCGTCGTGGGTGACAGGGATCTTGTCGGTGGCGAGGCTGCGGAGGAGGAGCCTCACTTTGGGGGAGCGCATCCAGGTGAGGACGCTCGTCGGGCGGTCGGCGCCAAGGAGGTGAGACCTTAGGGGGGCAAGCATCGTCGCACGGTCGGCCGGCCCAGCTAAGAGTTCGTCCAAATCGTCGGAGAGTGCGCAGCGCTCACAGAGCCCTTTACGGAAGGGAGCGCGCTCTTGGCCGCAGCGTACGCAGTGGAAGTCGCGCTGGATGTGTGCGCACGCTACGCAGATGGGTTCGCCCTCCGCGGTTACGCCGGGGAGGAGGCGGTCGGCCTGGCAAGTGCTGCATGACCCGTGGGTGTGCACGGCCTTGTCGTAACATCTGCCGCAGACGAGGCCCTCGGGAAACCGATACTTCGTCGTCGTGGAAGGGGCCTGCTCTTTGCATCTGGCGCAGGTCGTGTCGCCGGCTGAACGCGGCCGACCTCTCGGCCGGCGCTGGCTACTCGGCGTCATCGCGGATGATCCGGGCACGGCGAGGACGGGCATGGCTAGCGGTGGTGTTCATGTCTACGACCTGGTTGACGACTTTCCTGGCCGCGGCATCGTGTGCTGTGACGGTAACAAGCTCGGCTGCGGTGCAGTGGAATATGTCGCAGAGCGCCGCAAGCAGGGGGAGTGAGAGCCGTTCGGGCCGTTGGGTGACCAAGCGCCAGATCTGCGCGGATGAGAGCGTTATGCCTCGGTTAGCCAGATGGGGTGCTAGGTCTGTGGAGTTGTGCATCCCATTCCGTGCCATCAGCTCGGCAAGATTCCAGGTGTAGTCGGCCGTGCGTTGCATCTCAGTCCTTCAATCCGTGTTTGAGGGCGTCGGCGATAGTGCTGTCCAGTGTTCGCCTCAGCGTGCGGACGCGGAAGTCGCTGGAGACGCCGGTGTAGAGCGCAGTGGTGGAGGCGTATTCGTGTCCGACCTGTTGCTGCACGAACAGGGATTCGAACCCTGCCTCGATCAAGTGGGTGATGTAGGAGTGGCGGAGCGAGTGGAATGTGATTTCGCGTCCCAGGCCGAGCTCGTCACGGTAGAGCCGAAAACGTGTGTTCAGCGCCGACTCGGAAACGAGGGTTCCGCGCTCGGTGGCGAAAAGGCTAGTCCCTCCGCCCAGGAGCGGTTTGCCACGCTCCAGCCACTCCTCGAGGATGTCCGATCCCCAGGGGAAGACGGCTAGAACATTGCGCTGCTTGTAGTCCGAGCCCTTCATTGCCTTCCCGAAGCGAACGTTAAGGTGGCCGAACTTGCCGAACTCGGCAGCGTACGGGTTGCGACTGAAGTCGAACGTCTCGAGGTGTCGGACCTCGTTGCGACGTAGCCCAAAACAGTAGGTGAGCTTGAACAGCGTGCTGTCCCGAAACGCAGCCGCCCACCCTTTTCGGTTGAGCCTAGCTATGCGATCGACTTCGTCGTCTGCGCGGTCGAAGAACATCTGCAGTTCGGCATGACGGAAGGGCCGGCGACGACCGCCGTGTTCGGCCTCCTGAATGTGCCGGGCGGTGTTCCACTGGTGAAGAACACGAACAGGGTGGGTGCCGAACAGCTCGGAGCACAGGTCCGTCCATCCGTACGCGGGAGAGCAGATGTAGTCGGTAAACAGGCCGAGTGCGTCCTGATAACTCCTGATCGTCGTGCGTTTGTTGTGGTGGATCTCGCGGCGGTCGGCGAAGAACTCGTCGACCAGCTCGACGGTCCATAACCACGGGTATTCATTGGTTGCGGCCATGAATCGGCGCACCACGCCCTCGCGCGCCTCGATAGTCCCGACCGATAAATTGCGCGCTAGTTGCTGCCGCCGAAAGCCAGTGAGCATCTCCTCAAAAGTTTGCTCCTCCGGATGCAGGAGAGCGACGCCTCTGCGCCGCTCGACTCGGCCGCTGTTGTCGATAGGCATCGCAGTGACCCCTTTCATCCGATGCGACTATCATTCATTAAATGCAACTTCCTTGCAAGCGGGAGGTTTTCGCAGGCAGATTGATAAGCAGTCCAAAACTGATGGACCCCCAAGAAGTCTCTTCGGCGTGCTCGAGCCGGCAACGAGATTGGCCGGTCAGCTAGGCTTTCCGTTGTTGTGAGTTGGTTGATCGAGGGAAGAGTGGCCGCGATTTCATCCACTGCAATAATGCACGGTCTATCTGACATAATGTGCATTATCAGCGTAACGATATCCCACGGCGACACGGCACATCCCGACTCCTGACAGCACGCATGCGGCGCGCTAGTGTCAGCAACGAACCGCCTGTGAAGCGGCCGCCGCTCTCGAAGGGATGACGTCATGAGCGCTACAGATCCGACCGACCCGATGCTGCACGAGTTCTCGCTGGATGCCCGGAACATGACCCGTGGGGCCATCAACGCCATCCGCACGGCGCTGGGCGTCAGCGGCGCCGTCGCGCTGATCCTCGGCATCGTCCTGCTGTTCTGGCCCGAGAAGACGCTGTCGGTGCTGGCGATCTTCCTCGGGATCTACTTCCTGGTCGCCGGGATCATGCGCCTCGGGATCGGCATCTTCAGCCGCGGGATGCGCGGCGGCTCTCGAGCGCTCAACATCATTCTCGGAGTCCTGCTCATTTTCGCCGGCATCGTCGCACTGAAGAACGTCTCGGCCGCAGCGGTCACGCTGGTGATCTTCGCCATCGCCTTCATCGGCGTCGGCTGGATCATCGACGGCGTCATGGCGCTGGCCGAAGCCGGACGCGCCGCATCGTCCGGCTGGGCCATCGCGTTCGGCATTCTCAGCATCATCGCCGGCATCGTCGTGCTGGTGCTGCCGGCGTCGTCCGCGGTGTTCCTGCTGTTCTTCGCGGCGTTCTCGCTGATCGTCCTGGGCGTGATCGGGATCGTCCGAGCGTTCACCTTCGGACGCGAGGTGCTGAAGGCGACCGACTCCCCTGCCGCTACGCCGCGCGTCGCCTGATCGTATACGATCTAGCGCGGCAGATTCGTGCCGAATGTGCGGGAAGGCAGGCCCAAAACGCACATTCGGCGCGAATGTGGCGCCAGCGGGGTCCCTAGGCGCGAGCACGCTACAAATGACGGCGTTGCACTGGTATATATACTGCTGTCCCGTTATTCCTATCCCCGTTATCGTCGAGAACGACTCGTCCACTCGATCTCAGGGGAGCAATGCACTCTCGCACCCGTCGGCACAGCTCGGATTCTCGTTCTCGGCGTAAACGCCGAATCACCCTCGCCCTCGCGACGGCGGCGGCCGTCGTCGGGTCGTTCCTCGTCTCAACGGGCACCACGGCGGCCCCCGCCGACGCCTGGGAAGGCAAGGCACACGACTGCTCCCCGTACCCGTCCACCGCGACGATCGCCGTGGAGATGGACGACGTGCCGGCCGCGTACGGACCGTCTCTGCGCGCCTCGATCGCTGCCTGGAACGCGTGGGCGGGAGTGACGGGCATCGGCTTCCGCGCCGTCAATCGTCCGGTGCCGGCGGGAACGATTCCCGTCAACGTCATCGCCGTTCAGGATGAGCCTGAGACACCGGATGTGCTCGCCGCTATGTCGACAGTGTGCTCATCGGACCGGGGCCTGACCAACGGAACCCTCACGATCGTGAGAGGAAAGCTCGCCGGCTCCACCGAGCGGCTCCGTCAGAACGTGTTCACGCATGAATTCGGCCATCTTCTCGGTCTTGCGCACAACTCCTACCAGTTCGCCTGCTCGACGGTCATGACGGCGGATATCTCGGAGTTCTGGCAATGCTCGAATCAGTTCGGACCGTATCCGGATGACATCGCCGGCGTGCTCGCCCGATGGAAGCCGAACGCCACACCGGGGTTTCCGGCACAATCCCGCATCGGACGCTTCGGTTACGACTCCAACACAAGCCTCGTCTCGTCCACCGCCTACGGCTCGGGGTGGGCAAGACCCGTGGACTTCGGGACCACCGACACGCAGGGCTATTCCGACTGGACCTTCGTACCGGATCGAGACAACTGGGGCTGGGTCGTGAACAGCGGATCCGGCCTGTGTCTGAAGCGGCGGGGCACTAAGGTCCACATGGCCTACTGCACCGGCGACGAGACAAAGTGGGCGATCGGCTCTATGGACTTCCCCGGCTGGGAGGGCAGGCAGCTCATCAACAAGGTGAGCGGGACCTGCCTCGGCGGCATCTCACAACTCTCGCTGGACTGGCCCTGGGCCGCACGCATGATGACCTGCGGCACCTGGGGGCACGACACGACGAGCCTCACCATCGCGCCGTCCACGGCGACCAGGACGAAGCGTTCCCTACCGGACGCGACCGCGCCGGGCGATCGCATCGTGGGGTGGGGGTCGCAGCGGTGCGTGACGGTGACCGGCGGATCGAGGGCCATCGGAGCGGGACTGTCCCTGCGCGGTTGCGACGCCTCCGCTGAGCAGAAGTGGGATCTGCGTCCGGTGAGCGGCGGCTACGCACTCGGCGTGTACCGATCCACCACCGATCAGACCGTCGATGACAAGCAACTCGAATCGCATGAACTCTGCGCCCAGGGCTCCGGAGGCACGGTATCAATCGCGACCTGCTCGGCTTCTGCGGCGCAGACCTGGACGCTGCCGGCCAACGGCACCATTCGCAACACGGCCACGGGCACGTGCCTGAACGTCGCGGGAGGGGCGACTGGCGACGGTTCACCCCTCATCCTGTACTCGTGCGGGACGTCCTCCAACGAGGCCTGGGCCGTACCGGACCAGCTCCGGAAGGGTGTGATGTCGCTCCTGTCGGTCGCCGACACGAAGGGCGCTGGAATCGGAACAACCGCTGCACCAGCGGGCGATAGCGACCCCCGCGTGCGAAGCGCCATCACCAGGGACTTTTCAGCCACGAAGGCGAGATGGGCGTTCGCGGACGTCCCGGGCACCGGTGGCGGCCTGCTGCGGAACCTCGACACCGGGACCTGCCTTCGGTGGAAGGCCAAGACGCAGCAGGCGGTTCTGGACGAAGCTTGCAACGGAGCCGACTCCAGTTACCGCTGGGGGCCGACCGTGACGCCGACGGGCGCCTGGACGATACAGAGTCAGTACACCGGCGAGTGTCTGGATGCGGCGAACGTCTCCGCTGGAGAAGGCACGGCCGTGATCACGTACCCCTGCAACGGCGGCACCAATCAGCAGTGGCGCGCGGTACCCAACCCGCCGGCGCCCGAGCCCGACGTGACGGTGACCCGGGTCCCGGCCAACGCGGCGATGTTCGGGATCGCGTCCCAGTCATCGACCTTCGACACTGCGGTTGCCGCGAAGGCGATCGATGGAAATCCGGACGGCGTCTACGGCAACGGCTCGGTAACGCACACGCAGTCGCAGCAGGGCGCCTGGTGGCAGGTCGACCTCGGGACGGCAGTCCCGGTGGATACGGTCACTCTGCATAACCGCACCGACTGCTGCGGCGACCGGTTGGCCGACTTCTGGATCATGGCCTCCCCCACTCCCTTTCCGACCACGGGGACTCCGTCCGAGATCGCAGCTTCGCCCGGTGTCGTCTCTACCCGCGTCACCGCCACCAACGGGCAGAATGTCGCGTGGGCGCCGGGCGGCACGCACCGGTACGTCCGCGTCCAACTGAACGGCACCAACCCCCTCTCACTGAGTGAGGTGAGTGTCACCACGCGTCGATGACACGCTGATGGCCCCGACCGAAATCTCGGTCGGGGCCATCAGCGTGATGCTCCGCGGTGGTTGCTCCGGCTCGGGAGGTGCTGCGCCCACCAGTCGAGGATGATGTCGAAGCGTTCCTGGCGGTGGCGCGGCCGCCCGCTGCGGCTCAACTCATGGTCTTCGCCCGGGAAGATGACGAGTTCCGTCTCCACTCCCCTGCGCTTGAGCGCCGCGTAGTAGCGCTCGGCCTGCCCGAGCGGGCAGCGCAGGTCATGGGACGAGTGCAGCACGAGCGTCGGCGTGCGCACCTGGTCCACGACGGCCTGCGGGCTCTGCGACCGCATCAGCTCCGGGTCCGTCCCGGTGTACTCGTCGCCGAAGAAGCTGCCGATGTCGCTGGTTCCGACGAACGCGTCCGGGTCGAGGAATCCGCGCTCCACGATCGACGCGGCGAAGCGGTGATCGTGCGCGATCGTCCAGGCCGTGAGGTAGCCGCCGTACGAGCCGCCCATGATCCCGACGCGTTCGGCGTCGAGGCCCGGGACCTCGGCGATGGCGCCGTCGAGGAAGTCGAGCACGTCCGTGAGGTCGACCGTGCCCATCCGCTGACGGATGACCCGGCCGTGCTCCTGGCCGTACCCCGCCGAACCGCGCGGGTTCGACATGACGACCGCGTAGCCCGCGGCGGCATACACCTGAGCCTCGTCGAAGAGCGCGTGCGTGTACGAGGCGAACGGCCCGCCGTGGATGTTGAGCAGCACGGGATGCGGCCCTTCGCCCTCGGGGACCAGCACCCAGCCGTGCACGGGATAGCCGTCGCGGCCGGTGACCGTGAGCTCGCGCGGCTCGATGATGCCCGTCGAGCGCAGCGGAGCCGAGAAGTCGGTCAGGCGGCGCAGACCGGCACTCTCGACGACGGCGACGTCTCCGGTCGTCCGCGCGTCGGCGAAGGAGACGACGATCGTCTCGCCCGCCGCAGCCGCACCGCTCACGACCGTGTGGTCGTCGGTGAGGCGACGGCTCTCCTCCGCCGCGTTCACCTCGGTCAGGACGAGCGCCCCGCGGCTGCGGTCGACGAGGAGCACCGAGTCGTCGGCTCGCGGCGCGATGTCGGACTCGGTGAAGTCGACCGACTCCGGGTCGGTGAGCCGGCGCGGCGCCGAGCCCGCGGCGTCGATCACGTAGAGCGCAGCGTTCTTGGCGACGAAGTCGCGCCCGGTCTGGCCGACGTCCTGCGCGGTGAAGAACAGGGGGCCACCGCCGGCGTAGTGCACGGCGATCACGCTGTACGACCCGTGCGAGCCGGTCAGATCGCGCGCCTCTCCCCCGTCGACCGGAACGAGGAACACGTTCGACCGGAGGTCGAGGTCGCGGCTGGCGTGCCGTTCGGAGATGAAGGCGATGCTCCGGCCGTCCGGCGAGAACGAGATCGCGCCGTCGTCCCACGGACCGTCGGTCAGCTGGCGCGGCTCGGTGACCGACGGCGCCGGGTCGGTCGACCCGTCCGGTTTCGGCGCGGGGTCCGGGATGGGCGCAGCCCACACGTCCGGCACCGGCACGGTGAAGACGTGGGCCCGCCGGTCGGTGATGTAGCCGAGCCCGTTCGCCTGATATTTCAGAGTGTCGATTCGGCGGGCGGGCTCCCCGTTCGGGTCGATGCCCTCGACCGTGCCGTAGCGGCCCTGTTCGGGCACACGGCTGACGAAGGCGAGCGTCCGCGCGTCGGGCGACCAGGCGAATTCCGAGACGCCGAGGGTGCGGTCGGTGACAGCGACGGGCTCGGCGCCGGCGGCGTCGACGACGAACAGCTGCGGCGCCTTCTTCGGCTCGGCACGGAGGAAGGCCAGCAGGCGTCCGTCGGGCGAGAATCGCGGCGCCGTGTCGCGGAACCCGCGCGTCAGCAGGCGCGGAGCGGCGTGACCGGTGAGCGGGATGCTCCACAGCTGCCCCACCGTGGCGTCCGCCTCCAGGGATGGCCGGGTCACCGACACGACGGCCTTCGCACCGCCGGGGTGGACCGTCGGCGTCGAGACGCCGGTCAGCAGACCGAGGTCGGCGGGCTTCACTCGACGACCGGCGTGAAGCTGGACACGTCGCCGACGAGGCGCGTGTGGTCGGCGGGAATGGGGTCGACGACGGCCGCGGCGACCTCGGCCGCGAACTCGCTGACGTTGTAGAGGCGGCCGGCCGCCTCCTTGCGCGCGTCGATGGCGCCCGGGTTGAGACGGTTGAGCAGGGTCGCCGTGATGGTGCCCTCGATCATGTCGCCGGAGACGACGACGAACTCGACGCCCTTCTCGGTGAGCGACGGGAGCAGCGCGCGCAGCGCATCCTCTCCCGCCCGCTTGCTCAGCGCCACGGCCTCGTACTCGGGCATGGTCGGCGTCGTCCGGATGAAGTGCGCCTGGTGGCTCGTGACGAACACGACGCGCGCACCCTCGCCGAGCAGCGGGAGGGCCGCGGTGAGCGTGTTCACCTGCGCGTCGCGGTTGAGCTGCATGGCGTAGTCCTCGGCCATGCCGGACTCCATGCCGCCGGAGGCGTTGAGCACCAGGATGTCGAGGCCGCCCCACGCGTCGGCGACTGTCCGGAACATGGCCTCGACGGAGTCCGGGTCGGTCAGGTCGGCGCCGACTGCGATGGCCGTCCCGCCCTGCTCCACGATCGAGTCGACGAGCTTCTGAGCCCGCGCCTCCTTGTTGCGGTAGTTGATGACGACACTCGCGCCCGCGTCGGCGAGGTACTGCGCGGTGTCGGCGCCGATCCCGCGCGACGAGCCGGTGACGAGGGCACGCTTGCCCGTCAGCGAACCAGGTGAAAGGGGGTTTGCCACGAAAACTCCTCGGCGTCGATGTCTGCATCCTGAGACTACCAAGAGGGGTGGAATCGGCGTGGGCCGCACCTGATACGGTCGGAGAAAGCAGTGAAAGGGGGACGTCATGGACATCACGTCCTTCGCCTGGATCGTCTGGCTCGTCCTCATCCTGATCTTCGTGATCATCGAGATGCTGACGCTCGACTTCGTCTTCCTGATGATCGCCATCGGCAGCCTCGGCGGCCTCGTCTCCGGCCTGTTCGGAGCGCCCTGGTGGCTCCAGCTGATCATCGCGGCGATCCTCTCCGTCGTCCTCATCTTCTTCATCCGGCCGCCGCTGCTCCGCGCGCTGAAGCGCGGAGGCGACCCCGCGAAGAGCAACATCGACCGGCTGATCGGGATGGGCGGCGTCGTCGTCTCGACCGTCACGCCCACGACGGGCCTGGTGAAGTTGCAGGTCGGCGAGACCTGGACCTCGCGCCTCGCCGACAGCGGTTTCACCGGCGGCGGTCGCGGGGAGCTCGTGCCCGGGGAGCACGTGATCGTGGTCTCGATCGAGGGTGCGACCGCCGTCGTCGCGCCCGCACCGATTTCCGCAGGCAGCGACGGCCTCACCGAGAGGATCACTCCGTGAACGATCCGAGCCAGCTGGTCCTGACCATCGTGGTCAGCGTCATCGTCCTGATCATCGCGATCTTCGTGCTGGTCACGCTGTTCCGCGCGATCCGCATCATCCCGCAGGCGAGGGCGGGCGTCGTCGAGAGGCTCGGCCGGTACCACAAGACACTCATGCCGGGGCTCAACGTCGTCGTCCCGTTCATCGACAAGGTGCGACCGTTGATCGACATGCGCGAGCAGGTGGTCTCCTTCCCGCCGCAGCCGGTCATCACCGAAGACAACCTGGTCGTCTCGATCGACACGGTCGTCTACTTCCAGGTGAACGATGCGCGCGCCGCGACCTACGAGATCGCCAACTACCTGGGCGCGGTGGAGCAGCTCACCACAACGACGCTCCGTAACGTCGTCGGCGGCCTCAACCTCGAAGAGGCGCTGACCAGCCGCGACAACATCAACGGACAGCTGCGCGTGGTGCTCGACGAGGCCACCGGCAAGTGGGGCATCCGTGTGGCGCGCGTGGAGCTCAAGGCGATCGAGCCGCCCCTCTCCATTCAGGACTCGATGGAGAAGCAGATGCGCGCGGAACGTGACCGGCGCGCTGTCATCCTGACGGCCGAGGGCACGAAGCAGTCCGAGATCCTCAACGCCGAGGGATTGCGGCAGGCCGCGATCCTCAAGGCGGAGGGCGACGCGAAGGCGGCGGTCCTCCGCGCCGAGGGCGAGGCGCAGGCGATCACGACGGTGTTCGGTGCGATCCACCAGGGCAACCCGGACAACCTCCTGCTCGCCTACCAGTACCTCCAGACGCTGCCGAAGCTCGCCGAGGGTCCCGCGAACAAGCTCTGGATCATCCCGAGCGAGTTGACCGAGGCGCTGAAGGGCATCGGTCAGGCCTTCGGGCCGGCGACCGGCGCGCCGCGGCCACCGGCGACGGGAGCCGCGGCCGGGTCGGTGCCGCCGGTCGCTCCGGCAGCCGAGACCGGGCCGGCGGCGCCGACCGCGCCGTGACGTTCCTCGACGGAGCCGCGACGCGCATCGTCGCGCATCGCGGCCTCGCCCTCGACGCGCCGGAGAACACGCTCCTGGCGTTCCTCCGCGCCCTCTCGGCGGGCGCGACGCACCTCGAGACCGACATCCACGCCTCGGCGGACGGCGTCGCCGTGATCGCCCACGACCCGGACCTCGCCCGGGTCGCCGGGCGCAACGTGAAGGTCGGGCAGCTGACGATGACCGAACTGCGCCGCATCGAGCTGGGTCACGGCCAGGGCTTCTGCTCTCTCGCCGAGGCCCTCGACACGTTCCCGCAGGCGCGCTTCAACATCGACGTGAAGGATGCGCGCGCAGCTGCACCGGCGGTAGCGGCCATCCGCGATGCCCGGGCGACCGGGCGCGTGCTCATCACCAGCTTCTCGAGCGAGCGGAGACGCGCCGTCGCCGACGCGCTCCCCGGTGTCGCCTCCTCCCCCGCCGTGTCTGAGTTCTTCCCCGCCCTGATCGGCGCCCGGTTCGGGATCGTGCCTCTGGTCCGCCGGGCTCTGCGCGGTTTCGTCGCCGTCCAAGTCCCCGAGCGGCGTGGTCCGCTGCGGATCGTCACGCGGCGAGCCGTGGAGCGCATCCACGCGGCCGGTGCCGAAGTGCACGTGTGGACGGTCAACGATCCCGTCGACATGGTCCGGCTGCTCGACCTCGGGGTCGACGGCATCGTCACGGACCGCTGCGACATCCTGAAGTCCGTGGTGGCGTCAAGAACCTGACGACCGGCGACCTCGCGCTGCCGACTCTGAGAGGGCACTGGGAGAAACGCTCTCCTGGAAAGAGAATCCCCAGCTTGACCGTTTATAACTGTGAGGATTCGCGCGCACTAGAGGAGACCACACAATGGCAGATCGAAGCTTGCGCGGCATGAGAATCGGCGCCCAAAGCCTACAGAGTGAAGAAGGCGTCGTCTACTCTCCGCGTTCCCGTTACAACTATCTTTGCCTCACCTGCGGCAAGGAGACCGACGTCGTGTTCTCGGCCGAGGCCGAGGCCCCCGAGACCTGGGAGTGCAAGCACTGCGGCCAGGAGGCGCGCCTGCTGATCGGCGACACCCCCGTCGAGGTCGACCACTCCGACGTCAAGACCCCCCGCAGCCACTGGGACATGCTGCTGGAGCGCCGCACCCGCGCCGAGCTCGAGGAACTCCTCGAGGAGCGCCTGCAGTACCTGCGGTCGCGTCGCGGAACGAGCGAGCACAAGCACACCGCCTGACCACGTCGGGCCACCGGGCCGTTCTCACCCTCGCGGTGGGAGCGGCCTTTTCATCGTCGGCAGGGGCCCGCGCCGCGCGGTGAACGCCACGATCAAGCCGAACAGCCCGAGGCCGGCGACCAGGAATTCGATCCCGCGGCTGAGCAGCGTCGCAGGCGTCGTCGTGGTCCCGAGCGGGACGTCCGCGACCATGTGCCCTGGCTTGAACGGCGGGATGGAGCTGATCGTGCGACCGTCGGGCCCGATGATCTGGCTGCTGCCCACCGTCGAGATGTTCACCAGCGACCGCCCCGCCTCGATCGCGCGCAGTCGGGCGATCGCGAGCTGCTGCTGGTTCTCGTCCGTTTCGCCGAAGTCCGCGTTGTTGGTCTGAGCGAGGATCACCTGCGCTCCCCCGCGCATCATGTCCGTCAGCAGCTGGTCGTCGACGATGTCGAAGCAGATGGAGATGCCGGCGCGGACGCCGCCGACGTCGAAGACGTTGTCCCGCGTCCCTGGCGTGTAGTCGCGACCGATCAGGTCGATGAGCTGCGGAGCGAAGGGACGCCAGAACGCGCGGTCGGGAACGTACTCCCCGAACGGCACGGGGTGCTTCTTGTCGTAGTAGTCGACGGCGCCTTTCCCAGCCTCCCACTGCAGCGAGGTGTTGTAGAGACGGTCGTCACGCGAGGTGATCGTCCCGACGACGAATGGGGCTCCGAACTTGCGGCTCAGCGCATCCAGGATCGCCGCATTGTCGGGGTCCCGCGTCGGGTCCGGCAGGGCGGACCCCTCCGGCCAGACCACCATGTCGACCTTCTTCACGCCGGACACCTGCGACGACGGGATGCGCAACGTCTCCGCCACCTGCGAGTTGAACACCGCGCCGACGGGGGCGTTGTCGAAGTAGCCCGCCGGTCCGTTGCCCTGCACGGCGGCGATCCGCGTCGATCCGCTGGTCGTCGCGGGCCAGGCAGGGATCGCGAACACGAGGGCGACCGCCGCTCCGGCCAGGAGCCAGCGCTGCACCGTTCGCACATCCAGCGCGCCGGGTAGCTCCAGCAGGAACGCCACCAGCCACACCATCACGAAGCTCACACCCGAGATACCGATCCACGCGACCATCAGGGCGAGCGGGCTGAGGGACTGCGACTCGGCGACGCGCCCCCAGGAGAAGCCGCCGTACGGCCAGGTGCCGGTCACGAACTCCCGCAGCACCCAGAGGCCGCTCACGATCACCGGCAGCAGTCCGAGCCGCCCGAGCAGGGTCGGGAAAGCCCGCGGCACCCACCGGTACGCGAGCGTGATCAGGATGCCGCCGACACCCCAGAACAGGGCCTCTAATGTCGAGAGGGCCACCCAGGGCACCGGGCCCAGGTACAGCGCCGTCCACGACACATGGACGAGGTAGAACGCCTCCCCCGCGACCCACCCGACCAGGAATGCCGAGCCTGCGCGGCGGCCGCGCTGCGCGAGCAGCACCATCGCGATGCCGACGAACGTCAGCGGCCACCAGTCCTTGTCCGGGAACCCCGCATCGAGCACCGGGCCGGCGGCCGCGGCGACCAGCACCGCGAGCCAGAGCGGAAGGGGGGCTCGCGGGACGGTCTGCACGAAGGGAGAGCCTAAAGCATCCGCGTGTGGGGGCCGCTCAGGATGCGCGACGCGGTCGCGCGGGCCGCTCTCGAGCCGCGTCAAGCGACCGAGGAGTAGGCGACGATCCCGCGCCGGATGGACTCCAGCGCCTGCCGGGCGACCCGCCCGACGTTGCCCTGCGCGACGAGCGACAGCTGATCGAGGAGGTCGATCGTCTGCTTGGCCCAGCGGACGAAGTCGCCCGCCGCCATGTCGGCCTCCCTCAGCACGGCATCGAGCCCGGAGCCGCGTGACCACATCCACATCGCGAGGGACAACGCCGTGGACGGCGGCTCGCTGCCCGGGAGCCGATTGTCCTGCTCCAGGTCGTCGAGGGTGCTCCACAACGCCGTCGTCTTCTCGAGCGCCGGGCGGAACGCACCGCGCGGCAGCGTGCGGTCGTTGGCCAGGCCGTCGTCGCGTCGCGGCTCGAAGACCAGGGCGCACGCCATGGCGGCGAGGCCCGGCGCATCCAGATCCTTCCAGGCGTTGCGACGAAGGCATTCGGCGACCAGGAGGTCCCGCTCGCCGTAGATGCGCTTGAGGGTGCGGCCGTGGACGGTCAGCACGGTCTCGCCCTCCTCCTTCGCCAGGTAGCCGAGCTCCAGGAGCACGTCGGACACCCGGTCGAAGACCTTGGCGACGGCGCCCGTGCGCGACTGGATCTGCGACCGGAGCCGGTCGGTGTCGCGCTTCAGCTTCCACCAGCGCTCCGCCCACCGCGCGTGCTGCTCACGCTCGGGGCAGCGGTGGCAGGGGTGGTCCTTCATCCGCTTGCGCAGCGCTGCCAGCTGGCGCTGCCGCTTCTCACGGTCGCTGTTGGATGCCGACTCGATGCGGGAACCGGACCGCTCCAGGTCCGTCAGCTCTCGACGGATGGCGAAGTACTCCCGGAAGTCGCCGAGGTGGCACGTCATCGCCTCCTCGTAGCCGGCGAGCGACTGCTCCTGCTGCATGGCCTTGCGGGCGAGGTCGACCACGGCCCGGTCGGCCTGGAACTGGGCGAACGACGACTCGAGGATCTCGCGCGTGCGCGGTCGGCCGAACTGGTCGATCAGGTTCACCGCCATGTTGTACGTCGGGCGGAAGCTGGAGTTCAGCGGGTAGCTGCGACGGGAGGCGAGGGAGGCGACCGACTGCGGGTCCAACCCGTCCTCCCATTGGATGACGGAGTGCCCCTCCACGTCGATGCCGCGGCGACCGGCTCGACCGGTCAGCTGGGTGTACTCCCCCGGTGTGATCGGGACGCGGGCCTCGCCGTTGAACTTCTCCAGCTTCTCCAGGACCACGGTCCGGGCGGGCATGTTGATCCCGAGCGCGAGCGTCTCTGTCGCGAAGACGACCTTGACGAGCTTCCGGCGGAACAGCTCCTCGACGACCTCCTTGAAGGCGGGCAGCAGGCCGGCGTGGTGGGCGGCCACACCGCGCTCCAACCCCTCCAGCCACTCCCAGTAGCCGAGCACCGCCAGATCCTCGTCGAGCAGCGTGCGGCACCGCTCCTCCACGATCGCGCGGATCTCGTCCCGCTCGTGCTTCTCGGTCAGGCGCACCCCGGCCCGGAGCACCTGGCGCACCGCCTGGTCGCAGCCGTTACGGCTGAAGATGAAGAAGATCGCAGGCAGCAGATTGCGGTCGTCGAGCAGCGCGACAAGATCCGACCGGCTCATCCGGAACGTGTCCGGACGACCGCCCTTGGAGTGATAACGGCCCACATCCCGCATCTGCCGGCTGCTCAGCACCCGGCCGCCGTAGCGGGCCATCTGCACGAGCTCCGGGTTGACCCGGTTGGTGGCGGCGAGCCCCGACGAGTCGAACAGGTCGATGAGCTTGGACCGCATCAGGATGTGCTGCTCCAGCGGCACCGGTCGCTCCTCGGAAACGACGACATCGGTGTCGCCGCGGACGGCCTGAAGCCAGTCGCCGAACTCCTCGGCGTTCGACACGGTGGCGCTGAGCGACACCATCCGCACCTCCGACGGCAGGTGGATGATGACCTCCTCCCACACGGCGCCCCGGAACCGGTCGGCGAGGTAGTGCACCTCGTCCATGACCACGTAGGCGAGGTCGGTGAGCAGGTCGGAGTCCGCGTAGAGCATGTTGCGGAGCACCTCGGTCGTCATGACGACGATGCGGGCGTGCGAGTTGATGTTCGTGTCGCCGGTGAGGAGCCCGACGGATTCGGGGCCGTACGCCTCCACGAACTCCTGGAACTTCTGGTTACTGAGCGCCTTCATCGGCGTCGTGTAGAAGACCTTCGCGTTGGCCTCGCGCATCGCGAGGAAGACGGCGAACTCGGCCACGATGGTCTTTCCGGCGCCGGTCGGGGCGGCGACGAGGACGCTGCGCCCGCGCTCCAAAGCGCCGCATGCCTCCCGCTGGAACGGGTCGAGGTCGAACCGGAGACTCGCGCGGAAGGTCTCGAGCAGCGGCTGGCGGGCCCGGTCGCGCGAGGCGGCGAACCGCTCCGCCGGTGAGAGCGTCTGGTCGGTCACCCCACCAGCCTATGCCCGCGCGGTCAGGCGGCGAGCTCGGCCTCGAGTCTCAGCTCGCGCTTGGCTGCCCGGCGGTCGTGCAGCCAGGCGACGCCGTACGCGGCGAAGTACAGGGCGACCATCGGGATGGCCAGGAGGAACATCGAGAGCACGTCGGCGGCCGGCGTGGCGATGGCGGTGAACAGGGCGATCAGGATGAGCGCCCAGCGCCACGACGCGATGATCGACTTCGCGCTCAGCACGCCGACGAAGTTCAGCAGCACCAGGAAGACCGGGAGGACGAACGCGATGCCGACGGCGATGACCAGTTTGAGGATGAAATCGAAGTAGGTCTTCGCCTGGATGATCGCCGAGTCGGGCTCCGGCGCGAAGCTCGTCAGCAGGCTCACGATGTGCGGGACGAGCAGCCACCCGGTCACACCGCCCGCGATGAACAACGGGACGGCGGTGAAGAAGAAGCCGAAGCCGTAGCGGAGCTCCTTGCGCGTCATCGCCGGGACGAAGAACGCCCAGATCTGGTAGAGCCAGACCGGGCTGGAGATGATCGCGCCGATGGTGATCGCGACCTGCATCTTCAGGTCGAACGCGCCCGTGATGCTGTCGTAGTTGAGCATCGCCTCGCGGCCCTGCTGCTTCGCGATGTCCGTGATCGGACCGCGCAGCGCATCCATCACGTAGCCGCTGAGAAACCAGCCGATGACGGCGCCACCCACCAGAGCGAGGGCGGAACGGAAGAGGCGTTTGCGAAGCTCGATGAAGTGCTCGGCGAGCGTCATCCGTCCTTCGCGGCTCTTGCCTCGCTTCGTGGAGGCCACCGGACTACGGCTTCGGGTTCGACTCGGTCGAGGGGTCGACGGGAGCCGGGGCGGGCGTCACCGTCGGCGCTGCGGTGCTCTGCGCGGTGGGGGTGGTGGCGGTGCCGTCGGAGGCCTGGTCGGACTTGCCGTCCTTGCCGTCCTTCTTCAGCTCGTCGACCTCACCCTTGAAGATCCGCATCGACTGGCCGATGCTCTTGGCGAGCGCCGGAAGCTTGGGCGCACCGAAGAGCAGCAGGATCACGGCGAGGATGATGAGCAGATGCCATCCGGTCAGTCCTGCGAACATGAGATCAGGTCCTTCTCAAAAGGTGGGCGAAGCGAGCGGGCACCGTTGCGGGGTCCACATCGACCAGTAGTCTACCGCGCCGGACGCGGGCGTCCCTGCGAGCTTGCCGGGCGAACGCCCGCTCGGTGAGGTGATCCTGCCGCTGCGCACGGAGCTCGTCGGCATCCGCCAGCACGGCCGGCTCGAAGGTGTCGTGGAGCTCCTCGGCTCGGCGCGACAGCACCTCCGCCTTCTCCATCAGCGCCGCGGCCTCGCGACCGGCGGCAACCACCTTCCGGAACAGCCACCAGGCGAAGAACGCGAGCATGCCGAGGAGACCGAGCACGAGCACGATCCAGATCACCAGCCACGACCACCAGGGCATGGGCTCAGCCTACCCGGCCCGCCGCCGGGTCAGAGGTAGCGTTCGACGCCCGCGCGGGCCCAGCCGGCGACCACCTGGCGCGCCTCGGGCGGGTCGAGCACCGTCAGCACGCCCGACAGCCCGGCGACCAGCCGCTTGAGACCGTGGAAGTGCGCGACGCGGACGCTCGTGCGGATGACGCCGTCCCGCTCCTCGCGCTCTGCACCCTCGGGGATGTAGTCCTCGATCAGCGGGATCGCCGACGCCGACACCTCCACCGTCACCAGTTGGTCCTCCGGCGTGCCGGTGAACAGCGTCTCCGGCAGCTTCACGTCGCCCGGCCGATAGGTGATCGCCTCCTGCGTCGCGACCAGGTCATCGATCCGGTCGAGACGGAAGGTGCGGATGGCCGTGCGGAGGTGATCCCAGCCGCGCAGATACCAGTCCTGGTCGACGGATTCGATGCGCAGCGGGTCGACGCGGCGCCGTTCGCGCTCCCCACGGGAGCTGAGGTAGTCGAACTCGACCTGCACTCCCGCGATGACCGCATCCCGGATCGTCGCCAGGGCCTCGTCGGTCTCGGACCGCGCGACCGCGAGCTGGCTCGGCGCCGCCGATGCGCCGCGGGCGAGCTTGGCCATGAGCGAGCCGATCGCATCCCGGTCGGCGTTCTCCGGCAGAGCGGTGAGGTACTGCAGCCCGGCGATGAGGGCTGCCGCCTCACGTGCCGAGAACCGCGGCGAGTCGTCGATGGCGACCTGGTGGGTGAGGACGATCTGGTCGTTCTCCTCGAAGTCGTCCCAGGCGATGTCGAACAGGTCGCCCGGCTGGTACGCGTTGGTCTCGCCGGGGATGCCGGAGACGGCGATGAGCCGCACGGCGTCACGCAACTGGTCCTGGTCGACGCCGAAGTGCTCAGCCGCCTCCGCGACGCTCACGCGGTCGCGATCCATGAGGTAGGGCACGAGGGCGAGCAGGAAGGCGAGTTTGTCCTGCGCCTGCATCGGCTTGCGGCGCTCAGCCATCGCTGGCCTCCCCCGTCTCCGCGCCCGCCGAGCCGCCGGGCGCGGTGTGCGCGGCGACCGTCGCCTGGAGGCGCTGGAGCACCTGGTCGCGCAGTTCCGGCGGCGCGAGGACCAGGACCTCCGGGCCGAAGGACGCCAGCTGGTCGGCGAGGATGTTGATGTCCGAGAAGTTGACGGTGAGCCGGACGGACTCGCCCTCGGCGCCGACCGGCACGGCGTCGCCGTACCGCTTGCCCAGGCGCGTCGCCGCATCCGTGCCGGCGGTCACCTCGATCTCGGCGACGTTCGACTCCCAGATGCGCTCGAGTTCGAGCAGTGCCCTTTCGGCGAAGGCCTCGCCGTCGACGCGATACTGCTCCGGGTCGAAGACGCGGGACGTCAGCTTGACCGGCCCGACGATGCGGGAGAGAAGGAAGGTCCGCGAGCCGCGGGCGTCCTGGTCGATCCCCTGCAGGTGCCACCGGCCCTGGTGCTGCACGAGCGAGAGGGGTGCGACGGTGCGCTGACGCGACGCGCTCTCGCCGGGCTTGAGGTACGGGAACTGCACCATGGCGTGACGCTCCAGCGCTTGACTGAGCGGCTCGAAGGCACTCTCGCGGACGCGGAGCCGCGGTGCATAGCCGACGACCGGGTCGTCCGCCTCGACGCCGAGCGATCGCAGCTTCATCAGCGCCCGGCGAGACTCCCCCGACAGCGACCCCTCGCGCCAGACGGCGGCCGCGAGCCCGAGCAGGGTCAGCTCCTCGGGCGAGAAGCTGACATCGGCCGGAAGGTCGTATGCCCCTTTGGGAATGCGGTAGCGCAGCAGCTGATTGTTGCCGGACGCCTCGGGCGCCTCCACCGTCTCCAGCGGGACGCCGAGTTCGCGGATGTCGTCCTTGTCGCGCTCGAACTGCCGCTCCAGGCTGCTGTTGTCGCCGTGCGGCTCATACCGCTGGCGGTACCCCTGGACGGTCGACAGGATCTCGCTCTTGGTCAGGCCGCTCTCGGTCGCGAGCAGTGCCAGCACGAGGCTGAACAGGCGCTCCTCGACCGGGACGCGCGCGGGCGAAGAGGGGGAACGGGACACCCGTCCATCCTAGTCCGCGCGCTAGTGGATACCGAGGATGTCAACCACCCAGGCGGAGGCCGGGAACTGCCCCTGGGACGGCGTCTCGATCACCAGCTGCGAGCCGACCTTCTGCCCCACGAGCTCCTTGAGCATCGCCTGCGGAAGGACGGAGCCGTTCGAATTCTGGATCTGGCTCTGGCCGCTGGCCATGTCGACCCGATCGGGCCCTCCGCTGGTCCAGCTGCTGGTCACGACCTGCTTGCCGTCCCATCCGACCGCGGTGTACTGCAAAACCGCGGTGCTGTCCTTCTTCACGACCGGGCCGTCACCCTGCTTGAGGACCTCGCTGCGGACCTTCGTCGGTGCCGAGCCCGACGACGGGATGGTGATGCCCGGCTGGCCCGTGGGCGCGAGCACGACAGTCGGGAACCCCGCGGCCGCAGGACGGACCGCACCGTTGGCGGCGTTCAAGGAGGTCTTAAGCACGTCGAGGACGTAGATCTGCGTGCCGGGGGCGGAATCCGCCTGCTGGGGCGCATCCTTAGGCGCCACCACGATCGCCACCCGCGACCCGACGGGTGCGCAGATCAATCCGCGGCTGATCACATCCGATCCGACCGGGACGACCGCACCCTGATCGCCGTAACCGCTGCCGAGGACGCTTCCGGTCGCCGCGTCGATGACCGTGAAACCCACCTCGACCTGTTGCCCCTTGTGCACGACAGTGCTGTCACTACCCTCGCTGAGCACAGTACGCTGCGACTTCGTCGCATCGACGGGCGTCGGCACCGTCACCTTCGGTCGAGACCCGATCTTCCCCGTCGCCTCGACCAGCTGCGACGCCTTGCCCGAAGACAATGCCGAGCTGCAGTCGTTGTTCGGGTTCGTCGAGCATGCCGACAGAGCCACTGCCACGAGGCCGGCGGCTCCGATGACGGCGGCGGTTCGTCCGAGTGCAGACGCGCGGCGAGCAGTTGCGTTGGGCACGGGTCCTCTTTCGATCCGATCAGTGGGGTTCGGGACAGCAGCGGGCGAGCCCGGCGTTCCCGCATTCATGCTAGCCGACGCCCGGAGCGTCCTCGTCCGCCTCACGGCCCTTCGCGAGCTCTGCGCTGGCGGCCGCCTCGCGCATCCGCTTGCGGAGGCTCTTCGGGCTGGACTGCCGCTCGCCGAGAGCGCCGGGCGTCCAGGCCTCGACATCCTCGTCGGAGTAGTCGGACTTCGACGGACGGCGCTTCAGCTCGGGCAGGACGGTCCCCGGGGCGAGCCGGCGGGCGGTGATCAGGAAGCCGGTGTGGGCGATCATCCGGTGGTCGGGACGGACGGCCAGCCCCTCCACGTGCCAGCCGCGGACCATCGTCTCGTTCGACTGCGGGTGCGTGTAGTCGCCGGAGGCGCGGATGGCCTCGGCGACGCGGGACAGCTGGGTCACGGTGGCGACGTAGCAGATCACGACGCCGCCGGGCTTGAGCGCGCTGGTGACCGCATCGAGCGTCTCCCACGGCGCCAGCATGTCCAGCACCACGCGGTCGACGGTTCCCGGTTCGACAGCGGCGGGCAGCGCATCCTGCAGATCGCCGACGGTCAGCGTCCAGTTGGCGGGCTCGCTGCCGAGGAACGTCGCAGCGTTGTCGCGCGCGACGTCGGCGAACTCCTCGCGGCGCTCGAACGACAGCAGCCGGCCCTCCGGACCGATCGCACGCAGCAACCAGAGCGAGAGCGCACCGGAGCCGACCCCCGCCTCGACGACGGTCGCGCCGGGGAAGATGTCCGCAAGCGCGAGGATCTGCGCAGCGTCCTTCGGGTAGACGATGGCCGCGCCTCGCGGCATCGACATGACGAAGTCGGTGAGCAGCGGACGCAGCGCGAGGTGCTCGACGCCCGCGTTGTTGGTGACGACCGAACCATCCGGCAAGCCGATGATGGCGTCGTGCTGCAGGACACCGCGGTGGCTGTGGAACTCTTTTCCCGGCTGCAGCGTGATGGTGTTCATCCGGCCCTTCGGACCGGTGAGCTGCACGCGGTCGCCCGCGCGGAACGGGCCGGCGCTGCGCGGAGTCTCGTTCATCGGTTCGCCGCCTCACGGTGTGCGCGGGCGACGGCGAAGACGTCCTCCGCGGTGCGGCCGTCCAGCGACGACCACAGCGTGTGCTCCTCCGACTCCGGCAGCGGCACGATGTGCGGCACGCCGATCGTCGTCGCGCCGGACGCCACGGCGGACGCGAGGCCCACCAGGGAGTCCTCCAGGGCGACGGTGTGGCGGATGTCCACACCGAGCAGCTCGGCGGCGCGCAGGTACGGCTCCGGCGCGGGCTTCGGCTCGTCGACCTCGTCACCGCTCACGATCACATCGAACGCGTCGAACGGGATGTGCGCGACGATCTGCTCCGCCATCCTCCGCACCGACATGGTCACCAGCGCCGTCGGGATGCCGCGCTCGCGCAGCGACTCGAGCAGCTCGCGCGCGCCAGGGCGCCACGGCACGCCGTCCGCATCCAGCTTCTGCTGCACCCGGTCGGTCAGCCAGTGCACGATCTCGTCCGGCTCCATCGCCACACCGCGCGAGCGGAGGATCTCCGCCGAGTTCCAGAGGCCGAGGCCGACGAGCAGAAGACCGTCGTCGTGCGTCCAGGTACCGCCGAACGAGTGGACGAGCTCCACCTCCGACGCCATCCAGTACGGCTCGGTGTCGACGAGGGTGCCGTCCATGTCCCACAGCACGGCGGCGGGCAGGTCGGCAGAGCCGGTGTCGCTACGGGTATGTTCGCTGCGGGGGGAAGACGCGGTCACAACGGGCAAGTCTATCGGGAGAGCCGCGGGCCTATCCTGGATGGATGGCGTCCCGACCGGACGCCAGGAAGGGACGAGGGACAGCTTCGTGACAGACGGACAGAACATCCTCGGCGGGCGCATCCTCGTGGTGGCCTTCGAGGGATGGAACGACGCGGGCGAGGCGGCCAGCGGCGCGGTCAAGACGCTCAAGGAGCAGCTCGACGTGGTTCCCATCGCCGAGGTCGACCCCGAGCTCTATTTCGACTTCCAGTTCAACCGGCCGGTGGTGACGGACGACGACGGCCGCAGGCGGCTGATCTGGCCATCCGCGGTCATGTACGGCCCGTCGCTTCCCGGGCGCGTCGGGGAGGACCTGGCCGGCGACGCCGAACTCACGGTCACCGGCGACAACGCCGGCAACATCTTCCTGCTGCTCGGCACCGAGCCGTCGCGCAGCTGGCGCAGTTTCACCGCCGAGATCATGGATGTGGCGCTCGCCGCCGACATCGGAGCCGTCGTCTTCCTCGGCGCGATGCTCGCGGACGTTCCGCACACGCGGCCGATCTCGGTGTTCGCCTCCAGTGACAACGCGGCCGTCCGGGCCGAACTCGGCCTCGAGCGCTCCACGTACGAGGGGCCGGTCGGCATCCTCAGCGCGCTCGCCGAAGGCGCAGAGGACGTCGGCATCCCGACCCTCATGATCTGGGCGTCGGTGCCGCACTACGTGCACAACGCGCCCAGCCCGAAGGCCGTTCTCGCGCTCATCGACAAGCTCGAAGAGCTCGTCGACGTGACGATCCCCCGCGGCACCCTCGTCGACGAGGCGGCCGCCTGGGAGTCCGGGATCGACGCTCTCGCGGCCGACGACGAGGAGATGGCCTCCTACATCCAGCAGCTCGAGCAGGCGCGCGACACCGTCGACTCGCCCGAGGCGAGCGGCGAAGCGATCGCGCAGGAGTTCGAGCGCTACCTGCGCCGCCGCGGTGACGGCCGCGACGGCGGAACCGCCGGGCGCGCGCCGGACGACCCGCGCCGCGGCTGACAGCGGCTCCCTACCGGGCGGTCGCGAGCGGGATGCCGAGCAGCGCGTCGATCGCGCGCGGCACCAGGTCGGTAACCACGGCGGGGCGGGTGGCCGCCCACTGGTCGACTGCTCGCAGGGCAGACGGCGTGTCGAGGTCGTTCCGCAATGCCGCCCGGATGCGGGCGACGAGGGCCGCCTCCTCGAGCGCTGCCTCGGCATCCACCTCGTCTGCGCGCCGGCTGATCGCCGACTGCCAGGCCGTCAGCCGGAGTCGGGCTTCGTCGAGCGCGGAGTCGAACCACTCCCAGTCGCTGCGGTAGTGGTGCGCAAGGAGCGCCAAGCGGATCGTGCGCGGGTCCGCGCCCTGCTCCCGGAGGCCGGACACGAGCACCAGGTTGCCCAGGGACTTGCTCATCTTCTTGCCGTCGTAAGCCACCATCCCAGCGTGACTGTAGACCCGGGCCAGCGGATGGCCGCTCAGCGCCGCTGCGTGGCCCGCGCTCAGCTCGTGGTGCGGGAAGACGAGATCGGAGCCGCCGCCCTGCACGGTGAAGTCGCGGCCGAGGTGCATGAGCGCGATGACCGAGCACTCGATGTGCCAGCCGGGTCGGCCCTCCCCCGCCTCCGACGGCCAGCTCGGCTCCCCCGGTCGCGGACCGCGCCAGAGCAGCGGGTCGAGCGGGTCGCGTTTCCCGGCGCGGTCGGGGTCACCGCCGCGCTCGGCGGAGAGGGCGAGCATGGTGGCGCGGTCGAGCCCGCTCTCCTCGCCGAGCACCCACGGCGCCGCGTCCTGGGCGGCCTGGATGTCGAAGTAGACGTCATCGCCGAGCCGGTACGCCATCCCGCGGTCGAGCAGGATGCTCGTTGCCCGTCCGATCTGCTCGATCACCTCGGTGACCGCGACGTAGTCGTCCGGCGGAAGGATGCGGAGAGCCTCCATGTCGCGGCGGAACAGGTCGATCTGCTCGTCCGCCAGCGCGCGCCAGTCGACACCGGTCTGGGCGGCGCGTTCCAGCAACGGATCGTCGACGTCGGTGATGTTCTGCGCGTAGTGCACGCGGTAGCCGGCGTCGCGCCACACCCGCTGGAGCGTGTCGAACGCCAGGTAGGTGGCTGCGTGGCCGAGGTGGGTGGCGTCGTAGGGCGTGATGCCGCAGACGTACAGGCGGGCGACGTCGTCGGGACGGGCCTCCACGAGCTGGCCGGAGGCGGTGTCGTACAGCAACGGGACGTCGACTGCCGTGCCATCCGGTCGCGGCACCGCCGGGACCTCCGGGGCGTTCCAGACGCGCACGGTCAGCGGTTCGTCGTCGCGGGCATGCGGGTCACGCCTGGAGGACGCCGGTGGCGAGCAGGATCATCAGCAGCACGCCGAGCGCGATCCGGTAGATCACGAACGGCAGGAAGCTGCGGCGCGAGATGTAGCCCATGAAGAACGCGATCACCAGCAGGCCCACCACGAACGCGACGACGGTCGCAGCCGCTGTCTCCACCGGTCCGAACACCTCGGGCGTGCACGTTCCTGCCTTCGCGAGCGCCTCGGTGCACGGCTCCTTGACCGCTTTGTACAGCTGGTAGAAACCGCTGCCGAAGACAGCGGGCAGCGCGAGGAGGAACGAGTAGCGGGCGGCCGCGCGGCGCTGGTAGCCCATGAACAGCCCGGCGGTGATCGTGCCGCCGGAGCGGGAGACGCCGGGGATGAGCGCGAGCGCCTGCGCGAGCCCGAAGATGATGCCGTCGCCCCAGGTCAGCTCGCGCAGCCGCTTGCGCTTCGACCCCACCCAGTCGGCGATGCCCAGCAGGATGCCGAACACGATGAGCGTCGTCGCGACGATCCACAGCGAGCGGAACGTCGTCTCGATCTGGTCCTGGAAGAACAGCCCGAGGACCACGATCGGGATGCTGCCCAGGATGACGAGCCACCCCATCCGTGCGTCGGGGTCGTTGCGCGGGATACGCCCGAACAGCGCGCGGAACCACTGCGCGATGATCCGTGTGATGTCGCGCCAGAAGTAGAGCAGCACCGCTGCTTCGGTGCCCAGCTGGATGATCGCGGTGAAGCGCGCCCCCGGGTCGGCACCGGTGCCCAGCAGTTCGCCGACGATGCGGATGTGCGCAGACGACGAGATGGGGAGGAACTCGGTGAGCCCCTGAACGAGGCCGAGGATCAGGGCGTTGATGAAGTCCATACGAAGCGTCGAATCCCGGGGTCAGTAGGCGCGGAGGAGGTCGCGGAGCACGGTCCTACCGAACACTAGCGCGTCGAGCGGGACCCGCTCGTCCACCCCGTGGAACATGCCGGGGAAGTCGAGATCGGCGGGCAGCCGGAGCGGCGCGAAGCCGTATCCCGTGATGCCGAGTCTGCTGAGCGCCTTGTTGTCGGTGCCACCCGAGAGGAGGTACGGCAGGACGGGCGCGCCCGGGTCGTGCTGCTGCAGTGTGCCGGTGATCGCCTCCACCAGGCCGCCGCCGAACTCGGCCTCGAGGCCGATGTCGCGATGCATGACCTGGATCTCGACGTCATCGCCGATCAGCTCGCGGACGCGCGCGAGCACGGCGTCCTCCTCGCCCGGCAGCGTGCGGATGTCGATCAGAGCCTCCGCGGTGTCCGGGATGACGTTGTGCTTGTAGCCGGCCTCGAGCAGGGTCGGGTTCGTCGTCGTCCGCAGGGTCGCCAGGATGAAGCCGGCGGCCGTGCCGGTGCGGATCACCACCTCGTCCGGTCCGATCCGCTGCGGGTCGACGTCGAGCAGCCGGCCGAGCTCGCCGATCAGCCGGGTCGTCGTGGCGGTCAGCTGGATCGGCCAGTCCTCCCGACCCAGGGCGACGACGGCCTCCGCCAGCCGCGTTATCGCGTTCTCGCGGATGAGCCGCGAACCGTGCGCGGCCCGGCCGCGTGCGATGAGCTTGATCCAGACAAGAGACTTCTCCCCCGTCTGCAGAAGGTACGCACGGCGGCCCGCGAGGTCGATCGAGTAGCCGCCGACCTCGCTGATCGCCTCCGTCGCGCCCGCGAACAGCTCCGGATGCGAGTCGACCAGGTGGTGGGATCCGCGACGGCCGCCGTCCTCCTCGTCGGCGAAGAACGCCACGACGAGGTCACGTGCCGGACGCTGCCCCGCACGCAGGATGTCGCCGATCGCGGTCAGGATCATCGCATCCATGTTCTTCATGTCGACGGCGCCGCGGCCCCAGAGCAGGCCGTCTTTGATCTCGCCGCCGAACGGGTCGACGGACCAGTTGCGCGGGTCGGCCGGAACGACATCGAGGTGACCGTGGACGACGAGGGCCGGCTTGCCCGGGTCGGCGCCCTCGACACGGGCCACCACGCTCGCGCGGCCCGGATCGGACTCGAACACCTGCGGCCGGAGGCCCAGCTCGGACAGCTTCGCCTCGACATAGGCGGCGGCCTCCGCCTCGCTGTTCGAGCGGCCCTCGCCGTAGTTCGTCGTGTCGAACCGGATGAGGTCCCGGGCGATGATCGCGGTCTCGTCGAGGTCGGGCTCGGTCGCGCGGAGTTCGTCGGTCATCCCTCCACGCTACCTGCCGAATCCGACGACCGCCCCGCCACGCCCGAGGTGTGTGGACGAGTGATCCTCTGTGGAGAATCCGTGCTATCGTCTTTCTTCGGCAGCCGGAGCAGTTCGGCGGTCATCTCACCTCGTCCGGGTGGCGGAAATGGCAGACGCGCTAGCTTGAGGTGCTAGTGCCCGTATAGGGCGTGGGGGTTCAAGTCCCCCCTCGGACACAGAACCGCGAAAGCGGACGGAAGGCCCCGGTCACAACGACCGGGGCCTTCTGCATTCCCGCTCTGCCGCAGGACTATGGTGTCGCCATGCCCCGCAGCAAACGATCCTCGAGTCTGTTCACGGTGCTGCTCGCCTTCGCAGCGAACATCCTCGTGGCGATCGCCAAGACCTTCGCCGCCATCCTCACCGGATCCGCCTCCCTGGTCGCCGAGGCCGCGCACTCGTGGGCGGACGCCGGCAACGAGATCTTCCTCATCCAGGCCGAGCGTTCCGCCGTGCGGCCGCGCGACGCGTCGCACCCCGGCGGGTACGGCCGCGACGCCTACGTCTGGAGCCTGTTCGCGGCCGTCGGGCTCTTCACCGCTGGGGCGGTGGTGTCCATCATGCACGGCGTCCAGGCGCTCGGCGCAGAAGAGGCGGACTCGGACTACCTCGTCGGCTACCTCGTCCTGGCGGCGGCCTTCGTCTTCGAGGGCATCTCGTTCATCCAGTCGTACCGGCAGGCGCACGCGAAGGCCGAGTCCTCGGGCACCGGCACGTTCGAGCACGTGTTCAGCACCTCGAATCCCACGCTGCGGGCCGTGTTCGCCGAGGACTCCGCGGCCCTCGTCGGCCTGGTGATCGCCTTCCTCGGCCTGCTGCTGCACGAGCTCACCGGCAACCCGTTCTGGGATGCGCTCGGCTCCATCCTGGTCGGTGTGCTCCTGGCGATCGTCGCGGTCGTGCTCATCGAGCGCAACCGGCGGTTCCTGGTCGGACAGCCCGGCTCGGACCGCGCCTCGGAGGCCGCCCTCGGCGCCCTGCTCGCGCATCCCGAGGTCGAGACGGTCACCTATCTGCACCTCGAGTACGTCGGTCCCGAGCGGTTCTACCTGGTGGCGGCCGTCGACCTCGTCGGCAACGACCGGGAGTCGGACGTCGCCGCCGACCTGCAGGCGGTCGAAGCCTCGCTCGAGGAGTCGGAGTGGATCACGGAGGCCGTGATCACGCTCTCGCGGCCCGGCGCCGCGCCCTTGCGTCCCGCCGCGAGCGGCTCGGGTCCGGAGGCTGCCGTACGCAGCTAGCGGTCAGTTTCCGACCGCAAGGATGTGCACAATGGATGCATGGCAAGTACCGGCTCCCGCTCGCTCCAGCTCCTCTCCCTCCTCCAGACGCACCGCTACTGGCCAGGACAGGAACTCGCCGACCGCCTCGGAGTCTCGCCGCGCACCCTCCGCCGTGACGTCGAACGACTGCGCGACCTCGGGTACCCGGTCGACGCCACCCGCGGGGTCTCGGGCGGCTACCAGCTGGCTGCCGGCGCCTCCCTCCCTCCCCTGGTCGTCGACGACGACGAGGCCGTCGCGCTCGCCGTCGGCCTCCGGACCGCGGCGCAGAGCGGCATTGCGGGCGTCGACGAGGCGTCCGTCCGGGCGCTCGCCAAGGTCGTCCAGGTGATGCCGCCCAGGCTCCGGCGCCGGGTCGACGCACTGCGGATGACGACGCTGTCCACCACGCTCGGGCCGACCCCGATGACCGATCCCGGCATCCTCACCGCCTTCGCCCAGGCGTGCCGCGACGAGGAGCGGATCGAATTCGCCTACGTGGCCCGCGACGGCCAGGCCTCCAACCGGACGGTCGAGCCGCACCGGCTGGTCTCCATCGAACGCCGCTGGTACCTCGTCGCCTACGACCTCACCCGGTTCGACTGGCGCAGCTTCCGCCTCGACCGCATCGCCGAGCCGCACCCCACCGGCGTGCGGTTCCGGCCGCGAGCGCTGCCCGCGGAGGACGCGGCGGAGTACGTGCGCGCGTCGCTGCACAGCGCGGTCGAGCCGATGGTCGTCGAGGCCGTCATCGAGGCGCCCAACGACCGGGTCGTCGAGGTGCTCGGACGCTGGGCGACGGTGGACGACCGCGGCGACGGCACGTGCGCGGTCCGGATCACGGCCGACAGTGCCGAGTGGGCGCTCTTCGGGCTCGCCGCTGTCGACGCGCCCTTCCGCATCCTCGGTCCGGAAGAGGCCATCGTCGCCGCCACCGAGTGGGGCGAGCGGTTCACCCGGTCGACCCTGGCCCTCGCGATTGAGGCCACCGCCCCGAGAGAGCCCGCCGCCACCTCATAGACTTGAGGGGATGACGACAGCAGCCCGAACCCCGAGCCCCGCCGACATCAGGCGGTGGCGTCGCTACCTGGCCGACGAGCGCGCTGAGGCCTCCGTGTACCGCGACCTCGCCGGCCGACGTGAGGGCGAGGAACGCGAGATCCTGCTCGCACTGGCCGAAGCCGAACGACGCCACGAACAGCACTGGGTCGATCTGCTCGGCGACCAGGCGGGCCGCCCCCTGAAGGGCGACGTCCGCACGCGCTTGCTCGGCTGGCTCGCACGGCGGTTCGGCTCGGTGTTCGTGCTCGCTCTCGCGCAGCGGGCCGAGGCCCGTTCCCCGTACGCTTCCGACTCCGACGCGACGCCGCAGATGGCGGCGGACGAACAGGTGCACGAAGAGGTCGTCCGAGCCCTTGCGGCCCGCGGGAGGCAGCGGCTCTCCGGCACCTTCCGCGCAGCGGTCTTCGGGGCGAACGACGGCCTCGTCAGCAACCTGGCGCTCGTCCTCGGCGTCAGCGCCAGCGGCGTCCCGACCCACGTGGTGCTGCTCACCGGCATCTCCGGACTCCTCGCCGGAGCCCTCAGCATGGGCGCGGGAGAGTACGTGTCGGTGCGGTCGCAGCGTGAACTGCTGGAGGCATCCACCCCCAACCCGGCCACCGGATCGGCGTTGCCGCACCTCGACGTCGACGCGAACGAGCTCACCCTGGTCTACCGCGCACGCGGAATGACGGCGGAGGAGGCGGCCGAGCACGCACGCGAGGTGCTCTCCGGCCTGCAGGCGGTGACTTCGCCCATCCCGATCACTCCCGCGGTCGCGGAGGACGAGCACGAGGCGATCGGGACCGGATGGAACGCCGCGATCTCGAGCTTCTGCTTCTTCGCCTCCGGTGCGCTCATCCCGATCCTGCCCTTCCTCTTCGGGCTGACCGGGACGGCCGCGATCATCGTCTCCGCCCTGTTGGTCGGGATCGTCCTGCTCGGCACGGGAGCCGTCGTCGGGCTGCTCTCCGGAGCATCACCGCTGAAGCGCGCCATCCGACAGCTGCTCATCGGATACGGAGCGGCGGCCGCCACGTACCTCCTCGGACTGCTGTTCGGCGCCACCGTCGGCTGAGGCTCGGCTCGGCGGCTCCGCGGCTAGCGCCGACGCCAGCCTTCGGTGCCGTATGCGATCGCGCCGACCAGCGGGATCAGCAGGAACCACAGCCACGAGTACTGGTATCCCCATGCCATCCCGGTCAGGAAGAACAGGATGACCGAGACGAACGGGATGATCGAGACCGCCAGGAGACCCCAGCGGGACGACGGCTCGCGACCCGTCACGCCCGCGCCGGCTGGAACGGAGGGCACCGCCTGGGGATGACCCGCGAGCTGCAGTCCGCCGGGGAGGTCCGTGAAGAGCGGTGCGAGATCTCCGCGTGTCACGGCGGATCGGGCCGCAGCCGACCGCGTCTGCAGCTCGACGTCGGTGAGCCGCCCCTCTGCGGCGTGCGACTGCAGAGCCGCGACCGCGCGTTCGCGCTCGTCGTTGCTGAGGCGCAGGGAGGCGCCGGAAGGGTCTGTGATGTCCGACATAGACGCCAGTATGGCAGCGGCCCGCGCGTGATCGCACTGGTTCGGATGCGCCTGGAGCGCACGCCTCGCATGGAAAGACCACCTTGCTTGCATTGGATCGCGCATCCCGTAACGAACGTCACCTCACCGTGTCCTCATAAATGAGGGCAACCGTGCTCTCGACCACGTGACCGGGGCTGACTCCTCCCGGCATGTCCTGAGAGGAAGTGCTGCACATGGCGCGTCGTTCCGGATCCGCTGCTCGCCGAGCCCGCCGCTGGCGAGTCGCGCTGTCATTCGGGGCGTGCGTGACCGTCGGCGCGCTCGTCGGCGTGCTCCTGCTGCCGCAGCACTACTCGGACGCCGCGACGACCGCCGTGTCGACGGTGTTCACCACCGGGAAGAACGCGGCCAACGGGTCCACTGCGGCCTCGGACGATGCTCCGGGCGGCCCCTCCACCGGCACTGCCCGACCGGGCGACGTGATCGACTGGGTCGTCGAGTCGCAGAACAACACCAGCGCCAACGCGGTCGTGGATCTCAAAGACGACATCAGCACGGCGGGCACGTACGTCCCCGGCTCGCTCCGGTTGCCCCCGAACCAGAACCCGGCCGGCTCGGTGACTCCCCAGTACCGCGCGGGCGGACCGGGCTGGGTCACCGGCACGCCCCCCGCCGACGCCACGGGAATCGGGTTCGTGGCGACACCCGTCCCGCAGGGCACACAGCAGCTCTCGCCGCCGTTCGTCGTGCCCCCGTCGAAGGTCATCGCCATGGGAGGCGGAGACGCGTACAACGTGGTCGCGCGGAAAGACCTCCTCTACGCGATCTACCACCACGCCAAGGGGGCGGTCGTCTTCTGCGCACAGCACGACGGGACGACCTGCCCGGGCTGGCCGACCGGCAGCAACGTCCAGACGTGGTCGTCGGTACCGGGCACACCGATCGGAACGGGCACGTCCTTCGCGGGGATCACCCCGCAGCAGGGCGGCACGTGGCTCGCGGGCGACAGGCTGTACTGGTACGCCGGACTCACCGACGGCAGCAGCAACGGCATCGCGTGCCTCGACCTGTCGACCAAGACGCCGAGCAGCTGCGGCTACACCGCCCGATCGGGAGCGGCCGTCAGCAACACCGCGTTCGCCGCCCAGATGAACGGGACCGGGCTTCCTTCCGATGACGGCAACACCTATAGCGTCGTCGTCAGCCGCAATCAGGCCGCCCTCGTCTGCACGACGCCCGACATGGGCTCGTGCCCGGGCGTCACCCTGATCGCGAGCGGCGTCACGACCACGTCGATCTACACCTCGTCGAGTTACGGCCCCTACGTCTTCGCGAGCATCCAGCAGACGTCGACCAGCGCATGGAAGAACTACTGCTACAACACCAACACCAAGGCGCTCTGCACCGGCAGCTGGCCTGTGAACGGATCGGCGGCGAACACCAAGGCCGGATCGCCGATGGCGCCCATCCTGTCCCGCACGGGCGCGGTCTCCGGTGTCTGCACCATCACGAACGGCCCCGGAACGGCCTCCAACTGCGTCACCGTCGCGGGCGCCGCTGCCGCCAACCCCTACGCAGGAACTGGCGCGAACTACGCCGCCGGCGGCAACGGCGCCGGCGAGGCCTACGTCATCGGCACCCGCGTGTACCTGTCGAACGGCAACCAGGTGATGTGTCGCGACTTCGGACAGTGGTCCGGAACCGGCACGGTCCCGCCGTGCGCCGGATTCAGCAACGTCAACAACGGCCTCAACTACACCATCCGGCCCGCGACGGATGTCGCGACGAACTGCCTGGTGGCCACGGGAGACGCCGCCCAGTTCGTGCTCTTCGACGCGACGACGGGCAAGGAATGCGCCGGACCGACGGAGCCGCGAGAGGTCACCGTCACGCCGAGCGGGTACTACTGCGGCACGGGAGCGACGTCCTTCCGCGGCTGGCGTGCGCTGACGCTTCCGGGGCTCACGGACGGCTCGTATGCGAACGCCACGGTGTCGCTGCGCGACCAGAACGACGCGGTCATCTCCGGGTTCGAAGCGGTCACGGTCAATCCCGGGGCGTCCGTCGACCTGTCGGGGATCCCGACGACGGTGACCTCCATCACCGCGACCGTCACGGTCAACGCCGTCACCGACCCCGCCGGTGTCGAAAGCGCGCAGGTGGGCATCACCTGGTCCGGCGACGCCCCCCAACTCTGCTTCCAGACCACGGCTCCCCCGGTGTCCTGCGACGCTCCGACGCCCCTGATCCTGACCAATACGGCGAACGCCGTCACGACCTCCCCCGCCGGGACCGACGCACCGAACGGCAACACGTCCGGCGGCGCGCGCTTCACCGTGGAGGCTGATCCCGCATCCTGTTCCCTCGCGATCACCAAGGACTCGTCGGTGCAATCGGCCCGACCAGGAGACACGGTGACCTACACGGTCACCGTCAAGAACACGGGCACGCAGGCGTACGACACCGCCTCGCTCACGGATGACCTGACCGACGTCCTCAAGGACGCCAACTACAACGGCGACGTGACCGCGTCGCAGGGTGCCGTCGCCTACACGGCCCCCACCCTGGCGTGGTCCGGTCCTCTCGCGCCCGGTGACACAGCGACGATCACCTACTCGGTGACGGTGAAGAATCCGACTCCCGGGGACCACTCCCTCCGCAACACCGTCGTGTCTCCCACCGTCGGGAGCAACTGTGCAGCCGGTTCGGCCGACGCGAAGTGCACGTCTACGGTGCCTGTATCCGATCTGACGGTCACCAAGGTGGCGGACGACTCAGCCGTGACGAAGCCGGCGAAGGTCGGCGACACGATCACGTACCGCTTCTCGGCGAAGAACACCGGCCAGACCACGTTGACGGGCGTCACCATCAGTGACCCCCACGTCGGACTGTCCCCGTTGACATACAGCTGGCCAGGTACCTCTGGAACTCTGCAGGTGGATGAGACGGTCACCGCGACAGCCACCTACAAGCTGACGCAGGCCGACATCGACAACGGGCTCGTGCCGAACACCGCGACCGCATCCGGCAACCCGCCCACAGGCCCGTCGGTGAGTACTCCTCCGGCCGCTGCCGATGTTCCGTTGACGCAGGGTCCGGATCTGACGTTCACGAAGGATGCGGTGAGTTCGGGGGTGTCGTCGCCGGCGAAGGTGGGTGATGTGATCACCTACGTGTTGAAGGCGAAGAACACCGGGAACACGACGTTGACCGGGGTGACGATCACGGATCCGAAGCCGGGTCTGTCGAACCTGGTGTACACCTGGCCGGGCGTGGCGGGGGTGTTGCAGCCGTCGCAGGAGGTCATCGCGCAGGCGCAGTATGTGCTGACGCAGGCGGACCTGAATGTGGGCATGGTGTCCAACATGGCCACCAGTTCCGGCAACCCGCCCACCGGTCCTCCGGTGACGCCGCCGCCGGCGACCACGGACACCCCGTTGACGCAGGGTCCGGGCCTGGCGTTGACCAAGGGCGTCAACAACTCCCAGGTGAAGATCCCGGCCGCGGTCGGGGATGTGATCACCTACACGTTCATCACCGAGAACACCGGCAATGTCACGATGACCGGGGTCACCATCACCGACCCCAAGCCGGGCCTGTCCGCGCTGACCTACACGTGGCCGGGCACCCCGGGCACCCTGCAGCCGAAGGAGAAGGTCACCGCGACCGCGAGCTACCGGCTCACCCAGGCCGACCTGGACGCCGGTGAGGTGAACAACCAGGCCACCACCTCCGGGAAGACCCCGGACGGGACCACCGTCACCCCACCCCCCGCCGCAACCGACACCCCGCTGGTGGCGAACCCCACCCTGAACCTGATCAAGACCGCGAACGCGTCCGCGGTGAAGAACCCGGC
This sequence comes from Leifsonia sp. 563, assembly GCF_040545055.1. Classification (NCBI taxonomy): domain Bacteria; kingdom Bacillati; phylum Actinomycetota; class Actinomycetes; order Micrococcales; family Microbacteriaceae; genus Leifsonia; species Leifsonia sp. 563. The sequence goes on along the minus strand of NZ_JBEPLE010000007.1, from coordinate 105,716 downwards.
GACGGTCGGGGACACGATCACCTACACCTTCACCTCCACCAACACCGGCAACGTCACCCTCACCGGGGTGAGCATCACCGACCAGCTCCCGGGCCTGTCCGCGATCAGCTACACCTGGCCCGGAACCCCCGGCACCCTCACCCCCGGCCAGACCGTCACCGCGACCGCGACCTACCAGCTCACCCAGGCCGACATCAACACCGGCCAGGTCATCAACCAGGCCACCGCCACCGGCACACCACCCACCGGCCAAAACGTCACCACACCCCCCGCCACCGTCCCCGTCCCCCTCACCGCCGGCCCGAAACTCACCTCCACGAAGACGACCGATCCCCTGCCGGCCGGCACTGCCTCCACGGTGGGAGACACCCTCACCTACCGGTTCTCGGCGAAGAACGAGGGCAACGTCACCCTCACCGGTGTGACGATCACCGACACGCTCCCGGGACTGTCCGCGCTGGCGTACACCTGGCCGGGAACTCCGGGCACGCTGCTGCCCGGCGAGACGGTCACGGCGACGGCGACATACACGCTGACGCAAGCCGACATCGATACCGGCCACGTCGTCAACACGGCCACCACGCGCGGCACTCCCCCGGCCGGGCCCGATGTGACGCCGCCTCCCTCCGTGACCGACACACCACTCGTCGCCAACCCCGACATGACCCTGGTCAAGACGGCCGATCGTGATCGGCTCAACAGCCCTTCCCGTGTCGGCGACCAGATCACGTACCACTTCACGGCGCACAACTCCGGCAACGTGACGCTCACGAACGTCGACATCGTCGACCCGCTGCCCGGGCTTTCGCCACTGACCTATTCCTGGCCCGGAACTCCCGGCACGCTCCTTCCGGACCAGAAGGTCACGGCCACCGCCGTCTACACGCTCACCCAGGCAGACCTCAACACCGGTCACGTCGCCAATGCTGCGACAACCACCGGAACGCCGCCCACGGGTCCAGCGGTGGTTCCGCCACCTGCGCTCAACGACGTCCCGCTCACAACCGGCCCGGGACTCGACCTCACGAAGGTCGCTCTCACCGACGGCCTGTCCCGTCCCGCCCAGGTCGGCGACCTCGTCACCTTCCGCTTCGCTGCGCAGAACATCGGCAATGTGACCCTGACCGACGTCAGTATCGCCGACCCCATGCCCGGTCTATCCGCCCTCGCGTACACGTGGCCGGGAACTCCGGGAACGCTGCAGCCGAAGGAGACCGTCGTCGCGACCGCGACCTATCGCCTCACCCTGGCCGACCTCAACGCCGGGCACCTCGCCAACACGGCGACGGCGGTCGGAACGCCCCCATCAGGTCCGGCTGTGACGCCGCCGCCGGCGAACACCGACACCCCCTTGGGCTCCGCGCCGTCGATCAGCGTCGCGAAGTCCGCGACTCCCTCCGACGGTTCGCGCCTCTCGGTCGGGTCGACCATCACCTACACGTTCGTGGTCACCAACACCGGCAACGTCACTCTCTCGAACCCGCGGGTGGACGAGACGCGATTCACCGGCTCCGGCGCCTTGTCACCGGTCAGCTGCCCGCCGACCCCACGCCTGGACCCGGATGACGTCATGACGTGCACGGCCAGGTACGTCCTGACCCAGGCAGACGTCGACTCCGGTCGGCTGTCCAACGAGGCGACCGCGACCGGTACGCCGCCCACCGGGCCGGACACGACCTCTCCGCCTGCGGACGTCGACATCACCTTCCCGCCGGCTCCCGCGTTGAGCATCGTCAAAGCGGCCGACCTCACGACCGTCGCCACCCCGGCTCAGGTCGGAGACAACGTCACCTTCCACTTCGTAGCCAAGAACGACGGCAACGTGACGCTCACCGATGTCGCCATCACCGATCCACTGCCGGGGCTGTCTCCGATCACACATGCATGGCCGTCCGGAGGGACTCCGGGGACCCTGCACCCGAAGGAGGAGGTCCATGGAACCGCGACGTACCGCCTGACCCAGGCGGACCTCGACGGCGGACACCTGGCGAATACCGCGACGACACGTGGCACGCCTCCGTCCGGACCGCCGATCACGCCGCCGCCCTCCGGCACCGATTCGCCGCTGGTGGTCACGCCCTCGATCTCACTGGACAAGAAGGCCGACACCACCGCGATCAGCTCGCCCGCGGCGGCCGGCGATGTCGTCACCTACACCTTCGTGGCCAAGAACACGGGCACCACCACCCTGACCAACGTCTCGATCGCCGACCCCCTTCCCGGACTGTCCGCACTCACCTACACGTGGCCTGGGGTCCCCGGGATTCTTGCGCCATCGGACGTCGTGACCGCGACGGCGACCTACCGCCTCACCCAAACGGACCTCAACGCGGGCGCCGTCGTGAACACCGCCACCACCTCAGGAACGCCGCCCACCGGAACCCCGGTGACCGACGACGGGACCGCGACGGTGACACTTCCGCCGGAACCGAAGCTCGAATTCACCAAGGACGCCGACGCGACCGCGATCCAGTCCCCGGCTCAGGTCGGCGACACCGTCACCTTCGCCTTCGTCGCCCGCAACAGCGGCAACACCACTCTGACCGATGTCGAGATCACCGATCCGATGGCCGGTCTGTCCTCGCTGGCCTACGACTGGCCGGGAGTGCCGGGCACGCTGCAGCCGAAGGAGTTCGTCACCGCGACAGCGACGTACCAGCTCGCTCAGGCCGACATCGACGCCGGGCACGTGGGAAACACCGCCACGGCGACCGGCACCCCTCCGACCGGAACACAGGTGACCACCCCACCGGCGTCGACGGACACTCCGCTGGTCTCCACCTCCGCGATCGAGCTGGTCAAGTCGGCAGACACGAGCGCGGTCTCCTCCCCCGCTACGACCGGCGACATCGTCAGCTACACGTTCGTCGCGACGAACAACGGCACCACGACCCTGACGGACGTCTCGATCGTCGACCCGCTTCCTGGCCTGTCCGCGCTCACGTACACGTGGCCGGGAAATCCGGGGACACTCGCTCCGCGCGAGTCCGTCACCGCGACGGCGACCTACCGCCTCACTCAAGCGGACCTGGACGCAGGCACGGTGGTCAATACCGCGACGACCACGGGCACACCGCCGTCAGGCACGCCGGTGACCGACGACGGGACCGCAACGGTGACACTTCCGTCGGAACCAAAGCTCGAGCTCACGAAGGACGCCGACGCGACCGCGATCCAGTCCCCGGCTCAGGTCGGCGATACCGTCACCTTCTCCTTCGTCGCCCGGAACACCGGGAACGTGACGATGACCGGTGTCACCATCACCGATCCCCTGACCGGCTTGTCCGCGCTCGTCTACGACTGGCCGGGAACCCCCGGCACCCTCCAGCCGAAGGAGTTCGTCACTGCGACCGCGACGTACCAGCTCGTTCAGGCGGACATCGACGCCGGGCATGTGGCGAACACGGCGACCTCCACGGGCATCCCGCCGACCGGAACCAGAGTGACCACCCCACCCGCGTCGACAGACACCCCGCTCGGAGTCGCCCCCGCGATCGAACTCGTGAAGAAGGCGGACACCAGCGCCGTCAGGACTCCGGCGCATGCCGGCGACACCGTGACGTTCACATTCGCGTCCCAGAACACCGGGAACGTCACGCTGACCGACGTCGTTATAGACGACCCCCTCCCCGGTCTGTCAGCACTGACCTACTCCTGGCCGGGCAGCCCGGGCACTCTGACCCCGGGCCAGAAGGTCATGGCGACAGCGACCTACCAGCTCACCCAGGCCGACATCGACGCCGGGACGGTCGTCAACACGGCCACCACGATCGGAAAGCCGCCCGTGGGCACCCCGGTGAGCGATGAGGGAACTGCCACAGTCGACCTTCCGCCGGCGCCGAGCATCGATCTCACGAAGCTGGCCGATCCGTCGACGGTGCAGACCCCGCCACAGGCAGGCGACACCGTCACGTACACCTTCGTGGCGGAGAACACCGGCAACGTGACACTGACCGGCGTCAGCATCACCGACCCGTTGCCCGGCCTGTCCGCTCTGACCTACACCTGGCCGGGTACCCCGGGCACGCTGGCTCCGAAGGAGAAGGTCACCGCCACGGCCACGTACCAGCTGACGCAGGCGGACATCGACTCCGGGCACGTGGCCAACACCGCAGGCACCGAGGGCACCCCGCCCACCGGCACGAAGGTCACCGACGGAGCATCGGCGGACCTGCCGCTGGTGACGGTCCCGAGCATCGACTTGGTCAAGGCGGCCGACCTCGCCGCCGTCCAGTCGCCGCCCCGGGCGGGTGACACCGTCACCTACACGTTCGTGGCGGAGAACACCGGCAACGTCACTCTCACCGGTGTCACGATCACCGACCCGAAGCCGGGCCTGTCCGCCCTGACCTACACCTGGCCGGGCACCCCGGGCACGCTGGCACCGAAACAGAAGGTCACCGCCACCGCGACATACCAGCTGACCCAGGCGGACATCGACTCCGGACACCTGGCCAACACCGCAGGCACCGAGGGCACCGCACCCACCGGCACCAAGGTCACCGACCAAGCCTCCGTCGACATCCCGCTCACCACGGAGCCCGGCATCCGGCTCGTGAAGAAGGCGGATACCGCACTCGTCCAATCACCGGCCGAGAGCGGCGACACGGTCACCTTCACGTTCGCGTCTCAGAACATCGGAAACGTCACCCTGACGAACGTGGTCATCCAGGACCCCCTGCCGGGCTTGTCATCACTCACGTACACGTGGCCGGGTTCACCGGGAGTGCTCGCGCCGGGTGAGACCGTCACCGCCACGGCGACCTATCGTCTGACGCAGGCGGACCTCGACGCCGAAGAGCTGGTCAACACCGCAACCACGACCGGGACCCCGCCGTCCGGAGACGACGTGACAGACGTGGCCACCGTCACGATCCCTCTCCCCGCCGATCCCGCACTGACCGTCGTGAAGTCTGCAAGCACCATGGGGATACAGACTCCGACCGGCGCCGGCACCACGATCACGTACACGTTCACGGTGACCAACACGGGGAACGTGACGATGGCCCGAGTGAGCGTCGCCGACCCGATGGTCGGCCTCTCACCGCTCACCTACGCCTGGCCCGGCGCGCCGGGAACACTGGCGCCACGGGAGACCGTGATCGCCACGGCCACCTACGTGTTGACCCAGGCCGACATCGACGCGGGGCACGTGGCGAATACGGCACGGGCAACGGGAACGCCGCCGTCCGGAGTCGTCGTCACGCCGCCGCCCGCGAGTACCGACACGCCACTGGCTCCCTTCCCCTCGATCGAGCTGGTCAAGACCGCCGACGCGGCGGCCGTGCACTCGCCTGCTCGACCCGGTGATGTGGTCACCTACACGTTCCGATCGAAGAACGACGGGAACGTCACCCTGACCGGAGTGACCATCACGGATCCGCTCGCCGGGCTCTCCGAGCTCGTGTACTCGTGGCCAGGAGCGCCGGGAGTCCTCGCCCCCGACGAGAGCGTCACCGCGACCGCGACCTACCTGCTCACCCAGGCGGACATCGATTCCGGCCACATCGCGAACACGGCGTCGACCGCGGGAACGCCGCCCTCGGGCGTCGCCGTCACGGACGAAGCGTCGGCAGAAGTGCCGCTGGCGGCCGATCCTCGGCTCACGCTGATCAAGACGGCCGATGCCGGCCGGGTGCAGTCCCCCGCGATGGTCGGCGACACCGTCACGTATCGCTTCGTCGTGAGCAATACGGGGAACGTGACGATCGACGGAGTGTCGGTCGCAGATCCTCTCGCCGGGCTGTCGTCGCTGACATACGCGTGGCCCGGCGTTGCCGGGCGGCTGGAACCGGGGCAATCGGTGACGGCGACGGCCGACTATCGACTCACGAACGCCGACCTCGCTGCGGGCCATGTCCAGAACACCGCCGTCGCGGTGGGTACTCCTCCGTCCGGTGAGAGGACCACCACTCCGCCCGCTTCGGTCGACACTCCACTCTCGCGACAGTCACTCCCCGCGGTGTCCGGATGAGCATGCGGAGTCGGCGACGAACGATGACAGGAGGTGTGATGTCGCGAGGTAGAGGTACACTCTCGTTCGAACATACGTTCGACAGACGAGGTGAGCAGCATGACCGAGATCGACGAGACCGTCGCCGTCTGGACGACCGACGAGGGCGTCCCCATCCGGCTCGTGTGGAGATCCACTCGATACCGGGTGTCCGACACCCCGACCGTCTGGGCGGAGGTCTGCGCCTGGTGGCGCCCCTTCGGCGAGCATCGCTACCCCATCGGCAGCGTCCCCCGGTCGATCGGCGGTTGGCGATTCCAGGGGACCAGCGAAGACGGCGAGGCCCACGTCTTCGACGTCCGGCACGACGCGAGCGCCCGATCGTGGCGGCTGGTCCGCGTTTTCGACTGACCGCAGCGTGGCTCACCCGCGCCGCGCATCCCGTCGCATAGCCTCCATCGGGTGATGGACGACCGCTACGGAACCGATGTGCTCGCCGGCGACTGGAGAAGCGCCGGCAAGAAGCCCGTCCCCACCGTCGAAGCTGTACGAGACCTCGTCCTCGAGGACGCAGCATCCGGCTTCTGCGGCGCGATCACGCGACTCGAGGCGCAGACGGTCGAACTCGAGGACTACTTCGGCAAGAAGCGCGTCTTCCCACTGACAGGCTCGTTCCTCATCGACGGAGAGCCGGTACGCCTGGTCGTCCCGTCCCGCACCCCGGCCGGCCCCACGCGGACCGCATCCGGATCGTTCGCCGTCGGCGACCAGAAGGCACGCGTCGCCCGCGCCAGCCGCATCTTCGTGGAGGGTCGCCACGACGCCGAACTGGTCGAGCGAGTCTGGGGCGACGACCTGCGCGTCGAAGGCGTCGTCGTCGAATACCTCGAAGGCGTCGACGACCTCGACGCGATCGTCCGCGAGTTCCAGCCGGACCGCGGACGGCGCATCGGCGTCCTCGTCGACCACCTCGTCCCCGGGTCCAAAGAGTGCCGGATCGCCGAGCAGGTGGCGCGCGGGCCGTACGGCGCGCACGTCCTCGTCGTCGGCCACCCCTACATCGACATCTGGCAGGCGGTGAAGCCGCAGCGGGTCGGCCTCGACGCCTGGCCGAGCATCCCCCGCTCGATCTCCTGGAAGCACGGCATCTGCGCCGCCCTCGGCCTCCCCCACGAGACGCAGGCCGACATCGCACGCGCCTGGAAGCGCATCCTCGGCCAGGTCCGCTCCTACACCGATCTCGAGCCCGAGCTGCTCGGCCGGGTCGAGCAGCTGATCGACTTCGTCACCGAACCCCAAGCGCGGTAGACGCGGCCTGGCTGGCGACGCTCACCAGCCGTATTCGGTGTACGACTCGCCCCGTTCGAGCGCCTCTATGCCATGCCGGATCACCGGGATGACATCGCCCGGGAGCGCGCGCAGCGGCGCCCAGACCAGCTCGGAAGCCTTCTCCGGCTCCCCGAGCACGGGAACCGCACCCGCGGGGAGTGCGGCAGCGAAGAAGAAGTCGATGTAGGCGTCACCGTCCGCGCGACCATGCTGGACCAGGGCGAGCCGCACCTGATCGGGACCGAGCGCGAGGCCGATCTCCTCCCGCGCCTCACGGAGCAGCGCGGCCGTGGCCGACTCCCCCGGCTCGATGTGTCCGGCGGGGAGCGACAGCTCGCCGTCCCGATACCCCGTCCCCGCGCGGCGTTGCAGCAGGATGCGGTCGCCGTCGAACAGGCACAGGTACACGGCGGCGGGATAGGTCGGGCGCACGCGTCCATTGTGCGCCGACGACTGTCGGTCGGGTGGCGTACTGTTCTTCTCCACACGGGGCGGTTGTCCACAGCGTCGAAATTCCATTTGCGTTGTTCGAACATACGTTCGAAAATGGACTCATGTCCCTCGCAGCTCCACACCTCGATGAACCGGTCGCCGACCGGGCGCAGGTGCACGAGCTGCAGACCCGCATCCGGCAGATGCAGGCGACCAAGCTCGAGAGCCGGACCCTGCAGACGCATCCAGCACTCTCGCCCCTCCTGCCAGGAGGTTCGCTCAAGGCAGGAGCGGCGTACTCGGTCCGCGGTTCCACGACACTGCTGATGGCCATGCTGGCCGGTCCGAGCGCGGCCGGGGCATGGTGCGGTGTGATCGGGATGCCCGACTTCGGGGCAGAGGCCGCCGGGCGGTTCGGCATCGACCTCGAGCGGCTCGTGCTGGTGCCCCATCCCGGCGACCATTGGCTCACCGTGACCGCGGCGGTCGTCGATGTGCTCAGCGTGGTGGTCGTCGCGCCGCCCGCCCGCGCGAAAGACGGCGACGTCGCCCGGCTCACCGCCCGGCTGCGGCAACGCGAAGCGACTCTCATCGTCGCCGGCGACTGGCCACAGGTGGAAGCGACGCTCACCGTCGCGCGCAGCGGGTGGGACGGCCTCGGCACCGGGAACGGCTACCTGTCGTCCCGGCGCGTCACCGTGGAGTCGGCGCCCCGTGGCGGGACGGGGCCACGCCGCACCGCCGAGCTGTGGCTGCCGGCCGTCGACGAGAGCTTCCGCGCCTCCGGGCCCACGCGGCTCGAGGCGGTGAGCTAGATGACGAACGGAACACGCGAAGCCGTCGTCACCCGAGCGATCGTGCTCTGGTGCCCCGACTGGCCGGTCATCGCTGCGCAGCAGGCGCTCGACCTGCCACCCGACGAGCCTCTCGCCCTGGTCGAGAAGGGCGTCGTGTTCGCCTGCTCCCCGGCCGCTCGAGCCGACGGGGTAAAGCGCGGGCTGCGGATGCGCGAGGCGCAGGCGCGCTGCCCCCAGCTGAACGTGCTGCCGTACGATCCGGTGCTCGATGCCCGGGCGTTCGAGCCGGTGCTCGCCGCGATCGAGGAGATCACCCCCGGCGTACAGCCGGTCCGCCCCGGCACCTGCGTGCTCCGGGCGCGCGGACCCGCGCGCTACTACGGCGGCGAGGAGCAGGCGGCCGCCGAACTGCTGCGCTGTCTGGAAGGGCTGGGCCTGCCGGATGCCCGGGTCGGGATCGCCGACGGTCCCTTCGCCGCCGAGCAGGCCGCGCGCTCGACGGGAGCCGCCCGGCCGCTCAGCAGCGCCACCCCCACCGGGACGACGTCGACCGATGCCGCCGCGTCGACCGATGCCACCACCGGTCGCGCCGCTGATCCCCCCGCCCCGCACTTCTGGACCCGCAGCCGTGTGCGCATCATCCCGTCCGGCGGCTCCCCGCGGTTCCTGGCACCGCTCCCGGTCGCCCACCTGGGCTTCGCCGAGCTCACGCCGCTGCTGCGCCGGTTGGGGCTGCATACCCTCGGCGACATCGCCGCGCTCTCGCGCGTGGACATGCGGGAGCGGTTCGGCGAGCGGGGCGAGCTCGCGCACACCCTCGCCAGCGGACTCGACGGCACGGCGGTGGTGCCCCGGACCCCGCCGAAGCAGCTCGACCGCTCCATCGAGTTCGAACCTCCCCTCGACCGTGTCGACCAGGTGACCTTCGCCGTGCGCGGCACGGCCGAGCAGTTCATCGGCGGGCTCACCAAGGCCGGGCTCGTGTGCACGTCACTGCGGGTGGAGGTCACCGACGAGTCCGGGCGGGTCAGCGAGCGCACCTGGCTCCACCCCCGCTTGTTCTCTCCGCCCGACGTGGTCGACCGCGTCCGCTGGCAGCTGCAGGGCTCCGGTGCGATCGACTCCGGGCTGGCGTCCCCGATCTCCCGGGTGGTGCTCGAGCCGGAGGCGGTCGACGACATCGGCCACCACGAAGACGGACTGTGGGGCGGCGGTGCCGACGAGCGCATCCACCACGGCCTCACCCGGGTGCAGAGCATGCTCGGGCACGAAGCGGTGGTCACGGCCACGATCGGCGGTGGCCGCGCGCCCGGTGAACGGCAGGTGCTGGTGCCGTGGGGCGACCGGCCTGTGGGGGTGGCCCGCGCCGACCAGCCGTGGCCCGGATCGCTGCCGGCACCTGCGCCGTCGACCGTGTTCGAGGTCCCGCGTCCCGTCGCGGTGCTCACCGAGGAGGGTGCGCCGGTCGAAGTGACCGATCGCGGAGACGTGACCGCGCCGATCGCCCGCTTCTCCGCCACCGGCCAGGCACGGGACGCCCGGCCGGTCGACTCCTGGGCCGGGCCCTGGCCCGTGCGGGAGCGGTGGTGGGACGCCACCCTCTCCCGGGCGATGCACCGCTTCCAGCTGGTCGACGCCGACGGCACCGCCTGGCTGCTCGCACTGGCCGGCTCCGGCTGGTTCGCGGAGGCGCGCTATGACTGAGCGAGGCGATGTCTGATGGGGTGGAACAATCCGCCGATCCCGTGGGCCGAGTTCGAGCGGCGGCTCTCCGGACGACGCACAGGACAGCAGGCAGACGAACGTCCGTCGTCGCGTAAGCGGCAGAAATACGTGCCGCAGGCAATCCCGGAGACGCCCGAGGACGCGGTCCCGTACGCCGAGCTCCACGCGCACAGCAACTTCAGCTTCCTCGACGGCGCGTCCTCCCCGGAGGAACTGCTCGAAGAGGCCACCCGGCTGAACCTGCACGCGCTCGCCCTCACCGACCACGACGGCATGTACGGGGTCGTGCACCTGGCCGAAGCGGCAGAGGCGTACGACCGGGTGAAGACCGTCTTCGGCGCCGAGCTGTCGCTGTCGCTCACCAAACCGCAGAACGGCGAGCCCGATCCAGAGGGCAGCCACCTGGTCGTGCTCGGCCGCCGGCAGGGCGGCTACCATCGGCTCGCCGCCGCGATCACCGCGGGGCAGCTCGCCGGAGAAGAGAAGGGGCGGCCGGTATACCGGCTCGACGAGCTCGCCGAGCAGTCGGGCGGCGAATGGATGGTGCTGACCGGATGCCGGAAGGGCGACGTCCGGCTGGCCCTCGCCGAGCACGGCGAACGTGCGGCGGAGCGGGAGGTCGCGCGGCTCGCCGACCTGTTCGGGCACGACAACGTGCTCGTCGAGCTGATCGATCAGGGCGCCCCGCGCGACTCGACCGACAACGACATCCTCACCCGTATCGCCGGCCGGCTCGGGCTGCCGACCGTTGCGACCAACAACGTCCACTATGCGAGCCCGGCGCAATACCCCCTGGCGACCGCCGTCGCCGCCGTGCGCGCCCGCCGCAGCCTCGACGAACTCGACGGCTGGCTGCCCGCCGCCGGAGCGGCCCACCTGCGCAGCGGCGCCGAGATGGCCCGCAGGTTCGCGCGCTACCCCGGCGCCGTCGAACGGACCGTCGAGATCGCCGACGACCTCTCCTTCCGTCTCCGCAGCGCACGCCCCCGGCTGCCGAAACAGGACGTCCCTGAGGGCCACACGCCGATGAGCTGGCTGCGCGAGCTCACCTGGCAGGGCGCCGCCGAACGGTATCCCGACCTCGACAGCAACCCGGCGAAACGCGAGCGCATCGAACGCGAGCTGGATGTGATCGAGGCGAAGGACTTCCCCGGCTACTTCCTCATCGTCCACGACATCGTCCGGTTCGCCCGCAGCCGCGGCATCCTCTGCCAGGGTCGCGGATCCGCGGCGAACTCGGCCGTCGTCTACCTGCTCGGGATCACCGCCGTCGACTCGATCAAGTACGACCTGCCGTTCGAGCGGTTCCTCTCCAGCATGCGCGAGGAGGAGCCCGACATCGACGTCGACTTCGACTCCGATCGCCGGGAGGAGGTCATCCAGTACGTCTACGCCAAGTACGGCAGGCACAACGCGGCGCAGGTCGCCAACGTGATCACCTACCGCCCCAAGAACGCCGTGCGCGACATGGCGAAGGCGCTCGGCTACTCCACCGGCCAGCAGGACGCGTGGAGCAAGCAGATCGACTCGTGGGGCACCGTCCAGACCAGCGACGACCACGACATCCCGGACGACGTGGTGGGTCTCGCGCAACAGGTGCTCAAGTTCCCGCGGCACCTCGGCATCCACTCGGGCGGGATGGTCCTCACCGACCGGCCCGTCGGCGAGGTGTGCCCGATCGAGCACGCCCGCATGGAGGGCCGCACCGTCCTGCAGTGGGACAAAGACGACTGCGCGTGGATGGGGCTGGTCAAGTTCGACCTCCTCGGCCTCGGGATGCTGTCGGCGCTCGACTACTCGATGCGCACCATCGAGGCGTCACTCGGCGAGAAGTGGACGCTCGACAGCATCCCGAAGGAGGAGCAGGGCGTCTACGACATGCTCTGCCGTGCCGACTCGATCGGCGTCTTCCAGGTGGAGAGCCGCGCCCAGATCGGCACCCTGCCGCGACTTCAGCCCCGCAGCTTCTACGACCTCGTGATCGAGATCGCGCTCATCCGGCCCGGTCCCATCCAAGGTGGGGCGGTGCATCCGTACATCCGCCGGAAGCTCGGCAAAGAACCGGTCACCTACCTGCACCCCTCGCTCGTGCCGGTGCTGGAGCGCACGATGGGTGTCCCACTGTTCCAGGAGCAGCTGATGCAGATGGCGGTCGCGGTCGGCGACTGCACGGCGGAGGACGCCGACCTGCTGCGCCGGGCCATGGGCTCCAAGCGCGGAGTGGAGAAGATCGAGGCGCTCAAAGCGAAGCTGTACGACGGGATGGCGAACAACGGCATCACCGGAGCCGACGCCGACGCCATCTACGAGAAGATCGAGGCGTTCGCCAACTTCGGCTTCGCGGAGAGCCACGCGATCAGCTTCGCGCTACTCGTCTACGTCAGTTCGTGGATGAAGCTGCACTACCCGGGCGCGTTCCTCGCCGGACTGCTGCGCGCCCAGCCCATGGGCTTCTACTCACCGCGCACCCTCACCGCCGACGCACGCCGGCACGGCGTGACCGTGCACCGCCCCGACATCCAGCGCTCCGGCGTCTTCCCGCTCCTCGAGCCGCTCGACGATCCGGACGCCCAGCGCGGGCCGACCGGATCCGATCCGTGCCTGCAGACCGATCAGCCGCCGATAGACCCCTTCGATCCCGCGGTCCCGCTCGACTTCGCCGCGCACCGTCGCGACGCCGGTCACGCGGTACGCCTCGGCCTCGCGGCGGTCACCTCGATCGGTGAGAAGGTCGCGGAGCGCATCGTCGCCGAGCGCGAAGCGTACGGCCCCTACCGCGACCTCGGCGACCTTGCCCGGCGCACCGGACTCAACACCGGTCAGCTGGAGGCGCTCGCCGCCGCCGGCACGTTCGACGGCTTCGACCTGAGCAGGCGGCAGGCGATCTGGGAGGCCGGCAACGCCGCCCAGGAGCGACCGGAGTACCTCGCCGGCACGGCGATCACCGTGCAGCCGCCCCTGCTGCCGATGCTCTCCCCCGCCGAACAGCTCGCCAGCGACCTGTGGGCGACCGGGATCTCGACCGACGACCATCCCATCCGCTTCCTGCGCCCGGCGCTCGCCGCCCGCGGCGTCCGCCCGGCCGACACGCTCGCCGCGGGCGAATCCGGCCGGCGCATCGAGGTGGGCGGCGTGGTGACGCATCGACAGCGTCCGGCGACGGCGGCGGGAGTCACGTTCCTCAACATCGAGGACGAGACCGGGATGGTGAACGTCATCTGCCCGGTCGGGGTGTGGAATCGCTATCGCCGGGTCGCCCGCCAGGCACCGGCGATGATCGTCCGCGGCATCCTGGAGCGCAGCGAGGACGGCGTCGTCAATGTGCTCGCCGACCGGCTCGAAGCACTCGATACCGGCATCCGAACCGTCTCGAGGGACTTCCGATGAGCCGCCTCAGGCCGCAGCGCGTCCCGTCACTCCTCGAACCGCAGGTGCCGCACACTGCGACCGTTCCTGCGCACCAGACGGAGCGCCTCCACGCCGATCCGGATGTGACGCTCGACGAAATCGCGCGTCACTCCGAGATCGCTCTCCGCCGTCTTCACGCCCTCCGGCGTCATCGGCTGATCCGAGATGAGCAGCAGCGCCCCGCTCGGGATGCGGTTGGCGAAACCCGCCGCGAACACCGTCGCCGTCTCCATGTCGACAGCCATGCACCGCGTCCGCTTCAGGTACTCCTTGAAGGTGTCGTCGTGCTCCCAAACTCGGCGGTTCGTCGTGAAGACGGTGCCTGTCCAGTAGTCCTGCTGGAAGTCGCGGATGGTGGACGACACGGCGCGCTGCAGCTGGAACGCCGGGAGCGCTGGGACCTCGGGAGGCAGGTAGTCGTTCGACGTGCCCTCGCCGCGGATCGCCGCAATCGGCAGCACGAGGTCGCCGAGCTTGTTCTTGCGCTTCACCCCGCCGCACTTGCCCAGAAACAGGGCGGCTTTCGGACACACAGCGGTCAGCAGGTCCATGATCGTCGCCGCGTTCGGGCTGCCCATCCCGAAGTCGACCATCGTGATCCCGTCCGCCGTCGCATTCGGCATCGAGCGATCCAGCCCGCGCACCTCGGCGCCGTACCAATCGGCGAAGCGCTGCACGTAGTCGCCGAAGTTGGTCAGCAGGATGTACTCGCCGAACTCCTCCAACGGAGTGCCGGTGTAGCGCGGGAGCCAGTCGCGGACGATGGCCTCCTTGTCCTTCATGCCGCCCTCGCTGGGCATCACATTCACCGCGGCCTCGCGGTCCTGCGCATCCACCATCCTGCGTCTCCCTTTCTCGTCCGCCGCCGGTCAGCCGGCGACGGTGGTGCCGAGCAGAGACCCGACGATGAACGTCGCAGCCAGCGCCAACGCGCCGCCCACCACCACTCGTACCATGGCACGACCGCGGGAGCTGCCCCCGATCCACGCCGCGACGTAGCCGGTGACGGCGAGGGCGACGAGCACCGCGACGAACGTGACCGGGATGCGGAACGCAGCGGGAAGCAGGATGGTCAGCATCGGGAGCACGGCGCCGCACGTGAACGCGACGGCCGATGCGAGCGCGGCGTGCCACGGGCTGACGACGTCGTCCTGGTCGATCCCGAGCTCCGCCAACAGGTGCGCGGCGAGGGCGTCGTGCGCGGTGAGCTCCACGGCGACCTGTCGGGCCGTGGCCGGCGTCAGCCCCCGCTGCTCGTACAGACCCGTCAGCTCGTCCAGTTCCTCCTCCGGCATCTCCGCAAGTTCGCGGCGCTCCTTCGCGATCAGCGATCGTTCGCTGTCACGCTGGCTGCTCACCGAGACGTACTCGCCCAGAGCCATCGAGATCGCCCCACCCACGAGTGCCGCCAGCCCTGCCGTCACGATCGCCGCAACAGAGGCCGTCGCCCCCGCCACGCCGACCACGACGGCGGCGACCGAGACGATGCCGTCGTTCGCCCCGAGGACGCCGGCGCGCAGCCAGTTCAGGCGCTGCGCCAAGCCACCGCGGTGCGGTTCGTCCGGGTGCGGCCCGCTCGCCGCCTCGTCGGCCGCCGCGCGGTCCGGTGCCGCACGATCCGCCGCCGCGCGATCCGCCGCCGCCCCGCTCGCCGTCAGGTCATCCGATCCAGTGTCGCCCATGCGCCCAGCCTAAGAACCACGCCGATCGCCCGCCAGCAAGGTTCGGCGACCCTAATGACTGCCGAGCCGCTTGCGCAGGAAGTCGATGCGCGCCTGCAGCTGCGTCACGCTGGCCTGCGCCACCGCCGGGCCCCCGCACACCCGGCGAAGCTCGGCGTGGATGAGGCCGTGCGGCTCCCCCGAGTTCTTCGAATACAACCCCACCAGGCTGTTCAGCAACTGGCGCTGCTCCTTCAGCGTGCGGTGCAGCGGAGCAGGGGGATGCCCCTCCGCCGTCGTCGGCCGCGAGGAGTGCCGGCGCGCCTGCCGCTGCTGCCGCTGCAGCAACAGCTCGTGCACCTGCTCCGGCTCCAAGATCCCCGGCAGGCCGATGAAGTCCAGCTCCTCGTCCGTTCCGGGCACCGCGAAGCTGCCGAACTCCTTCCCGTCGTACAGCACACGGTCGAAGTTCGCCTCCGACCCCAGCGCCTCGAACGCGAACTCCTCCGTCAGCGCCTCGGACGCGCGCTCCTCGCGGTTCGCCTCGGCCATCATCGCGTCCTCGGGGTTCCACAGGTCGCCCTCGACGTTCTCCTCGACGCGGTCGAGCGCGTGATCGCGCTCCAGCTCCATCGCGTTCGCCAGCGCCATCAGCGTCGGCACGTTCGGCAGGAACACCGACGCCGTTTCGCCGCGGCGACGCGCACGGACGAAACGGCCGATCGCCTGGGCAAAGAACAGCGGTGTGGATGCGCTGGTCGCGTATACGCCGACGGACAGCCGCGGCACGTCCACGCCCTCCGACACCATCCGCACCGCGACCATCCACCGCAAGTCGCCCTGCGAGAACTCCGCGATCCGGTCGCTCGCCTCCTTCTCGTCCGACAGCACGACCGTGGCCGGCTCTCCACTGATCTGGTGCAGCAGGTCCGCGTAGGCACGGGCGGCGTAGTGGTCCGTCGCGATCACCAGACCGCCGGCGTCGGGGATCGAGTTGCGCACCTCGGTGAGGCGGCGGTCGGCGGCGGCAAGCACAGCGGGAATCCACTCGCCGCGAGGATCGAGGGCCGTCCGCCACGCCTGCGACGTGATGTCCTTCGTGTTGCCCTCGCCGAGACGTGCCTCCATCTCGTCGCCGGTCTTGGTCCGCCACCGCATGTGGCCGGCGTAGACCATGAAGATCACAGGACGGACGACGCCGTCCTCGAGCGCCCGGCCGTAGCCGTAGTTGTAGTCCGTGACCGAGGTGCGGATGCCCTGCCTGTCCGGCAGGTACGTCACGAACGGGATCGGCGCCGTGTCGGAGCGGAACGGCGTACCCGTCAACGACAGCCGTCGGGTCGCGCGCTCGAAGGCGTCCCGGATGCCGTCGCCCCAGCTGAGCGCGTCGCCGCCGTGATGCACCTCGTCCAGGATCACCAGCGTCTTGTACGCCTCCGTGATGTCCTTGTGCAGGCTCGGGCGCATCGCCACCTGCGCATAGGTGACCGCCGCACCGCGATAGTGCCGCGCGTAGCGCCCGTCGGAGTTCTTGAAGTCCGGATCGAGGTGCAGACCGACCCGAGCGGCGGCCTCCGCCCACTGGCGCTTGAGGTGCTCGGTCGGCGCGACGACGGTCACGCGCTCGACAACGCGCCGAGACAGCAGTTCGGTCGCAAGCCTCAGAGCGAACGTCGTCTTACCGGCGCCGGGCGTCGCCGCCGCGAGGAAGTCGCGGGGTTCGTCGACGAAGTACGCGTCGAGCGCCTCGGCCTGCCAGGCACGCAGTTTGCCCGCGGTCCCCCAGGCCGCGCGCTCCGGGAAGGACGGCGAGAGATGCTCGGCCGCGAAGCTTCCCGCGTGCACGCCGGGACGCTCGAGACCACTGAGTTCGGGGTCACCGGGGGCCTCTTCCGGCTCGGGTGTTGCTGACGTCTCCACTTGGATCAAATCTACCGGAGCCCGCCGACAGCGGAGTCCGATGCAGAATGGAGCAATGGCAGAAGCACGGCATCCCTGGTCCCGCTACGTCGCCCTCGGAGACTCGTTCACCGAAGGCATCGGCGATCCGGAGCCTGGCAGCCCCGGAGGCCACCGCGGCTGGGCCGACCGTGTCGCCGAAGTCCTCAGCCAGCAGACCGACGACTTCGCGTACGCGAACCTCGCTGTGCGCGGCAAGCTGATCCGCCAGATCCTGGACGAGCAAGTGGATGCGGCGGTCGCCCTCCGCCCCGACCTCATCACCATCTCGGCGGGTGGCAACGATGTGATCCGCCCCGGCACCGATCCCGACCAGATCGCGCTGCTGTTCGACGAGGCCGTCTCGCGGCTCAGCGTCGACGGCGCGACGATCGTCGTGTTCACCGGCGTCGACGTCGGCTTCTCGCCGGTCTTCCGCGGCATCCGCGGCAAGGTCGCGATCTACAACGAGAACGTGCGCGCGATCGCCGCCCGCTACGACTGCATCGTCGCCGACCAGTGGTCGCTGACCGAGATCCAGGACCAGCGGATGTGGGCTCCCGACCGCCTGCACCTCGCGCCCCTCGGCCACCACACCGTCGCGCGGATGGTCCTCGCCGCACTCAACGTCGACAACGACCTGCAGCCGCTCCAGCCCGAGCCGCTCCCTCCGCGCACCTGGCGTCGCGCCCGCGCCGAGGACCTCTCCTGGGCTCGCGAGTACCTCGTGCCGTGGGTGATCCGCCGCATCCGCCACCAGTCCTCGGGAGACCACGTCACCCCGAAGCGACCGCAGGCCGGCCCGTTCCTCCTCAGCCGCGACTAGCGCGCCAGCGCCAACACCCGCAGCGACCACCTCCATGGGTCGCAACACGCCGCTACGGTCACCCCATAACGGCGAGTCGCGTCCCACAGACGCGCGACGCTACGTCCCGAGCCCGCCCGGATGCGCCAGCCGCCACCCGAATCCTGGGTCGGGCACGTCCCGCGCGAGTGCCAACGGCACCGTCGCGGTCGTCCCGTTGAGCGTGAACGTCCCCTGACCGAGGATGTCGCCCTTGAACCCGGACGACAGCGGTCGCGTCTGCAGATCCACGGTGATCGGCGTGTCCGACCACACCAGGAACGACTTCGTCTCGGTCGCGATGAGCTTCGACGACGCTCCCCACGCGGTCGTGTAGGTGCCGAACACCTGACCCTTCTCGACCGGCGTCACCTGGTGGAACCCGCTCTTCATGCTGGTCATCAGCGCCTGAACCCCCGCCCACAGATCGTCGTGGGTCGGCGCACCCAGCACCACGCCGAGCACCCGCACCTTCGTCGACCCGACCGGCAGCTCCGCCGAGAACAGCAGGCAGTTGCCGGCCTCGTCGGTGTTCCCGGTCTTGATCCCGTCCATGCCCTCGAACCCGAGGAGCGTGTTGGTGTTGTCCTGCGACCCGGCGCCGGGGAGGGTGGCGTTCTTCTGCGACACGATCGACGACAGCGCGGGCGACGCGAGCACGAGCTTTCCGATGCCGATCAGGTCCTTCGTCGTGCTCACGTTCCCCGGGTCGAGGCCGTCGGGCGTTGTGATCTTCGTGCCGGTGAACCCGTTCTTCGCCAGCCAGTCGTTGGCGGCCGACACGTAGGCGCTCGTCGACCCGTACGCCCAGTTCGCCAGCGAGATCGCGTAGTTGTTCGCCGACGGCAGCAGCATGGCCTCCAGCGCCTGCTTCTCGGTCATGGAGGTGCCCGCGACCACCGGCGCCCACGACCCGCCCGCCGCGACGACGTCGTTCCAGATGTCCACATCCCGCTGCGTGAACGAGATGTCCGGCCCCTGATCGTTGCCGTTCAGCGGCTTCTTCTCCAGCACGACGAGCGCTGTGATCGTCTTCGTGATGCTCGCGATCGGCACGCTGGCGTCGCTCCCGTGCGACGCCGACGCTCCCGGATAGTCGGGCGCGACGATCGCGGCCGAGCCGTATCCTGGCCAGGCCAGCTGCACGGCCGGCTGCACGAGCTGCTTGCCGTGCGCCGTGACCGCTGCGGTCGCCGGGACCGGCGCGACCAGCGACCCCACCACATAGACGAAGGCGACGAGGATGGCGATCAGCGTCCCGAAAACCACGATGCGGCGCCGGCGGTACACCTTCCGGGAGACACGGCGCGGCGGATCGACGAGAACTTGCTGGGGCACCCTCGGATTTTAGCGGCGGCTATCCCTGCGACGGCTGAGAACGCGCGCGGAGCGCCCACAACGCGACAGCGGACGCGGAGGCCACGTTGAGCGAGTCGACGCCGTGCAGCATCGGGATGGTTACCACCGTGTCCGCCGCAGTCAGCGCGCGCCTGCTGAGCCCGTCTCCCTCCGCTCCGAACACCATGGCCACGCGCTCCGGCGGGTCGGCCGCGTACGCGTCGAGCGTCACGGCCTCGTCGGAGAGCGCGAGCGCGGCGATGTCGAACCCCGCGCCGTGGAGCAACGGCACGGCCTCATCCCACTCCGGAAGTCGGGTCCACGGCACCTGGAGCACGGTGCCCATGGAGACGCGGACGCTGCGCCGGTAGAGCGGGTCGGCGCACCGCGGCGTGACGAGCACGGCGTCCGCGCCGAGGCCGGCGACCGCGCGGAAGATCGCCCCGACGTTGGTGTGGTCGACGATGTCCTCCAGCACGACCACGCGCCGCGCATCCCGCAGCAGTTCAGCGGGATCGGGCAGCTCGGGGCGGTGCATCGCCGCCAGCGCGCCCCGGTGCAGGTGGTACCCGGTGAGCCGCTCGAGCACTGCCGCGTCGCCGACGAAGACGGGGACGTCGGGATACGGCTCCAGCAGCGGCTCGATGTCCGGGAGCCACTGCTCCTGGAGCAGCACGGAGCGCGGCCGGTGACCGGCGGCCAGGGCGCGTGTGATCACCTTCGTCGACTCGGCGATGTACAGCCCGCCCGCCGGTTCGGTCACCCGCCGGAGCGCCACGTCGGTCAGGCGCGAGTAGTCGGCGAGGCCTTCGGCCTCCAGGTCGTCGATGCGGTGCAGGAGCATGACGTCAACACTGCCAGCCGCACGAAACAAATCGGAAAACTGGGGTGTTTAGACTCAGAGAGGATCTGGAGGTGCCTGTGACCACGCTGACGACCGAGCTCCCGCCGGAACTCGCCCGCGGGATCGACCAGACCGTCGAGCTGCTCTCCGGCCGCCGCTTCGCCGTTCTGACCGGCGCTGGCGTGTCCACCGACTCCGGCATCCCGGACTACCGCGGCGAAGGCGCCCCGAAGCGCACCCCGATGACGTTCCAGCAGTTCCTCTCCGACGACCGCTTCCGCAAGCGCTACTGGGCCGGCAGCCACCTGGGCTACCGCCGGTTCGCGGCAGCGCATCCCAACGACGGCCACCGTGCTCTGGCGGCGCTGGAGGCCGCGGGCGCCGCCAACGGCGTCATCACCCAGAACGTGGACGGGCTGCACAAGCAGGCCGGGTCGCGCAAGGTCGTCGACCTCCACGGCGCCATGGACCGCGTCCTCTGCCTCGTCTGCGGCCAGATCTTCGCCCGCGAGGCGATCACCGCGCGCATCGACGCCGCGAACCCGTGGCTCGACACCGAGGGCGCCGTCGAGATCGCCCCGGACGGCGACGCCATCGTGACCGACATCGACGCCTTCGTCGTCCCGGACTGCACCGTCTGCGGCGGCCATCTGAAGCCGGATGTGGTCTTCTTCGGCGAATTCGTGCCCGCCGAGAAGTACCGCGAGGCCAGCGCGCTGGTCCGTTCGGCCGACGCCCTGGTGATCGCCGGTTCGTCGCTGGTGGTCAACTCCGGCATCCGGCTCCTCGAGGAGGCCCGGCGCCGCCGGCTGCCCATCGTCATCGTCAACCGGGGCGCGACCAAGGGCGACGGTCGCGCGACCATTAAGCTGGACGGTGGGACGACGGAGACACTGGTCGAGTTGGCCGAACGGTTGGCCTGACCCGACCGCCCACGCGTCCCGGTGACGAAAGGACGCGTGTGACCTTCATCTCGCTGGTGCGGCACGGCCAGACCGACTGGAACCTCGCGAAACGCATCCAAGGCTCCAGCGACATCCCGCTCAATGCGACCGGCCGCGACCAGGCGGAGGCGACGGGACGCGCGCTCGCGGGCGGACGGTTCGACGCGATCTACGCCAGCCCGCTGTCACGCGCTCTCGACACCGCACGGATCATCGCCGGTCATGTCGGGCTGGGCGAGCCGGAGCGCCTTCCGGCGGTCGCCGAGCGGCAGTACGGCGAGGCCGAGGGGCTGACCGGCGAGCAGATCCTGGCCCGCTGGCCGGACGGGATGCCGGTGCCCGGTCGCGAGACCCGCGACGAGGTCGTCGCGCGCGCCCTTCCCGCGCTCCGTGACCTCGGCGAGCGGCATCCCGGTGAGAACGTCATCGTCGTCAGCCACGGCGGCGTCATCTCGTCGCTGGTACGCCACGTCACCGATCACGCGCTCCCGGGGCCGGGCGAGCTGATCCCGAACGGGTCCGTCCACCGCTTCCGCTACGACGACGGCGACCTCACGCTGGACCGATTCAACCTCGGCCCGGAGGACCGCGACCTGTTCACCGCCTCCGTGATGTGACGGAACGTCACCCCGCCGCATCCAGGGGTCGCAACACGCCGTTACGGCCCGCCGATAACGGCGAGTCGCGACCCACAGATGGTCGTCAGCGCGACGCGACGCCCTCGAGCACCGCGAGCAGCCGCTCCGCCGAGCCGTCCCAGGTGTACCGCGCCGCCTGAGCACGCGCGGCCGCCGACCGGGCCGCCCACACGCCGTCCTCCTCCAGGTGCCGGACCCGCGCCGCCACCTGCTCCGGCACATCCGCGTCGAAGTACAGTGCGGCCTCCCCGCCGATCTCCCGGAAGATCGGGATGTCGCTGACGACCACAGGCGTGCCGAGCGTTATCGACTCCACCAGCGGGATGCCGAACCCTTCGTCGTGCGACGCCGTCACCAGGGCGGTCGCCGCGGCGAGCGTCTCCGCGTACTCCTCGTCGCTGGCGCCGTCGTGGAAGACGATGCGCGCACCCGGCGCGAGTTCCGTCAGGCGCTGCCGCTCCGCAGCCGATACCCGGCTCATCAGGTGGAGCGTGTACTCCGGCAGCAGCGCGGCCGCACGCACCAGCGTGTCCACGTTCTTGTACGGCATGAACGAGCCCATGTAGACGAGGCTCTTGCTCTCCGCCGCGGTGCGCTCAGCCCGGCCGGGTGCGAGCTCGGGCATGTCGGCCGCATTGGGCACGACGTGCACCGGCCGCTTGGTCAGGCGGTGCTCGGCGATGAGCCCCTTCGTCGTCTCCGACACGGTCACGACCGCGTCCGAGCGGTTGAGCAGCAGTCGCTGCGGCCACCACGCCAGGTGGTACAGCCGCCACAGCCCCCGCACGAACGCCGGTAGGTCGCGCGGCGGCGTCGGGTGACGGTAGTAGATGAGGTCGTGGACGGTCAGCACGAGCCGGTACTTCCGCCCGAAGCCGCCCATCGTCTGCATCGGCGTGAACACGACGTCGGGCTTGAGGCGGTTGACCGTCCGAGCGACCCACGGCTCTCCCATCGACGTGGGCGACGGAATGAGCTCCCACGGCAGGTCGGGCAGCAGTTCGAGCTGTCGGTGGTCGCTGATCAGCATGGTCACCGGGTGCCGCTTCGCGAGGGCGGTGACGAGGCCGGCCGTGTAGCGGCTGATGCCGTCGTGCCGGCCGATCCGCGTATAACGGCAGTCGAACAGGATCCTCACGCGCGCTCCCCCGGCAGCTCCGCGACGAAGCGCTGGATGGCACGGGCCGCCGCCGCCGGCGTCTCGTAGTGGATGAGGTGGCCGACGTCCGGGATCACGACGAGCTCCGCATCCGGGAACAGCGTCTGCAGGCGGTACTCGGCCGCGATGGGCGTGATGTCGTCCTTCTCGGCGGCGACGAGCAGCGTGCGCTCCGGGAGGCGTCCCGCGTACTCGCTGACGTCGTGCGACACCGAGGCGCGGAACGCCTCCAGCACGACCTGCCGATCGCTGAACGCCGAGAAATAGCGGTCATGCTGGTCGTGGATCCAGCGGCGCAGCGCCGGCTCCTTCGTCTTCGCCATGGCCATGCTCATCACGCGCACG
The DNA here is from genome assembly GCF_040545055.1 of Leifsonia sp. 563. Classification (NCBI taxonomy): domain Bacteria; kingdom Bacillati; phylum Actinomycetota; class Actinomycetes; order Micrococcales; family Microbacteriaceae; genus Leifsonia; species Leifsonia sp. 563. Next base: position 82,361 of record NZ_JBEPLE010000007.1, on the reverse strand, counting down.
ATCACCCGGTTGCGGAGCAGCGCGAACCCGAGCCGCTCCGGGAGCACCGCTGCGAGCCAGTAGTAGAAAATCGCAAGCCGGGTGAACACCCCACGCGGACCCTCCAGCGCGGGCTGGCCGATCGGGTTGACGAGCACGACCCCGGCCGGCCGTTCGGCCGCGCTGTCCGCGCCGCCCCCGCCGTCCGCCTCCGCCAGCGCACCGGACACCACGATCGACCCGAACGAGTGCCCGAGCAGCACCACCCGGCCGGTCAGCCCGAGCCCATCGACGAACGCGCGCAGCCAGCGGCCGTAGCCGACGATGTCGTGCGCCGCCTCGGTCATCGGCGTCGATGCGCCGAAGCCCGGGAGGTCCGGCGAGATCATGCGGATGCCGTCCAGCTGGGCCACCACCGGCTCCAGGCCGTGGTGGTCGCCGCGGAAGCCGTGCACGAGCACCAGAGTGGTCGTCGCATCCCGGTCGCCGTAGTCCCAATACCGGGTGGTCGAGCCCAGGACAGCGACCGCCTCTTCGCGCACGGGCACCCGCCCCAGGGCGGCGGCGTAGGGTGAGGAGACAGTCATCGATCCCCAGTCTAGGCAGGACTGGACAGGGCACCGCCCGCACACCCTAGACTTCTCTGGATGTAATCGCTTGCACCGGATGCCGCTCCCCCGGCGGCCGCCGCGCACCACCCCGCTTCATCCCGCTCCCGGCACCACCCCCGATCCACCCGCTGAAGGAGAACCGTGAGTTTCACCGCGCCCATCACGCTGCCCGGGCTCGCCCTCGATCCCCAGTGGTACCGCCGGTCGGTCTTCTACGAGGTCATGGTCCGATCCTTCGTCGACAGCAACGGCGACGGTTCCGGCGACATCGCCGGCCTCACCTCCAAGCTCGACTACCTGCAGTGGCTCGGCATCGACGCCCTCTGGCTCCCGCCGTTCTTCCGGTCGCCCCTGCGCGACGGCGGCTACGACGTCTCCGACTTCACGTCGATCCTCCCCGAGTTCGGGACGATCGACGAGTTCCGCGAGCTCGTCACCAAGGCGCACGAGCGCAACATGCGCATCATCATCGACCTGCCGATCAACCACACCTCCGATCAGCACGAGTGGTTCCAGCAGTCGCGTTCCGACCCGGAGGGCCCGTACGGCGACTTCTACGTGTGGAACGACACGGACGACAAGTGGCCGGACATCCGCATCATCTTCGTCGACACCGAGGACTCCAATTGGGCCTTCGACGAGGCACGGCGCCAGTTCTACTTCCACCGCTTCTTCTCGCACCAGCCGGACCTCAACTTCGAGAACCCGGCCGTGCACGAGGCCATGTACGACGTCGTCCGGTTCTGGCTCGACCTGGGCGTTGACGGCTTCCGGCTCGACGCCATCCCGTACCTCTACGAGTCCGACGAGGGCAACGGCGAGGGCGAGCCGAAGACCCACGAGTTCATCATCAAGCTGCGCGAGTGGGTGGACCGCGAGTACCCCGGCCGCATCATGATCGCCGAGGCCAACCAGTGGCCGCGCGAGGTCGCGGCGTTCTTCGGCAGCGAGGAGGAGCCGGAGTGCCACATGGCCTTCGACTTCCCGGTGATGCCGCGCATCTTCTACGCGCTCCGGTCGCAGCAGGCGAGCGAACTCGTGCGGGTGCTCTCCGAGACCACGGACGTGCCCGACGGCGCCGCCTGGGGCGTGTTCCTCCGCAACCACGACGAGCTGACGCTCGAGATGGTGAGCGAGGAGTACCGGCAGGCGATGTACGGCTGGTACGCCTACGACCCGCGCATGCGCGCCAACATCGGCATCCGGCGCCGCCTGGCCCCGCTGCTCGACAACTCCCGTGCCGAGCTGGAGCTCGCCCACGCGCTCCTTTTCTCGCTTCCCGGCAGCCCATTCCTGTACTACGGCGACGAGATCGGGATGGGCGACAACATCTGGCTGCCCGACCGCGACAGCTCCCGCACGCCGATGCAGTGGACGCCGGACCGCAACGCCGGCTTCTCCAGCGCCGACCCCGGCAAGCTCTACCTGCCCGTCGTGCAGTCGCTGGTGTTCCACTACAACCAGGTGAACGTGGAGGCGCAGCTCGCGCAGTCGCGGTCGCTGCTGCACTGGATCCGCAACGTCATCCACGTGCGGAAGGCGCATCCCGTGTTCGGGCTGGGCGACATCCGCGTGCTGCCGACCGATCACGAATCCGTCCTGGCGTTCGTGCGCTCGTATGCGGGCAGTGGCACGCATTTCGGCGACCAGCCGGAGGACGTGCTGTGCGTGTTCTCGTTCGCGCACAACCCCGTGTCGGTCACGCTGGAGGCACCGGAGTTCGCCGGCCGTACCCTGTACGACCTGTTCGGCGGCGCGGAGTTCCCGACCGTCGCCGACGACGGGCGCTTCACGCTCACCCTGGGCACGCAGAACTTCTACTGGCTGCACATGGAGCCGCGCCGCGACTGAGCCGCGGTTCCCCGGTTCGCCGAGGTGCACCTTGTTGCGCCCTCCCCCGGCGTGTCACGCGCAACTACGTGCACCTCGGCGTGCCGTTCCCGGGGGATGACGGTGGGTCGGCTTAGCGTGAGGACATGAGCACGTGGCACCAGCGACTCGGGGTGTTCGACCTCGAGACCACCGGAATCGACGTCGAATCGGCCCGGATCGTCACCGCCCACGTCGGCCTCCTCGACGAGACCGGTGAGGTGCTGCACCGCCGCGACTGGCTGATCGACCCGCAGGTCGACATCCCCTCCGAGGCGACCGCGGTGCACGGCATCACAACCGAGCGCGCCCGCGAGCACGGGATGGATGCGGCCAGAGCGGTCGCCGCGATCGTCGCGCAGCTGCGCAGTCTGTTCGATCGCGGCATCCCCGTCGTGGCCTACAACGCGCCGTACGACTTCACGCTCCTCGACCGCGAGGCCCGCCGCCACGGCGTCGCACCCCTCGTCTCCCCCGGCCCGATCATCGATCCGCTCGTGATCGACAAGGCGGTGGACAAGTACCGCCGCGGCAAGCGCACGCTCACAGTCACCGCCACCCACTACGGCGTCGACCTCCTCGCCGCACATGACGCGGGAGCCGACGCCATCGCTGCCGGCCGGGTCGCGCAGGCGCTCGCGCGCATCCACGCAGAGGCTCTGGCGTTGGAGGCCGCCGAACTGCACCGCCGACAGGTCGACTGGTGCCGCGAGCAGGCCGCCGACTTCCAGGAGTACATGCGGCGCGAGCGCGACCCGGAGTTCACGACGTCGGGCGCCTGGCCCATCCGCTGACCGGGTCTCGCACCCGCCCCCGCATGCGGGGGCTACTGCTCCGGGCGCTGGCCCGCTAGATTGTGGCGCATGAGCGACTCCAACCTGAACCCGCAGCCCCTCCCGCCGCAGCAGCAGCCCGCCGGCTACCAGCAGCAGTATCAGGGCGCGCAGCCCGGCTGGAACACCATGTCGATCGTGGCTTTCATCCTGTCCTTCATCGTCAACATCGTGGGCATCATCCTCGGCTTCATCGCCCTCAACCAGATCAAGCGCACCGGCGAGCAGGGTCGCGGCCTCGCGATCGCGGCCATCATCATCGGCTTCGTGTCGGTCGCTTTCAGCATCATCTTCAGCATCATCTTCTTCGCGTCGCTCGGCGCCGCGATGAGCAACTACAACTACAACTGAGTCCGCCCACGAACGCCGAAGGCCCCCGTCCACCGGACGGGGGCCTTCGTGTTTCGGCCGGCATGACAAAGGCCCCCGCCGGATCGACGGGGGCCTTCGTGGAGCGGCTTACTTGCCGAAGCTCTTGTAGCGCGAGTTGAACTTCTCGACGCGGCCGGCCGAGTCCATGATGCGCTGCTTGCCCGTGTAGAACGGGTGCGACTCGGACGAGATCTCGACGTCGATCACCGGGTAGGTGTTGCCGTCCTCCCACTCGATGGTCTTGTCGCTCGAGACGGTGGAGCGGGTGAGGAACGTCGCACCCGAGGCCAGGTCGCGGAAAACCACCGGGGCGTAGTCGGGGTGGATGCCAGTCTTCATCAGGACTTCCTTGTTGCAGCTAGTAGTCGGTTCGGTCGTGTCCGCGCAGACCGCGTGGACGGGAAGCTTCAGACCCGAGAGCCGTGGATCGTAGCCGGAAAGGCAGGATCGGTTCGGGGGCCAGCTATCGAGTCTAGCAGATCGACAGCGGCCGATCAGCCCTCGACGCCCTGGCGCGCCCGGGCGGTGTACCGGCCGTCGGACTCGGTGATCTCGACGTCGATGTCGAAGGTGGCACTGAGGTTCTCGCTCGTCAGGACCTCTTCGATGGCGCCCTGGGCGGTGATCTCGCCGTCCTTCAGCAGCAGCGCACGGTTGAACGCCTGCGGGATCTCCTCGACGTGGTGGGTGACCATGACGATCGCGGGCGACTTCGGGTCGCTGGCGTACCCGCCGAGCAGCTGCAGCAGCTCCTCGCGGCCGCCGAGGTCGAGGCTGGCCGCCGGCTCGTCGAGCAGCAGGATCTCGGGATCGGTCATCACCGAGCGGGCGATCTGAACGCGCTTCTGCTCGCCGTCGGACAGGCTGCCGAACGTGCGGTCGGCGAGGTGGTCGAGGTGCCACTCGGAGAGCACGCGGTGCGCGCGGCGCTCGTCGATGTCCTCGTAGAGCTCGTTCCAGCGACCCGTCACGGCGTAGGCGGCCGTCATCACCACATCCAGCACGCGCTCATTGCGCGGGATGCGGCGGGCGAGCGCGCTCGACGCGAAGCCGAGCAGCGGACGCAGCTCGGCGAGGTCGGTGTGGCCGACCGACTCGCCCAGCACGACGGCCTCGCCGGAACTCGGGTGCAGGGCCGCCGCGGCGATCTGCAGCAGGGTCGTCTTCCCGGCGCCGTTCCGGCCCAGGATGACCCACCGCTCGTCCGGTTCGACCGCCCAGTCGATACCCTTCAGGACGGGGTTGCCGTCCCGCACAACGGACACGTCGGAAAGTCGGAGAACGCTGTCGGCCATGCGTTCCAGCCTACCGTCGCCGGACACAGGTCAGTGACGACCGGCGAGCGAGCGGTACACGTCCCGCGTCTGCTCCGCGATGGCCGTCCAGCTGAACGAGGTCTCCGCACGCTCACGCCCGGCGCGGCCCATCTCGGCCGCCCGCTCGGGGTCTCCGGCCACCTCGGTGAGGGCCGCGGCGAGGTCTGCGACGAACTTCTCCGGGTCGATCGGGGTGCCCGTGCCGTCCTGCAGCTGCTGGATCGGGACGAGCCGTCCGGTGACCCCGTCCACGATCACCTCGGGGATGCCGCCGGTCGCCGTCCCGACCACGGGCAGCCCGCACGCCATCGCCTCGAGGTTGACGATCCCGAGCGGCTCGTAGATCGAGGGGCAGACGAAGACGGTGGATGCGGTCAGCGCGATGCGCAGCTCGTCGTTCGGGAGCAGGCGGTCGATCCAGACCACGCCGTCCCGCTCCGCCTGCAGCTCCTCGACGAGTCCGCTCACCTCGGCCAGGATCTCCGGCGTGTCCGGCGCCCCGGCACAGAGGATGACCTGCACCTCGGGCGGCAGCATTCGGGCCGCGCGCAGCAGGTACGGAAGCCCCTTCTGGCGGGTGATGCGACCGACGAAGATGACCGCCGGACGCCCGGGGTCGATCCCCAGGGCGCGGGCGCGCTCGTCGTCGCGCAGCGGCTGCCAGCGCTCCAAGTCGATGCCGTTGTATATCGTCACGACCTTCGTCGGGTCGAGCTCCGGGTACGACGCGAGGATGTCGCGACGCATCCCGTCGCTGACCGCGATCACGGTGTCGGCGGCCTCGAACGCGGTCTTCTCGATCCAGCTCGACACGCGGTAGCCGCCGCCCAGCTGCTCGGCCTTCCAGGGGCGGAGGGGCTCCAGGCTGTGCGCCGTGACGACGTGCGGAACGCCGTGCAGCAGCTTGGCCAGGTGGCCGGCGCCGTTCGCATACCAGGTGTGCGAATGGACGACATCCGCTCCCCCGCAGTCCTGCGCCATCTGCAGGTCGACGCCCAGAGTGGCGATCGCCCCGTTGGCGTCCGCAAGCTCCGCGGGAACGCGGTACGACGCGGTATCCGGCTCGTCCCGGGGCTCGCCGAAGGCCCGGACGATCACTTCGGTGTCGGTCCGCAGGGCCTTCACGAGCTCGGTCACATGGACCCCGGCCCCGCCGTAGATGTCCGGCGGATACTCCCGGGTGAGCAGATCGACGCGCATGACCGAAACGCTAGTACAGCGATCAGTTCGCCTCTACTGTTGTGGTCATGGCATCAGGCAAGAAGATCTTCGGCATCGTCCTCGCGGGCGGAGAGGGAAAGCGGCTGATGCCGTTGACGGCGGACCGGGCGAAGCCCGCCGTCCCGTTCGGCGGTCAGTACCGTCTCATCGACTTCGCCCTGTCGAACCTGATCAACTCGCAACTGCGCCAGATCGTCGTCCTCACCCAGTACAAGTCGCACAGCCTCGACCGTCACGTGTCCCAGACCTGGCGGCTCGACGGCATCACGAGCTCCTACGTCGCCTCCGTCCCCGCCCAGCAGCGCCTCGGCAAGCGCTGGTTCTCCGGGTCGGCTGACGCCATCCTGCAGAGCCTCAACCTGCTCCGGGATGAGAAGCCGGACATCGTCGTCGTCGTGGGTGCCGACCACGTGTACCGGATGGACTTCGGCCAGATGATCGAGGCGCATATCGCCTCGGGGGCTCCCGCCACGGTGGCCGCAATTCGCCAGCCCATCGGGCTCGCGGACCAGTTCGGCGTCATCGAAGTCGAGCCCGAGCGCCCGGACCGCATCGGCGCGTTCCGCGAGAAGCCGCGCGACCCCATCGGTCTGCCCGACTCCCCGAACGAGGTCCTCGCCTCTATGGGCAACTACGTCTTCGACGCCGACGCGCTCATCGACGCCGTGGTGCGGGACGGCGACCGTCCCGACTCCAACCACGACATGGGCGGTGACATCATCCCGGACTTCGTGGCCCGCGGCGAGGCGGCCGTGTACGACTTCAACAACAACGACGTCCCCGGCTCGACCGACCGCGACCGCTACTACTGGCGCGACGTCGGAACCATCGACTCGTTCTTCGAGGCGCACCAAGACCTCATCTCCACGCTGCCGGTGTTCAACCTCTACAACCGCTCGTGGCCGATCTTCAGCCAGGTGCTCAACTCGCCGCCGGCGAAGATCGTGCGCGACGGCCGCGGCGCGCTCGGCACGACCATCGACTCCATCGTCTCCCTCGGCTCGGTGATCTCGGGCGCCCACCTCGAGCGCAGCGTCCTCGGGCCGTGGGCCAAGGTCGACTCCGGTGCGAAGGTCGTCGACTCCGTCGTCTTCGAGCGCGCGATCATCGAGCCGAACGCGTTCGTCGGCCGCGCCATCCTGGACAAGGATGTCGTTGTGGCCGAGGGTGCCCAGATCGGCGTCGACCCGGACCGGGACCGTGCACGGGGCTTCACCGTGACCGACTCGGGCATCACCGTGGTCGGCAAGGGTGTGCACGTCGTTCCATGACGACCACCGCACAGCACACCGGGTCCGCCTCCGTCCTCGTCGTCCTCGACGCCGACTCCACGCTGCTCCAGGACGAGGTCATCGAACTGCTCGCCGACGAGGCGGGGTCGCGTCCGGAGGTCGCCGAGATCACCGAGCGCGCCATGCGCGGCGAGCTCGACTTCGAGGAGAGCCTCCGCGAACGCGTCCGAACCCTCGCCGGGCTCCCCGCATCCGTGTTCCAGCACGTGGGCGAGCGCATCCGGGTGACCGAGGGCGTCCCCGAGCTCATCGCCGGAGTGCACGCGGCCGGTGGGGTCGTCGGTGTGGTCTCCGGCGGCTTCCACGAGCTGCTCGACCCGATCGGCGAACGCCTCGGCCTCGATCACTGGCGCGCCAACCGGCTGGTCGTCGACGGCGGCCGGCTGACCGGCGAGGTCGACGGACCGGTCGTGGATGCGGCCGCCAAGGCTCAGGCGCTGCTGTTCTGGGCCGCCGACGCCGGAGTCCACCTGCGCCAGACGGTGGCCATCGGCGACGGAGCGAACGACCTGCGGATGATGGCGGAGGCCGGCCTGTCCGTCGCCTTCAACGCGAAGCCGCGCGTGCGCGCCGAGGCCGACCTGGTCATCGACCGGCCGGACCTCTCGCAGGTGCTCCCGCTCCTCGGCCTCCGCGGCTGAGCCCCCAGCCGACAGCTCCTGAGTTTTTCGGCCGGACACGCCGATGTTGGGCCGAAAAACTCAGGAGCTGTGTGCGTGGGTCAGTGCCCCATCCCGAGGCCGCCGTCGACCGGGATGACCGCGCCGGAGATGTAACCGGCGTCGTCCCCGGCGATCCACGTCACGACCTTCGCGACCTCGGACGCCGACGCGAACCGCCCGGCCGGGATGCTCTTCTTGTACTCGGCCTGCTGCGCCTCCGGCAGCGCCGCCGTCATATCGGTCTCGATGAAGCCGGGAGCGACGACGTTCGCGGTGATGCCGCGCGCGCCCAGCTCCCGCGTGATGGATCGCGCCATGCCGACGAGTCCGGCCTTCGACGACGCGTAGTTGACCTGCCCCGCTCCGCCGAACAGACCGACCACGCTCGAGATCAGGACGATACGGCCGAACCGCGCCTTCAGCATCCCCTTGTTCGCGCGCTTCACGACGCGGAAGGCGCCGCCCAGGTTCGTCTCGATGACCGAGTCGAACTCCTCGTCGGTCATCCGCATCAGGAGGGTGTCCTTGGTGATGCCCGCATTCGCGACGACGACCTCCACCGGCCCGAGCTTCTCCTCGACCTCGGTGAACGCGGCGTCGACCGAGGCGGAGTCCGTGACATCCGCCCGCACCGTCAGCGCGCCCTCCGGGCCCTCTCCCGACCGCGCGGTGACCGCGACCCGGTGGCCCTGGGCGACGAACTCCTCGGCGATGGCGAAGCCGATCCCTCGGTTGCCTCCGGTGACGAGGACGGTGCGTGGCGTGGTCATGCGATTCCCTTCAGGAAGACGGCTTTCTGCAGATTCGACCCCAGCAGGGCCGAACCCAAGTTTATGGACGTACGCTGGACTCAACGCACATGAAGAAGCCCTCAGCACCGTCGATCACGAGTCTCCCCCTCTCTCCCGATGAGGAGCGACGGCACCGGATGATCAAGTATTCGGTCGCCATGGGCGTACGTGTGCTCTGCCTCATCGCCGCGGTGATCGTCCCTGGCTGGTGGGCCGCCATCCCGCTCGTCGGAGCGATCTTCCTCCCGTACTTCGCGGTCGTCATCGCCAACGTCTCGGTGGAGCAGGGTCGAGTGGATGTTCAGCGTCCAGGCAGTATCGTTCCAGTTGCGCCGCCTCCGCAGGCGCCGAAGGACGAGCCTCGGGAGGGCCAGTGATCGGGATGGGCGAGCCGGAGCCGCTGACGTGTTCGCGCGCCGGCTGCCGGGACACCGCATCCTGGCGCATCGAGTGGCGCAACCCGCGCATCCACTCGGCCGACCGGGTGAAGGTCTGGCTGGCGTGCGACGAGCACGTCGACTTCCTGCGCGAGTTCCTGGCCGCCCGCGACTTCCCGCTGCGCGTCGTGCCGGCGGCCGAGGTCGCCGCCGGGGGGCCGATCGCGTGACCGGATCGACGACCGACGGGTGGCGTTTCGCGTTCTCCCGCCGCTGGCTGGGGTATCTCGCCTTCGCGATCGTGTTCGCGATCGCCTGCGGCTTCCTCTCCAACTGGCAGCTCGCCCGCAGCAAGGAGGCCGCGGCCGCGAACGCCCTGGTGACGGCGAACTTCGACCAGTCCCCCGTCCCGCTCGCCGATGAGCTGCCGACTCTCGGCGCGTACTCACCGAAGCAGGAGTGGAAGCGCGTCACGGTGACCGGGACGTACGAGCGCGACAAGCAGCTGCTCGTCCGCAACCGCCCGTTCAACGGCAGCCCCGGGTTCGAGGTGCTCACCCCGCTGCGTACGGCCGACGGCTCGCTGTTCATCGTGGATCGCGGCTGGGTCCCGACCGGCAACACCACCGACTCCCCCGACCACGTGCCGGCCGCGCCCGCCGGAACGGTGACGGTCGTCGCGCGTCTGAAGGCGAGTGAGCCGGCCATCGCCGGACGCACGGCGACGGGTGATCAGGTGGGCACCATCCAGCTTTCGGTGGTGAAGGAGAAGCTCGGCGGCGCCGACGTCTACACGGGCGCGTACGGGCTGCTCGCCAGCGAGGACCCGGCGCCAGCCACCGCGCCGACGCCGACCGTGACCAGCCCGCCGACGCAGGATGAGGGGCTGCACTGGTCGTACATGATCCAGTGGATCATCTTCGCCCTGATCGGCTTCTTCGGCCTCGGCTACGCGCTCGTCACGGAATACCGCAAGCGCAACTCGGACGACCCCGCGGAGCGTGAGCGCGCCGCCGCGCGCGAGCGTCGCCGCCGCGCCAAGCGCACAGACGCCGACGTCGAGGACGAACTCCTCGACGCCGCCCGCTGACCCCCCTCGCCGCACCCCAGTCCGTGGCGAGATTTGCGCCAAATCGCGGTTTTGACCGCCCCATAACCGAGATTTGGCGCAAATCGTGCCCGGGGCGGAGGGGCTAGGCGAGGGAGATGAGGTCGAGGTAGTCGCGCGACCAGTGGTCCTCGACGCCGTCGGGGAGGATGAGGACGCGCTCCGGGTTCAGCGCCTCGACCGCGCCCTCGTCGTGGCTGACCAGCACGACGGCGCCCTCGTAGTGCGCCAGCGCATCCAGGATCTCCTCGCGGCTGGCCGGGTCGAGGTTGTTGGTGGGCTCGTCGAGCAGCAGGACGTTCGCTCCCGACACCACGATCATCGCCAGCGCGAGCCGGGTCTTCTCGCCGCCGGAGAGCACGCCGGCCGGCTTGTGCGCGTCGTCGCCCGTGAACAGGAACGAACCGAGCACCCTGCGGGCCTCGGTCTCGGTCAGTGACGGCGAGGACGACACCATGTTCTGGAGCACGCTGCGCTCGACGTCGATCGTCTCGTGCTCCTGCGCGTAGTACCCGATCCGCAGGCCGTGGCCGGGCTCGACCTGGCCGGTGTCCGGCTTGTCGACGCCCGCGAGCATCCGCAGCAGCGTGGTCTTGCCCGCACCGTTCAGCCCGAGCACGACGACCTTCGAGCCGCGGTCGATCGCGAGGTCGACGGCGGTGAAGATCTCGAGCGAGCCGTAGCTCTTGGAGAGGTCGCTCGCCTGCAGCGGCGTGCGTCCGCACGGCGCCGGCGTCGGGAACCGCAGCTTCGCGACCCGGTCGACCTGGCGCACCTCCTCGAGCCCGGCGAGAAGCTTCTCGGCGCGCGCGACCATCTGGTGCGCCGCGGCCGCCTTCGTCGCCTTCGCGCCGAATTTCGCGGCCTGCAGCTGCAGGGCGCCCGCCTTCTTCTCGGCGTTGGCGCGCTCCTTCTTGCGGCGCTCCTCGTCGGCGGCGCGCTGGCGCTGGTAGTTCTTCCAGCCCATGTTGTAGATGTCGATGACCTGGCGGTTCGCATCCAGGTAGAAGACGCGGTTGACCGTCTCACCGACCAGCTCCACGTCGTGCGAGATGACGATGAAGCCGCCGGTGTAGTTCTTCAGGAACTCGCGCAGCCAGATGACCGAGTCCGCATCCAGGTGGTTCGTCGGCTCGTCGAGGATCATCGTGCGGGCGTCGGAGAAGAGGATGCGCGCCAGCTCGATCCGGCGGCGCTGACCGCCGGAGAGGGTCTTCAGCGGCTGGTCGAGGATACGATCCGGCAGGTTCAGGTTGGACGCGATGGATGCGGCCTCGGCCTCGGCCGCGTACCCGCCGAGCAGGTGGAAGCGCTCCTCCAGCCGGCCGTACTTCTTCATCGCGGCCTCGGACACGGCGGAGTCGGTGCTCGCCATGTCGACGGTCGCCTGCTGCATCCCGAGCACGATCGAGCCGAGGCCCCGGGCGTCGAGGATGCGCGTGCGCGCCAGGTCGTCCAGGTTGCCGGAGCGGGGGTCCTGCGGAAGGTAGCCGAGGTCGCCGGAGCGGTCGACCTTGCCGGCCGTCGGGAGCAGGTCGCCGGCGAGGACCTTGGTGAGTGTCGTCTTGCCGGCGCCGTTGCGGCCGACGAGTCCGATCTTGTCCCCGTCGGCGACGCGGAAGCTCACGTCCTCCATCAGAAGGCGTGCGCCAACGCGCAGCTCCAGCCCCTGCACGGCAAGCACGTCGATCTCTTCTCTACTCGGTTCTCAGCAAACAGTTCCGGACTTTTTCGGCCCGACACGCCACGGCGCGGTCGAAAAAGTCCGGAACTGTTGGAGGGGATGTCTTAGATTGCGAAGCCGAGGGCGCGCATCATGTCGCGGCCGTCGTCGGTGATCCGCTCGGGACCCCACGGCGGCATCCACACCCAGTTGATGCGGAATGCCTCGACGATGCCGTCGAGCGCCTCGGCGGTCTGCTCTTCGAGCACGTCGGTCAGCGGGCAGCCGGCACTGGTGAGCGTCATCGAGATGATGAGCGCGTTGTTCTCGTCATCCCAGGCCAGGTCGTAGATGAGGCCCAGGTCGACGACGTTGATCCCGAGTTCGGGATCCATGACGTCCTTCAGCGCCTCCTCGACCTGGTCGAAGAGCGCTGGGCTCAAAGTGGCGGGCATGTGAGGATTCTACCTCTCTCAGGATCCGGCGACTTCGGCCGCCGAGGCGGCTGCGGGCTCGGGGGCGTCGACGTAGCGGTCGTAGCCCTCCTCCTCCAGGCGGTCCGCGAGCTCCGGTCCGCCCTGCTCGGCCACGCGGCCGGCGACGAACACGTGCACGAAGTCCGGCTTGATGTAGCGGAGGATGCGCGTGTAGTGCGTGATCAGCAGGATGCCGAGGCCGGTGTTGGCCTTCGCCCGGTTGACGCCCTCGGAGACGATCTTGAGCGCGTCCACGTCGAGGCCGGAGTCGGTCTCGTCGAGCACGGCGAACTTCGGCTTGAGCAGCTCCAGCTGGAGGATCTCGTTGCGCTTCTTCTCGCCGCCCGAGAAGCCCTCGTTCACGTTGCGCTCGGCGAACGACGAGTCCATGCGCAGGGCGCCCATCGACTCCCGGACGTCCTTCACCCAGGTGCGGATGGACGGCGCCTGGCCGTCGATCGCCGTCTTGGCGGTGCGGAGGAAGTTGGTGTTGGTGACACCGGGGATCTCGACCGGGTACTGCATGGCGAGGAAGAGGCCGGCACGCGCACGCTCGTCGACGGTCATCGCGAGGACGTCCTCGCCGTCGAGCGTGATCGAGCCCTGGGTCACGGTGTACTTCGGATGACCGGCGATCGTGTAGGCGAGGGTGGACTTGCCGGAGCCGTTCGGGCCCATGATCGCGTGGATCTCACCCTCGTTGATGGTGAGGTCGACGCCGTTCAGGATGGGCTTGGTGCCCTGGTCCGTCTCGACGGTGACGTGGAGGTCGCGGATCTCGAGGACTGACATGGTTAGTTGTTCACTTTCGGGGCGCTGGGGTCGATGAAGACGTCTCCGTCGATGATCTCGACGGGAAACACGGGGACCGGCTCGTAAGCCGGGAGGTTGAGGGGCTTGCCGGTCACGAGGGAGAACTGGGAGCCGTGCGCCCAGCACTCCAGGGTCTCGTCCTCGACGAAACCCTCGGACAGCGAGATCTCGCCGTGGGTGCAGGTGTCGCCGATGGCGTGCACCGCACCGGACGAGTCCTTGACGACGGCGATGGGGACGCCGTCGAGCACGACGCGGGTGGCCTGGTTCTCGACCAGCTCCGCGACGGCCGCGACGCGCTGGCCCGCCATCAGTTCTCGGCCCCGGCGGCCGGCGCGGAGGGCGCCGACGCTGTGACCGACGCCGATTCCAGCTCGTCCTCGATCTTGGCCTGCAGGCGCTCCTGGAGCGCCGGGGAGCCGATCTGCTGGACGATCTCGGCGAGGAAGCCGCGCACGACCAGGCGGCGCGCCTCCTCCTCCGGGATCCCGCGGGACTGGAGGTAGAAGAGCTGCTCGTCGTCGAAACGGCCGGTGGCGCTCGCGTGACCGGCGCCGACGATGTCGCCGGTCTCGATCTCGAGGTTCGGCACGGAGTCGGCGCGGGCCCCGTCGGTGAGGACGAGGTTGCGGTTCTGCTCGTAGGTGTCGGTGCCGACGGCCTTCGGGCCGATGAGCACGTCGCCGATCCACACCGTGCGCGCGCCCTGGCCCTGCAGCGCGCCCTTGTAGGTCACGCGGCTGCGGGTCTCGGGGCCGTCGTGGTGGACGTACACCTGCTGCTCGAGGTGCTGGCTGGCGTCGGCGAAGTAGGCGCCGAGCAGCTCGGCGTCCGCTCGCGCGCCGGCCAGGTGGGCCGACGGGTTGAGCCGGACGACTCCGCCGCCGAGCGTGACGGCGACGTGCTTGATGCGTGCGCCCTCGCCGAGCTCGGCGAAGTGGGCGGCGACGTGGAGCGCCTCGTCGTCCCACTCCTGGAGCGACACGACCGTGAGGTCGGCGTCCTTACCCAGGAGGAACTCGACGTTCTCGGTCAGGTGCGCCGATCCGGTGTTCTGCAGGATGAGCGTCGCCACGGCGCCCGGGGCGACCTCGACGACCGTGTGCGCGGCACGCGCCGGTCCGCCGAGGGCGGAGCGGGTCAGCGTGACCTCGGGACGGTCTCCGCTGAGGTCGGCGCCGATGGTCACGAGCAGCGCCTGCTCGAAGGCCGTCCAGGCATTGGCGGAGGCGCGGTCCTCGGGCTTTCCTGCCGCACCGATGCGGGCATCGTCACGGCCGATCCACGCGGTGGTCACACCGGGGGCGGTCGTGGCGTCGTACACGTACGGCGAGCCGTCCAGGTCGCCCGTGATGAGCTCCTGGATGCGCGCCACCGGCGTGTACTTCCACATCGCCTCGCGGCCGGTGACCGCAGGGAAGTCCGACACCTCGGTCGAGGTGAACCGCTCGGCGCGGCTCTGCACCGGGACAGGTGCTCGCATGTGGGTCGGGGCGGGCGCGGTGGTCTGCGTCGTCTCGATCTGCGTCATCCGACAGAGCCTTCCATGCCCATCTCGATGAGCTTGTTGAGTTCCAGTGCGTACTCCATGGGGAGTTCGCGGGCGATCGGCTCGATGAAGCCGCGGACGATCATCGCCATGGCCTCGTCCTCCGGGAGCCCGCGCGACATGAGGTAGAACAGCTGCTCCTCGCTCACGCGTGACACGGTCGCCTCGTGGCCGAGCTGCACGTCGTCGACGCGGATGTCGATCGCCGGATACGTGTCGGACCGCGAGATCGTGTCGACGAGCAGCGCGTCGCAGCGGACGGTGTTGGCGGAGTGGTGCGCGTTCGCATCCATACGCACCTCGCCGCGGTAGCCGGCACGGCCGCCGCCACGCGCGATCGACTTGGAGACGATCGACGACTGCGTGTACGGCGCCATGTGGATCATCTTGGCGCCGGCGTCCTGGTGCTGGCCGGGGCCGGCGAAGGCGACGGACAGGGTCTCGCCCTTGGCGTGCTCCCCCATCAGGTAGATCGACGGGTACTTCATCGTCACCTTGGAGCCGATGTTGCCGTCGATCCACTCCATCGTCGCGCCCTCGGCCGCGGTGGCCCGCTTGGTGACGAGGTTGTAGACGTTGTTGGACCAGTTCTGGATGGTCGTGTACCGCACGCGGGCGTTCTTCTTGACGATGATCTCGACGACCGCGGAGTGCAGCGAGTCCGACTTGTAGATCGGAGCGGTGCAGCCCTCGATGTAGTGGACGTAGCTGCCCTCGTCGGCGATGATCAGCGTCCGCTCGAACTGGCCCATGTTCTCGGTGTTGATGCGGAAGTAAGCCTGCAGCGGGATCTCGACGTGGACGCCCTTGGGGACGTAGACGAACGATCCGCCCGACCACACGGCGGTGTTCAGCGCGGCGAACTTGTTGTCGCCGGCCGGGATCACCGTTCCGAAGTACTCCTCGAAGATCTCGGGGTGCTCGCGGAGCGCGGTGTCGGTGTCGAGGAAGATGACGCCCTGCTGCTCCAGGTCTTCACGGATCTGGTGGTAGACGACCTCGGACTCGTACTGCGCGGCGACGCCGGCGACGAGACGCTGACGCTCCGCCTCCGGGATGCCGAGCTTCTCGTACGTGTTCCGGATGTCCTCCGGCAGGTCTTCCCAGCTCTGCGCCTGCTTCTCGGTGGAGCGGACGAAGTACTTGATGTTGTCGAAGTCGATCTCCGACAGGTCGGCGCCCCAGGTCGGCATGGGCTTGCGCTCGAACAGCTGAAGGGCCTTGAGGCGGCGCTGCAGCATCCACTCGGGCTCCTTCTTCAGGGCCGAGATGTCTTTCACCACCTCGGGTGAGAGACCGCGACGGGCGATGGAACCCGCGGCGTCGGAATCCGCCCAGCCGAACTCGTACTGCCCCAAAGAGGCGAGCTCAGGCCGATCGATCAGGATGTCTGACATATCTACCTCGTTTCCTTCCACTCGTAACCGGATATCAGTCCGGCTCATTCCCCTCGGCAAGCACGGCTTTCGCCGGTCGCTGCTGAGCGTCCTGATTGTGCGGGTGGCGGTGACTGCGTACCAACACGTGCGTACCTAGACTGTTCGTGGAGACGGGCCACGATGCCCCGGCCACGGACGGAGAAACCGGCCGCGCGCACGCGCTGGATTGCGCGTTCCTCGAACCCACCAATTCTACAGGTGCGGCGCGGTATTAGTAGAGGCGCGCCTGCGCATTGCCCGAGTATCCGCATCCGGCCCCGCCGATCCGACCGAGAAAGCCCCCGAACCATGAAGCGCATCATCGCCTGGCTGCCGGACCGCGTGGACACTCGGCTGAAGGTGATCGCGTGGGTCTACCTGGTGGGGCAGGTCGTCCTGGTCGGCACGGGCGGCCTGGTGCGGCTCACGGCCAGCGGTCTCGGCTGCCCGACCTGGCCGAAGTGCACGGCCGACTCGCTGGTCAACACGCCCGAGATGGGCGTCCACGGCTTCATCGAGTTCGGCAACCGTGTGCTCAGCGCCCTTCTCGCGGTCGTGGCCATCGTGGCGTTCCTCGCCATCCTCCGGATGCGCAAGCAGCGCCCGGATCTGTTCTGGCTGACCCTGATCGCCGGCCTCGCCATCCCGGCGCAGGCCGTGATCGGCGGCCTCAGCGTCCTGAGCGGCCTCAACCCGTACGTTGTCGGTCTGCACTTCGTCGTGTCGATCGCCCTCGTCGCCACCTGCACGGCGTTCGTCTTCCGCGTCTACGCCGTCCCCGGCCCGCGCGTCCGCGCCGTCCCCGGCTGGTTCGCGGGTGTCGCCCATGTCACCAGCGCCGTCGTCGCCATCACGATCCTGGTCGGCATCCTCACCACGGGCAGCGGACCGCACGCGGGTGACGCGAACGCCCCGCGCAACGGCCTGAATCCCGAGATCCTGCAGCACGTCCACGCGATCCCCGCGTACGTCACGTTCGCGCTGACCCTCGTCCTCGTCGTCGGATCCCTGCGCTACCGCACGACGGCGGTGCGCCGTTTCACGCAGTACCTGCTGGCGGTCGAGCTGCTGCAGATCGTCGTCGGTCTGATCCAGGCGAACACCGGCCTCCCGGGCATCCTCGTGGGCATCCACATGACCCTCGCGGCGCTCCTGGCCTCCGCGATGACCGCGGTCATCCTCTCGCTCAAGGCCCCTGCGGCTGCGCTGGACGCGCGAGAGGATTCAGCCGCGGACGTCGTCGCGGCCTAGCCGGCCGACGCGCGCCTCGCGCGTCTCTCCGTGCAGGCTGACGACCGTGCGCATCCCGTCGCCGAAGCCGAAACCCGCAGCCTCCGCCAGACGCCTGCTGGACTCATTGCCGGGCACGTATTCCCAGTTCAGCCGGTCGAATCCCAGCCCATCGGGGTCGAGCGCGTAGCGGGCGACGGCTCCGAGCGCCTCCCGCATGTAGCCCTGCCCGCGCGCCCAGGGGCCGGACCAGCAGCCGAGGGAGGCCGACCCGGCGCGCTCGTCCTTGCGGACCTCCAGCGCTCCGACGAGGCGGCCGCCGCTACGCGCGTGCAACGCCCAGACCGTGTACCGGCGGCTCGCCAGGCCGTGCGGGCAGTAGCTGCGCACGAAGAACTCCGCGCTCTCACGCGTGTACGGCGACGGGAGGGGCACCCACCGCTGCGTCTCGACGTCCTGGCAGGCTTCCAGCACGTCCGGGATGTCGTCGTCCGTCGGCACGTCCAGCACGAGGCGGGGCGTCGTCAGACGCAGGGTCAGCACCGGTGCCGTCATGCGCACATGGTAGAGCCGGAGAGGGGCTCGTGGCACGACTTTTCGGGCCGAACGCGTGTCCGGCCGACGATCAGAACGGCAGCAGCGGGTCGATCGCGACGGCGAGGAAGATCAGTGTCAGGTACGCGATCGATCCGTGGAACACGCGCATCGGCGACACCGTCTCGTGACGGATCGCCAGGTTGTACAGGCGGTGCGACTCGTAGATGAACCAGCCGCCGGCCACCAAGGAGACGGCCGTGTACAGCAGCCCCATGTGCGCGACCGGGATCAGCAGCAGCGAGCACGCGACCATCGCCCAGGCGTACAGGATGACCTGCAGGCCGACGACGGCACGACCGCGGACCACCGCGAGCATCGGGACACCGGCCTCCTGGTAGTCCGAGCGGTACTTCATCGACAGCGGCCAGTAGTGCGGCGGCGTCCACAGGAAGATGATGCCGAACAGGATGAACGGCGCCCAGTCGAGGGACCCGGTCACGGCCGCCCAGCCGATCAGCACGGGCATGCAGCCGGCGACGCCGCCCCAGACGATGTTCTGCGGGGTCCGGCGCTTCAGGATCAGCGTGTAGAAGACGACGTAGAGCAGGATGGCCGCGACCGACAGCGCGGCGGCGAGCCAGTTGGTGAAGAAGCCCAGCACCACCACGGAGGCGATGCCCAGAGCCCAGGCGAAGACCAGCGCCTCGCGGTCGGACAGCTCGCCGGTGACGAGAGGACGATTCTTCGTCCGCCGCATCACGCGGTCGATGTCGCGGTCGATGTAGCAGTTGAACGCGCCGGCGGAGCCCGCGCTCATGTAGCCGCCGACGACCGTGGCGAGCACCAGCCACAGGTTCGGGATGCCGTTCGCCGCGAGGATCATCGTCGGGACCGTGGTGACCAGCAGGAGCTCGACCACCCGCGGTTTGGTGAGGGCGACGTACGCCTTCACCTTACGAGCGACGCCGATGCGGCCCGGTTCGACACGGCTCTCTACAGCGACGTCCATTGCTCCTCGTGATGTGTCGGCGATGTACTCAGACGGTATCCGATTCTACGTCACGTCGAGGACCGGGCCACCCGACTACCCCGTGTCCGCCTGTGACACAACCGTCTGAGGGAACACCCCATGTTTCTTGCGCGTTACCTATACTTGGAGATGCTCGCCAGCCGAAGCCCTGTTCCGGCCGCACTCTTTGTAGGACGGTGACGGAGGAATGGCTCGGCGCCGATGACGTCCACGGCGCGCACTACCTCAACCGGTGCGGGTTCCACGACGACCCTCACCACATCTACGAAGGGTCAGTTTTCACGTGGCAGCACTGCAGTGGGATCCCATTGACAACAAGGCAGTAGACACGGCTCGCGTTCTCGCGGCCGACGCGGTGGAGAAGGTGGGCAACGGGCATCCCGGCACCGCCATGAGCCTCGCCCCCGCGGCCTACCTGCTGTTCCAGAAGGTGATGCGCCGCGACCCGCGCGACCAGCACTGGCTCGGTCGCGACCGCTTCATCCTCTCGGCGGGCCACTCGTCCCTGACCCAGTACGTCCAGCTCTATCTGGGCGGCTACGGTCTCGAGCTCGACGACCTCAAGAAGCTGCGCACGTGGGGCTCCCTCACCCCCGGCCACCCCGAGTACGGACACACCGACGGCGTGGAGATCACCACCGGCCCCCTGGGCCAGGGCATCTCCTCCGCCGTCGGTTTCGCTTATGCGCAGCGTTTCGAGCGCGGCCTGTTCGATCCGGACGCGGCCCCCGGCACCAGCCCGTTCGACCACCACATCTACGTGATCGCCTCCGACGGCGACCTCGAGGAGGGCGTCAGCTCCGAGGCCTCGTCGCTCGCCGGCCACCAGGAGCTCGGCAACCTGATCGCGATCTACGACAGCAACCAGATCTCGATCGAGGACGACACCGACATCGCCTTCACCGAGGACGTGAAGGCGCGCTACGAGGCGTACCACTGGGACGTGCAGGTCGTCGACTGGAAGAAGACCGGCGTCTACCAGGAGGACGTCGAGGAGCTCTACCAGGCGATCGAGAACGCGAAGGCCGTCACCGACAAGCCGTCGCTGATCATCCTCAAGACCATCATCGGCTGGCCGGCCCCGAAGAAGCAGAACACCGGCAAGATCCACGGCTCCGCCCTGGGTGCCGACGAGCTCCGCGCCGTCAAGGAGGTGCTCGGCTTCGACCCCGAGCAGACCTTCGAGGTCGCCGACGAGGTCATCGAGCACACGCGCAAGGCCATCGAGCGCGGTGCCGAGGAGCGCGCCGAGTGGCAGAAGGGCTTCGACGCCTGGGCCGAGGCGAACCCCGAGCGCAAGCAGCTGCTCGACCGCCTGCTGAGCGGCGCCGCCCCGGAGGAGCTGGAGAGCGCGCTCCCCGTGTTCGAGCCGGGCAAGGACGTCTCCACCCGCGCCGCGAGCGGCAAGGTGCTCAACGCCATCGCGCCGGTCATGCCGGAGCTGTGGGGCGGCTCGGCCGACCTCGCGGAGTCGAACAACACGACCATCGAGAGCGCAGCATCGTTCGTGCCCACCGAGCGCTCGACGCACGAGTGGACCGGCAACCCGTACGGACGCGTGCTGCACTTCGGCATCCGCGAGCACGCCATGGCGGCCATCCTGAACGGCATCGTGCTGCACGGACCGACCCGTCCGTTCGGCGGCACGTTCCTGATCTTCAGCGACTACCAGCGGCCGTCCCTCCGCCTGTCCGCTCTCATGAACATCCCGTCGATCTTCGTCTGGACGCACGACTCCGTCGCGCTGGGCGAGGACGGCCCCACCCACCAGCCGATCGAGCAGCTCTCGACGCTGCGCGCCATCCCCAACTTCACGGTCGTCCGCCCCGGCGACGCCAATGAGGTCGCCTGGGCCTGGAAGACCATGCTGGAGCGCCGCAACGGCCCGGCCGGCATCGCACTGACCCGCCAGAACATCCCGGTGTTCGAGCGCGGAGACGGCGACGCCGAGGGCGACACCCTCGCGTCGGCCAAGAACGTCGCGAAGGGCGCATACATCCTGGCCGAGGCGCCGGGCGGCACGCCGGACGTGATCTTCATCGCGACCGGCTCCGAGGTGCAGATCGCGCTGGAGGCCCGCGAGGAGCTGCGCGGCGAGGGCATCAACGCCCGCGTCGTCTCCGCCCCGAGCCTCGAGTGGTTCGCCGAGCAGCCCGCCGAGTACCGCGAGAAGGTGCTCCCCGCGGCCGTCAAGGCCCGCGTCTCGATCGAGGCCGGCGCGGCGCTCGCCTGGGACAAGATCGTCGGCGACCACGGCCGGAGCGTCTCGATCGAGCACTTCGGTGCCTCGGCCGACTACAAGACGCTGTTCCGCGAGTTCGGTATGACCACCGAGCACGCCGTGTCCGCAGCGAAGGAATCGCTCGCGTCGCTCTGAGCGCGGGCACAAGAGGAGATAAGAGAAAATGACCGACACAACCGCCACCGCCGCGACCCCCACGGCCGCACTGTCCGCAGCGGGCGTCAGCATCTGGCTGGACGACCTGTCGCGTGAGCGCATCAACACGGGCAACCTCGAGAAGCTGATCGCCGAGAAGAACGTGGTCGGCGTGACCACGAACCCGACGATCTTCGCCGCCGCCCTCGCCAAGGGCGAGGCCTACGACGAGCAGGTCCGCCAGCTCGCCGCCGCCGGTGTGGACGTCGACGACGCGATCTTCGAGATCACCACCGACGACGTCGCCAAGGCGAGCGACATCTTCCACAGCGTCTACGAGCGCTCGAACGGCGTCGACGGCCGCGTGTCCATCGAGGTCGCCCCGGGGCTCGCCCGCGACACGAAGGCCACCATCGAGGCCGCGAAGAAGCTCGCGGACAAGATCCAGAAGCCGAACGTCATGATCAAGATCCCGGCGACGGTCGAGGGCCTCGAGGCCATCACGGAGACCATCGCGGCCGGCATCAGCGTCAACGTGACGCTGATCTTCAGCCTCGAGCGCTACCGCGAGGTCATCAACGCCTACCTCACCGGCCTCGAGAAGGCCAAGGCGGCGGGCATCGACCTCTCCGGCATCCACTCGGTCGCCTCGTTCTTCGTCTCGCGCGTCGACACCGAGGTGGACAAGCGCCTCAGCGCGATCGGCACGGACGAGGCCGAGGGCCTCAAGAGCAAG
Source organism: Leifsonia sp. 563 (assembly GCF_040545055.1). NCBI lineage: Bacteria > Bacillati > Actinomycetota > Actinomycetes > Micrococcales > Microbacteriaceae > Leifsonia > Leifsonia sp. 563. The sequence goes on along the minus strand of NZ_JBEPLE010000007.1, from coordinate 60,101 downwards.
GCCGGCATCGCCAACGCTCGCCTCGCCTACGAGGTGTACGAGCAGCAGTTCGCCACCGAGCGCGCGAAGCTCCTCGTCGAGGCCGGCGCCAACGAGCAGCGCCCGCTGTGGGCCTCCACCGGTGTGAAGGACCCGAGCCTGCCCGACACGCTGTACGTCGAGGCGCTCGTCGCCCCGAACGTCGTCAACACGATGCCCGAGAAGACGCTCGACGCGACCTTCGACCACGGCCACATCACCGGTGACACCGTCACCGGCACCTACGCCGAGTCGAACGACGTGCTCAACAAGCTGGCCGACCTCGGCATCAGCTACGACGACGTGACCGAGACCCTCGAGCGCGAAGGCGTCGAGAAGTTCAACGTCTCGTGGGGCGAGCTCGTCGAGACCGTGAAGAACGCCCTCGAGGGAGCCGCCAAGTGACGTTCCGCATCCACGTCACCGGTGCGGCGGCCGACGCCGTCCGCACCGTGGTGCCGCAGCTCGTCGCCGACAAGGTGGCATCCGGCATCACCGCCCAGGACCCGGCCCTCTGGGGCCCGGCCGCCGAGGCCGAGGCGAGCAAGCGCCTCGGCTGGACCGAAGCGGTCGCCATCTCGCGCCCGCTCGTGCCCGAGATCGTCGCGCTGCGCGACGAGCTGCACGCCAAGGGCGTGAACCACATCGTCCTCGGCGGCATGGGCGGCTCGTCGCTCGCGCCGGAGGTCATCACCCGGACGGCGGAGGCCGAGCTCACTGTGCTCGACTCCACCGACCCGGGTCAGGTGCTCTCGGCTCTCCGCGACCGGCTGGAGGCCACCGCGGTGGTCATCTCGTCCAAGTCGGGCTCGACGCTCGAGACGGACAGCCAGAAGCGCGTCTACGAGAAGTGGTTCCAGGACGCCGGCATCGACCCGCGCGAGCGGATCGTCGTCGTCACCGACCCGGGCTCGCCGCTCGACCAGTCCGCCCGTGAGGCCGGCTACCGCGTGTTCAACGCCGACCCGAACGTCGGCGGCCGCTACTCGGCCCTCACCGCGTTCGGGCTCGTCCCCTCCGGCCTCGCCGGCGTCGACATCTCCGAGCTCCTCGACGAGGCGGACGCCACGTCCATCGAGCTCGCGGTCGACAACGAGCAGAACCCGGGCCTCGTTCTCGGCGCCGCGATCGCCGGAACCAGCCCGCTGAAGGACAAGCTGGGCATCGTCTCCGACGGCACCCACATCGTGGGCTTCGCCGACTGGGCCGAGCAGCTGATCGCCGAGTCCACCGGTAAGGAGGGCACCGGCCTGCTTCCGGTCGTGCTCGACAAGCTCGCCCCCGAGCTCGAGTCGAAGCCGGCCGACCTCCAGGTCGTCCGCCTCGTCGCGAACGCCGAGGCGCACCACCTGTTCCCGGCCGATCGTCACGAGGGCGAGATCCTCGTCTCCGGCAGCCTCGGCGCCCAGCTCATCGTCTGGGAGTACGCGGTCGCGGTCGCCGGACGCCTGCTCGGGATCAACCCGTTCGACCAGCCGGATGTGGAGGCCGCCAAGGTCGCCGCCCGCTCGCTGCTCGACAACCGGCCGGAGCCCGTCACCCCCGCGTTCACCGCGGGCGGCATCGAGGTGCGCACCACCGGGTCCTTCCTCGGCGACGCGAGCACCCTCGACGCCGCCGTGGACGCCCTGCTCGCCCAGCTCGGACCCGACGGCTACGTCGCGGTCCAGGCCTACGTGGACCGCCTCGCGCTCCCCCAGCTCGCGGGCATCCGCGACCTGCTGGCGGCGAAGGCGAACCGCCCGGTCACCTTCGGCTGGGGACCGCGCTTCCTGCACTCGACGGGTCAGTTCCACAAGGGCGGTCCGGCGGTCGGCGTGTTCCTGCAGATCACGGCGACGCCCTCCGAGGATCTCGAGATCCCCGGCCGTCCCTTCACCTTCGGGCAGCTCATCCAGGCCCAGGCCGCCGGCGACGCCAGCGTCCTCGGCGAGCACGGCCGCCCAGTGCTGACGTTGACCCTCACGAACCCCGAGGCGGATGTCGTCTCGCTGTTCGAGGCCGTCAACTGAGCCGTCGATAAAGGAGATCACCCACGTGTCACCGGTGGAAATCACCCCGGAGTTCAACCCGTTGCGGTTGCCCTCCGACCGCCGTCTGAATCGCATCGCGGGGCCCAGCAGCCTCATCATCTTCGGAGTGACAGGCGACCTGTCGCGCAAGAAGTTGATGCCCGCGGTGTACGACCTCGCGAACCGCGGCCTCCTGCCGCCCGGGTTCTCTCTCGTCGGCTTCGCCCGGCGTGACTGGGAGGACCAGGACTTCGAGAAGGTCGTCTACGACGCGGTCAAGCAGTACGCCCGCACGCCTTTCGACGACGACGTGTGGCAGCAGCTCGCACAGGGCATCCGCTTCGTCCCGGGAGAGTTCGACGACGACGAGGCGTTCCAGCGCCTCAAGCAGACCGTCGAAGACCTGGACAAGGAGCGCGGGACCATGGGCAACCATGCGTTCTACCTGTCCATCCCGCCGAAGGCGTTCCCGATCGTCACCGAGCAGCTGAAGCGGTCCGGTCTCGCCGACCAGTCCGGCGACGGCTGGCGGCGCGTCGTCATCGAGAAGCCGTTCGGCCACGACCTGCAGTCGGCTCGCGAGCTGAACGCGGTCGTGGAGACGGTGTTCCCGCCGGACTCGGTGTTCCGCATCGACCACTACCTCGGCAAGGAGACGGTCCAGAACATCCTGGCGCTGCGCTTCGCCAACGAGCTGTACGAGCCGATCTGGAACGCCAACTACGTCGACCACGTGCAGATCACCATGGCCGAGGACATCGGCGTGGGCGGCCGGGCCGGCTACTACGACGGCATCGGCGCTGCGCGCGACGTCATCCAGAACCACCTGCTGCAGCTCCTCGCCCTCACGGCGATGGAGGAGCCTATCTCGTTCAACGCCGCAGACCTGCGCGCCGAGAAGGAGAAGGTGCTGGCCGCCGTCCGGCTGCCCAAGGACCTCGCGAAGTCGACGGCCCGCGGACAGTACGGCCCCGGCTGGCAGGGCGGCGAGAAGGTCCCGGGCTTCCTGGAGGAGGACGGGATGAACCCGCACTCCACCACGGAGACCTACGCGGCCATCAAGCTGGAGATCGGCACCCGCCGCTGGGCGGGCGTCCCGTTCTACCTGCGCGCCGGCAAGCGCCTCGGCCGCCGCGTCACCGAGATCGCGGTCGTCTTCAAGCGCGCTCCGCAGCAGCTCTTCGCGGAGTCGCAGACCAGCGCGCTCGGCCAGAACGCGCTCGTCATCCGCGTCCAGCCCGACGAAGGTGTGACCATCCGCTTCGGCTCGAAGGTCCCCGGCGCCGGCATGCAGGTGCGCGACGTCAGCATGGACTTCGGCTACGGCCACGCCTTCACGGAGGCCAGCCCCGAGGCGTACGAGCGGCTCATCCTGGATGTGCTGCTCGGCGACCCGCCGCTGTTCCCCCGCCACGAGGAGGTCGAGCTCTCCTGGAAGATCCTCGACCCGATCGAGGACTTCTGGGCCACGCAGGGCCAGCCCGAGCAGTACCGCCCCGGAACCTGGGGCCCGAAGTCGGCCGACGAGCTCCTCGCCCGCGACGGCCGCGTTTGGAGGCGTCCATGATCGTCGACCTTCCCGCGACGACCGTCAGCAACATCTCGAAGGCGCTCGTCAAGATCCGCGAGGAGGGCGGCGCCGTCGCCCTCGGCCGCGTCCTGACGCTCATCATCGCGACGCACCTGGGGCAGGAGGAGGAGGCCATCGAGGCCGCCAACGACGCCTCCCGCGAGCACCCGATGCGCGTGATCGTGGTGTCGACCGAGGAGGAGCGGACCCACAACGGCGACGGCCGACTCGACGCGCAGATCCGCGTCGGCGGCGACGCCGGGGCCAGCGAGGTCATCGTGCTCCGCGCTTACGGCGACACGGCGAGCGACGAGGAGGGACTGGTCACCGGCCTGCTCCTCCCCGACGCCCCCGTGGTGGTCTGGTGGCCGGGCATCGCGCCCGAGAAGGCGTCCACCTCTCCCCTGGGCCGCATCGCGACCCGGCGGATCACCGACGCCTCCGCGCAGCCGAACCCGCAGGAGTTCCTGTTCCACCTGGGCAAGACCTACGCCCCCGGTGACACGGACTTCGCGTGGACGCGCCTGACACTGTGGCGCGCGCAGCTCGCCGCGGTGCTCGACCAGCCGCCGTACGAGCCGATCACGGCCGTCGACGTGGCCGGTGCGGCTGACTCGCCGTCCACGCTGCTCCTCGCCGCCTGGCTGCGGCTCCAGCTGCAGGTGCCCGTGCAGTACGACCTCGCCTCGCGCGCGATCGGCTCGGGCGGCATCCACGGCGTGAAGATGGAGCGCGCGTCCGGCGTGATCGAGCTGCGGCGCGAGGTCCCCAACGTCGCCCGCCTGTCGCAGCCCGGCCAGCCCACGCACGACCTCTCCCTGCCACGCCGCAGCCTGCGGGACTGCCTGGCGGAAGAACTGCGTAGGCTGGACCCGGACGACCTCTACGGCGAGGTCATCACCAAGGGTCTCGCACTGCTGGAGACCTCCGACGAAGGAGCAGGCGCCAGGGTATGACGAACGAACGGCGGGTGCTCGTTCACCCCGACAAGGAGGCTCTGACCGCGTCTGTGGCCGCGCGCTTCCTCACCAAGACGATCGACATCCTCGACGATCTGGGGGTGGCGAACATCGCGCTCACCGGCGGCACGATGGGCATCGCGGTGCTGGAGGCGGTCAACGCCTCCCCCGCCCGCGACACCATCGACTGGTCGAAGGTGCACTTCTGGTGGGGAGACGAGCGGTTCGTGCCGCGTGACAGCCCCGACCGCAACGAGCGCCAGGCCCGCGAGGCCCTGCTCGACCACATCGCGGTCCCGCCGGAGAACGTGCACCCCTTCCCGTCGTCGGATGAGGTCCCGGACATCGACGAGGCGGCCCGCCTCTACTCGGCCGAGCTCGAGGCGTTCGCCCACGAGGGCTGGCCGGTGCCGAAGTTCGACATCACCTTCCTCGGCGTCGGGCCGGACGGCCACATCGCGTCGCTGTTCCCGGACCGCCCCGGGATCCGCGAGGAGAAGGCGTCGGTGATCGCCGAGCGCGACTCGCCGAAGCCGCCGCCGCAGCGGCTGAGCCTCACCCGCCCGGTGATCAACTCGTCCGACCGCATCTGGCTCGTGCTGTCCGGCACGGACAAGGCCAGTGCCCTCGGTCTCGCCCTCGCCGGCGCCAGCTACACCGAGGTCCCCGTCGCGGGTGCCAAGGGCCGCAAGCGGACCGTGTTCTTCGTGGACAAGGATGCCGCCGTCGACGTGCCCGAGAACCTCATCGCACCCAGCTACTGACTCGCTCCCGCAGCGTCGTCAACCGCGCGCAGGGCGCACCGGTCAACGGTCCGCGTTGTCGGATCGCACGCCGGTCGTGCCCTGCGGCGGCGATGCGGCGGTCGAACGCGTGCGTCACCAGGTGCAGGTAGAACGCGAGCAGGCGAGCCGCCTCGTCGCGCACCTCCGCCTCCCGGCCGTCGAGGTCGAGTTCGTCCACCCAGCGGTGCAGTTCGGCGAAGGTGACCCGCAATCGCAGCGCTTGCCGCGCATCCGCCGCTGTCGTCACGTCGATGTCGTCACAGCGTGCAAGCAGGATGTCGGCCTTCTCGGCCGCGTCGACGGCCTCCTCCAGCAGGGCCAGCAGACTGAGCCTGCTGACCTCGTCGCCGAGCGCACGCGGAGTGTCCGCCCGATCGTCCCGTGCTCCCCGCATGCCCGCAGTGTAGCCCCGAGACTTGCGCCACATCGTCCCTATAGAGCCGCGATGACCGAGATTTGCGCCAAATCGTGGTTATGGGAGAGCGATAACCGAGATTTGGCGCAAATCGTGGGGATGGGATGGGGCGGGCACAACGCACGAAGGCCGCCCACCGAGAGGTGGGCGGCCTTCGTGACGTGAACGCTCAGTTGGTGGTCGGACGACCCCGACGGGCGCGCAGCTGGTTGAGGGCGTCCTCGAGCAGCTGCTCCGCCTCCTCTTCGCTGCGGCGCTCCTTCACGTACGCGAGGTGCGTCTTGTAGGGCTCCGTCTTCGCGACCGACGGCGGGTTCTCCTTGTCGCGGCCGGCCGGAAGACCGGTCGACGGCGAGTCGATGATGTCGGGAATCTCCTCCTCGGGGAGGTTCGCCGCGAAGTAGCGGACCGTCTCGTTGCCGAGAGCGTCCCAGTACGAGATCGCGACGCGGTCCGCGTGGAAACCACGGTCCTGCTCGCCCATCGGGCCCGCGCCGACGCGCGAGCCGCGGATTGCACTGCCTCCGGATGCCATGCAGTCTCTCCTTCTTCAGTGTGCGCTTACGCGCTGAACTTCGTGATCAGACCGAGCACGACGATGCAGGTGATCCAGATCAGGCCCAGGATCACGGTGATGCGGTTCAGGTTGCGCTCGGCGACACCCGACGCACCCAGGTTGGACGTGACGCCGCCTCCGAACATGTCGGACAGACCGCCGCCGCGACCCTTGTGCAGCAGGATGAGCAGCGTCAGCAGGAGGCTGGTGATGCCGAGCAGCACCTGCAGGACGACCTGGAGAATCAGCACGTGGAACCTTTCGGGAAGCGTCCGGGCCGTGCCCGGGAAGACCAACGACCAGTATAACCGGCGGGAGCCGTCAGAGACCGACGTGCTTCTGATACCGGACGATCGCGGCGAACTCGTTCACGTCGAGGCTCGCACCGCCGACCAGCGCGCCGTCCACATTGGGCTCGCGCATGAAGCCGGCGATGTTGCCCGACTTCACCGAACCGCCGTACAGGATGCGCGTCTTGGCCGCGACGTCGTCGCCCAGCACCTCGGCGATGACCGCACGCAGTGCCGCCGCCACCTGCTCCGCCTGCTCGGGCGTCGCCGCCTGGCCGGAGCCGATGGCCCAGACGGGCTCGTACGCCACGACGAAGTCGGCGGCCGAGTCGACGCGGGACAGCGCGGCACGGAGCTGCGCAACCGGCACAGCGCTCGCGCCGTGGGTCTCGAGGTCCTCCGCCGTCTCGCCGACGCAGATGATCGGGGCGATGTTGTGCTTCAGCGCGGCGGCCACCTTTCCGGCGACCTGCTCGTCGGTCTCGGCGTGCAGCGTGCGCCGCTCCGAGTGACCGATGATGACGTACCGCGACTCCAGGGCCGCGAGGAACGCGGCCGAGATCTCGCCCGTGTACGCACCCGACTCGTGCTCCGAGACGTCCTGTCCGCCGAAGGCGAGGGGCAGCTTGTCGGCCGCGACCAGCGTCTGCACGCTCCGCAGGTCGGTGAAGGGCGGGAAGACCGCCACCTCCACCGCCGAGAAGTCGTGGTTGGCGTCCTTCAGCGTCCACGCGAGCTTCTGCACGAACGCGATCGCCTGGAGGTGGTCCAGGTTCATCTTCCAGTTGCCGGCGATGAGCGGGACACGCCGCACCGTGGGGCTCACTGCTGCCATCCGAGGACCTCCAGTCCGGGGAGTCGCTTGCCTTCCAGGAACTCGAGGCTCGCGCCTCCGCCCGTCGAGATGTGACCGAACTGGTCGTCACGGAACCCGAGCGCACGGACGGCCGCGGCGGAGTCGCCACCTCCGACGACGCTGAGGCCGTCGACCTCGGTGAGCGCCTGCGCGACCGCCTTCGTGCCCGCCGCGAACGGCGCCAGCTCGAACACGCCCATCGGGCCGTTCCAGAACACCGTGCGCGCTCCGCGGACGTACTCCGAGAACAGCTCGGCGGTCTCCGGGCCGATGTCGAGCCCCAGGCCCTTGTCACCCCAGTCGGTGTCCTCGATCGCGTCGACCGGGCGCACCACGTGCTCCGCGTCGGCGCCGAACTTCGAGGCCACCACGACGTCGCGCGGGAGCACCAGCTCGACGCCGAGTTCCTCGGCCTTCGCCAGGTAGCCCTTGACGGTGTCGATCTGATCGGCTTCGAGCAGGCTCGACCCGACCTTCATGCCCTTGGCCGCGAGGAACGTGAACAGCATCCCGCCGCCGATGAGCAGCGAGTTGACCTTCGGCAGGAGGTGACCGATGACACCGAGCTTGTCCGAGACCTTCGAGCCGCCGAGGACGACCGCGTACGGCCGCTCGGGGTTCTCGGTCAGACGGTCGAGCACGTCGAGCTCGGCCTGGATCAGCGTGCCGGCCGCGCTCGGCAGCAGCTGGGCGAGCTCGTAGACACTCGCCTGCTTCCGATGCACGACGCCGAAGCCGTCCGAGACGAAGGCGTCGCCGAAGGCGGCCAGCTTCTCGGCGAAGGCACGACGCTCGCCTTCGTCCTTCGAGGTCTCCCCCGGATTGAACCGGAGGTTCTCCAGCAGGGCGACGTCGCCGTCGTTGAGGCCGTTGACGGCCTCCTCGGCGCCGCCGCCGACGGTGTCCTTGGCGAAGGTCACTGGCGCGCCCAGCAGCTCGGAGAGCCGCTGGGCTACCGGCGCCAGGCTGTACTTCGCATCCGGGGCGCCCTCGGGGCGTCCCAGGTGCGAGATCACGACCACCTTCGCGCCCTGGTTGATCAGGGCGTTCAGCGTGGGAATCGACGCTCGCACGCGACCGTCGTCCGTGATCTTCGCGCCGTCCAGGGGCACGTTGAGATCACAGCGGACGACGACCCGCTTGCCGGCGAGCGAACCGAGTGAGTCGAGAGTGCGGAGCGTCACGTCGGTTCCCTGCGCTTAGAGGCGCTCGGCGACGTACTCGGTCAGGTCGACGAGACGGTTGGAGTAGCCCCACTCGTTGTCGTACCAGCTCGAGAGCTTCACCTGGTCGCCGAGGACACGCAGCAGACCCGAGTCGAAGATCGAGGAGTGCGGGTCGGAGACGATGTCGGAGGAGACGATCTCGTCCTCCGTGTACTTGAGGATGCCCTTCAGCGGGCCCTCCGCCGCCTTCTTGTAGGCCGCCTTGACCTCGTCGACCGTGACCGGGCGCGAGGCGGTGACCGTGAGGTCGGTGATGGAGCCGGTGGGGACCGGGACGCGCAGCGCGAAGCCGTCGAGCTTGCCCTTGAGCTCCGGGAGGACGAGGCCGATGGCCTTCGCCGCACCGGTGGAGGTCGGGACGATGTTGATCGCGGCGGCGCGGGCGCGACGCAGGTCGGAGTGCGGGCCGTCCTGGAGGTTCTGGTCGGCGGTGTAGGCGTGGACCGTGGTCATCAGACCGCGCTCGATGCCGAACTCGTCGTTGAACACCTTGGCGAGCGGCGCGAGGCAGTTCGTGGTGCAGGACGCGTTGGAGATGATGTTGTGCGACGCCGGGTCGTAGAGGTGCTCGTTCACGCCCATGACGAACGTGGCGTCCTCGCCGGTCGCCGGAGCCGAGATGATGACCTTCTTGGCGCCCGCCTCGATGTGCTTGCGCGCGTCGTCGGCCTTGGTGAAGCGGCCGGTCGACTCGATGACGATGTCGACGCCCAGGTCGCCCCAGCCGAGGTTGGCGGGGTCGCGCTCCGCGAGGACCTTGATCGGGTTGCCGTTGACGACGATGTTGTCGCCGTCGAGCTCCACCGTCGCGTCGAGACGGCCCGTGATGGAGTCGTACTTGAGCAGGTGTGCGAGCGTCTTGTTGTCGGTGAGGTCGTTCACCGCGACGACCTCGAGGTCGCTGCCCTTCGCCAGGGCGGCGCGCAGGTAGTTACGACCAATGCGACCGAACCCGTTGATTCCGATCTTTACGGACACAGATGTCTCCAGTTACTCGATGGGCGCCGGACGGCGCGCTTTGTCAGGTGTTGATTGCGGACGGCGGCGTCCCGGGAGGGTCCCTCCCGGGACGCCCACCCGCCTACGACAGTAGCAGCAGACCCGCGGTCTTCTCGCGCGCACGGACGAAGCGGTCATTGACATCGCCCCAGTTGGTGATGTTCCAGAACGCCTTCACGTAGTCGGCCTTCACGTTGACGTAGTCGAGGTAGAAGGCGTGCTCCCACATGTCGAGCATGAGGAGCGGGACGGTCGCCGCGGCGAGGTTGCCCTGGTGGTCGTACAGCTGCTCGATGATGAGCTTCTGCCCGAGGGAGTCCCAGGCCAGGATCGACCAGCCGGAGCCCTGGATGCCGAGCGCCGACGCCGTGAAGTGGGCGCGGAACTTGTCGAACGAGCCGAAGAACTCGTCGATCGCGGCGGCCAGCTCGCCGACCGGCTTGTCGCCGCCGTCCGGCGAGAGGTTGTTCCAGAACACCGTGTGGTTGACGTGGCCGGCGAGGTTGAACGCGAGGTCCTTCTCGAGCTTGTTGACGTAGGTCAGGTCGTCGGCGTCGCGCGCCTCGGCCAGCTTGGCGATGGCGGTGTTCGCGCCGTCGACGTACGTCTTGTGGTGCTTGTCGTGGTGCAGCTCCATGATCCGGCCGCTGATGTTCGGCTCAAGAGCCGAGTAGTCGTACGGAAGGTCCGGCAGCGTGTAGTCAGCCATTACTCATCTCCACTGTTGTTGTGATTCGAGCGACTCGTCGAGTCTAGTAAGGGCAACCCGGGCGGCCGTCGGATGCTTCCTTCCGGCCGCACGTTCCCCGTCGAAACTTACACCTCGTCCAGATCGGCGGGGAGGCTCGCCTCCGTGCCGGGGATGCCGAGGTCGCTCGCGCGCTTGTCCGCCATCGCGAGCAGGCGACGGATGCGGCCCGCGACCGCGTCCTTCGTCATGGGCGGGTCGGCGTGGTGACCCAGCTCGTCCAGGCTGGAGTCGCGGTGCGCGAGACGCAGCTCACCCGCGTAGCGCAGGTGCTGCGGGACGTCGGGGCCGAGGATCTCGAGCGCGCGCTCCACGCGCGCACACGCGGCGACGGCGGCCTGGGCCGAGCGGCGCAGGTTGGCGTCGTCGAAGTTGACCAGGCGGTTGGCGTTGGCGCGCACCTCGCGGCGCTGCCGCAGCTCCTCCCAGTTGGTGACGGTCTGGAGGGCACCCATCGCGACGAGCATGGCGCTGATCGCCTCGCCGTCGCGGATGACGACGCGGTGAACGCCGCGCACCTCACGGGCCTTGGCCGCGATGCCGAGACGGCCGGCTGCGCCGACGAGCGCCATGGCGGCCTCGTTACCGGGGCAGGTGACCTCGAGGGCGGCGGAGCGGCCCGGATCGGTGAGCGAGCCGTGGGCGAGGAAGGCTCCGCGCCAGACGGCGGCGAGCTCGTCGCGGGAGCCGGTGGTCAGGCGGTTCGGGAGGCCGCGGATCGGCCGGCGACGCGCATCCAGGAGTCCGGTCTGCCGGGCGAGCGTCTCGCCGCCCTCGAGCACGCGGACGAGGTACTGGCTGCTGCGGCGCAGTCCGGACGCGGAGATGACGGACACCTCGCTGCGGACGCCGTACAGCTCCGCGAGGTCTTTCCGGACCCGCCGTGCGAGTTCCGGGGTGTCGAGTTCGCTCTCGACCGCGATCCGGCCGCCGATGAGGTGCAGACCGCCCGAGAACCGGAGGATGGTGGCCAGTTCTGCTGCTCGGACCGTGGTCTTGCTGACCTCGACCTTCGTGAGCTCGTCCTTGACGTCGGCGGTGAGAGCCAATCGGATTCCTTACTGTCTCAAGGCGGGGGTGGTGCCGTGGAGGGAAAAGCCGTGATCATTCACGGCCGAGGTCGCGGTGCTTGGTGTTGACCGACAGACCGGGGAAACTCCGCAACCGCGCCGCGAGCTCTTCCGCAATCGCGACGGACCGGTGCTTTCCGCCAGTGCAGCCTATCGCGATCAGAGCGTGCCGTTTGTTCTCTCGCTGGTAGCCGGACATGATCGGACGGAGCGCCGAGACGTATCCCTGGATGAATTCATCCGCGCCGTCCTGTGCCAGGACGTAGTCGCTGACGATCTCCTCCAGACCCGTGTGCGGCCGCAGCTCGGGGTTCCAGAACGGGTTCGGCAGGAAGCGCGCGTCGGCGACCATGTCGGCGTCGGCGGGCAGCCCGTACTTGAAGCCGAAGCTCATCACCGTCACCTGCACGTCGGCGGCGTCCTCCGCCGCGAAGGTGTCGGTGATGTTGGTCGCCAGCTGGTGGATGTTGAGGTCGGTGGTGTCGACGATGATGTCGCTCGCTTCGCGGATCTCGCGCAACCGCGTCCGTTCCGCCGAGATGCCGTCGAGGATGGTGCCGTCGCCCTGCAGCGGGTGCGGCCTGCGCACCTGCTCGAACCGGCGGACGAGCACCGCGTCGGACGCCTCCAGGAACAGCACGCGCACCTTCGTGCCCTCACGGAGGCTCTGGATCATGTCGCGCAGATCGACGAAGAAGTTGCGCCCGCGCACGTCGACGACCGCGGCGATGCGGGGCAGACCTGACTCGGCGCGGTTGGCGAGCTCGATCAGCGGGCGCAGCATCTGCGGTGGGAGGTTGTCCACGACGTACCAGTCGAGGTCCTCCAGCGCATTGGCGACCGTCGAGCGGCCGGCGCCCGACATCCCGGTGACGATGAGGACTTCCTGCTGCTCGGCGTTCGTCGCGACTGTGTCGCCGTCGGTGGCCATCGTCCGGTCTCCTCCGTTGTGGTGTTCCCCCAGCCTAGCGACTGCCGCCCTCTGCGAGCCGCTCGAAGATCGCGGTCGCGAGGGTCGGACCGACCCCGCGCACCTCGGCGATCTGCTCGGGCGTCGCCTTGCGCAGCTGGGCCACCGAGCCGAAGTGCTTCAGCAGCTCCTTCACACGTGACGGACCGAGGCCCGGGATCTCGCCCAGCACCGTCCCGATGTCGCGCTTGCGGCGCGCCCGCTGGTAGGTGATCGCGAAGCGGTGGGCCTCATCGCGGAGGCGCTGGATGAGGAACAGGGCGTCGCTGTTCCGCGGCAGGATCACCGGGAAGTCGGAGTCCGGCAGCCAGATCTCCTCCAGGCGCTTGGCGATTCCCGCGAGCTGGATGCCGGTGACCCCGGACTCATCGAGCGCGCGCTTTGCGGCAGCGACCTGAGGCTGGCCTCCGTCGACGATCAACAGGTTCGGCGGGTAGGAGAACTTGCGGCGACGGCCCTCGGCGGCATCCACGATCTCGTCGGCACCGGCAGCGCCCTCGGCGTCGAGCGCCGTCTCCTCATCGACGGTGGGGGCGGCGTCGGCTGCCGCTGCGGGCGCGTCCTTCAGGTACGCCAGGCGGCGGGAGATGACCTGATAGATCGACTCCGTGTCGTCGGTCGACTCGGGGATGCTGAACCGGCGGTACTGGTCCTTGCGCGGCAGGCCGTCCTCGAAGACCACCATCGACGCCACGATGTTCGTGCCGCTGAGGTGCGAGACGTCGTAGCACTCCATCCGGAGCGGCGCCTCGTCCATGCCGAGGGCGTCCTGGATGTCGTTCAGCGCCTTCGACCGCGCCACGAAGTCCGAGCTCCGCCGGGTCTTGTACAGGACGAGCGCGTTCTTCGCGTTCATCTCGACCGTCTGCGCGATCGCGGCCTTGTCGCCGCGCTGCGCTGTGCGCAGCTCGACGCGGCCGGTGAGGCGGCCGCGGGCGGCGGAGGGGTCCGGCGTCTCGCGGCGGCGCTGGGTCAGCCACTGCTCGAGCTCCGCGGTGTCTTCCGGCAGCTCGGGCACGATGATCTCGCGCGGCGGGGCGTCCGGTCCGTCGTAGGCGTTCTGGACGACCGTCTCGACGAGTTCGGCGAGCTCCATGTCGAGCTCCTTGTCGACCACCCAACTGCGCACACCGCGGACGCGGCCGCCGCGCACGATGAACTGCTGGACGGCCGCGGCCAGCTCGTCGTGGGCGATGCCGAAGACGTCGGCGTCGATGTTCTCCGGAAGCACGACCGCGCTCTTGCCGAGCACTCCCTCGAGCGCCTGGATGGCGTCGCGGTGGCGCGCGGCGGACTCGTAGTCCATCGTGCTGGCCGCCTGCTTCATCTTCTCGTTCAGGTCGCGCAGGTAGCCGCTGTCGTTGCCCGCCATGAACGACGCGAAATCGATGGCGAGCGACTTGTGGTCGCCGGGCGAGATGCGCCCGACGCAGGGCGCTGCGCACTTGCCGATGTCGCCCAGGAGGCAGGGCCGCCCGGTGAGCTCGGCGCGGCGGTACACGCCGTCGGAGCAGCTCCGCATCGGGAAGGCCTTCAACATCAGGTCGACCGTCTCGCGGATCGCCCAGACCTTCGTGTACGGGCCGAAGTAGCGGGCGTCCTTGATGTTGCGGTTGCGCGTGATCATGACGCGCGGGATGCGGTCGCCGAGCGTCACCGCCAGGTACGGGTACGTCTTGTCGTCGCGGAACTTGACGTTGAAGGGCGGGTTGAACTCCTTGATCCAGGTGTACTCCAGCTGCAGCGCCTCGTACTCCGTGCCGACGACCGTCCACTCGACGCTCGCCGCAGTGGTGACCATGCGGCGGGTGCGCTCGTGGAGGCTGCGCAGCGGCTGGAAGTAGTTGCTCAGCCGCGCGCGCAGGTTCTTCGCCTTGCCGACGTAGAGCACGCGTCGGTTCTTGTCACGGAACCGGTACACCCCGGGCTGCGTCGGGATCTCGCCGGCCTTCGGCCGGTAGTTGACGGTGTCTGCCATCGCGCCTCTTACGCGGCGCCCCGGGCGGACTCGCCCTGCAGGATCTCCTTGAGGAAGAAGCCGGTGTGGCTGCCCGGGGTCTCCGCGACCTTCTCGGGTGTGCCCGTCGCGATGACCTCTCCGCCGCCGGCGCCGCCCTCCGGACCCATGTCGATGATCCAGTCGGCCGACTTGATGACATCGAGGTTGTGCTCGATGACGATCACCGTGTTGCCCTTGTCGAGCAGGCCGTTCAGCACCAGCAGCAACTTGCGGACATCCTCGAAGTGCAGACCCGTGGTCGGCTCGTCGAGCACGTACACGCTGCGGCCGTTGGACCGGCGCTGCAGCTCGGTCGCGAGCTTCACGCGCTGCGCCTCGCCGCCGGAGAGGGTCGTCGCGCTCTGCCCGAGCCGGACGTAGCCGAGGCCGACGTCGACGAGTGTCTGCAGGTAGCGGTGGATGGCCGAGATCGGCCGGAAGAACTCCGCCGCCTCGCTGATCGGCATGTCGAGCACCTCGGCGATGTTCTTGCCCTTGTAGTGCACGGACAGCGTGTCGCGGTTGTACCGCGCTCCCCCGCACACCTCGCACGCGACGTAGACGTCGGGCAGGAAGTTCATCTCGATCTTGATCGTGCCGTCACCCGAGCACGCCTCGCAGCGTCCTCCCTTGACGTTGAAGCTGAACCGGCCGGGCAGATAGCCGCGGGTCTTCGCCTCCGGCGTCTCGGCGAACAGGTTGCGGATGCGATCGAAGACGCCGGTGTAGGTCGCCGGGTTCGACCGCGGGGTGCGGCCGATCGGCGCCTGGTCGACGTGGACGACCTTGTCGAGGTTCTCGAGACCGGTGACGGTCCGATGCTTTCCCGGCACCTTGCGGGCGCCGTTGAGCTTGTTGGCCATGACCCGGTACAGGATGTCGTTGACGAGCGACGACTTGCCCGAACCGGAGACTCCGGTCACCGCCACGAACGTGCCGAGCGGGAAGTCGACCGTGACCTTCTTCAGGTTGTTGGCCTCCGCATCCACGACGCGGATCATCCGCTTCTTGTCGACCTTGCGGCGCTTGGACGGGATGGCGATCTCCCGACGACCCGCCAGGTAGTCGCCGGTCAGCGACTCGGTGTTGGCGAGCAGGTCGTCGTACGAACCGGAGTGGACGACGTGCCCGCCGTTGACTCCCGCGCCGGGGCCGATGTCTACGATCCAGTCGGCGGTGCGGATGGTGTCCTCGTCGTGCTCGACCACGATCAGCGTGTTGCCGAGGTCGCGCAGGGCGACGAGCGTGTCGATGAGCCGGCGGTTGTCGCGCTGGTGCAGACCGATGCTCGGCTCGTCGAGCACGTAGAGGACGCCGGTCAGGCCGGAGCCGATCTGGGTCGCCAAGCGGATGCGCTGCGCCTCGCCGCCGGACAGCGTGCCGGCCGCGCGGGCCAGGTCGAGGTAGCTGAGGCCGACCTGGATGAGGAAGTCGAGCCGGACCTTGATCTCGCGCAGCACCTGCGCACCGATCTTCTGCTCGCGCTCCGTCAGGTGCAGCTTCTCCATGAAGTTGCGGGCGTCGCTCAGGCTGAGCAGCGACGCGTCGGCGATGCTCTTGCCGTGCACGAGCACCGCGAGCACCTCGGGCTTCAGCCGCTTGCCGCCGCAGACCGGGCACGGGACCTCGCGCAGGTACTCGGCCCAGCGGGCGCGCTGCGTGTCGGTCTCGGCCTGCAGATACTGCCGCTCGATGTAGGGCACCACGCCCTCGAAGCCGGAGGTGTACGACATCTCGCGGCCGTAGCGGTTCTTCCACCGCACCTTGACCTCGAAGTTGTCGCCGTGCAGCACCGCGTCGCGCACGTTCTCCGGCAGCTTCTTCCACGGCGTCTTGAGCGAGAACTTGAGGTCGCGGGCGAGGCCGTCGAGCAGCTTCTCGTAGTAGTTGAAGAGTCCCTTGCCCTGGGTGGTCCACGGCACGATGACGCCTTCGGCGATGCTGAGCTCGTCGTCGCCGAGCAGGAGTTCGTCATCCACCGACATGCGCGTGCCGAGGCCGGAGCACTCGGGGCAGGCGCCGAACGGGGCGTTGAACGAGAAGGTGCGCGGCTCGATCTCGGTCAGCTGGATCGGGTGGCCGTTGGGGCACGACAGCTTCTCGCTGAAGTTCTGCCAGGCGGCGGGCCCTTCGCGGTCGACGTAGTTGACCTGGACCAGGCCGTCGGTGAGGCGCAGCGCCGTCTCCAGGGAGTCGGTCAGCCGGCCGAGGATGTCCGGGCCGGCGACGAGGCGGTCGACGACCACCGAGATGTCGTGCTTGTACTGCTTCTTCAGCGTCGGCGGCTCGGAGAGCTGGATCTGCTCGCCGTCGACGAGCGCGCGCGAGTAACCGCTCGCCGCGAGCTCCTTGAAGAGGTCGACGAACTCGCCCTTCTTCTGCGAGACCACCGGGCTGACGACCATGTAGCGGGTGCCGGGCTCGAGCTCCATGAGCTGGTCGGCGATCTGCTGGACGGTCTGGCGCTGGATGCGCTCACCGCAGATCGGACAGTGCGGAACGCCGATACGCGCCCACAGCAGACGCATGTAGTCGTAGATCTCGGTGATGGTGCCCACCGTGGACCGCGGGTTGCGGTTGGTCGACTTCTGGTCGATCGACACCGCGGGGCTGAGGCCCTCGATGAAGTCGACGTCCGGCCGGTCCACCTGGCCCAGGAACTGCCGCGCGTACGCCGACAGCGACTCGACGTAGCGGCGCTGCCCCTCCGCGAAGATCGTGTCGAACGCGAGCGACGACTTGCCGGATCCGGACAGGCCCGTGAAGACCACCATCGAGTCGCGTGGGATCTCGAGGTCGACGTTGTGCAGGTTGTGAACGCGTGCGCCGCGCACACTGAGGTGCGACCCCGTCACCCTGCTGATGTTGCCGGATTCCCCGACCCGATCGCTGTTCACTCGCCCGCTGCTCACTCGCTCTATTCTCCGCCATCCGTACTGGGAAATCGGGGCTGTTCGCCCACCGCGCACCCGTTCGCCAGGTCGAACGTGTGTTCGATTCTACCCTGGACGGCACGGTGATCCCGTGCAGCCGCGAGTCTAGGCGCGACCACCGACATTCCAACCCTCGGCGAGTGGATGCGGAGGCTGGAGTGGATGCGGACGCCGGGCCGAGCGCTCAGCGCGGCGCGCGGCGGAGCAGAGCGGGGAGCAGCAGGCCGACCAGCGCGGCGAGGGCGAGTCCGGAGACGGCGGCGAGCACGGGGACGCTCGGCCCGATGCCTCCGCCGCCCCGGACCAGCAGCAGGGCGACGGCGGCGAGCTGCACCGGCACCTGGATGATCGCGAACCGACGGAGAGAAGGGAGCAGCACCGCGGGCTGCAGGCGTGCGGCGGCGGGCAGCGCCAGCATCCATCCGGCCAGCAGGTGGAGGGCGTGCGCACCGGCGATCAGGCCGAGCAGGCGCGGAGTGAGCGTGCCGGGCTCGACCAGGGAGGACAGCAGCAGCACCCCGATGAGCACCCACGCGGTCAGCCAGCGCGGCCGCCACACCGAGACGCCGATCAGGAGGGCTGCGATGCCCGTCCACGGACCCTCGGGCACGCCGACCAGCACGAGCAGCAGCGCGATCGCGGCGAAGAGCACGCGGACAGACCAGGCAGGAACGGTCCGTACGCCGAGCACCGGTGCCGCCGTCGCCGACCCGGATGGTGTCCCGATCGGCGTCCCGGTGCCGGGTGCGGGCCCGTTCGCCGGCCGCGCGTCGTGGCGGCTCACCGTCGGGCCCGTCCGGACGCCAGCACACGTAGCGCCGCCTCGCGCAGGGCAGCATCCTGCCAGACGAGCAGCTCGACGCCGCCCGACTGCAGCTGCTCGAGGCGGAGGGAGCGCTCGAGCTCGATGGTGCGCAGGGCCAGGCGATCACGGGCGGGCAGCTCTCGCGCATCCCGAGCAGGCAGCACGTCGACGGCGACCACCCGGTGCCCTGCGGCGCGCCAGGTGAGAGCGAGCGTGACGGGCTGATCGTCGAGGAAGGTCGACAAGACGAACACGATCGACCCCGGAGCGAGCCGCGGAGAACGGACCCGCGTGAACGGCGCCCCGTTCGCGGCGGTCGCCTCGATCGCCCGCAGCACCCGCTCCCGGTGCCGGGCGCCCGCCCGCGGAGGAAGCACGCGGCGCGACTCCCCCAGGTCGTCGAACCCGACCCGGTCGGCCGCGCCGGCGTAGGCGGCCGCGAGCGAGGAGGCGGCCTCCCGCGCGAGGTCGAGCGACGACACCGCCGGGCGCGGGTAGGCGCGCGGCCAGTCGGCGACCACGGCGCTGACGTCGTCTCGCGCGTCGAGCACGAGGTGCACGGCCGCGTCGGAGGTCGCCGTGGTGCGCCGGACGTACAGGTCGACTCCGCGACCGGCGCGCGCCGTGGCCTTCCAGTCGATGCGCCGCAGCCGGTCGCCGGGATGGAACAGATCGATGTCGCGGAACTCGCCGCCGTCTCCGGGCCGCGTGGAGATGTGCTGCCCCGTCAGCCCGAGCAGCCGCGCGGGCAGCGGAAGACTGCGGAGGGGCGCGCGCCGCGGACGGACGACCCGCTCGACCGCAGCCTCGTCGGCAGGCGTGCTCGCCCAGGCCGCGTCCGCACCCAGGGCGCGGACCTCGACAGCGGCGACGCGCTGCGGACCGGAGTGCACGATGGGCACCTCGCTGCGGAGGTCCGCGGCCGTTCGCGGGGTGACGACGGCCTCGACAGGTCCGGCGCCGCCCAGGCCCAAGCGGAGGTGCAGGGCGTCGGGGCGCTGCGTTCCGCGCCCCTGGGTGGCAGACGCCGCGACGTGGATGCCGAGAGTCGCGTCGCCGACGTCGCCGCTAGCGGTCTCGTCAACCGTCACGGCGGTGCTGATCTCGACCGGGTCGACGGACGCGGCCGGCCGGCGGTCCCAGCCCCACGCGGCGGAGAGCAGCAGCGGGATGCCGATCAGCGCCGGTTCGAGCCGGGACATGACGAAGGCGGCGACCACGCCGATCACTCCGACCACGATCGCGCCCGCCAGCGCCGGGCTGGGCATCCACCCCGTCCGTGTGACGGTGACGGCTCGCTCGGTCATCGGAACCTCGCGCTTTGGGTGCGGCCCGTCACGCGGAGGCCTCCGCCCCCGCACGCTGGGCCGTCCCGACGGCCGGCGGTCCCGGCACGGTGTTGACCACCTCCAGGATGACCTGCTCCGCACGAACGCCGCCCGTCCACGCCTGCACCGTGAGCGTCAGCCGGTGGGCGAGCACCGGGACGGCCACGGCCTTCACATCGTCGGGGATGACGAAGTCGCGCCCGTCGAGCACGGCAAGGGCTCGGGCGACGAGCAGGAGGCCCTGCGACCCGCGTGGGGACGCCCCGACCTCGACGGAGCGGTGCCGGCGGGTGGCCGCGGCGAGGCGGACGCAGTACGCGGCGATGTCCGCATCCACATCCACCGCCTCGACCCCCGCCTGCATGGCCGCGAGCGTCGCCGCGTCGATGACCGCCTCGACCGTGGCGACCTCATGCCGTCGTGCCACACGGGAGAGCAGGACGCGCGACTCCCCCGCCTCGTCCGGGTAGCCGACGCCGAGCCGCACCATGAACCGGTCGAGCTGCGCCTCGGGAAGCGCGTACGTGCCCTCCGACTCGATCGGGTTGGCCGTCGCGACGACGTGGAAGGGCGACGGGAGCGGGAAGCTGCGGCCCTCGACCGACACCTGCCCCTCGGCCATGGCCTCCAGCAGCGCGGACTGCGTCTTGGGTGAGGTGCGGTTGATCTCGTCGGCGAGGAACAGCCCGGTGAACACCGGACCGGGACGGAACTCGAAGTCGCCGCTGCTCGGCACGTACACGAACGACCCGGTGATGTCGGACGGCAGCAGGTCGGGCGTGCACTGGAGGCGACGGAAGTCCAGCCCGACGGCGGCCGCGATGCTCCGGGCGGCGAGGGTCTTGCCGAGGCCGGGCACGTCTTCGAACAGCACGTGGCCGCCCGCCAGGATCGTGGCGAAGGCGATCCGCAGCGGTTCGCGCATCCCGACCACGACGCTCCCGACCCGGTCGAGCACGGCTGCGCCGAGACGGGCGACCTCGTCGACCGGCAGCAGCGTGGATGCGGCAGACGTGGATGCGGTGGTGGATGCGGTGCGGGGGTCAGCGGGCACGGGTCGGCTCCTCGGGCGAGTGGGTGGTGGGCATGCGAGTGACGGACGGAGTGTGTTGAGGCACGAGCTGTTCGAGGCGGTCGAGCACGGCGGAGATCTGCGAGGTCCGCGGCGACGTGACGATGGACCCGCGGCGGAGGAGCGCGAGGATGTCGGGGCCGAGGAGTTCCTCCAGCTGCGCATCCGCCGCGCGGTCCTCCAGGTCGAGTCCGCGCAGGCGGAGAGCGCGCTCCGCGACCGAACGGAGGGCGCGCAGCCCCTCCGGCGACGCGCGTCCGCCGCGCGAGTTGAGCGACCAGCCCAGGGCGACGACATCCCGTCGCGACCCAGGGCGGAGTGGCGGCGCGGCCGGCGGCCAGGTCAGATCGGCCGCTTCGCCGAGGGCCGAGAGACAGGCCGTGAACGCCAGGGCCGCAGCACCGAGGCCGGTTGCGTGGGCTTCGTCCATCCCGAGCGACCAGGCCGCCAGACCGACCGCGACCCCCAGCAGGGCGCTCAGGATGAGACGGCGCAGCAGGCGCGGCGGGAGACGCTTCGTGCGCGGCGCGACACGCTGCCGGCCGTCGTCGCGCCGGGCTGGCCGCTCGGAGCGGGGCGTTCGGCGGGTGTCTCGTGTGCTCATCGGCGGCCGCCTTCCCGGGTGCTCGACCGGCCGCCGGACGCGACGCTCCAGGATGCGCGCAGCGCCTCGACCGCGTCCCGGGCGGCTGCGACGTCGGCTGCGGTCACGGGCGCGCTGCTGAATCGGGCGCGCAGGTAGAGGGCGAGGAGCCGGGCTGCGGCGTCGCGGTCGGCCGCCACGCGGGCGACAACGCGCGCTGCGAACTCGGCGGGCGTCTCGGCCGGGAGGCGACGGACGCCGGAATCGGCGGCGCCCTCCTCCAGTCCCACCCAGGCGGCCTCGATCGCGTCACGCGGCTCGCGCGGTTCGGCGAGAACCTCAGCGGCGCGGTCGAGGCCGCGGCGCACCTGCTCCGGCTCGGGCTCGGGCCCCTGGTCGGCGTGCACCTCGGAGGTCTCCGCCACACCGACCGTGTCGAGCGGAGGCAGTTCGAGCGGTCGCGAGGGCCGGCGACGCAGGCGCCACAGCAGCGCCAGTCCGATGATGACGGCGAGCACGACGAGGGCGACCAGCAGCCACGACAGGTCGATGCGGACTTCGTGCGCGGTCCCGCGCGGCGCCGGGGTGCCCGACTCCTGCGGAGCCGGCGCCTGCGTCCGGACGGGACCGGGCGGCAGGAACATCCGCGGCCCGCTGAACTGCGGCGCTCCCTGGAACGCCACGGCGACGAGGGCGACCGCCGCGAGCACGACGCACACGGCGAGGGTCCATCGCCGCCGTCCGCCCGCCTTCGTGGTCACCCTGCCACCGTAGCCCGCGCGAGCGCCCAGCGGTGCCGGCCGGTCAGCCCAGGTGCCCGGCCTTCTCCATCTGCCGCAGATCGCGCTTCAGGTCGGAGAGCTCGTCGCGCAGGCGGGCCGCCAGCTCGAACTTCAACTCGCCCGCCGCCGCCAGCATCTGCTGGTTGAGGTCGGCGATGAGTCCTTCGAGTTCCGCCGCGCCCTGCGCCGCGATGCCGCCGTTGCGCAGGTTGGGCGTCGGGCTCTTGCGCTTCTGCTCGCGCCCGGCGAGCATCCGTGCGGTGTCCGCCTCCTCGCGCGCCAGCACGTCGGTGATGTCGGCGATGCGCTTGCGGAGCGGCGTGGGATCGATGCCGTTGACGCGGTTGTACTCGATCTGCTTCTCGCGCCGCCGATCGGTCTCCTCGATCGCGCTCTTCATGGAGTCCGTGAGCACGTCCGCGTACATGTGGACCTGCCCGGACACGTTTCGAGCCGCTCGTCCGATCGTCTGCACCAGTGAGGTCGACGAACGCAGGAAGCCCTCCTTGTCGGCGTCGAGGATGGCGACCAGCGACACCTCCGGAAGGTCGAGTCCCTCACGCAGCAGGTTGATGCCGACCAGCACGTCGTAGACGCCCGCGCGGAGCTCGCTGAGCAGCTCCACCCGGCGCAGCGTGTCGACGTCCGAGTGGAGGTACCGCACCTTCACCCCCGCCTCCGCGAGGAAGTCGGTGAGCTCCTCCGCCATCTTCTTGGTGAGCGTGGTGACGAGCACGCGCTCGTCGCGCTCCACCCGCAGGCGGATCTCCTCCAGCAGGTCGTCGATCTGCCCCTTGGTGGGCTTGACCACGATCTCGGGGTCGATCAGGCCGGTCGGGCGGATGATCTGCTCGACCACGCCGTCCGCGATGCCCATCTCGTACTTGCCCGGTGTGGCGGAGAGGTACACGGTCTGACCGACGCGGTCCTTGAACTCGTTCCACTTGAGCGGACGGTTGTCCAGCGCGCTCGGCAACCGGAACCCGTGCTCGACCAGCGTGCGCTTGCGCGACGCGTCGCCCTCGTACATGGCGCCGATCTGCGGCACGGTCACGTGCGACTCGTCGATCACCACCAGGAAGTCGTCGGGGAAGTAGTCGAGCAGGCAGTTCGGGGCCTCCCCCGGCGCGCGACCGTCGATGTGTCGGGAGTAGTTCTCGATGCCCGAGCAGAAACCGATCTGCTCCATCATCTCGAGATCGAACTGGGTGCGCATCCGCAGCCGCTGGGCCTCGAGCAGCTTGCCCTCGCGCTCCAGCTCCTGCAGGCGCTCCTGCAGCTCCTCCTGGATGGTGCCGATCGCACGCTGCATCGTCGCGGGGCTCGCGGCGTAGTGCGTCGCCGGGAACACGGACACCGCATCCATCTTCTTGATCACGTTGCCGGTCAGCGGGTGCAGTGAGTACAGCGCCTCGATCTCGTCGCCGAACAGCTCGATGCGGATCGCGTTCTCTTCGTAGACGGGGATGATCTCGATCGTGTCGCCGCGCACGCGGAACTTGCCGCGCGAGAAGTCGACGTCGTTGCGCTCGTACTGCATGTTGACGAAGCGGCGGATCAGCGCGTCGCGGCCGACGTTCTGGCCGACCTGGAGAGCGACCATGGCCTCCAGGTACTCCTCGGCTGCACCGAGGCCGTAGATGCACGAGACGGTCGAGACGACCACGACATCGCGCCGGCTGAGCAGCGAGTTGGTGGTGGAGTGGCGCAGCCGCTCGACCTCGGCGTTGATCGACGAGTCCTTCTCGATGAAGGTGTCCGTCTGCGGAACGTATGCCTCCGGCTGGTAGTAGTCGTAGTACGAGACGAAGTACTCGACCGCGTTGTTGGGCAGGAGCTCGCGGAACTCGTTCGCCAGCTGCGCCGCGAGCGTCTTGTTGTGCGCGAGCACCAGCGTCGGGCGCTGCACCTGCTCGATCAGCCACGCGGTCGTCGCCGACTTTCCCGTGCCGGTCGCGCCCAGCAGCACCACGTCGGTCTCACCCGCGTTGATGCGGGCGGACAGTTCGGCGATCGCCTGCGGTTGGTCGCCGCTCGGACTGTATTCGCTGACGACCTCGAAGGGACGGACGGAGCGCGTGGGAAGCATGCCTCCAGTCTAGGAAGGACCACCGACAGTGCGATCGGCTCTCGCTCACAGCGGAACGGCGCGGGTCACGGCCGCGCGCGCAGCTCCTCCCAGAGGGCGTCGACCTGCTCGAGGGTGTGCTCCAGGGTGCCGCCGGTCTCGATCACGACGTCGGCGACGGCCAGCCGCTCGGCGTCGGAGGCCTGGGAGCGGATGCGGCGCTCGGCCTCGGCCCGATCCATCCCGCGCAGCTCCACCAGCCGGGAGACGCGGGTCTGCTCATCGGCGTGGGCGACGACCACGCGGTCGAACGGATACTCGTTGGCGGACTCGACCAGCAGGGGCACGTCGTAGACGACGATGGCGTCGGGGTCGCGCTCGGCGGCCGACCGGAACCGTGCCGTCGACTCCCGGAGGACGGCCGGGTGGGTGATTCCGTTGAGAGCCTGCAGTGCCTCCGGGTCGCCGAAGACGATCGCACCGAGGGCAGGGCGGTCGAGGCTGCCGTCGGGTGCGATGACGCCGTCGCCGAAGCGTCGGGCGATCTCCGCCAGCGCCGGGGTGCCCGGCTCCACCACCTCGCGGGCGATGCGGTCGGCGTCCACCACGACGGCGCCGTGCGACGCGAGGCGGGAGGCGATGGTCGATTTTCCGGACGCGATCCCGCCCGTGAGTCCGATCAGCTGCACGTGCCCAGCCTAGCCAGGCCGGCGCGGAGCCGCGGCGCGGTCGGCCGCCGGGAACGACGAAGCGGCCGGCCCCGAAGGACCGGCCGCTCGTACTCAGATACTCAGGAGTTGGAGCTGAGCTTCTCGCGGAGTGCCGCGAGCGACTCGTCGTCGGCGAGCGTTCCGCCGGCGCCGGAGTCGGAGGAGTAGGTCGACGTACCGCTGTCGGCGGCAGCCTCCTCGAGGCCCTTCGCAACCTGGCGCTTGTGCGCCTCCCAACGAGCCTGGGCGGCAGCGTACTGCTGCTCCCACTCGTCGCGCTGCGACTCGAAGCCTTCCTTCCACTCGTTGGTCTCCGGGTCGAAGCCCTCCGGGTACTTGTAGTTGCCCTGGTCGTCGTACTCGGTGACCATGCCGTAGAGCGCCGGGTCGAACTCGGTGCCCTCGGGGTCGACGCCCTCGTTCGCCTGCTTGAGCGACAGCGAGATGCGGCGGCGCTCCAGGTCGATGTCGATGACCTTGACGAACACCTCGTCGCCCACCGAGACGACCTGCTCGGCCAGCTCGACGTGCTTGCCGGACAGCTCCGAGATGTGCACGAGGCCCTCGATGCCATCGGCGACGCGGACGAACGCACCGAACGGAACCAGCTTGGTGACCTTGCCCGGTGCGACCTGACCGATCGCGTGGGTGCGGGCGAAGACCTGCCACGGGTCCTCCTGCGTCGCCTTGAGCGACAGCGAGACGCGCTCGCGGTCGAGGTCGACCTCGAGGATCTCGACGGTGACCTCCTGGCCCACCTCGACGACCTCGGAGGCGTGCTCGATGTGCTTCCAGGAGAGCTCCGACACGTGGACGAGACCGTCGACGCCGCCGAGGTCGACGAACGCACCGAAGTTGACGATCGACGAGACGACGCCCTTGCGGACCTGGCCCTTGTGCAGGTTGTTGAGGAACGTGGTGCGGGACTCCGACTGGGTCTGCTCCAGCAGCGCGCGGCGCGAGAGCACCACGTTGTTGCGGTTCTTGTCGAGCTCGAGGATCTTGGCCTCGATCTCCTGGCCCAGGTACGGGGTGAGGTCGCGGACACGGCGCAGCTCGATGAGCGACGCGGGCAGGAAGCCGCGCAGGCCGATGTCGACGATCAGGCCGCCCTTGACGACCTCGATGACCGTACCGGTGACGACACCGTCGGCCTCCTTGATCTTCTCCACATCGCCCCAGGCGCGCTCGTACTGCGCACGCTTCTTGGACAGGATGAGGCGACCCTCCTTGTCCTCCTTCTGGAGAACGAGGGCCTCGACGGTGTCGCCGACCTCGACGACCTCGCTGGGGTCGACGTCGTGCTTGATGGAAAGCTCACGGGAGGGGATGACGCCCTCCGTCTTGTAACCGACGTCGAGGAGGACCTCGTCGCGGTCGATCTTGACGACGGTGCCTTCGATGAGGTCTCCGTCGTTGAAGAACTTCAGCGTCTTTTCGACCGCGGCAAGAAAGTCCTCAGCAGATCCGATGTCGTTGACGGCGACCTGCTTGGGTGCCTTGTCGGTCGTTGCGGTTGTCATGTAGTGGGTGCTCCGTAATGGACAGGAATCAGGCCGGTCGCGTTGTTCTTCTGATGTGTTTCCGCGAACGGCAGGCGGATAGGGATGTCACACAAGTGACGTTCTAGTCTACCCGGCCGCGGAGGCGTGCAGCAAGCCGCGGTCGGAGAGGATGTCGCGCACCGCCGGCCCGAGGTCGGGGTAGGCGAATTCGTAGCCGGCGTCGAGCAGCCGTTCGGGCACGACCCAGCGGCTCTTCAGCACCAGTTCGGTCTCCGTGCGGATCGCGATCGAACCGAGCTCGAGCATCCACCGGTGGGCCGGGAGACCGATGGGCCGGCCGAGCAGACGGCGCAGCTCCGCCATCAGCGTTCGGTTGTCGGTGGGGTGCGGCGCCGCGATGTTGACCGGTCCGTCCAGGTCGGGCCGGCCGCGCAGGAACTCGATCGCACCGAGCACGTCGGCGATGTGCACCCAGCTGAAGCGCTGCCGTCCGCCGCGCGCCCGGAACTCGTGGAACGTGCCGGCGTTCCGGCGTGCGGTCGTGGAGAACCAGCGCCCGTCCACCTGGGGGCCTCCCAGCCCGAACCGCGTGAGGTTGACGAGCGGTGTGAGCGCGCTGCCGTCGCCGAGGACGATGGCCATGCGCAGGGCGACGCGACGGGTGCCCGGGAGGTCGCCCTCGAACAGCTCGTGCTCCCAGGCCTTCGCGACCTCGACCGAGAAGCCGGAGCCCAGCTCGCCGGTGGACTCGGTCATCGGGCGGTCCTCGGCGTGGCGGTAGATGGTCGCCGTGGAGGCGTTGAACCAGACCGGCGGCGGCGCGTCGCTCGCGGCGATCGCCTCCCGAACCGCCCGCGTGGTGGCGAGCCGGGAGCGGAAGATCTCGGCCCGGTTGGCATCGCCGTAGCGGCAGTTCACGCTCTTGCCCGCGAGGTTGATCACCGCGTCGGCACCTGTGACCGCCCTGCGCAGGCCGTCGGCGTCGTCCCAGCGCACGTCGGGCCCACTGCGGCCGACCAGGATGACCTCCGCACCCGCGGCGCGGTAGTGCTCCTCCAGGTACTGCCCGACGAATCCGGACGCTCCGGCAATGACGATGCGCTCGTTCACTCCGACCGCTCCCCCGTTTCTCTCTTCTCTGGTGCCTCTGTCTGCGTTGCTCGCCCCGCGACATCCGCCGGACCGCCCGGCTCGATCGCATAGTGGAACCGGCCGCGGTACTGGTAGATCCGCCCGATCAGCGGCGCATGCACGGTGATGGACACCCGCTGGTGCTCGTGCTGGTCGTCCCAGCGTTCGGTCAGGACGACGACCGGAGCGAGTGGACTCGGGACACGCACCCGCCGCCCTCCGACCACCAGCCAGACGGCGGTGGAGCGCAGCCGGAGTCCGCCATCCCGGACGGTTGCGGCGAACCGCGCCTCCGCCCGCACCGGATCGCCGAGACGATCGATCACCTCTCCCCGGCGGACGCCGATCTCGTCCACCATGGTCGCCGCGCCGGACCGGAGTGCGAACCATCGCGTGGCCGCGACGGCGGGCGAACCGTCGGGCGCGGTGACCCCGCGGTTCTCGACGGTGAAGGGCACCTCGCGCTCCCACACCGGGAACATGACGTGCGACCGGGCGAACACCGCCAGTACCGGCCACAGCCACCGGCGCGGCGTGCCCACCGTCTCGAACACGCCGCTCCCCCGCCCGACCGCGCCGGCCGGGATGGCGTCGAAGTACGCCCGCAGTCGCGGATGCAGCTCGTCGAACGCCGCGCCCAGCGCGGCACGGTACGGGGAGGTCACCGGTGGAAGGACGTGCCGCTCAGTCGAGCAGCGCGGCCTTCAGCGTGTCGAGGCCGACGCCGCCGATGTCGAGGGCCTTCTTGTGGAACGCCTTGATGTCGAACGAGGCGCCCTCGCGGCGGGCGTACTCGTCGCGCAGCTGCTCCCAGATGCGCTGACCGATCTTGTACGACGGAGCCTGCCCGGGCCAGCCCAGGTAGCGGTTGACCTCGAAGCGGACGAACCCGTCGTTCATGTTGACGTTCTCGCGGAGGAACGGGAAGGCGTCCTCTCCGGTCCACGGACGCGAGCCGTCCGGAAGCGGCTTCTCGAGGTGCACGCCGATGTCGAGCACGACGCGCGCCGCGCGCATGCGCTGCCCGTCGAGCATCCCGAGCCGGTCCGCCGGGTCGTCGAGGTAGCCCAGCTGCTCCATCAGCCGCTCGGCGTAGAGCGCCCAGCCCTCCGCGTGCCCCGAGGTGCCGGCGATGCGACGCCATGAGTTGAGCTGCGCCTTGTTGTAGGTCGCCTGCGCTATCTGCAGGTGGTGGCCGGGAACGCCCTCGTGATAGACGGTCGTCAGCTCGCGCCAGGTGTCGAACTCGGTCACGCCCTCGGGGACGCTCCACCACATCCGCCCCGCGCGCGAGAAGTCGTCGCTCGGACCGGTGTAATAGATGCCGCCTTCCTGCGTCGGCGCGATCATGCACTCGAGACGGCGGATCTCGGCAGGGATGTCGAAGTGCGACTTGCCGAGCTCTTCGATGGCCCGGTCGCTCGTCTCCTGCATCCAGCGCTGCAGCGCGTCGGTCCCGTGCAGCTTGCGGCTCGCGTCGCCGTCGAGGAACTCGATCGCCTCGAGGACGGTCGCTCCCGGCTTGATCTCGCGCGCGATCGACTCCTGCTCGGCGCGCATGCGCGCGAGCTCTTCGATGCCCCACTCGTACGTCTCGTCGAGGTCGACGGTGGCGCCGAGGAAGCTCCGCGAGGCGAGCGCGTAGAGCTCCCGGCCTACGGCGTCCTTCTCGGGGGCGTGCTGGGCCAGCTCGTTCTCGAAGAAGTCGGCCAGCGTGGCGTACGCCTGCGCGGCCTCCTTCGCGCCATCCGCCAGATCGCCCTTCAGCGACTCGGGAAGCGTGCCGTTCAGGGGCTTCGCGTCGGCGGTGAACTCATAGAAGAAGCCCGTGTCGGCCACCTGCTTCCGCGCCTGCGCGAGCACCTCGCGCACCTGGCGGATGGCCGGGACGTTGCCCGCTGCGATGCCGCTGCGCAGGGTCTCGATGTAGCCGTCCATCGCGGCGGGCAGATTGTGGAGGCGCTTGGCGACGTTGGCCCAGTCGTCCTCCGTGTCCGTCGGCACCAGGTCGAAGATGTCGCGCAGCTCCTGCGGCGGCGATGCGATGACGTTGAGGTCGCGCTGGGCGAAGCCCGCCTCGTGCTTCTCGACCGTGAGCTGCAGCTCACGCGTGAGATCCATCTTCGTGACTCGGTCGATGTCATCGACCGGCTCGGCCGCTTCGATGCGGGCGAGGGTCTCTCTGACTTTGCCGATGGCATGCTCGGCGCCGGCCGGCGAGTAGTCGGCGTACTCGCCCTCGCGGCCGGGGCGACCGAGCCAGACGTGGAACTCCGGGTACAACTCGAGCTGGGTGTCGACCCACTCCTCGGCGATCGTGTCGACCGGAGTGGGTTCGCGCTTCTGATCGTTGGTCATGATCCGACCCTATCGAGGAGACGGCGGCCGGGGCACGGCGTCGTCGGGAATGTGGACAACTCCCCGTCGGCGGGAGCTGTGGGCACATCTCGCCGCCGACCTCAGCGGCCTTCGTCGATGGCCCTGTCGCCGCCGTCCGGGCGACGATGACGCGTCCGACGGTCGAGCTCATCGTGCAGGGCGACGAAGAAGCGGTCGATCTCGCCCAGACGACGCGTGTACATCAGCACGTCGGCCCCGGGAAGCTGGCCCACCGGGTCGAACTCGATCCGCGTGTGCGTCTCGTCCACGGGCACATACCGGACGCGCTGTTCGAAGACGAACTCGAGCGAGAGGACCTGTGCGAATGGATCGCGCAGGCTCGTGCCCCTCAGCGCGTCGCGCACAAAGTCTCGCGCCTGCTCCGGGGGAACAGGCACGACCTCGCTGGGGATGCGTCGCGGAACGACCGCCTTCTTCCGCCGCTTCCGAGGCTCCAGCTCGCTCACATCCGGAGACTACGCCCCGCGGCGATCAGTGCGCCCCCCGATCAGTGCGCGGCGGCGTCCCAGTTGGAGCCGCGGCCCACCTGCACGTCGAGCGGCACGCGGAGGTCGGCCGCGCCGGCC
Organism: Leifsonia sp. 563; assembly: GCF_040545055.1. Taxonomy (NCBI): domain Bacteria; kingdom Bacillati; phylum Actinomycetota; class Actinomycetes; order Micrococcales; family Microbacteriaceae; genus Leifsonia; species Leifsonia sp. 563. The sequence goes on along the minus strand of NZ_JBEPLE010000007.1, from coordinate 29,745 downwards.
ATGCGGGCGCGCACGATCGCCTCCAGCGCATCCCACTCGCCGGGGGCCACCTCGAAGATGAGTTCGTCGTGCACCTGCAGCAGCATACGCGACTCGAGGGTCTGGTCGATGATGTCGCCGGCGATCCCGAGCATCGCGACCTTCATGATGTCGGCCGCGGAGCCCTGGATGGGCGCGTTGAGCGCCTGCCTTTCCGCGTTCTCGCGAAGCACCCGGTTGGTCGAGGTCAGGTCGGCGAACGGCCGGCGGCGGCCGAAGATCGTCTCGGTGAAGCCGTCGACGCGCGCCTGCTCGACGACGTTGCGCAGGTAGTCGCGCACCGCGCCGAATCGCTCGAAGTAGTCGGTCATCAACTGGCGTGCTTCAGAGGTCTCGATGCGCAGCTGCTTGGAGAGGCCGAATGCGCTGAGGCCGTAGGCGAGGCCGTACGACATCGCCTTGACCTTCGTGCGCATCGCGGACGTCACCTCGGACGGGTCGACGCCGAAGACGCGCGCGCCGACGAAGCGGTGCAGGTCCTCCCCCGCGTTGAAGGCCTCGATGAGGCCCGGGTCCTCCGACAGGTGTGCCATGATCCGCATCTCGATCTGCGAGTAGTCGGCGGTGAGCAGCGTCTCGAAGCCCTCGCCATGGCGGAACGCCGAGCGGATCTCGCGCCCCTCCTCCGTGCGGATCGGGATGTTCTGCAGGTTGGGGTCGTTCGACGAGATGCGGCCGGTGCTCGTACCGGTCTGGTCGTAGGTGGTGTGGATGCGGCCGTCCACCTCGACCGAGCGCTCCAGCGTCTCCACGATCTGCTTGAGCTTCGTGGCGTCGCGGTGCTGCAGCAGGAGCCCGAGGAACGGATGCGGGTTCTTCTCCTGCAGGTCGGCGAGCGAGCCGGCGTCGGTCGAGTAGCCGGTCTTCGTTGCGCGCGTCTTCGGCATCCCGAGCTCCTCGAAGAGCACCTGCTGGAGCTGCTTCGGCGAGCCGAGGTTGATCTCGTGGCCGATCTGCGCGTACGCCTGCGCTGCGTAGTCGTTGGCCTTGTCGGTCAGCTGCCCGCGGAGGCGCGCGAGCACCTCGGAGTCCATGGAAACGCCGTTGAGCTCCATCTCGGCGAGCACGGCGACGAGCGGCAGCTCGATGTCGTCGAGAACTGCGCGGGTGCCCTCGTCGAGCGCGATCATCTGCCCCTCGGCGACCCGGCGGATGTACCACGCCTCGGTCGCGGGGCTCACGGCGTCGTTGATCGGGACGAGCTGGTTCGGGTCCGAGACCGGCAGCGTCTCGCCGAGCACCTCGTACACCTGCTCCGCCAGTGACTGCGGCGCGGCGCCCGGCTTCACGAGCCAGGACGCGATCCGCGTGTCGAACGCCAGACCGTCGACCACGAACCCGGCACGGCTGAGCGCCTTGAACTGCGGCTTCGCGTGGAAGAAGTACTTGGGCGCGCTGCTCGCCAGCCACTGCTCGAGGGCTTCGTAGTCCTTCCGGCCGGCCACCCAGGGCACGTACACGGTGTCGTCCGCTGCGGCGAGGCCGAAGCCCGTGATGCCGGCAGGGCCGACCTCGAGCTGGACGGCGACCGCGGTCTCGTCCGCCGAAGCCTTGGACAGCCAGTTCGCGAGCTCTTCGTCGACCAGCGTGCGCACGGCCGGGGCGCTGACCGCGCCGGCGTCGCCCACCTCGGCGACGGACATGGCGCCGTCGAGCATCCCGTCCTCCGCCGCGGTCTTCATCAGGCGGTCGAGGAGGGTCTTGAACTGGAGGCGCGCGAAGATGTCGCGCACGGCGTTCTCGTTGAGGGGCTTGCGCTCCAGGTCGTCGAGCGCGATCGGCAGTTCGACGTCGTCGAGCAGCTGGTTCAGCCTCCGGTTGCGGAGCGCGTTCTCCTTCTGGTCGCGCAGGTTCTGCCCGACCACGCCCTTGATCTCGTCGGCGTGCGCGACGATGTTCTCGACGGTGCCGTACTGCTGCACCCACTTGACGGCGGTCTTCTCGCCGACCTTGTCGATGCCGATCAGGTTGTCGCTCGTCTCGCCCACCAGGGCGGCGATCTCGGGGTACTGGTGCGGCTCGATGCCGTACTTCTCGCGGACGGCCGCCGGGTCGTAGATCTTCAGCTCGGAAACTCCGCGCACGTTCGGGTACAGCAGGGTCACGTCGTCGTTGACCAGCTGGATGGTGTCGCGGTCACCGGAGACGAGAAGCACTTTGTAGCCCTCTTCCACGCCGCGGCGGGCGAGGGTCGCGAGGATGTCATCGGCCTCGTAGTCCTCCTTCGCGATGGTCGTGACATTCATCGCATGGAGTGCTTCTTCGAGCAGAGGGACCTGGCCGGCGAACTCCGACGGGGTCTCACCGCGGGTGCCCTTGTACTCCGGATATTCGCGCGTGCGGAACGAGTAGCGGGAGATGTCGAACGCGACCGCGATGTGGGTCGGCTTCTGCTGCTGGAGCAGGTTAATGAACATCGCGATGAAGCCGTGGATCGCGTTCGTGTGCTGACCCTCACGGTTGACGAAGCTGTCCACCGGGAGTGCGTAGAAGGCCCGGAAAGCGAGCGAATGGCCGTCGACGACGAGGAGGGTAGGCTTTTCGGAGTCTGACACCAGGACAGCCTACAAGGGGCCGGTGACAGTCCTGACGACCCGTCGAGAGAGGCCGAGGATGACCGAAGACGCGCTCGCGTACGTGCAGCAGAGGGGGCTCGGCCGGCTGGCCGAGAAGATGGGGATCGAGATCATCGAGTTCAGCGTGGAGCGCTCCGTCGCGCGCATGCCGGTCGAGGGGAACACCCAGCCCGCGGACCTCCTGCACGGCGGCGCGTACGTCGTCCTCGGCGAGTCGCTCGGCTCGATGTCGGCCAACCTCTACGCCGGCGAGGGACGCCTGGCGGTCGGGATCGAGATCAACGCATCGCACACGCGCTCGGCGACGAGCGGCTACGTGACCGGCGTGTGCACGCCCATCCACCTGGGCCGGACGCTGACGACGCACGAGATTGCGGTCACCGACGATCGCGGCCGCCGCTGCTCGACGATCCGCATCACGAACCTGATCAAAGACCTCTAGCCGACCCCGCCGCTGAAGATTTGCGCCACATCGTCGTTATGGAGTGCGCATAACCGAGATTTGGCGCAAATCGTGCCGCCGGGCGGGCGGGGGGCAACTACTTCTTGGGGGCGAGCTGCTCGATGATCGCCTGCGCGACATCGTGCATGGTGAGGCGGCGGTCCATCGACGCCTTCTGGATCCAGCGGAACGCCTCCGGCTCGCTGAGGCCCATCTTCTCGTTGAGGAGGCCCTTCGCCCGGTCGACCAGCTTGCGGGTCTCGAAGCGCTGCACCATGTCCGAGACCTCGGCCTCCAGCGCGATGATCTGCTGGTAGCGCGCGAGAGCGATCTCGATGGCGGGCAGCAGGTCGTTCGGTGTGAACGGCTTCACCACATAGGCGAGCGCACCGGCCTCGGTCGCCCGCTCGACGAGCTCCTTCTGGCTGAACGCGGTCAGCAGCACGACGGGCGCGATGTGGTCCTTCGACAGGCGCTCGGCCGCGGAGATGCCGTCGAGCTGCGGCATCTTGACGTCCATGATGACCAGGTCGGGCCGCAGCTCGGTCGCGAGGGCGACCGCCGTCTCGCCGTCTCCGGCCTCTCCGACGACCTCGAAACCGTTGTCGCGCAGGATCTCGACGATGTCGAGGCGGATGAGCGATTCGTCCTCCGCCACGACGACGCGGCGGGGTGCGGTGGTGGTGGATTCCTGGTCAGTCACGTCCGAAAGCCTACGGTATTCTTCAGGGGTTGTTGTGCGCCGCTGTGGCGGAATGGCAGACGCGGAGCACTCAAAATGCTTTGTCCGAAAGGGCGTGTGGGTTCGAGTCCCACCAGCGGCACGACTTCAGATGCGGGCGCCGACCACGGTCGCGGCGAAGCGCCGGGCGCGCTCGGCGAGGCCGGCGATGCGGTCCTCGACCACCTGATCCGCGTCGAAGCCCACGTACGACGGCGGTGGAGTACGACGCACGTTGGCGCTGCACTCGAAGGCACCGCACACGTGCGTCCCGACGGTGTCGCCGTTGCGGCCCGGCTGACCGGCACGGCGCGCCGACCAGAACCAGACGTCGTTGGTGAGGTGCACATCCTGGCACCAGCCGCACATCGACGGCACATGTGACCGCATGGAGGCCTCAGAAGCGCGGAGGACGATTCCCACCGGGCCGTCCGCCGTCGGGATGACGACGTAGCCGCGCTGCGGGAGCCTCGGGTCGCGCCAGCCGAGATACTCGCGTCTGGCCCAATCCACCTCGTGCAACCCCGGGGGAAGCGGAAGCTCTTCTGCTTCGCTGCGGGAGCAGTTGACGAACGACTCGCGGATCTGCTGCGGGCTCAGGATCTCCATGCGCACCTCCTCCTCCCATGCTCGCACAGGATCGGGGAAGCACCGCTTGACCCTGCCCCTGTGGTCAGGGCTTAGCGTGCTCGCATGACCACGATCGAGAGCGTCACCGACGCCACTTTCCAGGAGGCCGTGCTCGCCGCCCCGGGCACCACCGTCGTCGAGTTCTGGGCGGAATGGTGCGGTCCGTGCCGGGCGCTGAGCCCGATCCTGCAGCAGCTGCAGGAGGAGCACGCCGACCGCATCCGCATCGTCAAGATCAACGCGGACGAGAACATGGAGAGCACCGTCGCTTACAAGGCGCTCGCCCTGCCGGTGATGAAGGTGTTCCGCGACGGCGAGGTGGTGAAGACGATCATCGGGGCGAAGCCGAAGCCCGCGATGGAGATGGAGCTCGCCCCGTTCCTGTGACCGGACGCCGACCCGCCGCGTGCGGGAGCGTCAGGTGAGATGGTCGAACGCCCCGCTCACCCACCCGATGTAGCGGTCGGCCGATCGCAGCACCGCTTCGCGCGCATCCCGCGGGATGACGTTGCCGAGGTTGCCGTACATCCGCTCGAACGGCCGGTCGCAGACCGTGTCGGCGATCCGCCGGACGACGGCGGCCGACAAGGGGATGTCGTTGGGGAAGCTGCGCTGGAAGGTCACCCACCGCTGCGACGGCCCGGGGAACACCGTGTCGCCGCTGAGCACGACCCCGCGGTCCCAGTGCACGACCGCGCTCCCCGGGAAGTGGCCGCCGATCGTCCGCAACAGGACGCCGGGGAGCACCTCCTCCTCGCCGGTCCACGACTGGATGGCCGGGTCCTCCCGCTGCACCCAGTGGCGGTCGGCCGCGTTGACCAGCACCGGCGGGTCGCCGAGCATCCTCGACCAGGTCACCTGCGCGCCGAACATGTGTGGGTGACTGGTCGCGATGACGGCGACCCCGCCGAGGTCCTGCACGGCGGCCGCGGCCGCCTCGTCGACGTAGCCCGGCGGATCCCAGAGCAGGTTGCCGTCGGGGGTGCGCAGCAGGATGCCCTGCTGGCCGATCCCGACTTTCGGCTCGCTGCGCAGCCCGTACAGGTCGGGCTCCAGTTCGACGACAACGAGGCGCTCGCCCTCGCGCTGCAACCGCTGCAGCGTCGTCCACTCCTGCCCGGTCGGCGGCACGTACTGCCGCTCGTCCTCGCAGATCGGGCAGCGCTCCGGGGGCTCCTCCCCCGACGCCGTCATCACAGGCGCCGTCTCCACGGCACAGGTCGCACACAGCCACTCCGCCACATCCGGGACTCTAGCCCGACGGAATAGGCTGCGACCAGGACCGATTGGAGTGGATGTGAAACGCATCGGGTTCCTCAGCTTCGGGCACTACCAGCCCATCCCCGGCTCCGTGTCGCGCACCGCCGCGGACGCCCTCCACCAGGCGATCGACCTCGCCGTCGCCGCGGAGGAGCTGGGGGCCGACGGCGCCTTCTTCCGCGTGCACCACTTCGCGCCGCAGCTGGCGTCGCCGTTCCCGCTGCTCGCCGCCATCGGCGCGCGCACGTCGCGCATCGACATCGGCACCGCGGTGATCGACATGCGCTACGAGAACCCCCTCTACATGGCCGAGGATGCAGCGGCGGCCGACCTGATCTCCGGCGGCCGGCTGCAGCTCGGTGTCAGCCGGGGCTCACCCGAGACGGCGCTGCGCGGCTCCGAGTCGTTCGGGTACGTGCCTGCGGAGGGCGAGTCGGATGCGGACATGGCACGCCGCCACACCGAGCTGTTCCGCGCGGCGATCGCCGGCGCGGGCGTCGCCGAGGCGAACCCGGCGATGACGGGCGGGCAGCGCGGCGCACTGGCGATCGAGCCGCAGTCGCCCGGCCTCCCGGACCGCATCTGGTGGGGCGCCGGCACCCGCGCGACGGCCGTGTGGGCCGCCGAGCAGGGCATGAACCTGATGAGCTCGACGCTGCTGACGGAGGACACCGGCGTGCCGTTCTCCGACCTCCAGGCGGAGCAGCTGCAGCAGTACCGCGACGCGTGGAAGGCCGCGGGCTGGGAGCGCGAGCCGCGCGTGTCGGTCAGCCGCAGCATCCTGCCGATCACCACCGACCTCGACCGTCGCTACTTCGGCGCCTCCGCCCTCGCCGACCGGCACGACCAGGTCGGCCACCTCGACGGCGGGCTGGCGCGCTTCGGCAAGAGCTACGTGGGCGACCCGGAGCGGATCGTGGAGGAGCTGCGCGAGGACGCCGCGGTCGCCGACGCGGACACGCTGCTGGTGACCGTGCCGAACCAGCTGGGCGTCGAGTACAACGCCCACCTGCTGGAGACGATCGTCACCCAGATCGCGCCGGCGCTGGGCTGGCGCGACTGACGAAGCGAGGCGCACGGCGCGGACGATGTACCCCGAATGCGGCATAGACGTATTCCGGGATACTGCGATGATGGTCGTACCGCACACCCGAATCTGCGGTGACCGTACCGTTCCGCGATCAAAGGGTGTGCCATGCGAGCTCCGACTCTCCGCTCAGCGATCACGTCGGCCGCGCTCGCGCTCGTCATCGGCGGTTCCCTCGTCGCAGCGGCCCCGGCGACCGCGGTGACCCAGCGCGTGGACGCCACGACGCCGACCTCGGCGATCACCAGCATGTGGGCGTGGGGCAACCCCATCGACCCGGCGACGGATGCGCGCGGCGAAGGGCTGCCGCAGTTCGAGCCGCAGGCGCTCGCCGACTTCGCGGCGGCCCACCACCTGCGCACCGTCTTCCTGTCCGTGCCGTGGGCGGCCGACGAGGGAGCGTTCGGGGTCTGGCTCACGGATGCGGTCAACGCTCTGCACGCTGCGGGCGTGACCAAGGTCGCGGCGCTCGGCGGCGATCCGGCGTGGGCGGACGACCCGTCGCTCGCGGCCACCTGGACGTCCGCCGCCCTGCGCGCCGCCCCGTTCGACGCGGTGCAGTTCGACGTCGAGCCGTGGGTGGTGTCCTCAGACGACCAGCTCCCCGCCGTCGTCGCGCAGCTCCAGGCGATGTACGACGCGGCCCGCGTGGCCGCCGGGACGGTGCCGATCGGCGCCGACCTGCCGTGGTGGCTTGCGGCCAAGCCGCAGCCGGGAGGCGGAACCGCGTTCGACGCGCTGCTCCCCCACCTGAAGTCGGTCGCGATCGTGGCGTTCAGCGACCACGCGGCGGGCACCGACGGGATCGTGGCGCTCGCCAAGCCCGCGGCGACGGCGGCCGCCAACAAGCGCATCCCGTTCACCATCGGCGTGGAGACGGACACGCCCGAGGTCGCCGGCGGCCCGGCTGCGACCTTCGGCGATGACAGCGCCGCGCTGCTCGAGTCGGAGACGGCGAAGGTCCGCACGGCCCTCGGCGGCCTGCGCGGCTACGGCGGCGTCACCGTCGAGCACCTGCTGTCCTGGCAGACCCTCATCGGCTGACCTCCGGCCCTCCTCGTCTTCCGCGAGGTGCACGTTGTTGCGGCCGACACGCCGTGCGCGGGCGCAACAACGTGCACCTCGCGGAATGCGGTCGGGTGATCAGCGGCCGTCGGCGGCGGCCTCGAGCGCGGCGATGTCGAGCTTGCGCATCCCGAGCATGGCCTGATTCACCCGGGCCGCACGCGCCCGATCCGGGTCGGACTGCAGCTCGATCAGGCGTCGGGGAACGATCTGCCAGCTGACGCCCCAGGGGTCCTTCAGCCAGCCGCACATGCTCTCCTCGCCGCCGTCCGCCGTCAGCGCCTCCCAGAGCCGGTCCACCTCGGCCTGGTCGTCGCACAGCACCGACAGCGAGAACGCCTCGGTGAAGCCACCGGCGGGGCCGGTGTTCATCGCCTGGTACTCGACGCCGGCGAGCGTGAAGCGCAGGACGACGAGGCCGTCCGGCATCCCCTCGCCGAAACGCTGGACCTCCACGATCTCCGAATCCGGGATGAGCGACGTGTACAGCCGGGCCGCCTCCTCCACCCCGCTCTCGAACCACAGGAACGAACTGACCTTCTGCATGGGTGTCCCCCTCCGGGCGTCGCTGCCGATGCGGCCCATGGTAGCCGTGCGGAGTAGCGTTGCACCCGTGTCCAGCACTGCATTCGCCAGCTACATCGCCATCGGGGACAGCTTCACGGAGGGGGTCGGCGACGAACTCCCGGACGGCCGGGTGCGCGGCTGGGCCGACTTCGTCGCGCTCGGGATGGCGGCAGCGGCCGACGGTCCCTTCCGGTATGCGAACCTCGCGGTGCGCGGCCGCAAGCTCGGGCCGATCGTGGCAGAGCAGGTCGAGCCGGCGATCGCCCAGCATCCCGACCTCGTCAGCCTCAACGGCGGCGGAAACGACATCATGCGACCGCGCGTGTCCATCGACGGCGTCGCGCGGACGCTGATGGATGCGGCGGACCGGGTGGTCGCATCCGGCAGCCACATGCTCCTTCTGAGCGGCGCGAACCCCAGCGCGCACCTGCCCCTCGGCGGTCTCATCCGGCGCCGCGGCGAGGAGTTGGCCGCCGCCGTGCGGGCGATGCTGCCGCGCGAGGGGATCACGTTCGTCGACAACTGGGCGGACCAAGGGCTGGAGGACATCCGCTACTGGTCGGAGGACCGCCTGCACCTGGGTCCACTCGGCCATGCGCGGGTCGCGAGCAACGTGCTGACCGCCCTCGGCATCCCGGTCCCGAGCGAATGGGGTGTGGAGGAGGTCGCCGCCGCGCCTGCCGGCGAGAGCACGCGCCGCACGGCGGAGTACTATCGCCGTTTCGTGCTGCCGTGGATCGGTCGCCGCCTCACCGGGCGGTCCTCCGGCGACGGCCGCGCCGCGAAGATCCCAACCCTCACCCCCGTCGACCCGGAGTCCGCCCACCCGCTCTGACCCGCCTCAACGCCGCCCCGCCGCCGCTGAGTTGACGCAACATGCCGTCCCGCGCTCGGCGCGGACGGCGTGTTGCGTCAACCAGAGTGCACGGGAGACAGGGGTCAGTCGTTGTCGCCGCCGGTCGTGTCGAAACGGGTGGTGCGCTCGCCGCCGGCCCACGTCCACTCGGCGACCTCCGGGATGTCCTCCCCGTGCTCGCGCGTGTACTGCCGGGCGCGCAGGCGGGCGTCCTGCATCTCCTGCCGCAGCTCCGCCTCGCGCGTCGCCAGACCGGGGACGCGGTCGATCACGTCGATCACCAGGTGGTAGCGGTCGAGGTCGTTGAGCATCACCATGTCGAACGGCGTCGTCGTGGTGCCCTCCTCCTTGTAGCCGCGCACGTGGAGGTTGTCGTGGCCGTTGCGACGGTAGGTGAGGCGGTGGATGAGCCACGGATAGCCGTGGTACGCGAAGATCACCGGCTTGTCGGCCGTGAACAGCGCATCGTACTCGCGGTCGTTGAGGCCGTGCGGGTGCTCCCCTTCGCTCTGCAGCCGCATCAGGTCGACGACGTTGACCACGCGCACCTTGAGGTCCGGCAGGCGGCGGCGCAGGATGTCGGCCGCCGCGAGCGTCTCCAGTGTCGGGATGTCGCCCGCGCAGCCGAGCACCACATCCGGCTCTTCGCCCTCCACCTCGGTGCCGGCCCACGGGAAGATGCCGATGCCGCGCGTGCAGTGCGCGATGGCCTCCTCCATCGTCAGCCAGTTCGGCGCGGGCTGCTTGCCCGCGACCACGACGTTGACGTAATCGACCGAGCGCAGGCAGTGGTCGTACGTCGACAGCAGCGTGTTCGCGTCGAACGGCAGGTACACGCGCACGACGTCGGCCTTCTTGTTGACGACGTGGTCGATGAATCCCGGGTCCTGGTGGGAGGCGCCGTTGTGATCCTGCCGCCAGACGTGCGAGCTGAGCAGGTAGTTGAGGGAGGCCACCGGCCGCCGCCACGACACCTCGCCCGCCGACTTCAGCCACTTGGCGTGCTGGTTGAACATCGAGTCGACAATGTGGATGAACGCCTCGTACGACGTGAAGACGCCATGGCGGCCGGTCAGGAGGTAGCCCTCCAGCCAGCCCTGGCACTGGTGCTCGCTCAGCACCTCCATCGCCCTGCCGGTCGGCGCGAGGTGGTTGTCGTCGTCGATCGGCAGGTACCCGGCGTTCCACTGCTTGCTGGTCGTGTCGAAGACCGCCTGGAGCCGGTTGGAGGCGATCTCGTCCGGGCCGAACAGCCGGAAGTCGTGCGGGTTGGCGATCATCACATCCCGCAGCCACTCGCCGAGCACGCGCGTCGCCTCGGCCACGGTCTCGCCGGGCTGCGGCACGTCGACCGCGTAGTCGCGGAAGTCGGGCAGCCGCAGGTCGCGGCGCAGCAGGCCGCCGTTCGCGACCGGGTTTGCACTCATCCGCCGCTCGCCCTCCGGCGCGAGGCCGGTGATCAGCTCGACCGGGCGTCCCTGCTCGTCGAACAGCTCCTGCGGACGGTAGGAGGCCATCCAGTTCTCCAGCAGGCGCGTGTGCGCCTCGGTGTCGCGCGCGTTGGCGAGCGGGACCTGATGCGAGCGCCAGTTGTTCTCGGCAGGGTGCCCGTCGATCTCGGCGGGGCAGGTCCATCCCTTCGGGGTGCGGAGGATCAGCATCGGCCAGGCGGGGCGCCCGTCCAGCTCGTCGGCATCCGCGTCCGCCTTGATCTGAGCGATGCGGTCGAGTATCTCGTCCAGCGTCGCCGCCATCCGCTTGTGCACCTCGCGCGGGTCTTCGCCGTCGAACCCGCCCGAGACGATGTACGGCGTGTAGCCGTAGCCGCGCATGAGGTCGAGCAGCTCGGACTCGGGGATGCGGGCGAGCACCGTCGGGTTGGCGATCTTGTAGCCGTTGAGGTGCAGGATCGGCAGCACGACGCCGTCCTGCTTCGGGTTGAGGAACTTGTTCGAGTGCCACGCGGTGGCGAGCGGGCCGGTCTCGGCCTCGCCGTCGCCGACGACCGCCGCGACCAGCAGGTCGGGATTGTCGAAGGCTGCGCCATACGCGTGCGACAGCGCGTAGCCGAGCTCGCCGCCCTCGTGGATGGAGCCGGGCGTCTGCGGCGCTGCATGGCTCGGGATGCCGCCCGGGAACGAGAACTGGCGGAACAGTCGCCGCAGGCCGTCCTCGCTCTGGTCGATGGCGCTGTACAGCTCGCTGTAGGTGCCGTCGAGGTAGGCGCCGGCCACGACGCCCGGTCCGCCATGGCCGGGGCCGGCGACGAAGAGCGTGTTCAGGTCGCGCTCCCGGATCACCCGGTTGAGGTGCGCGTAGATGAAGTTGAGACCGGGCGTCGTACCCCAGTGGCCGAGCAGCCGCGGCTTGATGTCGTCGCGCGAGAGCGGGCGCCGCAGCAGCGGGTTGTCGAGCAGGTAGATCTGCCCGACCGAGAGGTAGTTCGCCGCGCGCCACCAGGCGTCGATGCGGTCGAGCGTCTCCTCGCTGAGGTGGTGGACGCGCTGGTCGGTGGGCCGGTGGGACGCAGTGGTGGTCTCGGTCAACGGGTGCTCCCTGCTCGGTGACGTGTCCCGCGCGCGGAGGGGCCCGGCGCAGGGTGGGCTCCTCGCGCATCCTACGGCCGGTCCGCTCCGAAGAACAGGAGTGGAACAGACGATGGTGGAGACGGATGCCGGGCCGGTGACGGTGCACAGAACGGCGCGTGAATCCGCGGTGGCGACCATCCTGCTGCACGGGGCGGCGGGATCGTGGACGACGTGGAAGCCGATGGTCGCCGCGGCCGCGGCTGCACGCGGCTCGGCCGTCCCGGATCTGATCGTCCCCGATCTTCCGGGCTGGGGCGACTCCCCCGCCGAGGTGGCGTCGCTCGACGCCGCTGTGCTCGCGTCGAGCGTCGCGACCGTCGCCCGGACGCTCGGGTACGAGCGCTGGCGCGTGGTCGGGCACTCGCTCGGCGGGTTCGTCGCGCTCGAGCTCGCGGTGCGTGAGCCGATCGCTACGGAGTCGGTGGTGCTGGTGTCGGCCACGACGTTCGGCGGGCAGGCGGATCGGCGCGGCACCGCATCCCTGCTGTACCGGCACGCACCCCTGATGCTGCTGCTCGGCGGGATGCGCGTGCTGGCCGCGCTCGGACCGGCCGGGCTCCGACTGGTGCGGGGGCTGGAGCGGATGCGGTTGCTGCCGCTGCTCATCGCCCCGTTGTTCTCGTCGCCCGTCCCCGGCTCCGCCCGCGAGCTCGCGCGGGATCTACGGCCTGCCGCGTTCGTGCGCGCGGTCGCGTGCGCGCGGCGGTACCCGGCGGCCGAGCGCTGGGCGCGCATCCGGTGCCCGGTGCTCTCCCTGCACGGCGACCGGGACGTCTTCGTCACGGCGGCGGACGACGCCGGGCTCGCGGCCATCGTCCCGGGGCTGCGCACGCGCATCCTCCCCGCCACCGGGCATTTCGCGCATGTGGAGCATCCCTCGCTCCTCGCGACGCTCGGCCTGGGCGTGGCCGGTGAGGCAGGCGGCGACGAACCGCCCCTGGCCCGTGTCACCCGTGCGCGCTAGCGTCGAAGCATGAGCGACACCGTGGTCCGTCCCGTCGACGACGCCGTGTGGGGCGATCTGGAGACCGTGTTCAGTACACCGGGAGACCCATCGGGATGCTGGTGCCAGTGGTTCAAGGTGCCGCGGTCGCAGAACGACCGGCTCTCGGTCGACGAGCGGCGGGAGCTGCTGCACGACCAGGTGCGGGAGGGCTCCCCCGGGGTGATCGGCTGGATCGACGGCGAGCCCGCCGGCTGGGCGGCCGTTGAGCCGTATTCCGCGTATCCGACGCTCGCGCGCTCCCCCATCACCAAGCGGCGGGAGGGCGATCCGGCCGACCCATGGGCGGTCACCTGCTTCGTGGTCCGCTCGGAGTTCCGCCGTCAGGGCGTCGCCCGGATGCTGCTGGACGGCGCGGTGGAGCATGCCCGAGCCCAGGGCGCCGAGTCGGTCGAGGGGTACCCGGTCGACACGGAAGTGCGTCCGTCGCTGTCGGCAGCGGAGCGCTATCACGGCACCGTCTCGCTGTTCCTCGACGGCGGGTTCGAGGTGGTGCGCCGTCCGAGCGCGACGCGCGCCATCATGCGCCGGGCGGTCTGAGCTCCGCCGGCCGGTAAGCTCGACCGGGTGAGCTCCACCCGTCGCGACCGCCTCGTCGGCGCGGGTACCCAAGTGGCGACGGAAGTGAGCATCAACTACGGCTCGGCGCTGGCCGGCCTCCTCATCCCGATCGTCGGATCCGTCGTCGTCGTCGCAGCACGGCAGGTCGTGACGGCAGCGGCCGTGCTGCCGTTCTACCGGCCGCGCCGCGCGGAACTGACCTGGCGGCGGCTCTGGCCGGCCCTCGCGCTGGGTGTGGTGCTCGCCGCCATGAACCTCAGCTTCTACGAGGCTGTTGGGCGACTCGGGCTCGGCATCGCCGCCACCATCGAGTTCCTGGGCCCGTTCGCCCTCGCGCTGGCCGGATCCCGTCGCCTGCTGGATGCGGGATGCGCGGTGGCCGCAGCCGCGGGCGTCCTGCTCCTCACGGCGACCGAGGGGACGGTCGACCCTCTCGGGGTCGCTCTCGCCCTGACCGCAGCGGCCGCCTGGGCGGCCTACATCCTGCTCACCCGTCAGGTCGCGATGCGGCTGCCGGGCCTGGAAGGCCTCAGCGTGGCGAGCATCGTCTCCACAGTATTGACCGTGCCCATCGCGCTCGTCGTCATCGACTACAGCCGGGTGGATGCGCGGGTGCTGCTCCTCCTGCTGGCGCTCGGCGTGCTGTCGTCGGCCGTCCCGTACAGCCTGGACACCTTCATCCTGCGCCGGATCACACCGCGGCTGTACGCCGTCATCACAAGTTTCGGGCCGGTGGTCGCCACCGTGTTCGGGGTCATCGTGCTGGGCGAGCACTTCACGCTCATCCAGCTGGTCGGCATCGTGGTGGTGTGCCTCGCGGCCGGGATCACCATAGCGACGCAGCGCGACCATCCCCGCTCCGAGCTGGAGCAGACTGCCGAGTCCGTGCCCTGACCCGCGCCCGCTGTGGGGCGCGACACGCCGTTATGCGCGCCGCATAACGGCGTGTTGCGCCCCACGGATCAGCTGAGGATGTCCTTCGTGGTGAAGCGGCCGACCGCCAGCGCCCCGAAGACGACGATGTAGCCGAGCTGCAGCAGCGCGTTGTCGCCGAACGAGTCCCACGAGATCGGATCGCGGAGGAAGTCGCCGAACCCCAGCCAATAGTGGCTGAACAACCAGGGGTGGAGTCCCTCGAGCTGCGGCAGCTGGTCGAGCACCTGCGAGACGACCGCCAGGACGGCGGTCGCGGCCATGGCGCCGACCGGGACGTCGGTGAGCGTCGACAGGAACAGCCCGATCGCGCAGAGCCCGAGCAGCGACACCACGATGTAGAGGGCGATGAGCAGCAGGCGGAAGTACGCCTCCCCCATGCTCACTTGGATCCCGGACAGCAGAGTGACCGGGCCGATCGGGAAGAGCAGCATGCCGATCAGTGCTCCGGCCAGCCCGACGACCAGGGCGGCCGCGATGCAGAACACGGCGCTCCCGGCGTACTTGACCGCGAGCAGCCGGAGCCGCCCGGCCGGCGCGATGACGAGGTAGCGGAGGGTACCGTGGCTCGCCTCGCCCGCGATCGTGTCACCGGCGACGACGCCGATCGTCAACGGAAGGAACAGCGGGACGCACACCACGAGGGCGGTGAACGCGACGAACAGCCCATTTGAGGTGATCTCACTCAGGAAGGCCGGACCGCGCGAACTGCCGCCGGTGACCCGCACCGCGATGGCGATCAACAGCGGGATGGCCGCGAGAGCACCCAGCATCGCCCAGGTGCGCCAGCGCCGGAACATGACCGAGATCTCCGATCCCAGCAGCGCCCATCCCCCGCTCGGACGCTCACGACGTTCCGCGACGCCGCCCGCCGGGCGCGTGACGGACGGCTGGATCGCCTGCTCGGTGCCGACCTGGTCGGTGCGGGGCGCCGCACTCGGCAGCTCACTGCTCGACATCGAATCCCTCCCCCGTGAGCTCCACGAAACGCTCCTCCAGGCTGGAGGAGCGCACGGCGAATCCACGCAGCCGCACTCCGTCGCCGACCAGCGCCGCCGACAGCTCTTCGGCCGCCGGAGCAGCGTCGCCCAGGGACGCCTCGACTCCGTTGCCCGTCACCACGGGGTCCAGACCGAGCCGGCTCAGCACACCGACTGCCTGTGCCGCATCCGGCGTCTCGACCGCCACTCGCGGACCGGACGCGCTCCGGAGCTCGTCGAGCGACCCCTGCGCGACCAGCCGACCGGTGCGCATGATCGCCGCGTGCGTGCAGACCTGCTCGATCTCGGCCAGCAGGTGACTGGAGACGAACACGGTCGTCCCCTCGTCGGCGAGCGACCGCACCAGCGCGCGCACCTCGCGGGTGCCCTGCGGGTCCAGCCCGTTCGTCGGCTCGTCGAGCACCAGGAGGTCGCGGTCGGTCAGGAGTGCGCCCGCGATCCCGAGGCGCTGCTTCATCCCGAGCGAGTAGGCGCGGACATGCTTGCCGGCCGCGTGCGACAGGCCGACGCGTTCGAGCGCAGCCTCCACCCGCGCGCGGCGGGTGGCGCCCGGAGCGTAGCGATCGGCGGTGTCGCGCCTCATCAGGTTCGCTGTGCCCGAGAGGTATGGCGCGAACGCCGGCCCCTCGACCAGCGCACCGACCCGCGGGAGCACGCGTGCGCCGCGGTCGGGCATCGCCTCCCCCAGCACTCGGATCGAGCCGGCGGACGGGGAGACGAGGCCGAGCAGCATCCGGATGGTCGTGGTCTTGCCCGACCCGTTCGGACCGAGGAAGCCGAACACCGAACCGCGCGGAACGTTCAGGTCGAGGCCGTCGACGACCGCCCGCGACCGGAAGCGCTTCGTGAGCCCGCTGGTCGCGATCGCCGCGTCGGTCACTGCGCGGTCGCCTGCGCCGCCGCGGTCTGCAGAGCCGAGACCGGGACGGATCCGGCCAGGACACGGCCGTCCGCGGTGATGAGCACCGACACCAGCGAGGAGCTCAGCGCCCGGCCTCCGTCGACCGGCTGGGTCAGCTGCTGGAACAGCGGGTCGTCGGCCACCCCGGCCGGCGCGGAGCCGGCGGGCAGGGAGACGACGGTCGCCCAACCCTCGCCCGAGACGGCGGGCTTCGGGTGCGAGCCCGCGGCATCCTTGAACTGGTCACCGGTCGGCAGCTTCTGCTCGGACACGCTCGCACCCTGAGGCGGCGTGAACGAGAAGACACCGGCATCCGGCTTCTGGTCGCTGAACGCGGTGAAGCCGGCCTCGAAGGCGGGCGCGCTCGCGCCACGGGCGGTGACGGCGACCTTCAGCGGGATGCCGGTCTTGCCGTCGACCGCGATGGAGACGGTGCCGATGAGGGTGGCGTCGGTGCGCGGGGTCAGCACGAGGTCGTATGCATCGCGTCCGGCCACCTTCGTCTCGTCGCCGAGGGTCACCTTCGTGGACGGGTCGACCGCCGCGAGGAAACGCTGCGCCAGCTGCGACGGCGTCAGGGCCGTGGCGTCCGGCGTCGGCGTTGACTTCGCGTCGGAGTCCGGGAGGGTCGCGTGAGCGACCTTCTTGCCGTTGGACTCGTACAGCCAGAGGTCGTCGCCGTTGCGGATCGCATCCCGCTCGGCCAGCTTGTCGAGCACCTGGACGCGCACGTGCGTCGGGCCGTCGACCCACACCTTCGCTGTGTGGTCGGCGAGAGCCAGTTCGAGCAGGCTCGCGGCATCGCCGTCGTCCATGCCCTTCGACGTGGTCGCGGGGAGCTCGGGAAGTCCGAGCTCGGAGCTCTGCTCGACCGTGCCGGAGAACGACCGCGTGTCGCTCGCTGCGACCAGCCGCAGCACGTCGGAGGGCGACTTCACGGGGAGGTCCGACGCTCCGGCGGCGAGGGGCGAGACGATGACGGCGGCGGCGATCGCCACGGGGGCGACGACGGCGGGCGCCCAGCGCATCCAACGGTGTTCCATAGCCCGAGGATACGCGCGCCGGAGCGCCCCCGACCCTCCGGATTGGCTGGCAAAGCCGGACTTCATCCCCCGGTCGTACCCCGCGTCATCCCTGAGGACGACGTCCGGATACCCGGCCCGGTCGTCCCGCTCAGAACCGCCTGTCGACGGAAACGGAGGACGCGGTCAGGGCCGGCCCTCCGATCCCCTCCGTTCCCGTTCTATCCTCGGCGTGCCGCGCCGGATCGCCTCCCTTTCCGGCCGCCTCCGAGACGCCGAATGGACGCGTCCCATCCCCTCGCACGGCGGTGGAAAGGGAGGAGAAGCCGACTCGACGCGCCGCAGAATGCGTGAAAGGGAGGTGGATGCGGGCGCGACGGCTCGGAAGTCCTCCGAACCCGCGCCGCCACCCGGCGGGAGTGCGCGCATCGAGCGACACAGCCCGGGGACGCAGAAGGGCCCCGCCGAAGCGGGGCCCTTCCGACCGGTGCTACAGGACGTCGCCGACCCGGTGCACGCGGATGTCGTTGGTGGTTCCGGGGATCCCGGGAGGGGAACCGGAGATGATGATCACCTTGTCGCCGTCGACGGCGCGGCCGGTCGACTTGAGGGCCTCATCCACCTGCGCGACCATCTGGTCGGTGTGGGTGACGCGGCCGACGACGAACGACTCGACTCCCCAGAACAGCGACATGCGGCGGCGAACCGACTCCTCCGGCGTGAACGCCAGGATCGGGATCTTGTTGCGCAGACGCGCCATGCGGCGGGCGGACTCGCCCGACTCGGTGAAGACGCAGAGGAACTTCGCCTCGACGAAGTCGGCGACCTCGACCGCGGCGAGCGTGATCGCGCCCGACTGGGTGCGGGGCCGGGTGCCGAGCGGCTGGATGCGGTCCAGACCGTGCTCCTCGGTGGAGGTGACGATGCGCGACATGGTCTGCACGGTGACCGTCGGGTATTCGCCGACGCTGGTCTCGCCCGAGAGCATGACCGCGTCCGCGCCGTCGAGGACGGCGTTGGCGACGTCCGAGGTCTCTGCGCGGGTCGGCACCGGGCTCGAGATCATCGACTCCAGCATCTGCGTCGCGACGATGACCGGCTTCGCCGCACGGCGGGCCAGCTCGACGGCGCGCTTCTGCACGATCGGCACGGCCTCGAGCGGCAGCTCGACGCCCAGGTCGCCACGGGCGACCATGATGGCGTCGAACGCCTCGATGATCTCCTCCAGCGCGTCCACGGCCTGCGGCTTCTCGATCTTCGCGACGACGGGGACCTTACGGCCCTCCTCCGCCATGATCTCGTGCACGCGCTCGATGTCCCTGGCGTTCCGGACGAACGAGAGGGCGATCAGGTCGGCGCCGAGCTTGAGGCCCCAGCGCAGGTCGGCCTCGTCCTTGTCGGACAGCGCCGGGACGTTCACGGCGACGCCCGGCAGGTTGATGCCCTTGTTGTTGGAGACGGGACCGGCGACGATCACCTCGGTCGTGACGACCGGGCCGTCGACCGCGACGACGCGCACGCGCACCTTGCCGTCGTCGATGAGCAGGTAGTCACCCGGCTTGACGTCGTTGGGCAGGCCCTTGAACGTCGTCGAGGAGATCTCCTTGGTGCCGATGATGTCCTCGGTGGTGATCTTGAAGATGTCGCCCTCGGCGAGCTCGTAGGGGCCCGCCTCGAACTTGCCGAGGCGGATCTTGGGGCCCTGGAGGTCGACGAGGACGGCGACCGGCTTCCCGGCGTCGTCGGCGGCCTTGCGCACGTTGGCGTAGACCCCCTCGTGCACCTCGTAGCTGCCGTGGCTCAGGTTCATGCGGGCCACGTCCACACCCGCGTCGATGATCGCGCGGATGTTGTCGTAGCTGGAGGTCGCCGGCCCGAGGGTCGCGACGATTTTGGCCCTTCTCATGCTTTTCTGTTCGCTCCGTGATTCTGCGCCGACGGCGCGTGATTTCTTGGTGGCGCCCGGTCGTGCGGGCATCGCCTCGCTCAGACGAGGATGCCGCGGTCGGTGGGACGGATCGGAGACGGCAACTGCGTCTCCCCTTCAAGATACCGGTCAACAGCGGCCGCCGCTGCCCGGCCCTCTGCGATAGCCCACACGATCAGGGACTGACCGCGGCCGGCGTCGCCGGCGACGAACACGCCCTCCTGCTCCGTCTGGTAGTCGGAATCACGCGCGACGTTGCCGCGGCCGTCGAACGGCAGACCCAGCTGCGAGGACAGGTCCTGCTGCTCCGGGCCGGTGAATCCGAGGGCCAGCAGCACCAGGTCCGCCGGGATCTCGCGCTCGGTTCCAGCCTTCGGCACCCGGCGTCCGTCGAGGAACTCGGTCTCGGCCACGCGCAGGGCGCGCACCTCGCCGAACTCGTTGGAGAGGAACTCGACGGTCGACGCGAGGTACTCGCGCTTCCCGCCCTCCTCGTGGGCGGACTGGACCTCGAACAGCGTCGGCGTGGTCGGCCACGGCTGGTGGTCCGGACGCTCCGACGGCGGCTGCTTGCCGATGGCGAGGTTGGTGACGCTCGCGGCGCCCTGACGGTGGGCGGTGCCGATGCAGTCCGCACCGGTGTCGCCGCCGCCGAGGACGATGACATGCTTGCCGTCCGCTGTGATCTGGTCGGCGATCTGGTCTCCCGCGCCCGCCTTGTTCTGCTGCACCAGGTACTCCATGGCGAAGTGCACACCGGAGAGCTCACGGCCCGGGATGGGCAGGTCTCGCGGCACCATGGCGCCGGTCGCGACGACGACCGCGTCGTACCGGGCGCGCAGGTCGTCCCAGCTGATGTCCGTGCCGATGTCGACACCGGCGCGGAAACGCGTGCCCTCGGCCATCATCTGGTTGAGACGCGCCTCCAGGTGCTTCTTCTCCATCTTGAAGTCCGGGATGCCGTAGCGCAGCAGGCCGCCGATGCGGTCGTCCCGCTCGTACACGGCGACCGTGTGGCCGGCGCGCGTCAGCTGCTGGGCGGCGGCGAGGCCGGCAGGGCCGGAGCCGACGACGGCGACCGTCTTGCCGGTGAGGCGCTCCGGCGGCTGCGGCTGCACCCAGCCGTGCTGCCACGCCTGGTCGATGATCGAGACCTCGACCTGCTTGATCGTGACGGCCGGCTGGTTGATGCCGAGCACGCAGGACGACTCGCACGGCGCCGGGCACAGCCGCCCGGTGAACTCCGGGAAGTTGTTCGTCGCGTGGAGGCGCTCGATCGCCTGGCGGCCCTCGCCGCGCCACATGAGGTCGTTCCACTCGGGGATGAGGTTGCCGAGCGGGCAGCCCGAGTGGCAGAACGGCACGCCGCAGTCCATGCAGCGGCCGGCCTGGCGGCGCAGCTGCGCCGGGTCCTGGGCTTCGTAGACCTCTTTCCAGTCCATGAGCCGAACCGAGACGGGGCGGCGCTTGGGCAGCTCCCGCTCGGTCACCTTCAAAAAGCCCTTTGGGTCAGCCACCGGTCACCTCCAGAATTCTGTTCCACACGATGTCGCCGTCGGGGTCGAGACCCTCGTCAACGGCCTCTTGGCGCATCTGCATCACCGCGGCGTAGTCCCGCGGCAGCACCTTGACGAACTTCGCGACGGTCTCGTCGAAGTCCTCCAGCATCCGGGCGGCGAGCTCGGAGCCCGTCTCGGCGGCGTGCTGTTCGAGCAGGTCGCGCACGATCTCGATGTCCGCGCTCCCGAGAGGCAGGAGCTCGAGCTCGCCGGTCGCGAGCGAGTCGCGGTTGACCCGCTCCGGCTTCAGGTCGTACACGTACGCGGTGCCACCGGACATGCCGGCGCCGAGGTTGCGCCCGGTGCCGCCGAGGATCACGGCGAGTCCGCCGGTCATGTACTCGAGCGCGTGGTCGCCCACGCCTTCGACGACCGCGGTCGCACCGGAGTTGCGCACCAGGAAGCGCTCGCCCACGATCCCGCGGATGAACATGCTGCCCTGCGTCGCGCCGTAGCCGATCACGTTGCCGGCGATCACGTTCCGCTCGGCGGCGAACACGCTGTCGCGCGGGGGCTTCACGACGATCTGGCCGCCGGAGAGTCCCTTGCCGACGTAGTCGTTGGAGTCGCCCTCCAGCCGCAGGGTGATGCCCGCGGGGAGGAACGCGCCGAGCGACTGGCCGGCCGAACCGGTGAGCGTGATGTCGATGGAGCCGGCGGGGAGGCCGTTCTCGCCGTGGCGGACGGTCACCTCGTGGCCGAGCATCGTGCCGACGGCCCGCTCCGTGTTGCGGATCGGAAGGCTCAGCTCGATGCGGCCCCCGTTCTCCAGCACGTCGCGCGCCGCGTCGATCAGCTGCACGTCGAAGTGGTGCTCCAGCTCGTGGTCCTGCGCCCGGCCGTTGCGCCGAGGAGCCTCCGGGCCGAAGGCCGGACCGTGCAGGATGGGCGCGAGGTCGAGACCGGACGCCTTCCAGTGGTCGATGGCGCGGTCGACGTCGAGCAGCTCTGCGTGACCGATCGCCTCCTCAAGGGTGCGGAAGCCGAGGGCCGCGAGGTACTCGCGCACCTCTTCCGCGATGAACTCGAAGAAGTTGACGACGAACTCGGGCTTGCCCGAGAACCGCGCGCGCAGCTCCGGGTTCTGCGTCGCGACGCCGACCGGGCAGGTGTCCAGGTGGCAGACGCGCATCATGACGCAGCCGGAGACGACCAGCGGCGCGGTCGCGAAGCCGAACTCCTCGGCTCCGAGCAGCGCGCCGACGATGACGTCGCGGCCAGTCTTCAGCTGGCCGTCGACCTGAACGACGACGCGCTCGCGCATCCCGTTCAGCATCAGGGTCTGTTGCGTCTCGGCGAGCCCCAGCTCCCACGGCGTCCCCGCGTGCTTCAGCGAGTTGACCGGGGATGCGCCGGTGCCGCCATCATGGCCCGAGACCAGGATGACGTCGGCCAGCGCCTTGGCGGTGCCGGCCGCGACCGCGCCGATGCCCGACTCGGAGACGAGCTTGACGTGGACGCGGGCGCCCGGGTTGGCGCGCTTCAGGTCGAAGATCAGCTGCTTGAGGTCTTCGATCGAGTAGATGTCGTGGTGCGGCGGCGGCGAGATGAGGCCGACACCGGCGGTCGCGTGACGGGTGCGAGCCACCCACGGGTACACCTTGGTCGGCGGCAGCTGCCCGCCCTCGCCGGGCTTCGCACCCTGCGCCAGTTTGATCTGGATGTCGTCGGCGTGCGTCAGGTACATCGACGTCACACCGAAGCGGCCGGAGGCGACCTGCTTGATGGCGCTGCGACGCTCCGGGTCGAGCAGACGGTCGAGGTCTTCCCCGCCCTCACCGGTGTTCGACTTGGCGCCGAGCCGGTTCATGGCGATCGCGAGCGTCTCGTGCGCCTCCTTGGAGATGGAGCCGTAGCTCATCGCACCCGTGGAGAACCGCTTGACGATGGACGAGACGGGCTCGACCTCCTCCAGCGGCACCGGC
Source organism: Leifsonia sp. 563 (assembly GCF_040545055.1). NCBI lineage: Bacteria > Bacillati > Actinomycetota > Actinomycetes > Micrococcales > Microbacteriaceae > Leifsonia > Leifsonia sp. 563. The sequence goes on along the minus strand of NZ_JBEPLE010000007.1, from coordinate 7,082 downwards.
GGACGCTCGCCCTCCTTGAGCGAGAACATCCCGCGCAGGGTCATCAGCGACTCGGACTGGTCGTCGACGAGCTTCGTGTACTCGCGGAACACGTCGTACCGCCGCGTGCGCGTGGAGTGCTGCAGGCGGAAGACCGTCTCCGGGTTGAAGAGGTGCGGAGATCCGTCGCGGCGCCACTGGTACTCGCCGCCGGTCGCGAGGCGCTCGTGCGCGAGCGCGGCGCCCTCGGCGGGGTACGCGCTCTCGTGGCGGGCGAGGTTCTCGGCCGCGATGACGTCGATCCCGACGCCGCCCAGCTTGCTCGTCGTTCCGGTGAAGTACTGGTCGACGAACTCCTGGCTGAGCCCGACGGCCTCGAACGCCTGAGCGCCCGCGTAGGAGGACACCGTCGAGATGCCCATCTTCGACATGATCTTCAGCACGCCCTTGCCGAGCGCCTTGATGACGTTCTTGACCGCCTTCTCGGGGCTGACGCCGGTGATCATCCCGCTGCGGACGAGCTCCTCGCAGGTCTCCATCGCCAGGTACGGGTTGATCGCCGAGGCGCCGTACCCGATGAGCAGGGCGACGTGGTGCACCTCGCGCACATCCCCCGCCTCCACGATCAGGCCCACCTTCATGCGGGTCTCCGAGCGGATGAGGTGGTGGTGCACGGCGGCGAGCATCAGCAGCGACGGGATGGGCGCGAGGTCCTTCGTCGAGTCGCGGTCGCTGAGCACGATGAACTGCGCTCCGGCCGCGATGGCCTCGTCGACCTCGTCGCACATCTCGGCGAGACGGCGCTCCAGGGCGTCGGGGCCGGCGTCCGAGCGGTACAGGCCGCGCACGGTCGTGGTCAGCGTGCTGCCCGGCCGCGGGTCGATGTGCTGGATCTTCGCCAGCTCGTCGTTGTCGATCACCGGGAAGTCGAGCACGACCTGCTTGGCGTGCTCGGGGCCGGCCGACAGCAGGTTGCGCTCCGGGCCGAGACCGAGCTTCAGGGAGGTGACGACCTCCTCGCGGATCGAGTCGAGCGGCGGGTTGGTGACCTGCGCGAACTGCTGCGTGAAGTAGTCGAACAGCAGGCGCGGGCGCTCCGAGAGCACGGCGACGGGCGTGTCCGACCCCATGGCGCCGAGCGGCTCCGCGCCGGTGGTCGCCATCGGGCGGAGGAGGATGCGGACCTCCTCCTCTGTGTAGCCGAACGTCCGCTGGCGGCGCGTGATCGACGCCGGGGTGTGGACGATGTGCTCGCGCTCCGGGAGGTCCTTCAGGTTGATCCGGCCCTCGTCCAGCCACCCCTCGTAGGGAGCGCCGGCGGCGAGCTCGGACTTGATCTCCTCATCCTCGATGAGGCGGCCGCTGACCGTGTCGACCAGGAACATCCGGCCGGGACGCAGCCGGCCCTTCCGGACGACGCGGCTGGGCTCGAAGTCGAGCACGCCGATCTCGGAGGCGAGCACGACGAGTCCGTCGTTGGTGACGACGTACCGGCCGGGGCGCAGGCCGTTGCGGTCGAGCGTCGCGCCGACGACGGAGCCGTCGGTGAACACGATCGCGGCCGGGCCGTCCCACGGCTCCATGAGCATCGAGTGGTACTCGTAGAACGCGCGGCGGACCGGGTCGATCTCGGTCTGGTTCTCCCAGGCCTCCGGCACCATCATCATGACGGCGTGCGGGAGCGACCGGCCGCTCAGCGACAGCAGCTCCACGACCTCGTCGAAGGAGGCCGAGTCGGAGGCGCCGGGTGTGACGATCGGGAACACCGGCTTCAGGTCGCCGAGCAGCTCGTTCTCCAGCTGCGACTGGCGGGCGCGCATCCAGTTGCGGTTGCCCTGCACGGTGTTGATCTCGCCGTTGTGGGCGATCATCCGGAACGGCTGCGCGAGCGGCCACGACGGGAACGTGTTCGTCGAGTAGCGCGAGTGCACGAGGGCGAGCTTCGATGCGAAGCGCTCGTCGGAGAGGTCCGGGTAGAACGGCTCCAGCTGGAGCGTGGTGACCATGCCCTTGTAGACGAGCGTGCGGCTCGACAGCGACGAGAAGTACAGGTCGAGCTCCCGCTCGGCCCGCTTCCGCAGGAAGAAGGTCTGACGGTCGAGCGCGATGCCGGAGACGGCCTCGCCGTTCTCGTCGACGCGGGTGGACGCGACGTAGAGCTGTTCGATCACCGGCATGGCCTGGCGGGCGAGCGTGCCGAGCTCGTCCGGACGAACCGGGACGGACCGCCAGCCGAGGACGGTCAGCTCGTGCTCGGCCGCGATGGACTCGAGAGCCGCCTTGACCTCGGCACGCTCGTCCTGCGCGCTCGGCAGGAACGCGTTGCCCACCGCGTACCGGCCGGCGGCGGGCAGGTCGAAGCCCGCGACGGCGCGCAGGAAGGCGTCCGGCACCTGGGTGATGATGCCGGCGCCGTCACCGGTACCGGCGTCGGAGCCGACCGCGCCGCGGTGCTCGAGGTGACGCAGCGCCTCCAGCGCGGCGTCGATGATGTCGTGCCCGGCCGTGCCCCGGAGGGTCGCGACCATGGCGAGACCGCAGGCGTCCTTCTCGTGGGCAGGGTCGTACAGGCCCTGCGGGCCAGGCACGGTCCCGAAGCGGGAATGGGGAGGCGTGAGCGCCATCTGTCGACCGTCCTCACAGTGTCGTGGATGTGGGGATGTTGGGTGCAGGGACGCCATCGGCCCGGTGCTTATGAGTTCCGCCGCATCCTCCGGGCCGTGTGCGGCTCGGACTCGTGGAGCGGTCAGGTGCGTGGGATCGCCTCGACGGTTTCGTACTTCGAGCCGTCGGGTTTATCCGTTCGTGGGGCTTGTGGCCTTGGCCGAAGCGGACCCGGCAGGCACACCGTCTGCGTCGGCGGCGTCCTCGTCCTCCAGGTCCGTGTCGTCCGAGTCTACCTCAGCATCCGGGTTCACCCATTCACGACCCGGTCGGTACGGGCTGGGCTCGAGACCCGGGTGCCTGCTCGACTGGACGAAGAAGATGATGAGGCCCAGAACGACCGCGCCGAACGCGGCCCAGACATTGCTCGGGATGCCGAGGAACGTGAACTCGCTCGGGTCGATGCGGATCGACTCCAGGTAGGAGCGGCCGGCGCCGTACCAGATCAGGTAGACGGCGAACACCTTGCCCCACTGGAGGCGGAAGCGGCGCTGCAGCCAGACGATCACGAAGACGCCGATGATGTTCCAGATCATCTCGTACAGGAAGAGGGGCTGGAACAGCGTGCCGTCCGGGAGGCCGACCGGGATCGCCTTGTTGCCCGCGTCGATCTGCAGACCCCAGGGCAGGTCGGTCGGAAGACCGAAGAGCTCCTGGTTGAAGTAGTTGCCGAGGCGGCCGATGGCCTGCGCGAGCAGGAGCGCCGGTGCGAGGGCGTCCGCGAACGTCCAGAACCGCAGACCGGTCCAGCGGCAGCCGATGAGCACACCGATGGCGCCACCGATCAGCGCGCCGAAGATGGCGCCGCCGCCCTCCCAGATCGCCCAGATGCTGCCGGGCTCGAACGGGTTGAAGAGGTTGGCGCCCGGGTAGAAGAAGTCCTTCGGGTGGGTCGCGACGTGGTAGAACCGGGCGCCGACGATCCCGAGGGGCACGGCGCACAGCAGGATGTCGAGAACGACACCCGGCTCAGCGCCCTGCTTGGTGAGGCGGCGCGAGGTCCACATGGCGGCGACGACGATGCCGACCAGGATGATCAGCGCGTACATCTGGATGCGGTACGGCCAGAAAGGCAGCGGGATCTGCGCCCACTCGGGCCCAGGACTCGGGATGCTGGCCATCCAGCCGCTCATCGTCGCAAACACCCGATGACTCACCTTTCGTGTCGATCATGCCGCGGCGCGGAGAGGCGCGCGGCCACCATAGTCTAGAACGCCCGGCTAGGCCGCTGTGCCGCGGGCGAGCTCGGCCGCGACGCGACCGGCCTCCGCCACGCCGCCGTCGCCCAGCGCCTTCACGAGCGCCGAGCCGACGATCGCGCCGTCCGCGTACTCGAGCACCTCGGCCACCTGCGCGGCCGATGAGATGCCGAGTCCGACGCACGTGCTCGTCGCTCCCGCCTCGCGGAGACGGCCGACGAGCGTGCGCGCCGCCGCATCCACATCGGTGCGCGCGCCCGTGATGCCCATGGTCGAGACGGCGTAGACGAACCCGCGGCTCGCCTCCACCGCCTGCTTCAGGCGCGCGTCGGTCGAGCTGGGCGCGGCGAGGAACACGCGGTCGAGACCGACGCGGTCGGATGCGGCGAGCCAGTCGGCGCCCTCGTCCGGGATCAGATCGGGCGTGATGAGGCCTGCTCCCCCGGCCGCGGCGAGGTCGTCCGCGAAGCGGTCGACGCCGTACTGCAGCACAGGGTTCCAGTAGGTCATGACGAGCACGGGGATGTCGACCTGCGCGGTGATCTCACGGACGGCCGTGAAGCCGTCACGCAGGCGGAAGCCGGCGCTGAGCGCCTGCTGCGTCGCCGCCTGGATGACCGTGCCGTCCATCACGGGGTCGGAGTACGGAAGGCCGAGCTCGATGACGTCGACGCCGTTCTGCGCGAGCGCGACGGCCGCATCCACACTGGTCGCGAGGTCGGGGAAGCCGGCCGGGAGGTAGCCGATCAGCGCGCCCGATGCCTCGGTGTTGCGGCGGGCGATCGCGTCGGCGACGCGGCTCGTGACCACGCCGCTCACGACTGCACCGCGTCCGCGTCGATCAGGTCGAAGTACCGCCCGGCGGTCTCCATGTCCTTGTCGCCGCGGCCGCTGAGGTTCACCAGGATGATGCCCTCCGGCCCGAGCTCGCGCCCGAGCGCGATGGCGCCGGCCAGTGCGTGGGACGACTCGATGGCGGGGATGATGCCCTCGGTGCGGCTGAGCAGGCGCAGGGCGTCCATGGCGTCCGCGTCCGACACCGGCCGGTACTCGGCGCGGCCGATCTTCGCGAGCCAGGCGTGCTCCGGGCCGACACCCGGGTAGTCGAGGCCGGCGGAGATCGAGTGGGATTCGATGGTCTGGCCGTCCTCGTCCTGCAGCAGCATGGAGCGCGCGCCGTGCAGCACGCCGGGGCGGCCCTTGGTGATCGTCGCGGCGTGACGCGGGGTGTCCGCACCCTCGCCTCCCGCCTCGAAGCCGACCAGGCGCACATCCTCGTCGTCCAGGAAGGCATGGAAGATGCCCATCGCGTTCGAGCCTCCGCCGACGCACGCGACGACGGCGTTCGGCAGGCGGCCGGTGAGCTCCTGCATCTGCTCGCGCGCCTCCTCGCCGATGATCTTCTGGAGGTCGCGCACCATCGCCGGGAACGGGTGCGGGCCCGCGACCGTTCCGAAGATGTAGTTGGTGTGCTCGACGTTGGTCACCCAGTCGCGCATGGCGTCGTTGATGGCGTCCTTGAGCGTGCGCGAGCCCGTCTTGACGGCGACGACCTCGGCGCCGAGCAGACGCATCCGGGCGACGTTCAGCGCCTGGCGCTCCGTGTCGACCTCGCCCATGTAGATCGTGCATTCGAGCCCGAAGAGGGCGGCGGCGGTCGCGGTGGCGACGCCGTGCTGGCCCGCGCCGGTCTCGGCGATCACGCGGGTCTTGCCGATGCGCTTCGTCAGGATGGCCTGGCCCAGCACGTTGTTGATCTTGTGCGAGCCGGTGTGGTTGAGGTCCTCGCGCTTGAGGATGATGCGGGCGCCGCCTGCGTGCTCGGCGAACCGGGGCACCTCGGTGATGATCGACGGGCGGCCGGTGTAGCTGCGGTGGAGCTCATCCAGCTCGGCATGGAACGCGGGGTCGGCCTTCGCCTCCTCCCACGCCGCCGACAGCTCGTCGAGCGCTGCGACCAGCGACTCGGGGACGAACCGCCCGCCGAAGTCGCCGAAATACGGACCCTGCTCAGTGCGGAGGGACATCAGACTCCCAAGAACTCTTCGAGCGTCGCGACGGGGTCGCTCGTGACGAGCGCCTCGCCGACGAGCACCACATCGGCGCCCGCAGCTCGATAATGCGCGACATCGTCGGCCGTCTTCACAGCCGACTCCGCCACGCGGATGACGCCGGAGGGGATGCTGCCGGCCAGGCGGCCGAACAGGTCCCGATCCAGCTCGAACGTCGTCAGGTCGCGGGCGTTGACGCCCACGAGGCCCGCGCCTGTGTCGAGGGCGCGGCTCAGCTCGTCGGCCGAGTGCGCCTCCACCAGCGAGGTCATGCCCAGCTCGGTGATCAGCTCGTGCAGCTCGACGAGCCGCTTCTGGTCGAGCGCGGCGACGATCAGCAGCACCAGGTCGGCGCCCGCGGCGCGGGCCTCGAACACCTGGTACGGATCGGCGACGAACTCCTTGCGCAGTACCGGGATCGAGACGGCCTCGCGGACCGCCTCCAGGTCGGCGAGCGAGCCGTGGAAGCGGCGCTCCTCGGTGAGGACGCTGATCGCGCTGGCGCCGCCGGTCTCGTACGAGACCGCCAGGGCGGCGGGATCCGGGATGGCGGCGAGCGACCCGCGGGACGGGCTGGCGCGCTTCACCTCGGCGATGATCTTCACGCGCTCCGCCGGGGCGAGCGCGGTCAGCGCATCGAGTGCGGCGGGCCGGGCGAGCGCTGCGGCCTCCACCTCGGCGAGCGGACGCTCGTCGCGTCTCCGCTCAGCGTCCTCGAGCGCGCCGGCGACGAGGTCGGCGAGCACGGATCAGTGCCCCTTCGGGGTGTACTTGTCGCCGCCGACGCCGTACCCGGCGCGCTTCATGACCCAGCCGACGATGAGGCCGATCACCGCGAGACCCGCAGCCGCCCAGACGATGATGGGGGCGTCGAAGAAGAAGGCGATGGCGCCGATGGTGAACGCGACCAGCATGATGATCACGGCCGTCCACGCCGCCGGCGAGTGACCGTGGCCTGGCTCGACTGACTCGCTGCTCATGGGACTCCTGCACGTCGGGTGCGCGCCGCCCGGCGCGCACGGGAATTTGGAACGCACCCAGTCTAGTGGGCGCTCTCTTCCCCGCCGCCCTCCACGCGCCAGCCCCACCGTCGAGGCCCCCAAAAATTGGCCGGGTTGGGGGGGGGCGGGGGGGACAATTTGGGCCCACGCCGGGGGGGGGTGGGGGGCGGGGGGGGGGCCGGGCCGGG
>NZ_JBEPLE010000006.1:0-251881 GCF_040545055.1 Leifsonia sp. 563 | reverse complement strand
CCGGGGTTCTGCCCCCCCCCCCCCCACTGCCCCCCCCCCCCCCGGCCCCCCTCCCCTCTCTTTGGGGGGGGGGGGGGGGGGGGCGGGCCGCCCCCCCCCCCCCCCCCCCCCCCGGGGGTGGGAGGGGGTGCGGGAGGGGGACGGACGGGAGGTCAGCGGGTGGGGTCGTCGCCGCGGGTGAGGTCGTCCCAGCTGTCGATCGCCGTGTCGCGGTCGAGTGTGGTGGGGGTCGCGGAGTCGGGCGCGTCGGCGTCCGGCGCGTCAGCGGCCGGCTCCTCGGCGGCGGCGCGGGCCTCGGCGTCGTCGGTGGGCTCCCCGTCGGCGAAGAGTTCGTCGGCGGGGCGCCCGTCCTCCCCCGCGAAGCGGGTCTGGTACTTGCGCGACGGACCGGGCCAGAGCCGCGAGAAGACGACGACCGCCGCGCTCGCCAGGATGACCAGGATGCCCGCCACGAGGGCCACCCACGGCCACAGCTCGATCGCGGACGAGTGCACCAGGCGGCGGATCGAGGAGTCCCCGGCCACGCCGGTCGCCGTCGTGATCGCGGAGGACGACGCGCCCACCGCATCCGACACCGCGCTGATCGCCGAGATGAGCACGGAGACGCCGAGCAGAAGGCCGAGCAGAGCGAGCACGATCCGGAAGACCGGACCGGCGATCGCCAGCGCAGCGGTCAGCGCCAGCCCCGCGAGCGACAGGGCGGTCAGCGCTGGCGCGGCCACCGACCCCGCCACGCTGATCGTGGTGGAGTGCTCGGCCGTGTCGGTCAGCGTGATCGTGAACCACGGCTGGGTCGCAGCCAGCAGCGCGAGACCGCTCCCCACGAGGAGGAGCAGCATCGTGGAGTACTTGACGCGACGGCCGTTCACGCTCTCGGTCCTCACAGCACGCGCTTCATGGCGTTCGCCACGGCGACGGCGCGCAGCGGAGCCGCCGCCTTGTTCTGCGACTCCTGGAACTCGTTCTCGGGCACTGAGTCGGCCACCAGTCCCCCGCCGGCCTGGACCCGCGCGACGCCGTCCATGATCGTGGCGGTGCGGATCGCGATGGCGAGGTCCGCATCCCCGGCGAAGTCGAAGTATCCGATCACGCCGCCGTAGACGCCGCGCTGGATGGGCTCCAGCTCGTCGATGATGCGCAGCGCCATCGGCTTCGGCGCGCCCGAGAGCGTTCCGGCCGGGAACGTCGCGCGGAACACGTCGATCGCCGTGGCGTCCGGCAGCAGGTCGCCCTCGACGGACGACACGATGTGCATGATGTGGCTGAACCGCTCGATGCGCATGAACTCCGTCACCTCGACGGTGCCCGCCTCGCACACCTTGAGCAGGTCGTTGCGGGCGAGGTCGACGAGCATCAGGTGCTCCGCGCGCTCCTTGTCGTCGGCGAGCAGCGACGCCTCCAGGTCGAGGTCCTGCTCCGGCGTCGCGCCGCGCGGACGCGATCCGGCGATGGGATGCGTGAATGCGCGTCCCTCCTGCACCTTCACCAGCGCCTCGGGCGACGAGCCCACGATCTGGTACGGCTCGCCGCTCGGCTTCTCCAGCGACAGCAGGTACATGTACGGGCTCGGGTTGAGCGCGCGGAGCACACGGTAGACGTCGAGCGCGGGGGCCGTGCACTCCAGCTCGAACCGCTGCGAGATGACGACCTGGAAGATGTCGCCGTCGACGATGCGCTCCTTGGCCGTGACGACCGACGACAGGAAGTCCTCCCGGCGCGTGCGCGAGATCGGCTCGGCGGGGATGCCGAGGTCGACGTCCTCCAGCCACGCCTCGGAGGGCTGCGCGAGCTCGCGCTGCATGCGGTCGAGACGTGCCTGCGCATCCGCCCACAGCGCGTCCGCGTCGGCGACGCCGTCGGCCAGCGCGTTGGCGACCAGCTTCACGGTGCCGGTGCGGTGATCCACGACGACGAGGTCGGCCACGAACGCAAGCGCCTGGCCGGGCACGTCGACATCGGCGGGCGGGGCGTCGGGCAGGCGCTCGATCTGTCGGATCGCCTCCCAGCCGATGAACCCGACGAGACCGCCGGTGAGCGGAGGGAGGCCCGGGATGCGGGCGGTCTGCCAGCGCGCATGCAGCGCCGCGAGAGCCTCCAGCGGCCGGAGGGAGGCCGCCGTGCCGAGGGCGCGCTCGGCGGGCAGGCCGTAGTCGAGCCAGTTCACGGCTTCGCCCTCCTGCGTGAGCACGCCGAACGACGACGCGCCGACGAACGAGAAGCGCGACCAGATGCCGCCCTGCTCGGCGGACTCCAGCAGAAAGGTGCCCGGCCGGCCGGCCGCGAGCTTCCGATAGATGCCGACCGGGGTCTCCCCGTCGGCGAAGAGCTCGCGGATCACCGGGACGACGCGGTGGTCGCCGACGAGTCCGTCGAAGGCGCTCCGGGTCGTCGTGCCGCCCACGGTGTCGATCACAGGTCGGCCGCCTCGATCTCGGGGCTCGCGCCGACGACCGGCTCCAGCACATCCGCGTCGAAGCAGGTGCGTGTGCCGGTGTGGCAGGCCGCGCCGACCTGCTCGACCGTGACCAGCAGGGTGTCGCCGTCGCAGTCGAGCGCGGCGCCCTTCACGTACTGCACGTGCCCGGAAGTGTCGCCCTTCCGCCAGTACTCCTTGCGGGAGCGCGACCAGAACGTCACCCGGCCCTCGCTCATGGTGCGGCGGAACGCCTCCGCGTCCATCCATCCCATCATCAGCACCTCGCGGGTGTCCCACTGCTGGATGATTGCCGGCACCAGCCCGGTGTCGGTGAAGCGGATGCGCTCCAGCACCGCATCAGTCGTCGTCGCGTTCATCGGCGGACCTCCATCCCGGCCGCGGCCAGTTCGTCCTTCACCTGCTCGATCGTCAGCTCACCCTGGTGGAACACGCTCGCCGCGAGCACGGCGTCGGCTCCCGCCTGGATGGCCGGAACGAAATGCTCCAGCGCCCCCGCGCCGCCCGAGGCGATCACGGGAACGCTGCTCAGGGCGCGCATCTCGCGGATGAGCTCCAGGTCGAAGCCCTCCTTGGTGCCGTCGGCGTCGATGGAGTTGACCAGCAGCTCCCCCGCGCCCAGCTCGATCGCGCGCGCCGCCCACTCCAGGGCGTCGAGGTCGGTCTCCGTGCGCCCGCCGTGCGTCGTCACGACGAAACCGGACGGCGTCGCGGCCGAGCGCTTCACATCCAGCGACAGCACCAGCACCTGCGCGCCGAACCGGGCGGCGATCTCCGAGATCAGCTCCGGGCGCGCGATCGCGGCCGAGTTGACACCCACCTTGTCGGCACCGTGGCCGAGGAGCTTCGCCACATCCTCGGGGCTACGCACGCCGCCGCCGACGGTGAGCGGGATGAAGACCTGCTCGGCCGTCGCCCGCACCACGTCGTACGTGGTGGCGCGGTCGTCGACGGTCGCCGTCACATCCAGGAAGGTCAGCTCGTCCGCGCCCTGCTCGAAGTACCGCCGGGCGAGCTCAACCGGGTCGCCCTGGTCGCGCAGGTTCTGGAAGTTCACGCCCTTCACGACGCGGCCGGCGGCCACGTCGAGACAGGGGATCACCCGGACCGCGACGCTCATCAGATCCGCGCAGCGTGGATGGAGGTGACCAGGATGGCGCGGGCGCCCAGCTCGTACAGGTCGTCCATGATGTGGTTGGTCTGCTCGCGCTTGATCATGACGCGGACGGCCACCCACTCCGGCTCCCCCAGCGGAGAGACGGTCGGCGACTCGACGCCCGGCGTCAGCGCGACCGCCTTCTCGAGCAGTGCGACGGGGAGGTTGTAGTCGATCAGCACGTACTGGCGGGCGACCATGACGCCCTGCAGCCGGCGCACCAGCGTGTCCACCCCGGCGGCCGGCGACGGCGACGAGATGAGCACGGCCTCCGACTCCAGGATGACCGGTCCGAAGATCTCCAACCCCTGCTTGCGGAGGGTGGAACCCGTCTCGACGACGTCGGCGACCGCGTCGGCGACGCCGAGCCGCACGGCCGACTCGACCGCGCCGTCGAGCTTGATCAGGGAGGTGCTGACACCGTGCTCGCCGAGGAACGCGCCGACGAGGCCCGGGTAGCTCGTCGCGACGCGCTTGCCCTCCAGGTCGGCCAGCTCGGCGAACACGCCGGCTGGGCCCGCGAACCGGAACGTCGACGCGGCGAAGTCGAGGGCGCTGATCTCGGCGGCGGGTGAGCCCGAGTCGAGCAGCAGGTCGCGGCCGGTGATGCCGACGTCGAGCGCGCCGGAGCCGACGTAGGTGGCGATGTCACGCGGGCGCAGATAGAAGAACTCGACGCCGTTGCGGGCGTCGGTGACGATGAGCTCCTTGGGGTCGCGGCGGCCGACATAGCCGGCCTCGTGCAGCATCTGTGCCGCGGTCTCGGAGAGGGAGCCCTTGTTGGGGACGGCGATCTTCAGCATTCGCAGGTCTTTCGTGACGTGATCGGACGAGTGGATGGGCCTAGGTACGGCGAAAAGGCTGGTCCATCACAGATGTCGGTACACGTCGGCCGGCGTCAGTCCCTTGGCGAGGAGCAGGACCTGCAGGTGGTAGAGCAGCTGCGAGATCTCCTCGGCGGTGGCCTCGTCCGACTCGTACTCGGCGGCCATCCAGACCTCGGCGGCCTCCTCGACGATCTTCTTGCCGATGGCGTGCACGCCGGCGTCGAGCTCGCGGACGGTGCCGGAGCCCTCCGGGCGGTCCTGCGCCTTCTGCGCGAGTTCGGCGAAGAGGTCGTCGAAGGTTTTCACCTCTCCAGCGTACCGGTCCGCCCGAGCCGGTCAGACATTCGTGCCGAATGTGCGGTATGCCGCGCTGATTCCGCACATTCGGCACGAATGTGCGGAGTACGGGTCAGTGGAGGTGCGGCAGCGCGGCGGCACGGAGGGCCGCGATGCGGTCCGCCGGCTCTCCTCGGAAGACGCTGGAGCCCGCCACGAACGTGTCCGCCCCGGCCGCGGCCGCCGTGACGATCGTCTCCTCGGTGATGCCGCCGTCCACCTGCAGCCACACGTCGAGACCCCGCGCCTCGACGGCCTGCCGGAGCGCGTTCAGCTTCGGCATGGTCTCGGGCATGAACGACTGGCCGCCGAATCCCGGCTCGACCGTCATGACGAGCACCTGGTCGAACTCCTCCAGCAGGTCGAGGTAGGGCTCGACACCGGTGCCCGGCTTGACCGCGATGCCCGCCCGCGCGCCGATCGAGCGCAGGCGGCGCGCCAGTGCGACGGGATCGTGCGCGGCCTCGGCGTGGAAGGTCACCGAGTACGCCCCGAGCTCCGCGTACCCCGGCGCCCAGCGGTCCGGGTCGTCGATCATCAGGTGCACATCCAGCGGGATGGGGCTCACATCCTGGATGCGGCCCACCATCTGCGGCCCGAACGTCAGGTTCGGGACGAAGTGGTTGTCCATCACGTCGACGTGCACCAGGTCGGCGGTCGCGATGCGCGCCACCTCGCTCTGCATGTTGACGAAGTCGGCGGCCAGGATGCTGGGATTGATGCGGACGCGCGGGTCGATCCGGTCGGCGGAAGGGGTCGAAGCCATGACTCCAGCCTAGGCGGAGCGCTTGCGGAGCAGCGCGATGAACATCCCGTCGGTGAGGTGGCGGTGCGGCCACAGCTGGACGGTGTCGCCGTCGCCCGCGAGATCGAGCCGTTCGACGGCGATGGACTGCAGGGTGTCGGCGGTCGTCTGCGGTTCGAGCAGGTCGCCGTGGCGCTCGCGCGCGTCGGCGACGACACCTCGGGTCTCGGCGAGGTGCGGCGAGCAGGTCACGTAGGCGAGCAGGCCGCCGGGCTTCAGAGCGGCGATGGCCGAGTCGAGCAGCGCCGACTGCAGCGCGGTCAGCTCGGCGACATCCCGTGGGCTCTTCCGCCAGCGCGCCTCCGGCCGGCGACGGAGCGCGCCGAGCCCGGTGCACGGGGCGTCGAGCAGGATGCGGTCGAACGCTTCGGGATGCTCGGCGCCGACGACCGTGCCGTCCAGCTCCCAGACCGGCACCTCCAGCGGCACCGGAGCGAGCGCGCGTCGCACCAGCTCGGCGCGGGCGGGGACCAGCTCGTTCGCGACCAGGGTCGCGCCGCCGGTCAGCGCCTCGGCGGCGAGCAGAGCCGCCTTCCCGCCGGGGCCGGCGCACAGGTCGAGCCAGCGCTCCCCCGGCCGCACCGGCTCCGCGCGGGTCAGCGCGAGGGCGGCCAGCTGCGAGCCCTCGTCCTGCACGCGGATGCGACCCTCGGTCTTCTCGACGATCCCGAACGGGTCACCGCCGCCGACGGTGAAGCCGGGAGGCGAGAAGCGGTCGTCGCGGGCGTCGTCCGGCTTGTCGACGAGACCGGGCAGTGCGATGAGGTTGACCCGCGGCGCGGTGTTGTCGGCCTCCAGGAGCTGCTCCAACTCCCCCACCCGGCCCTCGGCGTCGAGCGATCGGCGCAGCGCGCGGACCACCCAGACGGGATGCGAGTACAGCGCCGACAGGCGGTCGTCGTCGTTCTTCGCCCGGGACGCCACCTCATCCCGCCACTCGTCGGGCGTGTGGCGGCCGATCTCGCGCAGCACGCCGTTCACGAAGCCGGTGCCCGAGCGGCTGCCGACGCTGCGCGCCAGGCCGACCGACTCGTTGACCGCCGCATGCGACGGGACGCGCATCGACAGCAGCTGGTGCGCGCCCAGCCGCAGCACGTCGAGGAGGGGCGGGTCGATCCGGTCGACGTCACGGCCCGCGGCGATGGCGATGACCCGGTCGTAGTAGCCCTGCATCCGCAGAGTGCCGTAGGTCAGCTCGGTGGCGAGGCCTGCATCCGCCGGCGAGAGCCCGGCGCGAGCGATGCGTGTCGGAAGGAGGAGGTTGGCGTAGGCGTCGGAATCGCTGACCGCCTGCAGCACGTCGAGGGCGACCTGGCGGGCCGGCTGGACGCGGGTCTGCGGCGGACCAGAACGCGGACGGGGCCGGCGGTCGCGGTTGCGGTCGTCACGCGGCGCGTTCATGCGAACACCACCCCGGTCGATCCGGCAGCGGAGGCGGACGCGGAGGCGACTCCGCGCAGCCAGTCGGCGGCGGGCATCGCGCGCTTGCCGGCCGGCTGGACGGTGACGAGCTCCAGCGGAGCGGTCCCCGTCCCGACGAGCACCCGCTTGCCGCGCAGCTCGACCGCGCCGGGAGCCACGGGCTCCTCGCCGTCGGTCGTCCGCGCTTCGTGCACCTTGAACCGCTCGCCGTCCAGCAGCACGAACGCGCCCGGCTCCGGCGTCACGCCGCGCAGCCGCGCGGAGACCCGCTCGGCCGGTTCGGTGAGGTCGAGGCGCGCATCCTCGAGCGTCAGCTTCGGCGCCAGCGTGACTTCACCCTCCTGGGGCGTCGCGGCGGCCGTGCCCGCGGCCAGCGCGTCGGCGGTGTCGGCCAGCAGGGCCGCGCCCTCCTCGGCCAGGGCGGAGAGCAGCTCGCCGGCCGTCTCATCCGGGCCGATGGGACGTCGCAGCTCGGCGTACACATCCCCCGCGTCGAGCTCCGGCACGAGATGGAAGACCGCCGCGCCGGTCTCGGTGTCCCCGGCGATCACGGCGCGCTGCACGGGCGCGGCGCCCCGCCAACGCGGGAGCAGGGAGAAGTGGAGGTTGACCCAGCCGAGGCGCGGAAGCGACAGCAGCGGCTCGCGCACCAGGCCGCCGTACGCCACCACCACGCCGAGGTCGGGCTGCAGGGCGGTGATGCGCTCGGTCACGTCGTCGCCGAGGCGGTTCGCCTTGATCACCGGCAGCCCGAGACGCTCTGCAGCCTCCGCGACGGGCGACGGGGTCAGCACGCGCTTGCGGCCGAGCGGCGCATCCTCGCGGGTGACGACGGCGACCACCTCGTGCCGGGCCGCGACGGCCTCCAGGGATGGGAGGGCGACGGCCGGCGTTCCGGCGAAGACGATGCGCATGGAGAAGGTTCTTTCGGTTCGGGACGGCGACCCAGCCTACTCTGCGAAGCTCACGACCGGCCGCGAGCGGCGGCAGCCCGGGGTCGACTCCTAGAGGATCTCGGGATCGTCGAAGCGCACCCGGAGCGTCGGCGCCGGACGGTAGCCCGGCCGTCCCGCCGGCGCGCGACGACGTCGGGTCGCGTTCTTCACGACGGCGGCACGGACGGACGCCGCGACGTCCGCGCCGTGCGCGTACTCGAACCGCAGCACGGCGCGGACGAGGTCGGGCCCGGAGCGGGCGGCGCGCGCCGACGGACCCTCCGCCTCCACCGGCGCGGGCCCCAGCACGTCGATGAGGAGGGAGCGGTCCACCGCATCCAGCACTTCGGTCACGGTGGCCTCCGACCCGGTGACCGAGGCGAGACGCACCGCGGGCGGGAAGCGCAGCTCGCGGCGGTCCACCAGCTCCTCGTGCGCGAACTCGACCAGGCGCCCGGTCGCGAAGTCGCGCGCCAGCGGTCCCCCGACGCCGACCAGGACGGTCGGGGCGCCGGGTGCGGCGAGCCCGGCCGCACTCTGCCACCAGCGCAGACAGTCCTCGGCGACGTGCAGGCTCTCGCGCGCCAGCATCCGCTCGCCGTCCAGCAGCAGCACCGCCTGGTACCCGCCCTCGGCGATCGGCTCGGCGCCGCGGGTCGCGACGACGAGCGCGGGCGCCGACCCGACGCGCTGCACGGGATGATCGCCGTCGGCGAGGATGACCCGCGTGCCGGGGAACGCGCGCCCCAGCTCCTCCGCGGTGCGGCCCGAGCCGACGGTGACCAGCCGGAACCGCCGGTGCTCGCAGTGCTCGCACTGCCAGTCGGTCGCGAGCCGGCCGCAGACGGTGCACGACGGCGGCGAGCCCGCCCGCGTCTGGTGCAGCGCGCCCTTGCAGTTCATGCACCGCGCCGCCTGCCCGCAGTTCGCGCACGCGATCACCGGAGCGTAGCCGGGGCGCCCGACCTGCACGAGCACCGGGCCGCGCGGCCGTCCGCTCTCGCCGTTGAGCGCCTCACGGGCGGCGCGCCAGGCCGTCGACGGGATGCGCGCGGCGCGGGCCATCGGCTCGGGCGCCTGCTGATTGGCGGTGAGCACCACCTTCGGGCTCTGGATGCGCTCCGGTGCGATGTCGCGCAGCCAGCCGAGCTCCACCAGGCGCTGTGCCTCCACGCTGCGGATGTTGCCGCTCAGCACCAGCCCGCAGCCCTCGAGCTCCTGCCGGACGAGGGCCGCATCCCGCGTGTGCACGTACGGGCTCAGCGGCTCGGCGTGCAGAGGGTCGCTGTCCTCCCAGACCGCGATCAGGCCGAGCCGCTCGGCGGGGGCGTAGACGACCGAGCGGTTGCCGATGACGATGCGCGGGCCGGAGAGCGCCTCCAGGAAGCCGCGGTACCGGTCCGGGTTCGCCTGCCCGGCGTCGGCGCGCACGACCGCGTGCGCGGGAGCAGTGACCGCGAGTGCTGCGGCCAGCTGCTCCAGGTCGCGGTGATCGGGAACGGCGACGATCGCGGTGCGGCCGCCGCGCCAGCAGTCGGCGGCCAGCGCCGCCAGGGTGACCGCCCACTCGCCGACCCAGGTGCCGTCCGGCAGCGGCACGAGGCGCGGGATGGCGCGGAGCGCGATCCGCTCGTCGCGCGCGACCGCATCCTCCAGCACCCGCTCTCCGTACCCGCGCACCGCCACGGCCGCCCCCGACAGCTCCTGAGTTTTTCGGCCCTCCGATGGCGTGTCGGGCCGAAAAACTCCGGAACTGTCGGCGGCAGCGGCGGATCGCGCCGAGAGCCACGCCTTCTCGACGCGCACCATCCGGCCGGGGACGGCCAGCCGCAGGATGTCGCTCGCCGTACCGGCGCTCCGATCCGCGAGGCGTCGCGCCAGCCGCCACACGCCCGGCGTGAGCACCTGTGCGGGCGAGACGACGGCCTCCAGCGGGCTCAACGTCCCGTCGTACCCGTCGTCCGGCTCGCCGACCTCGACCAGGTAGCCATCGGCGACGCGGCCGGCCGACCGCAAGGGGACGCGCACGCGCACGCCCGGCTGCGCCTCGGCGGAGAGCTCCTCGGGGATGCTGTAGTCGAAGAGGTGGTCGAGCTGCGGGAGCGGCGAGTCGAGGACCACCCGGGCGACCCGTCCGGCCGCCGCCACCGCTAGATCCCCGCGGCCGAGCGCAGGTCGTCGACGCGGTCGAGCCGCTCCCAGGTGAACTCGGGGAGCTCGCGGCCGAAGTGCCCGTAGGTGGCCGTGCGCGCGTAGATCGGGCGGAGCAGGTCGAGGTCGCGGATGATCGCGGCCGGCCGCAGATCGAAGACGTCGCGGATCGCGCCGATGATGCGCTCCTCCGGAACCTTCGCGGTTCCGAACGTCTCGACGTACAGCCCGACGGGCGCCGCCTTGCCGATCGCGTACGCGATCTGCACCTCGAGCCGGTCGGCGAGGCCGGCGGCGACGGCGTTCTTCGCCACCCAGCGCATGGCGTACGCCGCCGAGCGGTCGACCTTCGACGGGTCCTTGCCCGAGAACGCGCCACCGCCGTGACGGGAGGCGCCGCCGTAGGTGTCGACGATGATCTTGCGGCCGGTGAGGCCCGCGTCGCCCTTGGGGCCGCCGATCTCGAAGCGTCCGGTCGGGTTGATGAGGGTGCGGATGTGCGAGGTCTCGAGCCCCGCAGCGTGCATCACCGGGTTGATGACCTCCTCGATCACCTCCGCCTGCAGCTGCTCGTTGGAGACCTGGGGAGCGTGCTGCGTCGACAGCACGACCGTCTGCACCGACTTCGGCACGGCGCCCTCGTAGCCGATGGTCACCTGGGTCTTGCCGTCGGGCCGGAGGTAGTCGAGCGTCCCGTCCTTGCGGACGGACGCGAGACGCTCCGCGAGGCGGTGCGCGAGCCAGATCGGCAGCGGCATGTACTGCGGGGTCTCGGTGGTGGCGTAGCCGAACATGATGCCCTGGTCGCCCGCGCCCTGACGGTCGAGGTCGTCGTGGCTCTGCTCCGCGCGCGTCTCGAGGGCGTTGTCGACGCCCTGCGCGATGTCGGGCGACTGCGCGCCGATCGACACGGACACCCCGCACTGGGTGCCGTCGAAGCTGACGTCGGACGAGTCGTAGCCGATCTCGACCAGCTTGTTGCGCACCAGGGCCGGGATCTCGACGTAGCCGTTCGAGGTCACCTCGCCGGCGACGTGCACGAGACCGGTGGTGACGAGGGTCTCCACGGCGGCGCGGCTGTGGGGGTCGACGGTGAGCAGCGCATCCAGGATGCTGTCGGAGATCTGGTCGCAGATCTTGTCCGGGTGCCCTTCGGTGACGGACTCGGACGTGAAGAGACGCAGATCTGCCATTGTTCTCCCTGGTCGACGGGGCGCTTGTCTCACGACCGGATTCCTCCGGCGCAAGCGTGTTTACGCGATGACGTCGAGGATACGGTCGGCCACCGACAGCTTGCTGCCCGAGGCCTCCATCACTATATCGCCGCCCTTGCGCAGGACCACGACCTCATTGCTCTCCGTTGCGAAGCCCTGCGACCAGCCCACCTGATTGAGCACGAGGAAGTCGCTGCCCTTGGCGGCGAGCTTGGTGCGGCCGAGCTCGATGAGGGCCTGCGGGTCCGGCTCGGTCTCGGCCGCGAACCCGACGACGACCTGGTCGTCGCGCTTGTGCGCGGAGAGCCCGGCGAGGATATCCGGGTTGGCCACCAGCTCCAGCGTCAGGGTGTCGCCGTGGTCCGACTTCTTGATCTTGGCCTCGCGGGTCTCGGCCGGACGGTAGTCGGCGACGGCCGCCGTCATGACGACGACGTCGGCGGCGCGGGCGGCCTCCTCGACCGCCTGCTGCAGTTCGAGTGCGGTCTGCACCTCGATGAGCTCGACGCCCTCCGGCGGCTCGACCTCGAGGTGCGCGGCGATGAGTACGACGTCAGCGCCGCGAGCCTGCGCGGCGCTGGCGATGGCGACGCCCTGTCGACCGCTGGACCGGTTGCCGAGGAAGCGGACGGGATCGAGCGGCTCGCGCGTCCCCCCGGCGGTGATGACCACGCGCTTCCCGGCGAGGTCGACACCGCCGCGCGGGCGCCGGGCGGCCTCGTTGGCGCGGCGTCGCTCGGAGAGCACCACCACGTCGTTCACCGCAGGGGCCTCGACCGCGGACCCCGCGGGAAGGGCGGCGGGCGCGTGAGCGGGGGCTTCGACCGCGCGCGGCATCGCCCCGGCGGCACGCAGGGCGGCCCGGACGATGACCTCCGGCTCCTCCATACGGCCGGGACCCGAGTCGGCGCCGGTCAGTTGACCGCTCGCCGGCCCGACGACCGTGACGCCGCGGCTGCGCAGTGTTGCGATGTTGGCGACCGTGGCCGGGTTCCGCCACATCTCCGTGTGCATCGCGGGCGCGATGACCAGAGGCGCGGTGGACGCGAGGACGGTGTTGCCGAGCAGGTCGTCTGCCAGGCCGGCGGCGAGCTTGGCGATGGTGTTCGCCGTGGCCGGTGCGATGACGATCAGGTCGGCGGACTGGCCGATCGCGACGTGACGGACCTCGGCGACGCCCTCGTACAGGTCGGTCGCGACCGGGTTGCGGCTGATCGCCTCGAGCGTCGGTCGCCCGACGAACCGCAGAGCGGCCTCTGTCGCGACCACGTGCACCGAGTGACCCTCGAGGACCAGGGCGCGGATGACACCGACGGCTTTATACGCAGCGATGCCGCCGGTCACTCCGACGACGATGGTCAATCGTGGGCTCAACGGCGGCACCTCTCCTCGGCCGGGGCCTCCCGGCTGCGGTCGTCCTGCGGTGTTGTCTTCTGCCTCTGTATTACTCGGCGGCGATCGGCTTCAGGACGAGCTTGTCCTCGTTGATCTCGTGGAGCGCGACCGACAGCGGCTTGTCGTCGACGGACGAGTCGACCAGCGGGCCGACGTTGTCGAACAGGCTGCCCTCGTGGAGGTCGGCATAGTAGTCGTTGATCTGGCGGGCCCGCTTGGACGCGAAGATCACGAGCGCGTACTTGGACTCGACGCGCGACAGGAGGTCGTCGATGGGCGGGTCGATGATGCCGTTGTTGCTGGTGGCCATGGATGCTCCTTGCTCTGGGCGATCGGGCGCTGGGCCGGATCGGACGACCGCGAGAGGCGGCCGAGGACGGTGGGCGCGCCGGCGACGGCGCGGAGGAAGGTCATGGACGCGCTGGCGCCGCACGGACCTTCATCAAGTCTACGACCTCGCGGGCCGCCTCGGCGACGTCGTGGTTGACGACCTTGTAGTCGAACTCGTCCTGGGCGGCCAGCTCGACCTTCGCCGTCTCCAGGCGTCGCTGCTGCTCGGCCGCATCCTCCGTGCCACGCCCGATGAGGCGCCGCACCAGTTCGTCCCAGGTTGGCGGGAGGAGGAAGATCAGGCGGGCCTCCGGCATCGACTCGCGCACCTGGCGGGCGCCCTGGAGGTCGATCTCCAGCAGCACGCTGCGCCCTGCGGCGAGGGCTTTCTCGATCGGAGCGCGCGGCGTGCCGTAGCGGTAGGCGTTGTGCACGGTGGCGTGCTCGAGCAGCTCGCCGGCGGCGATCATCCGGTCGAACTCGGCGTCGTCAACGAAGTAGTAGTTGATCCCGTCGACCTCGCCCGGGCGCGGCGCACGCGTGGTCGCGGAGACCGACAGCAGCACGTCGGGATAGTGCTCCCGGATGTAGGTGGAGACGGTGCCCTTGCCGACCGCGGTCGGACCGGCCAGAACGACCAGCCGGTTGCGCTGGCGCGCGCTGCGGTTCTCGCGCTCGATGAGGTACTGGCGCAGCCGGAGCCGCTGGTGGCGCCCCAGGCCGCCGAGGCGCTTCGCGGGCGAGATGGCGAGGCGGTCCAGCGCCTCCTGCATCTTCGTCGTGCCGATGGCGGGCACGCTGAGCAGGAACTCGGTCACCCGCAGCCGCCCCTCGACACCCTCCGGGTCGGCGGTCGCGCGGTCGAGCACGACGAGCGGCGACACCTCGCGCGACGCGATCGCGGCCTTCACCGCGGCACGTGCGCGGCGCGCGGCGACGGCGGCCTGCGAGGCGGCCTGGCGGTCGACCTCGGGCGGTGCAGGGCGCAGGGAGGCAGCCTCCCGGGTGGATGCGGCCTCAGACATGCGCGGACCGCACCTCCTCGGCGCGACGCGCGATCGCGTCGGCCAGACCCGCGGGCCCTGCCGTGAGGAGCCCGCGCGACTCGCTGACGATCACACCGGCCGCGAGCGAACCGAACAGCCGCGGCGCATCCTCGACCCGGGCGCCCTGGTGCCCGAATCCAGGCGCGAGCACCGGGAGTGCGGGTGTCCGCTCCCCCGCCGTCGCCACATCGATCCCGTAGTGGGCGAGCTCGACGGTCGCGCCGAGCACCAGCCCGACCGATCCGAAGGGCGCGCCGCCCGGCTGCTCCTGATTGAACGAATGCACGTCTTCGATGATCGCACGAGCGACGGACTGTCCCGCCCGCGGGCCGGAGCGGACGACGGCCTGCTGCACATCCGCCGCCTCCGGGTTGGAGGTCGCGGCCAGGACGAAGAGTCCCTTGCCGGCCCGCTCCCCCAGTGTCATGGCGTCGGCGAGCGATCCGACCCCCTGGTAGGCGGCGACGGTCATCGCGTCGGCCTCCAGCGGCGAACCGGGAGTCAGCCACGCCTCCGCGTAGGCCGTGACGCTCGTTCCGATGTCGCCGCGCTTGACATCGGCGATCACCAGGAGACCGGCGGCACGAGCGGCGGCCAGCACCTCCTCCAGTGCGCCGTAGCCCGCGGCGCCGAAACGCTCGAAGAAGGCCACCTGCGGCTTGACGATCCCCGCCCGGCCGGCTGCGGCCTCCACCACCGTGAGCCCGAAGGAGCGGAGGCCGTCGGCCGACGCCGGGAGCCCCCAGGCCTCGAGCAGGTGCGCGTGCGGGTCGATGCCGACGCACAGCCGCCCCTCCTCGGCGAACACCCCCGCGAGGCGCTCCCCGAACCGCGCCCCGCGCCCGGCCGACGGCTCCTGAGTTTTTCGGCCCGCCACCGGCGTGTCGGACGGAAAAACTCCGGAACTGTCGGCTGCGGGAGCAGGGGTCGTCATGCTCGGGCGGCCCTCTCGACGGCGTACTCCTGGAGGGACTTCACGTCGAAGCCCTCGCGGATGGCGTCCAGCGACGCGACAGCGGCGCTCAGCTCGGCGATGGTCGTGAAGAGCGGCTTGTCCGCCGCGACCGCCGCGGCACGGATCTCGTACCCGTCGGCGCGGGCGGACCGCCCGCTCGGGGTGTTGATCACCACATCCACTTCGGCGCGGTTGATGATGTCGACGATCGAGTCGCCGCCGCTCTCCTGGGCCTCGCTGTGCTTGCGCACGATGCGGGCCGCGATGCCGTTGCGGTTCAGCACCTCGGCCGTTCCCTCGGTCGCGACGATCTCGAAGCCGAGCTGGTGCAGCCGGAGCACCGGCAGCACAACAGCGCGCTTGTCGCGGTCGGAGACGGACACGAACGCCGTCCCGCCGAGCGGCATGCCGCCGTACGCGGCCGACTGGCTCTTCGCGAACGCCGTCGGGAAGTCCTTGTCGATGCCCATGACTTCACCGGTCGAGCGCATCTCCGGGCCGAGCACCGAGTCGACGACCGTGCCCTCCTTCGTCCGGAACCGCTTGAACGGCAGCACGGCCTCCTTCACGGCGACAGGCGAATCCATCGGGATGCGCGAGCCGTCCTGATCGGGCAGCAGGCCCTCCGCGACCAGGTCGGCGATCGTCTCGCCCACCATGATGCGCGAGGCCGCCTTGGCGAGCGGGATGCCGAGCGCCTTCGAGACGAACGGCACCGTCCGCGACGCGCGCGGGTTGGCCTCGAGCACGTAGAGCACGCCGGCGCCGATCGCGAACTGCACGTTCAGCAGGCCACGCACGCCAATGCCCTCGGCGATCTTCCGTGTGGCCTCGCGCACGCGGTCGATCTCGCGGCGACCGAGGGTGATCGGCGGGAGGGTGCACGACGAGTCGCCCGAGTGAACACCGGCCTCCTCGATGTGCTCCATCACGCCGCCGATGTACAGCCGCTCGCCGTCGAACAGGGCGTCGACGTCGATCTCGATCGCGTCGTCGAGGAAGCGGTCGACCAGCAGTGGATGCGACGGGCCGACGATGCCCTGGCCCGCGACCCGCTCGAAGTAGTCGGCGAGCGATGCGCTGTCGTACACGATCTCCATGCCGCGACCGCCGAGCACGAAGCTCGGACGCACCAGCACCGGGTAGCCGATCTGCTCGGCGACGTGCGAGGCGCTCGGGAAGTCGACGGCGGTGCCGTTGCGCGGCGCGACCAGGCCGGCGTCGTCGAGGATCCCGGAGAACAGTCCGCGCTCCTCCGCCAGGTCGATGGCCTCCGGCGTGGTGCCGAGGATCGGGACGCCCGCGGCCTCGAGGCCCTTGGCGAGCCCCAGCGCCGTCTGCCCGCCGAGCTGCACGACCACGCCGACGAGCTCGCCGGACTGCGACTCCGCGTGGATGATCTCCAGCACGTCCTCCAGCGTCAGCGGCTCGAAGTAGAGCCGGTCGCTGGTGTCGTAGTCGGTCGACACCGTCTCCGGGTTGCAGTTGATCATGATCGTCTCGAACCCGGCGTCGTGCAGCGCGAACGACGCGTGCACGCACGAGTAGTCGAACTCGACGCCCTGCCCGATGCGGTTCGGGCCGGAGCCCAGGATGACGACCTTGCGCTTGTCGCTCGGCTCCACCTCGGTCTCCAGGTCGTAACTGGAGTAGTGGTACGGCGTGAGCGCCGGGAACTCGCCCGCGCAGGTGTCCACCGTCTTGTACACCGGCCGGACGCCGAGGATGTGGCGCACCTCGCGCACGTCCGCCTCGCCGAAGCCGCGCAGCTCGCCGATCTGCGCATCCGAGAAGCCGTGGTCCTTGGCGTAGCGCAACGTGTCGGTGTCGAGCGTCGGGGCGTCGCGGATCTGGTCGGCGACCTCGTTGATCAGGACGATCTGGTCGATGAACCAGGGGTCGATCTTCGTGGCCTCGAACACCTGCTCCGGCGTCGCCCCGAGGCGCAGCGCCTGCTGGACGTCGACGATGCGGCCGTCGGTCGGCGTCGCGATCGACGCGAGCAGCTCGTCCACGGTGCGCGTCTGCGGCCCCCAGTGGAACGACGAGCCGCGCTTCTCGAGCGACCGGAGCGCCTTCTGCAGCGCCGAGCTGAAGCTGCGGCCGATGGCCATCGCCTCGCCGACCGACTTCATGGTCGTCGTCAGCGTCGGGTCGGCGGCGGGGAACTTCTCGAACGCGAACCGCGGGACCTTGACGACGATGTAGTCGAGCGTCGGCTCGAAGCTCGCCGGGGTCACCTTGGTGATGTCGTTCGGGATCTCGTCCAGGCGGTAGCCGATGGCGAGCTTCGCCGCGATCTTCGCGATCGGGAAGCCGGTCGCCTTCGACGCGAGCGCCGACGAGCGGGAGACGCGCGGGTTCATCTCGATGACGATGATGCGGCCGTTCTCCGGGTTCACCGCGAACTGGATGTTGCAGCCGCCGGTGTCGACGCCCACCGCGCGGATGATGTCGATGCCGATGTCGCGCATCCGCTGGTACTCGCGGTCGGTCAGCGTGAGCGCCGGGGCGACCGTGATCGAGTCGCCGGTGTGCACGCCGACCGGGTCGACGTTCTCGATGGAGCAGACGACGACCGTGTTGTCGGCCGTGTCGCGCATGAGCTCGAGCTCGTACTCCTTCCAACCGAGGATCGACTCCTCCAAGAGCACCTCGCTGGTCGGACTCTGGTGGATGCCGTCGCCGGCGATGCGGCGGAGCTCCTCCGGGGTGTGCGCGAAGCCCGAGCCGAGTCCGCCCATCGTGAACGAGGGCCGGACCACGAGCGGGTAGCCGAGGTCCTCGGCGAACTCGAGTGCCTCATCCACCGTGTGGGCGATGTGCGAGCGCGCGACCTCGGCGCCCGCCTCCACGACGAGCTCCTTGAAGATCTGGCGGTCCTCGCCCTTCTGGATCGCCTCGAACTTCGCGCCGATCAGCTCGACGCCGTACTTCTCGAGGATGCCGTGCTCGTGCAGCTGCATGGCCGCGTTGAGCGCCGTCTGTCCGCCCAGGGTCGGGAGGATCGCGTCCGGGCGCTCCTTGGCGATGATCGTCTCGATGACCGGCCAGGTGATCGGCTCGACGTAGGTCGCGTCGGCGAAGTCGGGATCGGTCATGATCGTCGCGGGGTTGGAGTTGACGAGGATGACGCGGACGCCCTCCGCCTTCAGCACGCGGCAGGCCTGGGTGCCGGAGTAGTCGAACTCGACCGCCTGGCCGATGACGATCGGCCCGGAGCCGATGACCAGGACCGAATTAATGTCGTTGCGTTTAGGCATTCTGATCTCGCTTGTCTGTTTGAACCTCGGTCGCAAGCTCCCTCGGCGCTGGGGTCGCAGGACCGCTCCGCGCTCCTCTTGAGCTCCACCGCGCGCGTTTGGGCATCAGGCGTTCTCCTGGTTCTCGGTGCCGGCGGACTGGTCGGCGTGCTGAGCGCGCACCATGTCCAGGAAGCGGTCGAAGAGGTAGTTGGCGTCGTGCGGGCCCGCGGCCGCCTCGGGGTGGTACTGCACGCTGAAGGCGTTCAGGTCGAGGCAGTTCAGGCCCTCGACGACGTTGTCGTTGAGGGAGAAGTGGCTCACCTCGACGCGGCCGAAGCCCGCGGGCGAGTCGAAGGACGCGTCGATCGGCGCCTTCACCGCGAAGCCGTGGTTCTGCGCGGTGATCTCCACACGGCCGGTGCGCTTGTCGAGCACCGGCTGGTTGATCCCACGGTGACCGAACGGCAGCTTGTAGGTGTCGAGGCCGAGCGCGCGGCCGAGCAGCTGGTTGCCGAAGCAGATGCCGAAGTACGGCAGCCCGGCGCGCAGGGTCTCCTGCAGGAGCGCGACATGCTTGTCGGAGGCCTGGGGGTCGCCGGGGCCGTTCGAGAAGAACAGTGCAGAGACGCCGAGGTCGAGCACATCCTGCGCGGACACCTGCTGCGGGAGGACGTGGACGTCGAGCCCGCGGGCGGCGAGGTTCTCCAGCGTGGACTTCTTCACGCCGAGGTCGAGGACGGCCACCGAGCCGACCTTCTCGCCGACGGCCGGCACGGTGTACGGCTCGATCGTCGACACCTCGGCCGACAGGTTGCGGCCCTTCATGGGCGCTCCGGCGAGCACCAGGTCCAGCTGCTCGCTGTCGCTCAGCGCGAAGTCGTCGCCCGAGAAGACGCCGGCGCGCATGGCACCGGCCGAGCGGATGTGACGGGTCACGGCGCGCGTGTCGATGCCGCTGATCCCGACGACGCCCTGGGCGACGAGGTCGTCGTCGAGGCTCCGCTGGGCGCGGAAGTTGGAGACGACGCGGCTGGGCTCGCGCACGACGTAGCCGGCGACCCAGATCTGGCGCGACTCCATGTCCTCGTCGTTCGTGCCGGTGTTGCCGATGTGCGGCGCCGTCATGAGGACGATCTGGCCCGCGTACGACGGGTCGGTCAGCGTCTCCTGGTACCCGGTCATCCCGGTGGCGAACACGGCCTCGCCGAGCGTGCGCCCGCGGGCGCCGTAGGCCCGGCCGACGTACCGTTTTCCGTCTTCGAGGACGAGCACTGCGGGTTCTGCAGCGAGCACGTCACACCTCCTTGTCGTTCGGGCGGTCGACGCCCGTCGTGTCGTCGCCGGTGGTCTCCGCACCGGCCGTGCCTGCGGTGTCCGACCGCGGCACGAGATCTTCGATGGCCGCGGCGAGCTGCGCGCGGCCGGCCGGGTCGACGACCCGGACGTAGCTGTCGGCGGCGGTGCCGCCGCTGGTGGTCCAGCCGAGGCGGAGCAGGCCGTCCTTCTCGACGACGCGGTCGATGGCGACGCTCGCGGCGCCGATGCCGGTGACGACGGCGGCCGGGATGAACACCGGCTGCTCCCCCGTCACCGCGAGCTCGACGCCCTCCGGCCGGACGGTCACGGTCGCCGTCCCGCGGAACGCCAGCCCCGGCAGGGTGAGCCGCTCCAGGGGCTGACCGGCGCGGGTCGTCGCGACGTACAGCACCTCGGTGGAGGCGGTCGGCGCGCTCAGCGTTCCCGGGGTGGAGTAGCCGCCGCCGGATGCCGTGTCGCGCCGCACGCGCCGGCGCCAGCCGACGACCGCCAGTGCGAGCACGATGACGACGACCGCGAGGATCCCGAGGGTGGGGAGCACCTTATCCACGTGCCGTCACCCCCGCTCCTGCGGCCAGCCGCTCGGCGTCGACCACGGCGCCGTCGAGCACGGTCGCCCGGCCCTGGTGGAAGGTCGCCACGACACGTCCGGGCAGGGTCAGCCCGAGGTAGGGCGAGTTGACGCCCTTGCCTGCGAGGTCGCCGGTCGAGAACGTGCGCGACGCGGTCGGGTCGTAGAAGAAGAGGTTCGCCGCAGCACCGGCGACGAGCGGCGCGCCGTGGCCGTCCAGCCGGCCGATCTTCGCCGGGGTGGTGGACAGGACGCGCGCGATGTCGGCCCAGCCGAGCATCCCGTTGTCCACGACCGATGCCTGTACCACCGAGAGCGCCGACTCGAGGCCGACCATGCCGAACGCGGCGGCATCCCACTCGCAGTCCTTCGACTCGACGGGATGCGGAGCGTGGTCGGTGGCGACGATGTCGATCGTGCCGTCGGCGAGGCCGGCGCGGAGGGCCTCGACGTCCTCCCGGCTGCGCAGCGGCGGGTTCACCTTGTAGCGCGCGTCATAACCGGTCGCCAGCTCCTCGGTGAGAGCGAGATGATGCGGGGTGACCTCGGCGGTCACGTCGATGCCGCGGGCCTTCGCCCAGCGGATCACGTCGACGCTGCCGGCCGTCGAGACGTGGCAGACGTGCAGGCGCGAGCCGACGTGCTCGGCGAGGAGCACATCCCGGGCGATGATCGACTCCTCGGCCACCGCCGGCCAGCCGGCAAGACCCAGCTCGCCCGAGAGTGCGCCCTCGTTCATCTGGGCGCCCTCGGTCAGGCGCGGCTCCTGCGCGTGCTGGGCGATGACGCCGTCGAACGCCTTCACGTACTCCAGCGCCCGGCGCATCAGCAGCGGGTCGGAGACGCACTTGCCGTCGTCGGAGAACACCCGGACGCGGGCACGGGACTGCGCCATCGCGCCCAGCTCGGCGAGGCGCTCGCCCTCCAGGCCCACCGTCACGGCGCCGATCGGGCGGACGGTCGCGTAGCCGGCGGCCTCGCCCAGGCTCAGCACCTGCTCCACCACGCCCGCGGTGTCGGCCACCGGCGACGTGTTCGCCATGGCGAACACCGCCGTGAAACCGCCCGCGGCCGCGGCGCGCGTACCGGTCAGGACGGTCTCGCTCTGCTCGTAGCCGGGCTCGCGCAGGTGCGTGTGCAGGTCGACCAGTCCGGGCAGCGCGAGCAGCCCGTCCGCGTCGATCGCCGTCGCGCCCGCAGCGCTCAGCCCGGTACCGGTCTCCACGATCCGGCCGCCCTCGACCAGAAGGTCGGTCCGGGTGCCGTCGGCCAGCGTCGCGCCGCCGATCAGGAATCTCTCGTCCACACTCACCTCACACCGCCGGGCCGTACCTGTTCGGGACCTGCACCCGACAGCAGCAGGTACAGGGCTGCCATCCGCACGGAGACGCCGTTCGCGACCTGCTCCCGGACCGTCGAGCGCGGGGAGTCCGCGGCCGCGGCCGAGATCTCCAGCCCGCGGTTCATCGGTCCCGGGTGCATCACAATGCTATCGGCCCGCAGCCGGCCCAACCGTTCCTCGTCCAGCCCCCAGCGTCGCGTGTATTCGCGTGTGGTCGGGAAGAACGCGGCGTTCATCCTCTCGGCCTGGATGCGGAGCATCATCACGACGTCGGGTCCCTCCGCGATCGCCGCGTCGAGGTCGTAGCCGACCGTGGCCGGCCAGCCGGACACATCCACCGGCAGCAGGGTCGGCGGTGCGACGAGCGTGACGTGGGCGCCGAGCGTGCGCAGGAGCCACACGTTCGAGCGCGCGACGCGCGAGTGGAGGATGTCGCCGACGATCGCGACACTCACGCCGTCGAGGTCCTTGCCGCGCGATGCGGTGCCGTGGAGGCGGCGGCGCATCGTGAACGCGTCGAGCAGCGCCTGCGTCGGGTGCTCGTGCGTGCCGTCGCCGGCGTTGACGATGCCCGCGTCGATCCAGCCGCTCGCCGCGAGCGTCTGCGGAGCGCCGGACGACCCGTGACGGATCACCACGGCGTCCGCGCCCATCGCCTGCAGCGTCTGGGCGGTGTCCTTGAGGCTCTCGCCCTTCGAGACGCTGGAGCCCTTCGCCGAGAAGTTGATCACATCGGCCGAGAGGCGCTTCGCGGCGGCCTCGAACGAGATGCGCGTTCGCGTGGAGTCCTCGAAGAACAGGTTGACGACGGTCTTGCCGCGCAGGGTCGGGAGCTTCTTGACCTCGCGGTCCTGCACATCCGCCATGTCCTCGGCGATGTCGAGCAGCCGGATGGCGTCCTCGCGCGGGAGGTCGCGGGTGGAGAGCAGGTGCCTCATGCGTCGACCTCCTGCGTGATGTTCGGTTCGGCGTTCGGGTCCTCGATGGTGACCGACTCGTCGCCGTCCACGTCGGCGAGCCGCACGTAGATGCGCTCCGACGCGGCCGACGGCAGGTTCTTGCCCACGAAGTCGGCGCGGATCGGCAGCTCGCGATGGCCGCGGTCGACCAGCACCGCGAGGCGTACAGCGCGGGGTCGGCCGAGGTCGCTCACCGCATCCAGGGCTGCGCGGATGGTCCGGCCCGAGAACAGCACGTCGTCGACCAGCACGACGGTCTTCCCGTCGATCGGCCCCGGCAGCGAGGTGGGCTGCGGCGTGCGGGTGGGATTCCGCGAGAGGTCGTCGCGGTACATGGTCACGTCGAGCGCGCCCACGATGTCCGCCGGCGACGCGATGGACGCCGGTTCGATGCGCTGGATGTTCTCGGCGATCCGCCGCGCGAGCACGACGCCGCGGGTCGGGATCCCGAGGATCACCAGGTCGTCCGTTCCCCGGTTGGACTCCAGGATCTCGTGAGAGATCCGAGTCAACGCCCGGGCGATGTCAGCCTGTTGCAGCACGGTGCGCGCTGTCATGCCGACCTCCTTCCCCGCCTCACAGGACGGCTCTTAAAGGATGCCTACGTCGCTCACCCTATCAGCCTCCCGCCGCCAGCCTGCTTCAGGCGCGCGCCGTCTGCTCCGGCCGCCCCGTCCCCCACAGTCCGAAACGGAGGAGATGGGAGGCGACACGCCGCCGGGATGCACGAAACGGAGGAGCCGGCGGGCTTGCGCCCGACGATCTCCTCCGTTTCAGACGGGGTCAGTGGTCGGCGAGGAACGCGGTGAACGCCTTCTTGTCCGTGATGCCGCCGGGATACTGCTTGCCGTTCACGAGCACCGTCGGGGTCCCCTTGATCGTGTCGAGCACCTTGGTGCCGTCGACTACGATCGGGCCCTTCTGGGAGTGAGCGGTGTTCGCCTGCGCCCACGCCTGGTACGGGCCGCTGTCGGCCAGGCAGGACGTGATGTCCCCCGCACCGGCGTCGCTCGCGCGCTTCGCGAGCTGCTTGTCGGTGAGGCCGTCGGAGTTCTCCTCCGGCTGGTCCGTGAACAGCGCCTGGTAGAACGGCAGCACCGCGCTCCGGTCCGTCACGGCGACGCAGGTCAGCGCCGCGGCCGCCCTGGTCGAGTATCCGGTGCCGTTCGATGCGGCGTCGAGGAAGGTCAGAGGGTGCAAGCGGAGCGTGATCGACCCGTCGTCGACGGCCTTCGCCAGCGTCTCACCGTTCGTCTGCTCGAACGCGCCGCACACCGGGCACATCGCGTCGAACCAGATGTCGACCTTCTTCTCGCCGTCGCCCGCCGTGATGAAGCCGCCGTCGAAGTCGACAGCGCCGTCCGTGCCGGTCGGCGGCTTGTCGGTGGCCACCGGGACATTGGATGCTCCGCCCAGCAGCGAGCACGCCGCGACGCCGGAGACGATGCCGACCGCCAGCACGGCGGCGGCCGCCGCGCGGGCGACCCGGCGACGCAGGCCCGTCTGCACGCCGCTCACACCGACCTCGTTTGGGCGATCTTGGCGAGCAGTCCGTTCACGAAACCGGCCGAGTCATCCGTCGAGAGCACCGTGGCCGCCTCGACCGCCTCGGAGATCGCGACACCCTCGGGCACCTCGTCGTTGAACAGAACCTCCCACACGCCGATGCGCAGGATCGCGCGGTCGACGGCGGGCATGCGCGCCAGCGTCCAGCCCTGCGCGTACGTCTCGATCAGCTCGTCGATCTCATCCTCGTGCTCGATGACCCCGTCGAGGATCTCGCGCGCATACAGCCACGACGCCTCGCGCGCAGGCTCGTTCGCCGCGCGCTCGGCCTCGGTCGCTAGCGCCTGCCGGAGCGGCGTCTGCCGCAGGTCGGCGCTGTAGAGCACGTCGAGCGCGCGCTTGCGCGCCTTCGTCCGAGCGCTCATTCAGTCGTTGACGCGGCCGAGGTAGTCGCCCGTGCGGGTGTCGACCTTGACCTTGGTGCCGGTCTCGAGGAACAGCGGGACCTGGATCTGGTAGCCGGTCTCGACCGTCGCGGGCTTGGTGCCGCCGGTGGAGCGGTCGCCCTGGAGGCCCGGCTCGGTGTAGGTGATCTCGAGAACGACGGAGGCGGGGAGTTCGACGTACAGAGGCGAGCCCTCGTGCAGCGCGACCGTGACGTTCTGGTTCTCGAGCATGAAGTTGGCGGCGTCGCCGACGACCGGACCCGGGATGGTGATCTGGTCGTAGTCGGACGTGTCCATGAACACGAAGTCCGCGCCGTCCTGGTACAGATACTGGTAGTCGCGGCGGTCGACGTTGGTGATCTCGATCTTGGCGCCGGCGTTGTAGGTGCGGTCGACCGTCTTGCCCGTCGTGACGTTCTTCAGCTTGGTGCGGACGAACGCGCCGCCCTTGCCCGGCTTGACGTGCTGGAACTCGATCACGGTCCAGAGCTGTCCGTCGATGCTGAGGACGACGCCGTTCTTGATGTCAGCGGTTGAGGCCAAGGGGATGTTTCCGTTCGCTCGATGAGAAGTTTCGGGTGGTGCCGGCTTCGCTACGGGAAGCGGCCCACGGTCGGCCGCGCACGGCGGCCCCCAGAGATTCTAGACGTCAGCGGGCGTTTCGGCGAATGAACGCGAGCGCCAGCCGGTACGACTCGAAGCCGAACCCGGCGATGACGCCGGTCGCCACAGCGCTCAGCACGCTGGTGTGGCGGAACTCCTCGCGGGCGTGCGGATTCGACAGGTGCACCTCGATCACGGTGCCTCCCGCCTTCGTGACGAGCGACACCGCATCCCGAACCGCGTAGGAGTAGTGCGTCCACGCGCCGGCGTTCAGGATGACGGGCGCACCCGTGTCCGCCGCCTCGTGCAGCCACCGCAGCAACTGACCCTCGTCGTCGGTCTGGCGCAGGTCGATGGTGTCGTCGCCGGCGTCCTCCGCGAGGACGGCGCGCAGGTCGTCCAGGGTGGCGGAACCGTAGACGTCGGGCTCGCGGGTGCCGAGGCGCCCGAGATTGGGGCCGTTGAGGACGAGGATGCTCGTCACGTCACTCCTCCCCGTCCTTGAACGGGCGCACGCGTACCGCCGACCAGGTGTCGTCGACCGCGATGTTGCTCACGCCACGCCAACCGTAGGCGCGCGCCTCGCCCGCGACCACGTCGCGGTTGACGTCGGCGCGCCCGCCCTTGGGGTACACGACCCAGACGGCGCGCGCGCCGGACGCCACCGACAGCTGCTCGGCGTAGCGCGCCAGCAGCTCGTCGCGCGTCCGGACCACGCTCACCACGATCGCGGCGGACTCCACCGGCGCCTCGGTCGCCCCGTCCGGGAGCGCGCCCAGCAGTGCGCGGTCGCCGTCCTCTGCGACCACCAGCGCGATCCCGTCGCCGGGCTTCGCCTGGAACCTCTGCAGCACGGTCTTCTCGCTCACGAGCCCACCTCCTGGTATGCGGCGAACAGCAGGCTCTGATCGGGGCCGGCCAGCACGGTGGGCCGGGCGACGTCGTCGAGCACGATGAACCGCAGCATACTGCCCCGGGCCTTCTTGTCGCGCTGCATCGTGGCGAGCAGGGTCTGCCAGCGGCCCAGCGGATACGACACCGGTAGGGTCAGCGACTCCAGGATGCGGCGGTGCCGGTCGACGACCTCGTCGCTCAACCGCCCGCTCAGCCGGGCCAGCTCCGCCGCGAAGACCATCCCGACGGAGACGGCGGCCCCGTGGCGCCACTGGTACCGCTCGGCGTGCTCGATGGCGTGCCCGAGGGTGTGGCCGTAGTTGAGGATCTCGCGGAGACCCTGCTCGGTGAAGTCCTCCCCCACGACCCGCGCCTTGATGCCGATGGACAGCTCCACCAGCCGGCGCAGTTCCGGCGTCTCCGGGTCGGTCGCCCGGTCGACGTCGGCCTCGATGATGTCCAGGATCTCCGGCTCGGCGATGAACCCGTACTTCACGACCTCCGCGAACCCGGCGAGGATCTCGTTCTTCGGGAGGGATGTCAGGGTGTCGAGGTCGCAGATCACGGCGTCCGGCGCGTAGAACGCCCCGACGAGGTTCTTGCCCTCCGCGGTGTTGATGCCGGTCTTGCCGCCGACCGCCGCATCCACCATCCCGAGCAGCGTCGTCGGGACCTGGATCAGCTTCACGCCGCGCAGCCAGGTCGCGGCCACGAATCCGGCCAGATCGGTGACGGCACCGCCGCCGAACCCGATGACGGCGTCCGAGCGGGTGAAGTCGGCCTGCCCCATGATGCCCCAGAGGAACGACGCCACCTCGACGCGCTTGGCCGCCTCCGCGTCCGGCACCTCGGCGAGCAGCACCTCGTAGCGCCCGACGAGCGACTCGCGCAGCTCGGCGGCAGCAGCGCCCAGCGTCGGCGGGTGCACGACGAGCACCTTGTTGACCGCGTTCCCGAGGTGGTGGGCGAGCTCCAGCCGGAGTCCGCGGCCCACGATCACCGGGTACGGATGCGCACCAGGGACCAGGATCTCGGTGGGGGCGTCGGTCATGCGTGTCCTTCCTTCTGCGACTCGACCCAGGTCGCGATCTCCTCGACGATGGTGTCGATGGGACGGGACGAGGTGTCGGCCGTGTAGTCGGCGAGCGAGTGGTAGAGGTCGCTGCGGGCGGCGACGAGGCGCTTCCACGACTCGAGGTCGGTCACCAGCGGCCGCTTGGAGTTGTCGATGCGGCGGGCGATCGCCTCCGGGCGCACGGTCAGCAGCACCACGCGGGTCTCGGCCAGGTCCGCCTGCGTCGCGGGGTCGAGCACGGCTCCCCCGCCGAGCGAGACGACACCCGGTTCGCGCACCGCCTCGGCGACGGCCGCCCGCTCCAGCTGGCGGAAGTACGGCTCCCCGTGCTCGGCGAAGAGAGCAGGGATGGGGCCGTGCTGCGCCACCACGACGGCGTCCGTGTCGACGAACGGCAGGTGCAGCCGGCGCGCCAGACGCTTGCCGACCCGCGTCTTGCCGGCCGCGGGCGGGCCGATCAGGACGACGGGCGTCGTGAGCTCGGACGACACGGCGTCAGGCGTAGGGGGCGCTGACGCGCTCGGTCGTGAGGTTCTCCGGGATGCTGGCCAGGTACGCGTGGAGGTTGCGGGCCGTCTCGCCGATCGAGTCGCCGCCGAACTTCTCGAGCACGGCGTTCGCGAGGACGAGAGCGACCATGGCCTCCGCCACGACTCCGGCGGCCGGAACCGCGCAGACGTCGGAGCGCTGGTGGTGCGCCGGTGCGGCCTCGCTGGTCGCCACATCCACTGTGCGCAGCGCGTGCGGGACGGTCGCGATCGGCTTCATGCCGGCGCGGACGCGGAGCACGCCGCCGGTGCTCATTCCGCCTTCGGTGCCGCCCGCCTTGTCGCTGGTGCGCGCGATGGTGCCGTCAGCGGCGACGAGCTCGTCGTGCGCCTCCGACCCGCGACGCGTCGTGGTGAGGAACCCGTCGCCGATCTCGACGCCCTTGATCGCCTGGATGCCCATGAGCGCCGCGGCGAGCTGTGCGTCGAGCTTGCGGTCCCAGTGGACATGCGAGCCGAGCCCCGGCGGGACGCCGTACGCGAGCACCTCGACGACGCCGCCGAGCGTGTCGCCGTCCTTGTGCGCGGCATCCACCTCGGCGACCATGCGCTCGGAGGTTGCCGGGTCGAAGCAGCGCAGCGGGTCGGCGTCGAGCGTGTCGACGTCGGACGGTCGCGGAAGCGGGGCATCCTCCGGTACGCGGACCGGACCGATGGAGAGCGTGTGGCTGACCAGGGTGATGCCCAGTTCGTTCAGGAACGAGCGCGCGACGGCGCCGAGGGAGACGCGGGCGGCGGTCTCACGGGCGCTCGCGCGCTCCAGGATCGGTCGGGCCTCGTCGAAGCCGTATTTCTGCATGCCGACGAGGTCGGCGTGACCGGGACGCGGACGCGTGAGTGCGGCGCCACGGCCGGACTTCAACACCTCCGGGTCGACCGGCTCGGGGCTCATCACGTCGACCCACTTCGGCCACTCGGTGTTGCCGATGCGCAGGGCGATCGGGCTGCCGAGGCTCAGACCGTGACGGACTCCGCCGGACACCTCCAGCGCATCCTGCTCGAACTTCATGCGCGCGCCGCGGCCGTACCCGAGCTTGCGACGCGCCAGATCGGCACGGATCGCGTCGAGCGAGACCGGGACCCCGGCGGGAAGACCCTCCAGGACGGCGATGAGTTCGGGACCGTGGGATTCCCCGGCCGTGAGCCAACGAAGCATGATTCGATTCTGGCACAGCGCAGTGACTTCACCGGCAGCGTGACGGCCCACCGCGTCGGCTCCGAACTGTCCTGAATTGGGCCGCTAATGGCGGTGGCCTCTGAGGATCGCTTGCGGGACGACACCCGCCGCGAACCCCGCCCCGCTCTGGAAGACGAGTTCCGAAGGGTGGTTCTCCCAGGCTTTCGCAGTCGGCGCTGAATCCGGACGGACTGGACCCGGACAAGTCGTGGGCGGCCGCAATCCTTAGCCTGTACGGACCAGGGGTGAGGAATGATCCATTGAAACTAACGTCTAATGTCGCTGCCGCACAAGATGCTGTAGCCGGTATCGCTGAGATCACAACGGATGTGCAGGCGCAGAAAGTGGAACTCCGTTCCAGCAATATCGCGAGCATGAAGGATGCGGCAGTCGTGACGAACACCGCGCTGGAGGGCATCCTCAAGCTGTCTGCGACATTGATCAGTCACTCCCGGAATGTCGATTCGCTCGCAAAGAAGATCGAGCAGCGCGACAGTCTGGACGCAGCGATCTGGGGTGCTGAGTCATGAGCGGTCACGATCGCGAGAGCCAGGGATCCAGCGCGTCCGAGGAGGAGATCGCGGAGGCTCTTGCACAGGTTCGCGTGCAGGAAGAGCGGTGGGACGAGTATCGGCGCGCGATGAGGGAGCACACCTCCCGGTTCGAAGAGGCGGCCGCTGCCCTGGGCCCGACGAACTACTTCGTACAGAAAGGGCTGGCGGCGCGAAGAGAGCTCGACAGCTACGTCGGCCAACTCACGTATCAGCAGACGGAGCTCCTGAACGAGGCCGAACGGGCGATCACGTCGTCCTCGGAAGTGGGTGCCTGATGGGGTTGATTTATGACGCGGCCGACTCGAACAACCTGAAGACCGCACTCACCGGGAATCTGACCTCGGCGTTGTCAGTGTTGCAGGCGACGGAGAATGCCTCTCGTCGTCTCGTCGAGGCACTGAGTGGCGGTGAGCTGTCCGGTAAGGGCTATTCGGCCGCGCAGCTCGTCCTTACGCGGGATATCGTCCCTCAGATCACGGCTGCCCGGAGTGAGATCGACATCATCCAGAACGACCTCACCAAGTACACCTACGAGGACAGCAAGGTCAATCGTTTCGGCGTCCTGAAAGAAGACGAGCTGAACGCACAGCTCACCGCCACCCGGGCGCAGCGGGATCTCACCGAGAGCCTCAAGGAGATGAACAGCGCGCTCGTCACTGCGGTGAATGCTGTCCTGCCTGGCACAGCGGAAGCCTTGGGCGCCGTGAATTCCCAGTTGGACCTGGTGTTGACGCAACTGGAGAACGACCTCCGCGATCTGACGGACAGGCTCGATGCACTCCATGGGTTCCATCAGGCGACCACCGGGCTCTTCCATAAGACCGTGTCCAAGGGAAAAGGCGTCGACATGTTCGCCCTGAAGGAGGCGAAGCCGGACCCGAAGAAGGACGCACAGTATCTGACGGAACTCTTGAAGGGGATGACTCCGGAGCAACGGTCTGCGTATCTCAACAGTCCGGAGTTCCGGGAGTGGGCGTCGAAGTATTGGGAGGGCGCGAAAGTCGCGATGGACGCGGCCGCCGATTCCGGTCTCATCGCCGTGAAGTCGCCGGAATATGCACACTTCCTCACCGGATATTGGAACCACAAGGCTCTCCTCAAGGCGGGGATCGACCCGGCGACCTGGGACCTCCGTCGTGGAACGGAGGCGAACTGGGAGACGATCAAGAAGGTCTACGACTACTACGGCCGCCTCTATCTGAACAATCCTGATCTTCAATGGGCGGGGATGGCGAACATGATCGGCCCGTCGTTCGCCGGCGGGTTCCGTGACCTGGCCATGCTGCGCAGCATCCTGAAATCGGGAGTGCAGCCCCCATTCATTCCTGACGCCCTGTGGGGGCAGTTGAGACAGTTCAGCGACGAAGAGTTGCGGTTCTACGAAACGACTCTTCTGGGGATGCAGAAGGAGATCTTCCTCGATCAGGCCCGTCAGCACGAGGCGTTCCTCGGTGGCGGCATGAAAGAAATCGAGCGCCTCCGCGCGTCCGGTGCGATCGACCAAAAGACGGAGATTGCCTGGGGTCAGATCGCATCCGGAGATCCGGCACAGGTCTCTCAGGGGAACGGGTACCTGCTCGAGCGTGAGCAGAACGAGATCATCAATGACAATTACGATGCCATGCGGAATCGCGCGCCCACGGGAGGGGCGATGACGCAAATGATCACGCTGATCGGCGCCGCGTCGATACCGGGGGCGAAGACGTTCCCCGAGGTGTTCTCCGAAGGGAACATCTCCGTCAAGGAGGACCGCTGGTCGTTGATCAAGGAAGACACCCTGCCCGTCTATCGGGAACTGCTGAAGAACCAGCCAGAGAAGGTGCGGGAGATCATCGAGTCCGACTTCACCAACCGCACCGAGGGGATGCGCATCCCCAACCGGCTTCCCGAGATTGTGGACCGGTTGCGGCAGGGGTTCACCGGGAAGGAGAACCCATGAGGTACACGAGACCGGCCCGCGCTGCGGTGGCGGGGATGCTGGTGTTCACACTGACTGGGTGCGGAGTTGTCCAGGTACTCACGGCTGACACCTCCCTACCGCAATGCGACACCCGACCGAAACAGGAAGCAACCATGACTAGCGCGACAAACTCGCAACTGGACGAGACAGGACTGAAGAAGGTCTACGAAACCTGTCAGGTCACCTTCGACATCAGCAGGAACGAACTCCTCAAGGAAGACCTCGGCCTCCCCGCCACTGCCCGTTACGTGCCCAGCGTCACGACCGACGGCCCCATAGCCCTCACCCTTCAGGGTTCCAAAGGGACACTCACTGCACGCACTGACCACATCAGGTTCTTCTCAGTGGAGGAAGAACCTTGGGTTGATATCACGTACTTCCTGACCGCCGAGACTTTGGAAGAGTTCGTCACGATCATCCGTGACGGCGTCGAGGCCTACGGCTTCGACAAGACCAGTGCGGAATATCAGATCAAGGCTATGAAAGACCGTCCCAATGATGGTTTCAAAATTGCACTTGATCCCGGCTACAAACTCGGGTTCGAAGTGATCTATGACCTCCGCTATAGGGGTCCAGGGCATGTCAACACCGTCATCGTCTTGGTCACTCCGGCGGTCAGCGAGCCGAGGCCGCATCCCTATTCTGAGCCGACCTCCTGAGATCGCGGACCGCATGCGGCAGGCATGCACGGAAACAAGAACCATGACATACAGCAGGCTGGCCCGCGCTGCGGTGGTGGGGATGCTGGTGTTCACACTGACCGGGTGCGGAGTGGTCCAGGCACTCACGGCAGACTCCTCCCTACCGCGATGCGACACCTCACCGAGACAGGGAACCACCATGAACGACCCGAAGAACTCGCGGCTAGACGAGACAGGTCTGAAGGAGATCGCCAAGACGTGCCAGGTCACCTTCGACCTCACCAGAAACGAACTCCTCAAAGAGGATCTCGGCATCCCCGCCACCGGCTACCCACCCAACCTCTCAACCGATGGCCCGATGACTCTCACACTCCACGGCTCCCACGGAACACTCACCGCCCAATCCGACCACATCAGGTTCTTCACGGTCCCGGAAGAAGCGTGGGTTAGCGAGATCTCGTACTTCCTGACCGCGGACACCCCGGAAGAGTTCTTCGCCATTATCCGAGACGCCGCCGAAGCCTATGGCTTCGATAAGACCAGCGCGGAATATCAGATCAAGGCCATGAAAGACCGCCCCGATGAGGGTTTCGAGATTGCTCTGGATCCCGGTTACAAGCTCGGGTTCGAAGTGGTCTATGACCTCAGCTACAGGGGGCCGGGCCATGTCAACACCGTCATTGTCTCGGTCGATCCGACCGCCAGCGAATTCCAACCCCTGCCAGGACTCTGAGCACCGCGTTTCCCGACCTGAGAAGCGGCCGACACGCTGGTCTCGTCCTCCTCTCAACGCTCTGAGCGCCTGAGGTGTCCGGTCGGAGCTCGTGGGCCTCCGCCCTCAGACCTCCAGCGGAGCGCCCTGCGCGTCGATGCCCACCGCGTCCAGCATGGCCGCGAGCACGGCCTCCTCGTCCTCCAGCGGCTGCAGCGGGTCGCCCGAGACGAACACACGCACCTGCAGAAGGGCCTGGTGGGCCAGCATGGCGAGGCCCGAGACGACACGGCCGCCCACGGACTCCCACTGG
Organism: Leifsonia sp. 563; assembly: GCF_040545055.1. Classification (NCBI taxonomy): domain Bacteria; kingdom Bacillati; phylum Actinomycetota; class Actinomycetes; order Micrococcales; family Microbacteriaceae; genus Leifsonia; species Leifsonia sp. 563. The sequence goes on along the minus strand of NZ_JBEPLE010000006.1, from coordinate 219,012 downwards.
CGGGCCAGCGGCGTCGGCCACGGCTCGTACGCGACGTCAAACAGGACGGACCGGCGCCGCGTGGAGTCGGTGTAGACCGCCTCGGTGGTGGTGCCGCCCGGCAGCGTGCTGATGACGAGGTCCGGCACGTCGAGTGAGCGGTCCGCCTGCGCGAACGGACGAATGCGGACTCGCAGGCCGAGCTGGTTCGCCAGCGGTTCGATCCAGGCGCTGCGCTCCAGGTCGCGCACGTGCGCATCCACACGGTCGGCGCCGAGCTCCGCCGCCGCGACGAGCGCCGACGCTGCGGTCGCACCCCCGCCCAGGATGTGGACGTAGTGCGCCTGCTCGAGCCCGGCCGCCTGCAGGGCGCGCACGATGCCGGCGACGTCGGTGTTGAAGCCGCGGACCGCCTCGCCGTCGAGGAGCACGGTGTTCGCTCCTCCGGTCTGCTCCGCGATGCGGTCGGTCTCGGTGAGGAGCGGAAGAACAGCCTTCTTCAGCGGCATGGTCAGCGACAGCCCGCGCCACTCCGGGCCGAGGCCCGCGATGAACTCCGGCAAGGCGTCCTCGGTGACGTCGATGGCCTCGTACGACCAGTCCATCCCGAGCGCCTCGTACGCGGCCCGGTGGAGCTGCGGCGACTTCGAGTGGCCGATCGGCGAGCCGAGCACGGCCAGCTTGCGGCTCGGGGCCTTCGGCTTGCGGGGCTTGGATGCTGTCGACTTCGCGGGGGCCTTGGTCGGCTGCTTCGTCGGAGCCTTCGCAGGCTCCGGCTCGGTGGCCGTCTCGGACTCCGGCTCCGGCTCGGCGGCCGTCTCGGACTCCGGCTCCGCCTCGTCCTCCGGCTCGTCGTGCGGGGCCTCCCGCTCGACGGCCTCCTCCGCCTCCTCGACCGCGGCCTCCTCGGCTTCGCGCTCCCGCTCGGCCTCGACGAGCGCGGCGATCGACGCCTCCGCCGACGCCTCCGAGACGCCGTCCTCGACCGCGGCCCGCTCGTCGGCCTCGTCCGTCTGCGACTCCTCGACCGTGTCGTCTTCGAGCACCGCGGGCTCCGCCAGGTCCTCGTCGCGCCGCTGCTTGCTCGTGTCACTCATAGCCGGGGTTGTCCCTCATCCACTGCTGCCATTTCTCCACCGCTGCCTCGTGTTCGGCCTGCGTGGTGGAGAAGATCGTCTCTCCGGTCTGGAGGTTCCAGGTCACGAAGTACATCCAGGTGCCGTCGGCGGGATGCTGCACCGCGTTGATCGCCAGGTCGCCCGGATTCGAGATCGGGCCGACCGGAAGGCCGGGATGCACATAGGTGTTGTACGGGTTCCCGGCGTCCTCGCGCTCGGCGTCGGTCGTCTCCACCCGATCGGTGTGGCCGGTGCCGTAGGCGACCGTCGCGTCCGACTGCAGGTCCCATCCCTGGGCCAGCCGGTTGAGGAAGACCCGGGCGACCTTGGGGTAGTCGTCCTTCAGGCCGGCCTCGCGCTGCACGACGGATGCGAGCACGACGGTGTTCCAGCGGTTCTGCGGGGCCACGCCGGCCTCGTCGAGCGCCTGGAACATCCGGTCGACCATGGTCTTGATCGCCTGCTGCGCCGTCGTCCCCGGTGCGAAGGTGTAGGTCGCCGGGAACAGGAAGCCCTCGAGCGACTTGGCCTCGGCGGGCAGACCATACGCGGCCGGGTTCGCGGCGGCGCTCTGCAGGTCGGCGAGGGGGATCTTGGTCGCGTCCGACACCGTCTGCAGGATGTCCTTCTCCGGAGTCCCCTCCGGGATGACCGCGGTGTTCTCCACGCGCGACGACGGATCCTTCAGGGCGGCAAGCGCTGCCGCCGCGCTCATCTGCTTCGCGAGCTTGAAGACGCCGGGCTGGAACTCCACATCCGGCTTCTGCCGCAGCAGCAGCGAGTAGAACGCGTCGTACGTCTTGACGACACCCGCCTTCGCGAGGTTCTCCGAGATCGTCGAGCCGTCGTCGCCAGACTTGATCGTGAACATGACCTCGCCCGTCCCTGTGCCCTTGTAGTCGTTCTCGGGCGGGAAGAGCGCGTTCTGCACCTTGGCGATCTGCGGCTGGAAGATGGCGTACGCGGCGCCGGCCATGCCGCCGAGGATGCCGAGCACGACGATGGTCACGATCAGCCGCTTGACCCACCGGCGCTTCTTCGGCGGCTCGTCATGCGACAGATAGTTCTGCTGCCGCCAGACGAGTGGATGCTCGTCCTGGGCGGAATCGTCTTCGGTCTCCTCCAGCACTCCGAAGATGGTACGCGCAGGATGGTCATGGTGCGATGGCGTCTGATCGTCCGAGCCGTGGCGCGCCGCGACGGAGACCGTCTCGGGCTCCTCGACGTGGGCGATGGGGCCGGTGATGACGGCGTCGAAGTCGAGGCCGTCGAGCGCCGCGCGATCCGCCGGCGTCTCCTGGGACGGGATCGGCGAGGAGATCGGCGTGCTGTCGTCGAACAGCGACCACGGCGCCGCGGACGGGGATTGCGCGGCCGAGACGGGAGCTCCGGCGGCGGACGCTGACGGCTCCTCCGGCTGCTCGGGCTGCGACGAGGATGGCTGCTGCTGCACCTGCTCCGGCTGCGCCTGCGACTCCTCCGCCCGGCGCTCCTGCGCCTCGCGGGCGGCCCGCGCCTCGCGGCGCGTCATCGGCGGACGCTCGCCGCTGTCCGTCGCCGGCGTCTGCGGCGGCGACGGCGGCCGGTTCACGGCCGGGAAGGCGGGCGGCTCGGGCCGCTCTGGGGGGTTCTGAGCCAAGCTACTGTCCAATGCTCGATTCGACGGGGTCACCCGGCGGACGGCCTGTGGCCCGTTCCGCATCGAGGGCGTGCTGCAAAATTATCGTGGCCGCGACCTGATCCACCACCGGACGCGCCTTCTTCGCATTCCTGCCCGACGCGCGGAGCGCCGAGGCCGCCGACACGGTCGACAGGCGTTCGTCGACCAGCCGTACCGGGATCCCGACCTCGACGGCCAGGGACTCGGCGAAACCGATCGCGTCCGCCGTGGATGCGGTGTGCGCGCCCGAGAGCGCCAACGGCAGTCCGACGATAACCTCGAAGGCTCCGAGTTCGCCGACGATCTCGGCGATCCGCCGGCGGTCCGCAGCGTCCTCGGAGCGAGGGACCGTCTCGACCGGGGTGGCCAGCATCCCGTGCAGGTCGGACCGGCTCACGCCGATCCTGACCTTGCCGACGTCGATGCCGATCCGCACCCCGCTGCGCACGCGGTGCTATCCGATCGCCGAGACGACGGCGCTCAGCGCCGCGGGGATCGCGTCCGCGTCGGTCCCGCCGCCCTGCGCCAGGTCGGCCTTGCCGCCGCCACCGCCGCCGAGCACGCCCGCCGCCGTCTTCGCGAGCGCACCCGCGTTGACGCCCGCGTCACGAGCGGCCTGGTTGGTGCCGACGATCACGACCGGCTTGCCGCCGGCGCGGGCCGCGAGGGCGACCGCCGCGGCGTCCGAGCCGAGGCGCTCGCGCACCGTGGTGACCAGCATCCGCAGGTCATCGGCGCTGTTCAGCGTGCCCGCGTCCTCGGCTACGACGGTGACCGCTCCGCGGCGCGACGCCGACTCGAGCAGCGTCGGCACCTTGTCGAGCACCGCACGGGCCTCGAACGCCTGGATGCGCTTCTCCGCCGCCTTGAGGCTCGCCATCAGGTCGGCGATCTTCTCGGGCAGCTGCTCGCGCGGCGTCTTGAGCGAGCTCGACAGCTGCGACACGATCGTGCGCTCGACCGCGAGGTCCTTGAACGCCTCCAGACCGACCAGCGACTCGACGCGGCGGTTCGTGGAACCGACGGAGGATTCGCTGACGAGGTTGATCATCCCGATCTCGGAGCTCGTCGAGACGTGCGTGCCCGCGCAGAGCTCGCGCGACCACGGGCCGCCGATGTCGACGACGCGCACGACATCGCCGTACTTCTCGCCGAACAGCGCCATGGCGCCGAGCGCCTTCGCCTCGCTCAGCGGCAGCTCGCGGGTGGTGACCTCGAGGTTCTGCCGGATGGCGTTGTTCGAGATCTCCTCGATCTCGCTCCGCGTCTCGGCGGAGAGCGCCTGGTTCCACGAGAAGTCGAGACGCAGGTAGCCGGCCTTGTTGTACGAGCCGGACTGGTGCGCGTTCGAGCCGAGCACCTGGCGGAGCGCCGCGTGGATGATGTGGGTGCCCGAATGCGCCTGTCGCGCGCCGCGGCGGTAGTCCGCATCCACGATGCTCGTCGCCGGAGCGCCGACGCCGACCTCGCCGCTTCGGACCAGCACCTTGTGGCTGATCAGGCCCTTCACGGGCTTCTGCACGTCGAGCACGTCGAGCTCATAGCCGGGGCCGACGATCGAGCCGGCGTCCGCATCCTGTCCGCCGGACTCCGCGTAAAGCGCCGTCGCGCCGAGGATGACCTCCGCGACCTGGCCCTCGCGGGCGCTGTTCACGGAACGTCCGTCGACGATGAGGCCGAGGATGCTCGACTCCGTCTGCAGCTCGGTGTAGCCGGTGAACACGGTCTCGCCGAGCGAGCGGAAGCTGCTGTACACCGACAGGTCGGCCAGCGCGGTCTTCTTCGCCTTCGCGTCCGCCTTCGCCCGCGAGCGCTGGTCGGCCATGAGCTTGTCGAACGCGCCGCGATCGACGGTGAGCCCGGCCTCCTCCGCCATCTCCAGGGTGAGGTCGATCGGGAAGCCGTAAGTGTCGTGCAGGAGGAACGCGGTGTCGCCCGCGAGCTGCTTCCGCCCCTCCTTCTGCGTGGTCGCCACCGCGGTGTCGAGGATGCTCGTTCCCGCGGTGAGGGTGCGGAGGAAGGTCTCCTCCTCCGCGTAGGCCAGCTGCGAGATGCGGTCGAACTCGGTGTCGACCTCCGGGTACGCCGCCTTCATCGCGTCGCGCGAGACGGGGAAGAGCTCCGGGAAGGTCGCGGTCTCGACGCCGAGCAGGCGCATGGCGCGCACGGTGCGGCGGAGGAGGCGGCGCAGCACGTAGCCGCGTCCCTCGTTCGACGGGGTGACACCGTCGGCCATCAGCATGAGCGCACTGCGGACGTGGTCGGCCACGACGCGCAGCCGCACGTCGTCCTCGTGCGCCTCGTTGCCGTACGGCTTCTCGGCGAGCTCGGCCGCGCGGTCGAGCACCGGACGCACCTGGTCGATCTCGTACATGTTGTCGACGCCCTGCTTGAGGAACGCGACGCGCTCGAGACCCATGCCGGTGTCGATGTTCTTCTTCGGCAGGTCGCCGAGGATCTCGAACTCCTTGCCGTCGCCCTCGCCGCGCAGGTACTGCATGAAGACGAGGTTCCAGATCTCGACGTAGCGGTCGTCGTCCGTCGCCGGTCCGCCGTCGATGCCGTAGGCAGGGCCGCGGTCGAAGAAGATCTCCGAGCACGGGCCCGCGGGGCCGGGCTGGCCGGTCGACCAGTAGTTGGTGTCCTTGCCGAGGCCCTGGATGCGGTCCGCCGGCAGGGTCGAGACGCGCTGCCAGATCTCCCGCGCTTCGTCGTCCTCCTCGTAGACCGTGACCCACAGGTCCTTCGGGTCGAAGCCGAGGCCCCCGTCGTCCTCCGACGTCGTCAGCAGCTCCCAGGCGAAGGTGATCGCCTGCTCCTTGAAGTAGTCGCCGAAGGAGAAGTTGCCGCACATCTGGAAGAACGTGCCGTGCCGCGGCGTCTTGCCGACCTCGTCGATGTCGAGCGTGCGGATGCACTTCTGGACGCTCGTCGCGCGCGGGAACGGCGCCGGCACCACACCGGTCAGGTACGGGACGAAGGGCACCATCCCGGCCACCGTGAAGAGCAGCGACGGGTCGTCGCTGACCAGGGAGGCGGAGGGGACGACGGTGTGGCCGCGCTGCGCGAAGAAGTCGAGCCAGCGGCGGTGGATTTCAGCGGTCTGCATGGGTTCCGGTCGATCGAAGTCTGCGGGTGGGAGGGAAAGGGGGCGTCAGTCGCCCTGGATGGCCGAGCGGATCTCGGCCTCGCGCTGACGGTATCCGTCGGTGACGGCCTCCCCGAAGTCGCGCGCCTTCTGGTCGATGTTGCTGAAGAATTCGCGACCCTTGGCGGTCTCGTTGACCTTGTGGGCGACGGCGAAGCCGATGGCCACGCCGGTGAGCAGCCACAGGAAACTCTTCATGCTGATCCTCCCTCTCTGGATGCCGCCGCGCGCGGGCGCGGCGCACGAGAGTCAAGTCTAGTGCGAGCCGCCGCGTCCCTTCCTGGAGCCGAATCCTCCAGCGGCCCGGAACGCCGCCCGCGCCGCGGCGCTGAAGCCGGCGAGCTTGATGAGCGGGCCGCCGACCGTCGCGGCGAACAAGGCCACCAGGGCAGACACGTTGCCGGTGACGTCCGCGACGTTCTTGGTGATCACGTCCACCCGGGCGAGCTGCTTGTTCGTCTCCTGCAGCGTCGTCGCGGTCTCGTCGAGGATCGGCGTGATGCCGTCGCTCGCCTCCTTGATCGCGTCGCGCGTCGAGTCGAGCACCCGCCCCAGCTTGATCAGGGGGATGGCGATGAAGCCGACGAGGACCGCGAACACGACGGCCGCGATCAACCCTGCGATGTCTCCTCCGGACACGTGGGCTCCTTCCATTCCGCCTCAGGCATACGGCACAAGCGTAGTCGCACGCGCGGGCGGCGGGAACGGCGCCAGCAGGAAAGGCGTGCCCGGAAACGACGAACGGGGCCGCGACGAAGAGTCGCGACCCCGTCCGGGGTGGTGCTGATGCTCAGCGAGCCGCGTAGTACTCGACGACCAGCTGGACCTCACAGGTCACGGGGACCTCTGCGCGCTTCGGGCGACGCACGAGGCGGGCCTGCAGCTTGTCGATCTCGACATCCAGGTAGCCCGGGGTCTTCGGCAGAACGTCGAGGTGACCGCCGGCGGCCGCGACCTGGAAGGGCTCGGTGCCCTCGGAGCGGGCCTTGACGTGGATGAGCTGGCCCGGCTTCACGCGGAAGGACGGGCGGTCGACGAGCTGTCCGTCGACGAGGATGTGACGGTGCACGACGAACTGGCGCGCCTGCGTGATGGTGCGGGCGAAGCCGGCGCGGAGCACGAGGGCGTCCAGACGCATCTCGAGGAGCTCGACCAGGTTCTCACCGGTCAGGCCCTGCGTACGGCGGGCCTCCTCGAAGGCGATCCGGAGCTGCTTCTCGCGGATGCCGTACTGGGCGCGCAGACGCTGCTTCTCGCGCAGACGCACGGCGTAGTCCGAGTCGGCCTTGCGCTTGGTGCGGCCGTGCTCACCCGGAGCGTAGGGGCGCTTCTCCATGTAGCGCGCCGCCTTCGGGGTGAGCGGGATGCCCAGGGCCCGCGACTCGCGGGTCTTGCTGCGGGAACGTGAAGACACGGTTTCCTTTCGAAAGTTCTCTCTGACGTGATGGATGCGGGCATACGTGTGCGCCCGCAGAGAGAGGGATTGTCGCCAGGGACGCCCGGCTACAGGGCTCTTCCCATCGAATCGTGGACGCGGCAGCCGCACCCCGAACACGCTTCTAGGCGCAGAAAGTCTAACAGATCGCGGTCAGCGCCCGCGCACGATGCGGCGCAGCTTCGCCAGCCGTGCGGAGACGTCCCGTTCGTTGCCGTGCTCGGTGGGCGTGTAGTACGTCGTGCCGGCCAGCTCGTCCGGCAGATACTGCTGCTCGAGCACGCCGAGCGCGTCGTCATGCGGGTACTTGTAGCCCTTGCCGTGACCGAGCCGTTTTGCGCCGGGATAGTGGGCGTCGCGAAGGTGCTTGGGCACGCGTCCGATCTTGCCGGCGCGCACGTCGGCGATCGCGGCGTCGAGCGCCATGTAGGCCGCGTTCGACTTCGGTGCCGTGGCCAGGTGCACGACCGCCTGGGCGAGAGGGATGCGGCCCTCCGGCATCCCGATGTACTGCACGGCGTCGGCCGCGGCGATGGCGACGCCGAGTGCCTGCGGGTCGGCCATCCCGATGTCCTCCGACGCCAGCACGATGATGCGGCGGGCGATGAAGCGCGGATCCTCCCCCGCCTCGATCATGCGGGCGAGGTAGTGCAGGGACGCGTCGACGTCGGAGCCCCTCACCGACTTGATGAAGGCGCTGATGACGTCGTAGTGCTCGTCGCCGTTGCGGTCGTAGCGGAGCAGCGCGCGGTCGACGGCCTGCGCGACGAGCTCGGCGGTGATGACCGGCTTCTTCTTGGAGGTCGCCGGCGTGGCCGATGCCGCTGTGACCGAGGCGGCCTCCAGCGCCGTCAACGCCCGCCGGGCGTCACCCGAGGCGAGACGGATGAGGGCGGCACGCGCCTCCGGGTCGAGCGTGTACTGGCCGCCGAGACCGCGATCGTCGGCCACGGCGCGGTCGATGACGACGCCGAGGTCGTCGTCGCTCAGCGTCTCCAGGGTGAGGAGCAGGCTGCGCGAGAGCAGCGGCGAGATGACGGAGAACGACGGGTTCTCGGTCGTCGCAGCCACGAGGATGACCCAGCCGTTCTCGACGCCGGGCAGCAGCGCATCCTGCTGCGCCTTGGTGAAGCGGTGGATCTCGTCGAGGAAGAGGACGGTCGAGACCCCGTAGAGATCGCGCGTCGAGAGCGCCTCGTCCATCACCAGCCGGACATCCTTCACGCCGGCCGTCACAGCCGACAGCTCGACGAACCGGCGGCCCGAGGAGTGCGCGATCGCCTGCGCGAGAGTCGTCTTGCCCGTGCCGGGCGGACCCCACAGGATGACGGAGACCGACCCCGACTGCCCCTCCTTGTCGGAGGCGAGCGCGACCAGCGGCGAACCCGGCTTGAGGAGGTGACGCTGACCGGCCACCTCGTCGAGCGACTTCGGGCGCATGCGCACCGCGAGAGGAGTCGCTCCGGTGCGGAGCCCAGGTTGCACGTCGACCACCCGTCCAGGCTAGTCGTGACCACCGACAGTCCGCCTGGGAGCGCCGAGTTTGTCGTCCATAGGGCCGCCGGATAGGGTTCTCCATGATCCAGCGGGCGCACGCCTCGCGGAGATCCCCCGTACCGACGCCGGAGGACACACGTGGCACCGAAGCAGAACGACCGCGAAGCGCGACAGGCACGCGAGCGGCTGCGCGCCTACCAGGCGCGACAGACCGTGCACGAGCACAAGGTCAAGCGCCGCAAGCGTGACAACTGGGTGGCCGGAATCGCGGCCATCGTGATCGTCGCCCTCGCGGTGGGCACGCAGCTCCTCTACTTCTCCGCCGGACCCGGCGCGGCGAAGGCTTCGTCCTCGTCATCCCCGTCCACGTCGCCCTCCGCGGGCGGCGTCCCGCCGAAGACGCTCGCCGAGGACCGCACCTGGACGGGCACCATGACGATCAACGGCGTCCCGCTGGGGGTCTCGCTCGACGGCGCCGCGGCGCCGCAGGCCGTCTCGTCCACGGTGTCGCTCGTGCAGAAGAAGTTCTACGACGGCCTGACCTGTCACCGCCTGACCAACGGCGGCTTCTACGTGCTGCAGTGCGGCGATCCAAAGGGCGACGGCTCCGGCGGACCGGGCTACGAGTACGGCCCGATCGAGAACGCGCCTGCCGACGACGTCTACAAGGCGGGCACGATCGCGATGGCCCGTCAGGGCAACAACGCCGAGAGCCAGGGCAGCCAGTTCTTCATCGTCTACGAGGACACGAAGATCCCCTCGGACGACGCCGGCGGCTACACCGTCATCGGTTCGGTGACCAGCGGCCTCGACCAGCTCAAGGCGCAGGTCACCGACAAGGGCATCGAAGGCGGGAAGACCGACGGCGCCCCCGCGGTGAAGACGACGATCGACAGCTTCACCCTGCAGTGACCGTGGCACGTGCAATAGGCTGATTCCCAAACGAGGGGCGGCATCCCGCCCGATCGCGCAGCAGCAAGGTGAGGCTCTTGGCTACTTCTGAACAGCACCCCTGGGGACGTGTCGACGACACCGGAACCGTGTACGTCCGCGAGGGCGACGGCGAACGCGTCGTCGGCGAGTACCCCGACGGTACGGCGGAGGAGGCGCTCGCGTACTTCGAGCGCAAGTACACCGATCTCGCCGGGCAGGTCGGCCTGCTGGAGCAGCGTGCGCGCCGGGGAGCCCCCGCGAGCGACGTCGCCAAGTCGGTCGCCAACCTGCGGTCCGCCGTCGAGGGCGCGAACGCGGTCGGCGACCTCGCATCCCTCCTGACACGCCTGGATGCACTGGGCGGCACCGTGGAGGAGCTCACCGAGCAGCAGAGCGCCGAGGCGAAGGCTGCGCTCGACGCCGCCATCGCCGAACGCACCGCGATCGTCGAGCAGGCGGAGGCCCTCGCGGCGCAGGACCCGGCGCGGACGCAGTGGAAGACGACGAGCGCCGAGCTCGACGCCCTGTTCGCGCGCTGGCAGGCCCACCAGCACGACGGCCCGCGCATCCCCAAGAACGAGGCGAACGAGCTGTGGAAGCGTTTCCGTGCCGCCCGTTCGACGATCGAGCACAACCGCAAGGCGTTCTTCGCCGAACTGGACACGCAGCACCGCGACGTGCGCAACCGCAAGAACGCGCTCATCGAGGAAGCCGAGAAGCTCATCCCGCTCGGTGCGGACGGGGTGCCGGAGTACCGCCGCCTGCTCGACCAGTGGAAGGCCGCCGGCCGCGCCGGCAAGAAGAACGACGACGCCCTGTGGGCGCGCTTCAAGGCCGCGGGCGACGCGATCTACTCGGCGAAGTCCGAAGTGGATGCGCGCGACAGCGCCGAGTACGAGGCGAACCTCCAGCAGAAGCTCGCGCTCCTCGACGAAGCCGAGCCGCTGCTGAAGGCCACCGATCGTGAGACCGCCCGCGCGCAGCTGCTGTCGATCCAGGAGCGCTGGGACCAGATCGGCCGCGTGCCGCGCGAGCAGGTGCGGCCGATCGAAGACCGCCTGCGCCGCGTCGAGGCGGCCGTCCGCCGCCTCGACGAAGAGCACTGGGAGAAGAACAACCCCGAGAAGAAGGCTCGCTCCGAAGGGCTGGCCAGCCAGCTCAACGCGGCCATCGCGAAGCTGGAGCAGGAGCTCGCCGATGCGCAGGCGACCGGCGACAGCGCCAAGGTGAAGGCGGCGCAGGAGGCCCTCGACGCCCGCAAGATCTGGCTCGACGCGCTGGGCTGAGTCGTCGTGATGACGCGGCGGTAGTCTCGCCGCCGCGTCGCAGTTCTCCACAGCACGCCTGACGAGGACGTTCTCCACCGTTCCGAGAATCCCGGGCCGCCCGGGATCCTCCCGGACGAGGCTGGAGGCATGAACACGATCTCCGCTCCCCTGCTCGACGCCGACATCCTGCCTGTGGTCGAGCTGCTCTCCCTCTGTCTCGACGGTCACCTGTTCCGTGTCGGCGACGCGTTCGCTCCGGCCGACGCGGTCGACGGGCCGGCGCTACGGTCGCAGGCGTTCGCGCGCACCGCGCCCGGCTGGGCCGTCGCCGACCGTGGGTCGGCGGCCTGGATCCACGGCACGCGCGCCATGGCGCCCCCGGTCCCACAGGTCTGCGTCCCGCCCCATCGCCGGGGAGGCGCGCTCTTCCCCGCTGTCGACACCTCACATCGCGTGCTCGGTGACGGCGAGACCGTCGTCTACGACGGTGTGCGGGTCACGAGCCCCCTGCGCACAGCGGTCGATCTGCTCTGCTCCGGCACGCGCTTCGGCGAGACGGAGGCGCTCGAAGTCCGGCACCTCCTGCTGCTTGCCGGAGTCTCACCGTCTGAACTCGACGACCGGCTGCGGAGCAGTCGGCAGAAGGGATGCGGCCTCGCGCGGCAACGGCTGCCCGCCGTGGCACGCGCACGGCTGCCGCTCGCGATCGAGCCGGCGGTAGGGTCGGCGGTCGTCGGCGGTCAGCCGCCGCTGACGCGGTAGACGTCGTAGACGGCGTCGATGCGTCGCACCGCGTTGAGAACGCGGTCGAGGTGGGTGGTGTCTCCCATCTCGAAGACGAAGCGGCTGAGGGCCAGCCGATCGCTGGAGGTGGTCACCGTGGCCGAGAGGATGTTGACGTGATGTTCGGACAGCACGCGGGTGACGTCGCTGAGGAGGCCGGAGCGGTCGAGGGCTTCGACCTGGATCTGCACCAGGAAGACGCTCTTGGAACTCGGCGCCCACTCGACGTCGATCATCCGCTCGGGCTCCTGAAGCAGCGACTGCACGTTGTGGCAGTTCGCCTGGTGCACCGAGACGCCCTGGCCGCGGGTGATGAACCCGACGATCGGGTCGCCCGGGACGGGAGTGCAGCACTTCGCCAACTTCACGAGGATGTCGGGGGCGCCACGAACGAGGACGCCGGAGTCGCTGTTGCGCAGCTGACGGCGGCCCTTGACCGGGATCTCGAGCTCGCCGTCCGACTCGACCTCGGTCTGCAGCGAGGCGACGATCTTCTCGATGACCGACTGCGTGGAGACGTGCCCCTCACCGACGGCCGCGTACAGGGCGGACACGTCCGGATACTTGAGAGAGAAGGCGACCTCGACCAGGGCGTCCTGCGTCATCAGCTTCTGGAGCGGCAGGTTCTGCTTGCGCATCGCGCGCGCGATCGCATCCTTGCCCTGCTCGATCGCCTCGTCGCGGCGCTCCTTGGTGAACCACTGGCGGATCTTGTTGCGCGCTCGCGGGCTCTTGACGAAGTTGAGCCAGTCCTGGCTCGGGCCGGAGTCCGGGTTCTTCGAGGTGAAGATCTCGACGACGTCGCCCGTGTTGAGGCTGCTCTCCAGCGGGACGAGGCGTCCGTTCACCTTCGCGCCCATCGTCCTGTGGCCCACTTCGGTGTGCACGGCATACGCGAAGTCGACCGGGGTCGCGCCGGCGGGCAGGCCGATCACGCGTCCCTTCGGCGTGAAGACGTAGACCTCCTTCGCGCCGATCTCGAAGCGGAGCGAGTCGAGGAACTCGCTCGGGTCGGCGGTCTCCGCCTGCCAGTCCGAGATGTGGGCGAGCCAGGCCAGGTCGGTGTCCACCTTCGCGGGGCCGCCGGAGCTCTTACCGGTGGTCTGCTCCTTGTACTTCCAGTGCGCAGCCACACCGAACTCGGCACGCTGGTGCATCTCCTCGGTGCGGATCTGGATCTCGACCGGGCGGCCCTGCGGACCGATCACGGTCGTGTGGAGCGACTGGTACAGGTTGAACTTCGGCGTCGCGATGTAGTCCTTGAAGCGGCCGGGCATCGGGGTCCAACGCGCGTGGATCTGCCCGAGCACCGCGTAACAGTCGCGCACCGTGTTCACCAGAACGCGGATGCCGACCAGGTCGTAGATGTCGTCGAACTCGCGGCCGCGGACCACCATCTTCTGGTAGATCGAGTAGTACTGCTTCGGCCGGCCGACGACCTTGCCGCGGATCTTGGCGGACTTCAAGTCGTCGTTGATCGCGTCGATGACCTGCTGCACCAGGCGCTCGCGCTCCGGCGTGCGCTGCTTCACGAGGCTCTCGATCTCGGCGTAGAGCTTCGGGTACAGCACCGCGAACGACAGGTCCTCGAGCTCCCACTTGATCGCCTGGATGCCGAGACGGTGCGCGAGCGGTGCGTAGATCTCGAGAGTCTCGGTCGCCTTGCGCGTCGCCGATGCGGCGGGGACGAAGCCCCAGGTGCGCGCGTTGTGCAGGCGGTCCGCGAGCTTGATGATCAGCACCCGGATGTCCTTCGACATCGCGACGATCATCTTCCGGACCGTCTCGGCCTGCGCGCTGTCGCCGTACTTGACCTTGTCGAGCTTGGTGACGCCGTCGACCAGCATCGCGATCTCGTCGCCGAACTGGTCCCGCAACTCGTCGAGTGTGTACTCGGTATCCTCGACCGTGTCGTGCAGGAGCGCGGCGGCGATGGTCTTGGCGCCGATGCCCAGGTCGGCGATGATCTGCGCGACGGCGACGGGATGCGTGATGTACGGCTCGCCCGAACGACGCTTCTGGCCGCTGTGCGCCCGCTCCGCAACGGAGTAGGCGCGCTCGATCAGCGACAGGTCGGCCTTCGGGTGGTGCATCCGCACCGTGCGCATCAGTGTCTCGACAGCACCGCCGGACGGCTGCGCTCGGGAGAAGATGCGCGGCACGAGACGGCGCAGGGAAGCGCTCTGCGATGTCGTCGTGTCAACCATTCGCGCGCCTCCTGTCGTCCATTATGACCGCTCCGGAACACCGTTCTGTCACGGTGCGGGATCTCGGCCCTAGACGATCGCTCCTGGCGTACCGTCGTCGCGCAGAACGGGACCGCCCTCGGCGTGCCAGGCGCTCATCCCGCCCGCGACGTTGGCGACGGGATAGTTCGCCTCGATGAGCGCATCGGTGACCCTCCGCGACCGGGCGCCGCTCCGGCAGATGACCAGCAGCTGCTGGTCCTCCGGAAGCTCATGCTGCCGCTCCCCCAACTCACCGAGCGGGATGTGGTGCGCACCGGGCGCGTGCCCGGCCTCCCACTCGAAGGGCTCGCGTACGTCGAGCAGCCACGCGTCACCCGCGTCGGTCAGCTCGCGCGCACGTGCAACGGTGATCTCGTCCTCGGGGAGGAAAGGCGTCTGCGGGGCGGCGTCGGTCATCCGGCCAGGCTACTCCGCGGCCGCAGCGACTGCGTCGGCCTTGACCTCGGCCTTCGGACGGATGGACAGCACCTTCTGGTCGTGCTTCCGGATCGCCGGCTCCTTCTCACGGAACTGCGAGTACATCGGCGCGGCCAGGAAGATCGTCGAGTACGTGCCGACGATGATGCCGATCAGCAGGGCGAGGGAGATGTCGCGCAGCGTCGCCGCACCGAGCGCGTAGGCACCGATGAACAGGATGGACGCGACAGGCAGCACCGCCACGACGGCCGTGTTGATCGACCGCACCAGGGTCTGGTTGACCGCCAGGTTGACCGACTCGGCGAACGTGCGCCGGGTCAGCTCCATCTCCTCCTTGGTGTTCTCGCGGATCTTGTCGAACACCACGACGGTGTCGTACAGCGAGTAGCCGAGGATGGTCAGGAAGCCGATCATCGTCGCCGGCGACACCTCGAACCCGACGAGCGCATAGACGCCCGCCGTGATGATGAGGTCGTGGAACAGCGAGATGATCGCGGCGGCAGACATCTTCCAGGTGCGGAAGTAGAGCGCCATGGCGATGAAGGCCAGCAGCAGGAACACCACGAGGCCCTGGATGGACTGCTGCGTCACATCCGCACCCCACGACGGCCCGATGAAGGTCGCCGAGACTTCCGAGGCGTCGACGTCGTACGCCTTCGCCAGCGCGTCCGACACATCGCGCGTCTGCGTCTCCGACAGCTGGTCGGTCTGCACGCGCACGGCGTTGTCGCCGACCACGCTGACGTGCGAGACGGCGCTCGGCACGACACTGCTGACAGCGTCCTGCGCCTTGCTGGTGTCGGTGCTCGACACGTCGCTCACCTGGAACTGCGAACCGCCGCGGAACTCGATCGAGAAGTTGAACCCGCCGCGGACGATCGGCACGAGGATCGAGAGCACGACCATGACGGCCGCGATCGAGTACCAGATCTTGCGGCGGCCGACGAAGTCGATCGAGCGCGCGCCGGTGTAGAGGTCGTTACCGAATTGCACGAGACGGCTGGCCATCAGGAGTCCTTCCCCTCGGTCGATCGATCCGAGGACGTCGAGGCGCCGGCGAGCTCTGCCGCCTTGCGCTCGGCGATCGTCTGGCGGCGAGCCGCCTCCTTGCCCGCTCGCGCGGCCGTTCCCGCCTTGACGGCTGCCGTCGGCGCCCGGAACTGCGCGGCCCCGCGATACACGGCGCCGAGCGCCTGCGGGTCGAGGCCGGACAGCGGGTGACCGGAGCTGAAGAAGCGCGTCCGCGCGAGCAGCTGCAGCGTCGGGTGCGTGAAGAGCAGCACGACGATGACGTCGATGATGGTCGTGAGTCCGAGCGTGAAGGCGAACCCGCGCACGTTCGCCGCCGCGAGCACGTACAGCACGACGGCCGCGAGGAGGTTGGTGGCCTTCGACGCGTAGATCGTCCGGCGGGCGCGTCCCCAGCCGGCCTCCACGGCGGATTCGAGACCCCTCCCATCGCGCAACTCGTCTCGGATGCGTTCGAAGTACACGATGAAGGAGTCGGCCGTGAAGCCGATCGCGACGATCAGACCCGCCACACCCGCGAGGGAGAGCCGGTAGTCGTAGTGCCACGAGAGCAGCGAGATCGTCAGCCAGGTCAGCACGCCTGCCACGACCAGCGAGAAGATCGTGACGAGACCGAGCAGTCGGTACTGGAAGAACGTGTAGATGGCGACCAGGATGAGGCCGATCAGACCCGCGATCAGACCGGCGAGCAGCTGCGCGGTACCGAGGGTCGCCGAGATGGTGTCCTGGCTCTGCACCTTGAAGCTGAACGGCAGCGCGCCGAACTTCAGCTGATCGGCGAGGGCCTTCGCGGTCGTCTCGGTGAAGTTACCGGTGATCTGCGGCTTGCCGTCCGTGATCGCCGCCTGCGTCGTCGGCGCGGAGATCACCTTGCCGTCGAGCACGATCGCGAACTGGTTCTGCGATCCCTGGAGGCCGACGAGGCGCGTCGTGACGTCGGAGAAGGCCTTGGTGCCCGCTCCGTTGAAGATGATGTTGACGGCCCACTGGCCGGTCGTCACGCCCTGCGAGCTCTGCACGAGCCCGGCGTTCGCGTCGCTGATGTCCTGACCCTTGACCTCGACCGGGCCCAGAAGGTACTTGACCGTGTTCTGGTCGTCACACGTGATCAACGGCTGGTCCGTCGGCGCGGAGCTCGTCGTCTTGTTCGCGTTCGCCTTGCAGTCGTAGGCGTTGAAGTCGGCCTGGAGCTTCGGCGTCACCCAGGCGAGGTCGCTCCCGTTCGTCGGCTTCGTCGACGGTGTCGCCTGCAGGTCGGGAGCCGGTGACGGCGCCGGGGTGGACTTTCCGTCGGCGCCGACGACCTCGTTGGTCGGGCCGCCGGCGATGAGCACCGGACGGAAGTCGAGACGTGCGCTGGACTTCACGCGGTCGAGCGTCGCCTGGTCCGGCTTGCCGGGCAGCGAGACGACGATGTTCTTCGAGCCCTCGGTGGAGATCTGCGCCTCGGACACGCCGGACGCGTCGATGCGCTGGCGGATGATCGACACCGCCTGGTCCAGCTGCTGCTGCTGCACCGACTGGCCGTTCTCGACCTGCGGGGCGAGGATGATCTGCGTTCCCCCCTCGAGGTCGAGGGCGAGCTTCGGCAGCCAGGTGGCATTGCTGAACAGGACGCCTGCCGTGAGGGTGCCGAGGAGCACCACCACGATGACGCCGAGCCACGTCAGCGAACGCCAGGCTTTCTTGACCGGGGTCGACTTTGCCACCAGGAACTCAGCTTTCTACGAGCGCTCCGGCCCCGCGTGGGGGCCGGAGCACAGGGGATGTGTCAGTCGTCGCTCTTCGAGCCGGGCTTCTTGGGCGAGTCGTCGAGACGCTCGCCGTACTCCGGCGTCGTGGAGTCCGACGCGTCGTGGGTGATCGCGTGGTCTTCGTTGAGTTCGACACCGGGGGCCTCGGCGTCGTCGCTCGTGGCCTCCGCGTTCGTGGGCTCGACGACGCGGGCGAGCACCTGGCGGTGCACCTTGACGACGTGGCCGGGGCTCGTCTCGATGGTGGCGGTGTTGTCGTCCTCGTTGACGGACAGGAGCGTGCCGTAGAGACCGAAGTTGGTCATGACCTCGGCGCCGGGCACCATCTTCGAACGCGTCTCCTCCTGCTCCCGGCGCCGCTTGCGGCTGTTCCGGAACATGAAGAACACGAGGGCCGCCAGGATGACGACCATCAGGATGGTCAACGGGTCAAAGACCATGAAGCTGCCGAACCTTTCGATGGGGGCAAGGGGGTTGGCCGAACGGCCAGCTTGGATTATATGTCATCGACGAGCGTCGGAGGCTGGGAGGAATCCCGCCGCGGGCTCGGAATTCCGAGATGACGCCATGCCGCAGCGGTCGCCATGCGGCCGCGAGGCGTTCGGGAGAGCAATCCGATGCGCACGAGGAAGGGCTCGACGACGGACTCGATCGTCTCCGCCTCCTCCCCGACGGAGACCGCGAGGGTGTTCAGTCCCACCGGTCCGCCGTCGAATCGTTCGAGGATGATCTGCAGCACTGCGCGGTCGAGGCGGTCGAGGCCGAGCGGGTCGACATCGTAAAGCTCGAGCGCCGCGCGCACGGCATTCACATCGGCCCGGCCGCCGTGGACGAGCGCGTAGTCGCGCACCCGGCGCAGCAGCCGGTTGGCGATGCGCGGCGTGCCGCGGCAGCGCCCGGCGATCTCGGCCAGCGCCTCCCGGTCGACCTCGAAGTCGAGCATCGTCGCCGCCCGCGTGAGCACCTGGGTCAGCTCGGCCTCGTCGTAGAACTCGAGGTGTGCGGTGAACCCGAAACGGTCACGCAGCGGGTTGGGCAGCAGCCCCGAGCGGGTCGTCGCGCCGACCAGCGTGAACGGGGCCAGATCGAGCGGGATGGACGTGGCGCCCGCGCCTTTTCCGACCATGATGTCGATGCGGAAGTCCTCCATCGCGAGGTACAGCATCTCTTCCGCCGACCGCGCCATGCGGTGGATCTCGTCGATGAAGAGTACCTCTCCCGGCGTGAGCGACGACAGCAGCGCCGCGAGGTCGCCGGCGTGCTGGATGGCCGGACCGCTCGAGAGGCGCAGCGGGCGCTCGCTCTCGTGCGCGACGATCATCGCGAGCGTCGTCTTTCCGAGCCCCGGGGGGCCGGCGAGCAGGATGTGATCGGCCGTCCGCTCCTGCATCCGCGCCGCGGTGAGCAGCAACTGGAGCTGGCCGCGCACCTTCGCCTGCCCGACGAACTCGGACAGCGTGCGCGGCCGCAGGGCTCCCTCGAAGGCGAGCTCGGTCTCCGACTCGAGCTCCGGGGTGGTCAGATCGTCGCTCATCGCGCCGGTCCGAGCCGCGAAAGGGTGAGGCGCAGGAGGGACTGGACGCTGTCGCGCTCCTTCTCCTCGGTCTCGGCCGTGACCTCGGCGACCGCCTCGGCGGCGACGCGCTCCGGCCAGCCGAGCCCGACGAGGGCGACGAGCACGCTGTCGCCGACCGACGACGGGGCTCGGGATGTCTTCACCGCGGGCGCCGGACGGCGGACGGCGGTGAGCTTGCCGGCGAGGGAGACGACGATCAGCTTCGCGGTCTTTGGCCCGATCCCGGACACCTTGCGGAAGGGGGCGTCGTCGTCGGCTGCCACCGCGGTGGCGATGTCGTCCGGCGACAGCACGGACAGCACGCCGATGGCCGACTTGGGACCGACGCCCGACACGCCGTTGAGAAGCTCGAACACCTCCAGCTGCTCCCGGTCGGCGAACCCGAACAGCTGCAGGGCGTCCTCCCGGACGATGAGCGAGGTGTACAGGAAGGTCTCTTCACCCACGCGCAGAGACAGCACGTGGTCGGGCGTCAGCTGCAGGGCGAAGCCGACGCCGCCCACCTCGACGACGGCGGTGCCGCCGCTCGCCGAGAGCACGGTACCGCGGAGGGAGGAGATCACCGTGCAAGCCTACGGGGCACCGCCGACGTGCGGCTGGAGCGCTCCGCGGCGCGCCACGCCTGCTGCGCGGGGGTGAGCGCGGTGTCCGTCGCTCCCCCGGCGTCGGCCGCCACCGGGCCGCCGCGCCAGGCGTGGCAGATGGCGATCGCGAGGGCGTCCGCCGCATCCGCCGGCTTCGGCGCCTCCGCGAGCCCGAGGATGCGCGCGACCATCGCCTGGACCTGCCTCTTGTCCGCAGAGCCGTAGCCTGTGATCGCCGCCTTCACCTCGCTCGGCGTGTGCAGGGCGACCGGGAGGCCGCGCTTCGCCGCCGAGTGCAGGGCGACCCCGCTGACCTGCGCGGTGCCCATCACGGTGCGGAGGTTGTGCTGCGCGAACACGCGCTCGATGGCGACGACCGCGGGCAGATGCTGGTCGAGCAGGCGCTCGATGCCGTTCCCGACCGCAAGGAGCCGCTCCTCCAGGGCCATGCCCGGCGGAGTGCGGATGACCGTCACATCCACCAGCGTGGCGCGACGGTCCGCCTGCACGTCGACGATCCCGACACCGCAGCGCGTCAGACCCGGGTCGATGCCGAGCACCCGGATCGTCACGGCCGCGACCTACTCGTCGTCTTCGTCGAGCTGCGCCTGCACCTCAGGGCTGATGTCGAGGTTCGTGTACACGTTCTGCACGTCGTCGGAGTCCTCGAGGGCGTCGATGAGACGGAACACCTTGCGGGCCACCTCGGCGTCGGCCTCGACGTTGACGGTGGCCACGAACTCCGCGTCGGCCGAGTCGTAGTCGATACCGGCCTCCTGCAGCGCGGTGCGCGCCGCGACCAGGTCGGAAGCCTCGGTCAGCACCTCGAAGCTCTCGCCCCGGTCGGTGACCTCCTCCGCACCGGCGTCGAGCACGGCGGTGAGGACCGTGTCCTCATCCACACCATCGGCGTGCGGCACGACGATGACGCCCTTGCGGTGGAAGTTGTAGGCGACGCTGCCCGGGTCGGCCATGGTGCCGCCGTTGCGGGTCATCGCGGTCCGGACCTCGGCTGCGGCCCGGTTCTTGTTCTCGGTGAGGCACTCGATCAGCAGTGCGACGCCACCGGGGCCGTAGCCCTCGTACATGATCGTCGTGTAGTCGATCGACTCGCCGGTGAGGCCGGCGCCGCGCTTGATGGCGCGGTCGATGTTGTCGTTGGGGACCGAGGTCTTCTTCGCCTTCTGCACCGCGTCGACGAGCGTGGGGTTACCCGACAGGTCGGCACCGCCGGTCTTCGCCGCAACCTCGATGTTCTTGATCAGCTTCGCGAAGGACTTCGCGCGGCGGGCGTCGATCACCGCCTTCTTGTGCTTGGTCGTTGCCCACTTGGAATGCCCGGACACTGGTGCTCCCTCGTCTCACGTCTGAAGATCCTGACCATTGTAGGACGACTGCCCGCCCCGCTTCCGCACCGACCCTCGCGGCGGGGTCAGGCCGCGCGCAGAGCCGCCCGGCGCACCTTCCCGAGGAAGTACTCGTGGAAGCGGGTGTCGCCGGTGATCTCGGGGTGGAACGACGTGCCGAGCAGGTTGCCCTGCTCGACGGCGACGACACGGCCGTCCGCGACCGTTGCCAGGGGTGTCGCCCGCTCGCCGACACTCTCGACGATGGGTGCACGGATGAACACCGCGTGCATCGGCTCCTCGCCGACCGCCGGGATGTCGAGGTCGGTCTCGAACGAGTCCACCTGCGAGCCGAACGCGTTGCGCCGCACCGACACATCCAGGCCGCCCAGGCTCTGCTGGCCGGCGATACCGTCGAGGATGCGGTCGGCGAGCATGATCAGCCCGGCGCACGTCCCGTACACGGGCAGACCGTCGGCGATGGCCTGGCGCAACGGCTCCGCGACGCCGAATGCGCGCGAGAGCTTGTCCATCACGCTGGACTCGCCGCCCGGGATCACCAGGCCGTCGATCTCCTCCAGCTCGGACGCACGGCGTACGGGGACGGCGTCGGCGCCCAGGCCCCGCAGGACCGCGATGTGCTCGCGGAAATCCCCCTGCAGGGCGAGGACGCCGACCCGCGTCGTCGTTCCGGTCACGCTTACCAGCCGCGCTCGGCCAGACGGTGCGGAGCGGGGAGGTCGCCGACGTTGATGCCGACCATGGCCTCGCCGAGGCCGCGGGAGACCTCCGCGATCACCTTCGGGTCGTCGTAGAACGTGGTCGCCTTGACGATCGCCGCCGCGCGCTGCTCGGGGTTGCCGGACTTGAAGATGCCCGAGCCGACGAACACGCCGTCCGCTCCCAGCTGCATCATCATCGCCGCGTCGGCCGGGGTGGCCACGCCGCCCGCGGTGAACAGCACGACCGGCAGCTTGCCCGTCTCGGCGATCTCCGCCACCAGCTCGTACGGGGCCTGGAGCTCCTTGGCCGCCACGTACAGCTCGTCCTTGGTCATCGACTTGAGGGCGTTGATCTCCGAGGTGATCTTGCGGATGTGCTTCGTCGCCTCGGAGACATCGCCGGTGCCGGCCTCGCCCTTCGAGCGGATCATCGCCGCGCCCTCGTTGATGCGGCGGAGCGCCTCGCCCAGGTTCGTCGCACCGCACACGAACGGCACGGTGAAGCGCCACTTGTCGATGTGGTTGACGTAGTCCGCGGGCGAGAGCACCTCGGACTCGTCGATGTAGTCGACGTCGAGCGCCTCGAGCACCTGTGCCTCGACGAAGTGGCCGATGCGGGCCTTCGCCATGACGGGGATGGACACCTCGGCGATGATGGCCTCGATCAGGTCCGGGTCGCTCATCCTGGCCACGCCGCCCTGGGCGCGGATGTCGGCGGGGACACGCTCGAGCGCCATGACGGCGACAGCGCCGGCGTCCTCGGCGATGCGGGCCTGCTCGGGGGTGACGACGTCCATGATGACGCCGCCCTTCAGCATCTCGGCGAGGCCGCGCTTGACCCGGCTCGAACCGGTCGCGCTGCCCTGTACGTTGTCTGTCATCATCGCCCTCTCGTGCGGAACAAAGAATGTTTTGGCCTATGCCGAACGATAGCATCCCGGTCGCGGCTGGATAGACTCGACCGCGGGACCACCGGGCGGGGAGCGTAATGGACGGAAACGGCATCACCGGCGCCACGGCGTCGGAGATCGCGGCGAGCGTGCGAGCGCTGCACGAACGCGGTGCGCTGCGCCGCGGCGACGCCCTGCCGCCGGTGCGCGAGCTGGCGGCGCAGCTGCAGGTCAACCGCAACACCGCCGTCGCCGCCTACCGCTTGCTCGCGCAGGCGGGCGTCGTCACGGCGCGCGGCCGGGCGGGCACCGTCATCGCCGGGGTCGAGGCGGTCGCGCAGGAGGGCTACGCGCAGGACAGCGTCCTCCGCGACATCGGGACGGGCAACCCGGACCCGCGCCGCATCCCGCAGCCGTCCGCAGCGCTCGCCGGCGCCATCGGACGACCCGTCCTGTACGGGGAGCCCGTCATCGACCCGGCCCTCGAGGAGCGCGCGCTCGCCTGGGTGCGCGACGACCTGCCCGACCAGACGGTGCGCATCACCGTGACCAACGGCGCCGTGGATGCGGTCGAGCGTCTGCTCGCGCAGGCTCTGCTCCGTGACGACGCCGTGGCGCTGGAGGATCCGTGCTTCCTGGCGAGCATCCACACCGTCCGGCTCGGCGGGTATCGGGCCGTCCCGGTGCCGGTGGATGCGGAGGGCATGACCGTGGACGGCCTGCGTGCCGCTCTCGCCGCGGGCGTCCGCGCCGTCATCTGCACGCCGCGGGCCCAGAATCCCACCGGCGCGACCCTCTCCCCCGCACGCGCCGCCGAACTGCGCGCGATCCTCGCCGACCATCCCTACGTGCTCGTCATCGACGACGACCACTTCTCCATGCTCTCGCAGCGCCGCTACGAGACGCTGATCGGGCCGGGGCACCGGCGCTTCGCACTCATCCGTTCGGTGTCGAAGTTCCTCGGCCCGGACATGTGCCTCGCCGTCGCCGCCACCGACCCGGAGACGGCCGAGCGCCTCGCCTTCCGGCTGAGCCCGGGCACGACCTGGGTCAGCCACATCCTGCAACGACTCGTGCTCGCCCAGCTGACCGACGAGACCGCACTCGCCGAGATCGCCGACGCAGGCCGGCATTACGCCGAGCGGAACCGCGACTTCGCGGCGGAGCTGACCGCGCGGGGACTCCCCGCCGAGCCGGCCGACGGCCTCAACCTGTGGGTCGAGCTTCCCGTGCAGGCGCGGACGGTGGCGGAGCGCCTCATGCGGCGCGGCTGGCTGGCGCGGACGGGCGACGAGTTCCAGCTGGCCGAACATCCCGAACCGTCACATCACCTGCGCCTGACCGTGCACGACCTCACCGCCGAGGAGAGCGCGCGGCTGCTCGACGACCTGGTGGATGCGGCGCGCTGAGCCCCGGACCAGATGAGAGGATCGAGGGATGAAGATCCTCTCGATCCAGTCCGCGGTCGCCTACGGTCACGTCGGCAACTCCGCCGCCGTCTTCCCGCTGCAGCGCATCGGCGTCGAGGTCCTGCCCGTCTACACGGTGAACTTCTCCAACCACACCGGCTACGGCGCGTGGCGTGGACCGCTCATCTCCCCCGACGACGTCCGCGAGGTCATCACCGGCATCGAGGAGC
Organism: Leifsonia sp. 563; assembly: GCF_040545055.1. Classification (NCBI taxonomy): domain Bacteria; kingdom Bacillati; phylum Actinomycetota; class Actinomycetes; order Micrococcales; family Microbacteriaceae; genus Leifsonia; species Leifsonia sp. 563. The sequence continues at coordinate 194,985 of NZ_JBEPLE010000006.1, read as the reverse complement.
GCGGCGTGCTCGGCCAGATCGACGCCGTGCTCTCCGGGTACCAGGGCAGCGAGGGCATCGGCGACGTCATCATCGACGCCGTCGCCCGCGTGAAGGCGGCCAACCCGGACGCCGTCTACGCGTGCGACCCGGTCATGGGCAACGCGAAGTCCGGCTGCTTCGTCGCCCCGGCCATCCCGGTGCTGCTGCGGGAGCGCGTCGTGCCGGTGGCCGACATCATCACGCCAAACCAGTTCGAGCTCGGGTTCCTGACCGAGACGTCGCCCGACACCCTCGAGTCGACGCTGGAGTCGGTGGATGCGGCGCGCGCGATGGGCCCTCGCACCGTCCTCGTGACGAGCGTCGAGCGTCCGGATGCGCCCGCCGACACGATCGAGATGCTCGCCGTCGACGACGCGGGCGCGTGGATCGTGCAGACCCCGCGCCTCCCGATGAAGGCCAACGGATCGGGCGACGTGACGGCGGCGCTGTTCACGGCGCACTACGTGCGCACCGGCGATGCCGAGCTGGCCCTGCGGAAGACCGTGTCGAGCGTGTTCGACCTGCTCACGCGCACCCTGGAGTCGGGCGAGCGCGAGCTGCAGCTGGTCGAGTCGCAGGACTCCTACGCCAACCCGCGCGAGCAGTTCGCGGTCACGCGCGTGCGCTGACCCGCCTCCCCCACTGTCAGCTCCTGAGTTTTTCGGGCAAATCGCCGCCAAGACAGAGAAAAACTCAGGAGCTGTTGGCTAGGGACGCGGCCAGGCGTCTGCGATGGCCGCGCGGACCTCTCCGAGCAACTGGGGCAGCGCCTTCGTCTTGGCGATGATGGGCAGGAAGTTCGCATCCTGAGCCCACCGCGGCACAACGTGCTGGTGCAGGTGCGCCGCGATTCCGGCTCCGGCGACCTCGCCCTGGTTCATGCCGATGTTGAAGCCGTCGTTCTTCGACACCTGACGGATGACGCGCATCGCCGTCTGGGTGAGGCTGCCGATCTCGGCGACCTCCTCCGGCGTCGCCTCGTCGTACGTGGCGATGTGGCGATACGGGCACACGAGCAGGTGGCCGCTGTTGTAGGGGAACAGGTTCAGCAGCGCGTACGCGTGTGTTCCGCGCGCGACGATCAGCGCATCCTCGTCGCTCATGCTCGGGGCGACGCAGAACGGGCAGTCGTCTTTGCCCGGCTGCTGGCCGTGCTGAATGTACACCATCCGGTGCGGCGTCCAGAGCCGCTGGAACTCGTCCGGAACGCCGACGAGGTACGACGGGTCGTCGACGCGGATGCGCTCCGCATTGACGCTGTCCCGGATCGCCCCGTCGGCTGCGCCGTCTCCGTTCGGGTCGTCGGACGTCCCGTACGAGTCGAGGTTCAGTCGTGCCATGCCGTGTCGACCAGCTCGTGCGAGCGGATGCTCTCGACGATCCGCTCGATCGCCTCGTCGACGGTCACGCCGTTGCGCTGCGTGCCGTCGCGGAACCGGAAGCTGACCGTGCCCGCCGACGCATCCTCTTCTCCGACGATCAGCTGGAAGGGGACCTTCGCCTTGGTGTGGGTGCGGATCTTCTTCTGCATGCGGTCGTCGGAGTGGTCGACCTCGGCGCGGACGCCGCGGGCGCGGAGCCGCGAGATGACGTCGTCGAGGAACGGCGCGTACTGGTCGGCGACCGGGATGCCCACGACCTGGACCGGCGACAGCCAGACCGGGAACGCACCGGCGTAGTGCTCCAGCAGGATCGCGAAGAACCGTTCGATCGAGCCGAGCAGCGCCCGGTGGATCATGGCCGGCTGCTTGCGTGTGCCATCCGCCGCGTTGTACTCCAGCTCGAACAGCTCCGGCTGGTTGAAGTCCAGCTGGACGGTCGACAGCTGCCAGGTACGACCGATCGCGTCGCGCGCCTGCACCGAGATCTTCGGGCCGTAGAACGCCGCCCCGCCCGGGTCGTCCACGAGCTGCAGACCGGACTCGATCGCCACCTGGCGCAGCGTCTCGGTCGCGGTCTCCCAGCTCTCGTCGCTGCCGACGTACTTGTCCGGGTCCTTCGTGGAGAGCTCCAGGTAGAAGTCGGTGAGGCCGTAGCCGCGCAGGGTCTCCAGCACGAACTCGAGCTGGCGGGCGACCTCGTCCCGGATCTGGTCTTCCGTCACGTAGATGTGGGCGTCGTCCTGGGTGAGGCCGCGGACGCGCGTCAGACCGGCCAGGGTGCCCGACTTCTCGTACCGGTACACCGTCCCGAACTCGGCCAGCCGGAGCGGGAGCTCGCGGTAGCTGCGCCCGCGCGCACGGAAGATCAGGTTGTGCATGGGGCAGTTCATCGGCTTCAGGTAGTAGTCCTGGCCCTGCCGGGTGACGTTGCCCTCCGCGTCGCGCTCCTCGTCGAGGTGCATCGGCGGGAACATCCCCTCCTTGTACCAGTTGAGGTGCTGGCTGGTCTCGAAGAGGTGCGCCTTGGTGATGTGCGGCGTGTTGACGAGCTCATAGCCGTTGGCGATGAGCCGGTCGCGCATGTAGTCCTCGATCTCCTTGCGGATGATCCCGCCCTTCGGGTGGAACACCGCCAGGCCCGAGCCGATCTCGTCGGGGAAGCTGAACAGGTCCATCTCGGCGCCGAGCTTGCGGTGGTCGCGCTTGGCGGCCTCCTCCATGCGGGTCTGGTAGGCGCGCAGCTCCTCCTTGCTCGCCCAGGCGGTGCCGTAGATGCGCTGCAGCTGCTTGTTCTTCTCGTTGCCGCGCCAGTAGGCGGCGGCGACACGCGTCAGCGCCCAGCCGTTGCCGATCATGCGGGTGTTCGGGAGGTGCGGGCCGCGGCAGAGGTCCTTCCAGACCGTCTCCCCCGTCTTCGGGTCGACGTTGTCGTAGATGGTCAGCTCGCCGGAGCCGACCTCGACCGACTCGCTCTCGTCGAAGGCGGCGGTGTCGCCGTGCTGGACTCCGCCCTTGAGGCCGATGAGCTCCAGCTTGTACGGCTCGTCGGCGAGCTCCGCGCGCGCCTCCTCGTCGGTGACGACACGGCGGACGAACCGCTGGCCCGCACGCTGGATGCGCGACATCTCCTTCTCGAGAGCCTTCAGATCCTCCGGGGTGAACGCCTCCAGCACGTCGAAGTCGTAGTAGAAGCCGTCCGTGATGGGCGGCCCGATGCCCAACTTCGCCTCGGGGTTCACGGCCTGCACGGCCTGCGCGAGGACGTGCGCCGTCGAGTGGCGCAGGATGCTGAGGCCGTCGGGCGAGTCGATGGTGACCGGCTCGACCTCGTCGGTCGTCGTGACGGTGGTCGCGAGGTCCTTCAGCTCACCGTTGACGCGCATCGCGACAACGGAACGGTCGGTGAAGAGCTCGAAGCCGTCGGCCACCTGTCCACTCCTTGTTCGTGGGTCGATTTGGGAACCCTCCAACTCTAGCCGGACCGGGGATACCGCTCGGAGCGCGGGTGCACTGCGTAGGCTGCAGCCATGCCGATGTCCGAGTACGTTCAGTCGATCCGTGACCGCGTCGGTAACGACTTCCTGCTCCTGCCGGGAGTCAGCGCGGTGATCCGAGATGGCGACCGGTTCCTCCTGGCGCGACATGCGCACTCCGGCCTCTGGAGCCTGGTCGGCGGGGGTATCGAGCCCGGTGAAGAGCCGGCCGAAGCACTCAGACGCGAAGTGCTCGAGGAGACCGGTGCTCGCGTGCAGGTCGCCGGCATCATCGGTGCGTACGGCGGCGAGCCGCTGATGGTCGAATACCCGAACGGCGACCGCGTGGGCTACGTCACCGTTGCGTACGACTGCGAGCTGCTCAGCCCGGCCGCCCCGGACATGGACGAGCTGCTCGAACTCGGCTGGTTCGAGCGCGACGCGATCGCCGCGCTTCCCCGCCGCACGTGGATCGACAGGGTGATCGCCGACACGGGAGCCCTGTCATGACCGAGAGCGATCGCGAGGCGTCCGACGGCCACCGTGTCCTCACGTGCGTCCTCGACCAGTGAGATCGCCTCGTCTCCCGGACTCTCACGCTGGATGCGTACCCCTGGTGCGCGGCAATCGGTCCCGTCACACTTGAAAGGAGTGGACGAGGGAGGTTCCGAATGACGGTGACCGCTCAGCATGCGATCAAGCCGCTGACCCTGGAGACCTTCCCGGCCTGGCTGGCGCTCGCGCAGAAGCACAACGGCGTCTGGGGCGGGTGCTACTGCTCGTACTTCCACGGCGACACGGAGGACACCGTCAAACGCGAGTACGACGGTCCGACCTTCAAGCAGCGGCTCGTGGCGGAGGGCGTGGCCCACGCCGCGCTCGTCTTCGACCGTGACGATGCGATCGCCTGGTGCGAATACGGCAGTCCCGCCGAACTGCCGAACATCTACCACCGCAAGCAATACGACGCCGGCGAGACCCGTCCTGCGCCGTGGCGCATCACGTGCTTCTTCGTCGACCGCGACCACCGTCGCGAGGGGGTGGCCCGGGAGGCACTGGATGGGGCGCTCGAGCTGATCGGGCAGGCCGGTGGTGGCGAGGTGGTCTCGTTCCCCAACGAGCTCGCCCCCGGGAAGCGGACGTCGTCGTCGTTCCTCCACAACGGCACGAGGGCGATGTTCGAGAAGGCCGGATTCACCTTCGAGCGGCACATCGGCAAGAGCAAGACGGTGATGCGCATCACGGTCCCGCCGTCGGCGGACTGACACAGGCACCTGCGACGAGGTCTCTCCGCTCTCCGTCGATCGTGCGCTCGTACACTCGGCACATGCGGACGCATGACGTGATCGTGATCGGTGCCGGGCTGGCGGGTCTGCGCTGCGCCGCCGAACTGGCGGCACGCGGTCGCGAGGTGGTCGTGCTCGAGGCAGCGGATCGGGTCGGCGGACGCCAACGGACCGACCACGTCGACGGCTTCACCCTCGACCACGGCTTCCATGTGCTGAACACCACCTATCCGGCGGTCCGCGCGGCGGTAGACGTCGACAGCCTCTCCGTCGCGGCGTTCCCGACAGCGGTCCGGGTGCGTCGCACGGACGGCTCGATGGCGGCTCTCGCGCATCCACTTCGGCACCCGGGTCTGATTCCGGCGACACTCGCCAGCGGTCTCGTCACACCACGTGACCTCGTCGGCCTCGCCCGGTGGCTCGGTCCCCTGGTCCTGCGGCCGCGCGCGACGGTCTCCCGCCCCGACCGCACCGTCGGCCGGGGCTGGGACGAGGCCGGTCTGACTGGGCCGCTCCGCACTCAGGTGTTGTCGCCGTTCTTCTCAGGTATTCTCGCTGACTCCTCTGAAATGACGTCGGACGCGTATGTCCGCCTGCTCGCACGATCGTTCCTTCCGGCTGCTGCGGGCCTCCCCCGCGAGGGCATCGCCGCGCTCCCGCACGCGCTCGCTTCGCGCGCTCGTGCGGCGGGGGCGGACATCCGGCTCGGCCGCACGGTGAGCCGGCTGCGGCGGCGCGACGGTCGATGGGATGTGGATGCGCTCGGGGAGGAAACCCTGATGGCGCGCGACGTCGTCGTTGCGGTGGCTGCGGACGCAGTCGAAGGACTCGTGGACGTGCCTGCGCCATCCACTCGGGGATTGCAGACGTGGTGGTTCGCGGCGGATGAAGCTCCGGTCTCCGGGTTGCTGACGATTGATGGGAGTCGCGAAGGCCCGATCGTCAATGCGCTGGCGATCTCCGCCACGATCTCGGAGGCAGCGCCGCCCGGCCACCACCTCGTGCAGGCGACCTGCCTGTTGACTCCTGGCAGCGCGGCGAGCGAGGTCGACGTGCGTGTCCAGCTCGCGCGGCTGTATAGGTCAGCCTCCTCATCGTGGCGGCTCCTGCGCCGTGATGACATCCCGCACGCGTTGCCTGCGCTGCCCCCGCCGATGCGGCGCTCGTCGCCCACTCGCATCGGCCCCGGCCTGCATCTCGCGGGCGACCACCGCGAGTCCCCGTCGATCCAGGGCGCGCTCCATTCGGGACTGCGGGCGGCGAGATCGGTGGTTCATGAACCACGGTGATGGCGCGGACGAGCGCTACGATCGCGCTGTGTCGTCCTCTCGGTCACCGGCGCGGTTCCGCCGGACAGGAGCGGTGATCGTCGCGGCGGTCCTGTCGTTCTGCTACTCATTCGTGCTGACGTTGTTGGCCGCCGCCCTTGTCGTGCAATGGGTCACCGGGCAGGGCACCATCGGGAATCTCACTAGCAACGCCGCAAATCGCGGCGTCGCCTTCCTCGTCGTCGTTTGCGTCGGCGGCGCCATCGCTCTCGCCGTGGGCGCGGGAAGGGCGTGGAGGGGCCGCCGCGGCCTCGCAGCGATCATCCCTCTCGCTGTGCTCGTGCTGTTCGGTCTCATCGGCGAATCGATCGATATCGCGTCCGGGAACCCGCTGCTCGACAACCTGATCGGTGCCGCGATCATCGTGGCGGCAGCCGTACCGCTGGTGCTGCTTCTCCTGCCGAGGCGACTGCACGTGGACTCGAAGGAGCCGAGCACTGCCGTCGGCACTCTTCCGGGATGATCACCAGGATCTAGTCGGAACCCCACACCGGACGGGCCTCAGAGGCCCGCGCGAGAAGTGGTGCGGTATCCAGCACGACGTGCGACTCCGGGATGTCGAACGCCGGCCACTGGACGACCACCTCGAGGGGGCCCTCCGGAGGAAGCGGCCACAGCCACATCCCGTCATCGAACCGGTAGATGTCTTCACCACCCCCGCCATTCCCGCCGGAGGGGTTGAGGCTGTGCTTCTCGGGGGTGACGCCGTACATGCCCGGCGCAAGATCGGAGATCAGCTGCTGACCGTCACCCAGCACGACGCCGTAGCGAACGCGATCCGGGTCGTACCGGGCGAAGTGGTTGTGGATAGCCGACTGCATCTCCTGCCACTCCAAGCGGGTCGCACGTCCGCGGCGGATGCGACGGTCGATGATGAGCTCCACGCCGTTGCTGTAGACCCGAGCCATCGTCAGGATGAGGGCGACTTTGTCGTTTCTGGCGATCGTCTCACCGATCGGGAAGATCACAGCCAGCTCACCGTCGGACGGCTTCCACCATGGCGCGGCGACACTCTCGACGGTCTCGTTCTCGTCCTCAGGCGGGTCCAGCGGGAAGAAGCTCACGGTCGCCACCTGACCACAGAGCTGGCGCTGCTCGCAAGAGGTAGCTCTTGTTTCCCGGGCCGTCCTCGCTACGCTGACACTCATGATCCCGAGCACCCAGGGCAAGCCGCCAGGCAAGCGGCCGTGGTGGGTCCCTGCCGCCAGCCTGCGGAACTCGCGAAATATGGCTCTGTGGTACACAGCCATCTTCGCGCTCAATGGGTCGATCGTCATAGCATCTCCGCCGCCCAACCCCTGGTTCGTCGTCGTCTGCCTCTTGTGGGGCATGCTCGCCGCTTGGGCGTGGCTCGGTCTGCACTACTTCGCACGGAAGGGTGAGCAGGGCCGCCCTGCCGGACGTCGGTGAGGTGAAGGCGACGCGGGTTCGGCATGCAATAACCGTTGCTTTGAGTATCGTCGCCGTCACGCTCCTTGCGGGCTGCGCCCCACTGTTCCCTCTGTGTTCTATGCCCGACATTCGGCCGCCTCACATCACCGTCGACGCTGCCATCTGGCTGCGGATGCATCCTGGCGGCACGGTTCACGCCTGCTACGCCGGCGCGTGCGACGACGAGGACGGAGTGAGGCCGTCCTTCGAAATCGTGGTCCCTCGCACCGCGAATCTCAGCAAGCAGCACGACCTTGTGGTCACGTTGACCGATCGGACGGGGACGACGACTGAGACGGCGCGGATGGCGCTCGAGCTCATCCCGGGGCAGAAGGGTGCACCGTGTCCTATGCCGGACCAGTGGAGCCGCATGGTCCTCGTCGGGACGGACGGGAAGGTTCAGGTGGGCGGGGCCGACGACGGCCGCCTCATCGTCCCGACCCCGGCGGATCGGGAATGACAGCGTCCCAGCGACGCTGATTGTCGCTTCGCACTCACATGATTGCCTGTCCACCGCAACGTCAATCCACTCCAATTCGACCGAAGCAGTGCTCCAGTCGACGTCGCCTCGGCGCGCGCCGGTGAGTTCCGGGTACTCATCATCGACATGCTCCTGCAGGATCAAGCCCAACTGCTCGATCGCTGCGCCGAGGCATGCGTCGAGCAGTGCTTCTTCGGAAACATCGGTCACAAGGCGGACGGCTCCGAGCAGGCGCGTCAACTCACTATCGCGAGCGAGCCCCTCCGTGGGCGAGGCGTGCCGCGGCGTGACCGATTGGCGGTCAGCCGCTGGCCCGCTCAGAGGTAACAGTTGGTTCCGATCGCGAACTCCGCGAACAGCGTCCAACCACTCATCGCCCAGGCGATCAGTACGCCAGCCGCTGTCGCTGCGAGGAAGGCCCCGACGGCGAGCAGAACCCGGCGGGCGATCTCTCCGCGAGTCGTGAGAAGCAGCGCGATCAGAGCCCCCGCGCTCACGAGCACGAGAGGCGCGACGCCGAAGATCAGGAGGAACTGTAGATCGCTCGTCCCTGCCGCGCGCGCCTTGCACTCATCGTCGTACGTGTCGCCTAGCACCAGCGCGAACCAGCACCAAGCGACGATGATCGCTGCCGAGGAAAGAACGATCGCCGCCGGAGAGTAGGTGCGCTGCGTCGTGGAGGGGCTCGCTGAAGTCATCGACGCTCACTCTAGTTAGGTGGGCGGCGCGGCCGCCGCGTAGGGTCGAAGCATCCACGCGGCGGCCTAGGTCTCAGTCCCCGGCTGCCGCGTCATCTCCCTTCGTCTGCGCGGTGCCGTGGAGGTCGATGAGGCGGTCGTAGCCCCACTTGATGAGCTCCTCGATGGAGGCGCCGTTGTCGGGAACATGGGGGGTGCTAGAGGTGGGCATGTGAGCCTCTCGGTCAAGGGCGGGCTCCCGCCGGTTGCGGGTGCCCCTTGACCGGGTAGATGCGGCGGAAATGCATGTGTGCTCATGACGTCCTTCTGCTGGTTCGGCGACCGAGGTCCGGTCAATCTCTTCTACGGATGACGAGGCCGCCGAGTCCAACGCTTCGGTGGATCCGCGCCCAATAGGTTCTACGGCGCAGCGGCAGCGAAAAAAAGCAAAGTTGAAGCGGTCGGGGATGGTGCTCATACGTTTCCTCCACGGTCCTGGTGGAGCATCCACCGGATGCGGGTGCCCTCACCTCTGGATGGGCCGAGCCGCGCAGTCGCACAGATTTGGCCCTCACTACCTAGAGGTGCCGAGCGCGCAGTGAGCTTCGGTCGCGGTTGCCCTTCGCTCTTAGGAAGTGCGCCAACTGGAGGCTTTGTGACACGGATGCAGCGAATTTCTTCTGATCGCCTGCGACGTGATCGCGTGACCGACCGGAAGCGCAGCGTCACGGCAATACGCTGGCCCCATGACCACGACGCCCCGCGAGCTCGAAGCCGAGCTCGACACCTCCGCGAAGAGCATCCGAGCGCTCCTGCGCGAGGAGTACCCGGAGCACGAGCACGGCGCACGGTGGGAGCTGGATGACGACCAGGCGACCGTGGTGCAGGCGCGGTTCTCGGATTGACGATGGCGACGCTCTTCCTGATGGTCGGACTGCCGGGCAGCGGCAAGACGACACGAGCACGAGAGCTCGAACGCGAGCATGCTGCGATCCGGATGAGCCCGGACGAGTGGATGAAACCGCTCTTCGGGGTCAGCGACATGGATGGCCGTCGGGACGTACTTGAAGGGCGGCTCATTTGGACTGCGAGTCAGGTACTGCGACTCGGCAACAACGCGATCCTCGACTTCGGCCTCTGGGGCCGTGACGAGCGCGCAGGGCTGCACTGGTTGGCCGGTTCCCTCGGCGCTACCGTTCAGACGGTCTTCGTCCCGGTCGACCCGGGAACTCAGCTCGAGCGTGTGCAGCAGCGCTTCGTCGACGACCCGAGTGGCACATGGGAGATGGATGCAGCAACGCTCGATCGATGGCGAGCGGTATTCCAAAAGCCGGGGCCCGAGGAGCTTGATGGGAGCTGGCGCCCTGAACCGCCAGCGGGGTACGCCTCCTGGCTCGACTGGCTCAGCGATCGCTGGTCGACCTCGCTAATCTGACACCGAGCCCCCGATAGAACGAAGCGGAGCTGTGACAACCGAACCTTCATGGCGTGTGACCGTGCCCCCGGGCGCCGCGATGTTCTTGCACGACCGCTTCGGCGCACCGGGTCTCCTCCTTGCAGGCGCCGGCTTCTGGGCAACGCTGCACGCGGCACCGGGCCGGCTCTGGCTGGTCCGCGGCAAGGACGTCATCGAGATCCCTGAGATCGAGGACGTTGGAACCGGCCCATCGGACAACGGCCGCGGTACCTGGACGCAGGCTGTCATCGTGACCAGCCACGGTGAGAGTCTCCCGCTCATGCCGTACGAGAAGCACGGGCTGCTTCCGCACACCGTTCAAGACCCGACCGCGATCGCCTCCGAGATCCGGTCAGTCGTGTTCGGTGCTTAGTCGCCGCTCCACGCAGAGCGGCCGGCCGACACCTGGTTTCCTCTCCGCTTACGGCCGGCGCGCTACTCGTTTGACCAGTTGAGCGCTCCGGGGGCGGAGCATCGGCTGAAGGCCGAGCTCAATATGGGGCGGCGCAGGCGCGGCCGCCGATCGGTGCTTGGGGTTCACCGCCGCGGCCTCGGTCCTGGCTCAGTCGACCTTCTCGATGAAGACCTCGACGCTCACGCCGTCATTCGGATCCGTCCCGGCCAGGCGGATCAGGTCCGAGCGACGCGGAGTCTGGAAGTCGTGGACAGCCTCGTCCTCGATCTCGACGAACAGCTCGAACCGGCGCCCACGGGAGTGCTCGTTCGCCCACGCCATCGCTGCGTCGACATCGTCCGCCTCGGTCAACGCGAACGCCTCGAGCTGCCAGCCGGTGTCCGGTCCGGGACGTTCCCAGAAGTTCACTCGATAGGTCGGGCGGCCGACGATTCGTCGCGGTTCGGCGTGAACTGTCTCGTGTGCTCGCACCGCGCGAGCTTATCCACCACCAGTCGTGGCACCGCCGGCCCTTCTGCAAAGATGAGGCTGACCGGGGACGATCGGGGGAATCGGATGACGGTATCGGAGCGCGGCCTCGCCGTCGCGCGGGCGACGACGCGGTTCCGCCGGCGCACCATCGCGGCGAACATCCTCGTCGCGGTCGCCGCGCTCGTGCTGCTGCTCATGGCGGCCGTCGACTGGTACCTCCTCATCCAGCTGAACCCGGTGACAAGGTTCTTCATTTTCGGCACGCTCCTCGTAGTCGGCTGGCTCCCCGTCGCGCTCGTGATCACAGCGGTGTGCCTGCGGCCGTACTGGTTGACCTTCATCTCGCTCGGCGTCGTCGGCGCCTGGATGATCGCGACGCTCGTCGTCGTCTGGGCGGTCCCGGATGCGCCCCACCCGTATCCGGAGATCTCGTGGCCGCACCGCGGATCATCCTGACGAGCGAGGCAGCTCCTCCGCTGGTGTGACGCTCTCACCGCTGCGGATGGCCAGAGTAAGACAGTGCGGTGGAGAACGGTTCTGGGGTGGGTGCCCGCCACGCTCTGCATCGTGCTCGTCGCCGCGGGCATCTGGCTTGACGCCGCCAGGACCGGAATCCCGGGTGTGCTCCTCGTTGGAACGCTCGACAGCGGGCAGCTCTCCGTGCTGCTCGTCGCCATCGGTGCCGCCTGCGGAGTCGTCGCCGCCATCCAGGCGGCGGTCCTGGCTGGCCGGCTCCGGCGGCCGTTCCTCCGGGTGCTCGTGCGGGCGGTCTCCGGGCTCTTGCTTCTGGCAGCTCTTCCGGTGGGCTACCTGCTGATGCTCTTAGCCGCGTTCTCCAGCGTGCATGCGTACGAACCCATCGCCGCCCCTGGGCACAACGTCGTCGTCCGATCCTTCACCTGGCATCACCGCAGCCTCGACTTGCTCGAGCAGGACGGGCTGCTGTTCCACGAGGTCGCGATCTGCGGCGAGGGAATTCCGGTAGATGGCTACGACGCCTTCGCTGCCGGGCAGTACGACCTGGTTTCTCGCGGCGACCGCGACGTGATCCGGTTCGCAGAGCGGCCGGGCGGCCCATTTACAGGCGAGGCGATCCTCGGATCGCGGCCAGGGGATGACGTGACCGCGAGCTGCAGCTCGCGATGAGAAAAACGAAACCCCCACCGCCGGGAGGCGACAGGGGTTCGTTAAGCGGGCGAGCTACTGCTTCTTCAGCTTGATCGTCGTTGTGGTGCCCAGGGCGCTGGCGGAGTAGCTGATGGAGTCGTCCTGGAAGGTGAACTCCTTGGTGGCGTCGCTCGAGGCGAGCATGGCCGACTCGGTCGCTGCGACGTCGCGGGTAGAGGTCCACTTGTACGGCGTCGAGGCATCCGTCGGTGCCGCGAAGCTTCCGACCCAGTAGATCGACTTGGTGTCGCCGTTGTCGGTCACCCAGTTGATGGTGATGACGTTGCCGGTGATCTCGGCTTCCTGGTAGCTGTCGGCGGCTGCCGAGTTGGTCTGCTTCCAGGTGCCCGTCAGGTCGGCCGGCTTGTCGACCTCCTTGGTCGGCTCCGTGGAGTTGCTGGAGCCCGATGACGAAGATGCTGACGACGATGCCGTGTCCGAACCGGTGCTGCATCCGGTGAGGGCGAGGGCTGCGGTGATGGTTGCTGCGATTGCGATTGGTGTGAGCTTGTTCATGATCACCTTCATCGTGTCATTTCGACGCGGGAGACTCAGGACCCCAATCGGGGGCAGAGAGTGACGAGACGGGCCGGAACGCTGACGCAGTCGGTCCGACGCCGACAAGGACGGAAGGCCGTCGACCGCGTGCGCGCGAACCGACGACACGCGCGGTACGGAAAATCGCAGGATTTTTCTTGCACGTATACGAGGTAGAACGCGACTTAGGCTGCGAGGGGCGAAAGGGAGAACTTTTCAGCGCGGTAGATTCCCTGATCATGAGCGATATCGAACACCAAGGCGCGGGCGCCGAAGCCAAACCACGGTGTCGAGAACTGCACGGTTGGCTGCACAGGGCATACCTGTCTCGTTGGAAGCGATTAGCTATCCAGGAACCAGGTCGCCTGGTCGTGTTTCCGGCCTTCTGGCGTCTGCGCACCGGGTGGTGCGTGTCCTTTCTCGAGGCGGTTCTTCCCGTCTCTGCGCTTTCGTTTCGCGCTGTTCATTTGTATGACGTGGGCGTTATCACAAAGGATCGCTACTGACGCAAACTGTCTAACCCACGAAGCAGGCTATTTCGCGACCCCACGTTGACCCCACGACGCGTCCATTTGGGGCGCTATGACGCTCACAAAACGACGAAACCCCCGGGTCTCCGGGGGTTTCTCTCTGTGGGCGATACTGGGATCGAACCAGTGACCTCTTCCGTGTCAGGGAAGCGCGCTACCGCTGCGCCAATCGCCCGAGCCTGAACGCGAAGCTCAGGATCGAGGTGGATACGGGATTCGAACCCGTGTATACGGCTTTGCAGGCCGCTGCCTCGCCTCTCGGCCAATCCACCGAACGCCACAACACGGAAAAACCCGTACCGTACCTGAGAGGCCCGATCCGTAGACCGGGCCGACTCGAGCGGATGACGAGACTCGAACTCGCGACCCTCACCTTGGCAAGGTGATGCGCTACCAACTGCGCTACATCCGCATTTCGCCCCGCAGTTCCCTGCGGCACTTGAAAGACTCTAGCCGATCCGGAGGCGCAAGACAAAACCGGTTACGCCCGCCGGGTGTGTCGCCTGCGGCCGCGTTCGGGCGCCCCGTGTCGATGTGCATCGGGGCCCTGGAGTCGGCTAGTATCGAATCTCGCAGCACACGGGCGATTGGCGCAGTTGGTAGCGCGCTTCCTTCACACGGAAGAGGTCATCAGTTCGAGTCTGGTATCGCCCACCAGAGAAAACCCCCGGTCCGCCGGGGGTTTTTCGTTCCTTGTTCTGGGCCGAACCCGTAGAGCACGCGCGGCTGCCGAAACCGTGAAGTCAGGATCCCGTCTCCCTCGTCGGTGAGCCATCATCTCGGACCGTCGCATCATCGGCACCCTCCGGCGCTGCCGACACTTCTGTCGTCGGGTGTCGGAGCACCCACACGAGTGAGATCCAAGCGATCGCAGCGGCCAAGACGAAGAACACCCCGATGAGTAACCACCACCAGTCGCCTCGGCGCAACGCGAGGAGCGGTTCGATGCAGGCAAGGGCGGTGTAGAAGATCGCCATCCACCACGAGCCCGGGCGCGAGGAGGTAAGGATCCACCACGGCTTCTTCGACGGCGCACCGGTCACGAATCGGACTCTATGCCTGGAGGGGATGAACGTCGACGGTGTCGGCGCCCGCCCCGCAGGTACTGAGTCACCCGGATGATGCCAGCGGTGGTGTGAGCAGCACCGCGACGACCGCGAGCATTGCCACCGTGACAATCACTCCGGTGAGAACCACCAGCCACACCCTTTGTCCGGCTGTGCGGGCTGCGAACCCGGAAGCAATAGCTGCTCCGGCGAGCACTACGAGCGACATGAGTCCCCAGATCTGCGCCTTCACAATCGTCTCGCCGCCGTTGGCCTCGGCGATGCTGCTCCGGTAGGGGCCGGGCCAGCCGTAGTGGAGCGCATGCTGCCACTCCCCGTACGCGGACGCGGCCGGGACGACGAGGACGACGGCTGCAGCTCCGAAGATGAACGCGGCCGCGCGGGCACGGTTGAGTTCCGCCTTCGATCGACGTGAGGGCACGTTACTCATCGTCCAGACGCTATCGCTCGTCCCCGCGCCGGGCCATTCGTGTCTCCGCCCGCTACCCCGGTACTTTGTTCGAGGGGGGACATCGATGAGTGGATTGCGTGGCCGCCTCGGCGGGGCCTCTGTGCTTGCGGCGTCGCTCGCGTGTGCCCTCTCCGGATGCCAGATCGGCGACTACACCGCCGTTCCGCGCGACTGCGAAACCATCGCCGAGCCCTTCGCCCGCTGGCTCTCCGACCAGCCGCTCGTGACCTCCGCGACCGTCGTCTCATCGGAGGCGGTCCTTGACACGGACAGCTGCGACCTGACTTTGCGTGCCGTCGTCCCCGACAGCGCCACGAAAGCCCAATTCCTGCCGCTCGGCCGAGCGATCCAGCGCCACCTTCCGGCCCACGCCTCGACGACGGTCGAGATCGCCCACGGCGAGTCCACCGAATTCGTCGACTTCCGGACGGATCTGGACGACATCAGCTGGTGAAGCGGAGCGGTGGACGCGTGCAAACTTCTTCAGCAGGATGAGTCTCTATGGAGAGTCTGCCCGAGGTCGCCGCGATCGTCGGCTGCGCCTGGATCTGTCTGATCGCGACCGCGCTGATCGTCTTCCGCGTCCGGATTGTCACGCTCCTCGAGCGTGCCGTGCCGCCGGACAATCGCACCGAGGCACAGCGCCGGGAGGCGAGCATCGGAGTGGTCCTCGTCGCCGTGTTCGCCTACGTGCTGGCCGCAACGGTGGCCGCGATGTCGCTCCTTCCGGCCGGCGACAAGGCGTGGCCACTCGCCATCGGACTGCCCGTCGCTGCACTCGTCAGCGTGCTGTACTGGCTTCGGTTCGCGAACGCCGGACTCTCCCTCACTGCGTGGCTGCGGCGGTGATCGCAGCGGCCAGACGGCGGAACGAGGCGACTACAGGTCGGCGGGAACCGCTGGGTTGAGGCGGTTCAGTGCCTGGAGCATCGGCGTGAAGTCCTGGCGCTGTGCGGAGACCACGACGGGTGGGTAGCCGCTCCCGCGTAGCACGCACGTGGACGGTGCACCGAAGAACCGGCCGGCGCGCTCGATCGCATCCACCGGGATGCTGCCGCGCCGAAGCGGCGCTCGCCAGTTGAGGTTACGGCCGACGAGTTCGACCCGGTACGCGACTCGGAAAAGCCACCAGTACATGCTCCAGCCGAGCGCAAGGATCCACAACGCGCCAAACCACACCGGTGGCCCGGGCTGCCCGCTGATGGTGCGAACCGCGAGGAAGATCCCGGCGATCACCAACACGGTCATCACGAACAGCACAAAGGCAATCTGTAGGACCGGCTGGGACCAGGTCACGTCAGCGCTCTGGTGATCGGTATCGCGCGATGTCATGCTGCCTTCCCGTCAGAAATCTGCTCCCGCAGGCTACCAGCGCCCTTGCCTCACACCCGGCTAAGCAGCGGACCCAGCCGCACCGCCGTGTCGGCGACCAGCGACACCAGCCCGTCGCGGTCCGCCAGGCGCGCGGCCGGGAGCGCCAGCGCGAGACCGGCCACCAGGCGCTGGTCGTCGCCGCGGACCGGTACGGCGAGGCAGCCGAAACCGGGGACGAGCTCGCCCTCCTGCGTCGTGAACCGGGTGGGTGACGGCACGGCCCGCGCGGCCTGCTCCGCCAGGAGGAGCCGGCCGAGGGCGGAGACGCTGAGGTCCGACTGGATGCGCTTGGGGTCCGAGAGCGGGAAGTCCGGGTCCACGTCGACCGGCACCACTCGGTCGGCTCGGTAGACGGCCAGGTGGACGCCACCGCGGATGCGCCCCCGCAGGTCGGCGACCGCTTCCCGAGCGGTGGCGGCCGCATCCTGTGCCTGAGCGACATCGGCCAGCTCCGCGACCTTGCGGCCCAGGGCGAAGCCGCGGAGGTCGGGCATGCGCACGAGGTACTCGTCCTGCACCAGCAGATTCAGGATGCGGTACGCCGTCGCCCGCGGCAGGCCCAGGCGCGCGGACAGCTGCTGCGCGGTGATCCCGGGGCCCGCGTGCGCGACCTCCTCCAGCACCGCGAACGCGCTGTGCACCGCGCCCGGCTGTCGTCCGCTCAGCTCCGGGATGGCGTTCATGGCGCCCCGCCGAGCACGTCCCCCATCGTCGGCTCGTCGTACAGGCCGATGCGGCGCAGGGCATCCGGCCTCCTGCGTCGGCACACCGCCCACAGCGCGAACGCGACGGCCGCCACCCCGGCCAGCAGCAGGACGGCGAGGGCGCGGTCGCCCGTGACCTCGAGCCAGAGGTCGAGCGCGAGCGCTGCCACGAGACCCGCGGCCGCGACCGCAGCGGCCACGGCCGGACCGACCGTCAACTCGCCGATCCGGCGCAGGAAGAACGGCGTCGCGACGCAGACGAGCGCGTACGCGGTCATGTACCCGGCCGCCGCGCAGACGACCACGACGCCCATGGCCTGCCACGCCCCCATTCCGGCCAGCACGAGGACAGCGGGTACGGCGACCTCGACCGCGACGCCCACCGCCAGCGCGACGTGCGGGGTCCGGAAGCGGCGATGCGTGCGCCCGAGGGCGCGCGGCGCGATCCCCTCCCGACCGAGGGAGAACAGGACGCGGGCGAGAGCCGTCGTCGAGGCAAGGGCGCAGGCCAGGAAGGAGCAGGCGAGCGCCGCATCCAGCAGCAGGCCGATCCACTCGACCCCCGCGCGCGCCGCCAGGTCGTTCACCGGGCTGTCGCTGGCCACCAGGTCGCCGCCGAGCGCCTCGAAACCCGCCAGCTGCGTGTATGCGGAGAGCAGGTACAGCAGTCCCGCCGCGATCACGGTCCAGCGGATGGTGCGCGGGATGGTCGCGAACGGCCGCCGCGACTCCACGCCGAGCGTCGCAGCGCTCTCGAAGCCGACGAAGGCGGTGACGGCGACGGTCGTGCCGGCAGCGAGTTCCGGGATGCCGACCGAGCGGGGCAGCGCGACCGCCGCGAACGACGAGCCGGGCACGCGGACGAGCAGCACCACGATCAGCACGAGGATGCCCACGATCGACAGCAGCTCGATGACGAGCGTGACCCGGGTCGACAGCCGGATGCCGCGCCACAGCACGAGCAGGCAGACGGCACCGAACCCGGCCAGCAGCAGGAGCACCAGCCCGCGCGAGCCGGTCACACCCGGGACGGCATGAGCGAGCAGCATCAGCCCGTAGTAGGCGGCGCCCAGCAGGGCGAACATCGCGACGAATCCGTAGCCGACGATCATGGCGGCACTGGTCGCGAACCCGGCCCGAACCCCCAGGCCGCGCGCGGCGAACGTGTAGAGGGAGCCGGTGGCGGCCATCCGCCGGGTGAACTGGTTGACGGCGTACGCGACGAGCGCCATCAGCACGCCCGCGAGAAGGAACGCGAGCAGCGTGCCCGATCCGGCACGCGCCGCGACGAGCACAGGGCAGGTGGCCGCGGCAGCGGAGGGGGCGACGGCGCCGACCGACTGGGCCAGCACATCCACGAAACCGAGGCTGCGGCGGTCGAGGCCGGCCATCGGCGAGCGCGCAGCCAGGCCGTCGACCGGTGTCGGGTCGGCGATCGCTCGGCTCAGGGCCGTCACGGGGGGCTGTGCTGTCACGGTGTGCTCCTCGCCCGCGAGGCTACGGCGGGCGTGTTGCGTCCGCGTTTCGTCGGCGTCACGGGCACGTGACCCCCGAATGCGACACGGTCTGTCCCATTCGGCGAGCGCCGACTCTTCACAGCGGCGGAACGACCGCGCAACACCGTCTCGCGAGACTGGCGGCA
Source organism: Leifsonia sp. 563 (assembly GCF_040545055.1). NCBI lineage: Bacteria > Bacillati > Actinomycetota > Actinomycetes > Micrococcales > Microbacteriaceae > Leifsonia > Leifsonia sp. 563. Next base: position 176,592 of record NZ_JBEPLE010000006.1, on the reverse strand, counting down.
CCCACCCTCTCATTCCCCCTGGAGGAACCCATGACGGCTGCACAGGAGCCCCAGGCTCTGCTCGGCGATCCGATCGCCATCCGTGGTCCCGGCGCCGCGCGCCAGCTCTCCGGCCGGCTCGGCGTCGGCTCGATCGTGTTCATGGTGGTCGCCGCTGCGGCGCCGCTCACCGTGATCGGCGGCGGCTTCCCGGTCGCCGTGCTGCTGGGCAACGGCGCCGGCGTGCCGAGCATGTTCGCGATCGGCGCCGTCATCCTGCTGTTCTTCGCCGTCGGGCTCAGCGCGATGAGCCGGTTCATCCCCCGACCCGGCGCGTTCTTCACCTATGTCGGCTACGGGATGGGGCGCCCGCTCGGCCTCGCCGCCGCCTATCTGGCGCTCCTCACCTACACGACCGTCCAGGTGGCGGTGTACGGCTACCTCGGCGCGACGCTGGAGTCGTCGGTCGTCGCGCTGCACGGCCCGGACATCCCCTGGTACGTCTACTCGCTCGCGATGATCGCGCTGGTCGGAGTCCTCGGCTACCGGCACATCGAGCTGAGCTCGCGTGTACTCGGCATCCTGCTCATCGCGGAGGTCGGGATCGTCATCGTGCTGAGCTTCGTGATCATCGGGACGGGCGGTGCGGAGGGCCTGTCACTCGCGCCGTTCGAGCCGAGCACCGTGCTGTCGGGCTCCCCCGGCATCGGGCTGATGTTCGCGCTCGCCGGATTCATCGGGTTCGAGTCGACGGCGATCTTCCGTGACGAGGCCAAGGAGCCGGAGAAGACCATCCCTCGGGCGACCTACATCGCAGTGATCGCCATCGGCGTCTTCTACACGTTCGCGTCCTGGGCGCTGGTGATGGGATGGGGACCCGCGAAGATCGTGGATGTGGTCGCGGCCGACACCGGCGGCTTCATCGTGAACACCGCCATCCACTACCTCGGATCCGTCGGCGGGGTCATCGTCAACGTCCTCCTGATCACGAGCCTGTTCGCCTGCGTGCTCTCCTTCCACAACGTGGTCACGCGGTACCAGCACTCGATGTCGAACGCGTCGGTCTTCCCAGCGGCGATCGGGCGCGTCCACGGCCAGCACTCGTCGCCGTACGTGTCGTCGCTGGTGCAGACCGCGACCGCGGCGGTTCTGATCGTGGCGTTCGCGCTGTTCCGCCTCGACCCCGTGCTGCAGGTGTTCACCTGGTTCAGTGGCATCGCGACCCTCGCGATCGTCGTGCTCATGGCACTGACCTGCCTGGCCGTCATCGTCTACTTCGCCCGGAAGAAGACCGGTGCCGGTCTCTGGCGCACGGTGATCGCTCCCGTCATCGGCCTGCTCGGCCTGATCGGGGTGACACTCATCATCGTCGACAACTTCCCCCTGCTCATCGGCGATGTGGATGCGAAGGGAACCCCGGTGGTCGGCCCACTCTCGATCGCCTTCTTCGCCGCCATGCTCGCCGTCCCCGTGATCGGCGTGGTGCAGGCACTCATCCTGCGCCGGAGCAAGCGCGCCGCCTACGAGAACATCATCGACACCATCAGCGCCTAGGAGACCTGACATGACGACCGAACTGCCCCTGACCCTCCCCGACGACGACACCACTACCCCCGGTCCGCTCTCGAGCCTGACGGCGGCCGAGATCGAGGCCGTGGCGCGCATCCTCCGTTCGGCCGGCGCCGTCACAGACACGACCCGCTTCGTCTACGTCGGCTTGCTGGAGCCCGACAAGGCGGATGTGCTGGCCGCGCTGGCGGGCGACGCACCGACGCCGGACCGCGAGGCGCGCATCCTGCTGCTCGACGTCGCCACCGGCGAGAGCGTCGACGCCGCCGTCTCCCTCGCCCGCGACGAGGTCATCGCGGTCGTGCCGATCGACGGCTCGCGCGGCCAGGTGCCCATCCTCGAGGAGGAGTTCGAGGCGATCGGCGGCATCCTCGCCGCGGACGCCGGCTGGCTGGCAGCGCTTGAGAAGCGCGGGCTGGTGAGCGAGCAGGTCGTCTACGCTCCGCTCTCCCCCGGCTCGTACGACATCCCCGGCGAGGAGGGCCGACGGATCATCCGCGTCTTCGCCTTCCGGATGGACCACGCCGAGGACCACCCCTGGGCGCACCCGGTGGACGGGCTGTGCGCGTACGTCGACGTCATCGCCCGCGAGGTCACCCAGGTGGTCGACGCGTTCGAGCTCCCCGTCCCCGAGGAGCCGGGCAACTTCCACCTGGAGTCGGAGCGCCCCGCCCCGCTCGACACGCTCAAGCCGATCTCGATCACCCAGCCGGAGGGACCGAGCTTCGCGGTGGACGGAGACACGGTCACCTGGGCCAACTGGTCGTTCTCCCTCGGGTTCGACGCCCGGGAGGGACTCATCCTGCGGAACCTCGGTTTCGCCGACCCCGACCAGGGCGGCGAGGTGCGTCCGGTGGTCTACCGCGCATCCATCGCCGAGATGGTCGTGCCCTACGCGGACCCCTCGCCGACGCGGTACTGGCAGAACTACTTCGATACCGGCGAATACCTGTTCGGCCGGTTCGCGAACTCGCTGACGCTCGGCTGCGACTGCCTCGGCGAGATCCGCTACTTCGACGCGGTGCTGTCCGACGAGTTCGGCCGGCCGAAGACGATCGAGAACGCGATCTGCATGCACGAAGAGGACTACGGGACGCTGTGGAAGCACACGGACCTGTTCACCTCGGCGAACGAGGTGCGACGGTCGCGCCGGCTCGTGATCTCGTTCTTCACGACGGTCGGCAACTACGACTACGGCTTCTACTGGTACCTGTACCTCGACGGCACGATCGAGTGCGAGGCCAAGCTGACCGGCATCCTCTTCACGTCGTCCTACGTCGAGGGCTCGGCCACCGCGAGCGAGGTGGCGCCCGGGCTCGGTGCGCCGTACCACCAGCACCTGTTCTCGGCACGGCTCGACATGATGGTGGACGGGCTGGCGAACGCCGTGGAAGAGGTGGATGCGGTGCGTCTGCCGGTCAGCGAGAGCAACCCGTACGGCAACGCCTTCACGAAGCGCGCCACGCGCATCCTGAGCGAGGCCGACGGCGCTCGGGAGGCGAACGCGTCCGTCGGCCGCACCTGGCACATCGTCAACACGGAGAAATCCAACCGGCTCGGCCGGCCTACCGGGTACGTGCTCCACGCGGAGCAGAACCCGACGCTGATGGCCGACCCCTCCGCCACCGTCACCGCCCGGGCCGCGTTCACGACGAAGCAGCTGTGGGTGACGCAGTACGCCAGCGACGAGCGCTACCCCGCCGGCGAGTTCGTCAACCAGAACCCGGGAGGCGACGGCCTGCCCGCCTACATGGCGGCGGACCGGCCGCTCGACGGCGAGGACATCGTCCTCTGGCACACCTTCGGGCCGACCCACTTCCCGCGCCCGGAGGATTGGCCGGTCATGCCGGTCGACTACGCCAAGTTCACGCTCAAGCCGTACGGCTTCTTCGGCCGGAACCCCGCCCTCAACGTGCCGGCGGAGGCGCCCGCGCACTGCGCGCCGGGGCACCACGGGCACGGGGAGGCGCACGGCGGGCACGACGGGCACGGCGACCACGCGCACGGCGACCACGCGCACCACGGATGATCGAGGCTCTGCACCTCGGCAGCATGCTCCCGGCCACGCTGGGGGCATGCTGCGTCGCGGGGAGCGCCGACCGCCGCTCCCCGCTCGCGTGGTTCGGGATGCTCGCCATGCTCGCGGCGATGGCGGACACGATGCTGCTGCCGCATCCTCTCGTCGCCCCCGTGGTGTGGGCGGCGCTGCTGGTGGCGACAGGGGTCGCGACCGCAGTGGCGCTTCGGTTGCGGCCGGCGGGCCGGGGTGGCGCGGGGGACGCGCAGGCGGCGCATCCCGCGTATCCGGCTCACCCCGCCCGGGCGATGGCGCTGCACCGCGCGCTGCAGGCGATCCTGATGGGCGGGCTGATCGTCGCGGCGGGGGCGCACCATGGCGCGGCGGGCGGCGGACACTCCGCGCACGGGGTGAACGTCATCGCTGCACTGGGAGTCGCCGCACTCGCCTTCGCGGTGGCGTCCGGGCTCCTGGCGTTCCGGCGGCGGCTCCCGCCGCTCCCGCGCGCCGAGGCGGCACTCGGGGCGGCCTCCGTCGCGCTGATGTCGCTGCCACTGCTCGCGTAGCGCCGCCCGCGCCACATTCGTGCCGAATGTGCGGAAAGGCGCCGCCAAAACGCACATTCGGCACGAATGTCGGCGCGCTCAGCTCCGCAGCGTCGGCCAGCGGCCGTCGTCGTCGAACGGTTCGAGCTCGACGAGCAGCGTGCCGTCCTGGGCCAGACACGACGGCAGGTGCTTCACGTCGTCGTCCGCGGTCTGCTCCTCCGTCTCGCCGGTACGACGGTCGTACCAGCCGTGCAGGTGGTCCCAGGTGGCGAACAGGACGAGACGGTGGTCCGCCTCGTTGTCGACCCATGCGCGGGTGATCGTCGGGATGCCGGTCTCCCGCGCGATGCGGCGAGTGCTTTTGGCACTCAACGTCTGGATGGTCATCGCTGTCAGTGGGAAGCGTCCTATCGGGTCCCCGCTCAGCCCGCCTGCGTAGGCGGTGTCTCCTGTCGCAGCGAACTGCGCCCGATCGTGAACCAGAGGATCGCTCCGAGGAGCGGCGCCAGCGTCACCAAGATGAGCCACCCGACGGTCGGACCGGCGGCGGCGCGCATCGCGGCGATCTGGATCACAGCGATCAGCCACAGGACGAACGGGATGACGAACATCCCGAACAGGATCAACACATGCCATCCGGCGAGCCCACTGAACACGAATCCCCCGTTCGTTCGGTGACACGACACTACCGGACGACCGATTCTCGCAAACGCCCTCCCGCGACCCTGTGGAAAGCCGGGCGTTATCCACTACGCTGATCGCATCGACGATCGGGGGATATCGTGCCGACGCTTATCGAGGAGTACGACCGGGACCGCGCCATCCACCTGCGAGCCCGCTGGCTGATGGTGGGCGTCGTGGTGGCGATCGTCGGGGTGTTCCTCACCGGACCTCTCGGTGTGCTCCGTCTGGTCGACGGCGACGGCCTCGGCTGGCTGCTCGTCGCCGCCGCGGTCGTGCTCGCCGGGGCGGCCGTCCTGCTGTTCCGCGCCAGCCGCCGTGCCGTTCCCGCTCAGGGCTACCGCATCACCGCGGACGCCTCGCAGCAGCCGGATCCCGAGGGCGCCCCCATCTGGACCCGTAAGGAGATCGGCTGGTCGGCCAACGCCATCCGCCAGTGGAACCCCTGATCGGTCAGTGGAACCCCTGATCGGCGATCTTCACCGCCACCCGTAGCGCGTGGCGAGAGCCCGGCGCACGGTGTCGAACCGCCGCGCGTCCAGCGCGGCCCCCTCACGGCGCATGCCGCCCTGCTGCACCCGGAACACCCGGTCGAGCCGGACGAAGCTGGGGCGGTGGCGTCCGTCCCACTCCCCCGATCCGATCGGCAGGTACTCCGGCCGGCCGGGATGCTCCTGACTGGTCAGCGCCACCGCGAGCACCGAACCGGACGGCTCGGCGGCGACCACGAGCACCGGACGGTCCTTGCCGCGGCCGTCCGCCTCCTCGTACGGCACCCACGTCCACACGATCTCGCCGGGGTCCGCGTCGCCGTCGAGGCTGGGGTTGTACGACGTCCGGATGCGGCCCAGCCGAGACGGATCGACCTGGACGGTCTCAGCCGGCCGGCTCGGAGTCCGATCCGCTCGCGACGGACGGAACAGTGCGCCCAGGGCCGACAGGACGCTTCTCACGGATGCCACGATCGGCACCATAGCGGACCCGCGTGAGCCCGACGGTGAACCGCAGCGCGAGGGCGAGCAGCAGGGAGACGGTCGTCGCGTACAGCAGCACGGACATCCCGGCGATCCCCTGCGCGATGAACAGGTCGAAGTTCCCGCTGTCGACCATCCCGCTCCCGATCGCGAACAGGCCGGGGAAGAGGAGTCCCACCAGGCTGCCGACGATCGTCACGACGGACAGCGTCAGGGCCGGCCCGAAGCGGGCGCGGGCCGCGAGGTCGACCATCGTGGCGCAGGCCAGAGCGGACAGCGCGCCGACGAGCATCGCCCAGCCGAGTGTGAGCACACCGGAGGCGGCGGTGGCTCCGACCAGACCGGCCAGTGCCCCGCAGGCGGCGCTCGTCAGGGTCGGCCGGCGCAGCACCACCGCATCCACCAGCATCCACATCAGGACGCCCGTCGCGGAGGCGAGGAAGCCGCCGAACGCCATCAACGGCGCGTACGCGTCGAGGGCGCCCTCCGAACCGACGATCAGCCCCAGCCAGCCCACCCACACCAGGGATACGCCGATCGCGACCAGCGACGGCCGGCTGGCATGCGTCGGCAGGTGCTCGCCACGACCGCAGGCGAGCAGGATGCCGACAGCACTCCCACCCGCAGCGAGCACCGCGAGAGACCCACCGAAGTCGACGACTTTCAGCCCGGCGACCGCCCAGCCGTCGTCGAGGGCGAAGACGCCGTACGCCACCGGCACGATCACCACCGGGAACCAGAGCACCGTGAACACGATCCACGCCCGCAAGGTCAGCCGCGAGGCGACGGCTACCCCGACGATCGCCGTGCAGAGCACCAGAAGGGCCATCAGGTATCCGGCGCGGGCGAGTGGATAGGGCGACGCGTCGGCCGCGCCGGGGCCGGCCATCGACGCCAGCCCGACGTCCGGACGGCCGACCAGGTGCGGGATCAGCGGGTCGCCGACGATCATGCCGTACCCGCCCAGAACGGCGAGCAGCACGACGACGGCCGCGCCGACCAGCACGAACCGCAGCGCCCGGGCGGCCCGGGCGCGGCCGGCCATGCCGCCGGCGAAGAACGCCAGCCCGAACGCGGCCAGCAGCACCAGCGCGCCGCAGAAGAACAGCAGCAGCGCATCCACCTGGTCCGGCGTGGCGTGTGCCATGGGCTCCCTCGGTCGAAATGCCTGCACTCACCCTAGCGACGACAGAACGGGGCGCCGCCTTCCGGCGACGCCCCGTCCGTTGCGGTCGAGTGACGGTCCGATCAGACCGTCTCGAGCGAGTAGCCCTCCTCGCCGTGCACGACGGTGTCGACACCGGCGAGCTCGTCCTCGTTCTTGATCCGGAAGCCCATGGTCTTCTGGATGACCCAGCCGATGGCGTAGGCCAGGACGAAGGAGTAGATCAGCACCGCGAAGGCGCCGACGGCCTGGACGCCCAGCTGGTAGAAGCTGCCGCCGTACAGCAGGCTCGAGAACTGCGAGGTCGCCTCGCCCTTGCTGTTGTACATGTGGGTGAAGCCGAAGAAGCCGATCCACAGGGTACCGATGAGACCACCGACGAGGTGGATGCCGACCACGTCGAGCGAGTCGTCGAAGCCGAGGCGGAACTTCAGGTCGATCGCCAGGGCGCAGACCGCACCGGCCACGAGGCCGAGGAGGATGGCGAAGCCCGGGGTCAGGATGTTACAGGCCGGGGTGATCGCGACCAGACCGGCGACGGCTCCGGATGCGGCACCGATGGAGGTCGGCTTACCGTCCTTCAGCTTCTCGACGATCAGCCAGCCGATCGTGGCGGCGGCCGGGGCGGCGAGCGTGTTCACCCAGGCGATCGCAGCGACACCGTCGACCGCGGCCTCCGAGCCGGCGTTGAAGCCGAACCAGCCGAACCACAGCAGGGCCGCGCCGAGGAGCGTGAGCGGCACGTTGTGCGGCTTGCTCATGCCCTTCTGGAATCCGACGCGCTTGCCGAGGACGAGCGCGAGAGCCAGGCCCGCGGCACCGGCGTTGATGTGCACCGCGGTGCCACCGGCGAAGTCGTTCACGTGCAGGACGGCCGGCGCCCAGCCGTCAGCGAGGTTGAACACCCAGTACGCGACCGGGAAGTAGACGATGGTCACCCAGATGCCGGCGAACACCATCCACGAGCCGAACTTGGCGCGGTCGGCGATCGCGCCGGAGATCAGCGCGACGGTGATGATCGCGAAGGTGGCCTGGAAGCCGGCGAACGCGAGACCGCCGAGGTCCGGGGTGATGCCGTCCTTGCCCATCAGGCTGGACAGGAACCAGTCGGGGGTTCCGAGGAAGTGAGGGATGGAAGCGGGGCCGAACGCGAGACCGTAGCCGTAGAGCACCCAGAGGACGCCGACCAGGGCCATCGCGCCGAAGCTCATCATCATCATGCTGATGACGCTCTTGGCCCGAACCATGCCGCCGTAGAAGAAGGCGACACCGGGGGTCATCAGCAGGACGAGGGCTGCGGCGACAAGGAGCCAGAGGGCGTTGACCGTCCCTGCCTCCGCGTAGTCCGCTGCTGTGTGGAGCACCATGCGAATTGTCTACCTCTCTGTGCATAGCCCCGCGGGGTGACGCGATCCCGATCCGGGTGGGGGGCGCTTTCGGGGTGGAGCCAGTCTCGACGGGAGAGGTTTCGTGAGAGGGATGCTCGTGTTTCGCGAGTGTTACGCATCCCGGCGGTGTGTAAACACTGTGTTTCGGGATGCTGCCGATGTGCTCGGCGGGTGCTGCGACCCTCCTAGGCGGCGAGCTTCTGGCGCACCTGCCGCTTGGCGCGGCCGAGGAGGGCCGACATCCCGCGCAGCCGCAGCGGCGAGACCGCCTGCGTGAGGCCGAGGGTCTGCGGGAAGTCGTCCGGCACAGCGAGGACCTCGTCGGCGGTCAGACCGGCGAGGCCCTGCACGAGGATGGAGGCGAAGCCGCGGGTCGTCGGAGCCTCCGCGGGCGCGGTGGCGTAGAGGTGCACGATCCCGTCGCCGTCGACCTCCACGAAGATGTAGACCGGCGCCTGGCACTCCTCGACGCGCTCCAGGAGGTCCGGGTGGTCGCGGTAGCGCTCGGGCAGGTCGGGAAGCTCGTCGGAGAACTCCAGCAGTAGCTGCAGCCGGTCGTTCTGCTCCAGCGCCTGGAAGTCGTCGCGGATCTCGGCGAGGGTTCCCGTCAGTTCGGTCATCCCTTAAGGCTACGTCCGATTGCGCCGCGCACGGTCAGCGGGTCGGCACCTCGCCGGGCTCGGAGCCGGTGACGATCGGGACGCGCACGGCCGAGCCCCACTCCGTCCACGAGCCGTCGTAATTCTTCACGTTCTCGAACCCGAGCAGGTGGGTGAGCACGAACCAGGTGTGGCTGGAACGCTCGCCGATGCGGCAGTACGCGATCACGTCGTCCCCCGGTTTCAGCCCCGCGCCGTCGAGGTAGACCTCCTCGAGCTCTGCCCGCCGCTTGAAGGTGGCGTCGGGTGCGGCAGCGCGGGCCCACGGCACCGACTTCGCCGACGGGATGTGCCCGGCGCGCAGGGCGCCCTCGGTCGGGTACCCGGGGATCTCGGTGCGCTCCCCGCTGTACTCCTCGGGCGAGCGGACGTCGATCAGAGGCTGTCCGAAGTGGGCGAGCACGTCGTCCTTGAAGGCGCGCACGACGGTGTCGTCGCGCTCGACCACGGGGTACTCGACCGGGGCCGGCTGCGGCACCTCGCGGGTGAGTTCGCGGCCCTCGGCGATCCACTTGTCGCGGCCGCCGTCGAGCAGGCGGACGTCCTCGTGCCCGAAGAGGGTGAACACCCACAGCGCGTACGCGGCCCACCAGTTGTTCTTGTCGCCGTAGATGACGACGGTGGTGTCGCGGGCGATGCCCTTCGAGCCGAGCAGCTCGGCGAAGCGCTCCGGGCTCACGTAGTCGCGGACCACCGGGTCGTTGAGGTCGGTGTGCCAGTCGATCTTGACCGAACCCGGGATGTGTCCGGTGTCGTACAGCAGCACGTCCTCATCCGACTCCACCACGACGAGTCCCGGTTCGCCGAGGTGCGCGGCGAGCCAGTCGGTGCTCACGAGGCGCTCGGGGTGCGCGTAGCCGGCGAACTCGGGCGACGGGTCGGTCTCGATGGTCATGTCTGTGATGCCCTCCAGGGAATCGGTCGGTGGCGCAGGACTAGGCTGGGAAGCCTGCGACAGCTGGAATCTACGTCCAGCGTAAGCGGCTCGGAACAGCCGCGGTAAGACTTCGACACAAAGGTGCAGAACCCGTCATGACCCTCGAACAGACCGGCGCCCTCCCCCGTCTCGCCGACCGCTCGCCCGAGATCACGGGCGCGGAGATCGCCGAGAGCCTGGTGCCGCCGTCGCAGTTCGAGCACGCGACGTTCGACTCCTACCGTCCCGACCACGACTACCCCTCGCAGTCCGAGGCCGTCGCCACGCTGAAGCTGTTCGCCAAGACGTGGGAGCCGCAGCGACCGGCCGGCCTGTTCAGCCGCAGCCGCAAGAAGGTGGAGGCGATGAAGCCGGGCGTCTACCTCGACGGCGGCTTCGGCGTCGGCAAGACGCACCTCCTCGCGGCGCTCTGGCATGAGGCGCCCGGTCCGAAGTACTTCGGCACGTTCATCGAGTACACCGCCCTGGTCGGCGCGCTCGGCTACGCGGGCGCCGTCAACCTGCTGCGCGGGTCCACCCTGATCTGCATCGACGAGTTCGAGCTCGACGACCCGGGCGACACGATGATGATGACGCGGATGCTCGGCGAGCTGGTCGCCTCCGGCACCCGCATCGCCGCCACGAGCAACACCCCGCCGAATGCGCTCGGCGAGGGCCGGTTCGCGGCGAGCGACTTCCTGCGCGAGATCCAGTCGCTCTCGTCGAACTTCCAGACCGTCCGCATCGACGGCCTCGACTACCGCCGCCGCGACACCACCGGCAGCGCCATCACGGTGGAACCGGCGGAGTACGAGCGCGTCGTGACCGCGCTGGCCGGCCGCGGCGAGACCGTGACGAGCGACGGCTTCCAGGACCTCATCGCGCACCTCGCGACCGTCCACCCCTCGCGCTACATCAAGATCATCGACGGTGTGGATGTGATCGGCCTCCGGGATGTGGAGGTGCTGCACGACCAGATGGCCGCCCTGCGCCTGGTCGCGTTCATCGACCGCGTGTATGACGCCGAGATCCCGATCGTGCAGTCCGGCGTTCCGCTCAGCGATGTCTTCGACGACGAGATGCTCGGCGGCGGCTACCGCAAGAAGTACCTGCGCTCGACCTCGCGCATGATCGCCCTCACCGCGGGCGAGCTACCGCCGCACGACTAGTCGGCGCTGGATGCGGTAGCGGCGGCAGGAGCCTCGGAGGGGATGTTGGCGCCCAGCCACTCGGCGATGGCGCCCGTCCACTTGGCCTCGTCGTAGTTCCACAGCTTGGTGTGGAGTGCGACGTCGAACGGCACGAGCGTGACGATGTCGCTCCGCGCCTCGGCGAGCGCACGCGACCCGGTGGACGGCACGAACCCGTCGTCGTCGCTGTGCAGGATGAGCATCGGCAGGCTGAGCTCGGAGGCCCGGGCGACGAAGTCCATGCTGCGGAGGTCGATCGGCGCGCCCTGACCGGTGATCGGGCCGCTCCACTCCGACTCGATGAGGCGCATCGCGGCGCGCGTCATCATGTCCGGGAGGTGCAGGAGGTTGCCCTGGTAGCCGAGGGTGTCGATCCAGTCGATGACGGGAGACTCGAGCACGATACCGGCGACGTGCCGCGCCGACGGCGACCGGGTGATCGTCTGGAGCACCACGGCGCCGCCCATCGACCAGCCCATGAGGACGACGGAGCGCGCGCCCTGCGACACCGCGTAGTCGATCGCGGCCTCGATGTCGCGCCACTCCGTCCCGCCCAGCCCGTAGCGGCGGTCGGCGCTCTCGGGCGCATCCCCGTCGTTTCGGTAGGAGGCGAGCAGGCAGGTGAAGCCGGCGTCGTGGAACACCCGCACGGCCCGGAGGCCCTCCTGGCGGCTGGCGCCCCAGCCGTGCACCTGGATGACCCAGCGCTCGTCGCCTGCGTCCTCCGGGGCCGGGAACACCCACGCGGGCGCCTGGCCGAGCTCCGTGGAGATCTCGACGGACCTGACCGGCAGACCGAGCTCGCCGGGCTGGAGGTAGTAGTACCCGCTGATGCGCGAGCGTCCCACCCGAAGGTCGCCGAACTCCACGCGCTCCAGCTCGCGCGTCACCGAGCCGTCTGCGCGCTCGATCAGCCCGCCGAGCTTGGCGTAGCCGGTGTCGCCGCCCCACCAGAGGCCGAGGCGGCCGGGCATCGTCGCGTCCGGGGTCTCGCGCAGGGTGACCGTTCCGACGCTCTCGTCGAACGAACGGATGGTCTGGTTCTGCGGGCGGCGCCGCACCGGCGTGATCACGGTGCGCGCGACGCGGGCGGTCGCCCATCCGGCGATCAGGGCGGTGCCGACGACCAGCCCTCCCGCGACGAACGCCGCCGTTCCGAGTGCCTTGCCCCATGCCGAATCCGAGCCGCCTGCCGCCATAACGGCAGCGTACCGGCGGCGGCCCGCACGCGGACTCAGGAGTTCCCCAGGCGGCGTGCCTTACTGCCGCCGGACGCCAAAGGCTTCTAGTGTTCGAAGCGTGCCGACACCGACATCCCCACCGCAGCACCCGGCGGAGTTCGCCACGGCGCTGCAGTCCATCCGCACCGCAGTGTCGCGTCCGGAGCTCGTGATCGAGGAGATCCCCGCGCCAGCGCAGCTGGCGCCGTACTCCGTCGCGCTCGCGGCCGACGTCCGGCCCGCACGGCACGGAAGCGACTCGGACCTCGGCACCGGCCGTTTCATCCTGCTCTACGACCCCGACGAGCCGGAGGCGTGGGGCGGCCCGTTCCGCATCGTCTGCTTCGCGCAGGCGCCGCTCGAGACCGATATCGGCCTCGACCCGTTCCTGGCCGACGTCGCCTGGTCGTGGCTGGTGGATGCGCTGGATGCGCGCCACGCGCGCTATACGGCCGCGAGCGGAACCGCCACCAAGATCATCTCCACCGGTTTCGGCGAGCTGGCCGCCCAGGGCGACGGCTCGCAGATCGAGCTGCGCGCCTCGTGGAGCCCGCTCGAGGCGGACGTCTCCGCACACGTCGAGGGATGGGGTGAGCTGCTCTGCATGCTCGCCGGCCTCCCCCCGACCGGCGAGGGGGTGAGCCTGCTCAGCGCCCGGGCGGCCACGCCCAGGAAGGCGCCGCGTGGCTGAGTACACGGTCATCGAGACCCGTGCCGACTACCTGGCGGCGGTCGAGCGCATCACCGCAGGAACCGGCCCGATCGCCGTCGACGCCGAGCGTGCCAGCGGCTTCCGGTATTCACAGAGGGCCTACCTCATCCAGGTCTTCCGGCGCGAGGCGGGCACGTTCCTCTTCGACCCGCCGGCCGTCGGACGCTTCGACGAGCTGAACGAGGCCATCCACGACGACGAGTGGGTGCTGCACGCGGCGACGCAGGACCTCACCTGCCTCCGCGAGGTGGGCCTCGACCCGTCGATCGTCTTCGACACGGAACTCGCCGCACGTCTGCTCGGGATGCCGCGCGTCGGGCTCGGGACGGTCGTCGAGGAGCTCCTCGGCATCCACCTGGCGAAGGAGCACAGCGCGGCCGACTGGTCGACGCGTCCGCTCCCCCAGCCGTGGCTCGACTACGCCGCCCTCGACGTTCAACTGCTGCCCGACCTGCGTGACGCCATCGCGGCGCTCCTCGACGAGGCGGGCAAGACCGACATCGCGCACCAGGAGTTCGCCGACGAGCTGGTCCGCGACCTCGTGCCCGTCCGCAACGAGCCGTGGCGGCGCCTGTCGGGCATCCACTCGATCCGCGGCATCCGCAACCTCGCCGTCGCGCGCGAGCTGTGGCAGGCGCGGGATGCGCTCGCCCGTGAGATCGACACCGCGCCCGGCCGCCTGGTGCCGGACGCCTCGCTGACCGCCGCCGCCAAGGCGATGCCGGAGTCGAAGCGCGCCCTCGCGGCGATGCGGGAGTTCACCGGCCGCGCGAGCCGCACCGAGATCGACCGCTGGTGGGCGGCCATCGAAGCCGGGCGCACCACCGACGACCTCCCCGTGCTGCGCGGCAACGGCGACACGCTGCCTCCGCCGCGGGCGTGGTCCGACCGCAACCCGGACGCCGACGCACGGCTCAAGGCCGCGCGGGCGGCGCTGACGGCCGTTTCGGAGGAGCGCAGCATCCCCCTCGAGAACCTCCTTACCCCCGACACGCTGCGCCGCGTCGCCTGGGCTCCGCCCGCCGAGATCACCCCCGAGAGCGTCGGCGAAGCCCTCACGGCGCACGGTGCACGCCCGTGGCAGGTTGCCGCAACCTCACAGGTGATCGCCCGGGCATTTGTGGAAAGCAGCCAAAGCGCCGACGAGGGGTCCGAGCCCGCTTCGTAGGAAGGATCAAACGATTCTTTTCGTGCACAGCGGTGTACCTAGGATCGTTTCCGACCTTGATTTGGGAGGGCACTGTGGCCGATAGGAACGATGTCGTGTTCGTCGACGGAGTCCGTACTCCGTTCGGACGGGCCGGCGAAAAAGGGCAGTACTGGAACACCCGCGCGGACGACCTCGTCGTGAAGGCGATGATCGGACTCCTGGAGCGGAACCCCCAGGTGCCCAAGGACCGGATCGACGACGTGGCGATCGCCGCGACGACGCAGCAGGGCGACCAGGGCCTCACCCTCGGCCGCACCGCCGCCCTCCTCGCCGGACTGCCCAAGTCGGTCCCCGGATTCGCGATCGACCGGATGTGCGCCGGCGCCATGACCAGCGTCACCACCCTCGGGTCCGGCATCGCGTTCGGCGCGTACGACCTGGCGATCGCCGGCGGCGTCGAGCACATGGGCCGTCACCCGATGGGCTTCGGGGCCGACCCGAACCCGCGCTTCCTCTCCGAGAAGATGGTCGCGGAGGACGCGCTCAACATGGGCATGACCGCCGAGCGCATCCACGACCGGTTCCCGGCGCTCACCAAGGAGCGCTCCGACCGCTTCGCCATGCGCAGCCAGCACAAGGTGGCCGCCGCGTACGAGGCCGGCAAGATCCAGCCGGACCTCGTGCCGGTCGCCATCCGCTCCGAGTCCGGCTGGGGCCTCGCCACGCAGGACGAGGGGATGCGTCCCCAGACGAACATGGAGGGTCTCGCCACCCTCAAGACCCCGTTCCGGCCGCACGGCCGGGTCACCGCCGGCAACTCATCGCCGCTGACCGACGGCGCCACCGCCTCCCTCCTCGCGTCCACCGACGCGGTGAAGGAGCTCGGGCTCACCCCGAAGATGCGCATGGTGAGCTTCGCGTTCGCGGGCGTCGAGCCGGAGATCATGGGCCTCGGCCCCGTCCCGTCGACCGAGAAGGCGCTGCGCAAGGCCGGCCTCAGCATCGACGACATCGGGCTGTTCGAGCTGAACGAGGCGTTCGCCATCCAGGTGCTGTCGTTCCTCGACCACTTCGGCATCGACGACGACGACCCGCGCGTCAACCAGTGGGGCGGCGCGATCGCGATCGGTCACCCGCTCGCCGCGAGCGGCGTCCGCCTGATGATCCAGCTGGCCCGCCAGTTCGAGGAGCACCCGGAGGTGCGCTACGGCGTCACCGCGATGTGCGTCGGCCTCGGCCAGGGCGGCACCGTCATCTGGGAGAACCCGAACTACGACAAGCGCGCCGCACGGAAGGGCTGACACGCACGTGACCGACTACAGCAAGATCGACTTCTCCCCCCTCGCCGACCTCACCGACGACGAAGTCGTCACCCACTCCTTCGTCCGGGATGTGCCGCTCCCCAGCGGCAAGACCCTCGCCCTGGTCACCCTCGACAACGGCCGCGACCACACCCGCCCCAACACCATGGGACCGGCGACGCTGCTGGAGCTCGGGAAGACCTTCGACGAGCTGACCGAGCGGGCGAAGCGCGGCGAGATCGACGCGGTCGCCGTCACCGGCAAGCCGTTCATCCTCGCCGCTGGCGCCGACCTCAGCCGTGTGGACGCCATCCCGAGCGTCGAGGTGGCGAAGCTGCTCCCGCAGCTGGGCCACTACGTCCTCGGCAAGCAGGCGACGTTCGGCGTGCCCTCGTTCGTGTTCACGAACGGCCTGGCGCTGGGCGGCGGTGTGGAGATCGGCCTCAACGCCGGCTACCGCACCATCGACCGTAATGCTGCCGCGTTCGCCCTTCCCGAGGTATTCCTCGGTCTCATCCCCGGCTGGGGCGGCGCGACGATCCTTCCGAACCTGATCGGCATCGAGAACGCCCTCAAGGTGGTCGTCGAGAACCCGCTGAAGCAGAACCGGATGCTGAAGCCGCAGGAGGTGTTCGACCTCGGCATCGCGGACGCGATCTTCGACTCGGCCAACTTCCTCGAGGACTCCCTCCGCTGGGCCGACAAGGTACTCACCGGCGAGGTCGTCGTCAAGCGTCCGAACGAGCCGGGCAAGATCGAGCGGATGGTCAAGTGGGATGCCGCCATCGGCATCGCACGGAAGATGCTCGAGTCGCGCATCGGGACCGTCCCGAAGTCCCCGTACAAGGCGCTCGACCTGCTCAAGGCCGCGAAGTCGAACGACCGCGAGGCCGGGTTCGCCCTCGAGGACGACGCGCTCGCGGAGCTCATCGCCGGCGACCAGTTCCAGGCGAGCATCTACGCGTTCAATCTGGTGCAGAAGCGCGCGAAGCGCCCAGCCGGCGCCCCGGACAAGAAGCTCGCCAAGAAGGTCACCAAGATCGGCGTCATCGGCGCCGGGTACATGGCCAGCCAGTTCGCGCTGCTCTTCGTCCGCCGCCTCCGGGTGCCCGTGGTCATCACCGACCTCGACCAGGCTCACGTCGACAAGGGCGTCGCCTACATCCACGACGAGATCGGCAAGCTGCAGGAGAAGGGCCGCATCTCCCCCGATGAGGCCAACCGCCTGCGCGCGCTGGTCACCGGCACCACCGACAAGGCCGACTTCGCCGACTGCGACTGGGTCATCGAGGCGGTGTTCGAGGAGCTCGGCGTGAAGCAGGACGTCTTCGAGCAGGTGGAGCAGTTCATCTCCGACGAGGCGGTGCTCGCGACGAACACCTCCTCCCTGTCGGTGGAGCAGATCGGCGCGAAGCTGAAGCATCCCGAGCGACTGGTGGGCTTCCACTTCTTCACTCCGGTCGCGGTCATGCCGCTGATCGAGGTCGTGAACACGCCGCTCACGGATGAGGCGACATTGTCGACCGCGATGGTGACGGCCGCCGCGCTCAAGAAGAACGCGGTCATCACGGCCGACACCCCCGGCTTCGTCGTGAACCGCATCCTCGCGAAGATCCTCGGCGACGCGATGCACGCGGTCGACGACGGGACGCCGTTCGACGTCGTCGACGAGGCCATCGCGCCGCTCGGCCTGCCGATGGCGCCGTCCGCCCTGCTCGACCTGGTCGGGCTCAAGGTCGGCGCACACGTGCTCGACACCCACCACGCGGCGTTCCCCGACCGGTTCTACCGGTCGGAGAACCTCCACAAGCTGGCCGAGTACGGCACGCTGCTGGAGAAGGACGCCAAGGGCAAGGTGAAGGGCCTCGACAAGGGCGCGGCGAAGATCGTCTCCGGCGGCACGAACCCGTGGACGAAGGAGCAGATCCTGCGGACCCTCGAAGACGGCCTGGCCGACGAGATCCACCGCATGCTCGCCGACGACCACGTGGTCGAGGCGCCGGAGGACATCGACCTGTGCATGATCCTCGGCGCCGGCTTCCCGTTCCAGATGGGCGGCATCACGCCCTACCTGGATCGCGTCGGAGCCTCCGAGCGGGTGTTCGGGGACACGTTCCACCACCCGCCGGTCAAGGGCGTCGCCTGAGCACCGCCGAGTTGACACAACACGCCGTCCGCCTGATGTGGCGGACGGCGTGTTGCGTCATGCAGCGTGTTGCTTTGGGCAGCGTGTTGCGTCAGGCAGCGTATTGCGTCAGGCAGCGGGATGGGTCAGCGGTTGACCGTCGACATGTCCGGGTAGCGGTCGCCCACCGGGGCGGCCACCGCATCCAGGCGGGCGATCTGCTCGTCGCTCAGGTGCAGGTCGGCGGCGGCGACGTTCTGCTCCAGGTTCTCCACCTTGGTGGTGCCCGGGATCGGGGCGATGTCGTCGCCCTTCGACAGCAGCCACGCCAAGGCCACCTGGCCGGGCTTCGCGCCCAGCTCGCGCGCGACCTCGTCGACCTGCTCGACGATCCGGATGTTCGACTCCAGGTTGTCGCCCTCGAAGCGCGGGTTGAACCGACGGAAGTCGTCGTCCGACAGCTGGTCGAGCGACCGGATCGTGCCGGTGAGGAAACCGCGGCCGAGCGGCGAGTACGGCACGAAGCCGATCCCGAGCTCACGGACCGTCGGAAGCACCTCGGCTTCCGGGTCGCGCGTCCACAGCGAGTACTCCGTCTGGATGGCGGTCACCGGGTGCACGGCGTTGGCGCGGCGGATCGTCGCAGGCGCCGCCTCCGACAGTCCGTAGTGGCGGATCTTGCCCTCCTCGATCAGCTCCTTCAACGCCCCGACGGTCTCCTCGATGGGCGTGTCCGGGTCCATCCGGTGCTGGTAGTACAGGTCGATGTGGTCGGTCTGCAGCCGGCGGAGGGAGCCTTCGACCGACAGCCGCACGTTCTCGGCCGAGCCGTCCATCCCGCGCTCGTCGTTCTCGCGGTGCTTGATGGTGCCGAACTTCGTGGCGATGACGACGCGGTCGCGGCGGCCGTCGGCGAACGCCTTCGCGAGCAGCTCCTCGTTCGTGTAGGGACCGTAGATCTCGGCGGTGTCGAAAAACGTCACCCCGAGGTCCATCGCCCGGTGGATGGTGCGGATCGAGCCCTCCTCGTCGGCGCCCGCTCCGGTGTAGAACGCGGACATCCCCATGCAGCCGAGGCCCAACTGCGAGACCTCCAGCTTCTCGGTTCCCAATGCGATCGTCTTCATGCGTCGTTCCCTTCCGTGACCTGGCCGACGCTCTGCCGGTACAGGTCGATCTTGTAGTCGATGGCCGCCAGGCTCGCCGTCATCTCCTCCAGTTGCCGCACGACGGCCATCCGGTGCAGGAGCAGCAGCTCCAGCCGTTCCGCCTGCGTGCCGTCGCCGTCGCGGGCGAGCACCACGTACTGGCGCATCGTCGCGATCGGCATGGCCGTCGAGCGCAGCTTCGTGAGGAACGTCACCCAGGTGACGTCCGCCTCGGTGTAGCGCCGATGGGTGGAGGATGCGCGCCCGACCGGGGTCAGCATCAGCCCTTCACGCTCGTAGTAGCGCAGGGTGTGGGTGGTGAGCCCGGTCCGCTCGGCGACGTCGGAGATCGACATCGCCGTCCGTGTGTCGGTCATATCGCCACAGTAGAACTTCGAGCGCACTCCAAGTCAACCGGGCCCCACCCACCGCGAAGATTTGCGCCAAATCTCGGTTATGCGGCGGCTATAACCGAGATTTGGCGCAAATCTCTCGCGAAGCGCGGGAGGGGCAGGCGCGCGGGAAGGGCGGGCGCGCGGGTCAGGGACGGGAGGGCAGCGTCAGGCGCGGCGCTTTTTGGCGGGCGCCTCGGCATCGGCTGCGGCCTCGTCGTCGGGCAGCGGGCGCGCGATCGGGACGCGGCTGCCGAGCACCTGGGCGACCAGATCGCGCGCGATCTTCTGCGGCGTGAGCCCGGCGTCCTCGAGGATCTGGTCGCGCGACGCGTGGTCGATGAAGGCGTCCGGGAGGCCCAGCTCGTCCACGGCCGTGTCGATGCCCGCCTCGCGGAGGTCCTGTCGCACGCGAGTGCCGATTCCGCCGACACGGATGCCGTCCTCGATCGTGACGACGATCCGGTGCTCCGCCGCGAGGGCGAGGATGCTCTTCGGCACCGGGACGACCCACCGCGGGTCCACCACGGTCGCGCCGATCCCCTGCGCGGCCAGCCGGTCCGCGACTTTCAGCCCGAGGTCGGCCATCGGACCGACGGTGACCAGCAGGACGTCCTTGCGGTCGCCCTCGCGCAGTACGTCGACCCCGTCGTCCAGCCGGCGGAGTGCCTCGATGTCGGGCTGCACGGAGCCCTTCGGGAAGCGCAGGACGGTCGGGGCATCATCCACGGCCACGGCCTCCCCCAGCTCCTCCCGGAACCGCGTGCCGTCGCGCGGAGCGGCCAGCCGGATGTTGGGCACGACCTGCAGGATCGCGAGGTCCCAGATCCCGTGGTGGCTCGGCCCGTCCGGACCGGTCACACCGGCACGGTCGAGCACGAACGTGACGCCCGCCTTGTGGAGGCCCACATCCATCAGCACCTGGTCGAACGCGCGGTTCATGAACGTGGCGTAGATGGCGACGACGGGATGCAGCCCGCCGAACGCGAGACCGGCGGCGCTGGTCGCCGCGTGCTGCTCCGCGATTCCGACGTCGTGGACACGCTCGGGGAACCGCTCGGCGAACTTGTGAAGGCCGGTGGGACGCAGCATCGCGGCCGTGATGCCGACGATCTTCGGATCCTTCTCGGCCAGGCGGACGATCTCGTCGGCGAAGACGTCCGTCCAGCCCGTCTTGCTGGACCCTGCCATCGGCTCGCCGGTCTCGGGGTCGATCTGGCCGACCGAGTGGAACTGGTCGGCCGCGTCGCGCAGCGCCGGCTCGTACCCGCGGCCCTTCTGCGTGATCGCGTGGACGATGACGGGCGCGCCGTAGTTCTTCGCCTGGCGCAGCGCCTCCTCCATGGCCTCGATGTCGTGGCCGTGGATGGGCCCGATGTACTTGATGTCGAGGTTCGAGTACAGCGCCTCGTTGTTGGAGAAGCGGCTCAGGAACCCGTGGAGGCCGCCGCGCACGCCGCGGTAGAACGAACGCCCGGGCGTGCCGAGCTTGTCGAACGCCTTGCGCGACGTGAGGTACAGGTTGCGGTAGCTCTTGCGGGTCCGCACCGTGTTGAGGAACCGCGCCATGCCGCCGATCGTCGGCGCGTAGGAGCGCCCGTTGTCGTTGACGACGATGATCAGCTTGCGGTTGTTGTCGTCCGAGATGTTGTTGAGGGCCTCCCACGTCATCCCGCCGGTGAGCGCGCCGTCGCCGACGACGGCCACGACGTGCCGGTCCTGCTGGCCGGTCAGCTCGAACGCCCGGGAGATGCCGTCCGCCCACGAGAGCGACGAGGAGGCGTGCGAGCTCTCGACGATGTCGTGCTCGGACTCCGACCGCTGCGGGTAGCCCGCCATGCCGCCGCGCTGCCGCAGCTGCGAGAAGTCCTGACGGCCGGTGAGCAGCTTGTGCACGTACGACTGGTGTCCGGTGTCGAACACGACGGCGTCGCGCGGGGAGTCGAAGACGCGGTGGATGGCGATGGTCGTCTCGACGACACCGAGGTTCGGTCCGAGGTGCCCGCCGGTCTTCGCCACGTTCGCCACCAGGAACGCGCGCACCTCGGCGGCGAGCTGGACGAGCTCCCGCTCGGTCAGCCGGTCGAGGTCGCGGGGACCGTGGATGGTCTCGAGGATTCCCATGGATTCGAGTCTAGGCGCGCCATCGTCAAGAGAGGCTCGGAAGCTGTCGTTCGACGGTCCCCTTGACAACATTTGTTCCTTTCCCGCGGCACCGCGAACGCAGGCATCCGGCGGCGATGTGCGAGACGGAGGAGAAGCCAGGCCGACACGCCCGTAGACGCGGGAAACGGAGGCGTCGACGGCCGTTCTGGCCGCCGACACCTCCGTTTCCGCGCGGCGAGCTTAGACGAGGCTCCGCAGCACGTACTGCAGGATGCCGCCGTTGCGGTAGTAGTCCGCCTCACCGGGGGTGTCGATGCGGACGACCGCGTCGAACTCGACAGTCTGCTTGCCCGCGGGCGAGTTCTCGCTCGGCTCGGCGACCACGTGCACCGTCTTGGGCGTGGTGCCCCCGTTGAGCGCCTCGAGGCCGGTGATCGAGAACACCTCGGTGCCGTCGAGGCCCAGCGAGTCCGCGGACTCGCCGGCCGGGAACTGCAGCGGCACGACGCCCATGCCGATCAGGTTGGAGCGGTGGATGCGCTCGAAGCTCTCGGTGATCACCGCGCGGACGCCGAGGAGGCTGGTGCCCTTCGCCGCCCAGTCGCGCGACGAGCCGGAGCCGTACTCCTTGCCGCCGAGGATGACGAGCGGGGTGCCCTGCGCCTGGTAGTTCTGCGACGCGTCGTAGATGAAGGACTGCGGGGCGCCGTCCTGGGTGAAGTCGCGGGTGTAGCCGCCCTCGACGCCGTCGAGGAGCTGGTTGCGCAGGCGGATGTTCGCGAAGGTTCCGCGGATCATCACCTCGTGGTTGCCGCGGCGCGACCCGTAGGAGTTGAAGTCCTTGCGGTCGATGCCGTGCTCGGTGAGGTACTGGCCGGCCGGGCTGTCCGCCTTGATGGAGCCGGCGGGCGAGATGTGGTCGGTGGTGACCGAGTCGCCCAGCTTGGCGAGCACGCGGGCGCCGACGATGTCGGTGACCGGGGTCGTGTCCAGAGTCATGCCCTCGAAGTACGGGGGCTTCCGCACGTAGGTCGACTTCTCGTCCCACTCGAAGACCGAGCCGGTCGGGGTCGGCAGCGACTTCCAGCGCTCGTCGCCCTCGAAGACGGACGCGTACTGGTGGACGAACATCCCCTCGTTGATCGACGAGTCGATGGTCTGCTGCACCTCGGCCGCGTCGGGCCAGATGTCCTTGAGGAAGACGTCGTTGCCCTCGGTGTCGGTGCCCAGCGGGTCGACCTCGAAGTCGAAGTTCATCGAGCCGGCGAGGGCGTACGCGATGACCAGCGGCGGGCTCGCCAGGTAGTTCATCTTGACGTCGGGGTTGATCCGGCCCTCGAAGTTGCGGTTGCCCGAGAGCACCGCAGTGACGGCGAGGTCGTTGTCGTTGACGGCCTGCGAGATCTCCTCGGGCAGCGGGCCCGAGTTTCCGATGCAGGTGGTGCAGCCGTAGCCGACCGTGTAGAAGCCCAGGGCTTCGAGGTCGTGCGTGAGGCCGGCCTTCTCGTAGTAGTCGGTGACGACCTTGGAGCCCGGCGCCAGGGTCGTCTTGACCCACGGCTTCGCCTTGAGGCCCTTCTTCGCCGCGTTGCGGGCGAGGAGGCCGGCGGCGAGCATGACCGACGGGTTGGACGTGTTGGTGCACGACGTGATCGCCGCGATGGCGACGGCGCCGTGGTCGAGGATGAAGTCCTCGCCGTTCTCCGACAGACGCACGGGGACCGGGTTGGATGCGGCCTTCGGCGCGTGGCTGTGGTGGCTGTGCTGGTGGGTGCTGCGCGCATCCTCCGGCTGGAGCTCACCCGGGTCGGACGCCGGGAAGGACTCGGAGATGGTCAGGTCGACCAGGTCGTGGGAGACGTCGGCGTAGTCGACGAGGTCCTTCTCGAACTGGTCCTTCGCGTGGCTCAGCTCGATGCGGTCCTGCGGGCGCTTCGGACCGGCGATCGACGGGACGACCGTCGACAGGTCGAGCTCGAGGTACTCGCTGAAGACGGGCTCCACCGAGGGGTCGTGCCACAGGCTCTGCGCCTTGGAGTACTCCTCGACCAGCTGGACCTGCTCCTCGCTGCGGCCGGTGAGACGCAGGTAGTCGAGGGTCACGTCGTCGATCGGGAACATGGCGGCGGTCGAGCCGAACTCGGGGCTCATGTTGCCGATGGTGGCGCGGTTCGCGAGCGGGACCTCGGCGACGCCCGCGCCGTAGAACTCGACGAACTTGCCGACGACGCCGTGCTTGCGCAGCATCTGCGTGATGGTCAGCACGACGTCGGTCGCGGTGACACCGGTCGGGATGGCGCCGGTCAGCTTGAAGCCGACGACCTTGGGGATGAGCATGGAGACCGGCTGGCCGAGCATGGCCGCCTCCGCCTCGATGCCGCCGACGCCCCAGCCGAGCACGCCGAGGCCGTTGACCATCGTGGTGTGCGAGTCGGTGCCGACGCAGGTGTCCGGGTAGGCGAGCAGCTCGCCGTTCACCTCGCGGGTCATGGTGACGCGCGCCAGGTACTCGATGTTGACCTGGTGGACGATGCCGGTGCCCGGCGGGACGACCTTGAAGTCGTCGAAGGCGGTCTGGCCCCAGCGGAGGAACTGGTACCGCTCGCCGTTGCGCTCGTACTCGAGGTCGGTGTTCCGCTCCAGCGCGTTCTCCGTGCCGAACAGGTCGGCGATGACGGAGTGGTCGATGACCATCTCGGCCGGGGCGAGCGGGTTGATCTTCTTGGGGTCGCCGCCGAGGGCGGAGACCGCCTCGCGCATGGTGGCGAGGTCGACGATGCAGGGGACGCCGGTGAAGTCCTGCATGATGACACGGGCCGGCGTGTACTGGATCTCGGTGTCCGGCTCGGCGGCCGGATCCCAGCCACCCAGAGCGCGGATGTGGTCGGCGGTGATGTTCGCGCCGTCCTCCGTGCGGAGCAGGTTCTCGAGCAGGATCTTGAGGCTGAACGGGAGCCGCTCGTACCCCTCGACCGTGTCGATACCGAAGATCGTGTAGTCCTTCGACCCGACCGTCAGTGTCCGCTTCGCACCGAAGCTGCCGTGTCCTGCGTTCTCGGTTGCAGTCACAATGCCCTCTCCTTCATCGGCAGGCGATGTCCACGCACGCCTCGTCCATCTTCCTCGTCCGTCGAAGCGCCTTTCCAGCAAGGTAACCCTAAATCGCCGAACCGGAAAGTATCTTGACGTCGAGATAAATCTAGCACGCTCAGAGCCGGTCGAAGACCAGCGATCGGCGCTTCGCGAAGCGGTAGAAGAGCTCGACGCCGGCGGCTCCCACCGCGCCGACCGCGATCCCCCACGCCAGCGCCCCGTCCGCCTGCAGATGCATCTCGAAGAAGGATGCGGTGAACGGGATGAGGCACACCAGCGCGAACGCGGCGGCGACCGCGGCGAGGAGCAGCCACCGCATCCCGGTCAGCGGCCGCGTGAGCACGCACAGGATCCACAACGACACGCAGAACAGCGCGACGGTGGTCACGCTGCGGGCCTCGTGCAGCGGGATGCTGCCGTAGAGCGGCGCGTAGGCGACGATCGCCGTCACTCCGGCGATGAGGCCGGTCGGCACGGAGTACTTCAGCACCCGGCCGAGCACGCCGGGCGTGTAGATGCGCTTGTTGGGAGCGAGCGCGAGGAAGAAGGACGGGATGCCGATGGCGAGCGTCGAGACGAGCGTCAGCTGCCGCGGGAGGAACGGGAACGGCCACAGCACGACGGCGCTGACGAGGGCGAGCAGGATGCCGTAGGTCGTCTTCGCCAGGAAGATGTTGGAGACGCGCTCGACGTTGGCGATCACGCGCCGTCCGGAGGCGAGCACATCGGGCAGCCGGTCGAAGCGGTCGTCGAGCAGCACGACCCGCGACACGGCCTTCGTCGCGGCCGTGCCGGTGCCCATCGCGATGCCGAGGTCCGCATCCTTCACCGCCATCGCGTCGTTCACGCCGTCGCCGGTCATCGCGACCGTCCTGCCGCGCTCCTTGAGCAGCCGGACCGCCGTGCGCTTCTGATCGGGGCTGACGCGGCCGAGCACGCTCGCGGTGTCCAGCGCCTCGGCGAGCGCTTCGTCGGTCGTCAACGTGGACGCATCCACGGCCTCGCCCTCCAGCTGGAGCTCGCGCGCGATGGCCGCGACGGTGACCGGATTGTCGCCCGACATCACCACGACGCGCACGGCCTGCTCGCGGAAGTAGCCGAGGGTGTCGCGCGCCTCCGGCCGCAGGGTCTCGGCGAGGAGCACGAGCAGCGCGGGCTCGACCCGCGTCCCGGTCAGCGGACGATGGACGTCCGCGGGCAGCGGATCGACCGCCCGCGCCAGCGCAAGCGTCCGCAGCCCGGTGGCCGCCAGCTCCGTCGCGCGGGCCAGCGCCTCCGGGTGCTCCTCCAGCACACGCTCGGGGGCGCCGAGCACCCACGCGCTCTCGACGCCGTCGACCGTCATCGCCACCGCACTGTACTTCGTGGCCGAGCTGAACGGGATGCGCCGGGTCACCCGGAACCGGTCACTGCGGAACCGCGATCCGAGCAGCCCGGACGTCGCGTTGCCCGCCTCATCCGATCCGAACGCGGCGAGCGCCGTCTCGGCCAGCTCCACGACGGCCGCGTCGCCGATGACCTCCGTGCCGTGCAGGGAGAGTTCGCCGGTGGTCAGGGTGCCTGTCTTGTCGAGGCACAGCACATCCACGCGGGCGAGCACCTCGACGGCGGCGAGCTCCTGGACGAGCACCTTCTTGGTGGCGAGCTGGATGGCGGCGACGCCGAACGCGAGGCTCGTGAGTAGTACGAGCCCCTCCGGGATCATGCCGACGACCGCGGCGACGGCGTCGAGTAGCGCGCGCCGCCAGCGGTCGTCGACGAAGATCTCCGAGAACCCGCCGTAGGTGAGTACGCGCCCGATCACCGTCACGATGATGAGCGGGCCGAGGATCCACGACAGGTACACCAGGATGCGGTTGGTCGCCTCACGCAGTTCCGACCGCACGAGCGAGTGCTTGCGGATCTCGCTGGTCAGCCGGCTGGCGTACGAGTCGGCCCCGACCGCCGTCACGAGGGCGAGTCCGGTGCCGGTGACGACGTGCGAGCCCGAGAGGAGTGGCGCCTCCGCATCCTTGAACACGGGGTCTGACTCCCCCGTCAGCATCGACTCGTCGAGCGACAGCCCCGTGCTCTCGACCACCACGGCGTCGGCGGGGATCTGATCGCCGGGGCGCAGCACGAGCAGGTCGTCGATCACGACGTCCTCCAGGGCGACCGTGGCGACCTCCCCGTCGCGGCGCACGCGGCTGTGCGGTGCGGCCAGCAGCGCCGCACGGTCGAGCACGCGCTTGGCGCGGTACTCCTGCACGATGCCGATCAGCGCGTTGACGACGACGATGCCGAAGAAGAACCCGTCGCGCAGGTCGCCGAGCAGCACGACGGCGACGAAGCAGGCGGTGAGGATGCCGTTGAACAGCGTGAAGATGTTCTCGCGCAGGATGTCGCCCAGCGACCGCGAGCTCGGCTGCGTCTGCGTGTTCGCGCGACCCGCCGCGACCCGCTCCGCCACCTGGGTGGCCGTCAGCCCGGTCTGCGTCCCCGCGTCCAGCATCCGTCCCCCTCCGTCGCCCGCGAGCCTGCGACCGCCCCTAGCGGCCCGAGACCGTGCGGCGCGGTGCGGCCGCCTTCTGCGGGAACTGCGCCTTGACCACGAACCACGTCACGAGCAGCAGCGGCGCGTACAGCGGGACGCCCATGAGGAGCTTGGTGAGGGCGAGCGCGCTGGTCGCTTCGTCCGTGTGCGCCAGATAGAGAGGTACCTGCACGACGAGCCGCGCGACGAAGAGCAGCAGCCACAGGAAGGTGAGCGCCTGCATCACGCGGAACTTCCGCTTGTCGCTCCGCCAGGCGACCCCGTCGCCCATCAGATAGCCGGCGGCGAGCCCGATGATGGGCCAGCGGACCAGCATCGAGATGAGGATGCCGGCGGCGTACGCGGCGTTGGTCCAGATCCCGAACAGGAAGTTGTCTTCGCCGCGTCCGGTGATGAGCGCGAGGATCGCCGAGATGCCCACACCGATCAGGCCGGCCAGCGCCTGCGTGAGCGGTGTCTTGCCGATCACGCGCAGCACGGTGAAGACGACCGCGACGGCGACCGAGCAGCCGATCGACAGCGGGACGTTCTGCGTGAAGGTGAAGAGGATGAGGAAGACGAGCCCGGGAAGGATCGTCTCGCACAGCCCGCGGATGCCGCCGAGCGCGCCGAGGAGCGCCGCGCCCGTGGAAGCGTCGGTCTCCGCCAGCTGCCCCAGGCCCGAGCGGCGGGCGGCCGCGGCGATGCTGTCGCCCAGGGCGGGAGTCGGCGCGTCTGTGCCTGTCGTGTCCTCCGCCGTGGCCGCCGGGTCGGCCGGCGTGCTCTTCCGGTCGGGCCGGTCCTGATCGGTCATGCGTGCGCCTTAGAGAGAGGAGTAGTCGTTCTCGTTGCCGGTCGTCGGCGCGGCCGGCATCCGCAGCGGGATGAGGTCGCGCGGCGGCATCGGCACCGAGCCGCGGACCACGACGATGCTGCGGAACAGGTCTTCGACGAGCGCGGCCGCCTCCGGCTGCACCGCCGCGTCGCCCGCGATCACGCCGCGGAGGAACCAGCGCGGGCCGTCGACGCCGACGAAGCGCGCGACGCGCGTCTCCACCGGACCGCCGTCGGGCGCTGCAACGGGGATCTCGGCCACGAGCTCCGGACCGAACGCGCCGTCGCGCTCGGAGACCCGGCCACCCTGGCGCTGGATCTGGTCGGTGATCTGCTCGCGGATCTCGTGCCACAGGCCGGTCGACCGCGGCGCCGCGAACGGCTGCACCTGCAGGGTGGAGCCGGCGTAGTCGAGGCCGACCGCGACGACGCGCTGGGTCTCCTCCTCGACCTCGAGGCGCAGGTGCAGACCCTCGCGCGGGAGGATCTTCACCCCGCCGAGGTCGACGTACGGGCGCACCGGGTTGGCCTCGCTCTCGTCGAGCGGCCCCTCGGTCTCGCGGTCCGGCGGGGCCGACTTCTCGAACTCCGCCTCCAGGCCGTCGTCCTGCTGCTCGAGCTCTGCGCCCTCCTCGGCTCCACGAGGGGTGTCGCTGATGTCGCTCACGCGTGTTCTCCTGACTCGGTCACGGTGTACCCGGACGAGCCGAAGCCCGCGGTGCCGCGGTGGCTGTCCGGGAGGGAGTCGACGGGGATGAACCGGGCCCGCGTGACCGGCATGACGATCAGCTGGGCGATCCGGTCGCCGACGGCGATATCGTACGGCATCGACCTGTCGGTGTTGAGAAGGGTCACCCGGATCTCGCCGCGGTATCCCGCATCCACCGTCCCCGGCGCGTTCACGATCGTGAGGCCGTGCCGCATGGCCAGGCCGCTGCGCGGGACGACGAACGCGGCATAGCCGTCGGGGAGGGCGATAGACACTCCGGTCGGCATGGTGAAGCGCTCCCCCGGCCCCAGTGTCACCGCCTCCGCGGCGCACAGGTCGGCGCCGGCGTCGCCCGGGTGCGCGTACGCGGGCAGGGCGGAGGCGATGATCGGGACGTCGACGGTATCGGTCACGTGTCAGAGGCTAGTGCAGAAGTCTGATCGAATAGAGGTCATGGACCTGTACCGAGAGCGACTCTGGGCGACCCCCTGGCTGTTCATCTCCACCCTGCTCGTCATCCCCGCGGTCATGCTCGTCTTCGCGCCGATCAACTTCGCCGTCGGTGTCGTCCTCGCCATCGCGATCTACGTCGCCTTCGCGATCTTCCTGGTCGCGACGGCGCCCGTCATCCGGGTGACGAAGGAGGAGCTGGTCGCCGGCCACGCGCGCATCCCGCTCGGCCTGGTCGGCGAGCCGACGGCCTTCCGCGGCGACGACGCGACCCTGGAACGCGGCCGCCGTCTCGACGCGCGGGCATGGCTGCTCATCCGCGGCTGGATCAAGCCGGTCGTGAAGGTCCCGGTCGTGGATCAGGACGACCCGGCGCCCTACTGGCTCCTCTCAACAAGAAACCCGGACCAGCTGGTCCGGGTTCTCGATGAGGCTCGCCTCAGTTCCTAGTTCGTTCGACGTCAGGCGGCGCACTCCACGCAGATCGGTCCGAGCTTCGTCTCGTGATCGATCTGGGAGCGGTGCTTCACCAGGAAGCAGTTCACGCACGTGAACTCGTCCGCCTGAGGAGGCAGCACCACGACGTCGAGGTCGAGGTCGGAGAGGTCGGCACCGGGCAGCTCGTATCCACCGGGGTTGTCAGCATCTTCGACGTCGACGACCCCCGACATCTTGTCCGGGACACGCTCCTTGAGGGCCTCGATCGACTCGGAGTCGTCCTCGGTCTTCCGCGGTGCGTCGTAATCCGTTGCCATGCCCATCCACTTCTCGTCGTAACGGCCGATTCTCGCAATCGGCGGCCATAGTTTGCATCAATCGCCCCTGAATAGCAAAACCAAACAGGAGCCTCTCAGCATTGCTCGGTGTGCAACTTCCGGCACGCCCGCTGTATTCCCCGGAATGCCTTCTGCTCCGTGGCATCCTGGGGCCGTACGAACGAGCTCGGAAGGCAATCCACATGCAGGATTTGAAGGTCATCGGGGTCGAGAACGGCGCGCTGGTCGCCGTCGGCGACGACGGTGAGCGTTTCCGCATCGCCGTGGACGAGGCGTTGCAGTCGAAAGTGCGCCAGGTGCGGCAGGAGACGCCGGCCGACGCGCCCAAACTCTCACCGCGCGAAGTGCAGGCCCACATCCGTTCCGGCATGTCCGCCGAGGACGTCGCCGCGGTCACCGGAGCCCCGCTGGAGTACGTGCAGCGCTTCGAGGGACCGATCATCGCCGAGCGCGAGCACATCGTCGCCAGCGCCCTCAGCGTCCCCGTGCACACCTCCGACGCCGTCGACCCTCTCGGCGAAGCCGAGACGTTCGGCTCGGTCATCCGCGACCGCCTCGCATCGCTCGGTGTCGCGGGCGAGCGCTGGGCGAGCTGGAAGGACAGCGAGACCGGCTGGATCGTGAAGCTGGAGTTCACGGCGGACACGATCGACCACGACGCCCGCTGGTCGTACGA
Organism: Leifsonia sp. 563; assembly: GCF_040545055.1. Classification (NCBI taxonomy): domain Bacteria; kingdom Bacillati; phylum Actinomycetota; class Actinomycetes; order Micrococcales; family Microbacteriaceae; genus Leifsonia; species Leifsonia sp. 563. Next base: position 146,302 of record NZ_JBEPLE010000006.1, on the reverse strand, counting down.
CGCGCGCAAGCACGCCCTCGCACCGCTCAACTCGGAGGCGACCACGCTGTCGCAGGCCGGAGAGCTGCGCGGCGGTTCACTCATCCCCCGGCTGCGTGCCGTGCTCCCGCACGAGGGCGAGCCGGACAGCTCCCGCTTCGACAGCGGAGCCTTCACGTTCCCCGCCCCGGCCGCCGACCTGATGGGTCCGGAGATCACCGCGCCCATCGAGCCGCTGCCGCAAGGCCGAACGCCCGGCGCCAACAACTCGATCACCGTCTCCGCCATCAAGCGCGCCGACGACGGAGCCCCGCGCGACCTGCACCAGACCGCCGACCTGCTGGAGGCGCTGCGCCGCCGCCGCGGTGAGAGGGAGGCCGCCGGCTACGAGGACCGCCCGACGCCGACCGATGCGGCACCGTTGGATGTCGTGCCGACGGCTTCCACCGAGGCCCCGGTCACGCCGGCCCCGGCCGCAACGCCGTTCCGTCTCATCGACGAGCGTCCGCCCGCGGCCGAGCAGCCGCCGCTCCCCCTCGACGTTCCGGCGCCGCCGAGCGGTCCGTCCAACGGCGGGCCGTCGAACGCCGGGCCGTTGAACGACTCGGGCCCGCAGCCCTCGTCGCGCAAGAAGGGTCGAGCGGCCATGCCGAGCTGGGACGAGATCGTCTTCGGCGCCCGAACGGACGACGACCTGGCCTAGCCTGCCGCTCCGAACCGCAGCAGCGGAACCCGCGTCTCCTCCGGCGTGAGCGAGCCGTGCTGGCCGACCATGTTGCGGCCGGTCCGCTGCGGGTCGCGGCCGTCGTAGTACGCGATGCGCTTGCGCGCAGCGACCAGCACATCCCCGATCCGCGGTACGACCTCGGGGTCGACCCGCTCGCCGAACCAGCCGGCGTCGACCGCCTCGGCGCGCGTCGCCACCCACGACCGGTCGCCTTCGGCGTCGCGCCAGCGCTCGGCGACGGCCACCGGTGAGGCACCGTCCTCGACATAGAGGTGCAGCAGCCGCGGCTCGCCGGCGATGTCCGCCACGTCCTGCAGCAGCTCGGGCGCGGTGTCGTACAGGATGTGGCCGCTTTCCGGCACATCCACCGCGCCGTGGTCGGCGGTCAGCAGCGCGCCGCGCCCCGGGCCGAGGCGACGGGCGAAGTCGGCGACCAGCGCATCCAGGGTCTCCAGGGCGGCCGTCCACTCCGACGACTCCCACCCGCGGGCGTGCGCCAGCTGGTCGAGCTCGGCGACATAGAGATAGGTGAGGCCCGGCCCGGCGGTCGCCAGCACGTCGGCCGCCGCGGCGAACCGGTCGGCCATCGACTGGACGCCGACGAACTCCGCTCCGCGCAGCACGGCCGCGGTGAAGCCGGTGCCGGCGAACTTCGGGAGGGCGATCGCGCGCGGCGTGACGCCCCGCTCCGCAGCCTGCTCGAACACCGTGCGCGACCGCTGCCAGGTCGCCGGATCCATCCGATCGTCCCAGCCGGTGAGCTGGTTCGTCAGACGACCGGCGCCGTCGCGCACGCGGTAGCCGACCAGGCCGTGCTCGCCGGGCGTCGTCCCGGTCGTCAGCGTGGCGAGCGCCGCCGCCGTCGTCGTCGGGAATCCGGCGTCGATCGTAGTCGTCTTCCCGAGCAGCGGGGCGAGCGTCCTGGCATGCCCGGCGCGGGCACGGAGGGCTGCCGCGCCGAGCCCGTCGACCACGATGACGACGACGTGCTCCATCTGGGGAAGGCCGAGGTCGTTCGTCTCTCCCGAGAGCGCAGCGAGCGAACTCGGCAGAACCGTGGCGAGGCTCGCTCTCGTCGTGAACGCGGCCGGTAGCATGGGGGGCATCCGGCCCAGTCTGGCACAGCGATCCCGCCGCCCGACAAGCCGCCCCCGCCCCTTCGCACCGCACAGAATGCCCGAATGACACCTGCAGACGACAAGCCCGCCGCCGGAACGACGGAACGCATCGAAGACGTCGACGTCACGACCGAGATGCAGGGCTCGTTCCTCGAATACGCCTACTCGGTGATCTACTCGCGGGCCCTCCCCGACGCCCGCGACGGCCTCAAGCCCGTGCAGCGCCGCATCCTGTACATGATGACGGAGATGGGCCTCCGCCCCGACCGCGGCCACGTGAAGTCGGCGCGTGTCACCGGCGAGGTCATGGGAAAGCTGCACCCGCACGGCGACAGCGCCATCTACGACGCCCTGGTGCGGATGGCGCAGGACTTCACCCTCCGCGTCCCGCTGGTCGACGGGCACGGCAACTTCGGTTCGCTCGACGACGGCCCCGCGGCCGCCCGGTACACCGAGGCGCGTCTCGCCGCCGCCGCCCTCGCGATGACGGAAGACCTCGACGAGGACGTCGTCGACTTCGTCCCCAACTACGACAACCAACTGATGCAGCCGGATGTGCTGCCGGCGGCGTTCCCCAACCTGCTCGTCAACGGGGCGAGCGGCATCGCCGTCGGCATGGCCACGAACATGGCGCCGCACAACCTCATCGAGGTCGTCGGCGCCGCCCGCCACCTCCTCGAGAACCCGGACGCCACGCTCGACGACCTGATGGAGTACGTCCCCGGCCCCGACCTCCCCGGCGGGGGCACGATCGCCGGCCTCGCGGGTGTCCGCGACGCCTACGCGACCGGTCGCGGCAGCTTCCGGATGCGCGCCAAGGTGACCGTCGAATCCATCACCGCGCGCAAGAGCGGCCTCGTCGTCACCGAGCTGCCCTACCTGGTGGGCCCCGAGAGGGTGATCGAGAAGATCAAGGACGGCGTCAACGCCAAGAAGCTCAACGGCATCTCCGACGTCACCGACCTCTCCGACCGCCAGAACGGCCTCCGGCTGGTCATCGGCCTCAAGACCGGGTTCAGCCCGGAGGCGGTGCTCGAGCAGCTGTACCGGTACACGCCGCTCGAAGAGGGCTTCGCGATCAACAACGTCGCCCTGGTCGCCGGCGGACCGCAGACGCTCGGCCTGCGCGACCTGCTGCAGGTGTACCTCGACCACCGCATCAGCGTGGTCACCCGCCGCTCGCAGTTCCGCCTCGCCCGCCGCAAAGAGCGGCTGCACCTGGTCGAGGGCCTGCTCATCGCCATCCTCGACATCGACGAGGTCATCCAGGTCATCCGCACGTCCGACGACACGGAGCAGGCGCGCGGCCGCCTGATGCAGGTGTTCGACCTCAGTACGCTGCAGGCCGACTACATCCTCGAGCTGCGGCTGCGCCGTCTCACCAAGTTCAGCCGGATCGAGCTCGAGACCGAGCGCGACCAACTCCGCCGCGAGATCGACGAGCTGGAGGCGCTGCTCGCGTCGCGCCAGGCCATCAACGACCTTGTGTCAGACGAGCTGGAGCGAGTGGCCGCCACGTTCGGCACCCCGCGCCGCACCCTGCTCACCGAGGCCAAGCCGTCGATCGCCGGCGCATCGCGCAGCAAGGCGGCAACTGTGCAGCTCGAGGTCGCCGACGTGCCCACGCGCGTGTTCCTGTCGACGACCGGGCGCATCCTGCGCGTGGATGCCGTCGCCGGCGCCGACGGAGCGGAGGGCGGCCTCGACCGCATCCAGGCGCCGGCCCGCCGCAGCAAGCACGACGCCATCCTGTCGCAGCTGGACACCACCAGCCGCAGCGAGATCGGCGCCGTGACGAACCGCGGCCGGCTCATCCGCTTCTCCCCCGTCGACCTTCCCGCTGTGCCGGCCAACTCCATCCAGATGGCTGCGGGGGTGAAGATCGGCGACTACCTGGCGCTCGCGGACAAGAAGGAGCGCATCCTCGCCCTCGCCTCACTCGACTCGGAGCGCACGATCGCGCTCGGCACCGCCCAAGGCGTCGTGAAGCGTGTGTCCGCGGGCGACTGGGCGAACAAGCCGGAGTTCGAGATCATCTCGCTCAAGGACGGCGACGAGGTCGTCGGGGCCACGACGGTCACAGACACGGACGAGTTCGTGTTCGTCGCCAGCGACGCCCAGCTGCTGCGGTTCGCCGCGTCCAGCGTGCGTCCGCAGGGCCGGGCGGCCGGCGGAATGGCGGGCATCAACCTCGGTGCGGGCGCGCGCGTCATCTACTTCGGTGCCGTCTCCGCCGCGGAGGCCGAGACAGCGGTCGTCGCGACCATCGCGGCCAGCGACGCCACGCTCCCCGGCGCCGACCCCGGCACGGCCAAGGTCAGCGACTTCGCCGAGTTCCCCGCGAAAGGACGCGCGACCGGCGGTGTGCGCGCGCAGCGGTTCCTCAAGGGCGAGAACGAGCTCGTGCTCGCCTGGGCCGGCCCGGCACCCGCTCACGCGGTCGCTCCGGACGGCGCCGCGCGGAACCTCCCCGAGGGCGGCTCCCGTCGCGACGGCTCGGGCACCCCGCTCGACACCGTCGTCGGCTCCATCGGCCGCCGCATCGGCTGACCCCGCGCCCCTCCCTCCCGTCTCTCGCCGACCCCCCACCGTCGAGTCCGCAAACTTTGCACGCCTACGCGGCGCGTGGTGTGCAATGTTTGCGGACTCGACGGGGGGCGAAGAGCGGAGGGGGTCAGGCGTCGATGCGGGACCGGCTGAGGTCGTCGGCGCCCGCGATGATGAACTCCTTGCGCGGGGCGACGTCGTTGCCCATCAGCAGCTCGAAGACGCGGTTCGCCGCCTCGGCGTCGGGGACGCGCACACGCCGCAGCGTCCGGTGCGCCCGATCCATCGTCGTTGTGGCCAGCTGGTCCGCATCCATCTCACCGAGTCCCTTGTACCGCTGGATCGGCTCCTGGTACTTCTTGCCGCGCTTCTTGAGGTCGGCGAGCACGGCCTGCAGTTCCGCCTCCGAGTACGTGTAGATCGTCTCGTTCGGCTTCGACCCGGGGTTGACGACCACGACGCGATGCAGCGGCGGCACCGCGGCGAACACCCGGCCTTCCTCGATCATCGGCCGCATGTAACGGAAGAACAGCGTCAGCAGCAGCGTGCGGATGTGCGCACCGTCGACATCCGCATCCGACATGATGATGACCTTGCCGTACCGGGCGACCGACAGGTCGAAGCTGCGGCCGGAGCCGGCGCCGATGACCTGGATGATCGCCGCGCACTCGGCGTTCGACAGCATGTCCGAGATCGACGCCTTCTGCACGTTCAGGATCTTGCCGCGGATGGGCAGCAGCGCCTGGTACTCGCTGTCGCGCGCCCGCCGGGCGGTGCCGAGCGCCGAATCGCCCTCGACGATGAACAGCTCGCTGTTGGCGACGTCGTTGGAGCGGCAGTCGACCAGCTTCGCGGGGAGGGAGGAGGTCTCGAGCGCGTTCTTCCTGCGCTGCGTCTCCTTGTGGGCGCGCGCGGAGATCCGGGACTTCATCTCGGCGACGACCTTGTCGAGGACGAGCGCCGACTGCGCCTTGTCGTCGCGCTTCGACGACCCGAACCGCTCGGCCATGGCCTTCTGGACGACGTTGGCGACGATCGCACGCACGGCGGGCGTCCCGAGGATCTCCTTGGTCTGACCCTCGAACTGCGGCTCCGGAAGGCGGACGGTGAGGACGGCGGTGAGACCGGCCATGACGTCGTCCTTCTCCAGCTTGTCGTTCCCCGCCTTCAGCCGCCGCGCGTTCTGCTCCACTTGCTGGCGGAGGAACTTCAGCATCCCCTGGTCGAACCCGGCCTGGTGGCTGCCGCCCTTCGGCGTCGCGATGATGTTGACGAAGCTGCGCATGACCGTGTCATACCCGGTGCCCCAGCGCAGTGCGATGTCGACCTGGCAGTCGCGCCTCAGCTCGGTGGGCAGCATGGCTCCGGTCTCCGACAGCACGGGGACGGTCTCGGTGAAGTGCCCCTCACCCGTGAGCCGCCACGTGTCCGTGATGGGGCTGTCCGGCGCGAGGAAGTCGACGAACTCCGAGATGCCGCCCTCGTAGCGGAACGTTGTGCGGCCCGTCTCCGCGCCGTCGGCTCCCGGGCGCTTGTCGTCGATGGAGATGGAGAGGCCCGGGACGAGGAACGCCGTCTGCCGGGCGCGACCGACGAGGTCGTCCGTCGAGAACTCGGCGCCCTTCGTGAAGATCTGGCGGTCGGCCCAGTAGCGGATGCGCGTCCCGGTGACGCCCTTCGCCACCTTGCCGACGACCCGCAGCTCACTGCCGCTGACGAACGGGGTGAACGGGCTGTCGGGGCCGGGCTCGCCCTTCTTGTCGTCGAAGATGCCGGGCTCGCCGCGGTGGAAGGACATGGCCCACGTCTTGCCGTCGCGGTCGACCTCGACGTCGAGGCGCTCCGATAGAGCGTTGACGACGGACGCGCCGACGCCGTGCAGGCCACCGGAGGCCGCGTACGACCCGCTGCCGAACTTGCCGCCGGCGTGCAGCTTGGTGAAGACGACCTCGACACCCGAGAGGCCCGTCTTCGGCTCGATGTCGACGGGGATGCCGCGGGCGCGGTCGCGCACCTCGACGCTGTCGTCGGCATGCAGGATGACCTCGATGTCGGACCCGTGACCGGCGAGGGCCTCGTCCACCGAGTTGTCGATGATCTCCCACAGGCAGTGCATCAGACCGCGGGAGTCGGTGGAGCCGATGTACATGCCCGGGCGCTTGCGCACGGCCTCCAGCCCCTCGAGCACCGAGAGGTGCCTGGCCGAATAGTCCGAACTCGCCACGGGTGCTCCTTGTGGTTCCGGTGCGCCCATCCGGGTGCGGACGCACGTGCCTCTCCAGAGTAAGCGCCGGGCGGCGCAGCCTACGTCACCGACACGAGTCGGGCGCCGAGGCTACGCGTTGAGCGAAATAGCAGCCAATGCGCGCCTGATTGCCCGGCATCCGTGGTTCTATAGACGTACCGAGTTCAAGCGGTTGCGACGGAAAGGAGCATCACATGTCGACACTCACCTCGGAGAACGGGGCGGTTGACGAGCTCGCATCGGGGCCGCAGTTGACGGCCGCGGACCGTTGCGACAGCTGCGGAGCGCAGGCGTACATCCGTGTCGTTGTCAATAACGGCGAACTTCTCTTCTGCGCCCACCACGGCAAGAAGCACCAGGAGAAGCTGTCTCAGATCGCCCACAGCTGGCACGACGAGACCGCTCGCCTGTTCGAAGAGCAGCGCGCGTAACGCGGCCGCATCGCGAATCGCGAGGCTGACCGGAGGATGACACCAGGAACGGGTGTGCGCAGACGCGCCCACATCGACCTCTCCGTCATCCGCTCGACGGCAGCCGCCGCCATCGCATCGCTCCCCGACTGCACCGCCGATCTCCGCGCCGACGCGTACGGACACGGGCTCATCCCCGTGGCTCGTGCGCTGATGGATGCGGGGGTCGGCGGTTTTCTCGTATCCCGGGTCGAGGATGCCGCGGCCATCGCCGACGAGGGTCTACCCGTCGAGGCGACCGTCGGCAATCGCCGGCCCGCATCCACGCCCGCAGGCGCTCTCCTCGGCCCTGAGCTCTTCGGGCTCGACGCCGACCGCCCGTCCGCCCCGGCCATGCGCCTCGAAGGCGAGATCATCGCCGTCAAGCGCGTCCCCGCCGATCGCGGCGTCTCCTACGGCTACACGTACCGCACCGCCCGGCCCAGCACCCTCGTGCTGGTCGCGCTCGGCTACGCCGACGGCATCCTGCGCGTCGCCTCCAACAAGGCGCCCGTGAAGGTCGGCGACACCGTCGGCCGCATCACCGGACGGATCGCCATGGACCAGTTCGTCGTCGACATCGGTGACGACTCCGCCGCGCCCGGCGACCCCGTCATCCTGTTCGGCGACCCGGACCGCGAAGAACCGACCGTGCGGGTCTGGGCGGATGCGCTGGGCGTCGCGGCTCCGGTCATCACGAGCCGGCTGGGCCGGCGCATCGAGAGGACGTACAGCGCGTGACCATCGTGGACGCCGTCGCCGAGCCGCTCCCCCGCGCCGTCATCGACCTCGCCGCCGTGCGGCACAACGTCGCCCACCTGACGCGGCTGATCGCGCCGGCGCAGACCATGCTCGCCGTGAAAGCGGACGCCTACGGCCACGGACTCCTCCCGGTCGCCGAGGCGGGCCTGGAGGCCGGAGCGACCTCGCTCGCCGTGCTCGAGATCCCGGCCGGGCTCGTCCTCCGGCATGCGGGCGTCACCGTCCCCCTCCTCGCCTGGCTGCACGGTCAGGACACCGACTGGCGCGCGGGCATCAAGGCGGACATCGAACTCGGCATCTCCGCGCTCTGGCAGCTGGAGGCCATCGCGGCGGCCGGCGCCGACCGTCCCGCCGTCGTGCACCTCAAGGTGGACACCGGCCTCAGCCGCAACGGTGCCACCCGCGAGGAGTGGCCCGATCTGATCCGTGCCGCCCTCGACCTGCAGGAGCGCGGCGTCATCCGCATCCGTGCCGCCTGGTCGCACCTGGCCGACGCCTCGATCGCGGACGACGAGGCGGCCCTTGCCGAGTTCCGCTCGGCGGTCGTCCAGGCGGAGCGCCTGGGAGCGTCGTTCCAGGTGCTGCACCTGGCCGCGAGCTCCGCCGGCATCCGGATGCCGGCGGCGCGATTCGATTTCGTGCGGTTCGGCATCGCGGCGTACGGCTTCTCCCCGTTCGACGACTCGACCGGCGGCGAGCTGGGCCTCATCCCCGCGATGCGGCTGGAGGCTCCCGTGACCAAGGTGCACGTCGGCGGTACGACGCACGCCCGGCTCGGGATCGGCTACGCAGACGGCGTTCCGACGCTGGGAATCGCCAAGACGTCCATTCAGCTGAACGGCCGCCGCTGCCCCGTCATCGAGGTCGCCGCCGACAGCATGCTGGTGGATGCGGGCGCGCACCGCGTCGAGGTCGGCGACACCGCCATCCTGTTCGGACCGGGGACGGACGGCGAGCCCACCGCCGAGAAGTACGCCGACTGGGCGGAGACGATCGCCGACGAGATGATCACCGGCGTCGCGACCCGGGTCCCCCGCGTCTACGTCAACTGACCCCAGCCAACCGCTCCTGAGTTTTTCGGCCGACACGCCGGCACGGGCGCGAAAAAGTCAGGAGCTGTCGGCGTGAGTCAGAGGGAGACGCCGAGGCGGTCCGCGATCGCGCGCCGGGCGTTTGTCGCGTAGCGGTCCACGCGCTCCGTCTGCGGCACCGGCGGCAGCTCTCCGCGGAGGGCCGTGCTGAGCAGCCGGTCGGCCAGGACGGGGTTCATCGGCAGCAACGGACCGTGCAGGTGAGTGCCGATCGAGGATCCGACCAGGACGCCCTCCACCGAGCCGTCGTTGCCCGTGCCGCGCACGACGCGGCCGAGCGACTCGGCGCCGTCGAGGACGGTACGGGCCGAGTGGTTCTCGAAGCCGGCGATGGTCGTGCCGTCCGCCAGCCGCACCACGATCTCGCCGACGTGCCTCTTGCCACCGAGAGCGGCGCGCGTCGGGAAGACCGCGGCACCGGCGAGCACTTCACCCTCCGGGGTCTCGAGCTGCGTGCCGAGCAGCTGCCAGCCTCCGGCGATCGCCACGAACGGCACCCCGGCATCCCGCCACTGGCGCAGCTGCGGCGCGATCCGGAGAACGTCGTCGTGAACGGCGCGCTGCGCCGACAGCGGACCCGAACCGATGTGGACGAGGTCCACGGCGGCAGGAAGCTCCGCGCCGGGCGCGTGATCGACGACGTCGACGTCGACTCCGCGCCAACGAGCCCGCTCGGCCAGCGCGAGCACGTTGCCCGCGTCGCCGTTGATCCCGAGTTCGGCCGGGTACAGGTGCAGGATGCGCAACACGGTCATCGCTCGCCGCCCTCCAGGTCGAGGAAGCCGAGCTGCTTGCGGATGAGCATCATCTGCTCATAGTTCACGATCATCGTCTTGGTGCCGCGCGACGGCTTCGGCAGGGCCAGGAACGCCTGCAGCGCGGGCTTCAGCTCCGGCACGACCTGGTCGACGTCGATGCCCGCGTAGGCGAAGCGCGTCGCGAACTGCCACGCCTTCGTGCCGGACACCACATCCACGTGGGTCAGCTTCGACAGGTCGATGTCGTACACCCAGGACGGGTCGGGCGTGCCCTCGTCGACCGAGACGAACACCTGCTCCGGCGACTCGCTCAGGTAGTCGAGGTTCAGCTGGAGGCTCGGCGGGTTCTTCATCATGATGATCTCGATGTCCTCGTCGCCGACGTGCAGCGTCTCCCCGCGGCCGTAAACCGTGCGGAGGGCCGCCATGGCGGCGACGACGGCGTTCGGCTGGAAGCGGTCGCCGAGCAGCCGGCGCGCCATCGCGGTCGCGCCCGCCGCGTCCACCGCGTAGTGCAGGCCGCGCGCGGGCAGGCCGATGCGGACGTTCTCGCCGCCGATGGTCAGCTGAGCGCTCTGCACTTCGAGCTTGCTGACGAACACCGACGGGATGGGCAGGGCGCCGGCGGCCGCGCCCGTGAGGTCCTTGACGTTAGCCAGCCCATTGGGCGACGACTCGATGATCGACGGCGCAACGGCGAACGTGGAGACGTCGCGCCCCTGCGCGGCCAGCTCGGCGCCCACCCGGGCGAGGCTGTCGTCGTCCGCGTTCACGACCACGAACTCCGAGGAGCCCTCGGCGATGGAACGCAGCATGCCGATCACGCGGGTCGGCTCGAAGAAGCGGTTCAGCTGGTCGATCTGGACGTTGAGCAGCAGCGAGCCGCGCGGCTTCAGCACGCGCGCGAGGTCGACGCCGTAGGCCTCATCCACCTCGATCACACCGACGTCGCCTCGGACGTAGCCGTCGAGCGGCACGTCGGCGAGCAGCGCGGACGCGATGCCTTGCGGGAGGTTGCCGCCGGACGGGTTCGTGAACACGTCGAGACCGTGCTCGCGCAGGATCGCGGTGAGCATGTTCGTCGTCGTGGATTTGCCGTTCGAGCCGGACACGAACACGACGCCGAGCGGAAGGCGGCTGACCGCACGCTCCAGGAACTTCGGTGCGATGGCCAGGGCGACACGGCCGGGGACCGCGGAGCCGCCTCCCCGCAGGCGCAGAAGCCAGCGGGCGAGGCGGCCGGCGATGACCGCCAGTCGGTAGCGCACCGGTTTACTCGAGGTAGTCGCGCAGCGACTGCGAGCGCGACGGGTGACGCAGCTTCGCCATCGTCTTCGACTCGATCTGGCGGATGCGCTCACGCGTCACGCCGAAAGTGTCGCCGATCTGGTCGAGCGTCTTCGGCATGCCGTCGCCGAGGCCGAAGCGCATGCGGATGACGCCAGCCTCGCGCTCGGAGAGCGAGTCGAGCAGGCTCTCCAGCTGCTTCTGCAGCATCGTGAAGCCCACCGCGTCGGCCGGGACGACCGCCTCGGTGTCCTCGATCAGGTCGCCGAACTCACTGTCGCCGTCCTCACCCAGCGGGGTGTGGAGCGAAATGGGCTCGCGGCCGTACTTCTGCACCTCGATGACCTTCTCCGGGGTCATGTCGAGTTCCTTCGACAGCTCCTCGGGGGTGGGCTCGCGGCCCAGGTCCTGCAGCATCTGGCGCTGCACGCGGGCCAGCTTGTTGATGACCTCCACCATGTGGACCGGGATGCGGATGGTCCGCGCCTGGTCCGCCATCGCGCGGGTGATCGCCTGACGGATCCACCACGTCGCGTAGGTCGAGAACTTGAAGCCCTTCGTGTAGTCGAACTTCTCGACGGCACGGATGAGGCCCAGGTTGCCCTCCTGGATGAGGTCGAGGAACTGCATGCCGCGACCGGTGTAGCGCTTGGCGAGGCTCACCACGAGGCGCAGGTTCGCGCCGAGCAGGTGGCTCTTCGCGCGCTGGCCGTCGCGGGCGACCCACTTCAGCTCGCGCTCCAGCTCCTTGCTCAGGTTCGGGGTGTTCGCGAGCTTGTCCTCGGCGAACAGACCGGCCTCGATGCGCATGGCGAGCTCGACCTCTTCGGCCGCGTTCAGCAGCGGCACCTTACCGATCTGCTTCAGGTAGTCCTTGACCGGGTCGGCCGTCGCGCCGGTGATCGTCGAGGAGTAGACGGGGATGTCGTCGTCCTCATCGACGGCGCGCAGAACGAGCGCGTCCGTGGGCAGCGGGATGTCGCCGACCGGGATGGTGATCGCGGGCGTCTTGCCCTCGGTCTCGTCGCCATCGGCGTCGTCGGAGTCGGCCTCGTCGGTCGTCTCCGCGTCGTCGGTGTCGTCCGCCGCCGCGTCGTCGTCCGCGACGACGGCCACGTCCTCCACGTCGATCTCGACCTCGGCGTCGTCGTCGATCTCGTCGTCGTCGTCCGCCGCACTGCCCTTCGCCTTGCTCGACGCGGTCTGCTTCTTCGCAGACGTCTTCGTCGCAGCCTTCTTCGGAGCCGCCTTCGTGGCGGTCTTCCTGGCGGGCTTCGCCGTCTCGTCCGCGGCGACGGTCACGGTCTCATCGACCTCGACCTCCGCATCGCGGGTCTTCGTTGCTGCACGGGTTGCCATGTGAACACCTTTCATACCAAGCAGAGGGGCCGGGATCCTGACGGCCGAGCCTGGCTCAGGGTTTGCGTGCGGACACTACTAAGACCCATGTCAAGTCCTGGGTGATTGCGCCGGGCATCGTCGAATGCTCCGGCCCAGGGACATGAACGGGTCCAGACGTCAATTATTGCACGTTCCACGTGAGCCCCCGACCACGTACGGCCATATCGGATCGAATCGGGACGCCGCCTGCGCCCCTACAGCGCTTCGCGCCCGCCGCGCCTCCTCCACGCTCCGACGAGTGCAACCCACAGAGGGGCCACTTCTATTCCCTCGTCGTCCTTCAATCTGCGTCGTGTGCGGCGTCGTGCGTGCACCAGGAAACCCACCCCGATGCCGACGATCACGTACTGGATGGCGAACGCCCAGCGGAAGTGGTCCAGCTGGTAGAGCTCCGCATCCCCGCCCGCTCCGTGCGCCTGCACGTCGAGCGACACGCCGATCAGGAACATCATCACGAAGCTCGCGAGGAAGCCGCCGACGTTGACGATCCCGTTGGCGGACCCCAGGCTGTGCAGCGGGTTGAAGGTGCGCGCGAAGTCGAAGCCGATGAGCGATCCGGGGCCGCCGATGCCGATCGCCGCGATCAGGACGATCACCGTCCAGAGCGGGGGCTTCCCTGGCCAGAGCAGGACAAGCGTCCAGGCGGCGGCCATCAGGGCGACGATCCCGAGCACCAGGTTGCTGCGGCGCATCGGGAAGCGGGCGGTGAGGATTCCGAGGATCGGCCCGGAGATGAGGCCGGCGCCGACGAGCACGGTGAGCAGCGCGGACGCCTCCGCCGGCTCGATGCCGATCGCGAAAACGAGGAACGGGATGCCCCACATGAGGCTGAACACCGTGCCGGAGGACTGCGTGACGAAGTGGGACCAGAACCCGAGCTGCGTGCCGGGGCGCGCCAGGCTGATCCGCAGCTGCCGCAGGGAGTCCGACCAGGAGACCGGCCTGGGGCCCTCGCTCGCCCCCACCGGCCGGTCGGTGACCGCGGCCACGATGCCCACCAACGCGATCACGGAGAGGCCGGCCGCGGTGAGGAACGCGACCGTCCAGCCGGAGAGGTGCAGCAGCAGCGCGAAGGGAACCGCCGACAGCACCTGTCCCAGCTGGCCGACATTGCCGATCCATTGCGACAGCTGCGGCACGATCTTCCCGCGGAACCAGGAGTTGGTGAGCCGCATCAGCGACGTGAAGACGGTCGCGTCACCCGCCCCGACCAGGATGCGTCCGACGATCGCGATGGCGATGCTCGGCGCGAGTGCGACGGCGACCTGCCCGACCACCATGAGTGCGGTTCCCGCGATCATCAGGACGCGCGATCCGATCCGGTCGATGAGCACACCGACCGGGACCTGCATCCCGGCGTAGACGATCAGCTGGACGACCGCGAGCGTCGACAGGACGGACGCGGAGACGTGGAAGCGGTCGGTCGCGGCCACACCGGCGACGCCGATGGTCGTGCGCTGCATGACCGCGATCAGGTAGGCGAAGACACCGATCCCGTAGACGACCCAGGAGCGACGCGAATTCACCGAATGATCCTATGCCCGCGGTCCGGAGGGGCTGCTCCGAGGCGACGCGGCTGCCACTCGGGCGTGTGCGCTCAGCGCTCGCCGCGCCCGTTCTCCTCGTCGCCGTGGCGGCGGAAGGCGAGGAAGTTCTCGAGTTCGGCGGCGATCTCGTCGGCGCTCGGGAGCTCGCCGTCGCTGTCGGTCAGCGGCGAGCGCAGCTGCGTGTCCTCCATATAGGAGTCGTGCCGCTCCTCCAGCGTTCCCACCAGGCGGCCGAGCTCGGCGTTGCCGGCGACCTGCTCGTCGATGTTCGCGACGAACTCCCGGTCCTCCTGCCGCAGGCGGTCGGTCGGGAAGATGAGCCCCGTCGCCGCGCTGATCGAGTCGAGGGCGGCGATGGCCGCGGCCGGGTACTCGGTGTCGGCAAGGTAGTGCGGGATGAGCAGGATGAAGCCGGCGATCGGGTACGACAGCTGCTGCAGGCGGTACTCGAGCAGGTGCAGGGCGTTCGCGGGGACCTGCGTGTGCGGCTTCCAGATGGACATCGAGTCGATCAGGTCGGTGCGGTTGCCGCTCACCGTCACGCCGATCGGCCGGGTGTGCGGCACAGGCATCGGGATGGAGTGGACCCAGGTCACGCTCTTCACCTTGTAGCGCTCGATCAGACCGAGCACGGCCTCCGTGAAGGCCTCCCAACGGAAGTCCGGCTCGAACCCGGAGAGCAGGAGGAACGGCTGACGCAGCTCGTCGTAGGCGAGGTACAGCTTGAGAGTCGCCGGCTGGTAGTCGGTCAGGTGGTCCTGATCGAAGTAGATGATGGGGCGACGGGCACGGTAGTCGAGGAGGATGTCGGCGTCGAAGGTGGCGACCACCTCGCTGTCGAGCGTGCCGAGCAGATAGGTGCCCAACTGGCTCACGCCGGAGCCCGCGTCGGCGAAGCCGGTCAGCCCCGCGACGAGCGGCAATCCCTCCGGCACGGCCAGTGCCGGGTTGAGCTCGAACAGTTCGCCGGGGTCACGCATACCTCAACTCTAGAGCGGACCCCGGCGAGGGGAGCCGGGTCCGCGCCGGGTGCGGGAACGCCCACAGCGAACACGGCCGGCGGCCGGGACGGAACGCGCGTGCGCGTTAGGGTCGAGGCATGACCGTTCCTGCGCTGACCGTGACCGACGCATCCACCCCCTCCGGCCCCGCCGACGTGCTCGTCGTCGCCGCGCGAGTCGCGCGCGACAGCGTGACCGTGCTGTCGGGCGCCGACCGCGACCAGCTCGCGCAGCAGTTGCGGGATGTCGGGTTCAGTGGTGGCAAGGACGAGCTGGTCCGGCTGCCCGGACAGGGTTCCGGTTCGTCGCTCGCGGTGATCGGGCTGCCCGAGGGCGGAGAGGACGCCCTCCGCTACGCCGCGGGAAGTGCCGTGCGGCAGCTGGCGGGCACCGCCGCGGTCGCGCTCGATCTCCCCGCCGAGGGCGATGCACAGCTCGGCGCGGTGCTCGAAGGTGCGGCTCTCGGCGCCTACGCCTTCACGGAGTACCGGGAGAAGAGCCGTGCGGCGACCAAGGATCCCGTCGGGTCCGTCGAGGTGCTCGGCGCCGCGTCGGACAGCGGAGCGCTGATCGCCCGCGCCACCGCCATCGCCATCGCTGCTGCGCTCGTGAAGGATCTGGTGAACACTCCTCCGCTCGACCTCTACCCCGAGACGTTCGCCGAGCGTGCGCAGGCGGCGTCGTCGGACCTCCCCGTGACGGTGACCGTCTGGGACGAGGAGCAGCTCGCGGTCGAGGGGTTCGGTGGCATCCTCGGGGTCGGACAAGGCTCGATCCGGCCGCCGCGGCTCGTCAAGGTCGCCTACTCCCCCGACGGCGCCGAGCGGCACCTCGCGCTGGTGGGCAAGGGCATCACGTTCGACTCCGGCGGCCTGTCGCTGAAGCCGGCGACCGGGATGGTCGGGATGAAGTACGACATGACCGGCGCCGCGACGGTGCTCGGCGTCGTGCTCGCCGCCGCCCGTCTCGCCCTCCCCGTGCGCGTCACCGCGTGGCTGTGCCTGGCGGAGAACATGCCGTCCGGATCGGCGATCCGTCCGAACGACGTGCTGCGCATCCGCGGCGGACGCACCGTCGAGGTGCTCAACACCGACGCTGAGGGCCGGCTCGTGCTCGCTGACGGCCTGGTCGCCGCCAGCGAGGAGCAGCCCGACGCGATCGTCGACGTCGCCACGCTGACGGGCGCGGCGATGGTCGCCCTCGGCACCCGGTACGCGGCCGTGATGGGCTCCGACGACCTCGTCGACCAGGTGCTCACCGCGGGCAAGGAGAGCGGCGAGCTGCTCTGGCCGATGCCGCTCCCCGGCGAACTGCGCGCGACGATCAACTCGGATGTGGCCGACATCGCGAACGCCAACCCGGGCAACACCGCGGGCGGCGCTCTGCTCGCGGGAGTGTTCCTGCAGGAGTTCGTCGGACGCACCGGCGACGCGGACGACGCCCCGCGCATCCCGTGGGCGCACCTCGACATCGCGGGCCCGGCGAAGAGCCCCGCGGCGCCGTACGGATTCACCGGAAAGGGACCGTCCGCCGTCAGCGTAAGGGCGCTCATCCGTCTGGCCGAGAGCTTTTCCCGGAAGTAGTAGGGTCGTATGGGCGGGAAATCCCGCCCATCAACACGTCTCCCGGAGCCACCCCTCTGGGCGGCAAATCGTGTCACATGATCCTGATGCGCGAGGGAGTAGCTGGGTGTCTGAGCAGAACTTTGACATTGTGGTGCTCGGCGGTGGGAGTGGAGGCTACGCAGCAGCGCTGCGTGCGGCCGAGCTCGGT
Source organism: Leifsonia sp. 563 (assembly GCF_040545055.1). Classification (NCBI taxonomy): domain Bacteria; kingdom Bacillati; phylum Actinomycetota; class Actinomycetes; order Micrococcales; family Microbacteriaceae; genus Leifsonia; species Leifsonia sp. 563. Next base: position 129,617 of record NZ_JBEPLE010000006.1, on the reverse strand, counting down.
TTCACCGTCGGCATGATCGAGAAGGACAAGGTCGGCGGCACCTGCCTGCACCGCGGCTGCGTCCCCACGAAGGCGCTGCTCCACGCGGCCGAGGTGGCCGACTACTCGCGGGAGTCGTCGAAGTACGGCATCGTGACCCAGCTGCAGGGCGTCGACATCAACGGCGTGAGCGAGTACCGCAAGGGAATCGTCGCCAAGAAGTACAAGGGCCTGCAGGGCCTGGTGAAGGCGCGCGGCATCACCGTCATCGAGGGCGAGGGTCGTCTGACCTCCCCGACCACCGTGCAGGTGGGCGACGACACGATCGTCGGCAAGAACGTCATCCTGGCCACCGGCTCCTACTCGCGCTCGCTTCCGGGCCTCGAGATCGGCGGCCGCGTGATCACCAGCGAGCAGGCTCTCGAGCTCGACTTCGTGCCCCGCAAGGTGGCCGTGCTCGGCGGCGGCGTCATCGGCGTCGAGTTCGCCAGCGTGTGGAAGTCGTTCGGCTCCGAGGTCACCATCATCGAGGCGCTGCCGCACCTCGTCCCGAACGAGGACGAGTCGATCAGCAAGTCGCTGGAGCGCGCGTTCCGCCGCCGTGGCATCGACTACCGTCTCGGCATCCGCTTCCAGGGCGTCACCCAGGACGAGAACGGCGTCGTCGTCACCCTGGAGAACGGCGACACCGTCGAGGCCGACGTCCTGCTCGTCGCCGTTGGCCGCGGCCCGCTGACCCAGGGTCTCGGCTTCGAGGAGGTCGGGGTCACCATGGACCGCGGCTTCGTCATCACCGACGAGCGCCTGCACACGAACATCCCCGGCGTCTACGCGGTCGGCGACATCGTCCCCGGCCTGCAGCTCGCGCACCGCGGCTTCCAGCAGGGCATCTTCGTGGCCGAGGAGATCGCGGGCCTCAACCCGATCGTCATCCCCGACGTCAACATCCCCAAGGTCACCTACTGCGACCCGGAGGTCGCCTCCATCGGCCTCACCGAGGCCAAGGCGGCCGAGAAGTACGGTGCCGACAGCGTCAGCAGCTACGACTACAGCCTGGCGGGCAACGCCAAGAGCGAGATCATCGGCACGAACGGCAGCGTCAAGGTCGTCCGTGTCAACGACGGCCCCGTGGTCGGCGTGCACATGATCGGCGCCCGCGTCGGAGAGCTCATCGGCGAGGCGCAGCTGGCCGTGAACTGGGAGGCGTACCCGGAGGATATCGCTCCTCTCATCCACGCGCACCCCACGCAGAACGAGTCCCTCGGCGAGGCGTTCCTGTACCTCGCGGGCAAGCCGCTGCACACCCTCTAGGACGACCAGCCGGGTCCGCGCCGCGCGGACCCGGCTGCAATAAGCTACTGAACGATCAGGTTTTGAAGGAGAGAAGCTCATGAGCGAATCCGTCAGCCTCCCGGCGCTCGGCGAGAGCGTCACGGAAGGCACGGTCACCCGCTGGCTGAAGAACGTTGGCGACCGTGTCGAGGTGGACGAGCCCCTGCTCGAAGTCTCGACCGACAAGGTCGACACCGAGATCCCGTCGCCGGTCGCCGGCGTCATCGAGGAGATCCTGGTGCAGGAGGACGAGACGGTCGAGGTGGGCACTGCGCTCGTGACGATCGGTGACGGCTCCGGTGCAGGCGCTGAGGCGCCCGCTGCTCCGGCAGCCGAGGCCGCTCCTGCGGAGGCCGCCCCGGCCGAGGCGGCTCCGGCCGAGCAGGCTGGTCCCGCGGAGGCCGCACCCGCGGAGGCTGCACCGGCTCAGGCCGCACCGGCTCCCGCCGAGCAGGCCGCACCCGCCCCGCAGCAGGCCGCGCCCGCACCGCAGGCTGCTCCTGCGGAGGCCGCTCCTGCCCAGCAGGCCGCTCCCGCCCAGGAGGCCCCCGCTGCGGCTGCTCCCGCGGCTCCGGCTCCGGCTGCTCCCGCCGCTCCTGCACAGCAGGCGGCACCCGCCCAGGCTGCCCCCGCCCCGCAGGCGGCTCCTGCCGCTCCCGCCGCTCCCGCAGCTCCGGCCGCTCCCGCGCAGGCCGCGCCCGCCGCGGAGGCCCCCGCGGCCGCCGGCGGCTCGTCATCGGGCGCCCACGCCGGCAACGCCGGCTACGTGACCCCGATCGTCCGCAAGCTCGCGAACGAGCAGGGCGTCGACCTCTCCACCGTCACCGGAACCGGTGTCGGCGGTCGCATCCGCAAGGAGGACATCCTCTCGGCTGCTGCCCCGGCCGCGGCTCAGGGTGGCGCGCCCGCTGCTGAGGCGGCTCCGGCTCCCGAGGTCTCGCCGCTCCGCGGCACGACCCAGCCGATGTCGCGTCTCCGCAAGGTCGTCGCCGAGCGCGCCGTCGTCTCGATGCAGTCGACCGCGCAGCTCACCAGCGTCGTCGAGGTCGACGTCACGAAGGTCGCCGCTCTCCGCGACCGTGTGAAGGGCGACTTCCTCGCGAAGACCGGTGTGAAGCTCTCCTTCCTGCCCTTCTTCGCCCTGGCCGCGGCCGAGGCGCTGAAGACGTATCCCGTCATCAACGCGACGGTGGACGGCGACAGCATCGTGTACCCGGACCACGAGAACATGTCGATCGCGGTCGACACCGAGCGCGGCCTGCTCACCCCGGTGGTGCGCAACGCGTCCGAGCTCGACATCGCGGGTCTCGCGAAGGAGATCACCGACCTGGCCGAGCGCACCCGCGACAACCGGCTCAAGCCGGACGAGCTCGCCGGTGGCACCTTCACGCTCACGAACACCGGTTCGCGTGGCGCCCTGTTCGACACCCCGGTCGTCTTCCTCCCGCAGGTCGCGATCCTGGGCACGGGCATCGTCACGAAGAAGCCGGTCGTCATCTCGGCCGACGGCACGGACTCGATCGCCATCCGTTCGACCGTGTACCTCGCTCTCTCGTACGACCACCGCATCGTGGACGGTGCCGACGCGGCCCGCTTCCTCGTCGCGGTCAAGAACCGTCTCGAGGGCGGCAACTTCGAGGCCAACCTCGGAATCTGATCCGCTCACGGGTACACCGCCCGTAGCCGCCAACCGGCCTCGCTCCTCACCAGCAGGAGCGAGGCCGGTTCGCTTTTCGGGGTGCGGGTGGAGTCCGGGGCGGCGCTGACGAGGGCGGCACCACCCCACCGTTCGACCAGCGACAGCGTCGCGCCGCTGAAGTCGCGCTTCGCGGCGGCACCCTCCGCACCCAACGCAGCCGTCTCTTCCGCGACCACGGGCGAGCCCTCGTCGAGGACGCCCGTCAGGCAGTCGGAATGGGCGGTCCGCGCCGTGAAGCACGAATGCCGAGCGTCGAGCACGGCGCGGGCCGCATCCACCGGATCCTCCGTCGCCGAGCCGCCGGCGGCCTCGCCCGCCCCGACCGCAGCCTCTGCGACAGCCGCAGGCGCCACCGCGGACGACGAAGGCGGCGGCGTCGGCGTCGCCGTCGCCGTCCGGCCGAACGGCGACGGAGTCGGCGCCAGTGTCGCCATCCGCGTCGCCGCCGTCTGCGGCGACGAGCCGGGTGCCGGCGATAGCGCGACGAACGCGAGCGCCGCCACCACCGGCACCGCCGCAGCCGCAACCAACGCGGGCCTCCGCCGCAGCGTCGTCCGGATCCGTTCACCGAGAGCACGCCCCGGTCGACCGTCGAGCAGGTCCATGGCCCGGCTCACCAGCACGGCGGCCCGCCCGACGCGACTCGAAGACGTCCGACGTTCGACGGGCTCGACGTCGTCGAGCGTGGACTGTTCCAGCCCCACAGGTTCCGGCGCCACCACGTGCAGAACGGAGTCCGCGACGGCCGGCCAGCGCCCGCGACGGAGCCCGGCTTCCACAGCGGCCAGCAGCCGCATCCCGAATCCATCCACCACCTTCAGGCAGATCGTCCGAGCCAGGGCGTAGAAGCGCTCCGCGTCCGTCACGGCGGCGTCGGCGGTCCACGGCCCCACGTCGTCGAGCGCGTCGAGGGCCGGACAGCCGTCGCCGAGGAATACGATCCCCGAACCGGTCAGTCCCGGTCCGGCCCAGCCGGAGGAGTGCAGGGCGGCCAGTCCGGCAGCGGCCCCGAGCAGGATGGTCGCCGCCTCGCCCGAACGCACGCCTCCCCTCCGTGCGAGAAGGCCGTCGAGGTCTCCGTGCTCCGGATAGTCCAGGAGCACAGCATCCACCTCTCTCCCACGCACGCGCCGGTCCGGAAGCTGTGCCACCACACCGACCACATGCTCGCTGATCGCCGCAACACGCGCGGCGATGTCGGCACTGTCGGCGGCCACCCCGGGAGCACGCTCCCGCACCCGCAAGAGACGCCGCCCCGGGAGCCGCCCACCGGATACCGCCACCCGGATCTCGTGCGGCGGCTCGCCGCGCACCTGACAGGTCGGCGCATCCACCTCCCACCCTTCGGCGGCGGCGATCGTCCGGGCCACACGCAGGAGTTCGGCCTCGGCCGGGGCGCGGTCGGCGGAACGCGCGGACGCCGAGGGCGGGATGGACGATGAACGAAGGGAGACGGGAGAGGAAGTCACACATCCATCCCATCCCACCGCCGGCCGACGAGGTCGCCCGTCCGCGGATCTGTGCATAACGCATCCACTCGTCCGCCTGTGAACACCGAACGCGCCCCGCGCATAGACTGGCCCTGTGACCACGTATGACGTCACGGGGCTAAGCGCCAACTCCGTGCCGTATCTCGAGGCCCTTCAACAGCAGCGTGCCCTGCACGCCGCCGTCGTCGCAGGCCGGGCGCCCGATACCGTCATCCTCCTCGAGCACCCGCCGGTGTACACCGCGGGCAAAAGGACCTCACCGGACGAACGTCCCGACGACGGCACCCCCGTCGTCGACGTCGACCGGGGAGGCAAGATCACCTGGCACGGACCGGGTCAGCTCGTGGGGTACCCGATCCTCCGCCTCCACGACCCCATCGACGTCGTCGGCTACGTCCGCGCGCTCGAACGGGTGCTCATCGACGTGCTCGCGCGCGTCGGCGTCACCGGGGTGCAGATCGAGGGCCGCTCCGGCGTGTGGATGCGACCCGAGCACAACCCCGGAGCCACCAGGGACGAGAAGATCGCCGCCATCGGCATCCGCGTCGCCGAGGGCGTCACCATGCACGGGTTCGCGCTCAACTGCTCCAACAGCCTCGACGCCTACGACCGCATCATCGCCTGCGGCATCCGCGACGCCGGCGTGACCACGATCTCCCGGGTCCTCGGCCGCACCGTGACACCGCAGGACGTCGCGCCGCTCGTCATGGACGCCTTCGACCTGGAGTTCACCGCTGCGGAGGCCGTCGCGTGAGCGCCGTACCCGAGGGGCGCCGGATGCTGCGCCTCGAGGTTCGCAACGCCCAGACGCCGATCGAGCGGAAGCCCGAGTGGATCAAGACCAAGGCGAAGATGGGGCCGGAGTACCGGCAGCTGCAGAGCCTGGTGAAGTCCGAGGAGTTGCACACGGTCTGCCAGGAGGCCGGCTGTCCCAACATCTACGAGTGCTGGGAGGACCGGGAGGCGACCTTCCTCATCGGCGGCTCGCAGTGCACGCGCCGTTGCGACTTCTGCCAGATCGACACGGGCAAGCCGGCGGAGTTCGACCGCGACGAGCCCCGACGCGTCGCAGAGTCCGTGGAGCGCATGGGCCTCCGATACGCGACGGTGACGGGCGTCGCGCGCGACGACCTGGAGGACGAGGGCTCGTGGCTGTACGCGGAGACGATCCGCGAGATCCACCGCCAGTCGCCGGGCACCGGGGTCGAGATCCTCGTGCCCGACTTCTCCGGCAACCCCGACCACCTCGGCGAGGTGTTCTCCGCCCGCCCGGAGGTGTTCGCCCACAATGTGGAGACGGTCCCGCGCATCTTCAAGCGCATCCGGCCCGCGTTCCGCTACGACCGCTCGCTGGACGTGCTGACACAGGGCCGGTCCGCCGGGCTGATCACGAAGTCCAACCTCATCCTCGGGATGGGCGAGGAGCGCCACGAGATCAGCACAGCCCTGCGCGACCTCCACGACGCGGGAACCGACATCATCACGATCACGCAGTACCTGCGGCCGAGCCCGCGCCATCTGCCGGTGGCGCGGTGGGTGCATCCCGACGAGTTCGTCGAGCTCAAGCAGGAGGCGGAGGAGATCGGATTCCTCGGCGTCCTGGCGGGACCGCTGGTGCGCTCGTCGTACCGAGCGGGACGGCTGTGGGCGCAATCCATGCAGGCGAAGGGACGGCCGGTGCCGGACGAGCTGAGGCACCTCGCCGACGCGACGCTCGGCTTCGCGCAGGCCGTCTCCTGAGAGCCCTCTCCCCGCAGCGAACGGGTCATCTGGAACGCCGCCGAGCCGGTATCCTTGAAGCTATGGCAAAGGACAAGTCCACCAAGGAGCCCGGCCGTCTGAAGCAGATGTGGCAGGTGTTCCAGATGACCCGCCGGTACGACAACCGCGCGGTGCTGTACATCGTCCTCGGGGCTGTCCTGCCGATCATCCTCGGCATCCTGCTCGCCGTGTTCCTCTCCGGCGGCAACATCTTCACGATGGTGCTGTGGATCCTCGCGGGTGTGCTCGCCGGCGTCCTGATCGCGCTGATCATCCTCGGTCGTCGCGCCGAGCGTGCCGCGTACTCGCAGATCGAGGGGCAGCCGGGCGCCGTCGGCGCGGTGCTCCGCTCGTCGCTGAAGCGCAGCTGGCGCGGCTCCGAGATGCCGGTCGCCGTCAACGGCAAGACGCAGGATGCGGTGTACCGGGCGACCGGTCGCGGCGGCGTTGTGCTCATCAGCGAGGGCCCGGTGACCCGCACCAAGCGCATGATCGACGAGGAGCGCCGCAAGGTGAACCGCGTGCTCCCGAACGTTCCGGTCACCGTCATCAGCGTCGGGCCGGACGCCGACTCCGTGCCGCTGCACAAGGTGCCGCGCACCCTCGCCAAGATCAAGCCGACCCTCACCAAGGCCGAGGTGCTCGCGATCAGCAACCGCCTCCAGTCGATGGAGAACCAGATGCCGATCCCGAAGGGCATCGACCCTATGAAGGTGCGCGCTCAGCGCGCGCGCTGACCCTCGCACTCCCCCTCCGTCGGGCCGCTCCGCCCGCCGTCGAGTACACAAAAACTGCACGGATCCCACCCGGAAACCGTGCAGTTTTTGCGTACTCGACGGTGGGTGGGAACCGCGTCAGGCGCGGATGAGGACGGTGCCGGCGATCTTGTCGTGGAAGCCGCGCTGGTCGGAGTCCCAGACCAGCGCCGGGATCACGATGCAGAGGAGCAGCGTCCGGACGATCGGACGCCACACCCCGACCCAGCCGCCGCGCACGGCGACGACGCGCATCCCGAGCGCCCTGTGGCCGACACTGCCCCCGAGAGTCGGGATGAACACGATCTGCAGCACGGCGAAGATCGAGATCGTCGCCCACGAGTCGTAACGGAAGAACGCGAACGACAGCAGGGATGCGATGGCCCAGTCGATGGCGATCGCCGCGATCCGCCGTCCCACCCGTCCGACGGACCGCGGACCGGCCTCGGGCAGTCCGAGGCGCTCCCCCGGGTAACGACTGGGGGCGATGTCGCCGGGGCGGCTGGCGGGATTCTGCGGCACCCGCCGAGTCTATCGAGAGCTCCCCGGCGCATCCTGAGCCCTGCTGACCGCGATCGCGCATCCCCTGCCCGGGTACCCGTAACATGCCTGAAACATTTGCGTCACCCCCGGGAAACGGCCTCCCCTTAGCGTTGACGTGGGCTGCACGCGCAGTCCGGTCACCCGCAAAGCCATTGGGAGTCGTCCGTATGTTCCGTGATTCGTCTGAGGTGCTCAAGTTCATCAAGGACACCGACGTCAAGTTCCTTGATATCCGCTTCACCGACCTTCCCGGTGTGCAGCAGCACTTCAACATCCCCGCCTCGACGGTCGATGAGGAGTTCTTCTCCGTCGGTCAGCTCTTCGACGGCTCCTCGATCCGCGGCTTCGCGTCGATCCACGAGTCCGACATGCAGCTGATCCCGGACGTGTCGACGGCCTACATCGACCCGTTCCGTGCCGAGCGCACGCTGATCATGGTGTTCGACATCTACAACCCGCGCAACGGTGAGATCTACTCCAAGGACCCGCGCCAGGTCGCCAAGAAGGCGGAGAAGTACCTCGCCTCGACCGGCATCGCCGACACCGCGTACTTCGCACCCGAGGCGGAGTTCTACATCTTCGACGACGTGCGCTACGAGGTGAAGCAGAACTCCAGCTTCTACTCCGTCGACTCCGAAGAGGGCGCCTGGAACTCGGGCCGCGTCGAAGAGGGCGGCAACCTCGCCAACAAGACCCCGTACAAGGGCGGCTACTTCCCGGTGAGCCCCGTCGACAAGCAGGCCGACCTGCGCGACGACATCTCGCTGAAGCTGATCGACGCCGGCCTCATCCTGGAGCGCGCGCACCACGAGGTGGGCACCGGCGGCCAGGCGGAGATCAACTACCGCTTCGACACGATGGTCCACGCGGCGGACGACATCCTCAAGTTCAAGTACATCGTCAAGAACACCGCCAACGAGTGGGGCAAGACGGCCACGTTCATGCCGAAGCCGCTGTTCGGCGACAACGGCTCGGGCATGCACACCCACCAGTCGCTGTGGAACGACGGCAAGCCGCTGTTCTACGACGAGGCCGGCTACGGCGGACTCTCCGACATCGCCCGCTGGTACATCGGCGGCCTGCTGAAGCACGCCCCGGCCGTCCTGGCGTTCACGAACCCGACGGTGAACTCGTTCCACCGCCTGGTCCCCGGCTTCGAGGCACCGGTCAACCTGGTCTACTCGGCCGGCAACCGCTCGGCGTCGATCCGCATCCCGATCACGGGCTCCAACCCGAAGGCGAAGCGCATCGAGTTCCGCGCGCCCGACGCGTCCGGCAACCCGTACCTCGCGTTCGCCGCGCAGCTGATGGCGGGCCTCGACGGCATCAAGAACCGCATCGAGCCGCACGAGCCGGTCGACAAGGACCTCTACGAGCTTCCCCCGGAGGAGGCGCGCAACATCCCGCAGGTGCCGGCGTCGCTCGGCGAGGCACTCGACGCGCTCGAGGCCGACCACGACTTCCTCACCGCGGGCGGCGTGTTCACCCCGGAGCTCATCGAGACCTGGATCGAGTACAAGCGCGAGAAGGAGATCAAGCCGCTCGCGCAGCGTCCGCACCCGTTCGAGTACGAGCTGTACTACGGGGTCTGATCCGCACGTTCTCACGCGAAGGGCCGCATCCGATCACGGGTGCGGCCTTTTCGTGTGTTTCGGTATGTTGCCGTAGAACTGGGAGTCCACCTCCCCCGCTTCTAGCGTTGAAGCATGACTTCCACTTCGCTTTCCTCCCCTGCGCCACGGACCCGGCGCGGCCCCCGCTGGCTTGGCTCCTTCGGCGTCCAGGTCACCGCTGCGCTCGTGCTCGGCGTCGTCGCCGGCCTGATCGCACGCCAGCTCGGCGAACCGGGCGGGCAGCCCAACGGGCTCACTGCGACCCTCAACACGATCGGGCAGTCGTACGTCTCTCTGCTGAAGGCCGCGGTGATCCCGCTCGTCTTCCTCGCGATCGTCTCCAGCATCGGCAACCTGCGCCGCGTCTCGAACGCCGCGCGTCTCGCCGGGCGGACGCTGCTGTGGTTCGCGATCACTGCGTTCATCGCGGTGAGCATCGGCATCGCACTGGGCGTCGTCATCCAGCCGGGCAGCCGGGCGTCGCACGGGGAACTCGCCGCCGCCGATCCCGGCGTCACCGCGACGTGGTGGAACTTCCTGCTCGGCCTGGTGCCGGCGAACTTCGTCGGCGCTCAGGTCAACACCCATGTGGATGTGGTGGATGGCGTGGCCACTGCCACCTCCGCCGTCAGCTTCAACGTGCTGCAGGTGATCGTGGTCGCTGCGGCCATCGGCATCGCGGCCCTGAAGGTGGGCAGGAAGGCGGAGCCGTTCCTCACCTTCACCGATTCGGCGCTGAAGATCGTCCAGCGTGTGCTCTGGTGGATCATCCGGCTGGCTCCGCTCGGCACGTTCGCCCTCATCGGCAACGCTGTCGCGACCTACGGATGGACGACCATCGGATCGCTCGCCTGGTTCGTGTTCGCGATCTACCTCGGCCTCGCGATCGTGCTGTTCGTGGTCTACCCGATCATCGTCCGCAGCAACGGTCTCTCGATCCGCCAGTACTTCTCGGGCGTGTGGCCGGCGGTGCAGCTGGGCTTCGTGAGCCGGTCCTCGATCGGGACGCTCCCGCTCACGCAGCGCGTCGTCGAGCGCAACCTGGGCGTGCCGAGCGGATACGCGTCATTCGCCGCGCCGCTGGGGGCGACGACCAAGATGGACGGTTGCGCCGCGATCTACCCGGCCATCGCCGCGATCTTCGTCGCGCAGTTCTACGGCATCCAGCTCAACATCCTGCAGTACCTGCTCATCATCGTGGTGTCGGTCGTCGGATCGGCGGCGACCGCCGGGACGACCGGCGCGATCGTCATGCTGACGCTCACGCTCTCGACGCTCGGCCTGCCCCTCGACGGTGTCGGCCTGCTGCTCGCGGTGGACGCGATCCTCGACATGGGCCGGACGGCGGTCAACGTGGCCGGCCAGGCGCTGGTGCCGACGATCGTCGCCAAGCGGGAGGGCATCCTGGACCTCGAGCTGTACAACGCGCCGCGCTCTGGCGTGCCGTTCACCGATGAGGATGAGGCGCACGCCACAGAGGCCGGCGACACCGATGCGACGGTGGACGGCGGAGAGCCGGAGACCGGCGACAGCGGCGACGACGCCCGCGGTAAGGTCGCGCAGCCGGTCTGAGGTCGGCATCCCGAAGATTTTCCACCGCCCTGTCGACCTTTCGCACCGCCGTTCGACACGATGGTAGGAGGGTGCGACCGAAGCACCCCGGAACTGAGGGAGACACCCCATGAAGTACATGCTGATCATGCGCTCGGACGACGCCGCGAAGCAGGCCTACCAGGAGATGGACTTCAACGAGGTCATCACCCAGATGGGCAAGTACAACGAGCAGCTGATCTCCGCGGGCGTCCTGCTGTCGGGCGACGGCCTCGCGGACGATGTCGCCGAGACGGGATTCGTCGTGGACTTCTCGTCGACGCCCCCGGCGATCACGGACGGCCCCTACGGCGAGACCCACGAGCTGTTCAACGGCTTCTGGATCCTCGAGGTCGGCTCCAAAGAGGAGGCGGCGGAGTGGGCCAGCCGATGCCCGCTCGGTCCCGGCTCGAAGCTGGAGGTGCGCCGCGTCACCGACGAGAGCGACTTCGCCGCCTTCGCCGACAACGAGTACATCCAGAAGGAGGCCGAGTGGCGAGCGGCCGCCGACAAGGCCTGAGCAGAGCGGAAAGCAGCAGAAGATGAGCGGGATCCCGGCACGGGTCGACGCCGTCTGGCGCATCGACGGAGCGCGCGTCGTCGCGACGCTCGCGAAGGTGACCGGCGACGTGGGCCTGGCCGAGGATCTCGCGCAGGAGGCGCTCGTCGAGGCGCTGAACCAATGGCCCCGGGATGGCGTGCCCGAGAATCCGGGCGGCTGGCTCGTCGCCGTGGCGAAGCGCCGCGCGATCGACCAGTGGCGGCGGCGCGAACGGCTCGACGACCGGTACCGGGCGATCGCGGCGACACTGGAGGAGACGGCCGAAGACTCCTGGGAGCCGATCGACGACGACGTGCTCCGGCTCGTGTTCACCGCGTGCCATCCTGCTCTGTCGAGGGAAGGCCAGGTCGCGCTCACCCTGCGCGTGGTGGCCGGGCTCAGTACGGCGGAGATCGCCCGGATGTACTTCGTGCCGGTCGCCACCGTGCAGCAGCGGATCGTCCGGGCCAAGAAGACCATCGCCGCCGCGCGCATCCCCTTCGCCTCTCCCGAACCCACCGAATGGAAGCAACGGCTCGCCGGCGTGCTCAGCGTTGTCTACCTGATCTTCACGGAAGGCTACGCGGCGACGACGGGACGCGAGTGGATGCGGGCCGACCTCGCGAACGAGGCGCTGCGGCTGGGACGCATGGTCGCCGCGCTGCTGCGCCGGGAGCCCGAGGCGCATGCGCTCGTCGCTCTCATGGAGTTGCAGGCCGCGCGCTTCCCGGCGCGGACCCGGCCGGACGGGACTCCGGTGCTGCTGACCGAGCAGGACCGGACGCGATGGGACCGCGCGCAGATCCTCCGTGGACGGGCGGCGCTCGCCCGGGCGGACGAGCTTGGCCGCGGGCGCGGGCCGTACGCGCTGCAGGCCGCCATCGCCGAATGCCACGCGGTCGCGCCGAGCGCCGACGACACCGATTGGGACCGCATCGTCATCCTCTACGAAGCGCTCGGCCGGATCGCCCCGAGCCCAGTGGTGGAGCTGAACCGGGCGGCAGCGGTGTCGATGGCGACCGGTCCGGCCAACGCTCTGCGGATCGCCGACGACCTCGCCGCGCGCGGCGCCCTCCCGGGGTCGCACCTGCTGCCGAGCGTCCGCGGCGAACTGCTGGCGCGCCTCGGGCGCACCGAGGAGGCGGCCTCCGAGCTGACCGCGGCGGCGGGCCTCACCGCGAACGAACGCGAGCGCGACGTCCTGCTCGCCAAAGCCGCCCGCCTCCGCGACGCCTGACCCCTCCGCGCCCTCCGCGCCTCCGCGCCTCCGCGCCTCCGCGCCACCGTCGAGTCCGCAAACTTTGCACGCTGGGCGCCCCGAAACCGTGCAAAGTTTGCGGACTCGACGGTGGGGGGACGGGGGCGGGCGATGGAGGGGCGCGGGCGCGTCAGGCGGTGGGGGCGGGGCGCTGCGGGAGGCCGTAGAAGGCGCGCTCGAAGACCTGGCGGGCGCGGCGCGTCACCGCGAGGTAGTCCTCCTCGAGACGGGAGGCGGAGCCGGGCGGGTACTCCATGAGCCGGGCGACGCCGTCGAGCGCGACGCGGTCGGACGGCAGCACATCGGCGGTCTTGTCCGCCCACAGGGTCATCGCCGATCGGGTCCGGGATGCGAACACCCATGCGTCACGCAGCCGCGCGGCGTCCTCGGCGGAGACGAACCCGTGCTCGGCGGCCGCAGCCAGCGCATCCAGAGTGGATGTGGTCCGCAGCGCGGGCACCTCGGCGGCGTGCTGCAGCTGGATCAGCTGGACGAACCACTCGACGTCGCTCAGCGAACCGCGCCCGAGCTTGAGGTGGCGCGACGGGTCGGCGCCCTGCGGCAGGCGCTCGTTCTCGACGCGCGCCTTGATGCGCTTCACCTCGCGGATCTCCTGCTCGCCGATGCTCTGCGGATAGCGCACCTCGTCGGCGAGTTCGGTGAAGTCAGCGAGCAGGCCGGCATCCCCCGCAATCCCGCGGGCGCGCAGGAGCGCCTGCGCCTCCCAGGTGAGCGACCAGCGCTGATAGTAGGCACGGTAGGAGTCGAGGGAGCGCGCCGGCGGTCCGTTCTTCCCCTCCGGGCGCAGGCCGATGTCGAGGTCGAGCGGGAGCCGGTTGTCCTCGGTGAGCCGGTTCAGCTCCGAGACGATCGCCAGGGCGCTCCGGTTCGCGGCCTCCTGTTCGGCCGCCAGCGGCCGGAACACGTACATCACGTCCGCATCGGAACCGAAGCCGAGCTCGCGACCGCCGAACCGCCCCATGCCGATGACGGCGAACTCCAGCTGGTCCGCATCCCCTCGGGCGAGCCGGATGGCCTCCAGCACACCCGAGATGATGTTCTCGGTGACGTCGGTGAGCCCGTGCGCCAGCTCCTCGATCGTGGCGAACCCGAGGATGCCGGAGAACGCGAGCCGCAGGATCTCCCGTCGGCGCACCGCGCGGAGCGCCGACGCGGCCGTGTCGACCGACTCGTGCCGGGCGAGGATCGCGGCCGTCTCCTCCCGCAGCAGCGCCGCCGGCCGGGGCCGCAGCTCGTCTTCGTCTTCGAGCCACGCGACGGACTCGGGGATGCGCCCCAGCAGCTCGCCGGCGAACCGGGAGCCGGACAGCACACGCGTGAGGCCTTCGGCCGCCCCCGTGGAGTCGCGCAGCATCCGCAGGTACCAGTGCGTGCTGCCCAGCTCTTCGCTGAGTCGCCGGAAGGTGAGGAGGCCGTAGTCGGGATCCGGACCACTCGCGAACCACTGCAGCATCACCGGGAGGAGGTGCCGCTGGATCGCCGCCCGGCGTGAGACGCCGGAGGTGAGCGCGCCGATGTGCGAGAGCGCCCCGCGCGGGTCGCGGAACCCGATCGCGGCGAGACGTGCCTCCGCCTGCTCGCTGGTGAGCCCCGCTCCCCCGCCGAGCCGCGCGTCGTCGGCGGGTGTCGCCGCGACCGCGCTGAGCAGCGGGCGGTAGAAGAGCCGCTCGTGCAGCCCGCGCACGCGGTGCTTGATCTCGTTCCACTGCACGAGGAGCCCATCGGCGCTGGGAGCCAGACCGGTGGCGCGTGCGAGGATGCGGACATCCGCCTCGTCGCGCGGCATCAGGTGGGTGCGGCTCAGCCGTCGCAGCTGCAGCCGGTGCTCCATCAGGCGGAGCGACCGGTAGTCGCGCGAGAAGGTCGCCGCCTCCTCACGCCCGACGTAGCCCTGCTCGGCGAGGGCAGCGAGCGCGGAGAGCGTGTCGCGCTGCCGCACGGCGTCGTCGGTCTGGCCGTGGACGAGCTGCAGCAACTGGACGGTGAACTCGACATCGCGCAGGCCGCCCGGGCCGAGCTTCAGCTGGTAGTGGACCTCGTCGTCCGGGATGTGGTCGGTGACGCGCTCGCGCATCCGCTGCACCGACTCCACGAAGTTCTCGCGCGAGGCGCTGCTCCACACCTTCGGCGCGAGGGCCGCGACGTACCGCTCGCCGAGCCCGGGGTCGCCCGCGAGCGGACGTGCCTTGAGCAGGGCCTGGAACTCCCATCCCTTCGCCCACCGGTCGTAGTAGGCGATGTGCGAGTCGAGCGTGCGGACGAGCGCGCCGTCCTTGCCCTCCGGCCGCAGATTGGGGTCGACCTCCCACAGCCCGGGCTCGATGGCCGGCTCGTGGATGCCGCGCATCGTCAACATCGCGAGACGGGTGGCGATGTCGACCGCGCGGCCCGGCTCCAGTCCGGCCGCGTCGTCGCCCTCGGTGACGAAGATGACGTCGACGTCGCTGACGTAGTTCAGTTCTCGGGCGCCCGCCTTGCCCATTCCGATGACGGCGAACCGTGTCGCGCGCACCTGGTCTTCGGGGAAGCGGCCGGGACCAGTGCCGATGGCCATCCGCCGCGCCACGGCCAGCGAGGCCTCGAGCGCCGCCGCGGCGAGGTCGGAGAGCGTCGCGGCGACCGCGTCGAACCCGCCGACGGGGTCGGCCTGCTCCAGGTCGAAGCTCGCCACCTGGACGAGGCGGCGGCGGTAGCGGATGCGGAGGCGCGTCCACGCGCTCTCGTCGCCATCGGCGGCCACACCGTCGACCGCTCCGACGACGGCGAGAAGGTCTTCTCGCAGTTCGTCGGCCGACGGGAGCTCGGCGATCGGCGCGGCGAGGGCATCCACTTCGGCCGGCTGGCGGAGGAAGAACTCGGCCGCGCCCTCCGACGCCCCGATCACGCGGAACACCCGGCGGGCGTCCTCCTCGGTGCGGAGAGCCGCCGTCGCCTGTTCAGGCGCCTGCCGCAGCAGCCGCAGTGCG
The DNA here is from genome assembly GCF_040545055.1 of Leifsonia sp. 563. Taxonomy (NCBI): domain Bacteria; kingdom Bacillati; phylum Actinomycetota; class Actinomycetes; order Micrococcales; family Microbacteriaceae; genus Leifsonia; species Leifsonia sp. 563. Next base: position 114,069 of record NZ_JBEPLE010000006.1, on the reverse strand, counting down.
GAGGCCAGCGCGGTGTCGGGATCGGCCGCAGCGGACAGCGCCGAGATCAGCGTCTCGGGAGTCAGTCCGGTGAGGTCGGCGAGCTCGTCCAGCGCGTCACGGACCGAACTCAGCCCCACGAACCCGGCGCGCGCCAGGGCGGTGAGGGAGAGCTGCTGCCGCGTCACGACGAAGAGGTCAGAGGATCTCGAGGTTGGATCGCAGCTCGTACGGGGTGACCTGCGCCCGGTACTCCGCCCACTCCTTGCGCTTGTTGAGCAGGACGTGGTTGAAGGCTTGCTCGCCGAGCGTCTCGGCGACGAGTTCCGAGTCCTCCATCAGGGAGATGGCGTGGTCGAGACTGGCCGGGAGCTGGCTGTACCCGAGGGCGCGGCGTTCGCCGTCGGACAGGGCCCAGACGTTGTCCTCTGCCTCCGGCGGCAGCTCGTACTGCCCCTCGATGCCCTTGAGGCCGGCCGCGAGCAGCAGCGAGAACGCGAGGTACGGGTTCGCTGCGGAGTCCATCGCCCGGTACTCCACGCGCGAGCTCTGGCCCTTGCTCGGCTTGTACAGCGGGACGCGGACCAGCGCGGACCGGTTGTTGTGGCCCCAGCTGACGAAGCTCGGTGCCTCGTCTCCGCCCCACAGCCGCTTGTACGAGTTCACGAACTGGTTGGTGACCGCAGTGATCTCCGGGGCGTGGCGGAGCAGGCCGGCGATGAACTGGCGGCCGATCTTCGACAGCTGGTACTGGGCACCCGGCTCGAAGAACGCATTGGTGTCGCCCTCGAACAGCGACATGTGGGTGTGCATCCCGGATCCGGGGTGGCCGTAGAGCGGCTTCGGCATGAAGGTGGCGTACACGCCCTGCTCGATGGCCACCTCCTTGATGACCGTCCGGAACGTCATGATGTTATCGGCCGTTGTGAGCGCGTCGGCGTAGCGCAGGTCGATCTCGTTCTGCCCCGGACCGGCCTCGTGGTGGCTGAACTCGACGGAGATGCCGAGGTCTTCGAGCATGCGCACCGAGCGGCGGCGGAAGTCGTGGGCGGTGCCGCCGGGGACGTTGTCGAAGTAGCCGGCCGAGTCGACCGGCTCCGGGCCCTCGGTGCCGAAGGACGACGACTTGAGCAGGTAGAACTCGATCTCGGGATGCGTGTAGAAGGTGAAGCCGCGGTCGGCCGCCTTCTCCAGCGTGCGCTTGAGCACGTTCCGCGGGTCGGAGACGGCCGGCTGACCGTCCGGCGTCGTGATGTCGCAGAACATGCGTGCGGTCGGGTCGATCTCGCCCCGCCACGGAAGGATCTGGAAGGTCGTCGCGTCCGGAAGGGCGAGCAGGTCGGACTCGTAGGCGCGGGTGAGGCCCTCGATGGCGGAACCGTCGAACCCGAGCCCCTCGCTGAACGCTCCCTCGACCTCGGCCGGGGCGATCGCGACGGACTTCAGTGTGCCGACGACGTCCGTGAACCACAGCCTCACGAACTTGACGCCACGCTCCTCGATCGTGCGAAGAACGAAGTCGCGCTGCTTGTCCATCCTGCCCCTTTCCTCGGCCGTGTCCAGACTACTGGTTGCGGGCAGCGTCCACCCCGCAACGCGTCGGTGCAACACCTGAGAGGCAGGTGCTACACTTCTGTCATGCCGACCACATTGCTCCGCACTCAAGTGACACATACGCCGTCCGTCGCCCATGCCCTGGAGGCTGCGCGAGAGAGGTGGCCTGGCGAATCGGATAGCAAGCTGCTCCTGCATCTGGTCGAGCTGGGCGAGCACGTCCTTCGGGCCGATCAGAGGAAGCAAGCGGACGATCGGCTGGCCGAACTCGATCGCATCAGCGCGCGCTACGCGCATGCTTTCACCGAAAGCCCTTCGGGCGCTCGAGACAGCCGGCCAGAGTGACCTTGGTTCTCGATGCGAGCGTGCTCATCGGACTGCTCAATCCGAAAGACGAACACCACGCTGCATCAAAGAAGGTATTCGAATCAGAGCGCGCCTTCCTCGTCCACCCTGTGAATTTCGCGGAGGCTCTCATCCGTCCTCACAAGGCACACCTGGCGGTCGAGGCGTTCGAAGACTTGCGGCGGCTCGGAGTGGTATCGACGCACCTCTCGGAGCAAGGCCCGCTCTTGCTCGCCCAGCTGCAAATCGCTGACGGACTGAGCGAGATGGACGCTTGCGCGCTCGGCCTGGCCGTTGACAACGACATCCCACTGGTGACCTTCGACAAGCGGCTTGCTGCCGCAGCGCGGAAGCGCGGACTCCACGAACCCATATCCGCCTGAGCCGCCGGACACCTCTGCGCGCCGTCACTAGACTGAGCCGCATGAGTGAGCAGTCACCGGTGCCCTCCGTCCATCCCGCGACCTCGTCGATGCAGTCGCTGAAACGGGTGCGCACCCGCCACTTCCAGGCGGCGAAGGAGGAGGGGGCGCCGTTCACCGGCTTGACCAGCTACGACATGCTCACCGCCCAGATCTTCGACGAGGCGGGCATCGACTTCCTCCTCGTCGGCGACTCCGCCGGCAACAACGTGCTCGGCTACGACACCACGCTCCCGGTGACGGTCGACGACCTCATCCCCCTGACGCGTGCGGTCGCCGGCGCGGTCAAGCGGGCGTTCGTCGTCGCGGACATGCCGTTCGGCTCGTACGAGACCGGCCCGCTGGAGGCGCTGCACACCGCGGTCCGCTTCATGAAGGAGACCGGCGCGCACGCGGTGAAGCTCGAGGGCGGCCAGCGCAGCGCGGAGCAGATCCGCCGGATCGTCGACGCGGGCATCCCCGTCATGGCGCACATCGGCTTCACCCCGCAGAGCGAGCACGGCCTCGGGGGTCATCTCGTGCAGGGACGCGGCCAGGCGGCGGACGACGTGCTCGCCGACGCGCACGCTGTCGAGGAGGCGGGCGCGTTCGCGGTCGTCCTCGAGATGGTGCCGGCCGAAGTGGCCAAGCGCGTGACGGCCGAGCTGCGCATCCCGACGATCGGTGTCGGTGCGGGGCCGCACGTCGACGGCCAGCTGCTCGTGTGGACCGACTGGGCCGGCTTCACCACGGGCCGGGTGCCGCGCTTCGTCAAGCAGTACGCCGACATCAAGACCGTGCTGTCGGATGCGGCGCGCGCGTACAAGGCGGATGTGCAGGAGCGGACGTTCCCGACCGACGAGCACAGCTTCTAGCGGCCGCCGGCGCCCGCGAGGGCGCCGCGGCGCGGCCGGCCGCGGCAGAGCGGCCGACCGTCGCGGGGCTAGCGACCGTCCTCGGCGTCCTCCTCGGCCCACTTCGCGGAGTTCTCGCGCAGCTTCTCGAGGGCGTGCTCGGCCTCGTCGCGGGTGTCGAACGGGCCGACGCGGTTCGGCGCGGGCGACAGGAAACCCTGCTCCACCTCGCCGGTCTTCATGTTGTACCAGTACTTGTGCTCGGCGTCCTGCTTGATGCCGTACTCGTCGCTCGTCATAAGGTTGATCGTATGCCCAAGGATTCCGCCGGTCACCTGATCCCCGGTCGCGTCACACCGATGCGGCCCGTGCCGAGCCGGATCGCGCGCCCGGAGTACGTCGGCCGCCCCGGGCCCGCTCCGTACACCCGCGGCGACGTCTACACGCCCGACGAGGTGGAGCTCATCCGCGAGTCGGGGCGCATCGCCGCGCAGGCGATCGAACGCGTCGGCGAGGCCGTCCGCCCCGGCGTGACGACGGAGGAGCTGGATGCGATCGGGCACGAGTTCTTGCTCGCCCACGACGCCTACCCGTCGACGCTCGGCTACCGCGGCTACCCGAAGTCGATCTGCAGCTCGGTCAACGAGGTGATCTGCCACGGCATCCCGGACGACACCGTGATCGAGGACGGCGACATCGTCAACATCGACATCACCGCCTACAAGAACGGCTTCCACGGCGACAGCAACCAGACCTTCATCGCCGGCACCGCCTCCGACGAGGTCGTCGGACTCGTCGAGCGCACCCGCGAAGCCTTGAACCGTGGCATCAAGGCCGTCGCCCCGGGGCGGCAGGTCAACGTCATCGGCCGGGCGATCGAGTCGTACGCCAAGCGCTTCGGCTACGGAGTGGTCCGCGACTTCACCGGCCACGGCGTCGGCGCGGCCTTCCATTCCGGCCTGATCATCCCGCACTACGACTCGGCGCCCGCCCACGACGACGTGATGGAGCCGGGGATGGTGTTCACCATCGAGCCGATGCTTACGCTCGGCACCCACGAGTGGGAGATGTGGGCCGACGACTGGACGGTGGTGACCCGTGACCGGAGCATCACCGCCCAGTTCGAGCACACCCTGGTCGTGACCGAGCGCGGCGCCGAGGTGCTCACGCTCCCCTGACGTCCACGGGAGCCGGCGCGACCGGAGCCGGGACCGCGTCGTCGGCCGTCGCCCGCGCAGGCGACGGCAGCACGAACGCGATCCCCACGCCGAGCACCGTCGCCGCCGTCGCCACCCAGAACGCGGTGTCGAAGGCCGACGACACCGACGCCCCGCCCTGCACCGCCGCTTGCAGCAGCACCGCGAACAGCGCCGTACCGAACGACCCTCCTAACTGCTGCGCCGTCCGGGTCAGGATGCTGGAGTGCGCGATCTGCTCCCCCGCGAGCCCCTGGTACGACGCCACCATGAGCGGCATCGTGATCGCGCCGAGCCCGAACCCGCGCACGAACAGGGCGACAAGCAGCAGCGGATCGGCCGCCGACGTCGGACCGAGCGCGAACGGGATGGTCGCCACCGCGACCACCGCGAATCCGGCCACCGCGATCCACCGCGCACCGATGCGGTCGATGAGACGACCGGCGATCGGACGGCACGCCAGCGTCCCGAGCCCCTGCGGCACGAGGAGCAGTCCGGCGCCGAGCGCATCCGTCCCCCGTGCCTGCTGCCAGAACAGCGGCAGCAGCAGCATCGCGCCATACAGGGCGACGCTGGAGAGGAACAGCAGAGTGGATGCCGACCAGACCGAGCGGACGCGCAGCAGCCGCACATCCACCAGCGCAGCGCCCTTCCGCCGCAGTGCCCAGAACGCGAAGGCGGCGACGAGGACGGCGCCCGCCACCAGGGGCAGCCACGCGTCGAGCCGCGCGAACCCGCCGTCGAGCACCGAGTCGGACAGGCCCAGCAGCAGTCCGGCGAGCCCAGGCACCAGGAGCAGCACGCCGATCAGGTCGAGGCGGCGCTTCGGGTCGCGGCCGCGGTCCGATGGCAGCATCCGCCAGGCCAGCAGGAGACCGGCGACCGAGAACGGGATGTTGACCCAGAACACCCAGCGCCAGTCGCCGAGTGCGAGGATGAGGCCGCCGATAACCGGTCCGAGGATCGGGCCGGCCATCGCCGGGAGCCCGATCACCGCCGAGACGCGGCCGAGCTGTCGGCCGCCGGCCACCTCCATCACCATGGTTGTCATGACGGGCAGCATGAGACCGCCGCCGACGCCCTGGAGCACGCGGAAGGCGATGAGGGAGTCCGCGTTCCAGGCCAGGCCCGAGAGCACCGAGCCGGCGAGGAAGATCGCCAGCGCCACCATCCACACGCGCTTGCCGCCCCACCGCGCCAGGCACCACGCCGACAGCGGCACCGTCGCGGCGAGCGCGAGCAGGTACCCGGTGGTCACCCACTGGATCTGCGCGACCGTCGTGTGCAGGTCGCTCGCCAGGGTGTGGAGGGCGACGCTGAGGATGGTCGTGTCGAAGACCACCGCCAGCGCGCCGATGACGAGTGCGGTCGCCGTCCGCACGACCGTCCGATCCAGTTTCTCCGCCATGTCCGCTCCTTAAGATGCGCGTCTGTATCTTAACGAGATCGTACGACGATCGGATAAGATGCGCAAATGGACTCTAAAGAGACCCAAGGTCGCCGACGCCGCGGCGCGGCCCTCGAGAGCGCGCTGCTCGACGCCGCCTGGGACGAGCTCGACGAACACGGCTTCGCCGCCCTCACCATGGAGGCCGTCGCCGCCCGCGCCGGCACCAGCCGCCCCGTCCTCGCCCGCCGCTGGGCGACCCGCAGCGACCTGGCGCTCGCGGCCATCCGCCACCACTTCGCGGCCGAGCCGATCCAGGTGCCCGACCACGGCAGCCTGCGGGAGGACACGCTCGACCTGCTGCGCCAGATGAACACCCGGCGGCGCGGACTGGTGACGGAGGTGCTGCTCCGGTTCTCCGGCGTCGTCACCGAAGCCGACGGCGGCATCGCCGGCCTCCGCGAACGTCTGATCGGCGACCAGCCGACACAGCTCGGCGCCATCCTCGAGCGCGCGGACGCCCGGGGCGAGATCGACCTCGCCCGGCTCTCCCCCGTCGTCGCCGACCTCCCGCTTACCCTCGTCCGCCACGAGATGCTGATGCGGCTCACGCCGGCCGACGACGCGACGCTCCAGTCGTTCGTCGACGATGCGTTCCTCCCCCTCGCGCTGGCGACCCGTCGGCCGGGTGGCGGCACGCAGTGAGGTTCACGGCGCGGTAGATTCGAGGCATGACTTCGCAGAAGCACGCGATCGGCATCGACATCGGCGGAACCGGCATCAAGGGAGGCCTGGTCGACCTGTCGACCGGCGAGCTCGTGAGCGACAGGGTCAAGCTGCCCACTCCGGAGGGCGGCAAGCCGGACGACATCGTCGAGACCACGAAGGAGATCGTCGACCGCCTGGCCCAGGAAGAGCCGGATGCGCCGGTCGGCGTCTGCTTCCCCGCGATCGTCAGCCACGGGGTCACCCTCTCGGCCGCCAACGTCGCGAAGGACTGGATCGGGCTCCACGCCGAGGACCTCTTCGAGAAGGCGCTCGGTCGCGACATCCACTTCGTCAACGACGCCGACGCGGCCGGATACGCCGAGACCCGCTTCGGCGCGGCGAAGGGCAAGGACGGCCTGGTCATCATGACCACGCTGGGCACAGGCATCGGCTCCGCGCTGATCTACGACGGCATCCTCATCCCGAACGCCGAGCTCGGCCACCTGGAGATCGACGGCCACGACGCCGAGTCGCGCGCCGCGTACTCCGCCAAGGAGCGCGAAGACCTCAGCTGGGAGAAGTGGGCGAAGCGGCTGCAGAAGTACTACTCGACCGTCGAGTTCCTGTTCACGCCCGACCTCTTCATCGTGGGAGGTGGTGTCTCGAAGCACTACGAGGAGTTCCTCCCTCTGCTGAAGCTGAAGACCCCGATCGTCCCCGCCGTGCACCGCAACAACGCGGGAATCCTCGGCGCCGCGGCCCTGACCGTCCGCAACGAGCGCCGCGACGCCGGCGAGCGCGGCCGCAGCGCGGAGGCCGGGACGCCCCAGGACGCGCCCGCGCCGACCCCGGCGTAACATCCCATGCCGCGGGGTCGCCTCCGGGTGATGCTGGGTGCCGCCCCGGGCGTGGGCAAGACGTTCGCCATGCTCGAAGAGGGCGAACGGCTCCGCGCGCTCGGGAAGGACGTCGTCGTCGCCATCGTCGAGACGCACGACCGCGCGGCCACAGCCGCTCTCGTCGACACGCTCGAGGTCGTGCCCCGGCGCACCATCGAGCACCGCGGGGTGACGCTCACCGAGCTGGACCTGGATGCGGTCCTGCGCCGCAATCCCCGCGTCGCCCTGGTCGACGAGCTCGCGCACACGAACGCTCCGGGCTCGGAGCACGACAAGCGCTGGCAGGACGTCGAGACCCTGCTGCAGGCGGGGATCGACGTGATCTCGACCGTCAACATCCAGCACATCGAGTCGCTGAACGACGTGGTCGAGCAGATCACCGGCGTTCCACAGCGGGAGACCATCCCGGATGCCGTGCTCCGGCGGGCGGACCGCATCGAACTGGTCGACCTGGCGCCGCAGGCGCTGCGCGACCGGCTGGCCGACGGCCTCGTGTACCCGGCGGCGCGGGTGGATGCGGCCCTGTCGAACTACTTCCGCCTCGGCAACCTGACCGCCCTGCGCGAGCTGGCGCTCCTGTGGCTCGCCGACGAGGTCGACAACGCGCTGCTGGCGTACCGCGCCGAGCACGGGATCGCCGGTACGTGGGAGGCGCGCGAGCGCGTCGTCGTCGCGCTCACCGGCGGCCCGGAAGGGGAGACGCTGCTCCGCCGCGGAGCGCGTATCGCCGCACGGAGCGCCGGCGGCGAGCTGCTCGCCGTGCACGTCACCAGCCAGGACGGCCTCCGTGAGGCGCAGCCCGGCGTCCTCGCGGCGCAGCGCGCGCTGGTGGAGCAGCTCGGCGGCAGCTATCACCAGGTGGTCGGCGACGACATCCCACGCGCCCTGGTCGAGTTCGCCCGCGGCGAGAGCGCGACCCAGCTGGTGATCGGCGTCTCCCGCCGCAGCCGGCTCGCCGCGCTCCTGACCGGTCCGGGCATCGGCGCGACCGTCATCCGCGAGTCCGGTGACATCGACGTGCACATCGTGTCGCATGCGCGCGCCGGCGGGCGGTTCTCGTTGCCGCGTCCGCGCGGCGGGCTGACCGTGCGGCGCCGCGTGTACGGGTTCGCCCTCGCCCTGATCGGCGGCCCTCTGCTGACCCTGCTGCTCACCAGTGTGCGGTCAGGCGAGTCGATGACGGCGGATGTCCTCAGCTACCAGCTCCTCGTCGTGCTGGTCGCCCTCGTCGGCGGCATCTGGCCGGCGCTCTTCGCGGCGCTGCTCTCGGGGCTGACGCTCGACTTCTTCTTCGTGGATCCGCTCTACACGATCACCGTCGGCGAGCCCCTGCACCTGCTCGCGCTCATCCTCTTCGTCGTCATCGCAGCGCTCGTCAGCCTGGTGGTCGACCAGGCGGCGCGCCGCAGCCGTGCGGCGATCCGGGCAGCAGCGGAGGCGGAACTGCTGGCCACCGTCGCCGGCGGGGTGATCCGCGGCGAAGACGCGCTGCAGGCACTCGTCGCCCGCACCCGGGAGGCGTTCGGACTGAGTGCGGTCCGCCTCGTGGTCGCCGCGCAGGACGGCGGACAGACCATCGTGGCCGAGGACGGCGAGGCCGGCGCGTCGGAACCCGTGCAGCGCATCCCGGTCGGCCCGGCGGCGGGCGACGACCGAGGCGGGACGACGGGCCGCGCGTCCACCTCGTCCGCGCCGCGCGAGATCGCGACGCTGGAGCTGTACGGACGCGACCTGGAGGCGAGCGATCGGCGGCTGTTGTCGGCCATCGTCGCGCAACTGGAGGCCGCACTCGAACACCGCCGCCTCACCGCCACGGCCGCGGAACTCGCGCCTCTCGCCGAAGCCGACCGCGTCCGCAGCGCTCTGCTCGCCGCGGTCGGGCACGACCTCCGCCGTCCGCTCGCCGCCGCGACCGCCGCAGTGACCACCCTGCGCCAGTCGGACCTCGCGCTCGGCGACGACGATCGGGAGGCCCTGCTCGAGACCGCGGAGGACAGCCTCCACGGGCTGGCATCGCTCGTCACCGATCTGCTCGACGCCAGCCGGGTGCAGGCCGGCGCGCTGGCGGTCTCGCTGGCCCCGACCGAAGTGGATGACGTGGTGCTTCCCGCGCTCGACGAACTGGGGGCCGGCCCCGGCGACGTCGAGCTGGATCTCGGCGCCCACGTGCCGCCGATGCTGGCCGACGGCGTCCTTCTCCAGCGTGTCATCGTGAACCTTCTCGGCAACGCCCTCCGGTACAGCCCGCCGGACGCGCGGCCGGTACTCGCCGCCAGCGAGTTCGCCGGGACGGTCGAGCTGCGCGTCATCGACCGCGGGCCGGGCATCCCCGCCGAGCGCCGCGAGGCAGTCTTCGCGCCGTTCCAGCGGCTGTCGGACACCGACAACGATGCCGGCATCGGTCTCGGGCTCGCCCTGTCGAAGGGTTTCGTCGAAGGGATGGGCGGCACACTCGAAGCGGAGGACACGCCCGGCGGCGGACTCACCATGGTCGTCTCCCTGCCCGCGGCACGGGAGGCGGACGCGTGAAGATCCTCATCGCCGACGACGACCCGCAGATCCTGCGCGCGCTGCGCATCCTGCTCACCGCGCGTGGCTACCAGGTGCTCACCGCGCGGAGCGGGGCCGAGGCGCTCAGTGTCGCCGTCGACCAGCATCCGGAGCTGGTGATGCTCGACCTGGGGATGCCGGAGCTCAACGGCATCGAGGTCATCGAAGGGCTCCGCGGCTGGTCGAGCGTGCCCATCCTGGTGGTCTCCGGCCGCACGGGCTCCGCCGACAAAGTCGACGCCCTCGACGCCGGCGCCGACGACTACGTCACGAAGCCGTTCGCGGCGGACGAGCTGCTCGCGCGCATCCGCGCCCTCACCCGGCGGCAGGGCACGACGGCGGACGAACCGGTCATCACGTTCGGCGACGTGACGGTGGACCTCGCGGCGCGCCAGGTGACCCGGCGGGACGGGGACGGGACACACCCGGTGCGGCTCACGCCGACGGAGTGGCAGATCCTGGAGGTGCTGCTGCGGAACCCGCGGCGCCTGGTGACGCGCCAATCCCTGCTGACCCAGGTGTGGGGACCGCAGTACACGACGGACACCGGGTACCTGCGGCTCTACCTGTCGCAGCTGCGCAAGAAGCTGGAGCCCGAGCCATCGCGGCCGCGCTACCTGCTGACGGAGCCCGGGATGGGCTACCGCTTCACGCCCGACGACGCCTGACGCCGAACATTCGGCACGAATGTGCGTTTTGAGCGCCCGAAAGCGCACATTCGGCACGAATGTCGCGAGGGAATGGGCCGGCTGATACGCCGGGTTCTGTCACGGTGCGAGCACCGCGGACGGCCATCTATCTCGGGACGACGTTGCCGCCGCCCTCCAGCGGTCTACCCGGGGACGAGACGAGCAGCCTCATGGTCCCCTGTCCGACCTTGCTCCGGGCGAGGTTTACCCAGCCGGCCGGGTCACCCCGGCCGCTGGTGGTCTCTTACACCACCGTTTCACCCTTACCGCGGGCCGAAGCCTGCGGCGGTCTGCTTTCTGTTGCACTTTCTCGCGGGTTGCCCCGGGTGGGTGTTACCCACCGCCCTGCTCTGCGGAGCCCGGACGTTCCTCGGCGGTCCGCTCTCGCGGACCGACGCGACCGTCTTGCCGACCCATTCCGCGCTCAACGATAGCGCAGCGGCCTGAGCTGGTCCGCCGCCCGAGGTCAGGGCCGCACGTCAGGCCGCGCGTCAGTACCTACGTCAGAGCCGCGGATCGGACTCCCACGTCAGAGCCCGGAGTCCTCCCCGCGCACCAGGATGGCGCCGCTGTCGGGGCAGAGCACGACGTCGTCGGCCGCAGCGCGACGGATGTCGGACAGGTCCGACTCCGTCAGCTTCACGTTGGAGCCCATGGAGACGCCGCGGATCAGCGCCGCCGCGCCGATGCCGTAGCGGGTGCGCTGGCGCTCGTACAGCTCGATCAGGTCGGCCGGGAGCGTCTCCGCGATGGCTGCCCGGTCTTTCGCGAGTGCCGTGCGCTGCGCCTCCAGCTTGCCGGCCTCCTCGTCGCGTTCGCCTTCGAGCGCGGCGACGCGGCCGTTCAGTTCGGCACGGTCCGCCTCGACTGCGGCGAGCGCCTGCTCGAGGTCCTCGACGCGCTGCATGACGGTCAGCTCGATCTCTTCGAGGTCGTTCTTGCGCTTGGCGAGCGAGGCGAGCTCCGCCTCGAGTGCCTGGACGTCCTTCATCGAGGCCGACTGCTGCACGCGGTCGGAGTCGCGCTTCGCTCGCGCATCGACGACCTGGACGTCGGACTCGATGCGCTTGAGCTCGGCCCGGGCATCCTCGAGCTCTCCGGTCGCGGCGATCCACCGCGCTCGGAGCGCCTCCACCTCCGGCTGCAGCTTCAGGAGCTCGGCCGCCTGCGGCAGGTTCTTGGTGGCGTGGGCGAGCTGCGCCAGGCGGGTGTCGGCCGCCTGGAGGCGCAGCAGCTCGTTCTGGTCGGCAGGGCTGGCTTTCACGGTGTGGTGCTTCCTTCGTGCGAGGTGGTCATTGCAGGATGACGAAATCCCAGGGGTCGGTGCGGAGTTCGCTGACGACGACCTCCACCCCGGGCAGCGCGGCGCGCAGCTGATCGGCGGCGGTGTCGAGCCAGAGCCACTCGCTCGCCCAGTGGGAGACGTCGAGAAGGGCGGGACCACCGCCGAGCACCGCTTGCTCGCGTGCTTCTGAGGCGGGATGGTGCCGCAGGTCGGCGGTGATGTAGACGTCCGCACCGCGCACGGCGTCGCTGCCGAGCAGGGAGTCGCCCGCTCCGCCGCAGACGGCGACGCGCGTGACCGGCTGGTGGTAGTCGCCGGCGGCCCGGACTCCCCCGGCCGTCGGCGGGAGGATGTCGGCGAGCGCGCGAGCGAGCTGCCCGAGCGTCGTCGGCTGCGCGAGGTCGCCGACGCGCCCGATGCCCGTCATGCCGTCGGCCGCCGGTGAGATCGGGCGGGTGTCGCGGAGCCCCAGCCGCGCGGCCAGGACGTCGCTGGTGCCGTCGGCGACCACATCGGCGGTGGTGTGCGCCGCGTACAGGGCGACGCCGCCGCGGATCAGTCGGGCGAGCAGCGCGCCCTTGTAGCGGTCCTCCGCGATGCTGATGATGCCGCGGAGCAGAAGCGGATGGTGGGCGATCAGCAGGTCGGCATCGAGTTCGACCGCCTCGTCCACGGTCGCCGCGACCGCATCCACGGACAGCAGGATGCGCTCGATCGCGGCAGCCGGATCGCCCGTCACGAGCCCGGGCGCATCCCAGCTCTCGGCACCGGCGAGCGGCCAGAGCTGCTCGATGGTGTCACGGACGGAGGCGAGGGTGTGGGGCACGTCGTTCAGCCTACGGGATGCGGTCCGAACGGCACCGGACGGGGTCGGGGATGTGGACAACGCGCCAGCGCCCAACCCTGTGGACGGAATCCCCTTCGCGTCACGCGGCGGCCAGCTCCTGCCGCCGGACGGCGGGGACCGCGCTCACGAGCACTCCGAACATCCCGATGACGAGGGCGATGACCACCCCGATGTTGCTCGCACCGATGCCCGCGTTCGGGTCGATGCCGACGAGCCGGAAAAGGTACCCCTCCCACGCCAGCCAGGGCAACGGCGAGCTGATCGTGCCCCACCCGACCGCCGTTCCGGCCACCAACAGGCCCACGTTGATCCACCGCCAATCCGGGTAGACACCGCCACGGGCGAGCAGCGACGCCTGGTGGAACCGCCGCGTGCGCAGCATCATCTCGCCCGAGAACACGCCGACCCACGCCGCGACCGGCACGGAGAGGGCGGTCGGGACGCCACGGATGACGGAGGAGAGGTCGGTCACCGTCGCGGCCAGCACCACACCCACCGCCGCGATCGCCGCACCGGCGATCAGCGTGCTCCATCGCCGCCCCAGCCGGACGCCCAGCGCGTCGAGCGTGAAACCGGCCGAATACACGGTCAGCACGAGCGCCGAGACGAGCGACAGCCCCACCGCGAGCAGCAGCGGCACGGGGTACCAGGCGGGCAGCCCGAGCTGCACCAGACCCGCCACCGGGTCGCGCGCGAGCTCCCCCGCGAGCCCCGGATTGGATGCAGCCAGCAGTCCCCCGTACGACACCAGCAGAAGCGGAGGGACGCCCGCGCCGAACGTCGCCCACAGCATCGCCGCACCGCCCGACGACAGCGGCCGCTGGTAGCGCGCGACCTCGGCGCTGCTCATCGCCCACGCCAGTCCGACGTAGCTGAACACGATGACGGCGCCGGTGACGACGTGCGTCCACAGCGCGTCGGGCACGGCGAGCGCTCGCGACACATCCACGTGCCGCCAGGTCGCCGCCACCATCAGCGCGATGAGCACGGCGGAGGCGATCGTCAGCACCAACTGCACCCGCGCGACGAGGGCGTACCCGAAGTAGGCGACGGCGACGGCTGCCAGGATGGTGACGGCGAGTCCCGCGGACGTCGCGAGCACAGCATCCCCCGGCCACTGCTCTGCGACCGTGAGCGACCCGGCCGCCGACCCCGCCAGCCAGAGCAGGACCGACCCCCAGAACAGCTTCACGACCAGCGCGAGCACCGTCGGGATGATGTTCCCGCGGAACCCGAACGACGCACGCGAGACGACCAGCGTCGGCTGGCCGCTCCACTTGCCGGCGAGCGTGCCGAGGCCGAGCGGCAGGAACGACAGCGCGACGCCGACGAGGGTCGCCACGAGCAGCTGGCGCAGGCTCAGCCCGAGAGCGAACAGCGTCGCGCCGACTCCCACGCTGATGAGGGAGGAGGTGCCGGCGAACCAGAGCCAGAACATCCGGGAGGCGCGTCCGACACGGCGCTCGACGGCCGTCGGTTCGAGGTCGGCGGCCTCGGGGATGAAGACCGCTGGACGGCGTTTCGCGGAGGGCTCGGGTGCCGGCGCTTCTCCGGTGGCCGGCGGAGTGGTGGTCGTGGCCGCGGAGGCGGCTACGGGAGCGGGGAGGTCTGCGCGGGTCGAGTCGTCGGTGAGGGTCTCCGACGCGACCCGCTCGGGCTCGACGGGAGGCGCTGCGGGAGCGACCGCCGTCACCACCGGGACGAGGGGAACCGGTTCCGAATCCCGCGGCGCCAGCTCCTCCGGCACCAGACCGAGTGGCTCCGCCCGCGCGAGCGGCGGATAGGCGGGCGGGGCGACGGCCGCGACGGGTTCCGGCTCCGGCTCCGGCTCGGCTTCGGCGGGCGCCGACGCATGCCGCCCCGGCCGGTGCCCCTCGTCCCCGTCCTCCGGCTCGCGCTCGCCGATCGGCAGGGCGTGCGCGCCGGTGGGATGCGCCTCCCGCGTCACGGGCACCGCCTCCGGCGCCGGCTCGCTGCGCTGGATCGGGATGGCCGCCGTCGCCACCCACGGGCTGAACGTCGGCTCGGGCCCGGTCGGCTCCCGGCGCACGGGCAGGTCGTCGAAGCTGATCGCCTGCGTGGGCGGCCCCGTCCACTCCTCTTCGTCATCCTCCGCAGCGTCGGCATCCGCCTCGTCCGCATCCACCTCGTCGGGCGCCACAACGTCGGGCCCGGTCTCGCCGGGCGCCCCGCCCTCGGCCGCCTCCTCCGCACCCCCGCGGAGCGCCTCGGGAAGGATGATCGGGATGGCCGACGTGATGCGCGCAACCTCTTCCTCGAGCACGCTCGCCAGCTCGTCGTCGCTGTGCCGATCGGCCGCTCCCCGGTCCATGGCCCCCAGACTACGACGCGCCGCCTCCCAGCAGCAGAGCCTCCCTCCCGCCGCCGCCCCACCCGCCGACCCCACCCACCGTCGAGTCCGCACATTTTGCACGTTTCGCGCCGAGAAACGGTAAGTCTCTGCGGACTCGGCGGTGGCGGGCCAGGATGCGCGGGCGGGGGAAGTAGCATCGGGGGTGTGAGCGAGATTGCGACCCCGTACGAGGACCTCCTGCGCGACGTGCTGACGAACGGCGCCCACAAATCCGACCGCACGGGCACGGGGACGCGCAGCGTCTTCGGCCGGCAGCTGCGGTTCGACCTCGCCGACGGCTTCCCGCTGATCACCACCAAGCGCGTCCACTTCAAGTCCATCGCGTACGAGCTGCTGTGGTTCCTGCGCGGCGAGAGCAACGTGGGCTGGCTGCGCGAGAACGGCGTCACGATCTGGGATGAGTGGGCCGACGCCGACGGCGAGCTCGGCCCGGTGTACGGGGTGCAGTGGCGCTCCTGGCCGGCCCCGGACGGCCGGCACATCGACCAGATCCAGCAGGTCATCGACACGCTGCGCAGCGACCCCGACTCCCGCCGCATCATCGTCTCGGCGTGGAACGTGGCCGACATCCCGAACATGGCGCTCGCCCCCTGCCATGCCTTCTTCCAGTTCTACGTCGCCGACGGCAAGCTCTCCTGCCAGCTGTACCAGCGCAGCGCGGACATGTTCCTCGGCGTCCCGTTCAACATCGCCAGCTACGCGCTCCTCACCCTCATGGTCGCCCAGCAGGTCGGCCTCGAGCCCGGTGAGTTCGTCTGGACCGGTGGAGACGTCCACATCTACGACAACCACGTCGAGCAGGTCACCGAGCAGCTGACGCGCGATCCCTATCCCGCGCCCACCCTGCGCTTCGCCCGCACGCCCGACAGCATCTTCGACTACCGGTTCGAGGACTTCGTCGTCGAGGACTACCAGCACCACCCGGCGATCCGCGCGGCCGTCGCCGTATGACGATCGCACTGATCTGGGCGCAGGCCCACAACGGGGTGATCGGCGCGGACGGCGTCATGCCCTGGCACCTCACCGAGGACTTGCGGCACTTCCGCGCGCTCACCGGCGACGATCCGGTGGTGATGGGCCGCCGCACCTGGCAGTCGCTGCCCGAGCGCTACCGGCCCCTCCCTGGGCGCGACAACATCGTGGTCACCCGGCAGGCCGACTGGACGGCCCCCGGCGCGATCGTGGCGCATTCTGTGGATGAGGCCATCGCCTCCGCGGGAGACGCCCCCACCGTCTGGGTGATGGGCGGCGCCGAGCTGTACCGCCAGACGCTTCCGACGGCAGACCGGCTGGAGGTCACCGAGATCGACCTCGACGTCGCGGGAGACACGTACGCCCCCGAACCCGGCGACGGCTGGACGGTCGACGCGGGCGAGTGGCTCACCGGCTCCAACGGGATGCGGTACCGCTTCGTCACCTACACGCGCTGAAGCACGTCAGGTCAGCCCGGCGACCAGGTTCACCGTCGCTGCGACGATGACCGTCCCGAACAGGTACGACAGCAGGGTGTGCCGCAGCACCGTCGCCCGGATGTACGCGTTCTGGATGTTCGTGTCGGAGACCTGGAACGTCATCCCGAGCGTGAAGGCCAAGTAGGCGAAGTCGCTGTAGCGCGGCGGCTCCTCCTGGTTGAAGTCGATGCCGCCGCCGGTGCGGTAGAAGATGCGGGCGTACCGGAGCGCGTAGACGGTGTGCACCAGCGTCCACGAGAGCGCGACGCTGACGACGGCCAGCAGCGCGACGCCGAGCTGAGCTCCACCCTTGAGAGTTTTCGCATCGACCAGGATGTACACGACGGCGACGACGCTCGCCAGCGACGCCAGGAGGAGCACCAGATCGGTGGTCCGCCTGCCCGGATCCTCGAGAGTGGCGTGGTCTTTCGTGGAGGTGCCGTCGAGCCGCCAGACCGACAGCCACACCCAGGCGATGTAGACGATGCAGGCGGCCGCCCAGCCCGCGATGACCGCGTAATGCCAGGCGTTCAGCAGCCCGACGGCCACGGCGACCACGACGCCGGCGGCGACGGCGGTCGTCATCTTCGCGCGGGTCCGGCCGCGGCCCTTGTGCAGATCGTCGGTCACACTCCGGATGTTCGCACACGCCGCCTGAGCGCGCCGTGAAGCAGCGCCGGTACGATCGATGTCGTGACGTCAGCAGCCCACTCCGCCTCCGCTCTCCGGCCCTCCCCTCTGGCCGACCTCGACACCGCCACGCTCCGCGAGGCGCACTCCGCGTTCGCCCGCGCGTACGACGACCTGAAGGCCGCCGGCCTGAAGCTCGACCTCACGCGCGGCAAGCCGTCGGCCGAGCAGCTGGACCTCTCGAACGACCTGCTGCACCTGCCCGATGGCCGCTATCGGGATGCTGCGGGCACCGACCTGCGCAACTACGGCGGCGCGACGGGGCTGCCCGAGCTCCGTGCGATCTTCGCGGACGCGCTCCGCGTGCCCGTCGAGCAGCTGCTCGCGCTCGGCAACTCCAGCCTGACCCTCATGCACGACACCGTCATGTTCGCCCTGCTGCACGGCGTTCCGGGCGGCGAGCTGCCGTGGGCCGGCCGCCCGATCAGCTTCCTGGCGCCCGTCCCCGGCTACGACCGGCACTTCACCATCGCCGAGCGTCTCGGCATCCGGCTCATCCCGGTGCCGTCCGACGACAACGGCCCCGACATCGATGCGGTCGCGTCGCTGCTGGAGACGGATGACAGCATCCGCGGCATGTTCTGCGTCCCGGTGTACTCGAACCCGACCGGCGCCGTGTACTCGGAGGAGGTCGTGCGGGCGCTCGTGTCGCTGCCCGCCGCCGACGACTTCCGCCTGATCTGGGACAACGCGTACGCGGTCCACCACCTCACCGACGAGCGCCCCGAGCCGATCGACGTGCTCGCCCTCGCCGCCGAGGCCGGCAACCCGGACCGCCCGCTCGTGTTCGCCTCCACCTCCAAGGTCACCTACCCGGGCGCGGGCGTCTCGTTCTTCGGCGCCTCCCCCGCCAACGTCGAGTGGATGCTGCACAACCTGTCGGCCCAGAGCATCGGCCCCGACAAGCTCAACCAGCTGCGGCATGCCGAGCTGTTGCGCGACGCCGACGGCCTCGCCGCGCACATGGAGAAGCACCGCGCCATCCTGGAGCCGAAGTTCGCCGCCGTCGACGCGGCCTTCCGCGAGCGGCTCGCGCCGTGGGGCGGCGGCACCTGGACGGCTCCGCGCGGTGGGTACTTCGTGAGCCTCGACGTGATCGACGGCGCCGCCAAGCGCGCCGTGCAGCTCGCCAAGGAGGCCGGGATCGCGGTCACGCCGGCCGGGGCGACGTTCCCGTATGGCGACGACCCGCGCGACGCGAACATCCGCATCGCCCCGACCTTCCCTCCGCTCGACGAGCTGACGACCGCGCTCGACGGGCTCTGCACGGCGATCCTCCTCGCCGAGGCGGAGACCCTGCTGTCCGCGCGGGACTGACCCGCATGACCGGCTGGACGGTCCGCGCCAGCACGGAGGACGACTGGCAGGCGTACCGCACGCTGCGGTTCGAGATGCTCGAGGATGCGCCGATCGCCTTCCTGGAGACTCTCGAGCAGGCGCGCGCGCATCCTGACGAGCATTGGCGCAGGCGCGCGGCGAACACGTCGTCGACGAGCCGGCTGTTCGCCGCGGTCGCGGACGACGGCCGGTGGCTCGGCAGCATGGGCGGGTTCCAGTCCGCGCCGTCGCGGGAGCCGTACCTGGTCGGCGTGTACGTGTCGCCGGCGTGGCGGGGCCAGGAGCACGGCATGACGGACGCCCTGCTGGATGCGGTGATCGACTGGGCGCGCGGGCGCGGCAGCCGCCTGCTGCTGGAGGTGCACGAGGACAACGAACCGGCCATCCGCTCGTACCTCCGCCGCGGCTTCACGTTCACCGGACGCACGCAGCCGTATCCGCTCGATCGCACCGCCGACGAGCGCGAGATGCAGCTCCCCCTCACCGACGGCTCCCCCACGTCCCCCACCGCCGGCTCCTGAGTTTTTCGCGTTCCCGACGGCGTGTCGGGCGAAAAACTCAGGAGCTGATGGCGTGGATGCGGTCAGACCTCGCCGAAGCCGGTGTCGACGAGGTCGGCGAGAGCGTCCACCGCGGTGCGACCGTCAGGGTCGTCGGACGAGATGCGCGCGGTGGAGCCCGCGGTGAGCCCGAGCGACATGATGCCGAGGAGACTCTTCGCGTCCTTGCCGTTGACGGTCACCTTCACCGGGAAGGTGTTCGCGAGCTTGACGAACTCCGCGGCAGGGCGCGCGTGAAGCCCCTCCGGGTTGCGCACGAGCACCTCGCGCTCGTACGGGCCGGCGGTCTCGGTTACCACTGGCTCGGCCGCTTCGGCCGGAGTGGATGCGGCCGCCTGCTCGCCGCCGGACCTCCCGGCCCACGCATCCACCGCACGTTCCGCGGCAGCGACGACCTCGTCGAGACTTCCGCCGGACTCCGCGGCGACCGCCGCAGCGACACCGCCCTCGACGAACGGCACGTCCACGACCCGCACGCGGGACCGCTGCGCCTCGTCGAGCATGTCCAGCACCGTCTCCGCGGTGAGCAGAGCAGAGCCGAGGTCGCTGATCACCACGACACCATCGCCGCCGTCGGCCTCCGACACGGCGGACATCACCTTCGTGAAGCTGGTGCCGATCCCATCGTCGTCGGTCCCGCCCGCCGCGACCAGCCGCACCGAGCCCGCCATCTGACCGGCGAGCTGCACCATCCCCGCGGCGATCTGGGAGCTGTGCGAGACGAAGACGACACCGACCTTCCCGGTCATCCGGCCGCCTCGGCGGTCTGGGCCGCTGCGCGCAGCAGCAGCGCCGTCGACTGGGCGCCCGGGTCGCGGTGCCCGGCCGACCGCTCGCCGAGGTAGCTCGCGCGGCCCTTCCGGGCGACGAGCGGCTCAGTCGCCTCCGCGCCCTTCTCGGCGGCCTCCGCCGCAGCCGCCAGGATGCCCGCGGCCGAGGCCCCGGACTCCTGGGCGGCCGCAGCGGCGTCCACCGCGGGCGTCCATGCGTCGATCATGGTCTTGTCGCCGGGTTCGGCCTTTCCACGGGACACGATGCCGTCGCGCGCGGCCGCCAGGGCCGCGACGAGCGCCTTCTCATCGATGGCGGCGGCGTCGCCCACGGGGTCGGCCGCCTTCAGGAACGCCGTGCCGTAGAGCGGACCGGACGCACCCCCCACCGTCGAGATCAGGGTCATGGCGACCGACCGCAGCGCCGCGTTCGGCGTGGTGTCGTCCGGCAGCTTCTCCAGGGCGATGACCGATGCGTGCAGCCCGCGGTCCATGTTCTCGCCATGGTCGCCGTCGCCGATCTCACGGTCGAGCGTGTTCAGCTCCTGCTTGTGCTCGCCGATGGATGCCGCCGCGGCGGAGATCCACTGCCTCACCCAGTTCGTGTCCAGCGTCATCGACGCCTCCTCCTCGTTGTCGTTCCGGCTTCCTACAGGCCCCAGCGCAGAGCCGCGGTGTGGACGGGGGCGTCCCACAGCTGCGTCAGCTCATCGTCCAGCTTGAGGAGCGAGATGGATGCGCCCTGCATCTCGAGCGACGTGACGTAGTTGCCGACGAGGGAGCGGCTGAGGGTGATGCCGCGCTCGTCGAGCACCTCGGCCGCCCGCCGGAACAGGATGTACAGCTCCGACAGCGGCGTGCCGCCCATGCCGTTGACGAACAGCAGCACCTGCGAGCCGTCGAACGAGAGGTCGGTGAGCACCGCATCCATCATCCGGTCGACCAGGCGGTCCGCCGGCTCCAGCTTGATGCGCTCGCGCCCTGGCTCGCCGTGGATGCCCACCCCGAACTCGATCTCGTCCTCCGGGAGCACGAAGCCGGGCTCTCCGGCGTGCGGCACCGTGCCGTCGGTCAGCGCGAGGCCGATCGAGCGCACATTCTCGTTGACGCGCTCCGCGATGGCCGTGACCGCGTCGAGGTCGTCACCGCGGTCCGCGGCTGCTCCGGCGATCTTCTCGACCAGGACGGTGCCCGCGACGCCGCGCCGGCCGGCCGTGTACAGGGAGTCCTGCACGGCGACGTCGTCGTTGGTCACCACGGAGCGGACCGTGATGCCCTCCGCCGCCACCAGGTCGGCCGCCGTCTCGAAGTTGAGCACGTCGCCCGTGTAGTTCTTGACGATGTGGAGCACGCCGGCGCCGCCGTCGGCGGCCTTGGTGGCCTCCACGATCGGCATGGGCGTCGGCGAGGTGAACACCTCGCCCGGCACCGCGGCGTCCAGCATCCCCTTGCCGACGAAGCCGGCGTGGAGGGGCTCGTGACCACTGCCACCGCCGCTGACCAGGCCGACCTTGCCCTGCACCGGGCCATCGGCCCGGGAGACGAAGCGCGGATCCTGGGACACCGTGACGATGTCCGCGTGTGCCCGGCCGAAGCCCGCGAGAGACTCGGCCACGACGTCGGGTACGTCGTTGATGAGCTTCTTCATCGAAACCCTTCCTTCCATTCCAGTGGAATGCTCCACTTTGTCAGTGCGTCGCCGCCACCCACTCGTCGAGCTTCGCGGCCGCAGCCCCGGAGTCGATCGCTCGAGCAGCGACCGCCATTTGCGAACGGAACCGATCCAGGATGGATTCCTGAACCCTCGACGGGTCGGACGCGAGCTCGAAGGAAACGAGCCCGGCCGCCGCGTTGAGCAGGACGATGTCGCGCACGGGGCCTTCTTCACCCGCGAGCACGGCACGCACGACCGCCGCGTTGTACGCGGCGTCCTTCCCGAGCAGGTCGTCGATCCGCGCGCGGGGGATGCCCAGATCGCGCGGGTCGATGTCGTGCTCGGTGACGAGGCCCCTCGAGACCTCCCAGACGTGGCTGTGACCGGTGGTCGACAGCTCGTCGAGCCCGTCGTCGCCGCGGAAGACCAGCGCGGTCGCGCCGCGGGTCTGGAACACGCCGACGATGAGCGGGATGCGGTCGAGCGTCGCGACGCCGACCGCTGACGCCTCGGGGCGCGCCGGGTTGCACAGCGGTCCGAGGTAGTTGAAGACGGTGGGGACGCCCAGCTGGGCGCGGACGGGACCGGCGTGGCCGAACCCGGGGTGGAACGCGCTGGCGAAGGCGAACGTGATGCCGACCTTCTTCAGCACCTCGGCGACGCGGTCGGCGGGGAGCGTGAGGTCGATGCCGAGGGCGGCCAGCACATCCGAGGAGCCGGACGACGAGCTCGCGGCGCGGTTCCCGTGCTTGATGACGGGGACACCGGCGGCCGCCGCGACGATCGATGCGGTCGTCGACACGTTCACGGTGCCGAAGCGGTCGCCGCCCGTGCCGACGATGTCGAGCGCCATCGGATCCACCACCAGCGGCACGGCGTGGTCGAGGATCGCGTCGCGGAACCCGACGATCTCATCCACCGTCTCGCCCTTGGCGCGCAATGCGATGAGGAATGCCGCCAGCTGGGCGTCGGTCGCCGCGCCGGTCATCACCTGGTCCATGGCCCAGGCCGCGTCCGCCACGCTCATGTGCTCCCCCGCCAGGAGAGACGTCAGCACGGACGACCAGGACTGCGTGTGGACCATGAAGCGATCCTATCGGCGGGCGACACGCCACGGCGATAGCGGTCGCTGGACGCCTGGTAAGGCTGTCCTAACCGGAAATCCGGTCGATTCACGCCCCTCAGGTGGGAAAACCAAGGGTTCTTTTCAGCCATAATGGGTTACGTGACGAGCACCTCCATTTCTCCCTCAGCGAGTGCGCCGGCGATCAACCGGCCCAATGTCGTGGCCGTCGGCACGATCGTCTGGCTCGGCTCGGAGGTGATGTTCTTCGCGGGGCTCTTCGCGATCTACTTCACCCTCAAGTCGACGTCGCCCGATCTGTGGGCCGCCGAGACGCAGCACCTCAACATCCCGTACGCGGCGACCAACACGCTGATCCTGGTGCTCAGCTCGGTCACCTGCCAGTTCGGCGTCTTCGCCGCTGAGCGCATGCAGCCGCGCCGCACGGGCGGTCTGCTGCAGTTCTGGCGCTGGGGCATGGTCGAGTGGTTCACGCTGACCTACCTCATGGGCGCGGTCTTCGTCTCCGGCCAGGTGCTCGAGTACGCGACCCTCGTCTCCGAGGGCATCTCCCTCAGCTCCAACGCCTACGGATCGGCGTTCTACCTGACGACGGGCTTCCACGCCCTCCACGTCACGGGCGGCCTCATCGCCTTCCTCCTCGTGATCGGCCGCGCGTTCGCGGTCAAGATCTTCGGCCACAAGGAGGCGACGAGCGCCATCGTCGTCTCGTACTACTGGCACTTCGTCGACGTCGTGTGGATCGGACTGTTCGCGGTCATCTACATCATCCGATAGGAAACAGGAGCGTTCTTCACCCCATGCGTCCGAAAAACCCCCGCCCGGCCACCCAGCCTCGCACGGGCAAGCCCGCCCGCAAGGCCGGCCGTCGACACCCTCTGGCCACCGTCGCGCTGCTCGCGATCGGCCTCGGGCTGACCGGCGGCGCGTACGCCGCGTTCACGACGACCACCGCGTCCGCCGACGAGCCGCAGGTGGCCGCCGCCAGCCAGAACTCGGTCGACGAGGGCAAGAAGCTCTTCCAGGCCAACTGCGCCACCTGCCACGGGCTCGACGCCCAGGGCAGCTCGGTGGCTCCTAGCCTGATCGGCGTCGGCGCCGCCGCCGTCGACTTCCAGGTCGGCACCGGCCGCATGCCCATGCAGATGCAGGGCCCGCAGGCGCAGGAGAAGCCGGTCCAGTTCACCGACGACCAGGTCAAGGCACTCGCCGACTACGTCGCGTCCCTCGCCCCCGGGCCGTCCATCCCCGAGCAGAAGTACCTCGACGGGAAGGGCGACGCCGCCCACGGCGCCGAGCTGTTCCGCATCAACTGCGCCATGTGCCACAACGTGGCCGGCGCGGGTGGAGCGCTCACCGAGGGCAAGTACGCCCCGCCGCTCACCGGCGTCAGCGCCGAGCACATCTACGAGGCCATGGTCACCGGCCCGCAGAACATGCCGGTCTTCAACGACCTGAACATCACGCCGCAGGGCAAGGCCGACATCATCACGTACCTGAAGTACATCCAGAACAACCCGTCCCCGGGCGGCTTCGAGCTGGGCAACCTCGGCCCGGTCGCCGAGGGCCTGTTCCTCTGGATCTTCGGTCTGGGCGCCATCGTCGCCCTCACCGTGTGGATCACGGCCAAGTCCAACTAGTCGGCCCGCACAGGCACGAACCACAGCGTAAGAAGGAGAGCAATGGCACAGGACGAGAACGGCGGTCGCGAGCTGACGCCCGCCAGTTCGTCTGAGGCGCACCGCACCGGCGACCCCGGGACGGCGGTGATCATCCGCGACGCCGTCGAGAACCCCGGCTTCCCGCCTCACCGCCCGCGCGTCACCGACCTCGACCCGCGGAAGGAACGGCGCGCCGAGCGCACCGTCTACACGCTGTTCTACCTGTCGATCGCGGGCTCGGTCTGGGCGGTCGCCGCCTACCTCGCCTTCCCGATCGTCGACGGCGACCCCGGCTCGGTCCGCCTGAACAACCTGTTCATCGGCATCGGCGGAGCGCTCGCGCTCCTCGCGATCGGCATCGGCGCCGTCCACTGGGGCAAGGCGCTCATGCACGAGAAGGAGGGCGTCGACCTCCGCCACCCGGTGCGCGGCAGCGAGGCGACCACCGAGCGCGCCGCGGAGATCTTCCGCCAGGCCGACGAGGAGTCCGGCTTCAGCCGGCGCACGCTCGTGCGCAACAGCCTCATCGGCGCGCTGATCGCGTTCCCGCTGCCCGCCGTCGTCCTGTTCCGCGGCCTCGCGCCCGAGAACGAGGACCCGGTCGAGCTGCTCTCGAACACGATGTGGGCGAAGGGGGTCCGGCTCACCCGCGACCCAACCGGAACCCCGATCAAGGCCTCGGATGTGACCCTCGGGAGCGCGTTCCACGTGATCCCGGAAGGCCTCAACGAGTCGGAGAACATGCTGGAGGAGAAGGCCAAGGCGGCCGTGCTCCTCATGCGCCTCAAGCCCGAGGACCTGCACGTGTCCAAGGGCCGTGAGAACTGGAACTACGACGGCATCGTCGCCTACTCCAAGATCTGCACGCACGTCGGGTGCCCGGTGGCGCTCTACGAGCAGCAGACCCACCACCTGCTCTGCCCGTGCCACCAGTCGCAGTTCGACATCACGCACGAGGCGCAGGTCATCTTCGGACCGGCGAAGCGGCCGCTGCCGCAGCTGCCGATCACCGTCGACGCCGATGGCTACCTGGTCGCCCGCAGCGACTTCACCGAGCCCGTCGGCCCAAGCTTCTGGGAGCGCCATTGAGCACCACGACCGCCGCACCCGCGGCAACGACGACGGCCAAGAAGGGTGGCTTCACGGCGGCAGCCGCGAACTACCTCGAAGACCGCACCAGCATCTCAGGGGCCGTCAAGGAGTTCGGTCGCAAGATCTTCCCCGACCACTGGTCGTTCCTCCTCGGTGAGGTCGCGCTCTACAGCTTCATCGTCATCCTGCTGTCCGGCACGTTCCTGACGTTCTTCTTCCAGGCGTCGATGGCCGAGGTCACTTACAACGGCTCGTACGTGCCGCTGAAGGGCATCGAGATGTCCTCGGCGATGCAGAGCACGCTGAACATCTCGTTCGAGGTGCGCGGCGGTCTGCTGGTCCGTCAGATCCACCACTGGGCGGCTCTGCTGTTCGTGGCGTCCATCGGACTGCACATGCTCCGCATCTTCTTCACGGGCGCGTTCCGCAAGCCGCGTGAGCTGAACTGGGTGATCGGCTTCGTGCTGTTCATCCTGGCGATGGCCGAGGGCTTCACGGGCTACTCGCTCCCGGACGACCTGCTCTCGGGCAACGGCCTCCGCATCATCGACGGCCTCATCAAGGGCCTTCCGGTGGTCGGAACGTGGATCTCGTTCCTGCTCTTCGGCGGCGAGTTCCCGGGCACGGCGATCGTCGGGCGCCTCTATACGCTGCACATCCTGCTTCTGCCCGCGTTCGTCGTGGCGTTCATCGCGCTGCACCTGATGTTCGTGGTCATCCACAAGCACACGCAGTACGCGGCTCCCGGTCGCACCCAGGGCAACGTCGTCGGCTACCCGGTCCTCCCGGTGTACGCCGCGAAGGCCGGTGGATTCTTCTTCATCGTCTTCGGTGTCCTGGTGCTGATGGCCTCGCTGTTCACGATCAACCCGATCTGGAACTACGGCCCGTACGACCCCTCCCCGGTGTCGGCCGGTACCCAGCCGGACTGGTACATCGGCTTCGCGGACGGCGCCCTGCGTCTGGTCCCGCCGGGCTGGGAGTTCGTGTGGCTCGACCGCACCTGGTCGTTCAACATCATCATCCCGGTGGCGATCCTCGGTCTGTTCATCGTGACCGTCATGATCTACCCGTTCCTCGAGTCGTGGATCACCGGCGACAAGCGTGAGCACCACATCCTGGACCGTCCGCGCAACGCGGCAACCCGCACCGCCATCGGCGCTGCCGGTGTCACGTTCTACGCGGTCTTCTGGGCGGCGGCGAGCTCGGACATCATCGCGACGCACTTCAAGCTGACGATGGAGGGTGTCATCCACACCCTGCAGGCGCTGCTGTTCGTCGGACCTGTCGTCGCGTACGTCGTGACGAAGCGCGTCTGCCTGGCGTTGCAGAAGAAGGACCGCTCGATCGCGCTCCACGGCTACGAGAGCGGCCGCATCGTGAAGCTGCCCGGTGGCGAGTTCATCGAGGTGCACGAGCAGCTGAGCGACTACGAGCGCTGGCGTCTGGTGTCGTTCGAGTCCTACGAGCCGCTGATGCTGCGTCCGAACCGTCGGGGCAAGATCACGGCGGCGAACCGCATGCGCGCTGGCCTGTCCCGCTGGTTCTTCGAGGACCGCATCGTTCCGCCGACCCGGAACGAGCTCGAGTCGGGTCACGACCACCACTGAGGCCCGCCTCCGTCGGAAGCGCCGGTGCGTTCATTCGCGCCGGCGCTTTCGTGTTCCCGCCCGTTGTTCCCGTTCCTTGACCGAGGGGCTGCCGATGTCCGCTGATCCGTCCCGCCTCGCGGCCTGGCTGCGCTGCCCCGTGTGCGAGGCCGATCTGGAGCCGGTCGACCGCCTCACACTCGGTTGCGTCAACGGGCACCGTCACGACGTGAACAAGCGCGGGTACGTCTCTCTTCTGGGCGGAGGCACCAAGCACCTGGGCGACACCGCCGAGATGCTGGATGCGCGCGACCTGGTGCTCGAAGGCGGCGCCTACTCCCCCATCGCCGACGCCGTGGCGGCGTCCGCCGTCGGGACGCGCGTGCTGGATGCGGGCGCAGGAACCGGCCACTACCTCCGCGCGGCCCTGTCAGCCCTGCCGGACGCCCTGGGGCTCGCCATGGACCTGTCCCCGCAGGCGGTCGCTCGCGCCGTGCGGTCCTCGGACCGGGTGGACGGCCTCGTCGCCGACACCTGGCGTCCGCTGCCCGTGCGCTCGGACACGGCCGACACCGTGCTCGACGTGTTCGCCCCGCGCAACCTCCCAGAGTTCCACCGCGTCCTGCGTTCCGGCGGAACCCTCGTGGTGGTGGTCCCCCGCGCCGACCACCTCGGCTCGCTGCGCGCCGCGGGGACCATGCTCGACATCCCCTCCGATAAGGCGGACGACGTGATCGCCGCCGCAGAGCCCCTGTACGCCCTTCTGGCGCGCGAACCGGTCGCATACGACCTGGCGCTCACGCCGCCTTTGCGCGAGGCTCTGGCGGGCATGGGGCCTTCCGCGCGTCATGCTGCCGCAGGCGCTGCCGTCCCAGCCGACATCGGCGCCACGCGCGTCTCTGTCGACGTCCTGCGCTTCACCCGCCGCTGACGCCGCCTGCCCTGTAGGCCACGTCCTCAGCGCCTGGTGGACGCAACACGCCGTCCATGGCGTCGCAGCCACGGCGTGTTGCGTCCGCTGGATGGAGCAGGGCGGGGCCCGGCGGACACCTCCGCCCAGGCCGGAGCACGAGACAGCTCGCGCGGGACACCATCCGTGGGTCGCAACACGCCGTTACGGCGGCGGGATAACGGCGCGTTGCGTCCCACAGAGCGACAAACGCGGGCCACACGGCGGGTCGCGTCTCACGTGCGCCGGGCACCGGGCGGGACGGCGCGATGCCGCAGTCGTGCGCAGCGCCAGTTGGAGACGCAACCTGGTCGCCCGCGACCGCGCCATCCCTGGGTCGCAACACGCCGTTTGGGCAGGGGATAACGGCGTGTTGCGTCCCACACGCGAGGAGCGTGCCACACACGATGAGTGCCCACGTCCGTGTCATCCGTGGGTCGCAACACGCCGTTTGTGCAGGGGGATAACGGCGTGTTGCGTCCCACACGCGAGGAGTGCGCGTCACACACGATGAGTGCCCACGTCCGTGTCATCCGTGGGTCGCAACACGCCGTTATGGCGGCGGGATAACGGCGTGTTGCGTCCCACAGACAACGCCCCTGGAACGCAGCGAGGGCCGCCTCCCGTGGAGACGGCCCTCAGCAGGCGCGGACGGCGCGCTCAGCGCGCGAAGTAGCCGCGGTAGTACTCGTAGACCCAGCCGACGATGCAGACCAGGGCGAAGGCGACGCCGATGTAGCAGATCCAGAAACCGACGGCGAGGCCCAGGACGACCAGGCCCGCGCCGAACGCGAGGGCGACCGGCCACCAGCTCCACGGGCTGAAGTGCCCCAGCTCGGGGTCACCGTCGTCGATGTTCGCGTCGAGACGGTCCTCCGGCAGCTCCCCGCCCTGCGAGGCGTGGGAGCGACCGACATAGAACGCGATGAACGCGGCGAGGATCGCACCGAGCAGCATGCCGATGGTGCCGACCCACTCGACGTTGCGGTGGGACTGGTCGAGCAGGTTCCACAGCGTGTAGACGACCGCCGAGAGCAGGAAGAAGATCGACAGGATCCAGAACAGGATGGCATTGGCGCGCATGGGTTACTTCACCTCGTCGTTCGCGACGTCGTGCACAGGGGCGTCGGGGGCGTCCTTCGCGGGACCCACACCGATCGGGATGCCCGCCTCGGGGTGGTTCAGGTCGAACGCCGGCGACTCCGAACGGATACGCGGGATCGACGTGAAGTTGTGCCGCGGCGGCGGGCAGCTGGTCGCCCACTCGAGCGAACGGCCGTAGCCCCACGGGTCGTTGACCGTGACCTTGGGCGCGTTGCGCGCGGTCAGGTACACGTTCACGAAGAACGGGATCATCGAGATCGCCAGGATGCCGGCGCCGATCGACGAGACCTGGTTCATCCAGGTGAAGCCGTCCGACGGCAGGTAGGTGGCGTACCGGCGCGGCATGCCCACGACTCCCAGCCAGTGCTGGATGAGGAAGGTCGTGTGGAAGCCGATGAACAGCAGCCAGAAGTGCCACTTGCCCAGCCGGTCGTTGAGCATCTTGCCCGTCCACTTGGGCCACCAGAAGTAGAAGCCGGCGAACATGGCGAACACGACGGTTCCGAACACCACGTAGTGGAAGTGCGCCACGACGAAGTACGTGTCGGACACGTGGAAGTCGAGCGGCGGCGACGCGAGGATGACGCCGGTCAGACCACCGAAGGTAAACGTGATCAGGAAGCCGATCGACCAGAGCATCGGCGACTCGAACGTGAGCGACCCGCGCCACATCGTGCCGATCCAGTTGAAGATCTTCACACCGGTCGGGACGGCGATGAGCATCGTCATCAGTGAGAACCACGGCAGCAGCACCGAGCCGGTGACGTACATGTGGTGCGCCCACACCGTCACGGACAGGGCGGCGATCGCGATCGTCGCGTACACCAGCGTCTTGTATCCGAAGATCGGCTTCCGGCTGAACACCGGGAAGATCTCGGACACGATGCCGAAGAACGGCAGCGCGATGATGTACACCTCGGGATGGCCGAAGAACCAGAACAAGTGCTGCCAGAGCAGGGCTCCGCCGTTCGCCGCGTCGTAGATGTGCGCGTCGAACACGCGGTCGGCCGCGAGGGCGAAGAGGGCGGCGGCGAGCACCGGGAAGGCCATCAGCACGAGGATCGACGTCACCAGAGTGTTCCAGGTGAAGATCGGCATGCGGAACATGGTCATGCCCGGGGCACGCATCGTGATGATCGTGGTGATGAAGTTCACCGCGCCGAGGATGGTGCCGAAGCCCGACAGACCGAGGCCGAGCACCCAGAGATTGCCGCCGATTCCTGGCGAGAAGGTCGTGCTCGAGAGCGGTGCGTAGGCGAACCAGCCGAAGGACGCTGCGCCCTGCGGGGTGAGGAAGCCGGCGACCGCGATCAGCGAACCGAACGAGTAGAACCAGTACGCCAGCGCGTTCAGACGCGGGAACGCCACGTCAGGTGCGCCGATCTGCAGCGGCATGAGCACGTTGGCGAAACCGGCGAAAAGCGGCGTCGCGAACATGAGCAGCATGATCGTGCCGTGCATGGTGAACAGCTGGTTGTACTGCTCCTTGGTGGCGACCACCTGCAGGCCCGGCTCGAACAGCTGGGCGCGGATGATCAGCGCCATCACGCCGCCGATGAGGAAGTACACGAACGACGAGACCAGGTACATGTACCCGATGGTCTTGTGGTCCGTCGACGTGATGTAGTTCACGAGGATGTTGCCCTTGCGCTCCACACCGTTCGCGGTGAGGAACGTGGGCGCTGGCTTGGGGGCGGTGGTCGCTCCCGGTGCCGGTGCTGTCGTCGTCATCTGTGCGTCCTACTCGTTGCCCTGCGGGGCGCCCGTTCCGGGCAGGTTCTGGTTGCGGTCGTACTCGGAGCCCAGCTGACCCTCGTAGCCCTGGGCGCGGAGGCTCTTGATGTGTGCGTCGTACTCGGACTGCGGGACGATCTTCACGTTGAAGAGCATCGCGGAGTGGTACTCGCCGCAGAGCTCGGCGCACTTGCCGACGAAGGTGCCCGTGCGGTCGGTCGTCTCGAAGTACATGTAGTTGGTCTTGCCCGGGATGACGTCCTTCTTGTAGAGCATCGCCGGCACCCAGAAGGAGTGGATCACGTCGCGCGAGTCGAGCTGGATCGTGATCTTCTTGTTCTCGGGGAGGTACAGGGTCGGGACCTCGCCCTCCTGGACCGATCCGGGGGTGGCGCTGTTGTCATCCGGCTGGACCTGGATTCCCGGGTCGTAGACGTTGTCGCTGACGTAGTTGAAGTCCCATGCCCACTGCTTGGCGTAGACCTGGATCTTGACGTCCGGGTTCGCGTAGGGCTGCTCGATGGCGTTCTGGTCACGCGCGGTGAACGCGAAGAAGCCGAGCACCAGGATGAGCGGCACGATCGTGTAGAAGATCTCGATCGGCATGTTGTAGCGCAGCTGCACGGGGAGGCCGGTCTGGCCCTTCCGGCGGCGGTACACGATGACCGCCCAGAGCGTGAGGCCCCAGACGACGATGCCGACGATGAGCAGGACGATCCAGCTGGTCACCCAGAGGCCGCTGATGCGGTCGGTGTGGTTCGTGACGGGCGGCTCGCCCTCGACGAAGCCCGGGAGGAATCCGTGCAGCTGAGCCTGCGTGCAGCCCGCGAGTGCCACGACGAGCGTCGCGGCGATCGGGATGGCAGCCCATCGGAGACGGCGATTGTGACGCACCGGTGACCTTTCGAGTGACTACTGGACAGTTCACATGCAACTGTATGTGGCTGTGTCTACCCTACTCCGACTGACACCCTGATCCGAACAAAAGGGCCGCCCTGTGGAGGGCGGCCCGATGTGTTTCTCTGTGCTATATGAGGCTCAGTGGAAGGAGTCTCCGCACGCGCAGGAACCGGTCGCGTTGGGGTTGTCGATCGTGAAGCCCTGCTTCTGGATCGTGTCCTCGAAGTCGATCGACGCACCGTCGAGGTACGGGACGCTCATCTTGTCGACGATGACCTCCACCCCGTCGAAATCGACGGTCGCGTCCCCGTCGAGCATGCGCTCGTCGAAGTACAGCTGGTAGATCAGACCCGAGCATCCGCCGGGCTGGACGGCGACGCGCAGACGCAGGTCGTCGCGGCCCTCCTGCTCGAGCAGGCTCCTGACCTTGGATGCCGCGGCGTCGGTCAGGCCGACTCCGTGGGCCTTGGTCGCGGTCAGCGTTGTGTCGGTCATGGGACTCCTCACGAAGGTGAAACGGGACTTCGGAACGAAATCTGCGTCGATTGTACGTCGCCGAACTGGAAATTCGGCAGAGCGCGGGATCTGCTCAGGATGCGGTGCGCCCGTTGAGCCGCGAGAGCAGGAGCGCCTCGGTCAGCACGGCGCGCTTGAACACGCCCAGGTGCAGCGACTCGTTGGGGCTGTGAGCCCGCGTGTCCGGGTCCTCGACGCCGGTCACGAGGATCTGCGCGGCCGGGAACTCGCGGACGAGATCGGCGATGAACGGGATGGAGCCGCCGACGCCGGTCTCGACCGCTTCGGCGCCCCAGGCGTCGGTCATCGCGCGCTTCGCCTCGGTCGCCGCCCATCCGTCGGTGTCGACGAGGAACGGGTCGCCGAGGTCGACGTCGTCGATCGCGATGTGCGCGCCGAACGGCGCGTGCGCCCGCAGGTGGCGTTCGAGCGCCTCGTACGCCTCGCGAGCGGGCTGGCCGGGTGCGACGCGGGAGCTGATCCGCACGGCGACGCTGGGCAGCAGGGTGTTGGATGCGTTGGCCACGGTGGGCGCGTCGATGCCGGTCACGGTGATGGTCGGCTGCGACCACATCCGCGACAGGATCGGCCCGCGGCCGACGCTGGTGACGCCCGGCAGGAACGCCGCGTCCTCCGCGAGCTGCTCCTCCGTGAACGCCGGCGGCTCGGCCGCGGCGTCGTATGAGGTGAGCCCCTCGACGGCCACCGCCCCATCGTCGTCGTGCAGTGTGGCGAGCAGCCTGACCATGGCGAGCATCGCATCCGGTGCCGCTCCCCCGTACATGCCCGAATGGGAGGCGTGCTCCAGGGTCGAGACGGTGAGCCGGAACGTCACGTTGCCGCGCAGCGACACGGTCAGCGCGGGAGTGTTCACGTCGACGTTGTCGGAGTCGGCGACCACGATGACGTCGGCGGCGAGGGCCGCGGTGTTCTGCTGGAGGAAGTTCGCGAACGAGCGCGAGCCGAACTCCTCCTCCCCCTCGATGAAGACGGCGAGGCCGACCTCCAGGTCGTCACCCAGCACATCGCGCAGGGCGCGGACGCTCGCGACGTGGGTCATCACGCCCGCCTTGTCGTCGGCGGCGCCGCGGCCGTAGAGGCGGTCACCGCGCACGGTCGGCTCGAACGGCGGCGTGTCCCAGTTCGCCTCGTCGCCCTCGGGCTGGACGTCGTGGTGTGCGTAGAGGAGCACGGTCGGGCGGCCGTTCTTCGCGGCCCGTGTCGCCAGCACGGCCGGCTGTCCGAGCGTGTCGCCGTCGCCGATCGGCGCCTGCTTGATCTCGACGCTGTCGAACATCCCCGTGTCCGTCAGAAGCGCGGCGACGGCTTCGGCGCTGCGGCGCACGTTCTGCGGGTCGAACGCGGACCACGACACCGAGGGGATGCGGACGAGCTGCGAGAGGTCGGCGACGGCCGACGGCAACCCCGCATCGACCGCGGCGCGGACCTCCGCCTCGACGCCGGGGGTCGCTCCGCCCGACGCATCGTCGGCGGCCGCGGGAACTGGGGTCTGCTGGCTGTCTGTCATGCGGGTAATCTTAAGCGGACCCCACAAGCGAAGGCTCGAAGTTGGCGAAACGACAGAATGCGGCAAGCGAGGCGGAGACGCCCGTCGCCGAGACCCCCGAAGAGACGGCTGCCCGGCTGAAGCAGGGCAAGGGTGCACCGACGCCCTCGCGCCGCCAGCAGGAGGCCGCCCGCAAGCGCCCGCTGGTGCCGACGGACCGCAAGGAGGCGGCGCGCGTCGCCCGGCAGAAGCAGGCGGAGGCACGCGAGAAGGCGCGCATCGGCATGGCGGCAGGCGACGACCGCTATCTGACCGCTCGCGACCGCGGACCGCAGCGCCGGTACGTGCGCGATTACGTCGACGCCCGGTTCTCGATCGGCGAGTTCCTCATCCCCGTGATGCTGATCGTCATCATCCTGACCTTCCTGCCGTGGCCGGAGATGCAGGTCTACGGCCTGTTCGCGCTCTGGGGCTTCTTCCTGATCGCGGTCATCGACTGCTTCGTGCTGGGCTTCCTGGTGCGCAAGCGCATCGGCGCCAAGTTCGGCACGACGAAGGTGGAGCGCGGCCTGCGCTGGTACGCCGCGATGCGCGCACTGCAGCTGCGGGTCATGCGCCTGCCGAAGCCGCAGGTCAAGCGCGGCCAGTTCCCGAGCTGACGTGGCGATCGTCGCGGCGGCGGACGGCTCCGCCCTCGGCAATCCCGGCCCGGCCGGCTGGGCCTGGTACGTGGACGACGACCACTGGTCCGCGGGCGGCTGGCCGCACGGCACCAACAACCAGGGCGAGCTCATGGCGGTCATCGACCTGCTGGAGGCGACCGCCCACCTCGGCGACGACCTGCACATCTTCTGCGACAGCCAGTACGTGATCAACGCGGTGACCAAGTGGATGCCGGGCTGGAAGCGCAAGGGATGGCGCAAGGCCGACGGCGCTCCGGTGCTGAACCGCGAGCTGTTGGAGCGTCTCGACCGTGCCCTGCAGGGCCGCAGCTACCGCTTCGAGTGGGTCAAGGGCCACGCGGGCCACGAGCTCAACGAAGCGGCGGACGAGCGTGCTCGCGCCGTCGCGCTCGCGTATCAGAAGGGCGACCCCATCCCGATCGGTCCGGGCTGGCCGGGTCGCGCCGCCGTCGTGGAAGAGCCGGCTCCGGCACCCGCCGCGGCGGCGTCCGCGACTGTACCAACTGCCGCCGCACCCGCACCCGCATCCGCGCAGGACGCGTCCCTCGAGCTCGACCTCTTCGCCGACCTCGCCGCCGACGAGACGGACGAGCAGGTCGTCGCGCGACTGGAGCGCGAGCTGCTGGAGCCCGCGGTGCGCTCCGACGCATCCCGCCTGGCCGAGCTGCTGCATCCCTCGTTCGAGGAGATCGGGCGCTCCGGCCGGCTCTGGGGTCGGGATGCGATCATCTCCGAGCTGGCGGTCGAAGACGACCAGGCGGCCGTCATGGAGGTGCTCGCGGTCGACCGCGTCGCCTCGGAGACGCTGCTGCTCACCGCACGGACGACGGATGCCCGCGGGGCGACCCTGCGCAGCTCGCTGTGGGTGCGCAGCTCCGGACGTTGGCGCCTACGCTTCCACCAGGGCACGCCGGAGGCGTAGCAGCCCCCGGTTGATCTGCCGGGCCCAGAGCGGGCCTCGGTAGAGGAACGCGGTGTAGCCCTGCACGAGCGTGGCCCCGGCATCCAGCCGTTCCTGCACGTCCTCCGCGGTGTCGACGCCTCCGACGGAGATGACGCAGAGCTCGGCGGGCACGACGGCGCGGATGAGGCGCAGCACCTCCAGGGAGCGTGCGGCGACCGGGGGTCCGCTGAGGCCGCCTGCCCCCGCCGCCTCGACGACGGAGGGATCGGTGCGGAGTCCGTCGCGCGAGATCGTGGTGTTCGTGGCGATGATGCCCGCGAGCCCGAGCTCCACGGCGAGGCGCGCGATGCGCTCGACCTGCTCGTCGGTGAGGTCGGGGGCGATCTTGACCAGGAGCGGCGTGGTGCCCGCGACGTCCTTGACGGCGGTCAGGAGCGGGCCGAGCAGTTCGAGCTCCTGCAGGCCGCGGAGGCCGGGGGTGTTCGGGGAGCTGACGTTGACCACCAGGTAGTCGGCGACCGGCGCGAGCGCGCGGGCGCTGGTGAGATAGTCCGCCGTCGCGTCCTCGACGGCGACGACGCGCGACTTGCCGATGTTCACGCCGAGCACGGGACACCGGGATGCGCGTCGCACGCGGAGCAGCCGGTTGGCAGCGGCACCGGCGCCGTGGTTGTTGAAGCCCATCCGGTTGATGACCGCACGGTCGGGGATGAGACGGAACAGCCGCGGCTTGTCGTTGCCGGGCTGCGGCCGGGCGGTGATCGTGCCGACCTCGACGTGGCCGAACCCGAGTGCGCCGAGACCGAGCACGCCCTCGCCGTCTTTGTCGAAGCCGGCAGCGACGCCGAACGGCGAGTCGAACCGCAGACCGAGCGCCTCAACCGCGAGCGACGGGTCCGGGGCCGTGAAGCGCCGGGCCAGGCCGCCGAGCCCGACGGCCGGGAGGGCGCGGATCACCACGAAGGCGAGGTGATGGGCCCGCTCGGGGTCGAGTCGGGACAGGACGAGGTCGAAGAGTGCGCGATACATGCCGGTAAGAGAATACCTGGCTAGTCGACCTGCACCGGCTCCGCGTGGTGCGCCAGCCGCAGCGAGCGGATGGCCTCCTCGAAGTCGTCGAGTGAGTCGAAGCCCTGGTAGACGCTCGCGAAGCGCAGGTACGCCACCTCGTCGAGCTCGCGCAGCTCCGGCAGGATCGCCAGGCCGATGTCGTTGGCCTCGATCTGCGAGGCGCCCGTCGAGCGGATGGTCTCTTCCACCTTCTGCGCCAGGACGGCGAGATCGGAGTCGGTCACCGGCCGGCCCTGGCAGGCCTTGCGGACGCCGAGCACGATCTTCTCGCGGCTGAACGGCTCCGCCACTCCGCTGCGCTTGATCACGCTGAGGCTCGCCGTCTCCGTCGTCGAGAAACGACGGCCGCACTCCGGGCACTGCCGGCGGCGGCGGATGGACAGCCCGTCGTCGCTCGTCCGAGAGTCGATGACGCGGGAGTCCGGGTGACGGCAGAAGGGGCAGAACATGGAGGAATTCTATCGCTCAGCGGGTGCGGAACCGCTGGGTGACCGCTTCGCCGTGCGCGGGCAGGTCTTCCGCCGTCGACAGGGCGACGATCCGGTCGGCGACCTCGTGCAGAGCTTCGCGGTCGTACTGCACGACCTGCTGCGGCCGAAGGAAGGAGTACGCGCCGAGGCCGGACGAGAACCGCGCCTGACCGCCCGTCGGCAGCACATGGTTCGACCCCGCCAGGTAGTCGCCGAGGCTCACCGGTGACGTCGGCCCGAGGAAGATGGCGCCGGCGTTGCGGATGGAGCCGAGGAGCTCCTGCGGGTCGGCCGTCTGCAGTTCGAGGTGCTCCGGGCCGTAGGCGTTGCTGAACGCGGCCGCAGCGGCCAGGTCGTCCACGAGTACGATCGCGGACTGCGGGCCGCCCAGCGCGGTGCGCACCCGCTCGCTGTGCTTGGTGGCGCCGGCCAGCGCATCCAACTCGGCCACCACCCGCTCGGCGAACGCCGGGCTGTCGGTGACCAGCAGGGATGCGGCCGCCTCGTCGTGCTCGGCCTGCGACACGAGATCTGCCGCGACATAGGCGGGGTCCGCCGAGTCGTCGGCGATCACGAGGATCTCGGTGGTTCCGGCCTCGGAGTCGATGCCCGCCTGACCGCGCACCACGCGCTTCGCGGCGGCGACGTAGATGTTGCCCGGGCCGGTGATGACCTGGACCGGGTCGAGCCCGAGCTCTTCGACTCCGTACGCCAGCGCGCCGATCGCACCCGCGCCTCCCATCGCGTACACCTCGTCGATGCCGAGAAGGCCCGCCGCTCCGAGGATGACGGGGTGGACCGCTCCCCCGAACTCGCGCTGCGGAGGGCTCGCGAGGGCGACGGACGCGACGCCGGCGATCTGCGCCGGCACGGCGTTCATGACCACGCTCGACGGGTACACGGCCTTTCCGCCCGGCACGTAGAGTCCGGCACGCTCGACCGGCTCCCAGCGCTGCACGATGGAGGCGCCCGGGCGGATGACGGTCTCGGTCGGCGGCGGGACCTGCGCGGCGGTCGCCTCGCGTACGCGGGCGATCGCCTCCTCCAGCGCCTCGCGGACGTCGGCGGGAAGCGCCTCGACGGCCGCATCGATCTCGGCCTGCGGAACGCGGACCGAGGCCGGAGCCGCGCCATCGAATCGCTCGGCCTGCTCGGTGAGGGCGGCGACGCCGCGATGGCGCACGTCGTCGATCAGCTCGGAGGCGACCGACATCGCCACCTGCACGTCCACGACGGGACGGGGCACGAGTCGCTGGAAGGCGGCGCGAGTAGGCTGGACACCGCGGAGGTCGATGGTCTGGATCATGGCCCATCCACCTTATCCGCTCGGGCGAGTCCCTCCCCCGCGGAATGGTCCACACAGATTCGGGCTTGTATCCAACAGTATGAACAGCGCATCCCCCGACCCCACCGACGGCGCCATCGCCGACGCGACCCCCGACCTCGCGGCCTTCCGGCAGACGTTCCGGCGGCACGCGGCCGGGGTGGCCATCATCACGGCCCAGCGCGAGGACGGCACGCCCGTCGGGTTCACCGCGACCTCGCTCGCCTCACTCGCCGCCGTCCCGCCGCTCGCGACGTTCAACATGGCGCTGTCGGCCTCCAGCTGGCCGGCGATCGCGGAGACCGATCGCGTCGTGATCCACACCCTCGGTGTGCGCAACCGCGAGGTCGCCCAGACGCTGTCCGGCGACAACAGCCAGCGGTTCCTCGGCGACCACTGGTACCGCGGCCCGCACGGCCTGCCGGTGATCAAGGACACGACGGCGTGGATGATCGGACGGATCGTCGAGCGCGTGCAGGTGCACCAGAGCGCCGTCGTCGTCGTGCAGATCGAGCAGGGCGGACTCGGCGAGGACGACGCGCCGCTCGTCTACCACGAGCGCACCTACTGGCGTCCCGGCACCCCGGTCTGACCCGGCGCCCTCCGGACCCCGGTCAGACCAGGCAGTGCGGGCCCAGCAGGCCCTTCAGCTCGCCGTAGAGATCGGCGCTCACCGTCACCGGCTTCGGCACCTCGAACACGCGCGCGACCTGCCCCTTCACCAACCGGAGACGCACCTCGCTCTCGCCCGGATGCCGTGCGAGCACCTCGCTCAACGACATGACCGTGTCGGTCGTCGCCCGCTGGTCGGGCATCGTGATGACGAGCGGACCGGAGTCGTTCGCCTGCCCGAGGTCGGGGGTCATCAGCGAGAACGCGTGCAGGTTCATCCCGTCGTCGCGCAGGCTCACCCGGCCGCGGACGACGACGATCGCGTCTCCCTGCAGTTGCGCCGAGTACTCCTGATACGCCTTGCCCATGAACATCACGGTCAGCTCGCCGCCGAAGTCCTCGACCTGGATCATGCCGTACTGATTGCCCGACGCCTTCGCCACGCGGTGCTGCACGCTCGTCACGAGGCCCGCGATCGTCACCGTCTCGCCGTCCTGGATGTTCTCCGACGCCACGAGCTCGGCGATCCCCGTGCTGGCGAGCTTCGCCAGCTGCAGTTCGAGGCCGGCGAGGGGATGGTCGGAGACGTACAGCCCGAGCATCTCGCGCTCGAACGCCAGCTTGTCGCGCTTCGCCCACTCCGGCCGCTGCGGGATGTGGTGCTGCGTCTGCGACACCTCGTCCTCGCCCCAGAGGCTGTCGAAGTCGAACCCGACGTCGCCGTTGGCCTCGTTGCGCTTGATCTTCACGGCCGATTCGACCGCATCCTCGTGCACCTCGACGAGCGCACGGCGGGTGTGGCCGAGCGAGTCGAACGCGCCCGCCTTGATCAGCGACTCCACCGTGCGCTTGTTCGCGGCGTGGATGGGCACCTTGTTCAGGAAGTCGTGGAACGACTCGAAGCGGCCCTTGCTCTCGCGCGCCTCGCGGACGCCCTCGACGACGTTGGCGCCCACGTTGCGGACGGCTCCCATGCCGAAGCGGATGTCCTCGCCGACGGCGGCGAAGTAGAGGTTGGACTCGTTGACGTCCGGCGGGAGCACTTTGATGCCCATGCGGCGGCACTCGTTGAGGTACAGCGCCATCTTGTCCTTGGAGTCGCCGACGCTGGTGAGCAGCGCGGCCATGTACTCCGCCGGGTAGTGCGCCTTGAGGTACGCCGTCCAGTACGAGATGACCCCGTAGGCCGCCGAGTGCGCTTTGTTGAACGCGTAGTCGGAGAACGGGAGCAGGATCTCCCAGAGCTTGTTGACGGCGTCCATCGAGTAGCCGTTGGCCTGCATGCCTTGCGAGAAGCCCTCGAACTGCTTGTCCAGCTCCGACTTCTTCTTCTTGCCCATCGCGCGGCGCAGGATGTCTGCTTGACCGAGCGAGAAGCCGGCGACCTTCTGCGCGATCGCCATCACCTGCTCCTGGTAGATGATGAGGCCGTAGCTCGTCGAGAGGATGTCGGCGAGCGGCTCGGCGAGCTCCGGGTGGATGGGCGTGATCGCCTGCTGCCCGTTCTTGCGGAGCGCGTAGTTGGTGTGCGAGTTCGCGCCCATCGGGCCCGGGCGGTACAGCGCGATGAGTGCCGAGATGTCCTCGAAGTTGTCCGGCTTCATCAGCCGCAGGAGGGACCGCATCGGGCCGCCGTCGAGCTGGAACACGCCCAGCGTGTCACCGCGCGACAGCAGTTCGTAGGCGGGCCGGTCGTCGAGCTCCAGGTCTTCGAGCACCAGCTCTTCTCCGCGGTTGTCGCGGATGTTGTCGAGGGCGTCGTTGATGATGGTGAGGTTGCGGAGCCCCAGGAAGTCCATCTTGATCAGGCCGAGCGACTCGCAGGCCGGATAGTCGAACTGCGTGACGATCTGGCCGTCCTGCTCCCGCTTCATGATCGGGATGACGTCGATCAGCGGGTCGGATGACATGATCACACCGGCGGCGTGCACACCCCACTGGCGCTTCAGGTTCTCGAGCCCGAGCGCCGTGTCGAAGACGGTCTTCGCCTCGGGGTCGGTCTCGACGACCGCCCGGATGTCGACGGCCTCCTTGTAGCGCGGGTGGTTCTTGTCGAAGATCCCGGTCAGCGGGATGTCCTTGCCCATGACGGGCGGTGGCATCGCCTTCGTGAGCTTCTCGCCCATCGAGAAGGGGAAGCCGAGGACGCGGCCCGAGTCCTTGAGCGCCTGCTTGGCCTTGATCGTGCCGTAGGTGACGATCTGGGCGACGCGCTCCGAGCCGTACTTCTCGGTCACGTACTTGATGACCTCGCCGCGGCGACGGTCGTCGAAGTCGACGTCGAAGTCGGGCATGGAGACGCGGTCGGGGTTGAGGAAGCGCTCGAAGATGAGGCCGTGCTGCAGCGGGTCGAGGTCGGTGATCCGCATCGCATAGGCGGCCATCGAGCCGGCGCCGGAACCACGGCCGGGGCCGACGCGGATGCCGTTGCGCTTCGACCAGTTGATGAAGTCGGCGACGACGAGGAAGTAGCCCGGGAAGCCCATCTGCGAGATCACGCCGATCTCGTAGTCCGCCTGCTTGCGCACCTCGGGCGTGATGCCGTTCGGGTAGCGCTGCTCGAGGCCCTTCTCGACCTCCTTGACGAACCAGGTCTGCTCGGTCTCGCCCTCGGGCACTGGGAAGCGCGGCATGTAGTTGGCGGCGGTGTCGAACTTCACGTCGCAGCGCTCGGCGATCGCGAGCGTGTTGTCGCAGGCGTCCGGGTAGTCGCGGAACAGCTGCCGCATCTGCTCCGGGGTCTTCAGGTAGAACTCGTCGGCGTCGAACTTGAAGCGGTTCGGGTCGTCGAGGGTCGAGCCGGACTGCACGCACAGCAGCGCCGCGTGACTCTTGGCGTCCTCCGCGTGCGTGTAGTGGAGGTCGTTGGTCGCGACGAGCGGGAGGCCGAGGTCTTTCGCCAGCCGGATGAGGTCGGACATGATCCGGCGCTCGATGCCGAGGCCGTGGTCCATGATCTCGGCGAAGAAGTTCTCCTTGCCGAAGATGTCGCGGTAGTCGGCCGCCGCGGCCCGTGCCGCCTCGTACTGCCCCAGCCGCAGGCGGGTCTGCACCTCGCCGGACGGGCAGCCGGTCGTCGCGATGATGCCCTTGGAGTACTTGCTCAGCAGCTCGCGGTCCATGCGCGGCTTGAAGTAGTAGCCCTCCA
Source organism: Leifsonia sp. 563 (assembly GCF_040545055.1). NCBI lineage: Bacteria > Bacillati > Actinomycetota > Actinomycetes > Micrococcales > Microbacteriaceae > Leifsonia > Leifsonia sp. 563. Next base: position 72,190 of record NZ_JBEPLE010000006.1, on the reverse strand, counting down.
TCGAGGCGTACGAAGACAGCCGGAAGAGGTTGTGCATCCCCTCTGTCGTCGCCGCCAAGAGCGTCATGTGCGTGTACGCGCCCGATCCGGAGACGTCGTCGCCGCCGCCGTCGCCCCACCGGATACGGGTCTTGTCGGAACGGTGCGTGCCCGGGGTGAGGTAGGCCTCCGTGCCGATGATCGGCTTGATGCCGGCGTCGGTCGCCGTGCGCCAGAAGTCGAACGCACCGAACATGTTGCCGTGGTCGGTGATCGCGACGCCGGGCATTCCCTGGGCGGCCGCGGACTCCACCAGGGGTTTGACACGCGCCGCCCCGTCGAGCATCGAGTACTCGCTGTGGACGTGGAGGTGGACGAAGGAGTCGGACATCGATCTAAGCCTAAGGCCGTCCTCCGACGTCGGCCCTACGACTCTCGGAGGACGTCCAGAGCGTGCTGCAGGTCGGCGGGATACGTCGTCGTGAAGGTGACCCACTCCCCCGTCGCCGGGTGGTCGAAGGAAAGCTGCACCGCGTGCAGCCACTGCCGGGTGAGGCCGAGCTTCGCGCTGAGGACGGGGTCGGCGCCGTACATCGCATCCCCCACGCACGGGTGCCGCTGAGCGGCCATGTGGACGCGGATCTGGTGCGTGCGCCCGGTCTCCAGGTGGATCTCCAGCAGGCTGGCGGAGGGGAACGCCTCGATGGTCTCGTAGTGCGTCACGGACGGCTTGCCGCCGGCGACGACCGCGAACTTCCAGTCGGATCGGGGATGCCGGCCGATCGGGGCGTCGATGGTTCCGGTCAGCGGGTCGGGGTGACCCTGGACGACCGCGTGGTAGATCTTCTCGACCGTGCGGTCGTGGAAGGCGCGCTTGAGCACCGTGTACGCGCGCTCCGACTTGGCCACGACCATGAGCCCGCTGGTGCCCGCGTCGAGCCGGTGGACGATGCCCGCGCGCTCGGCGGCGCCGGAGGTGGAGATGCGGAAACCCGCGGCGGCCAGGGCACCGAGCACGGTCGGGCCCTCCCAGCCGACGGAGGGATGCGCAGCGACGCCGACGGGCTTGTCGATGACCACGATGTCGTCGTCATCATGGACGATCGTCAGCTCGGGGACCGCGATCGGCACGATCTCGACGTCGGACTTCGGCTGCCACGAGACCTCGAGCCAGGAGCCGGCGGAGAGGCGGTCGGACTTGCCCGCCTCGCGGCCGTCGACGGTGACACCGCCAGCCTCGGCGATCTCGGCGGCGAAGCTCCGGGAGAAGCCGAGCAGCTTGGCGAGGCCCGCATCGACCCGCGAGCCCTCCAGGCCGTCCGGGACGGGGAAGCTGCGCGACTCCATCTAGGCCTGCGGTTTGTCGTCGTGCGGTTCGGGCGCGGGGCGAACGGTGTCAACGGCCGCTGCATCCGCGGACGCTGCATCCGCGGCCTCAGCATCCGCATCCACGGCCTCCGCATCCACGTCGTCCGCATCCACCTCATCCTCGTCCTCGTCGCGCGCGTGGCGGCCGTCGAGGCCGACACCACGGAGGGTGAGAATGAGGAAGAGCGCCATGCTCGACACGATGGCGACGTCCGCCAGGTTGAAGATCGCCGGCAGCAGCGGGATCTGCAGGAAGTCGACCACGTGGCCGACCCCGAAGCCCGGCTCGCGGAACAGCCGGTCGGTCAGGTTGCCGAGCAGGCCGCCCAGCAGGAGGCCGAACAGCACGGCCCAGGCGGTGGAGCGGATGCGCGGGGCGTACCAGATGACGAAGCCCAGGACGCCGACCCCGACGATGGAGAAGATCCATGTCGAGCCGCTGCCGATGGAGAAGGCCGCACCGGCGTTCTTGACGAAATGGAACTGGAGCAGCTGCCCCAGGACCTCGATCTGCTGGCCCTCGTACAGGTTCGAGACGACCAGGACCTTGGCGATCTGATCGACGAGGTACACGCACAGCGCGACCACCGCCAGGACCGCCAAGGCCCTGATGCTGACCTTGGACCGGGAGGGACTAGCCTCCAAAGCCGGGGAACGCCGGGGGCTGCTGCCCCTGGCCGGAGTCGTCGGAGCCGCCCGCGGGGACCGGCGCCGGGACGGAGCCGCTCACGGGAGCCGCTGAGCGGCTGCCGGACGCACCGCCGGGCTGGGCGCCGCCGCCCTGCACGGGAGCGTCGAGGTCGCGGAGCTGGCCCTCGATGTAGCTCTTGAGGCCCTTGCGGTAGTCGCGCTCGAACGTGCGCAGCTCGTCGATACGGCGCTCGAGGCCGGTGCGCTCCTGGTCGAGGGCGCTGATCTGCGCGCGCTGCTTCGACTCGGCCTCTGCGACGATCCGGGCTGCCGTCGCGTGACCCTCGGCGATGAGCTGGTCGCGCTTCTCGACGCCCTCGCGCACGTGCTCCTCGTGGAGACGGCGGGCGAGCTGGAGCAGGTTGTTGGTGGCGTTGGGGTCGTTCGCGTCGTCCGCGGGCGCCTGGTAGGCCGGAGCGGCCTGCGCCTGCTGCTCAGCCTGCTGCTTCGCCTGCGCGGCCTCCTGCTGGGCCTGGGCGAGGCGCTGCTTGAGCTCCTCGTTCTCGCGCTGGAGGCGCTCGGTCTCGGCGTTGTCGGCCGCCTGCGGCGCCGCGGCGGCACCGCCCTGACCGCCGCTGCGCTGCAGCTCGGCGATTCGCGAGTCGGCCGCCACGAGGCGCTGCTTGAGCTCTTCGTTCTCCTGGTTCAGGCGACGCAGCTCGACGACGACCTCATCGAGGAAGTCGTCGACCTCGTCCTGGTCGTAGCCCTCGCGGAACTTCGTCGGCTGGAACCGCTTGTTGACTACATCTTCCGGAGTCAGCGCCATGGCAAGCCACCTTAGATCGTGAAATTGGAACAGAAACGCGTTCAGCCAACGCTAGCAAAGCGGGCGGGAGTCGCGCACTCCAGCGCCTGTCCGGCGCGTCGGCTCGTCAACGATACAACGGGCCTTCCCCCGAACCGCGGACCGACGCTCAGCGGAATCCCAGGGTCACGTACAAGCCGATGATCACCACGAGCATGGTGAGGCTCCAGCCGAAGTCGATCGCCACCGGGCCCATCGAGACGCGCGGGATGATCCGGCGGAAGAAGCGGATGGGCGGATCGGTCACCACGTACGTCGACTCGGCGAGCACGAGCCCGAAGCCCCGCGGGCGCCACTGGCGCGCGAAGACGCGCACCAGATCGAGCACGAACCGGGCCCACAGAACGAAGAAGTAGAGCAGCAACGCATAGTAGAGGACGGTCGCGATGAGGGAGACGACAAACACCTACCCAGTATGGACGAAAGCGCACCGCGTCCCCTGAGCGTCCGCAATGGACGAGAGGGAGGCGGTGCGCTTCGAGCGTCGACGGGCCGGAGCCCGCAGGTTCAGGCCTGGGCGAAGAAGGAGGCGTCGACCTCGGCGTCCTGGCCGCCGTGCTCGCCCGAGACGACGACGTGGCTGGGCGACAGCAGGAACACCTTCGGGGTGACCCGCTCGATCTTGCCGTAGAGGCCCTGCGAGAGGCCGCTGGCGAAGTCGATGAGGCGGCGGGCGTCGCCCTCGCTCATCTGCGAGAGGTTGATGATGACCGGGATGCCCTCCCGGAACGACTCGGCGATCGCCTGGGCGTCGCGGTACTGGCGGGGGTGGACCGTGAGGATCTCGTTCATTTCCTGTACCGATGCATTCCGTGCGGTGGACGACTTGCGCAGCGGCGTGACCGGAGCGCGACCGGCCGCGGGAGCGACCGGAGCGGGGTGGGGGACGGCCTGGACCGGCGACGGGGCCGGGGTGTGGACCGGTGCTTCGCGGCGCGGCTGGTGATGAGCCTGCTCCTGCGGCTGCTCCTCGAACTCCAGTTCCTCGTCGGCGAGGCCCAGGTAGACCATCGTCTTCTTCAGCGGGTTGGCCATGGTTCCTCCGTACAGACCTGCGCGTCGACGCCTCGCCACGCACTTCGAACTCTTCTTTTCGAGATTAACGAAGCTCCGGCCGATTCCCGGTAATGGCGGTCCCGATCCGAAGGTGTGTCGCGCCGGCCGCGATGGCTTCGCGGTAGTCCTGCGACATCCCCGCGGAGATCGACGTGGCCTCCGGCGCGAGGGTGCGGACGCGGTCGGAGGCGGCACGGACCCGCTCGAAGGCGCTGGCCGGCGTCTCGCCGAGCGGGGCGACGGCCATGACCCCGAGCAGGTTGAGCCCGGGCGCGGCGAGCACGTGCTCCACCAGCGGTTCGAGGTCGCGGTCGGCGACACCGCCGCGCGCGGGGTCGTCAGTGAGGTTCAGCTGGACGAACACGTCCACATCCGGGTCGCCTTCGCCCTCGCGCGCGGCGAGGGCGTCGACGAGCGAGAACCGGTCGACCGAGTGGATGACGGACGCGTAGCGGCGCGCCTGCCGCGCCTTCTTGCTCTGCAGCTGGCCGACGAAATGCCACGTGAGGTCGAGGTCGGCGAGCTCCGCCGCCTTCTCCTGCGCCTCCTGGTGGCGGTTCTCCCCCACGTCGTGCACGCCGAGGGCCGCCAGCTCGCGGACGAGCGAGGCCGGGTGGAACTTGGTCACCGCGATCGTCGTCAGCTCGTTGGGCGAACGGCCGGCGGCCCGGGCGGCGTCGGCGACGCCCTCCCGGACCGCGGCGAGCCGCTCGGCCAGCGGACTACTTGAGGAAGTCGGGGATGTCGAGGTCGTCATTCTCGTCGTCGAACGCCGGGTCCTTCTGCTGGGCGGCCTCGGTGACCGGGCTCTCGCCGGTCTGCCAGGCGTCGGTCGTCACGGGCGCGGGGATCTCGCCGGCCTCGACCTCGGCGGAGGAGGCCACCTGGGACTCCTCGGAACCGGCCTCGATGTAGCTGGCGCGGCGCGCATCCACCGCGGCGGGCCGCGTGCTCGGCTCGCCTCCGTCGAATCCGGCCGCGATCACGGTCACGCGCACCTCGTCGCCGAGGGTGTCGTCGATGACCGCGCCGAAGATGATGTTCGCCTCCGGGTGCACCGCCTCCTGCACCAGGCGGGCGGCGTCGTTGATCTCGAAGATGCCGAGGTTCGATCCACCCTGGATGGAGAGCAGGACGCCGTGGGCGCCGTCGATGGACGCCTCCAGCAGCGGGGAGGCGACGGCCAGCTCCGCCGCCTTGATCGCCCGGTCGGCGCCACGGGAGGAGCCGATGCCCATGAGGGCGGAGCCGGCTCCCTGCATGACCGACTTGACGTCGGCGAAGTCGAGGTTGATGAGGCCGGGGGTCGTGATGAGGTCGGTGATGCCCTGGACACCGGCGAGGAGCACCTGGTCGGCGGTGGAGAACGCCTCCAGCATGCTGATGCCGCGGTCGCTGATCTCCAGCAGCCGGTCGTTCGGCACCACGATGAGGGTGTCGACCTCTTCCTTCAGGCGCTGCACGCCGGCCTCGGCTTGCTGCTGGCGGCGCTTGCCTTCGAAGGAGAACGGCTTGGTGACGACACCGATGGTCAGTGCGCCGATCGACTTCGCGATGCGCGCGACGACGGGTGCGCCACCGGTTCCGGTGCCGCCGCCCTCACCTGCGGTGACGAAGACCATGTCGGCGCCCGCGAGGGCCTCCTCGATCTCCTCCGCGTGGTCCTCGGCGGCGCGACGGCCGACCTCGGGGTCCGCTCCGGCGCCGAGGCCGCGCGTGATCTCACGGCCGACGTCGAGCTTGACGTCGGCGTCGCTCATCAGCAGCGCCTGGGCGTCCGTGTTGATGGCGATGAACTCGACGCCGCGGAGGCCGAGCTCGATCATGCGGTTGACGGCGTTGACGCCGCCTCCGCCGATGCCGACGACCTTGATCACGGCGAGGTAGTTCTGTTGTGCTGTCACGTCCGGCCTCCACTGGAACCTTCAACCTCTAGCTGAGGCTTAAAGTCTTGCTGAGTATGCAATTCTCGATCCGACGTTAGGTGGGCCGGGCCGCCGCCCCGGTATCCGGTCAGGCGTGTCGGAAAAGTCGTGCCCAACCCGGTCATCCCGTCGTCACGCTGTGGGGCGAGGAGACGTCGTACCGCGACGATCCCGGCGCGCTCTTCAGCAGGGCGCCCAGGTCCGCCGCCTTGAGCGACGAGTCCTCCGCGCTCCCCCAGACCACGGTCGCACCGTTGCCCCGCAGAGTGAAGCTCACGTCGTCCTTCGTCTTGGCCGCGATGGTGTCGACCTGCGCCAGCACGTCCGCCGGGAGGGCGCTCAGGACGCTGGCCGCCGCCGCGAAGCCGGAGTCGGCATCCACGTCGGCCGCCCCGCCGCTCGCCGCGATCAGGGGGTACCCGTCCGGCCGCTTCTCGCTGCTCGAGATCGGCACCTTCGCTGCGTCCACCAGCGTGTACGCGGCTCCCTGCTGGATGACGCCCACCGGCTGCCGCTCCACCACGCGCACGATGATCGAGTCGGGCGGGTGGCTCTCCACCGTGTAGCTGCGGATGAGCGGGAACGCGGCCAGGTCGCTCGAGATGCCCGCCTGGTCGAGCAGCGGCAGCGGCGTGCCCAGCTGATCCGAGAGCTTCTTCTCGACGGCCTTCGCATCCAGCCGGGAGGTGCCGGTCACCTGGATGTGCTTCAGCGCGAGCAGCGGGGAGTACGCGATGAGCGCGACGGAGAGCACGAGCCCCGCCACGACGGCGCCGGCGGCCAGCCACGCGATGCGGCGGCGGCGCGACCGCTTGGTGAAGCGGCGCACCTCGCCCCGCTCGAGCCGCTTGCGCTCCCGGCGAGCCGCTCGCAGCGCCTTGTCGATCTCCCGGTTCGTGGGGAGCCGCGAGTACGGCGAGGTGTCCGTCGGCCGGTCGGCGCGGGCGGGACGCGTGGGTTCGGCGTCAACGGGCTGCGCAGCTGAGGGGTCGGCGATCACCGGGATGGGCTCGGTCACCGTGCCGACGCCGCGCGCGGGCGCGGACTCCCGCCGCTGCTCGTCGCGCGCCTCCGGCTCCTGCCGGAGTGGCGCGGGCGCGGACGCCGGCACCTCCTGCCGGTCGAAACCCTGGGGACGCTTCACCGAGCGGCCCGCTAAGCGCCGGGCGCGTCCGGGTGCTCCCGGCGCAGCGAGTCGAGCAGCTGGGGCACGATGCGGTACACATCGCCGCAGCCGAGGGTGATCACGAAGTCGCCCTCCCGGGCGATCTGAGCGGTGTGGTCGGCGGCCTGCTGCCAGTCGGCGATGAAGGCCACCCGCTCGGGATGCTCGAAGCGGTCGGCGACGAGCGCTCCGGTCACTCCGGGCTCCGGGTCTTCGCGGGCTCCGTACACGTCGAGCACGACGGTCTCGTCGGCGTAGCGCTCGAGCGTCTCGGCGAACTCCTGCGCGAACAGACGCGTCCGGCTGTACAGGTGCGGCTGGTGGACGGCGATGATGCGTCCGTCTCCGACCACCGTGCGGGCGGCGGAGAGCGCGGCGGCGACCTCGGTCGGGTGGTGCGCGTAGTCGTCGTAGACGCTGACGCCTCCCACCGTGCCGTGCAGCTCGAAGCGGCGCTCGGTGCCGCCGAACTCGGCGATGGCGGCGAGGGATGCGGCCGCGTCGAACCCGAGGCCGGTCAGCACGGCGAAGGCGCCGCCGGCGTTGATGGCGTTGTGCCGCCCGGGCACGCGCAGCCGCGCGGAGTAGTCCTCGCCCTGGTAGCGCAGAGAGAACGAGACGGGGCCGTCGGTCACGATGGAGTGGACGCGGACGTCAGCGTCCTCCGCCTCGCCGAACGTGACGATCCGCTTGTCCGGCGCCTGCTCGCGCAGCCGGCCGGTCACGTGCAGGGCGCCCGCGTCGTCGGACGAGACCACGACGAACTCGTCCGCTTCGCGGGCGAACGACACGAAGGCGTCCTCGAACGCCTCCAGCGAACCGTAGTGGTCGAGGTGGTCGGGGTCGACGTTGGTGATCAGAGCGACGGCCGTGTCGTAGAGCAGGAACGAGCCGTCCGACTCGTCCGCCTCGACGACGAACAGCTCGCCGGTGCCGGTCTTCGAGCTCGTGCCGAGGGAGGCGATGACGCCGCCGTTCACGAAGCTCGGGTCTTCGCCGAGGCCCAGCAGGCCGGTGATGATCATGCCGGTGGAGGTCGTCTTGCCGTGCGCGCCGGCCACGGCGACCAGGCGCGAGCGGTTGATCAGCCAAGCGAGGGCCTGCGACCGGTGCAGAACCGGGAGTCCTTTGGAGAGCGCCAGCTGGTACTCCGGGTTGTCCTGCCAGAGGGCGCCGGTGACGACCAGCGTGTCCGCGTCGCCGACGTTCGCGGCGTCGTGGCCGATGGCGATCGTCGCGCCGAGGTTCCGCAGGGTGTCGATGTTCGCGGAGTGCCGCACATCCGATCCGGTCACGGTGTAGCCGGCCTCGAGGAACAGGCGGGCGATGCCGCTCATCCCCGAACCGCCGATGCCGACGAAGTGGAGCTTTCCGAGCTCCTCCGGGAGGGCGAGGGTCAGGTCGGGCTTGATCGTCACAGGTACAGCTTTCGGTTACGCGAGAGGGACTCCATCCAGTATGAGGCTACGCGGCGACCCTGCGGATCGGCCCGAGGCTCACCGGAGTGGAGCTGTCAGAGGGCCGAGCGGATGAGGGCGACCATGCGGTCGGAGCCGTCGCGGACCCCGACCGACGCGGCCCGGCGTGCCATCTCGGCCACGCGGGCACGGTCGGACAGCAGCGGAAGAAGCTCGCCGTCCACCCAGTCCGGAGTGAAGGCGGCATCGTCGACGAGCACGCCGCCTCCCGCCTCGACGACCCCGGCCGCGTTGAACCGCTGCTCGCCGTTGCCGATCGGGAAGGGGACGTACACCGCCGGGATGCCGAGCGCGGCGAACTCGCACACCGTCGCGGCGCCCGCGCGGGCGACGGCGACGTCGGTCAGCGCGAAGGCGAGATCCATGCGGTCGCAGTAGTCGAGCAGCCGGTAGTGCTCGATGCCGGGGTCCGTCAGCTCGCCGCGCCCGCCCTGGATGTGCAGCACCTGCCAGCCGGCGGCCGTCAGCTCGGCGGCGCGTGCGAAGACGGTCTGGTTGATGCGGCGCGCGCCGAGCGAGCCGCCTGTGATGAGCAGCGTCGGGCGTTCGGGGTCGAGCCCGAACTCGGCCGCGGCCTGTGGGCGGACGGCGGCAGCATCCAGCTGCTCGATCTCCACCCGCAACGGCATCCCGACGAAGGTGGGATGCGGCAACGGCGTGCCCTCGAACGCCACGCCGACCCACGGCGTGTACCGGGCGCCGAGCCGGTTCGCGAGGCCCGGCCGCGCGTTCGCCTCGTGCAGGACGAGCGGAACACCCTCGCGCCGGGCCGCCGAGTAGGCCGGGGCCGCGGCGTAGCCGCCGAAGCCGACGACGGCGTCGATCCCGCGGTCGCGGATCAGACCGCGGACGGTCGAGATGCTGCGCCGGTACTCGCCAGGGAAGCGCAGAGCGGCCGCGTTCGGTCGGCGCGGGAACGGGAGCTTCGGGATGGTCGCGAGCTCGTAGCCGCGCTGCGGGACCAGACGCGCCTCGAGCCCCTCCTTCGTCCCGAGCACCAGCACCTCGGCATCCGGCTGGTCACGGCGCAGACGGTCGGCGACGGCGAGCAGGGGGTTCACGTGGCCGGCGGTGCCCCCGCCGGCGAGAAGGTACCGCGTCATGCCCGGGGGCCCGCCGAACCGGTCTCGGAGGCGGCCCGGGAGTCACGGTGCGACTGCCGGGCGAACGACAGCACGATTCCGATGGCGATCATGGAACTGATCATCGCAGTCCCTCCCGCAGAGATCAGTGGGAGCGGGACGCCCAGCACCGGGATCACCCCCAGCACCACGGCGATGTTGACGAACGCCTGGCCGATCAGCCACACCATGATGGCGGCCGTCGTCACCCGCGCGAACGGGTCGGTCGACGCATGGATGATGCGCAGGAAGACGACCGCGAGCATCACGAAGAGCAGGAGCACGACGACCGCGCCGATGAGGCCGAGCTCCTCGCCGATGATCGCGAAGATGAAGTCGGTGTCGGCGGCGGGCAGCCACGACCACTTGGAGTGCGAGTTACCGAGTCCGACCCCGAAGACGCCGCCGGAGGCGAGCGCGTAGAAGCCGTTCTTGATCTGCCAGTCCACGTCCGGGTTCGCGACGCTCGTCCCGCCGAAGTAGGCGGCGATGCGGCCGACACGGCTGGCGCTCGACAGCGCGACAACGACCGCGAGCGCGCCGACGGCGACGACACCGGTGAGGAGGTAGCGGAGGCGCACGCCGGCGAAGTAGAGGGCGCCGAGGATGAGCGCCGCCATGATCATGGTCGTGCCCAGGTCGCCGCCGAGCAGCACGAGCGCGACCGCGCCTCCCGCGATGGGGACGACGGGGACGGCGACATGCTTCCACTGGTCGAGCACATCCCGTTTGCGCGCAAGGACGACGCCCAGCCAGACGACGAGCGCGAGCTTGATCGCCTCCGACGGCTGGGCCGTGACCGAGCCGATGCGCAGCCAGTTGCGGTTGCCGCCGATCTCGACGCCGAGCGGGGTGAGCAGCACGAGCAGCTGCAGGAAGCAGGCGGCGCCGAGGAAGAACCAGATCGTCTTCTTCCAGAACCCACGTGGGATGCGCGAGACGAGGAACATCAGCGGCAGGCCGACCAGCGTGTACGCGCCCTGCGACCAGAAGCGGGAGAAGAAGTTGTCGTCGTCGTTGTGCGCCTCCACCGAGGAGGAGGACAGCACCATGACGAGGCCGAACACGACCATGAACAGCGTGATGCCGAGCAGGAGGAAGTAGTTGGCCGATTCGGACGTCATCCCCCGACCCAGCTGGATGCGGGTGGTCAGCGCGCCGATGCGTGCAGCGGCGCTGGGGCGGGACGCGGCCGACGGAGCAGCGCTCTGCTGAGGCCGGGCGCCCGGACGCTCAGTCCTGCGCGTCGGGACGCGGGGCGGACTCGTCATCCGCCTCACCTCCCAAGTACTCGTTCACGGCCGACTGGAAGCGGCGGCCTCGTTCTGCGTAGTCGGCGAACTGGTCCATCGATGCCGCCGCCGGAGCGAGCAGCACAGTGTCTCCTTCGTGCGCGAGACCACCGGCCAGCCGAACCGCCGTCGGCATGACCTCATCAGTCTCGTCGGCGACGACCTCCAGCACCGGAAGGTCCGGCGCGTGTCGCCGGAATGCGGCGAGGAGCGCCTCCCGGTCGACGCCGATGAGCACAGCGCCGCGAAGGCGGCCGACGTGCCGGCCGACCAGCGCATCCACGTCGACACCCTTGAGCAGGCCGCCGACCAGCCACACCACGGAGGGGTAGGCACGCAGGGACGCGTCGGCCGCATGCGGGTTCGTGGCCTTCGAGTCGTCCACCCAGTTCACGCCGGCCTGGACGCGCACCAGCTCGATACGGTGCGCGTCGAGCCGGAAGGCCGTGAGCACGTCGCGGATGATCTGTGGGGCCACGCCATACGACCGCGCGAGCGCGCTGGCGGCGAGGATGTTCGCGACGACGTGCGGTGCCGAGAGCCCGGCCTCCTGCAGCTCGTCGAGAGTGGTCAGCTCGAGCGCCGCGTTCGCTCGGTCGTCGAGGAAGGCGCGGTCGCAGAGGATGCCGTCCACGATCCCGAAGTCGCTCGGGCCGGGCACGCCGAGGCCGAAGCCGATGGCGCGTGCGCCCTCGGTGACCTCCGCCTCCTCCACCATGTGCAGGGTGTTCTCGTCGGCCTTGTTGTAAACGCAGGCGACGCGGGTGTTGTCGTACACCTTCGCTTTGGCGGCGATGTACGCCTCGAGCGAGCCGTGCCAGTCGAGGTGGTCGTCGGCGATGTTGAGGCACGCCGCCGAGAACGGAGCCAGCTCGCCTCCGACGTTCCGGTTGACCCAGTGCAGCTGGTAGCTGGAGAGCTCGACCACGAGCACGTCGAATCCCTCGGGATCGCGGATGGCGTCGAGGACGGGGACGCCGATGTTGCCGCACGGTGCGACGCGGTTGCCTCCCGCGAGGATCATCGTCGCGGTGAGCTGCACGGTGGTGGTCTTGCCGTTGGTGCCGGTGACGCAGATCCAGTCGGCGGGGCCTTCGGCGCCATCGGGACGTGCGACCTTGTCGCGCAGACGCCAGGCGAGCTCGATGTCGCCCCACACGGCCGTGCCGCGCTGCTCCGCCCAGAGCAGGAGGGGGTGATCCCAGTGGAAGCCCGGCGAGGCGATGACCAGTTCAGGGTCGAACGCGACGAGACGCTCCGGCGGCGCGGTGAGGTCGGACTCCTCGAGGAGCTCGGCGCCGATGACCTCCAGCAGCATCCGCCGCTCGTCGTCGGCCTTCGCCGCGACGACCAGCACGTCGGCTCCCAGCTCGACGAGGGTGTCCGCGACCGAGAAGCCGGTGACGCCCAGGCCGTACACGGCGACCCGCAGGCCGCTCCAATCGTGGTGCCAGCTGGTCAGAGCGGCCAGGCGCTCCGCCAGGGCGTCGCCCGCGCGGGCGGTGTCGTCGGAATCGGTCACGTCGCCAGCCACTCCAGGTAGAAGGACCCGACGCCGGCGGCGACGAGGAGTCCGCCGATGATCCAGAACCGTACGACGACCGTTACCTCCGCCCACCCCTTCAGCTCGAAGTGATGGTGGATGGGGCTCATCAGGAAGATGCGTTTGCCGTGCGTGAGCTTGAAGTACGCCCGCTGCACGATCACCGACCCGGCCTCGATCACGAAGATGCCGCCGATGAGGATGAGCAGTAGCTCCGTGCGGCTCAGGATGGCGAGGGCCGCGACCGCGCCGCCGAGCGCCAGCGAACCGGTGTCGCCGAGGAAGATCTGCGCGGGCGAGGTGTTCCACCAGAGGAAGCCGACGACCGCGCCGACGATCGCCGTCGCGACGATCGCGAGGTCGAACGGATCGCGCACGTCGTAGCATTTCGCGACGTTCTCGGGGTTCAGGTTGATGCTCGCGCACGACTGGATCGACTGCCAGAACCCGATGATGATGTAGGCGCCGATCGCGAGGATGGACGCGCCGGAGGCGAGCCCGTCGAGGCCGTCCGTGACGTTCACGCCGTTCGATGTCGCCGCGACCAGGAAGTTGATCCAGATCAGGTAGAGGCCGTAGCCGACGATCACGCCGATGGCGCCGTACCGGGTGATCTCGCCGAAGTCGATCGCCGGCAGGTCGCGGATGAAGGACACCGTCATCGTCGCAGGCGTGTAGCCGTTGCCGTTCGGGAAGCGGATCGCGAGGAAGGCCCAGACGGTGGCGACGATGACCTGGCCGGCCACCTTTGCCCAGCCGGTGAGACCGAGGCTGCGCTCGCGCCGGGTTTTCAGGAAGTCGTCGATGAACCCGACGACGCCCAGGCCGACCATGAGGAACAGCACGAGGAGCGCCGAGACGCTCGTCTCGTCCCCCGTCAGCAGGAGGGCCGTGAAGTAGCCGAACAGGGTGCCGAGGATGACGACGATGCCGCCCATGGTCGCGGTGCCGCGCTTGGCGTGGTGGCTCTGCGGTCCGTCGTCGCGGATGAACTGTCCCCACTGCAGCCGGCGGAAGAGCCGGATGAAGAGCGGGGTCAGGAAGAGCGTGAACGCCATCGACAGCGCACCGGATGTCAGCAGGGCTCTCACGAGAACGATTCTCCCAGTCGGTCGCCCAGGAAGCGCAGTCCGGCCGAGTTGGAGGACTTCACGAGCACCGTGTCGCCGGGACGCAGCGCGCCCCGGAGGTGCTCGAACGCGGCGTCCTGCGTGTCGAAGTACAGGGATTCGCCGTCCCAGGAGCCCTCGTTGATGGCCGAGATGTGCATCCGGCGCGCCGCCGGTCCGACGATCACGAGCTGGTCGATGCCGAGCCGGACGGCGAGCAGGCCGATGCGGTCGTGCTCCTCGCCGGAGAACTCCCCCAGCTCGCTCATCTCACCGAGGACGGCGATGGTGCGGCCGTCCGGTTCGGCGATCTGCGCCAGGGTCTTGATCGCTGCGGCCATCGAGTCCGGGCTCGCGTTGTAGGCGTCGTTGATGACCGTCACGTCGCTGCCGCCCATGACCTCCATCCGCCAGCGCTCCGCCGTCTTCACGGTCTGGAGCGCGGACACGATGGTGTCGATGTCGACGTCGAGCACGTACGCGGAGGCGGCGGCGGCCAGGGCGTTCATGACGTGGTGCTCGCCGAGCACCTGGAACCGCACCGGGCGCGACTGCGCCTCGGAGCCAGGACCGTCGGCCCCGTTCCGGGGCGGCAGGTGGAGCGTGAACGACGTGCCCCTCCTGTCGGAGACGACGTCGGTCGCGCGCACGTCGGCGCGCTCGTCCAGGCCGAACCAGAGCACGCGGGCGACCGTCTTGTCCGCCATCGTGGCGACGCGCGGATCGTCCATGTTCAGCACGGCGACGTCGGACTCCAGCAGGTCGGTGACCATCTCGGTCTTCGCCTGCAGGGTCTTCTCGATGCCGCCGAACTCGCCGGCGTGCGCGAGGCCGACCTTGAGGACGACTCCGACGTCCGGGCGCGCCATGCGTACCAGGCGGGCGATCTCGCCGATTCCGCTCGCGCCCATCTCGGCGACGAGGAACTGCGTCTCCTCGGTCACCTGGAGCATGGTCACGGGTGCGCCGACCTCGTTGTTGAAGGAGGCGCGCGGCGCGATCGTCTGTCCGACCTGCTCGAGCACGGCGCGGAGCAGGTTCTTGGTCGTGGTCTTGCCGTTGGACCCGGTGATGCCGACGATCTTGAGCAGTCCGAGCGCCCGGACCCGGGCGATGACCTCGGTGGCGAGGTCGCCGAGGGCGACCACGGTGTCCTCAACCAGCAGCTGCGGGACGGGCAGCTCGAGTGGATGGTCGACGACGACGAGCGCGGCGCCCGCCTCGACCGCCTGCGGGGCGAAGAGGTGGCCGTCGGTCACATCCCCCGGCTTCGCGAAGAAGATGCTGCCGGGGACGACCTCGCGCGAGTCGGTCGTGGACAGTCCGGAGACGACCGTCTCCGGGGAGACATGGGTGCCGTCGAGCAGCAGGGTGCCGCGGGTGGCCTCGGCGATCTCGGCCAGGGTGAGGGCGATCATCTACAGCCACCCGGCCTCTCGCAGCGCGAGGCGCACGTCGTCGCGGGCCGAGTACGGCAGCCGCTGTCCGGCGACCTCCTGGTAGTCCTCGTGGCCGGGACCGGCGTACAGGACGACGTCGCCCTCGTCGGCCAGGGACAGCGCGGTGCGGAACGCGGCGCGCGGGTCGGGCACTTCGTACAGTTCGAGGTCGGGGACGGCGCTGCGTGCTCCGTCGAGGAGGGCGGCGCGGATGCTCGCCGGGTCCTCCCAGCGCGGGTGGAAGTCGGTGATGACCACGGCGTCCGACCCGCGGGCCGCGATGGCCCCCATGTCGGTGCGCTTCGTGGTGTCGCGGTCGCCGTCGGCGCCGAACACCATGACGATGCGGCCGTCGGTCACCTTGCGGAGTGCGCTCAGCGTCGAGAGGAACGCGTCGGGGCTGTGGCCGTAGTCGATGAAGACGACGGGGCCGCGATCGCCCGACAGCCGCTCTGCGCGACCCGGGATGTACGCGTCGATCCCGCCGTCGCGCTCCAGCGCAGCTCCGATCGCGTCGAGGTCGTACCCCGACTCGACCAGCATGACGATGGCGAGCGCCGCGTTCGCCGCGTTGTACGCGCCGAGCAGCGGGATGCTGGTCTCGAGCCGGCGTCCGTCCGGGCCTTCGAGGGCGAACGAGGTGCGGGTGAGCGTCTCCTCGAGCACGGTGAGCAGCCACTCGGAGTCGGCCCCCGGCGAGCTGGAGAGCGTGGCGACCGGGATGCGCGACTGCTCGACCAGGGCGCGGCCCCAGTCGGAGTCGACCGTGACGACGCCGCGTCGGGCGCGGTCGGGCTGGAAGAGCTCGAGCTTCGCGGCGAAGTAGTCGTCCATCGCGGCGTAGTCGTCGAGGTGGTCGTGGCTGAGGTTGGTGAAGCCGACGACGTCGAACACGATCCCGTCGACGCGGTGGCGGGTCAGCGCCTGCGCCGACACTTCGATGGCGACGGCCCGGACGCCCTCCTCGCGCATCCGGGCGAGCAGCGCGTGCAGCTCGCTCGCCTCCGGCGTGGTCAGCTTGCTCGTGATCGCCGTGTCGCCGATGCGGCGCTCCGCCGTCGAGCTGAGGCCGGAGACGACTCCGAGCTGTCCGAGGATGGCGTTGAGCAGGTACACGACGCTGGTCTTGCCGTTGGTGCCGGTGACGCCGAACAGGGTCGCCGAGTTCTCGTCGGTGCGGTAGATCCAGGCGGAGACCGCGCCGAGCGCGGCCCGGGGCTCCGGCGTGACGATGACCGGGAGGCCGGACTCGGCCGCGAGGGCCGCACCCTCCTCGTCGGTGAGCACGGCGACGGCTCCCGCCTCCGCCGCGGCGGTCGCGTACGTCGCGCCGTGGGCGTTGCGGCCGGGTACGCCGACATAGAGGTCACCGGGTTCGACGGCGGAGCTCGCGAGAGCCGCACCGGTCACCTCGACCCCGTCGAGGTCGCCGCGGCAATCCAGCCCGAACTCCGCTACCAGCTGGGCGAGCGGGCGGGCGACGGGATGCTCGGGGCGCAGTGAAGAGGGCGCCGGTCCTGTCACGTGGCTCACTTTCCGTTGACGCTGTTTCTAGTAGTAGGGCGGATAGTCCGCCGGGCTCGACGTGGAGGGCTTCACCCGGTAGGTCTTCAGCACCTGACTCATGATCGTGTGGAACAGCGGAGCGGCGGCTGCCGACGAAGTAATGGTAGTCGGGAACCCGAGGTTGACCGAAACGACGTACTGCGGATCGTCCACCGGCGCGACGCCCATGACCGACACGTAGTACGACGGCAGGTACCCGCCCTTGCCGTCCGGCTGCTGGGCCGTTCCGGTCTTCGCGGCGATGCGGTACCCGGGGATCTGGAGCTGCTTCTTCAGCTCGCCGTCGGTGACGACGGACTCCATCATCCCGAGCGTCGTGGCCGCCGCCTGAGCGGATACGACCGGCGTCGGCTTGCTGTTCGGGATGTCCGTCACCGAGCCGTCCGGGTGCTCGCATCCCTCGACCAGGGACAGCGGGATGCGGGTGCCGCCGTTGGCGAGCGCCTGGTACGCCCCGACCATCTGCAGCTGGGTCGCCGAGACGCCCTGGCCGAACATCGTCGCGTACTTGGTCTGGTCGTCCCAGTCCTTGACCGGGTGGAGCTCGCCGGCGGACTCGTCGGGGTACGGCAGACCGGTCGGATCGCCGATCCCGAACTTCTTCAGGTAGTCGTACCGCGTCTGGTCGCTGAGCGCGCGGCCCAGCTGCGACATGCCGGTGTTCGACGACATCATGAGCACGCCGGTGAGCGTGAGCCGGAGCGGTGCGTGGAATCCCGAGTCGTGCAGGTCGGCTCCGTTGCCGGACTGCCAGGAGTATGGGGCGAGCACCTGCGAGGTCGGCGTCGCCTTGCCCTGGTCGATGAGCATCGCGGCGGTCAGGGCCTTGAAGGTCGAGCCCGGCTCCCGCGGGTCGGTGAGCGGCTGGAGCCGCCAGAACGACGGGTCCGTCGCATCGATGTTGTTGGGGTCGAGCGACGGCACCTGCGCGATCGCCTTGATCTTCCCCGTCTTCGCCTCCGCCACGGTCACGAAGCCGAACTTGGAGCCTGTCGCGGCGACCTGCTGCGCGAGGGTCTGCTGCGCGAACCATTGGAGATCCGAGTCGATCGTCAGCTTGAGCGTGCCGCCGTCCTTCGCCTCCTTCTGCACCACGGTGCTGCCCGGGATGGCGACGCCGTCGGCTCCGCGCTGGTAGGTCTCCTCGCCGTTCTCCCCTGCCAGACAGCCGTTCTCGCTGGCCTCCAGCCCCGCGTCGCCGCCCTGAGAGAGGTAGCCGAGCAGGTTGCCCGCGACGGCGCCGTTCGGGTAGCTGCGGGCCTGCTTCTTGGTGAAGGTGAGCCACGGGTACGGGAGCTTGTCGAGCTTGTCGAACGTCCCGACATCCATACCGGCCTTGATGAGGACGTACTGCGACTTCGGATTCTCTTTGAGCGCCGCGTCGAGAAGCGCGACGACGGCATCGCCGCCCTGGCCGGTGATCGCACCGATCTTCGCGGCCGCCTCGACCATCTTCGCCCGGCCGCCGGCGATCGCATCCTTCGGCGAGGCCGCAGCCGTGTACGTGTAGATCGTGGTGGCCAGCACCGTGCCGTCACTGTCGATGATGTCGCCGCGGTTGCCCAGCAGCGGCGTCGACACCTCCTTGGCGGTCACCGACTGCTTCTGCAGCGCATCCGCCCGGACCACCTGGATGTCGACCAGCTTGGCGCCGAGGATGCCGACGGTCGCTGCGACGGCGAGGACCGTCATGGCGGTCCGCCGCCGCAGCATCTTCTTGCTGACCATGCCCCGCATCCGTCCCGTCGTCAGTGCGTCACCGGAGTCGGCAACGCTCCCTGCAACGGTACGGTCGGCGCGGCCCCGGATCCGGTAGCCCCACCCGAAGTTGTGGAATTCCCAGCCTGCCCCGCCGCTGGGGACGGATTCGCCGTCTGCTGCGGCTGCGTCACCAGCGAGACGCCCGCGAGCAGTGCGTTCGGGACGAGGTTGCCCTGCGTGCCGGTGACCGTGCCAGCGGCCCCGCTCGCCGGCAGCGGCGCCCCCAGCACCGCTCCGTCGGAGAGGCGCAGGTAGGCGGGGTTGCTGTTGCTGACCATCCCGAGCGCGTTGGCGTTCGCGGCCAGATTCTGCGGCGACGCGACCCGGTTGAGGTCCTCCGACACCGCTTGGTACGAACGCTGCAGCTCGGTCTGCTTCGACTCCAGCGTCTGCAGCTGGTAGGCGCCCTGCGAGATGCCGATGCTGAGGAGGAGCTGGGCCACCACGACCGCGAGCAGCGTGGCGACCGCGATCCCCGCGTACAGGGCGCGAGGGCGTGCACGTCGCTGGGACCGGGTCGGGACGACCTCGAGGTGGGTCCGCTTCGGCTCCTCCACCGGTGCGGGGAGGGCGCCGCCGCGCCAGAGCGCCGCGGGGCGCAGTGTCGCGGGACGTCTGCGCCCGGTGACCGGGGCCGCCTCTGCCAGATTGCCGCTCACGACCGCCTCCTCGTCTCGTCTTTGCTGTGGGATGCGCCGCTCGCCGGGCGCACCCGCTCGGCCGCCCGCAGGCGCACCGGGGTGGCCCTCGGGTTGGCGGCCTTCTCGTCGTCGTCGGCCAGTTCCGCACCGCGGATGAGGAGCTTCAGCTCCGGCCGGTGCTCGGGGAGCTCGACGGGCAGTCCCGCCGGAGCGCTCGACGTGGAGCGGGCCTGCAGCTCGCGCTTCACGATGCGGTCCTCGAGCGACTGATACGCCTCCACGACGATGCGCCCGCCCACCGACAGGGAGTCGATGGCCGCAGGGATCGCCCGCTGCAGCACCGCCAGCTCCTGGTTGACCTCGATGCGCAGAGCCTGGAAGACGCGCTTGGCGGGATGCCCCTGCCGCTGCAGGGCCACCGGAGTCGCCTTGATGATGAGGTCGACCAGCTGGCCGGAGCGCACCAGAGGCTCGCGCTCGCGCGACTCCACGATCCGGGAGGCGTAGCGGCCCGCAAGCTTCTCTTCGCCATACTCGCGGAAGATGCGCCGCAGGTCGGCCTCGGAGTACTCCGCCAGGACCGTCGCGGCGGTGAGCTCGCTCGTGCCGTCCATCCGCATGTCGAGCGGCGCGTCCTTCGAATAGGAGAAGCCGCGCTCCACCCGGTCGAGCTGGAGGGAGGAGACGCCGAGGTCGAACAGCACGCCGTCGACCGCCTCGAAGCCGAGCCCCTCGATGGCCTCGCGGATGCCGTCGTACACCGTGTGGACGAGGTGCACGCGGTCACCGAAACGCTCCAGGCGCTCCCCCGCGATCGCCAGCGCCTCGGGGTCGCGGTCGAGCCCGACCAGCGTGACGTCCGGGAAGCGCTCGAGGATGCCGGCGGAGTGGCCGCCCATCCCGAGCGTGGCGTCGACGAAGACGGCGCCGGGCCGCGTCAGCGCGGGGCCGAGCAGCTCGATGCAGCGCTCCAGGAGGACCGGAGTATGGATGCGGGAGGTGTCGTCGGAGTCGGTCATGGTCGTTCGGGACGAGTCGCCTGCCCCTGATCCCGGATCCCCATCCATTCCGACCTGGCACCGGGGAAGTGGTGTCAGGGCGTATGGCTGGGAGTCCGGCGCCAGGGACGCGGGCTCAGAAGAGTCCCGGGATCACCTCCTCCTCCGTGTTGGCGAATGCTGCTTCCTGCTCGGCCAGGTAGGTCTCCCAGGCCTGGGCGTCCCAGATCTCCGCGCGGCTGCCGGCGCCGATCACGACGAGGTCGCGATCGAGTCCCGCATACGAGCGGAGCGCGGGCGGGATGGTCACCCGGTTCTGCTTGTCCGGGACCTCTGCGCTCGCCCCCGAGAGGAAGACGCGCAGGTAGTCACGGGCCTGCTTGCTCGTCACCGGCGCCTGGCGGATCTTCTCGTGGAGCGATTCGAACTCGCGCTGCGAGAAGACGTAGACGCAGTGCTCCTGGCCACGGGTGAGGACGAGGCCGGACGCGAGCTCATCCCGGAATTTCGCCGGCAGGATGATGCGCCCCTTCTCGTCCAGCTTGGGGGCATGCGTACCGAGGAACATCGGCTGCCACCCCCACTCTCCCGGCCCAGGTTGCGGTGTGGCTCCACTTTACTCCACTTCCATCCACAAAATCTCGCATTGAGGACAGATTGCCCCGAAATGGGTACGTCAAAGCCCGGAAAGACGCGGAACTCGCGGGTGGAGGAAAGTGGAGCGATCGGGCGGCTCCTGGAGCAACAAAAAAGGGCCGATCAGAAGATCGGCCCTTCGTCGAAGAACGTGTGGAGCGGAGTGGAGGGTTAGCCCTCGCCGCCGTCGTTGCGCTTGTCCCAGCGGTCGTTCATGCGGTCCATGAAGCCTGTCTGACCGCCGCGCGCCTTCGCCTTCTTCGGCTCGGCGGCGCCCGGCTCGACCGCGACGCGCTTGCCCGGCGCGATGGACACGAGGACACCCGCGAACATCACGACGAAGCCCAGGATCCCGACGATCGGCTGCTGGTAATAGACCCCGGCGATCAGCACGCCGACGCCCACGACGGCGAGCAGGATGCCGAGCACGATCGACCGGTAGGCGGGACGTGCCCGCTTGCCCCCGACCTTCGCGACGAAATCTGCGTCGTTCTGATAGAGACTGCGTTCCATCTCTTCGAGGAGGCGCTGCTCGTGTTCCGAAAGCGGCATCCGATTCCCCCTCTTTCTCGCGGGTTCGAGGCTTCAGTGAGGTCGATTCTAGACCTCACGTGTCTGGCTAGGCTAGGCGTGTGTCTGAAAGCATCCGATTCGTCGACCTCATCCAGTCAAGAATCGATGGATTCTTCGATGCGCGTGCCTCCATTCTCGTCTCGATCGCCGACGAGCTCTCTCCCGTAGCGGCGTTCTCAAGGGAATTTCTCAGCGGCGGCAAGCGCTTCCGCGCCCTGTTCTGCTTCTGGGGATGGCAGGCCGTCCGCACCGCAGGAGACGAGGGCGACGACGGGTCGGACAGTGGCGCCGTCACGGCCGGCGGCGCCCTCGACGCCGTGGTCTCCGTCGCCAGCGCCCTCGAGCTGTTCCACGCCGCCGCGCTCGTCCACGACGACCTCATCGACAACTCGGACACCCGACGCGGCAAGCCGGCCGCCCACAAGCGCTTCGAGCACCTCCACGAGAACGAGGGATGGGGCGGTTCCGGCGCGACCTTCGGCACGGGCGCGGCGACCCTCCTCGGCGACCTGCTGCTCATCCTCAGCGACGAGCTGTTCGACGAGGGGCTCACCCAGCTCGTGAGCGCACCGGCCCGGCGGGCGACGCGGGCGGAGTTCAACCGGATGCGGATCGATGTCACGGCGGGTCAGTACCTCGACATCTTCGAGGAGATCGGCTGGTCGGGCCGCCCCGACTCGGAGCAGCTGGAGCGCGCCGAGCGCGTCATCGTCTACAAGTCGGCCAAGTACTCGATCGAGTCCCCTCTGCTCATCGGCGCGAGCCTGGCGGGAGCGACCGTCGGCCAGCTGGAGTCGCTCCGGGCGTTCGGGCTCCCCCTCGGCATCGCCTACCAGCTGCGCGACGATCTGCTCGGCGTCTTCGGAGACGCCGACGTGACGGGGAAGCCCAGCGGGGACGACCTCCGCGAGGGCAAGCGGACGGTCCTCATCGCGCTCACGCGCCAGTCCATCCCTTCGGGCGCGCGTGCTGCCCTGGACGAGCTGCTCGGCGACCCCGAGCTCACGCCGGAGCAGATCAGGACGATGCAGCTGACCATCCGGGAGTCCGGGGCCGTCGACACGGTGGAGCGGATGATCGCCGACAACGTCGCGCGCGCCATCGAGGCGTTGGATGCGGCGCCGCTCGGGGCGGCGGCGAAGGGGCAGCTCCGCGAGCTCGCGGTCGCGGTCACGCGTCGGAGCGCGTAGGCCCCATCCCTGAGCCGGGAGCGATTCAGGCCAGCGCTTGGGCCACGCGGCGCACCTCGGCCTTGCGGCCGGCGCGCAGAGCCTCGATCGGCGATGTGCCGAGGCTCTCCTCCTCCGTCAGCAGCCAATCCACCGACTCGTCGTCGCTGAAGCCGTCGTCCGCCAGGACGATCAGGGTTCCCCGCAGCTCGCTGAGCGGCTGGCCGTCCTTGAGGAAGGACGCGGGCACCTTGAGCACGCCGTCGACGCGCTTGGCTCCCAGGTGGCGGTCCTCGATGAGCCGACGGACGCGGCTCACGCTCAGTCCCATCAGCTCGACGAGGTCGGGTACGGTCAACCACTCGGTGGTCTGGACGTGCTCGGTCACCCCACCAGCGTGCCACGGATTGGCGTCCGGCGAGAAGCGGGAGTAATTGTTACGATCATGTAAACCCGTGTCACATCCGTCACTCCTGTTGACTCCTCTCTCCTTGTGTGTCAGCGTGATGGGCGACGTGTCACTCGAAGAGGGGGTCACATGGCTCTGGCAGACACCGGCAGATCGCGCAGCATCCTGGGCACCGTCCCGATCGCGGTCGCGAGCTCGCTCGCGGTGACCCTGAACCTGGTCACGCCCGCACAGGCGGCGCCCCAGGAGGACCGCGCGACCGACCACTCCGGCGACACCGGCGAGATCAGTCCTCTCGAGCGCGCCGCGCTCGGCAGCACCATCGGGATGACGCCCAGCGGATCGACGTCGAGTACGTCCGCTCCGCTCACCTCCGTCGCGGCAGCACCCGCGACCTACCGCGTGCAGTCGGGCGACACCATCTCCGGCATCGCGGCGCGGTTCGGACTCTCGACCGCAGCCGTCCTCGCGATGAACGGCCTGAGCTGGAAGAGCCTGATCTTCCCGGGCCAGGTGCTCGCCCTCGCGCAGGCCGCACCCGCGGCCGCGCCCGCCCCGGCTCCCGCGGCTCCCGCGCCGGCTCCCGCTGCCACGGTGTACTCCGTGGTGCGCGGCGACACGATCAGCGGCATCGCCGGCCGTTTCGGCGTCACCACCCGCGCGGTGCTGGCTGCGAACGGCCTGAGCACCTCCAGCCTGATCTTCCCCGGGCAGAAGATCCGCATCCCGGGCATGACCACCGCCGCGCTCAACGCACCCGCACCGGCGCCCGTCGCCGCTCCGGCCCCCGTCGCCGCGCCGGCACCGCTGCCGACCGCGTCCGCCGGTCAGGTGGTCGCCCTCACCGACGAGATGCGCGCGAATGCCCAGCTGATCATCCGCATCGGCCGCCAGCAGGGCGTCCCGGACCAGGGCATCGTCATCGCCCTCGCCGCGGCCGCACAGGAATCCGGCCTCCGCAATGTCCGCTATGGCGACCGCGACTCCCTCGGGCTGTTCCAGCAGCGGCCGAGCACCGGATGGGGCACGCCGGAGCAGGTGCTCGACCCGACGCGCGCGACGCTCGCCTTCTACGGCGGAGCGGGGAACCCCAACGCCGGCCGCACCCGTGGCCTCCTCGACATCCCCGGATGGACGCGGATGAGCGTGACGCAGGCCGCGCAGGCGGTGCAGATCTCGGCGTTCCCCGACGCCTACGCCAAGTGGGAGACGTCGGCGCGCACCTGGCTGGCCCAGCTCGGCTGAGCCGGAATGTCACAGCCCGATCACAGCCACCGCGTCCACCGGTGTTTTGCAGGGTTCTCGCCCGGCTCGTTCCCTAGACTCGATCCGTGACCACGAGCCAGACCGACCCGATGATCGGCCGTCTCATCGACGGCCGCTATCAGGTGCGCTCGCGGATCGCCCGAGGCGGCATGGCCACGGTGTACCTCGCGACCGACCTGCGCCTCGAGCGCCGCGTCGCGATCAAGATCATGCACGGCCACCTCGCCGACGACTCCACGTTCAAGAGCCGCTTCGTGCAGGAGGCCCGCTCGGCCGCACGGCTTGCACATCCCAACGTGGTCAACGTCTTCGATCAGGGCCAGGACTCGGACATGGCCTACCTGGTCATGGAGTACCTGCCCGGCATCACCCTGCGCGACCTGCTCAAGGACTACGGCAAGCTGACGCCCGAGCAGACCATCGACATCATGGAGGCGGTGCTCTCCGGCCTCGCCGCGGCGCACAAGGCGGGCATCGTCCACCGCGACCTCAAGCCGGAGAACGTGCTGCTCGCCGACGACGGGCGCATCAAGATCGGCGACTTCGGGCTCGCCCGTGCGGCCAGCGCCAACACGGCCACCGGCCAGGCGCTGCTCGGCACGATCGCGTACCTCTCCCCCGAGCTCGTCACCCGCGGCGTCGCCGACGCCCGAAGCGACATCTACGCGCTCGGCATCATGATGTACGAGATGCTCACCGGCCAGCAGCCCTTCCAGGGCGAGCAGCCGATGCAGATCGCCTACCAGCACGCGAACGACGCCGTGCCGGCGCCGAGCAGCAAGAACCCGGCCGTGCCCGCCGAGCTGGATGAGCTCGTCCTCTGGGCGACGGAGAAGGACCCGGACCGTCGACCCCGCGACGCGCGCGAGATGCTCGATCGCCTGCTGGAGGCCGAGAAGGCGCTCCGCGGCGAGGCCGTTCTGCAGCCGACGATGGTGCTGCCGCCCGCGTACGAGATCGACCAGGGCGACACCCAGATCATCAACCCGGCGATCCGCCAGCAGGTCGCGTCCAGCACGCCGGCCGCGGCGACGACCCTCACCACCGCCGCTGCCAAGCGCCGCTCGAAGGGCTGGTGGCTGTTCGCTCTCGTCCTCGTGCTCGCCGGCGTCGCAGCCGGCACCGGCTGGTACTTCGGGGCGGGCCCTGGTTCGCTGGTCGCCATCCCGAACGTCGTCAACAAGGCGCCGGATGCGGCTGTGTCGCAGCTGCAGAAGCTCGGCTTCAAGACGGCGCAGGCACCCGAGTACAGCACGACCGTCGCGGCCGGGATGGTGTCGAGCACCGACCCAGGAGCCGGCGTGCCCGCGGGGCGCGGCAGCACGGTGACGCTGCGCGTCTCGCAGGGACCGAAGCCGGTGACCATCCCGCCGCTCGCCGGCACGACGATCGACACCGCCAAGAGCGCCATCACCGGCGTCGGGGCGAAGGTCGGCACGGTCGCCGAGCAGTTCGACGCCAAGGTGCCCGCCAACACCGTCATCTCAGCGACCCGCGCCGACAACGGCGCGGATATCTCGGGCGGCGGCAGCTACTTCGAGGCCGCGTCGGTGAACCTCGTCGTCTCGGTCGGTGCGATCCCGGATGTCGCCGGCAAGTCCGTGGAGGACGCCTCGGCCATCCTGAGCAAGGTCAAGCTCCTCACCTCCGCCGGCCCGCAGAACTACAGCGACACGGTCGAGGAGGGCGACGTGATCTCCGCGCAGCCGCAGCACGAGCCCGTGCGCCCCGGCGACACGCTGCTGCTGGAGACGTCGAAGGGGCCGGAGCCCGTCACGATCCCGGATGTCGCCGGCAAGACCTGGGATGTGGCCAAGAAGGCGCTCACCGACGCCGGCTTCAAGCTCAAGTACAGCGCCATCGCCGACGTCGCACCGAACGCGTTCGTCGTGTCGAAGGTGTCGCCGGCCGGCGGGACCCAGGCGCCCAAGGGCTCCACCATCACGGTCAACTTCGCCGGCTTCTGAGCGACCGACGCCGCAACCGGCGCGGTCTGCCGCGCTGACCCGTGTCGGAACGGAGGAGATTCCGCTCCGCTGCGCCCTCGAACACAGAAAACGGAGGAGCACCGCGGCCGTGGGGCCGTGGGCTCCTCCGTTTCTGTGGAGGGTGCTGCGAGCTGGTATCAGCGGCCCGCGGCCGAGAGCTCCTCGGCGACCAGGAAGGCCAGCTCCAGCGACTGCTGGTGGTTCAGGCGCGGGTCGCAGAGCGACTCGTAGCGGGTCGCCAGCGTCTCCTCGTCGATGTGCTCGGAACCGCCCAGGCACTCGGTCACGTCGTCGCCGGTGAGCTCCACGTGGATGCCGCCCGGGTTGGTGCCGGCAGCGCGGTGCGCCTCGAAGAAGCCCTTCACCTCGTCGACGATGTCGTCGAACCGGCGCGTCTTGTAGCCGGTCGGCGTGGTGAGACCGTTGCCGTGCATCGGGTCGGTGACCCACAGCGGCTTCGCGTCCGACCGCTTGATGGCCTCGAGCAGCGGCGGCAGGGCATCCCGGATCTTGCCGGCGCCCATCCGGGTGATGAAGGTCAGGCGGCCGGGCTCGCGCTCGGGGTCCAGCTTGTCGATCAGGCGCAGCATGTCGTCGCGGGAGGTGGTCGGCCCGAGCTTCACGCCGATCGGGTTGCGCACGCGGGACAGGAAGTCGACGTGCGCGCCGTCGAGCTCGCGCGTGCGCTCTCCGATCCAGACGAAGTGCGCCGACGTGTTGTACGGCGTGCCGGTGCGGGAGTCGATGCGCGTCATCGGGCGCTCGTAGTCCATGAGCAGCGCCTCGTGGCTGGAGTAGAACTCCACCCGCGTGAGCTCGTCGAAGTCGGCGCCCGCCGCCTCCATAAACTTGATGGCGCGGTCGATCTCGCGGGCGAGGCCCTCATAACGCTGGTTGGCCGGGTTCGCGGCGAAGCCGCGGTTCCAGCTGTGCACCTGGCGCAGGTCGGCAAAGCCACCCTGGGTGAAGGCGCGGATGAGGTTCAGCGTGGATGCGGCGGTGTGATACCCCTGCACCAGCCGGCGCGGATCGGCCTGGCGCGACTCGGGCGTGAAGTCGTAGCCGTTGACGATGTCGCCGCGGTAGGCGGGCAGCGTGACGCCGTTGCGCGTCTCCGTGTCGCTGGAACGCGGCTTGGCGAACTGCCCGGCCATGCGGCCCATCTTGATGACGGGCACGGAGGCGCCGTAGGTGAGCACGACGGCCATCTGCAGCACCGTCTTGACGCGGTTGCGGATGGCGTCGGCGGTCGCTCCGGCGAACGTCTCGGCGCAGTCGCCGCCCTGCAGCAGGAATGCCTTACCCTCGGCTGCCCGGGCCAGCCGCGTCCGCAGCTGGTCGACCTCGCCGGCGAACACCAGCGGCGGAAGGGTGGCGATCTCGGCGGATGCAGCGGCGGCCGCCTCCGGGTCCGGCCAGGCCGGCTGCTGCTTGATCGGGAGCGTGCGCCAATACTCCAGGCCCTCGATCACGGACTCGTCAGGTCGCACGACGGGCTCTGTGGTCTGTAGCACTGGTCTTCCGCTCACTCGGGGTTTGGATGGGATATCCGAGCCTATCGCGAAAGCCGATGCGGCCGTCCTACTGTGACAGCGTCGCCCGCTTCTCCTTGACCGTGCTGGCGTAGACATCGACGTATTCCTGGTCGCCGAGGCGCTGCAGCTCGTACATGATCTCGTCGGTGACGGAGCGCAGGATGAAGCGGTCGCCCTCCATCCCGTCGAACCGGGAGAAGTCGAGCGGCTCCCCCACGATGATGCCGATGCGCCCGATCTTCGGGAGCCGCTTGCCGATCGGCATGATCTTGGCCGTATCCACCATCGCGACGGGGACGACCGGGACGCCGGCCTCCAGGATCATCCGCGCGACGCCCGTGCGGCCGCGGTACAGCTTGCCGTCCGGGCTGCGGGTTCCCTCCGGGTAGATGCCGAGGATCTCGCCACGAGCGAGTACGGCGAGCCCGGTGTTGAGCGACGCCTCCGACGCCTTGCCGCCCGAGCGGTCGATGGGCAGCTGGCCGGTGGCGTTCATGAACGCCTTGGTCGCCCATCCCTTCAGGCCCCTGCGGGTGAAGTAGTCGCTCTTGGCGAGGAAGGACACATGCCGGTCGACCTCGAGCGGCAGGAAGATCGAGTCGATGAACGACAGATGGTTGCTCGCGAGGATGACCGGTCCGTCGGTGGGGATGTTCTCGAGGCCGACGACCCACGGCCGGAAGATACCGCGCAGCAGCGGTCCCACGATCACGTACTTCATCAGCCAGTAGAACATCGAACCGAAGCCTATCCCCGCGCTGCCCCTAGAGCGAGGATGCGTGCAGTCGCGCCAGGTCGGCCGCTCCGACCACCCCGGCGTCGTTCACCAGCTCGGCGATCGCGAACTCGGGCTCCGGGTGGAAGCCGCGGGCGGGCAGGTTCTCCAGGTACGCCAGCCGGATGGGCTCCAGCAGCAGCTCGCCGGCCTGGGCGACTCCGCCGCCGAAGACGAAGAGCTGCGGGTCGAGGATGGCTCCGAGGCTCGCGCACGCCTGCCCGAGCCAGTCGCCGAGCTGGCGGAGGGCGGCGAGCGCGCCCGGGTCGCCCGCGTTGATCAGGGCGCTGATGTCGTTCCCGGTGAGCGCGCCGGTCCGGCTGCGCACATCCGCGAGTCCCTGGCCGATCCCGCCCGCATCCGCGAGCTCGTTCGCCATGCGCTGCAGGGCACGGCCGGAGCCGTACTGCTCGATGCAGCCGTGCGCGCCGCAGCCGCAGGGAAGCCCGCCGGGCACGACGCGCATATGGCCGATCTCGGCTCCCGCGCCGAAGCCGCCGCGGAACAGGCGGTCGTTGCTGACGATCGCACCCCCCACACCGGTTCCGATGGTGAGGACCACCATGTCGGAGACCAGCCGGCCCGCGCCGTAGCGGAACTCCGCCCAGCCGGCCGCATTGGCGTCGTTCTCGATGATCACCGGGATGTCGAGACGCTCCTCGAGCTTCTCCCGGAAGGGCTCGTGGCGCCAGTTGATGTTCGGCGCGTAGTAGACGGTCGACTGAGCGGCGTCGATGAAGCCGGCGGCGGCGACTCCCGCACCGGCGATCTCCTCGGGGCCGTCGCTGAGGCGCTGGATCATCGCGACGACCGCGTTCTCGATCTCCTCCGGACGCGTCGCGTCGGTGGGGACGCGATCCTCCCGGACGATCGTCCCGAGCTCGTCGACGAGGGCTCCGGCGATCTTGGTCCCTCCGATGTCGATGCCGATGGCGTGCACGTGGGGCCTTCCTGGAGGGATGGTGAGAGGGAGGGGCGGTCGGGCCGGGTCTCGGGCGAGCCGTGGCGGGACCATCTAGAGTGTAATCAACCGAATCGCCCCGAGCCATTCGGCCGCACGCCCGCCCACCGGTATCGAGGGAGCTACCGTGAAACAGATCCTTACCCCCGCGATCGTCCCTGCAGACCCGGACGCCAACGCCACCGACCTGCTCGTCGACCGCGTTGCGCAGACGCCGGACCAGCCGCTGTTCAGCCTCCCGGACGGTGACGGCTGGCGCGACGTCTCGGCGGCGGAGTTCCACCGCCAGGTGATCGCCCTCGCCAAGGGCCTGGTCGCCGCCGGTATCGAGCCCGGCGACAAGATCGGGCTGATGTCGAAGACCCGATACGAGTGGACTCTCATCGACTTCGCCGTGTGGTTCGCCGGCGCGGTGCTCGTTCCGATCTACGAGACGTCCTCCCCCACCCAGATCCAGTGGAACATGTCCGACTCCGGCGCGATGGCGGTGTTCCTGGAGAACGCCGAGATGCACGCGCGCTTCGACGAGGTGCACCCCGAGCTCCCCGACATCCGCACCGTCTGGCAGCTGCACCTCGGCGACCTCGACAAGCTCGCCGCCGCGGGCGTCGACGTGCCCGACGAGGAGATCGAGCGTCGCCGCCGCATCGCCAAGGGCTCCGACATCGGCACGCTGATCTACACCTCCGGTTCGACCGGACGGCCGAAGGGATGCGTCCTCACGCACTCGAACTTCGTCGAGCTCTCGCGCAACTCGGCCGAGGCGCTCAAGCAGGTCGTGCAGCAGCCGGGTGGCGCATCCACTCTGCTCTTCATCACCACCGCGCACGTCTTCGCCCGCTTCATCGCCGTGCTCTGCGTCACCGGCGGCGTGAAGGTCGGCCACCAGGCCGACACCAAGCAGCTGCTGCCTGCGCTGGCGAGCTTCAAGCCGACGTTCCTGCTGGCGGTGCCGCGCGTTTTCGAGAAGGTCTACAACTCGGCCGAGCAGAAGGCGGAGTCCGGTGGCCGCGGCAAGATCTTCCGTGCCGCCGCGGAGGTCGCGGTCGAGCACTCGAAGGCCGTCGAGGCGGGCTCGGTGCCGTTCGGGCTGAAGCTCAAGTTCGCCCTTTACGACCGGCTGGTCTATTCGAAGCTCCGTGCCGCGATGGGCGGCCGCGTGAAGTTCGCGGTGTCGGGCTCCGCACCGCTCGGCTCGCACCTCGGCCACTTCTATCACAGCCTCGGCATCAAGGTCCTGGAGGGATATGGGCTCACCGAGACCACGGCACCCGCGACCGTGAACCGGCCGGACACGTTCCGGATCGGCACGGTCGGACCGGCGCTCCCGGGCGTCGACCTGCGTCTCGCCGACGACGGCGAGATCGAGGTGCGCGGCATCAACGTCTTCAAGGAGTACTGGAAGAACCCGGAGGCGACGGCTGCGGCGTTCGACGACGGCTGGTTCAAGACCGGCGACCTCGGTTCGTTCGACGAGGACGGCTTCCTCACGATCACCGGGCGCAAGAAGGAGATCATCGTCACGGCCGGTGGCAAGAACGTCTCCCCCGCCGCGCTCGAGGACCCCATCCGCTCGAACCCGCTCGTGAGCCAGGTGATCGTGGTGGGCGACCAGAAGCCGTTCATCTCCGCCCTCATCACCCTCGACACCGAGATGCTGCCCACGTGGCTCGCCAACAACGGCGAGGACAAGGACATGACCCTCGCCGAGGCGTCGGTCAATCCGGCCGTCCACGCCGAGATCCAGCGCGCCATCGACCACGCCAACGCCGGCGTCTCGCGCGCCGAGAGCGTCCGCAAGTTCGTGGTGCTCGCGACGGAGCTGAGCGAGGCGAGCGGCCACCTGACGCCCAAGATGAGCATCAAGCGCAACGTCATCCTCGCCGACTTCGCGGACGTGATCGACGGCATCTACAGCGACAACCCCCGCACCGAGGGCTTCTCCCTGGCCCACTGACCCCTCGTCTCGTTCACGATTTGCGCCAAATCTCGGTTTTCGGCGTCGCAATACCGAGATTTGGCGCAAATCGCTGGAGGCGCTCGACGAACGCGGAGCGGTCGGCGAAGAGGTCGTCGGCGGTGACCCTGAGCACCCGCCAGCCTGCCGCCACGAGAAGGTCGTGACGTTTGATGTCGAGGAACCACTGTCGCCTCTCGACCCGGTGTCCGTCGCCGTCGTACTCGAACGCGATGCGCCGGTCGGGTAGCGCAAGATCCGGGTGCAGGACCCGGCCGTCGGCGACCAGCACGGGCTCGTTCACCCTGAGGCCCGCGATGCCGAGCTCATCCAGGAACAGGCGCAGCAAGCTCTCCGGCCGGGAGTCGGTTCCGAACCGGATGCGGGACAGAGCCCAGGCGCGCGCCTTGCCTCCTTTCGTCCGGCGAACGCGGGCGGACGTCTCCGCCAACTGATCGATCGTGACGATCGGAGGGCGGTTTCGCGCGCCGACGAGATGGTCGCCGGCAGCGACGAGATCGCTCGGCCCGAGCATCCCGGAGAGCTGGCACCAAACATGAGCGGGCATGGACACCGGAAGGCCGCTGACGTCCATCCCTTCGATCGCTCGCAGACTGTGCCCGGTCACCCCTCGACCGTGCGGGGCTGTGCGTGGAGAGAGCACCGACACGTGCAAGGGGCGACGAGGCGCATCAGCCGGCAACGGGATGCCGAGGAGTTCAGCGGCCGTGGTGTGACTGAAGAACGCATGCATCGGCATGACGCGCAGGTACGCCCGACACAGCTCCTGCAGCTCACCTGGACCGTACGACAGATTCACGCCGTGAAACGGATGGTGGATGTCGCCGGCGCGCAAGCGCAACGCGTCGACGCCGTGCCGCTGTGCCTGCGACAGAGTGAAAGGGACACCGACGAGCGGTCGTGGGAGGGCTGGTGGGGTTCGCATCCCGTCATCATGGCGAACACGCCCGCCGCAGGACCCTGCAGCCCGCCGATCTGTGGACAGCGCGCGTTCTCCACAGCCGCGCCGCGGATCGAGATTTGCGCCAAATCGCGGTTTTGACGCCCCCATAACCGAGATTTGGCGCAAATCTCAGGAAGGGCGGATGCGACGGCGGGTCAGACCTCGTCGCGCCAGGAGTGCGTGGGGGCGTAGCCGAGGATGCGGCGGGCCTTGTCGATCGACAGGAGGGTGTCGTTGACGCCGAGCTCGCGCTTCAGCGGCACACCGGGGAACACCTCGGCGACGAGCTCGTCGTTGGGGCGGCTCATCACGGTGTCGGCGGCGGCGATGATGAAGCGGTCGAAACCGGTCGTGTCCCACTCCAGCGCGCGGCGGATGGCCTGGGCCCCGTCCCGCGCGTCGATGTAGCCCCACAGGTTCCACTTGCGCGCCCACGGGTCGTCGTCGAACGCCGGGAACGCCGCGTAGTCCTCCGGGTCCATCACGTTCGAGAAGCGGAGCGCCACGATCTTCAGCGCCGGATCCCAGCGCACCAGCTCGATCGCCATCTGCTCCTCGAGGTGCTTCACCAGCGAGTAGGTGCTCTCCGGCCGGGCCGGGTAGTCCTCGTCGACGGGGATGTACGGCGGCGGCACGTCGAACGGCAGGCCCAGCACGGTCTCGCTCGACGCGTACACGACATTCCGGATGCCTGCGCGGCGCGCGGCCTGGAACACGTTGTACGTGACCCGGATGTTGTTGTGGAAGGTCGCGACGTCGCTCAGGATCCCTGGCGCCGGGATGGCCGCCAGGTGCACGATCGCGTCGAAGCCGTCGTGCTTGTCGTTGACGCCGAAGATCGCATCCACCGTCTGCCCGTAGTCGGTGAGGTCGACGCGGACGAAACCAGGACCACGCTCCCCTGCCGCGTCGAGGGAGACGACGACGTCTCCCGACTTCCGCAGCTCGCGCACGACAGTGCGTCCGAGCTTGCCCGATCCTCCGGTGACCGCGATTCGCATGCGGCCAGTCTACGAGTGCCGCGGGCGGCGAGGCGTCAGAACCAGTCCGACTCGCGGACCTGCTTCATCGCCTCGCGGCGGCTCTCCTTGTCCAGCCGGTCGAGGTAGAGCTTGCCGTCGAGGTGGTCGGTCTCGTGCTGCAGGGCCTGCGCGAGCACACCGGTGCCGGAGACCTCGATCTCGTTGCCGTCGAGGTCGATGCCCGTCACCCGGGCGAACGGGTAGCGCAGGGTCTTGAACCAGAGCCCGGGCACCGAGAGGCAGCCCTCGTCCATCAGCTCCGGCTCCCCCGACACCTCGACCAGCACGGGATTGATGACGTACCCGACCTTCCCGTCGACGTTGTAGCTGAACGCGCGCTCGTTGACGCCGATCTGGGGGGCTGCGACGCCGGCACGGCCCGGCGGGAGCACGCTGTCCACCAGGTCCTCGACCAGCCCGCGCACGCCGTCGTCGATCTCGCCGATCGGATCGGACGGGGTCTTCAGGACGGGGTCGCCGAACAGGCGGATCTGACGCTCGGTCACAGGTACTCCTCGGTGGATCGGGCGGACGGTCGGGATGCTCAGTCGCGCTCCGCGGGCAGGCCCTCGACGACGAGAGCGGCCAGCGTGCGGGCCGAGAGGCGGGTCAGCGGCTTGAGGTCCTTCCACGACACCACCGAGCCGGCGGCCAGCTGCGGGTCGTACGGGACGCGGACGATCTCGCGGACACGCGAGCGGAAGTGCGCCTCGATCTCCTCCAGCTTCACCAGGTTCGTGGCGTGCGTGGCGGTGTTCAGCGCGACGACCGCGTTGCGGACGAGTTCACCGTAGCCGTTCGCCTCCAGCCAGGTGAGCGTCTCGGAGGCCAGGCGCGCCTCATCCACACTGCCGCCGGACACGATGACGAGCGAATCCGCCCGCTGCAGTGTCGCGCGCATGACCGAGTGGACGATGCCGGTTCCGCAGTCGGTGAGCACGATCGAGTAGAACCGTGCGGAGAGGTCGGCGACGACGTTGTAGTCGTTCTCGTCGAACGCCTCCGAGAGCATGGGGTCGGTGTCGGACGCGAGGATGTCGAGCCGCGTCTCGTCGCGCGAGACCAGTGCCGAGAAGTCGGTGAAGCCGCCGATGCTCGCGGCCTTGTGCACCACGTCCCGCACGGTGGAACGCGTCTGGCGCGGAACCCGCTCCGACAGCGTCCCGCGGTCCGGGTTCGCGTCGATGGCGATGATGCGGTCCTCGCGGGCAGACGCCAGCGCCATCCCGAGCAGCGTGGTGACCGTGGTCTTGCCCACGCCGCCCTTACGGGTCAGCACGGGTACGAAGCGCGCGCCGCCCTCGAAGTGCTTCTGGATGCGGTGGTCGAGCTCCTTGCGCGCCCGCACCTTGGCCGAGTCGCCCAGGTTCACGGTGCGGAAGGTGACGTTGTAGACGAAACGCTGCCACGGTCCCTCCGGGCCGGGACGCGTCTTGCGGTTGACCTCGAGGAGGCGGTCCGCGGTCAGCATCGCCGCCGGCTCGGGCTGTCCGGACTGCTCGCCGCGGAGCCGATCGCGGCGGGAGCCAGCGAACGCATCGGATGCGGGCAGCGGGGGCACGTCGGCGGCGGGAGCCGATGCACCCTCCGGAGGCTCGGGCGTCGACGCGAGACGCGAGGCGACGATGGCGACCGACATGGTGGTCGGCTCGGCGGGCGAGGCGACGAATCCCGGGTCGACCGGGACCTCGTCGATCGCGACGGCGGCCTCGTCCTCCGGGATCTCGCGCGGCGGCGTCGGCGGGAGGTCGACGGCGATGCTCAGCGTCGATTCCACATCCAGCGTCGGCTCGCGCGACGACGTCGGCTCGAACGAGCGCGCGGGCGTCAGCTCGTCATCCGCGGGCACGAGGTCGCGCGGGGCGCGCTCCTCGGGCGCGTCGGCGTCGGACCTGTCAGCCACGTCGTCTCGTCCTCCTTCTGCCGCGGGAGTGTCCCGCCGACTCGTCATTGTAGGCCGCCCCGGGCCGGGGCGGCCGATCAGTGCCCGCTCAGGCCGGCTGGATCACCACGAGCAGGTCGCCCGCGTCGACCTGCTGGGTCTTCGGGATGGCGAGCCGCTCGATGGTCCCGGCGATCGGGGCCGTGATGGCGGCCTCCATCTTCATCGCCTCGATGGAGGCGACCGCCTGGCCCGCGGCGACCGTGTCGCCGACCGCGACCTGGAGGGTGACGACGCCGGAGAACGGCGCGGCCACCTGGCCCGGGTTCGCGGAGTCGGCCTTCTCGGCCGCCTTGGTCTCGACGACGATGCTGCGGTCGCGCACGAACACCGGCCGCAACTGGCCGTTGAGCGTGGTCATGACCGTGCGCATGCCCTTCTCGTCCGCCTCGCCGATGGCCTCCAGACCGACGTACAGACGCACGCCGCGGCTGAACTCGATGACGTGCTCCGAGCCCTGCTTGAGCCCGTACAGATAGTCGAGCGTGTCGACGACGGAGAGGTCGCCGAACAGCTCGCGCATCTGCTCGTAGATGCGGGTGGGAGCCGGGAACAGCAGGCGGTTGAGGGTCGCGCGACGCTCCTCGCTCGACCCCTCGAGCGCGCTGCGGTCGTCGGCCGAGAGGTCCTCGACGCCGACCTTGACCGTCTTGCCCGCGAGCACCTTCGTGCGGAACGGCTCCGGCCATCCACCCGGCAGCTCGCCCAGCTCGCCCGCCATGAAGCCGACCACCGAGTCCGGGATGTCGTAGTTCTGGGGGTTCTCGGCGAAGTCGTCCGGGTCGGCCTTGACCGCCGCGAGGTGCAGGGCCAGGTCGCCGACGACCTTCGAGGACGGCGTCACCTTCGGGATGCGGCCCAGGATGCGGTTGGCCGCCGCGTACATGTCCTCGACGAGCTCGAAGTCCTCCGCGAGGCCCAGCGCCTTCGCCTGCTGACGCAGGTTGGAGAGCTGACCGCCGGGGATCTCGTGCTTGTAGACGCGCCCCGTGGGGCCGGGCAGACCCGACTCGAACGGGCGGTAGACCTGGCGGACGGCCTCCCAGTACGGCTCGAGGTCCTCGACCGCGGTGAGGGAGATGCCGGTGTCGCGCTCGGTGTGGGCGAGGGCGGCCACCAGGGCGGAGGCGCTCGGCTGGCTGGTGGTTCCGGCCATGGGGGCGCTGGCCACATCCACCGCGTCCGCACCAGCGCGCGAGGCGGCGAGCAGCGTGGCGAGCTGGCCGCCGGGGGTGTCGTGGGTGTGCACGTGGACCGGGAGGTCGAACCGCTCGCGGAAGGCGGCCACGAGCTTCTCGGCGGCCGACGGGCGCAGCAGTCCGGCCATGTCCTTGATGGCGAGGATGTGGGCGCCCGACTCGACGATCTGCTCGGCGAGGCGGAGGTAGTAGTCCAGCGTGTACAGGTCTTCGGCGGGGTC
Source organism: Leifsonia sp. 563 (assembly GCF_040545055.1). Taxonomy (NCBI): domain Bacteria; kingdom Bacillati; phylum Actinomycetota; class Actinomycetes; order Micrococcales; family Microbacteriaceae; genus Leifsonia; species Leifsonia sp. 563. The sequence continues at coordinate 35,634 of NZ_JBEPLE010000006.1, read as the reverse complement.
GAGCAGGTCACCGGTGTAGCAGACCGCCACCTCGGCGATCGCGGAGCCCGTTGCGAGCACGGACTCGATGGCCGGGCGCATCTGCGACACGTCGTTGAGGGCGTCGAAGATGCGGAAGATGTCCACACCGGTCGCGGCGGCCTCCTGCACGAAGGCGTCGGTCACCTGCGTCGGGTAGGGCGTGTACCCGACGGTGTTGCGACCGCGCAGCAGCATCTGGATGTTGATGTTCGGCAGTGCCTCGCGGAGCGTTGCGAGACGCTCCCACGGGTCCTCGCCGAGGAAGCGGAGCGCGACGTCGTAGGTCGCGCCGCCCCAGGCCTCCACCGAGAGGAGCTCCGGCGTCATCCGGGCGACGTAGGGGGCGACGGCGACCAGGTCGCGGGTGCGGACGCGCGTGGCCAGCAGCGACTGGTGCGCGTCGCGGAAGGTGGTCTCCGTGACCGCGAGCGCCTTCTGCGCGCGCAGGGCCTCCGCGAATCCGGCCGGGCCGAGCTCGAGCAGGCGCTGGCGCGAGCCCGCGGGGGCCGGCGCGCTCAGGTCGATCTTCGGCAGCTTCTCCGCCGGGTCGGCGCTGATCGGGCGCGGGCCGTTGGGCTGGTTCACCGTGACATCGGCGAGCCAGTTGAGCACCTTCGTGCCGCGGTCCTTCGACGCACGGCCCTTGAACAGCTCCGGGCGCTCCTCGATGAAGGAGGTGGAGACGTTGCCGGCGATGAAGTCCGGGTCCTCCATGACCGCCTGCAGGAACGGGATGTTTGTGGCGACACCGCGCACGCGGAACTCGGCCAGCGCGCGGCGAGCACGCAGCACGGCGGCCGGGAAGTCGCGTCCACGGCAGATGAGCTTCGCCAGCATGGAGTCGAAGTGCGGGCTGATCTGCGCGCCCGGGTTGATCGTGCCGCCGTCGAGGCGGATGCCCGCACCGCCCGGAGAGCGGTAGGTCGTGATCTTGCCGGTGTCGGGGCGGAAGCCGGCCGTCGGGTCCTCCGTGGTGATGCGGCATTGCAGCGCCGCGCCCCGAATCTGGACCGTGTCCTGGCTGAGGCCCAGGTCGGCCAGCGTCTCGCCCGCCGCGATGCGGATCTGCGACTGGACGAGGTCGACGTCGGTGATCTCCTCGGTGACCGTGTGCTCCACCTGGATGCGCGGGTTCATCTCGATGAACACGTGCTGTCCGGCGCGCTCGCCCGCGGTGTCGAGCAGGAACTCCACCGTTCCCGCGTTCTCGTAGCCGATGGAGCGGGCGAACGCGACGGCGTCGCGGTACAGCGACTGACGGATGTCCTCCGACAGGTTCGGCGCCGGAGCGATCTCGACGACCTTCTGGTGGCGGCGCTGCACCGAGCAGTCGCGCTCGAACAGGTGCATCGTCTCGCCCGTGCCGTCGGCGAGGATCTGCACTTCGATGTGACGCGGGCGGAGCACGGCCTGCTCCAGGAACATCGTGGGGTCGCCGAAGGCGCTGTCCGCCTCGCGCATGGCCTCCTCGAGCGCCGGACGCAGCTCGTCCTTGCTGCTGACGCGGCGCATCCCGCGGCCACCGCCACCGGCGACCGCCTTCGCGAAGATGGGGAAGCCGATCGCGTCGGCGCCCGCGAGAAGTTCGTCGATGTCGCGCGACGGCGGGGTGGACTTGAGGACGGGGACGCCCGCGGCGATCGCGTGCTCCTTCGCCGTGACCTTGTTTCCGGCCATCTCGAGCACGGAGGCGGACGGGCCGATGAAGGTGATGCCGGCGGCGCGAGCTGCCTCGGCCAGGTCCGGGTTCTCGGACAGGAAGCCGTAGCCGGGGTAGATGGCGTCCGCGCCGGACTCCTTCGCGACGCGGATGATCTCGTCCACATCCAGGTAGGCGCGGACCGGGTGGCCCGGCTCGCCGATCTGGTAGGCCTCGTCAGCCTTCAAGCGGTGCATCGAGTTGCGATCTTCGTACGGGAAGACGGCGACCGTTTCGGCGCCGAGCTCGTACGCGGCCCGGAAGGCTCGGATGGCGATTTCACCGCGGTTGGCAACGAGGATCTTTCGGAACATGGGGACCTTTCGAGCAGGGGTCGACACCACACAGCAAACGGTTAGGTTCTCTAAGACTAGTGAAGGTAACGTGGCTCTCGTGCACGTACTCAGCGTTAGCTCCCTCAAGGGCGGTGTCGGAAAGACGACGGTGACGCTCGGTCTGGCGTCGGCGGCGTTCGCGAAGGGCCTCCGGACGCTGGTGGTGGACCTCGATCCGCAATCGGATGTCTCGACCGGCATGGACATCCAGGTCGCCGGTCACCTCAACGTCGCCGATGTTCTCGCGTCGCCCAAGGAGAAGATCGTGCGCGCCGCGATCGCCCCTTCCGGCTGGACGAAGGGCCGTTCCGGCACCATCGACGTCATGATCGGCAGCCCGTCCGCGATCAACTTCGACGGACCGCACCCGAGCATCCGCGACATCTGGAAGCTCGAGGAGGCGCTCGCCAACGTCGAGCACGACTACGAACTGGTCCTCATCGACTGCGCCCCGTCGCTCAACGCGCTCACCCGCACGGCGTGGGCCGCGAGCGACCGTGTGGCCGTCGTGACCGAGCCCGGCCTGTTCTCGGTCGCCGCCGCCGACCGTGCGCTGCGTGCGATCGAGGAGATCCGCCGCGGGCTCTCGCCGCGCCTCCAGCCGCTCGGCATCATCGTGAACCGCGCGCGCGTCCAGTCGCTCGAGCACCAATTCCGCATCAAGGAGCTGCGCGACATGTTCGGGCCGCTCGTGTTGTCGCCCCAGCTGCCGGAGCGCACGTCGCTGCAGCAGGCGCAGGGCGCGGCGAAGCCGCTGCACGTCTGGCCGGGCGAGAGCGCTCAGGAGATGGCGCACAACTTCGACCTGCTGCTGGAGCGTGTGCTGCGCACCGCCCGCATCGGCGAGTACGCGACCGCCCAGTCCTGACCCGGGCTCACCCCCGCCGTCGAGTCCGCACAAATTGCACGTTCCGGGCGCCCGGAGCGTGCAATTTTTGCGTACTCGACGGTGGGTGGAGAGGGCGGAGGGAGCGCGGGAGTTTAGGAGGCGCGGGTGCGCGCGGCGCGGCGGGCGGCGAGCTCGTCCATGGCGTCGGTCTGCGTGTCCAGCTCGACGAGGCTCGACTCGACCTCGCGCAGCACCTTGCCGACGGCGATGCCGAAGACGCCCTGCCCGCGGCTGACCAGGTCGATGACCTCGTCGTTCGAGGTGCAGAGGTAGACGCTCGCGCCGTCGCTCATCAGCGTCGTCTGGGCGAGGTCGTTCACCCCCGACTCGCGCAGCTGGTTGACAGCCGTGCGGATCTGCTGCAGCGAGATGCCCGTATCGAGAAGGCGCTTCACCAGCTTGAGGACGAGGATGTCGCGGAAACCGTACAGGCGCTGCGAACCGGAACCCGCGGCACCGCGGACGGTCGGCTCGACCAGTCCGGTGCGCGCCCAGTAGTCCAGCTGGCGGTACGAGATGCCGGCCGCGCGGGCGGCGACCGCACCGCGGTAACCGTTCACGTCGTCCATCTCGGGGAGGCCGTCGGTGAAGAGGAGTCCGAGGTCGTACCGGGCGACGCCGTCTTCACGACTCAGTTCGCTCATGTTGTTCGCCTCTCACCCCGGGTTGTGGATCGCGCGTCGCATCCGCGTCGCTTCATCCACGGTACCCATGCGGCGGTCGCCGGGCAACGACATCCGCCCTTTCGGTTTCGGCGTGTCGAGGCGCCGGGGCCGTCACGGACGCAGCCGGGCGATGGATGAGCGGATGATGCTGCCGCGCACCACGTCGAGCTGCGCCGCGATCTCCCGGGCGAGTTCGGCCGTACGGGCCTTGCTGCTCACGTCGTTGCGGCGCGCGATGGGGACGAGCGCGGTCTCGATCAGCCCGATCTCGCGCTCGGCCGCTGCGCGGAAACCGCGGAGGTGCCGCGGCTCGATCCCGCTGCGGCGGAGCTCGGCAAGGGCGCGGAGCACGGTCAGCGCTTCGTCGCCGTACACATCGGAGGCCGGGAGCAGCGAGGCGCTCACGGCATCCTGCAGCAGCTCCGCGTCGGCGCCGGCCTCGCGCAGCAGCTCGTCACGCCGGTACCGCCGGGTGCCGGCGAGGATGGACCCCGCGGGCGCGGTGCCAGGGAACGCCGGATCGAGCCCCGCATCCAGGTCGGCGAAGTACTTCTTGATGACCTTCAGCGGGAGGTAGTGGTCGCGCTGCATGGCGAGCACGGCGCGCAGCCGCTCCACATCGGCCGGCGAGAACTTGCGGTACCCCGAGGCCGTGCGGGCCGGCGACACCAGCCCGCGCTCCTCCAGGAAGCGCAGCTTCGACGACGACAGGTCCGGGAACTCGGGAGTGAGCCGCGCGAGGACCTGGCCGATGCTGAGCAGGGCCGGAGCGCCGTCGGCGGCCCTGGTGGCCGGCCGGGCCACTAGCCGTTCGCCGCTGCGGCGAGGTCGTGACGCGAGGCGTAGAAGGTGAGGCGGAACTTGCCGATCTGCACCTCGGCCGAGTCGGAGAGGAGAGCGCTCTCGATCCGGACGCCGTCGTAGTACGTCCCGTTCAGAGAGCCCAGGTCGCGGACCTCGAAGGAGGTGCCGCGGCGGGTGAACTCCGCGTGACGACGCGAGACCGTCACGTCGTCGAGGAAGATGTCCGCGTTGGGATGGCGACCGGCCGTCGTGACGTCGGCATCGAGGAGGAAGCGGGCGCCCGAGTTCGGCCCCCGTCGCACGATCAGCAGGGCGGAGCCGGACGGCAGGGCGGCGATGGCCTCCTGCTCCTCCGGCGACACCTCGCCCGAGGGGTACATCTTCGAGATGAACTCCTCGCCGAAACGCGCGGTCGTGTCCTCGTTGCCCGCCGCGTCCCGCAGGGGGCCCTTGGCGGCGTCGTCGGCTCCGTCGGCCGGGCCGTTCGGGTTAATGTCTTCAGGCACCGTCAACCTCCTTGCCGTCCAGCGTATCCGATCGCGGGCTCCTGTCATCGGCCGGAAGGCGGATTACCCGTGCCGTCTCCCGGATGTACACGATGCCGGCCCACCAGTAGAGGAACGCTCCCCACAGTGCGAAGGCCCAGCCCAGCGGGAGGGAGAAGGGGGCCAGCGGCTCGAACGCCTCACCCAGCATCAGCAGCGGGAGCGCCCAGAACAGGCAGAAGGTGGCCACTTTTCCCAGGTGGTGCACGGGAAGCGGCCCGAACCCGTGGTTCGCGAGGATGACGCCGAGGACGGCGAGCATCACATCCCGCGCCACGATGACGAGGAACAGCCACCAGGGGATGACCTCGCGCCAGCACAGGCCGATGAGCGCCGCGAAGATGTAGAGCCGGTCGGCGGCGGGGTCGAGCAGCTGCCCGAGACGGGACTCCTGGTGCAGGCGACGGGCGAGGAAGCCGTCGAGGAAGTCGGTCACGCTGGAGAAGACCAGCACGAGGAGGGCGAGGCCGTCCTCCCCGACGATGATCAGCCACAGGAACACGGGGACCAGCGCGAGCCGGAAGAAGCTGAGCACGTTGGGGATCGTCCACACCCGCGAACTCACCACGGCGCTCTCACCCTGCACGCTCCCGAGTCTAGTGAGGACGCGGCGTCCACTCGGAAAGGCGGTCACGCAGGCCCATGGCATCGTAGGGGGCGCGCACCTTCACGTCGTTGTCGAAGTAGGCGTACACATCCCGGCCCTGGCCGAGGTGGATGCTGAGCTCCGCCGCCCAGCGGTCGAGCGACTCGTCGGTGTACCCGCTGGTGTACAGCTCCTCGTCGCCGTGCAGCCGCACGTAGACGAAGTCGGCGGTCGTGTCGCGGATGACCGGATAACGGCCGGCGGTGTCCGCCAGCACGATCGCTACCCCGTGTGCGCGGGCGAGCGCGGCGAACTCCGGGACGTCGAAGGAGGCGTGGCGCACCTCCACCGCGTGCCGCAACGGACGCTCCTCCCCCGCCGCCAGGTGCGTGCGGTCCTCCTTCAGCGTCGTCTCGCGGGCGAGCGCAGCCGCCTCGGTCGTGGTGCGCGGCAGCATGCCGAGGAACGCATCCACCTCACCCTCCTCGAACTGCAGGGTCGGCGGCAGCTGCCACAGCAGCGGCCCGAGCTTCGGGCCGAGGGCGAGCACGCCGGAGGCGAAGAAGTTGGCGACGGCTCCGCGGGCGTTCTTCAGGCGCAGGATGTGGGTGATGTAGCGACCGCCTTTGACCGAGAACACGAACTCGTCCGGGGTGCGCTCCGCCCACGTCCGGTAGCTCGTCGGACGCTGCAGGGAGTAGAAGCTGCCGTTGATCTCGATGGAGTCCAGCCGTTCGGCGGCGTACTCCAGCTCGAGGCGGTGCGGCAGCTTCGGCGGGTAGAACACGCCTCGCCACGGGGCGTAGGTCCAGCCGGAGATGCCGATGCGCGCGAACGCCATCAGCGGCCCCGGAGCTGCTCGAGCAGTCGTCGTTCGCGCTTGGTCGGGCGTCCGGCGCCGCGCTCGCGCAGCACGGCGGCCGGTGCCTCGGTGCGTGGCGGGGGTGGCGGAGTGCGGTCCTCGAAGCAGTCGGCGGCCGCGGCGGCGCTCAGCCGCTTGGTGATGAGGCGGCGTGCGATGTAGATGCGCTCGACGCCGCCGACGAGCGCGCGCACCTCGTCGCCGACCTTCACCGGCTGGGCGGGCTTCGCGCGGTCGCCGTTCACCTTCAGGTGGCCCGCCTTGCACGCGTCGGAGGCTGCGGAGCGCGTCTTGAACAGCCGGACCGCCCAGGCCCACGAGTCGACGCGGACGCTGGAGCGGCCGCCGTCCGGCGGCGTCGCGTGCGGGGTGGAGCCGGCCATGTCAGGCCACCGGGACCGGGCGGCTCTCCGCCCGCTGCCCTTCCGGCGCCTGCTCCTCGTCCGCCAGCGATGCCTTCCACTTCACGAGGCTCCGGACCGTGCGGCTGCGGTCGGATGCGAGCTTCTCCATCACATCCGCCGGGACGAAGTAGTTCACGGCCACCCAGCCGCGCACGGTCTCGGAGCGGTCGTCCGCGAGCTCACGCAGGATGTCGCACGGCGTCGCCTCGTTCTTCGCGACACAGCCGCGCACTCCGTCGTCGGGGTCCTTCGCGAGCGCCGCGAACAGGTCCACCGGGGTGTTGTAGCTGCTGGCGACCGCCTCCCGGATCTTCGGATTCGGGTCGGACGCCAGCAACCTCAGGCGGCGGAGCTTGCTCTCCGTCACCTCGGGCGCCGGGTGCAGCGCGGCCGCCTCCTCGGCGGTGAGCATGGCCGGCCGGTGGTTCCGCATGGCCTGGCGCTGGGCGGGGGTGTTGAACCGGATGCAGGACATGCCTCCACCGTAGCCCCGGTCCTCAGCGTCGCGCGGGGTGTGTCACCGCGATTCGGGCGACACGCGCGCCGCTCCGGCCCCGCGGCCGGGGAACCACGGGATCACCGGCGAGGTGCGCGCCTGGTACTCCGCGTACTCCGGGTAGCGCGACCGGCTGATGCTCTCGGTGAACACCGTCGAGCCGATGAACAGGCCGGTCAGCAGGAGCGGCCCGATGACCGTCCACTGCAGGAGGGATCCCGCGGCGACGCATCCGAACAGGAAGAGCACCCACCACTGCGCCTGCTCGAAGAAGAAGTTGGGATGACGCGAGAACCGGAAGAGGCCCGACTGGAGGAAACGCGGCGACGGCTCGCGGCCGGCCGCCACCTCAAGCTTCTTCCAGCGGTGGAAGTTCCACTGCTGCTGGTCGGCGATCGTTTCGCCGGTGAGGAAGAAGAGGAACACGGCGGCGAGGATGACGTCGAGCGCATTCAGAGGCGTCCGGTGCTGGAACGCGGCCCAGGCGGGGAGGGCGATGAGGAGCAGCAGGATGTTCTGGTAGATCACGATGAAGAACAGGTTGAAGACCTGGAACGCCCCCGCACCCATCCGCCCGCGCAGCACCACCCAGCGGTAGTCCTCTCCCCCGGGCGCGTAGCCGCCCTTCCGGGCGAAGTTGAAGGTGAGGCGTGCTCCCCACAGCGTCACCAGGATCGCCATGAGGTCGAGGCGCGCGTCCGCGAGACCGGCCGCACCTGCGAAGACCCACACGTACACGACGGGCACGATCGACCAGATGCGATCCACCCAGGAGTGCTCGTTGGTGATGAGGGACAGCACCCAGGTCGCCAGGCAGGCGGCGGCCAGGATCCAGAGACAGACGATGAAGGGCTCCACGTGCACAGTGTAGAACTCCCGTGCGGCCGCCGTGACTTCGTCGGGATGCTGCTGAATGAAAGCCGAGGAGGACTCGAACTCTCAGCGCGACACGCCTAACGTGTCACCGTGTCGATTTCCGGTCCCCACGCGTTCCGCGCCGTGCTCCTCCGTGACAACGGGGAGCCCGCGCGCACGCTCACGCTGCCCAGCGACGTGGATGTGCCGCCGAGCCGCATCCGCGTGCCGTCCGACTTCGTCGGCGCGTCGGCGTTCGACGTCTACGAGCTGGTCGACGACCGGTCATGGCCGGAGGAGGCGACGTTCCAGCTGGTGTCGACCGTCCCGCGTTCCACCGACGACCTTCCCGAGCACGAGCGCGACCTGCAGCAGAGCGGCGATCTCGACAGCGACGACGAGCGCGCCTGAGCCCGCGCCGTCAGTTCTGCAGCACCGAGATCACGTTGCCCGCGGGGTCGCGGAACCAGGCGATGTCCGGTCCCTGGTCGGCCGCGCGGCCCCGGAGCACGCCTTTCTCGTCGGTCGGCAGCGACGGATCGTCGTAGATCGCCGTCGCCACCCCGCGGGAGTTGAGGTCGTCGACGGCAGCGTCGATGTCCTCCACGACCAGGTTCAGGATGGTGAACGTCGCTGGCGTGTGGTCGGGCTTCGGATAGATGAACACGTGACCCCCGGAGGGCAGCTCGAGGTCGAGGTTGCCCATCGGGCCGTCGCTGATCGCGAGCCCGAGGGTGTCGCCGTAGAAGGATTTGGCCGCGGCGATGTCGTCGACGCTGAAGCCGCTGAAGATCTCGAGTGGGGTGACCATGGCGTCCACTCTGCTCGCGCCGGCCGCGCCGTGTCTAGAGCGGGTTCAGACGAACCGCACGGCCTCCTGCAGCCGGGTCCGCAGTTCGAACGCGCGGTCGACGCTCTCGCGCCCGGCCGCGTTGGCGCCGTCGCGGAGCAGCCGCGGGAGGAGGGACCGGCGCACGAGCATCGAGCCGCTCAGCCTGCCGCGCCGCACGACGTCGAAGGGCACGTCGAGGTCGTCGTCCGGCACCACGACGATGTACCCGGTGAACCGGACGCCGGCCTGCCGGCCGAAGCTCTTCGCCGCGTGGTACAGGTCGTGGAAGGGCTCCTCGTCGGAGCCGATGCCCTCGCCGACCACCTCGCCCTTGGCGAGCTTGACCGGAGCGCCCCAGTCCGCCGAGCGGATGGCGAACAGTCCGGCCGGACCGAGCACGATGTGGTCGATCTTCGCGTCGGTGGAGGGATGCACGGCCACGTCGTTCCAGATCGTGAAGCCGATGCCCAGCCCGGAGACGGCGCGTGCTGTCGCCTCCTCGGCGAGCGCGACCGCGAGCAGCTGGCGGATCTCGCGCGGTGCGGAGCGCACCAGGGCGGGATCGTACGGGTCGCGGTCGTCGGTGCCCCGGCCCATCCATTCGCGCATGAGAGAGAGGAAGCGCTCCCGCGATCGGCCGCCGGGATGCCCGTAGCTGCGGGCACGGACGGTGGCGCCGCGCGACGTCCCGCGCGACGTGTGGAAGGTCGCGCTGAACCCGCCGCCGGCGGAGTCGCCGGCCACCGCATCCACCGTGATGCTCTCGCCCCGGTCGTACCGTGCGCGGTCCTCCGGGTCGCCGATGAGCTCCCAGGCCTGCTGGACGGCCTGGAACGCGGCCGCGGTGCCACCGGTGTCGGGATGTGTCTCGCGCAGCAGACGTCGGTAGGCGCGGCGCAGGTCGTCGTGGCTCACATCCGGACGGACGCCGAGGACCTCGTAGGGGCTCGGGGCGGCCGGGGAGTCGCTCATCGCTGGGGCGTCGCTTTCGGTTCTGGCGGGGGCGGAGATTACGACGATATCGCGCGCGACCGCGAAAATGCCGAAATCATATTGCGGCCGGAAACTGACCGCATCCCGCTCTAGCCTGGAATCATCCGATCACGAAAGGGTGTCACCATGACCATCACCGACTGGCGCATCGAGCTCATCATCCTCCCCGTCACGGACGTCGACCGGGCCAAGGCCTTCTACGTGGATGCGCTCGGCTGGAACGCCGACCACGATCAGCGGGTCTCGCCGGAGCTCCGCTTCGTGCAGATCACCCCTCCCGGATCCGCGTGCTCGATCGCGTTCGGCGAGGGACTCACCGACATGGCGCCCGGCACGATGAAGGGCCTCCAGATCGTCGTGCCGGACGCCGACGCGGCCCTCGCGCACCTCACAGAGCACGGCGTCGAGGCGCGCGGCGTCGCGGACCTCGCCTGGGGCCGCTTCGTCGACTTCACCGACCCCGACGGCAACGCCTGGACGCTGCAGCAGCTCCCGAAGCGCGACTAGCACGCTCTCCCTCTTCTCCCGCGCGATCCGCCCCACCGTCGAGTCCGCACAAATTGCACGCCGACCACGCGATCGGCGTGCAATTTTTGCGGACTCGACGGTGGGGGGATGGGGGTCAGCGGAGGGAGGTCCAGAGGATGAGGAGGAGGGTGACGACGAAGCCGCAGGCGTAGTTGATCCAGAGGAAGCGGCGCCAGCCGCGGTTCGCGGTGCTGGAGTCGGCGTCCGTCACCGACCAGAACGGGGCGGCGGCCGCGATGTACGGGAGGGCGAGCACCGCGGCGAGCGGGCCCGGCCACGCGGTGAACAGCATCGCGACGCCGGCCGCCGCCCACGCGACGATCGCAAGCCGGACGGTCGCCGCCGCGCCGATGGCGGTCGCGATGGACGAGATGCCGCCCTCACGGTCGGGCACCACATCCTGAACGGCGCCGAACGCGTGGCTGCCGACGCCCCAGAGGAAGAAGGCGAGCAGCACCAGCCACAGCTGCGGGGTGAAGACCGCGCCCGCGAGCACCAGCCCGTAGAGGGCGGGGCTGACGAAGTGGACGCTCGAGGTGGCCGAGTCGAGGAACGGCACCTCCTTGAAGCGGAGGCCCTTCACCGAGTACGCCAGCACCGCGAACAGCGAGAACGCGAGCACCAGCCAGGACAGCGGCGACCCGACGATCACGAGGTACACGACGAACGGGAGGGTCGTCACCGCCGCCGCGATCAGGGTGCGGCGGTGCGCCGACCGGTCGAGCAGCGCCCCCTCCGCGCCGCCCTTCCGCGGGTTGCGCAGGTCGGACTCGTAGTCGAAGACGTCGTTGATGCCGTACATCGCCAGGTTGTACGGGATGAGGAAGAAAATGGTGCCAATGACGAACGTCGCATCCACCCGGCCTGTCGTGAGCAGGTAGGCGGCGGCGAACGGGAACGCGGTGTTGATCCAGCTGAGCGGGCGCGACGCCAGCACGAGCTGCCGGAAGGGGGCTGCCGGGGCCACGGCGGTCACGACCTGCTCCCCCGCCGCCGGGTCAGCAGCCAGAGCGCGGGCAGCAGCAGGAGGCCGGCGATCGGGTACGCGAAGTCTTCGAGCGGCACGAGCCCCACGCGCACGCCGCTGATGCGCGCGTCCTGATAGGTCATGAACCCTGCACCGATCATCAGATTGTCGAAGACCGCGGTCAACAGCAGGATGACGACGGCGGCGACGGCGATCGGAGCCCACCAGCGACGCACCAGCCGCGTCCGGTCGCGCGCGGTCGCCAGCGCGACGACGAGCACGGCCGCCGCGATCGCGAGGAAGACCAGGCTGAGCAGGGCGTACGTCACCGGGCACGCTCCTTCGCGTGCTGCGGCTCGCCGGTCGGCCGGCGGCGCGCATCCATCACCGCTCGCGCACCGAACACGGTGACCAGGGTGAGGTAGCAGAGGAACAGCAGGAAGAAGACCTCCTCCAGCGGCAGCTCCGGGGCGAGCTCCACGCCGGTCATCAGCGGCGACTCTCCCCGGGCGAACACGCCGAGCAGGATACCGGCGGCATCCCACGCCAGGAAGAAGGCGAGGCCGAGGGCGAGCACGATCGCCGCCCGGCGCGCATCCCGCCAGAACACCAGGCGGAAGCGGGCGTCGAGCAGCACCATCGCCGCCAGCGAGAGGAGCAGGCAGCCGAGGTAGACGAACGTCACGACACCCGCTCCGCCTGCGGGGCGGGAAGCGGTTCGGGCAGCGGACCGGCCCCGCCGTCGCCGCGCAGCCGCTTCAGCACCAGCTCGGCGCTGATCAGGCACATCGGGAGGCCGATGCCGGGGATCGTGGAGCAGCCGGCATAGAACAGGTTGTCGACCTTCGCCGAGGCGTTGCCCGGGCGGAAGAACGCACTCTGCCGCAGGGTGTGCGCCGGGCCGAGGGCGCCGCCGCTCCACGCGTTCAGGTCGGTCGCGAAGTCCTCCGGCCCGACCGTACGGCGCAGCACGATCCGGTCGGCGAGATCCGGGATGCCCGCCCAGGCGGAGATCTGCGCGATGGCCGCGTCGGCGGCACGCTCGATCGCACGGTCGCCCGCGCCGTTGAGTCCGCCGGCGCCGAGCGACACATCCGCCGGCACCGGGATGAGCACGAACAGGTTCTCGTGCCCCTTCGGTGCCACCTCAGGGTCGGTCGCGCTCGGCATGCACACGTACAGCGAGGCCGGGTCCGGGATGCCGGGGTTCGGCCCGTAGATCGTCTGGAAGTTGGCCTCCCAGTCGGTGGTGAAGAACAGGTTGTGGTGGGTCAGCTCCGGCAGACGGCCGCGCACGCCCAGCATGGCGAGCACGACGCCCGGGCCGGGGTCGCGGCGCTCCCATTTCTTCTCGGGATGCGTGCGCAGCTTCTCGGGGAGCAGCGCCGTCTCCGTATGGTGCAGGTCGGCGCCGGACACGACCACGTCGGCGTCGATCGTGTGCACAGCGCCGGACGCATCCCGGTACTCGACGCCGGAGGCGCGCGGACGCGGCGAGTCGCCGTCGGCGGTGGTGCGGATGGCGGTGACCCGCGCCCCGGTCACGAGCCGGACCCCCGCCCCCTCCGCGAGCGCGGCCACCCGGTCGATCAGCGCTGCGAAGCCGCCGAGCGGATACCGCACCCCGTCGTCGAGGTCGAGGTGGCTCATCAGGTGGTACATGCTCGGCGCGCGGTCCGGCGAGGTGCCCAGGAACACCGCGGGGTAGCCGAGCACCTGGCGCAAGCGGACATCGCGGACGAAGCGGGCGGCGTAGCGGTCGAGCGGTTCGAGCAGCAGGCGGGCGAGGCGGGGCAGCCGACGGATCAGGTCCGACGCGAAGAGCGGCCGCAGGTCGGCGAAGGTGCTGTAGAGGAAGCGGTCCACAGCCAGGCGGTACGTCTCGGCCGCGCCCGTCAGGTACCGGTCGAGTGCGGCACCGGCGCCCGGCTCCTCCCGTTCGAACACCGCACGGTTCGCTGCGCCGTCGGCGAGGATGTCGAGCGGCGGCCGGCCGTCCTCCGAGAACACGCGATAACCCGGATCGAGCGTGACGAGGTCGAGCTGCTCGGCCGTGGAGGTGCCCATCAGCCGGAAGAAGTGGTCGAAGACCTCGGGCATGAGGTACCAGGAGGGCCCGGTGTCGAAGCGGAACCCATCATGCTCCCACGAGCCGGCGCGGCCGCCGAGGGTCGCGTTCTGCTCCAGCAGCGTGACCCCGTAGCCCTCGCGGGCGAGCAGCGCCGCTGTGGCGAGACCCGCGATCCCGCCGCCGATGACGACCGCGGTCTGCCCGGTCATGGTCGTTCCCCCTGCGGCGAGCGCGGGAGTGCGGCCGAGACGGTCGCGCGCGTCAGGATGCCGAGCTTCACCCGGATCGGGACGCTGATGCGGCGGGTCAGCAGTTCGCTGGCGGGCGTCGCGCGGATGCGGTCGCTCAGCTCCGCGAACAGCCCGTGCGCGGCGATGATCGCCCGGCGGCAGTTGTCCGGGAGCTCGGGGATGGTGTCGGCCGCCGCCCCGAGGTCGCAGTCGATGTCGACGACCAGGGCGAGCTTCTGCCGTTCCGTCAGCCGCGCCGGGTCGATCCCCGGGAAGTAGCTGCGGCCGAGCTCCGACCAGTCGACCGCGAGGTCGCGGAGGAAGTTGATCTTCTGGAAGGCGGCGCCGAGCCGTCGGGCGCCCGCCTCCAGCCTCCGTCGCGTGTCGTCCGGCACCGGACGGTCGGCCAGGAAGACCCTGAGGCACATGAGACCGACCACCTCGGCCGAGCCGTAGACGTACTCGCGCAGCTCCTCCGCCGTGAAGTCAACGGGGCTGAGGTCGCGGCGCATCGACGCGAAGAAAGGACGGGTCAGGTCGACACCGATGCCCGTCGCCCGGGCGGTCACCGCGAACGAGTGCACGACGACGTTGGCGCTGTACCCGGTGCGCATCGCGCGCTCGGTGTCGGCCTCCAGGGCGTCGAGCAGCTCCCGCTGGTCGTCGACGTCGAGCCCGGCTTCTGCCGCGGCCCCGTCGACGATCTCGTCGGCGACGCGGACCAGCGCGTACACGTCCTCCACCCGGGGACGGATCTGCGCGGCGAGGAGGCGGGTCGCCATCCCGAACGATGTCGAGTAGGCGTGGATGATCGTGGCCGCACCGGCGTGGGCCGCGTCCGTGTAGGTGGCGAGGTCGGTCGGCACGGCGGTCGTCGGAGCCTCGGGCGCTCGAGTCATGCGATCCTCCCGATGCAGGAGCGTGCCACGTCGGCGAGGGGTTCGGCCAGTGCCGGCGGGATGGATGGGGAGTCGAGCAGCGCGACGGCGCGATCGACATGGTCGGCGAGCAGCCGCTCGACGAACCGGCGCGCGCCGCACTCCTCGAGCACGGTGGCGAGCCGTCCGGCCTCATGCGGCGCGAGGTCGCCGCGGCCGAGGGACGGCGCGACCTCCTCCCAGCGGGCGGTTCCGCGGGCGTACGCGATGAGAGAGGTCTCCTTGCCCTGACGGAGATCGCTGACGATGCTCTTTCCGGTGACGTCCTCCGCGCCGAAGACGCCGAGAAGGTCGTCGCCGAGCTGGAAGGCGATCCCGACGAGCCGGCCGTACTCGGCCAGCGACGCGAGCACGTCCTCTCCCCCGCCGGCGAGCAGCGCGCCCGTCATCAGCGGACCGGAGACCGAGTAGGCGGCCGTCTTGTGCTCGGTCATGGCGAGCACGTCGTCGAGCGCCGGGGCGTCGTCGCCCAGGCGCCCCGAGAGGGCGACGTCGGCGAGCTCGCCTGCCGCCGTGACGAACACGCTGTGGTCGAGGATGTCGAGGAGGCGCTCGCGCGTCCACTCGTCGGTGTCAGCGCGGGCGAGGACAGTGGATGCGGCGTGAAGCAGCAGATCGCCGGCCAGGATGGCGCCGGACTCGCCCCAGCGACGGGCCCGGACGGCGCTCGCCCCGTGAGCGACGGCGTCGGCAGCGAACTCTCCCGCGGTGTTCGGCCGGCCGCGCCGGACGGTGTCGCCGTCGATGACGTCGTCGTGGAGCAGGAACGCGGTGTGCAGCAGCTCGTACGCGACCGCCGCGGTGCAGGCGACGTCGCGCTCGACGCCGCCGAGTCCGCGGTACGCCAGGAGGACGAAGCGCGGGCGGATGCGCTTGCCGCCGTCTGCCGCATCCCGAGCCGACTCCCACAGCCGACGGTAGGAGGGGCCGTAAGCGGAGGCTGCGGAGATCCGCTCGGTGAAGAAGCGGTCGAGCCGCTCCTCGACCGACGCGAGGTCGTGCGCCAGAGTGCTGTCGCCGGTCGAGTTCTGACCGGTCGCCTTCTCCTCAGGAGTGCGCGCGTCAGGAGTCCGCGTTTGGGGGTGCAGCTGTGTCATGCCCGGCGCTCCCTTGTCTAGCTTGGATAGCAAATAACCTAGCACGATTCTTACGGATGGGAATAGGATGTTCGCATGACACCGGCTCGGGATGACGCGCGACGCGACGCACGCCGCATCTCCGCATCCCTCACCGATCCCCGCGTGATCGACCCGCGGCAGGAACTCGTCCGGCACGACGACCTGAGCGAGGAGGAGCTGGCGCAGATCGTCCGGCTGCTCGCCGCGATGCGCGAGTGGCGTGACGCCGACCAGCGGCTCAGCTTCGAATCCCGCACGCACATGAAGCTCAACGAGACCGACATGCGGGCGCTGCGGTACATCATCGCGTCGATGAACGCCGACGTCCCGGTCACCGCCGGGGCGCTGTCCGACCACCTCCACATCTCCACCGCCTCCACGACGAAGCTACTCGACCGCCTGGAGCGTGCCGGCCACGTCGTCCGCCGCCCGCATCCGACCGACCGCCGTGCCGTCACCGTCGAGATCACGCCGGAGACGCACCGTGAGGTCCGCCGGACCATGGGACTGCAGCACGCCCGCCGGTTCGAGGTGGCGCGGTCTCTCAGCCCCCAGGACCGTGACACGGTGACCCGATTCCTCCGCGACCTCAGCGAGACGACGCTGGCGTCGGTTCCTGCCGTGGGTGCGGGTTCGGACGATCCGGATGCTCGTGAGTCGGACTCCGGTCCGGATTCTGCTGCCCGGTCGGACGCGCGACGCGGCTAGCCGCCTTCGGGTGCTCCGCCTCGTACACGATGCGGTTCGCCATCCCGTTGAAGATCACGCCGTGGAACGGCAGGATCGCGAACCAGTAGAGCCGTCCCGAGAGTCCGCGCGGGAAGAACACGGCGCGCTGCCGGTACTGCGATCCCCCGCCCTCGCGCGGACGGACCGCGAGCTCCAGCCAGGCACGCCCCGGAACGCGCATCTCGGCGCGCAGCCGGAGGCTGCTCCCCCGCTCGATCCGCTCCACCCGCCACCAGTCGAGGGCATCGCCCGTGTTCAGGTGGTCGGCGTCGCGGCGTCCGCGGCGGAGGCCGACGCCCCCGACCAGCTTGTCCGCCCAGCCGCGGAGCGCCCAGGCGAGCGGGAACGAGTACCAGCCGCGCTCTCCGCCGATGCCCTCGACGACGCGCCACAGCATCTCGGGGTCGGCGGTCGAGTCGCGTTCGCGCAGGTCGGTGTAGACGGTGTGCCCCGACCATTCGGGGTCGCTCGGCAGCGGATCGCTGGGCGCCCCCGCAACCGAGGCGTCCTGCCAGCTGGTCTCCACCTCCCCCGACCGCTCGCGCGCCAGGGCCAGCCGGACGGCTCGGCGATACGGGGTCAGCCCTTCTGGCGGCGGCGGGATGACGGCGTCGATGTCGTGCTCGCGCATCACGCAGTCGTATTGCAGCGACTCGATGATGGGGACGGCGAGGCTGCGCGGGATGGGCGTGACCAGGTTGACCCACTGCGAGGCGAGCCACGGGGTGAACACCGGCAGGGACGCGATCGGTCGTTGCGGCAGGCCCGCCTCCAGGGCGTAGGCGTTCATCATCTGGCCGTAGCGGAGGATGTCCGGGCCGCCGATGTCGAACGCCCGAGACACGTCCGGTGGGAGCTCGGCCGCCTCGAGCACATAGTGCAGGACGTCGCGGATGGCGATCGGCTGGATGCGGTTGCGCACCCAGCGCGGCGCCGGCATGTACGGCAGCACCTCGGTCAGGTGCCGGATCATCTCGAACGAGGCGGACCCGGAGCCGATCACCACGCCCGCCTGGAAGACCACCGTCGGGACGCCGGAGTCGAGCAGGATGCGGCCGACGGCCACGCGGGAACGCAGATGCCGCGAGAGCTCGCCGTCCGGGTGCAGGGCGCCGAGGTACACGATCCTGCGGACGCCCGCTGCCTCGGCCGCCTCTGCGACCGTGCGAGCCGCCGCGGACTCCTCCTCGTCGAAGTCGCCGCGGGCCCGCATGGAGTGGACGAGGTAGTAGACGACGTCCACATCGCGGACCGCGCGGGCTACGGCATCGGCATCGTGCAGGTCGCCCTCCACCACCTCCACATCGCCCGCCCAGGGCACGTCCGTCAGCTTCTGCGGCGAGCGCGCCAGCACCCGGACGTCGTGACCGCGGGCGAGCAGCCGCGGGACGAGGCGGCCGCCGATGTAGCCGGTGGCGCCGGTGACCAGGATGCGGGAGGGGCTCATGGGGGCGACAGTACGCCCGTGGGCGAACATCCGGGCATGGCAGCCGTTCGGCGTCGCATCGAACGGGGGAACCATCCTGTACGTTTTTCCTATGGGCAAGCTCGTCTACGGTGGCACCACCGAGATCGGTTTCGAGGACCGGGTGCTGGCGCACCTGCAGATCGTGATCGGACTGAAGCTCCGCCGCAAGGAGGGTTTCTTCTTCTCCTGGCGCGACGAGCAGGGCGTCGGTGACGGTCGCAGTGCGATCTGGATCGACCCGGCCATCCCCCTGCTGTTCCGCTACAGCGGCGGCCGGTACCCCCGCATCAACAAAGCCTGGCTGGAGCAGCTGACGGCGTCGTCGAACAGTTCGCAGGGTCTCCAGCTGACCGAGGAGATCGGCGCGCTCGGCGCGGACGAGGTCGACGCGGATTCGCCTCCCGGGCGCTGACCGCATCCACACGCAGACCGCATCCACACGCATCCACACGCAGAAGGACCCCGCACCGATCAGGTGCGGGGTCCTTCTTCTCGTGCTCTCGATTCAGCGCAGGTACTCGAGCAGCTCCGGGCAGCGGAGGCGCTTGAGGCTGCGGGTCTCCAGCTGGCGGACGCGCTCACGGGTGATGCCGTACACCTCGCCGACCTCGTCGAGGGTCATCGGCTTGTGACCGTCGAGGCCGAAGCGCATGCGCACGACCTTCGCGTCGCGCGGCGGCAGCTCGCGGAGGCGCTCCTCCAGGTCGCGGTGACGGAACTCCACCTCGACGGCCTCCGGCGGACCGGCGAAGTCGCCGTCCTCGATCAGGTCGCCGAGCTCGGCGCCCTCGTTCTCGCCGACCGGCACGGCCAGCGAGACGGTCTCCGAGTCGCTCATCTGCAGCTTGTGGACTTCGGCGGGGTCGAGGTTCGAGGCCTCGGCCATCTCCTCCAGGGTGGGCGTGCGGCCCAGCTCCCCGCCCAGGTCGCGGCGGATGCGGTCCAGCTTGTCGATCTTCTCCACCGTGTGCACGGGGATGCGGATCAGGCGGGCCGTGTCGGCGATCCCGCGGAGGATCGACTGGCGGATCCACCAGGTGGCGTAGGTGGAGAACTTGTTGCCCGTGCGGTAGTCGAACTTCTCGACAGCGCGGACGAGACCGAGGTTACCCTCCTGGATGAGGTCCATCACGGGGAGGCCGCGGCCGGCGTACCGCTTGGCGATGCTCACCACCAGGCGGAGGTTCGCCTCGATGAACCGCTCGAACGCGCGCTTGCCGTCATCGGCGAGGTACTGCAGCTCACGCTTCTCGCGGGGGGTCAGGTTCGGGCGGATCGCCAGCCGCTCTCCGGCCAGCACTCCCACCTCGATCCTCTTGGCCAGGGCGACTTCCTCGTCGGCGGTCAGCAGCCGCGTGCGGCCGATGGCATTGAGGTAGTCCCGTACCGGGTCGCTGGTAACTTCGAGCGTCGTCATCGTGTCATCCCATTCAGCCCGTGTACGCACGGGCGACCTCGTTTAAGTGCTCTCAGTTCGGGTGCGCCACCTCGCCTTCCGGGTCGGTGGTTCGTTAGCCACGATAAGCAATGCACCCCGTACCCCAACAAGGGGTTGACAGGGGTACCAGCGGTGCGCTATCGGACCCTGAGAACAAGTGAACGCCGGTTTGTCAAGGCTCTCCCTTCGGATACACAGGACCCGTACAGTCCCCCGAGTGACAGCTCACACATCGCAGAGGAACGCGGCGTCGCTGAAGACGATCCGCACAGCCATCCCCGCTCGCATGGACCGCCTCCCCTGGTCCCGCTTCCACTGGCTCGTCGTCGTCGGACTCGGGACCGTGTGGATCCTGGACGGCCTCGAGGTGACCATCGTCGGCGCCATCGGAAGCCGCCTGACCGAACCCGACAGCGGCCTCGGACTCACCACCGCCCAGGTCGGACTCGCGGCGGCCATCTACGTCGCCGGCGCCTGTACCGGCTCCCTGGTGTTCGGCTATCTGACCGACCGGTTCGGCCGCAAGAAGCTGTTCATCATCACCCTGGGCCTCTACCTGGTGGCGACGGTGCTGACCGCGTTCGCCGTCACCCCGTGGATGTTCTTCCTGTTCCGGTTCTTCACCGGCGCCGGCATCGGCGGCGAGTACGCGGCCATCAACTCCGCGATCGACGAGCTGATCCCGGCCCGGCGGCGCGGACTGGTCGACCTGGCCATCAACGGGTCGTACTGGCTCGGAACGGCGTTCGGCGCCATCCTCACCGTGTTCCTGCTGAACACCGACATCTTCGCCCCGAACATCGGTTGGCGGATCGCGTTCGGTCTCGGCGCGGTGCTCGGCCTCGTCATCCTGCTCGTCCGCCGGAACGTGCCGGAGTCGCCGCGGTGGATGTTCATCCACGGTCGCGACGAGGAGGCCGAGAAACTCGTCGACGAGATCGAGGAGAGCGTCGAGAAGGACACCCACCAGAAGCTCGAGGCGGTGCCCAGCGACCGCGAGATCGAGATCCACCAGCGCCGCTCCACCGGTTTCGGCGAGATCGTGCGCGTCGCGATCACGCAGTACCCGAAGCGGTTCGTGCTCGGCCTCTCGCTGTTCATCGGCCAGGCGTTCCTCTACAACGCCGTGTTCTTCACCTACTCGCTGGTGCTCACCAAGCTGCTGAACGTCCCGGACGACGTGGCGCCGTGGGCGCTGGTCCCGATCGCGATCGGCAACTTCCTCGGGCCGTTCCTGCTCGGTCACCTGTTCGACACGGTCGGGCGGAAGTTCATGATCACCCTCTCGTACGTCGGCAGCGGCGTCCTGCTGGTCGGGACGGCCATCCTGTTCGACTCCGGTGTGCTGGACGCGTTCTGGCTCACCGCATGCTGGATGGTCGTGTTCTTCTTCGCGTCGGCCGGCGCCAGCGCGGCGTACCTCACCGTCAGCGAGATCTTCCCGATGGAGACCCGGGCCATGGCGATCGCGTTCTTCTACGCGGTCGGAACCGGCATCGGCGGCATCATCGGCCCGATCCTGTTCGGGAACCTGATCGAGGGCGGCATCCACTCGGTGGTCATCGGGTACTACATCGGGGCCGGGCTGATGATCGCGGCCGGGCTCGTGGAGCTGTTCCTCGGCGTGAACGCGGAGGGCAAGTCGCTGGAGGAGATCGCCTCCCCGCTCTCCGCCTCGACGAAGGCGCAGGCACCCGCCAAGCGCTGACCTGGTCCCACGCCGACAGCTCCTGAGTTTTTCGCCCCCGCGACGGCGTGTCGCGCGAAAAACTCAGGAGCTGTTGGCGTGTGTCAGCTGGTGGAGAGGAGTTCGAGGAGGGCGGGCTCCGGCGCGCGACCGCCGGAGGTGTCGATGACCTCGCCGCTGCGGTAACGGTCGAAGATGCGCGGGTCGATGTAGCTGTTGCGCGCGATCGCCGGCGTGTTGCCGAGGGCCGCGGCCGCCTCGTTCACGGCCGCGCTGATCCGCTTCTTCCGCTGGGAGTCCGAGCCGGCGACACCCAGCTCGGCGAGCGCCTCCGCTGCGACGATCGTGCCGTGCAGCGTCCGGAAGTCCTTCGCGGTGAACTCGCCCCGCGTCTGCCGGCGGATGTACTCGTTCAGGGATGCCGGACGGATGGAGTGCCAGGTGCCGTCCTTCCACGACAGCAGCCGCGAGCGCTGGCCGCGGAGCGCCTGAATCTGCCTCAGCAGTTCCGCCAGGTCGGCGTCGGTGATCGTGCTCGTCCACTTCTGCGCCGACTTCGCGGGGAACGTCAGCGTGATGTCGTCGTCCTCGATGCGGGCGTGCCTGCAGAGCAGGGTCGTGAGCCCCCGGCTGCCGTTGGCATGCAGGTACTCCTCACTGCCGATCCGGACGCTGCCGAGGTCGATGATGCGGAAGGCTGCGGCGAGGATGCGGTCTCGGCCGAACCCCTCCTCCCGCAGGTCCATGGTCACCTTGCGGCGCGCCGACGGCAGGGTCTCGGCCAGCTGCGCGGCCCGCTCGAACTTGACGCGGTCCTGGTGCAGCCTCCACGAGTCGTGATAGCGGTACTGCCGCCGGCCGGCCTGGTCCGTCCCGACCGCCTGGATGTGCCCGCGGGCGTCCGGCGAGATCCACACGTCCTGCCAGGCGGGCGGGAGCACGAGCGAGCGGATGCGTTCCAGCTCGCGCTCGTCGACGATCGTGTTGCCCGCCTCGTCCTCGTACACCGGTCCCGAATCCGTCATCCTCCGGTGGTAGCCGGGGCCGGACGGGTTGCTGCGCTTCAGCCGCGTCACGCGGGTTTCTTCGCAGACTTCTTGGCCGGGGCCTTTCGCGTGGATGCGGTGGACGATTTCGATGAGGCGGACTTCGATCCGGAGGCGGAGCTCTTCCGCGCCGCCGGCTTCTTCTCGTCGGACTTCTCGCCGGACGACTTCGACGAGCGGCTGCGCTCGACACTGCGTTGCAGAGCCTCCATCAGGTCGATGACCTCGCCACCGCCCTTCTTCTCCTCCGCCTCCTCACCGAAGGTGGCGGCGGTGTCGACGCTCTCCCCCTGCTCCAGCTTGGCGTCGATGAGCTTGCGCAGCTCGTCCTGGTACTCGTCGCTGAACTTCTCCGGCTCGAAGTCGCCGGCGAAACTCTCCATCAGGGCGCTCGACAGCTGCAGCTCGCGGTCCGAGATGCGCGGGGTCTGGTCCAGCGACGGGAAGTCGGCCTCCCGGATCTCGTCGTGCCAGAGCAGCGTCTGCAGCACGAGCAGGTTGCCGCGCACGCGCAGCGCGCCCAGCCGGGTCTTCTGGCGGAGGGCGAACTCCACGATCGCCGTACGCTCCTCGTCCTCCAGCGTCTTCCGCAGCAGCGCGTACGCCTTCAACGACTTGGAGTCCGGCTCCAGGTAGTAGCTGCGGTCGAACATCAGCGGGTCGAGCTGGTCGTTCGGGACGAACTCCACCACGTCGATCTCGCGGCTGCGCTCCGAGGGCAGCGACGCCATGTCCTCGGCGGTCAGGATGACGGTGCGCTCACCGTCGTCGTACGCCTTGACGATGTGCTCGTACGGGATCACCTTGCCGTCGATCTCGCAGCGCCGCTGGTAGCGGATGCGGCCGCCGTCCGCGTCGTGCACCTGGTGCAGCGGCACGTCGTGATCCTCGGTCGCGCTGTATACCTTCACCGGAACGTTGACCAGACCGAAGGTGATCGCGCCCGTCCAAATGGCCCTCATGTGCCCATCGTGTCCGGCAAGTGTCGCATTTTCAAGCCATGATCAGGGAATGCGCCGGAACGCATCCGCGACCGCACGGCCCGGGCGTACGGTGAGGGCATGGCCGCGCAGGACACCGAGGTCGTCGAGATCGACGGCCACCGCCTCAAGCTGACCAACCTCGACAAGGTCATGTACCCGGAGACCGGGACGACGAAGGCCGACATCTTCGGCTATTACAACGCCGTCGCCGACGTGATGATCCCGCACGTGCGCGACCGGATCGCGACGCGCAAGCGCTGGGTGCACGGCGTCGGGACGCCCGACGACCCGGCGGAGGTGTTCTTCCAGAAGAACCTCGACCCGGCCTCCACCCCGGACTGGGTGCGTCAGGCATCCATCACCCACAAGACCAGCACGAACACCTACCCGCTGGTCAACGACCGCGCGACGCTCATCTGGCTGGCGCAGATCGCGTCGCTCGAGATCCACGTGCCGCAGTGGCGGGTGGGGCGCGGCGGCGAGCGGAAGAACCCCGACCGGCTGGTGCTCGACCTCGACCCCGGCGACGGCGTCACCCTCGTCGACTGCGCGGAGGTCGCCCGGCTTGCCCGCGCCATCCTCACCGACATGGGGCTCGACCCGATGCCGGTCACCTCCGGTTCCAAGGGCATCCACCTCTATGCCGCCCTCGACGGCTCGCAGACCAGCGACCAGATCAGTGCGGTGGCCCACGAGCTGGCGCGCGCGCTCGAAGCCGACCATCCCGACCTCATCGTGAGCGACATGAAGAAGTCGCTGCGCGCCGGCAAGGTGCTCGTCGACTGGAGCCAGAACAACGGCGCGAAGACCACGATCGCGCCGTACTCGCTGCGCGGCCGCTTCCATCCCACCGTCGCGGCGCCCCGCACCTGGCGCGAGCTCGCCTCCAAGAACCTGGAGCACCTGGACTACCGCGAGGTCATGCAGCGCCTCAAGCGACGCGGGGACCCGCTGGCGGAGCTCTCCGCCGGGCACGGGGGCCACGCGTCGGAGCCGGATCGGCTGTCCACCTACCGCTCGATGCGGGATGCGGCCAAGACTCCCGAGCCGGTGCCCGCCGAGCGGCCCGCTGCCCGGGAGGGACGCTCGTTCGTCATCCAGGAGCACCACGCCCGGCGGCTCCACTGGGACTTCCGGCTCGAGAACGACGGCGTGCTCGTCAGCTGGGCGCTGCCGAAGGGCACGCCGACCGACACCAAGCAGAACCACCTCGCGGTGCACACCGAGGACCATCCGCTCGAATACGGCAGCTTCGCGGGCGACATCCCGCACGGCGAGTACGGCGCCGGGCACGTCGACATCTGGGACCACGGCGACTACGAGCTGGAGAAGTGGCGCGACGACGAGGTGATCGCCACGCTGCACGGCCAGCCGGACGGCGGGCTCGGCGGGGAGCCGCGGAAGTTCGCGCTCATCCGCACGGCGCAAGGCGGCGACGAGAAGAACTGGCTCATCCACCTCATGAAGACGGAGGGGCAGGACGGACATTCGGAGTCGAAGGATCGGGCCAAGGCGGGATCGAAGCGCGCCTCCGCGGCGACGTCCCGCGAGCCGGGGCCGGCGATCACCGGTGACCCGGTCTCCCCCATGCTCGCAACGCTCGGCTCGCAGGCCGACGTGACCGACGAGGACGAGTGGGCGTTCGAGATGAAGTGGGACGGCATCCGGGCCATCGCGGAGGTGCGCGGCGGCCGGCTGCGGCTCACTACACGCAACGGCAACGACGTGACCGTCACCTATCCCGACCTCGCCGGGCTCGTGGACCTCGCGGGCGACCACGACCTCGTCCTGGACGGCGAGATCGTGACCCTCAACCCGAAAGGGCGGCCCGACTTTGGGCTGCTGCAGACGCGGATGGGACTGACCCGGCCCGGCGACGTGCAGTCCGCCCTCACACGAGCGCCCGCGCACTACATGGTGTTCGACGTGCTGGAGGTGGACGGGAAGAAGCACACGCGCGACACCTACGACGAGCGCCGTGAACTCCTCGGTGAGGTGCTGCGGCCCGACCGCGGCGACCCGGTGCAGGTGCCGCCGGCGTTCGACGGCGACCTCGAGCACGCCATCGCATCCAGCCGGGAGCTCGGCCTCGAAGGCGTCATGGCCAAGCGCCGCGACAGCACCTACGCGACCGGCCGGCGCTCGCGCTCGTGGATCAAGATCAAGCACCACCTCACGCAGGAGGTCGTCATCGGCGGGTGGACCCCCGGAAACGGGCGCCGGGCGAACACCATCGGAGCACTGCTGCTCGGCATCCCGGACGGTGACACCCTGCGCTACGTCGGCAAGGTCGGGACCGGATTCACCGACCGCGTCCTGGACGACCTGGCCGCCAAGCTCGGAGCGCACGAGCGCAAGACGCCGCCTCTGGAGGGCGTGCCGTCCGCCGACGCGCGCGGCGCCCACTGGGTGCGGCCGGAACTCGTCGGCGAGGTCGAGTTCGCCGAGTGGACCGGGCCCGGGCGACTGCGGCAGCCGTCCTGGCGCGGGCTCCGGCCCGACAAGCGGCCGGACCAGGTCGTCCGGGAGTCGTGATCCTCGTCGAAGTGCACGTCGTGGCGGTTATTTCGCGCGAATAGCGACCACGACGTGCACTTCGACGAGGGATTCAGGGGGTCGGCGCGAGCGCGTCGTAGCGGCGGAACGAGCCCTGGATGCGGGCGATCACGCCGACCAGCACGACGATCAGCAGGCCGCCGAGGAGCGGCGGGAACCAGAGGGCACCCGTCACGGCGAGCACACCGATGTACAGGTCGCCGAGACGTGGACCGCCGGTGACGACGACGGTGAACACGCCCTGGAGCCGGCCGCGCATCGCATCCGGCGCGGAGGCCTGCAGGATCGTCATCCGGAAGATCGAGCTGACGTTGTCTGCCGCTCCCGACGCGGCGAGCAGCACCGTCGCCGCGATGAGTGCGGGCAGGTTCGCCTCGACGAGGGAGGCGCCGCCGCCCGCCGTGCCGGTGAAGGCGACCACCGCCAGCACGATCCCGAAGCCGAGGATGCTGGCCCCGTAGACGATGATGGCCCGTTCGACCGCGCGGCCCTGCCAGCGGACCCCGCCGAGCCGCCCGGAGAAGACGCTCGAGAGCAGCGTCCCGACCGCCCCGGCTGCCGTGAGGATGCCCACCGTGATCGGTCCGCCGCCGATCAGCAGCGCACCCACCGCGGGGAACAGCGCACGCGGCTGACCGAACGTCATCGCGATGACGTCGAGCACGAACGTCATGCTGAGGTTCGGCGCGGTGCGGAGGAACCGCAGACCCTCCAGCACCGAGGAGAGGCCCGCGCTCTTCCGCTCGCCCTCCGGCACGATGGACGGGAGGGTGAAGATGCCCAGGAACGCGGCCGTGAAGAGCACCGCATCCACCGTGTACGTCCACGGGATGCCGACCGTCGCGACGAGCAGGCCCGCCAGCGCCGGGCCGACGGTCACCATGACGCCCATGCTGATGCCGCCCAGGGCGCTGGCCGCGGGGAGCAGGCTCACCGGGAGCAGTCGCGGCGTGATCGCCTGGCGGGTCGCCCCGATCATCACCCCGGCCACGGCGTTGATCGTCGTGATGACGTACAGCGGCCAGACGACCGGGATGTGCATCCATGCCAGGAGCGCGAGCGCGGCCGTCGACGACCACGCGACGATCGCGGTCACCAGCGCGACGGTGCGCCGGTCGAAGGCGTCGGCGAGGACGCCGCCGTAGAGGCCGAAGACGATCATGGGGACCAGGGCGAAGAGCGCCACCAGCGACACCGCGAGCGTCGAGTGCGTGAGGTCGTAGATGTGCAGCCCGACCGCGACGATGGTCATCTGCGAGCCGATGCCGGAGATCGCTCCGCCTGCCCAGAGCCGGGCGAAGGCCGGGGACTCGCGCAGCGGCGAGAGGTCGACGAAATGGCGACGCCGCGAGAGGGTCTCGGCCGGTGGTGCCGAGGGGTCCGCGGGGGCGGTCGGGTCGGGGAGGCCGCTCCGGTCGGTGCCGGTCCGGTCGGCGCCGATCCGGTCGGAGCTCGGGTGCGGGTCCGTCCCGCGCTGCCGGTCCGCGCTCAGAAGCGAGGCTGCTTGCTGAGGCGCACTGCGGCGGTCGAGAAGACGACGCCGGCGAGCATGATCACCACGGTGATCGCCTGGAGCAGCACCTGGAAGAACGGGGTGAACGGTGTCACGGAGACCCAGAGCCAGAGGATCGCGCCGATGAGCGTGATGACGTAGCTGAAGGTGCGGCGGGCGTAGAGCGCGTTGAGCGACACGACGGTGGCCGCGACCGTGACCTGGAAGAAGGGCAGGAAGTCCTCCGCGTTGCCGGTCCAGGTGGCCACGAGGCTCCACACGCCGATGACCAGCGACGCGAGCACGACGATCGTGGCGAGGAGATTGCCGAGTGCGGTCGGCAGGGTCGTGCTCAGGCTGCGGACGAGCGTGCCGTGCTCGTCGCTGCCGACGACGTCGCGCTGCTGTTCGTTGGGCTGGGAGATGACGTGCGTGCTCACGCCGTCGATCCTACCGCCCGCGGCGACGTCCCGCAGAGGCCGTCCACAGGGCGGGTCGTGCGCAGTCGTCCACAGCTCCGCGACCCCGGGCGTTCTCCACAGACAGCGGGGATGCGCGCCTCGCCGGACCGGCTCGGCGTACGTTGGCGGTATGGCAGCATCCCGTCGTCGCACCCGATCGCGCACCTCGCGCCGCGCTCCCCGTCGCCTCTCGCTCCCCGCCCGCCTCAAGAGGTGGGATGCGAGGGTCGCGTCACGCATCAACGCGCGCACGACGGGCGCGGTGTCGGACGGGTTCTGGCGCGGCCTCACGCTCGCGGCCAACCACGGCAAGCTGTGGTTCGCCGCAGCAGCCGTCCTGGTCGCCCTGGGCCGCCCGCGGGCGGCGGTTCGGGGGCTCGCCTCGCTCGGCATCGCCAGCTTCGTCGCCAACCTGGTCGGCAAGCGGCTGGTCGGCGGCGACCGGCCGGCCCTCACGTCCATCCCGCTCGCGCGTCGGCTGGAGCGCTCCCCCACCTCGCCGTCGTTCCCGTCGGGCCACACGGCGAGCGCCGCCGCCTTCGCGACCGGGGCGGCGCTGGAGTGGCCCGCGGCCGGCGCGGTGCTCGCGCCGCTGGCCGCGGGCGTCGGATACTCCCGCCTCCACACCGGAGCACACTGGCTGTCCGACGTCGCCGGAGGCGCCGCGATCGGCGCGGGGGCCGCCGTCGCGCTGAAGCTCGCAGCCCCGGCGGTGAAGACCGCCGCGCGCCGCGACCCGCCGACGGCACGCATGATCGACCTTCCGGCCACCGACACCGGCGATGGCGTGTTCATCGTGGTGAACCCGGGCTCCGGTCGCGGGCTCGGCGGCCCGGAGCCAGGGCCGCTGTTGCGGAAACGGCTGCCGCAGGCCGACATCCATGAGCTGGCGGACGGCGACGACATCGGCGAGGTGATCGAGGGCCGGCTCGGTGCGGAGACGCCGCCGCGCGTGCTCGGCGTCTACGGCGGTGACGGCACGGTCGCAGCGGTCGCCCAACAGGCTCGGGCCGCGGACCTCCCGCTCCTGGTGTTCCCGGGCGGGACGTTCAACCACTTCGCGAAGGCCGCCCTGCTCGACACCGTCGACGCGACGCTGCAGGCGCTGGCCGACGGGTCCGGCCGCCAGGTCGATGTCGCTGACCTGACGTTCGGCACCGGCGAGACGATCACCGTGCTGAACACGGCCTCGGTCGGCATCTACCCGTCGTTCGTCGAAGAGCGCGAGAAGCACGAGAAGCGGCTCGGCAAGCCGATCGCGGCGCTGATCGCGGCGATCCGGGTCGTCCGCCGCGGCGATCCCCTGCAGATCGAGATCGACGGGCGACCACGAACGGTCTGGTCGGTGTTCGTCGGCGTCGACCGGTACTACCCGGTCGCGGTCGCGCCGATCGAGCGGCGGCGGCTCGACGACCACCTGCTCGACGTGCGCATCCTGTTCGCTGGCGGGAAGCCGCGATCCCGAGGCGCGGTCGCCCTCGCCTTCGGCGGCAGGACCGACGCCGTGGTCGCCCGGCTGCCGTTCCTGCAGGGGCCGCCCGCGCTCGAGGCGCGCACCGTCGAGGAGATCACCATCGCGGCGCAGGGCGATGACCCGGGCTACGCGCACGACGGCGAGGCGTCGACCGAGACGCCCGGCGACCCGCGGAAGATCACCCTCCGGATGCGGCCGGCAGCTCTGAAGGTGTACTCGCCGAAGGCGTGACGCGCACCGACGGTGCGGTCAGCCGCGGCGCTGGAGCACGCCCTTCACGTACGCGGCCTGACCGGCGTGCTGCAGGTCGTCCGAGATCACGCTGACCAACCGCACCGCCAGCGTGACCGGCGGATCCCACTGCCGGTCGACGACGCGGGCGAGATCGTCGTCGGTGAGCGTTCGGACGAACTCCTCGGTACGTGCGTGCACCCCTTCGTGATACCCGACCAGGTCGGTCGCGCTCACGTCGGCGAGCTGCGCGACATCGTCGGAGCTGTGGCCGTACCCGGTGTCGGAGACGTCGAACGGCAGGGCGAAGCGCTCCGCCCATCCCTCCTCCGTCCACGCCTGGGCACGGCCGGCGACCTCGGAGACGTGATCGTCCTGCACCCGGGTCAGGTGCCAGACCAGCCACGCGATCGAGTTCGCGTCCGGGTCGACCCGGCCTCCCAAGGTCTCGGCGTCCAATCCGCGGACGGTGCTGCGCACCACCCCCGCGATCCGGTCGAACGCATCGATCAGAAGCTCACTGCTCGCGGTCACGTATCCTCCTCGCATCGTCTGCCCCGCACGATACGCCGCCCACGCTCCGCTCAGAGCACGGCGGCCTCCCGTGCCGGAAGCGGCTCTGGGGCTGCCGGACCGACGTATCGCGACGACGGCCGCAGGATCTTCCCGTCGGCCGCCTGCTCCAGGATGTGCGCCGTCCACCCCACCACCCGCGCGGCGGCGAACGTCGGCGTGAACATCGACCGGGGGATGCCGCAGAGCTCCATCACGACACCCGCGTAGAACTCCACATTCGTGTGCAGCTCCCGGCCCGGCTTCAGCTCCGCGAGGAGCTCCTGCACCCGTCGCTCGACCTGCACCGCAAACTCGACCCGCGGGCCACCGAAACCTTCTGCGAACTCGCGCAGCATGCGCGAACGCGGATCCTCCGTGCGGTACACCGCATGTCCGAAGCCCATCACGCGGCCGCCCTCCGAGAGCGTGCGCCGCACCCACTCGTCCGTCCGGTCCGGCGTGCCGATCTCATCCAGCGTATCCAAGGCTCGGCTCGGCGCGCCGCCGTGCAGGGGCCCGGACAGCGCGCCCAGTGCGCCGCCGACCGCCGACGCGAGATCCGCCCCGGTCGACGCGATCACGCGGGCGGTGAATGTGGAGGCATTGAACCCGTGGTCGATCGCCGCGGTCATGTACGCGCTCAGCGCGCGCTCCTCCTGCGGCGTCGGTTCGCGACCCGTCACCAGCTGGAGGTACCCGGCGACGTATCCCAGGTCGTCCCGGGGCTCGAGCGGCTCACGTCCTTCCGCGAGCGCGTGGAGCGCGGCGAGCAGGACGGGCGTGACCGCGGCGGTGCGGATGGCGTCCTCCACCCGCGCCTCCGGGCTCTCGTCGTACAGCGGACGCGCCCCGTCGGCCGCGGCAACCGCGGTGAGAGCCATGCGCAGCCCGGCCAGCGCGTCCCCGCCCGCTGTCAACCGGGCGATCGCCGGGAGCAGGTCGCGCACCTCGGACGGGACCGACCGGGCCGCCACGATGCGCGCGCGGAACGCCTCCAGCTCTGCCGGGGTCGGCAGCGACCCGAAGAGCAGCAGGTGCCACGCCTCCTCGAACGTCCGCTCGCGCGCCAGGTCGACGGCCGAGTACTGCCGGTAGTGGTAGAAGCCTTCGTGACCGCGCACATCGCCGAGCTCCGTCCGCGCCGCGACCACGTTGGTGAGGCCGCGGGGAACGTCGATGAGGGTGTCATCCATCCTGTCCATATCGGTAGTGTGAACGTGGATGCAACACATCGTCAACGTTGATCGGATCAATATGGATGCGCTCCCCCGCCTCACCGCCGACCAGACCGCCGAGCGGCTCGGCGTGAAGCTGGAGACCCTGTACGCGTACGTCGCGCGCGGTCGGCTCGGACGCGAACGCACCGCGGAGGGCTCGACCTTCGACCCTCTGGAGGTCGAGCGCTTTGCGGCGAGCAGGCGCCGTCGTCCATCCGCCGACGGCGGCCACTCCGAGGGTCGCCCGTTGATGGTGATCGAGACCGCCTTCGCCCTCATCGAAGATGGTGAGCTGCGCTATCGCGGCCGTCCCGTCGACGAGCTCGCCGCCGAGCCGTTCGAGACCGTCGCGCGCTGGGCGCTCACCGGTGAATGGGATGCGGCGGCGCGATTCGCTCCCGGAACCGGCGTCGACGCTGCGCGGGCCGTGGCCCGCGCCCTCCCCGCTGCGGCCGGCGACCGCGACCGCCAGCTGGTCGCGGTGAGCGCCTTCGCGGCTTCCGACCCGCTGCGCGCCTCCCTCGACCCGGCCGCCGTGGCATCCGCCGCCGAGCGCCTGGTCGCCGGGATGGTGGAGGTGCTCGCGCCGAGGCGGAGCATCGACCAGGGGCCGACCGACGCGCCGTCGAACGTGAATGGCCAGCCTGACCTCGCCTCCCGCCTGTTCGGCCGGCTCTCCCCCGCGGCGCCGTCGGCCAACGACATCCGGCTGTTCAACGCCGCCCTCGTTCTGCTACTCGACCACGACATCGCCGTCTCCACCCTTGCCGCCCGCGCCGCGGCGTCGGCCCGCGCCACCCCGTACGGCGTCGTCGTCGCGGGACTCGGCGCGCTCGACTCGCCGCTGCACGGCAACGCCAGCCGGGCGGCGCACCAGCTTCTGGCGCGCGTCGTCGCCGGCGAGGACCCCGCCCGCGCGGTCGCCGACGCCGTGGTCGCATCGCACGGACCCGTTCCGGGATTCGGCCAGCCGTTGTACCCGGCGGGCGATCCGCGGGCGCGCATCCTGCTCGGGATGCTGGCTGACGAGCCGCGCCATGCTGCCGTCACTGCCGCGGTGGAGGCCGTCGGCGACGTGGTCCGC
Source organism: Leifsonia sp. 563 (assembly GCF_040545055.1). Lineage (NCBI taxonomy): Bacteria > Bacillati > Actinomycetota > Actinomycetes > Micrococcales > Microbacteriaceae > Leifsonia > Leifsonia sp. 563. Next base: position 3,375 of record NZ_JBEPLE010000006.1, on the reverse strand, counting down.
GAGCGCACCGGCGCCCATCCCAACGTCGACCTCGCCCTCGGCGCCCTCACCCTCGCGACGGGGATGCGCGACGACGCCGGCGAGGTCGTGTTCGCCACGGCCCGCACCGTCGGCTGGATCGTGCACGCCCTCGACGAGTACGCAGAGCGGCCGTTGCGGCTGCGGCCGGTCGGCCGTTACGTCGGCCCGTGACCGGCGCCGCGCCCGTGTGCCGCATCCGTGGGTCGCAACACGCCGTTACAGCGACGCCTCAACGGCGTGTTGCGACCCACGGATCGGCGGTCAGCGCCGCAGCGCCTTGCGCGCCAGCCAGTTGCCGAGGAATTGCGCCGCCTGCACCAGCACGACGATCGTGATGACCGCGATCCACGTCACCGCCCAGTTGTAGCGCTGGTACCCGTACGAGATCGCGAAGTCGCCCAGACCACCGCCGCCGATGCTGCCGGCGATGGCGGACAGGTCGACGATCGCGACGAAGATGAACGTGTAGCCGAGGATGAGCGGACCGAGCGCCTCGGGGATGAGCAGCGTCGTGATGATCCGCCACGGGCTCGACCCCATCGCCCGCGCCGCCTCGATGACGCCCGGTTCGATGGTGACGAGGTTCTGCTCCACGATCCGAGAGATGCCGAAGGTCGCCGCGATCGTCATCGGGAAGATCGCCGCGGGGGTGCCCAGGAACGTGCCGAGCACCAGCTGCGTCAGCGGCGCGATCGCGGTCATGAAGATGATGAACGGGATCGGCCGGATGAAGTTGACGACGACGTTCAGCACGGTGAAGAGCGCCCGGTTCTCGAGCAGTCCGCCGCGCCGCGTCGTGTAGAGCAGGACGCCGAGCGCGAGTCCGAGGATGCCGCCGAGCACCAGGGTGGCGACGACCATCCACAGCGTCTGGCCGATGGACTCGAGGTACACCGGCCACAGGGTCGACCAGTCGGTCATGCGGCCACCTCCTCGACCTCGGTCACCGTGCGGAGCTCGGCGATCAGCGCATCCACGTCGCCCGGCTCGCCGAGGAGCTCCAGCGTGAGGCTGCCGAACGATCGGCCCTGCAGCGCGGAGATGCCGCCGTAGACGATCTCGAAGCGCACGTTGTGGCGGCCTACCGCGTCTGACAGCACCGATCCGAGGCGGCCGTCGTCGTGGATGCGCGCCGAGACGATCCGACCGGAGTGCTTGCCGCGGAGGCGCTCGATGTCCGCCTCGCCGGGTTGGTTGCGCAGCACCGTTCCGACGAACCGCTGGGCCGTCGGCGTCTGCGGATCGGAGAAGACCTCGAACACCGTGCCCTGCTCGATCACCCGGCCGGCGTCGAGCACCGCGACGCGGTCCGCGATCGAGCGCACGACCTCCATCTCGTGCGTGATCACGACGATGGTGACGCCGAGTTCGCGGTTGACCCGCTTCAGCAGGGCGAGCACGTCGGACGTGGTCTCGGGGTCGAGCGCGCTGGTGGCCTCGTCGGCGAGCAGGATGTCGGGGTTCGTCGCGAGCGCGCGGGCGATGCCGACGCGCTGCTTCTGGCCGCCGGAGAGCTGGTCGGGGTAGCTCCACGCCTTGTCGGTGAGGCCGACGAAGGCGAGCAGCTCGGCGACCCGCTGCTTGCGCTTGTCGGCCGGCCACCCCGCCACCTTGAGCGGGTAGGCGACATTGCCGAAGACGGTGCGCGAGCGGAACAGGTTGAACTGCTGGAAGATCATGCCGATGCCGGCGCGGACCTGTCGCAGGTCGCGTTCCCGCATGGTCGTCAGGTCGCGTCCGTCGACGATCACGGCTCCCGCGGTGGGATGCTCCAGCGCGTTGATCAGCCGGACTAGGGTGCTCTTGCCCGCGCCGGAGTAGCCGATGATCCCGAAGATCTCGCCGCGGCCGATGGTGAGGTCGAGCCGGTCGACGGCGGGAACCGCGGCGTCGCCAGAGCCGAAGCTCTTGGTGACGCCGCGGAACTCGATGATGGGACCCGCGGTGGCCGTGTCGGGCACTACTGCGCCGCCTCGATGGTCTTCTTCAGGTCGTCGAGGATGCCGATCAGGTCGGACTCGGGACGGTTGACGATGACCGCCGTGTTCTTCGACTCGGCGAGCACCGCATCCGTCACCGCCTTGGTGTGGTACAGCTTCGCGATCTTCAGGTAGGTCGGGTTGTCCTTGTCCTTCTCGCGGGCGACGAAGGCGTTGATGTAGGGCTCGGCGGTCTCCGACTTCGGGTCGTCCTGGAACAGCGCCGACTTCGGGTCGATGCCCGCGGTCAGGGCGTAGTTGTTGTTGATGATCGCGCCGTCGGCCGAGCTGAGCGCCGGGGCCGTCTGGGCGGCGTCCACCGGGATGACGGTGACCTTCGAGGCGGCGGCGTCGATGTCGGCCGGGGTGGCCAGGGTGCTGCCGCCGTTCTTCAGCTTCAGCAGCCCGGCCTTCTGCAGCACCAGCAGGGCGCGCGCCTGGTTGGTCGGGTCGTTCGGGATGGCGATCTTGCCGCCCTGGGGGATGTCGTCGAGGCTCTTGTGCTTGGTCGAGTACAACGGCAGCGGGACGACGAGGGTCGCGCCGATCGGCACCAGGTTCTGCTTCGCCTGCACGTCGTAGTTGGCGAGGAACTGCAGGTGTTGGAACAGGTTCAGGTCGAGCTGACCGTCGGCGAGCGCCGGGTTCGCCTGCGTGTAGTCGCGGAAGTTGACGGTCTGGATGTCGATGCCCTCCTTCGCCGCCTCCTTCTTCAGCACGGCCCAGTACGGCGAGGACGCCTCCGTTGTGCCGATCTTCACCGTGACGCTCTTGGCGGTGGCGGTGCCCGATCCCGTGAGGTTCACGACGACGAGGACGACGGCCACGATCACCGCGACGACGGCGATGCCGATGCCGACGAAGAGGCCGATGCGGGAGCGCTTCGGCTTCTCCGGGAGCGCGGGGGTGGGTGGGGTGGCGTCGGACATGGCTGTGCCTCTCTCTCGTGAAGGGGGGATGTGCCGGCGAACGCTGTGGCGGCATATCCGAGCCTCTCCCGAGCCGACGACAGTGGTCAAAACGTCTTGCGAAATGTGACGCCGCCCGTTCATCCGGCGACCCTTACGGTCGCGGTGGGCCACGCGTAGGGTGAGTGGGGTCAGCGTTCCCGCAGACGGAGTGGAGACGGAATGAGCGACATCAACGACGACGACATCAGCACCGACGCGGTCGGCGGCGGCGAAGGCCCCGCGGACGGCGGAGCGAACCCGGGCGGCCACGACGGCGGAGCCGACGGCTCGGCCGCAGGCGAAGGCCCGGCCGACGGCGGAGCGAACCCCGGCGGCCACGACGGCGGAGCCGACGGCTCGGCCGCAGGCGAAGGCCCGGCCGACGGCGGAGCGAACCCCGGCGGCCACGACGGCGGAGCCGACGG
>NZ_JBEPLE010000005.1:0-280281 GCF_040545055.1 Leifsonia sp. 563 | reverse complement strand
GCCCCGCCCCCCCCGCCCCCGCCGCCCCCCCCCCCCCGCCGGCCCGCCCGCCACCTGGGCCCGGGGCGACGGCGTTTCGCGTGCAAAGTTCGCGGACTCGACGGTGGGCGGAAGCCGCGAGGGGAGACGGAGGGCGGAGGCCGCGGCGTCGGAGGTCGCGAATAAGCTTGGGGGGTGGCGATCGAGACGACGACCGACGACCAGCTCGCGGAAGCGCGAGCCGAGGCGCAGCAGCTGACGACACGCATCCTGGAGCTCCGGGACGCGTACTACGAGCGCGACACGGTGCTCGTCAGCGACGAGGAGTACGACCGCATGATGCGGCGGCTCGAAGAGCTGGAGCGGCTGCATCCGGAGCTCCAGTCGCAGGACAGCCCGACGCAGACGGTCGGCGGCCGCGCCCAGACGACCCTGTTCGCGCCGGTGCAGCATGCCGAGCGGATGCTCAGCCTCGACAACGTCTTCTCGCTGGAGGAGTTCGAGGCGTGGGCTGCGAAGGTCGAGCGTGACGCCGGCCGGCGCGTCGACTACCTGTGCGAGCTCAAGATCGACGGCCTGGCGATCAACCTGCGTTACGAGAACGGCGTGCTCGTCACGGCGGCCACCCGCGGCGACGGCGTGGTCGGCGAGGACGTGACCGAGAACATCCGTTGGATCCCGGCGATCCCGGCTCGACTCGCCACCGACGACCCCCCGGCGCTCGTGGAGGTGCGTGGCGAGGTCTTCTTCCCGGTGGCCGAGTTCGAGGAGCTCAACGCGCACCAGCAGGAAGCGGGCGAGCGCGTGTTCGCCAACGCCCGCAACGCGGCGAGCGGTTCGCTCCGGCAGAAGGCCGAGGGCAAGAACCCCGCGCAGCTGGAACTCATGCGCAACCGCCTGCGCCGCCTCCACATGCTCGTCCACGGCATCGGCGCCTGGAACAACCCGCCCGTCGATGCGCAGTCGAAGGTCTACGACCTGCTGAAGGGATGGGGCCTCCCGACCTCAACGCACTACCGGGTCGTCGACGAGGTGAAGAAGGTCGACGAGTTCATCGAGTACTACGGCCAGCACCGCGGCGCGGTCGAGCACGAGATCGACGGCATCGTCATCAAGGTGGACGAGCTGGCGCTGCACGACGAGCTGGGCGCCACGAGCCGTGCGCCTCGCTGGGCCATCGCGTACAAGTACCCGCCGGAGCAGGTGAACACCAAGCTGCTCGACATCGTCGTCAGCGTCGGTCGCACCGGCCGGGCGACGCCGTTCGCCGTCATGGAGAAGGTGCGCGTCGCCGGGTCCGAGGTGCGCCAGGCCACCCTGCACAACCAGGAGGTCGTCAAGGCGAAGGGCGTGCTCATCGGCGACACCGTCGTGCTGCGCAAGGCGGGGGATGTGATCCCCGAGGTCTTGGGCCCGGTGGTCGAGCTGCGCGACGGCACGGAGCGCGAGTTCGTCATGCCCGAGAACTGCCCCGAGTGCGGCACGCGTCTCGCGCCCGCCAAGGAGGGCGACATCGACCTGCGCTGCCCCAACGCCGAGTTCTGCCCGGCGCAGGTGCGCGGCCGGGTCGAGCACATCGGCTCGCGCGGCGCCCTCGACATCGAGGCGCTCGGCGAGGTCGCGGCTGCAGCACTGACCCAGCCGCGCTTCCCCGCGGAGCCGCCGCTCCCGACCGAGGCCGGCCTGTTCGGGCTGACCCTCGCCGACCTGTTCCCGATCGAGGTCGTGGTGCGGGATTCGGAGACCGGGCTGCCGAAATTGACCGACGCGGGGGAGGAGAAGGTAGACACTCCGTTCCGCCGTCGCCGCCAGAAGAAGGACGGCGAGTTCGACCCGGCTGCGGAGGAGTTCTTCGGCGACGAACTGTACGTCCCGTCCAAGAACGCGGTCGAGCTGCTCGCCAACCTCGCTGCGGCCCGCGAGAAGCCGCTCTGGCGCATCCTGGTCGCCCTGAACATCCGCCACGTCGGCCCGGTGGCGGCCCGCGCGCTCGCGAACCACTTCGGATCGCTCGACGCGATCCGGTCCGCCTCGCGCGATGAGCTGGCCGCGGTGGATGGCGTCGGCGGCATCATCGCGGACGCCGTCCTCGCCTGGTTCGAGGTCGACTGGCACCGCGAGATCGTGGAGAAATGGGCCGCGGACGGCGTGCAGTTCACCACGCCGGGGCACCCCGGTCCTGGCCGAGCGGATGACGCGGGCGGCGTGCTCGCGGGCCTAACGATCGTGGCGACCGGGTCGCTCGAGGGCTTCACCCGGGAGGGTGCCCAGGAGGCGATCATCGCTGCGGGAGGCAAGGCGGCATCCAGTGTCTCGAAGAAGACGGATTTCGTCGCCGCGGGGCCGGGCGCGGGGTCGAAACTCGCCAAGGCGGAGGAGCTCGGCGTGCGCATCATCGACGCCGCCCAATTCAAGACGCTGGTCGAAGAAGGGCCCGCAGCACTCGATTTGTGACGTTTTCGGTCCTCCATCTCGCGGACAGGAGAGAAATTCTCCCCCTGAATCGGGGGTAGAACGGCTCGCCGTCGGCCACCCGTTCATGGGTAGAGTCAATATGTGCGCTCCCCCCGGACGCACACGCAAAAGGGCTTAGCTCGCTCGCTCTCGGAGGGACCCGGACGGAGTGCTGGTCGGCTTTGCAGCTGTTCTCACTGTTACCTCGGCGGTCTCCGGACTGACTGGGGTTTCCGTGCTGCCCGCAGACACCCCGGCGGCACCCATCTCGGCGGTCTCGTACGCGTCCGTCCCGGCCCTGAACACCTCCGCTTCCGGCCCCGTCTCGGACGTCCCCGCCGGCCCTGCGGCCCGCTCGGCGTCGACCGCATTCCTCGGCGCCATCGCCAGCGTGGACGCCTCGGCTCTGCCGTCCTTCCTCGACGCCAACCGCGCGAAGCTCGACGCGCTCCTCCTCGACGCGCCGGCGGCGGTGGATGTGAGCCGCCTCTGGAACCTGATCGACCCCGACAAGCAGAAGGCGCTGATCGAGGCCGCACCGCACGTCATCGGCAACCTGGAGGGCGTCCCGTACGACGTCCGGGGTCGCGCGAACACCGTCGACCTCAAGCAGACGATGGCGAGCATCACCAAGACACTCAAGACGGAGCACGGGCGCGCGGAGCGTGTGGCCCTGCAGCGCCAGCTCGACACCCTGCACAACGTCTCGACCGCGCTCTCGAAGCACGACGGGGTCAAGCGGACGTTGGTGACCCTCGATCCGTCGGCCGACGCGAAGGCCGCGATCGTCGTCGGCGACATCCGCACGGCGAAGTACGTGAGCGTGCTGGTGCCCGGGATGTACATGTCCGTCGGCGAGCAGATCGAGTCGTGGGCGAAGGTCGCCCAGGAGCAGTACGACCTGCAGACCGGGTTCCTGCGCCGCGTCCTCGGTCCGCGCGGCAACGGGGGATCGCCGGGCGTCGCCGTCGTCGCGTGGATCGGCTACCAGACGCCCGTGCTCACCAACATCGGCGGGACCGCCTTGGCGGAGCAGGGGGCCGACAGCCTGGAGCGCACGCTCGAGGGCATCCGGGCGCTCCGCGGAGCCGACCAGCCGTACCTGAGCGTCTTCGCCCACTCCTACGGCTCCACGGCCGCCCTGATGGCGCTCGAACGGCACACCGTCACGGTGGATGCGCTGGCGCTGATGGGATCGCCGGGGAGTGCCGCGCAGTCGGTCGCCGGACTCGCGGTGAGCAACGGGAACGTGTTCGTCGGCGAGGCCCCGATGGATCCGATTGTCAACAGCGCCTTCTTCGGCAGCGACCCCGGCTCGCCGGGGTACGGCGCGAAGCCGATGGGGGTGGGCGGCGCCGTCGACCCGCTGACGCATGCGTCGCTGGCCGGTTCGACCGGTCACAACGAGTACTTCACCGCGGGGACCGAGTGCATGCGCAACCTGTCCATGATCGGCATCGACCGCGGCGACCTGGTGATCAGCGGGACGACGTCGGGCGTCTCTGACCCGAAGGCCGTCGCGGCGTCCTCGCGCTGAGCGCATCCTGAGCCTCCGCCCTGTTGTCGGCGGCGGAGCACATAATGGATGGGATGCGACCGGACGACGACCCTTCCCCCACGCAGCGGGGATCGAGCCGCCGCGCCTTCCTGAAGGGCGCCGGCCTGGTGGCCGCCGGTGCGGTCGCGGGCGGCGCGGCCGGCGGTGCGGCGGGCGCGAGTCTCGGCGCCGCAGCGGGCCGCACCTCTCCGACCGCGGACGAGTCCGGCGAGGAGTACCCGCCGCTTCCTCCGCGCGGCGACGGGCCGGGGTTCGACCACCTGGTCGTGCTGATGTACGAGAACCGCTCCTTCGACAACCTGCTCGGCCATCTCTACGACGAGGGGACCCTGCCGAAGGGCGAGCGGTTCGAGGGGCTGGCGTTCGGCGACTACAGCAACCCGGACCCGGCGGGCGGGCCTGACATCCCCGCGCACATCTACCAGGGCACCACCGACTTCGTGATGCGCCAGCCGTCGCCCGACCCCGGCGAGGTCTACCCGCACGTCAACACGCAGCTGTACGACGTCGTCGACCCGCCGTCGAACGCCGATGCGCGGGTGCGCGAGATGCAGCCGCCCTACAACGCACCGCCTCCGGGAGCGCGGCCGGGCATGCGCGGCTTCGTGCGCGATTACATGGGCGTGCTCCGCAAGGACACCGGTCGCGAACCGGCGGTGGACGACTACCGTCGCGTGATGGGCGGATTCTCGCCCGACATGCTCCCGGTCTTCTCGACCCTGGCGCGCCAGTTCGCGGTCTACGACGACTGGCACTGCGCCGTTCCCTCGCAGACGTTCTGCAACCGGTCGTTCTTCAACGCCTCCACCTCGCACGGATACGTCGACAACGGCGGCGCCGAGGGGCTGCGCAAGTGGTTCGACCCGAAGAACGACGCGCCGACCATCTTCAACCGGTTGGAGGAGGCGGGTCGCAGCTGGCGGGTCTACTTCGACGACCGCCAGCTGATCTCCCTGACCGGATTCATCCACGCCCCCGCGCTGGAGCCCTACTGGAAGACGCATTTCCGGACGATGTCGCAGTTCTACGCGGATGTGGCCGAAGGAACACTGCCGGACTACGCCTTCGTCGAGCCGCGGCTGCTCTACGACCACAACGACATGCATCCCCCGGGCGGCCCGATGACGGGGGAGGACGTGGCCGGCGAGGTCGTCGTCGGAGGCGCGATCTCGGACGTCCGTGCGGGCGACCTCCTGCTGCACAAGGTCTATTCGGCCATCCGCTCCGCGCGCAGCGCGAAGGGTTCCAACGCGCTCAACACCCTGCTGCTGGTGACGTTCGACGAGCATGGCGGCACCTACGACCACGTCCCGCCGGGTCCGGCTACGCCGCCGGACGACAGCGGCCCGGGCGAGAACGGCTTCGGCTTCGACCGTCTCGGCGTGCGTGTGCCCGCCATCGCGATCTCGGCGTACACGGCGCGCAACACGATCATCCACGAGGAGATGCACCACTCGGCGGTCGTCGCGACACTGTGCAAGAAGTTCGGGATGAGGCACCTCACCGAGCGCGATCGCGGCGGCAGGACGATCGACAACGCGATCAACCGCACGACACCGCGGCAGCCGGGCACCTGGCCGGACACGCATCCCCAGTACCTCCCGGCGAACCCGGAGTCCGACGCGCCGGCGCCGGAGGACGAGGACCGTCCGCTCAGCCCGCCGGGCATCGGCCTCGTCGGTCTGCTGATGGCACGCTACGGCGCGCCGGGCGCGGCGGTGCCGCGGACCTACAAGGAGGCGTACCAAGCGGTCAACGGGCTGGGGCGCGGGCTGTTCGGCGCGCCCTAGAATCGATAGGGCGGGCCGCGACGCGAGCTCCCGTCACCCCAACACCGAATCCACGGAGACGCACCTTGTCTGAAACCAGCGCAAGCGAGATCAGCGCAGAGCAGGTCGCGCACCTGGCGAACCTCGCCAGGATCGACCTCAGCCCGGAAGAGCTCGAGAGCCTCACGAAGGAGCTCGGCCAGATCGTCGAGTCCGTCGCGAAGGTCCAGGAGGTGGCCGGGCCCGACGTCCCGGCGACCAGTCACCCGCTCCCGCTCACCAATGTGTTCCGGAAGGACGAGGTCCGGCCGTCGCTGACCGTTGAACAGGCGCTGTCCGGTGCTCCCGAGCGCGAGGGCGACCGCTTCAAGGTGCCCACCATCCTGGACGAGGAGTAGGACGACATGACCGACCTGATCAGGCTTTCCGCCTCCGCCCTCGCCGAGAAGCTCGCCGCGGGCGAGGTCTCCTCTGTCGAGGCCGTCCGCGCCCACCTCGACCGCATCGAGTCCGTCGACGCGGACGTGCACGCGTTCCTGCACGTCGCCGGCGAGAAGGCGATCCGTACCGCCGCCGAGATCGACGGCCGCCGTGCGGCGGGCGACCCGCTCGGCCCGCTCGCCGGTGTGCCGATCGCGATCAAGGACGTCCTGGCAACGGAGGACATGCCGTCGACCTCCGGCTCGAAGATCCTCGAGGGCTGGATCCCGCCCTACGACGCCACCGTCGTCCGGCGGCTGCGCGAGGCCGACCTCGTGCCGCTCGGCAAGACGAACATGGACGAGTTCGCCATGGGCTCCTCGACGGAGCACTCGGCGTACGGGCCGACCCGCAACCCGTGGGACCTGGAGCGCATCCCCGGTGGATCGGGTGGAGGCTCGGCCGCGGCCGTCTCCGCCTTCGAGGCCCCGCTCGCGCTCGGTTCCGACACCGGCGGCTCGATCCGCCAGCCCGCCGCGGTGACCGGCTCGGTCGGCGTGAAGCCGACGTACGGCGGCGTCAGCCGGTACGGCGCGATCGCCCTGGCGAGCTCGCTCGATCAGGTGGGCCCCGTGTCCCGCAGCGTGCTCGACGCCGGCCTGCTGCACGACGTGATCGCCGGTCACGACCCGCTCGACTCCACCTCGCTGGCCGACACCTGGCCGTCGATGGCCGATGCCGCCCGCGCCGGACACCGGGACGGGGCGCTGAAGGGCGTCCGTGTCGGCGTCATCCGCGAGATCGCCGGCGACGGCTTCCAGTCGGGCGTCAAGCAGCGCTTCGACGAGGCGCTCGCTCTGCTCGAGTCCGCGGGGGCCGAGATCGTCGAGGTCAGCGCTCCGAGCTTCGAGTACGCGGTCTCGGCGTACTACCTGATCCTCCCGGCGGAGGCCTCGAGCAACCTGGCGCGCTTCGACTCGGTGCGCTTCGGTCTGCGCGTCAACCCGGCCGACCCGCCGGTGACCGTCGAGCGCGTGATGGCGGCGACCCGCGACGCCGGCTTCGGCCCGGAGGTCAAGCGGCGCATCATCCTGGGCACCTACGCCCTGAGCGCCGGCTACTACGACGCCTACTACGGCAGCGCGCAGAAGGTGCGCACGCTCATCCAGCGCGACTTCTCCGCCGCGTTCGAGAAGGTGGATGTGCTGGTCAGCCCGAGCGCGCCGACCACCGCCTTCAAGCTGGGCGAGAAGATCGACGACCCGATGGCGATGTACCTGAACGACATCACCACCATCCCGGCGAACCTGGCCGGCGTTCCGGGCATGGGCCTGCCGATCGGCCTCGCACCGGAGGACGGGCTGCCGGTCGGCATGCAGCTGATGGCGCCCGCCCGTGCAGATGCCCGCCTCTACACGTTCGGGGCGGCGCTCGAGCAGCTGCTCGAGCAGAAGTGGGGTGGCACGCTGCTCAGCCAGGCGCCGGATCTGAGCGCCACCGAGATGTTCGCGAGCGAAGAGGGAGCCGTCTGATGGCGAACGCCACTGCCCACACAGCGGAGCTGATGGACTACGAGAAGGCGCTCGAACTGTTCGAGCCCGTTCTCGGCTTCGAGGTCCACGTCGAGCTGAACACCAAGACCAAGATGTTCTGCGGCTGCGCCAACGAGTTCGGCTCGGGCGCCAACACGAACACCTGCCCGACCTGCCTCGGGCTCCCGGGCGGCATGCCGCAGGTGAACGAGAAGGCCATCGAGTCGAGCATCCGGCTCGGGCTCGCCCTCGGCTGCGACATCGCCGAGTCGAGCCGGTTCGCGCGGAAGAACTACTTCTACCCGGACCTGGCCAAGAACTTCCAGACCTCGCAGTACGACGAGCCGATCGCGCACGACGGATCGATCACCATCGAGCTGGAGAACGGCCGCGAGCTGACGATCGAGATCGAGCGCGCGCACATGGAGGAGGACGCGGGCAAGCTGACCCACGTCGGCGGCGCCACCGGCCGCATCCAGGGCGCCGACTACTCCCTGGTCGACTTCAACCGCGGCGGTGTGCCGCTCGTCGAGATCGTCACCAAGATCATCGAGGGCGCCGAGGCGGACGCGCCGGAGGTCGGCCGCACGTATGTGCGCGCCATCCGCGACATCGTGAAGGCGCTCGGCGTCTCGAACGCCCGCATGGAGGAGGGGAACGTGCGCTGCGACGCCAACGTCTCCCTGCGCCGCCGTGGGTCGACGGAGCTCGGCACGCGCACTGAGACGAAGAACGTGAACTCGCTGCGCTCCATCGAGCGGGCGGTCCGCTACGAGATCCAGCGCCAGGCCGCGATCCTCGAGGCGGGCGGCACCATCGTGCAGGAGACGCGCCACTGGCACGAGGACTCCGGCACGACGAGCGCCGGCCGCCCCAAGTCGGACGCCGACGACTACCGCTACTTCCCGGAGCCCGACCTCGTGCCGGTCGCCCCGGCCCGCGAATGGATCGAAGAGCTCCGCGGCACGCTCCCTGAGCAGCCGTCGCTGCGCCGCAAGCGCCTGACCGCCGAGTGGGGCTTCACGGCTCTCGAGTTCCAGGACGTCGCCAACGCCGACCTTCTGGACGAGGTCGAGGCCACGATCGCCGCCGGCGCCGACCCTGCCGCCGCCCGAAAATGGTGGACCGGCGAGATCGCCCGTCTCGCGAACGCGCAGAACGTTCCGGCGGGAACGCTGGTCAGCCCGCAGAACGTCGCCGAACTTGCCGCACTGATCGAGGCGGGGACGCTCACCGACCGCCTGGCTCGCCAGGTGCTCGAGGGCGTCATCGCGGGGGAGGGACGGCCCCAGGAGGTCGTCGATGCCCGCGGCCTCGCGGTGGTTTCCGACGACGGCGCGCTGATCGCGGCCATCGACGAGGCGCTGGCGTCGCAGCCGGATGTGCTCGCGAAGATCCGCGACGGCAAGGTGCAGGCCGCCGGAGCCGTCATCGGCGCCGTCATGAAGGCGATGCGCGGCCAGGCGGATGCGGCACGCGTGCGCGAGCTGGTGCTCGAGCGCGCGAGCGCAACGGAGTAGCCAGGCCCGTGGGCGGCATCCTCGTCGAACGGGTGACGGCGGAGAGTGCGGAAGCCGACGCCTCCGCACTGTCCGCCGTGCTCGCCGAGACGGTGGAGGGCGGCGCGAGCGTCGGCTGGATCGTGCCGCCGTCGCCCGAGGAGGCGACCGCCTGGTGGCGCGCGTTGTTCGCGGATGCGGGAGCCACGACGTGGGTCGCCCGCGAGCCGGACGGGCGCACCGTCGGCACGATCACGCTGCTGCGTTCCCCCAAGCCGAACGGTCCTCACCGCGGGGAGGTCGTCAAGCTCATGGTGCATCCCGCCGCCCGCGGCCGCGGTGTCGCACCCGCGTTGATGGCGGCGCTCGAACGGCACGCGGAGCAGACCGGGCTGACCCTCCTCGTGCTCGACACGGAGACCGGCAGCCTGGCGGAGACGCTGTACCGCCGGTGGGGCTGGAGCGCGGTCGGCAGCATCCCGGACTTCGCCGTCAGCCCGTCCGGACTGCTCGGCGGCACGACGATCATGTACAAGCGTCTGGGCCCGGCGGCCCCGGCTCCGGAGCTGTTTGCGGACTCCCAGGCGGCGCGTGCAGAGTAGGCGCATGGGCGTCTTCACTCTCGGCGGTCTGACCTCCGCACCGGCCTCCTCCCGCACCGACCTCCTCGCTCCGGCCACCCTCGAAGCGCTCGAGGCGCTCGGCTGGCTGGATGAGGTGGGCATCGTCGAGATCGACCCCGACGTGTCCGACACGTCCGCGACGCGCGATCAGTTCGGTCTGGATGCCGCCGACCTCGCCAACTGCGTGGTGGTCGCGGGCAAGCGCGAGGGCGTGGAGCGGATCGCCGCGTGCGTCGTCCTGTCGACCACCCGGGCGGACGTCAACAACACCGTCAAGCGCTTCCTGGACGTGCGCAAGGCGTCCTTCCTGCCGATGGACCGCGCCGTGGAGCTGACCGGCATGGAGTACGGCGGGATCACCCCGATCGGCCTTCCCGCCGGCTGGCCGGTGCTCGTCGACGCGCGCGTGATCGACGACGGCGTGGTGATCATCGGGTCCGGCGTCCGCCGCTCCAAGATCCTTCTCCCCGGCCGCCTGCTCGGGGAGCTGCCCGACGCGCAGGTCATCGACGGTCTCGGCCTCGAGATCCCGGGATGAGCGTGGCCGCATGACCGGAGCCGCCGTCGAACGGGTCCTCGCACCCGTCCGCTCACGTCTGATCGAGACCCTGGCCGGGCGATCGGATGAGGTGCCCGCCTGGATCCTACGGCTGGAGGACGGCGAGGACGAGGGCTTCTTCGGTCCCGACAGCGCTGCCTGGGCGGTGCACGGCGGCATGCCGACGCTCGTCGCCGGGGTGCGCGCCCTGCTGCTTCAGGCCCTGCACCCGGGAGCCCTAGCCGGAGTGCGCGACTTCTCCCGCTACCGGGAGGACCCGCTCGGCCGGCTTGCGGGGACCATCCAATGGATCCACACCGTCACGTTCGGCAGCCGGGGACAGGCCGTCGCGGGGAGTGAGATGGTACGGTCTCTGCACCGCCGGGTCACCGGCACCTACGTCGACGGGCACGGCGTCGAGCGGCCGTACTCGGCCAACGACCCCGACCTCGCCCGCTGGGTGCACCTCGCCTTCACCGACGCGTTCCTGACGGCGCACGAGCACTGGGGCGGTCCCATCCCGGGCGGAGCGGACGGTTACGTGGCCGAGTGGGCCACGGCGGCGGAGCTCATGGGGGTGCCGGATGCTCCGCGATCCGCAGCGGCGTTGCGGGCCGAGATCGACGCGGTCAGCGACGCGGGGGAGCTGCGCGGTGGTCCGGAGGTCGAGGAGATCGTGCGGTTCATCCGCCGGGCTCCGCTCCGCCGCACGCTGCGACCGTCGTACCGCATCGTGTTCCGTGCCGCCGTGTCCACGCTCGGACCGCGGCACCGCGACCTCCTCGGGCTGCCGACCACGGCGGCCGAGCGCGTGCTTCCGCTCCACGGTGCGACCTCTGCGGTGCTCGCCGGGGCCCGCACTCTGCTCGGTCCGCAGCCGCAGGCGGAGCTGGCGGCACGGCGACGGCTTGCCCGGCTCGGCGCGGCCTGACCCGCGCAGCCTGACCCGCGCAGCCTGACCTGCGGGCGCCGCGCGTGCGAGGATGACGGCATGAGCGACGCCGGCGCCGAGCAGACCCAGACCCAGACCCAGACCGAGACGCAGACCCGCACTCGCACCGTCCACTGGCAGGACCCGGCTCCGGGCGTCGCCCGGATGCCCAGCATGACCGGGCTGGAGTACCTCCGGTCGATGCTGCGCGGCGAGCTGCCGCCGCCTCCCATCACCGAGCTGATGCGGATGACGCTGGTGGCCGCCGACCCGGGCACGGCCACGTTCGTGTGCGAGCCGGACGAGTCGCACTACAACCCGATCGGGACCGTGCACGGCGGGTTCGTGTGCACCGTGCTCGATTCCGCGCTCGGCTGCGCCGTGCAGACGACGCTGCCGCAAGGTCAGGGGTACACGTCCATCCAGATCACCGTCAACTACCTGCGCCCGGTGCACGCGGGGACCGGTCCACTGACCTGCACCGCGACCGTGACGAAGCCCGGCAACCGCGTCGCCTTCGCCGACGGAGTCATCACGGATGCTGCGGGCAAGACGGTCGCTACGGCGACCGGATCGCTGCTGGTGTTCCCGATCGGCGGCTGACGCCCGACCGCGCGGCTACTTCGCCTGTGCGGCGAGCAGCTGGTCGCGCACCTTGCGGCGGACGACCTTGCCGACGATCGAGCGCGGCAGCTCGTCCACCTGCACGACGTGCTTCGGGACCTTGTACGGGGTGAGGCAGTCGCGGCCGAATGCGCGGATGGCCTCCTCGTCGAAGGATGCGCCGGGCTCCATCACGACGGCGGCGACCACGTCCTCCCCGCCCCGGCGGTGGGGGAGCCCGACCACGGCGATGTCGGCGACGCCCGGGAAGGAGCGCAGGGCGTCCTCCACCTCGGTCGGCGACACGTTGAAGCCACCGGTGACGATGAGCTCCTTGATGCGGTCGACGATGCGGACGAAGCCGTCCTCGTCCATCGTGACGATGTCGCCGGTGCGGAACCAGCCGTCGTCGGAGAACACCTTGGCGGTCTCGTCGGGCTTCCGCCAGTAGCCCGAGAACACCTGCGGACCGCGCGCGAGCAGCTCGCCCTCCTCGCCGAACGGGCGGTCCACCGACGGGTCGTCCGGGTCGGCCACGCGCAGCTCCGTGCTCGGCAGCGGGAGCCCGACCGTGCCCTCGCGGCGGGTGGCACCGACCGGGTTCGCCATCAGCACCGGCGAGCACTCGGAGAGGCCGTAGCCCTCGACGAGGTAGCCGCCGGTCTCGTGCTCCCAGAGGTCGACGATGCCCTGCGGCAGGCTCATGGCGCCCGAGATCGCGATCTGGATGCCCGACAGGGACACCTTCCGCTTCTCAGCCGCCTGCACCAGCCGCTCGTAGATCGGAGGGACAGCGGGCAGGAAGGTCGCCGGGTGCTTCTTCACCACATCCAGCACCAGGTCGGGGTCGAACTTCGGGAACAGCACCAGCCGCGCCCCCATGCTCATCGCGAAGGTGAGGCAGAGGGTGAGCCCGTACGCGTGGAACAGGGGGAGGACCGCGTAGACGACCGACGTGCCGCGCTCGATGGTCGGCACCCAGGCGCGGGACTGCGCCGCGTTCACGTTCAGGTTGCCGTGACTGAGCATGGCGCCCTTCGGCACACCGGTGGTGCCGGAGGTGTACTGGATGAGGGCCAGGTCGTCACGCTCCGGCCGCGGGGAGGACTTCGCGATCCGGCGGGAGGCGACCAGCGAATCCCAGGAGATGGTTCCGGACACTTTCGCGGTCAGCTGCTCGCGGGCCTTGCGCGCCGCCGGGACGGGGAGCCGCAGCGCGAACCGCTTGGAGGCGGGCATCGCGCGGGTGAGGTCGACGGAGATGATCGTGGTGACGCCGAGGTCGGCGGGGAGGTCCTGCACGGTGGCGGCGACCTTGTCCCAGACGATGGCGACGGTCGCGCCGTGGTCCTCGAACTGGTGGCGGAGCTCGCGCGGTGTGTACAGCGGGTTGTGCTCGACGACCACGGCGCCGAGGCGCAGGACGGCGTAGAACGCCGCGACGTGCTGAGGACAGTTCGGCAGCACGAGCGCGACCCGGTCGCCCTTCGAGACGCCGAGTCTCCGCAGGCCCTCGGCGGCGCGCGCGATCTGGTCGCCCAGCTCGGCGTACGTCGTGGTCGCGCCGAAGAACTCCAGGGCGACGTGCTTGGCGTATGTCTTCACCGACTCGTCGATGAGGTGCGAGAGGGACCCGGCGGGCACCTCCACGTCGGCCGGGACGCCGGGCGCATAGCCGGCGATCCAGGGCTTCGTACTGTACGGGAGGTGCTCGGCGCCCGCGGTCGCGGCTCCGTCGCTCGTCGCGCTGTCGGTGGTCACGGCGGCAAGCCTACGCGGAGGCGACCTGCGCCCGCACGGCGTCCTCGATCGGGGTGTCGCCGCCGATGACCTCCCACTGCCGGCCGATCGCCGCCGGCTCGTCGAGCACGACGGCGATGAGGGTGGCGACGTCCTCGCGGGCGATGCTCCCGCGCGGAACGCTGTCGCCGAGCGTGATCCTCCCGGTGCCCTCGTCGGTGGTGAGGCCGCCCGGGCGGAGGATGGTCCAGTCGAGCCCGGAGGCGTGGAGCGCCGTGTCGGCGTCGCGCTTGGCCTCGACGTACGCCTTCCAGACCGAGTCGGCGTCGTCGACAGGAGCGTCGACGCCCCAGGCCGAGACCTGCACGAACCGCCGGATGCCCGCCTTCGCGGCCGCCTCCTGCGACTTCACGGAGCCGCCGTAGTCGACGGTCCGTTTCCTTTCGATGTCCGAGCCTGCTCCGGCTCCGGCGGTGAACACGACCGCGTCGCAACCGCGGATCGCCTCGGCGAGGGTGTCGGCATCCGCCTTCTCGATGTCGACCAGCGCCCCGAGACCGCCGAGGCGGTAGACGTCCTCGGCGTGCTCGTCGTTGCGGACGACACCGACGAAGTCGTCACCGCGGTCGTAGAGCACCCGCATGAGCTGCTGGGCGACTTTTCCGTGGGCTCCGATGATCGCGACTCGAGTCATGACCCCATCCTTCCACCGAGCATCGGCGGGAGGCGACACGCGTCCGCCTCGCGCGAACGCTCTCGGCGTTCGGGCCGGGCTCTGTTACCGTCGTCTGCATGACCGCCCTGCTCGAGCTCCTCGGACGCGCTTTCGCGTCCGCGCTCGGCATGCTCGGCGGCGGCAGCCCCGCCGGCGTCGTCGCGCTGGCCGGTGTGGCCGGCGCCCTCGGCCTCGTTGCGGTTGTGGCTGCCGCGGCACTCCGGTCGGTGGCGGCTCTCGCCGCCTCCCTGCGGGTGCGCTCCGCGTGGTCCCGGCCGATCCTCCCTGTCGCGGGATGGCTCGCCGAGAGCCAGTCGGCTCCGGACGCCGACGGCCGGCCGCGCCCCAGAGCGCCCGGCGTCTCCCTGCCGGTCGCGTAACCGCACCCCGTATCCCGCCACCGGGCGGACGGCGGCGCCTTCGCGACCAGACGCGTCCGCATCCGTCCGAATCGCAGGGATCACACACTCATGGACTTCTTCTCCTGGCCGCCCATCGCGGCCCTCCTCGACGGGGCATACAGCCTCGTCACCGCTCTCTCCACCGCCGTCGAACCGATCGCCGGAACCGCCGCCGGCCTCGTCGCCGTCGTCGTCCTGACGCTGCTCGTCCGCGTCGTCCTCATCCCCGTCGGCGTCAGCCAGGTGCGCGCCGAGTACAGCCGCCGGCGGATCGCTCCCCGCCTCGCCGAGCTGCAGCGCCGGCACAAGGGCGACCGCGAGACGCTCGCCCAGAAGACGATGGAGGTGTACCGCGAGGAACAGGTGTCGCCGTTCGCCGGGATGCTGCCGCTGCTCGCGCAGATCCCCGTCGTGACGCTGCTGTACGCCGTGTTCACGCATCCCACCATCGCCGGGCACGCCAACACGCTGCTCGGGGAGCACGCCTTCGGGGCGCCCCTCGGAACCAGCTTCGTCGGGCTCACCGGCGCGGGGGCCGGGGTCTGGCCGGGGATCCTCGTCTACTTCGGCGTCCTCGCGTTGATCGCGATCGTGACCACGGTGTCCCGACGGGTGCTGACGCTGCCGCAGCCGGAAGGTTCGACGGCACCGGTCGGGATGCTGCGCGCGCTGTCGTTCCTGCCCTATGTGACCGTGGTCTTCGCGGCGTTCGTCCCGCTGGCGGCCGCTGTCTACATCCTCACGTCGACGACGTGGACGGTCGCCGAGCGGTGGACGCTGCGCCGGCTTCTCGATCCGGCGCGCCGTGCCGGGGGTTCGACGCGGCCGACGACGTCGCACTGACCGCAAGCACTGAGCGGTCGCACAGCCCGGGGGTGGCACGATGGACGGCATGTGGAGACGCGCATCCGGAGATCGATCGGCGACGGGCGGGAGTCCGGAGACAACGGGCCGCCGCAGTCCCGGGCTCGGTGTCGGAGTGCAGGTCTACGTGCGTGAGCACGACCCGGCGTCGTCGGACGACTGGATCGGCGAGCCGACGGGCGTGATCATCGCGCCGGGCGACCGCGGGCTGCGCAACGTCTACGGGCCGCAGGACGGCCTGACGACGTGGACGGTGTCGTTCTTCGAGCCCCAGCACCGACGCGACGGACGCGGACCGTACGAGACGGCGATCATCCCGGCGTCGCTCCTCGTGGCCGAGGAACCGTACGACCGCTGAGGTCCCGCATCCTGCCGCTCCGCTGAACCGGTTCGGCACCCACTACCTCGCGGCGCGCAGCGAACCTACAATGTCGGCATGTTCGTCGAGGGCACCCTTCGATGGCAGGTCACGGAGGACTGCCCGTGGGACCTGCTCGTCGCCCTCGCCGTGCGCGAGCTCGCCGGTCTCCACGGCCGGGTGGAGCCCGCGCTCCCGCGACTCGAGCCGACGGTGCTCCCGGTGCTGCACTCCGGGCGGGCGGAGGCCGTGGACGGGCGTAGTGCATCCGCACCGGTGCCGCGCACGCGGCCGGCTCCGTTCATCCATCCCGCTCGTCCCGCCGGACGACCGGCTGCGCCCGCCGCCGACCCGGATGCTGCGCGGGAGGAGGGCGCTGCCGCCCTCGACCGGCAGTGGGAGGCGTGGTTCGAGGTGGCGGCCGACCGGCACCGTCGCCTCACGGCGCCACTGCTGCGGCCTCCGCATTTCGAGGCGTTCGACCGGGTGATCGAGCTGCAGGATGCGGTGATCGCTCACTACGACGCGGCCGCCGGGTGGGCGACGGCGCGGCACGCCGAGTACCTGGTGGACAGCGCCGAGCACCACGCCCGCCGCGCGGCCGACATCGTGGACGTGGTGCGCGAGCGCGAGCACGAGCTCCGCCGTCAGGCCGGGTACTTCCGGCTCGACATCGACGTGCTGCCGCTCGCCGAGAAGGGCACCTGGATCGTCGGCCCGCACACCGTCGTGGTCAGCGCGTCGCTGCGGAACGACTCCGTCGCCTTCCGCGACTGGCTGCGCCCGTTGGTCGCCGCCCTCGTCTGACGCCCGAGCGGCGGATCAGGCCGGGCGCTTGGCGGGGGAGACGGTGAGCGCGGGGTCGGTCTGGGCGACATCCCCGACGGTCTCGTCGATGCGCGCCATGACGTCGCCGGACAGACGCACACCGGCGGCCGCGGCGTTCGACCGCACCTGCTCCGGGCGCGACGCGCCGACGATCGCGCCGGACACGTTCTGGTTCTGCAGCACCCACGCCACGGCGAGCTGCGCCATGGTGATGCCGAGCTCGTCCGCGATCGGCTGGAGCCCCTGCACCGCGGTCAGCACCTCGTCGCGCATGAATCCGCGGATGGCGTCGGCGCCGCCCTTCTCGTCGGCCGCGCGGCTGCCCTCCGGCGCCTGCTGTCCCGGCTTGTACTTGCCGGTGAGCACGCCCTGGGCGACCGGCGACCAGACGATCTGCGAGATCCCGAGCTCGCCCGAGGTGGGGACGACCTGCTTCTCGATGACCCGCCACAGCATCGAGTACTGCGGCTGGTTCGAGATGAGCTGGATGTTGAGCTCCTTGGCGAGCGCGTGTCCCGCGCGCAGCTGGTCGGCCGTCCACTCGCTGACGCCGATGTAGAGGGCCTTGCCGGCGCGGACGACGTCGGCGAACGCCTGCATCGTCTCCTCGAGCGGCGTCTCGTGGTCATACCGGTGCGCCTGGTACAGGTCGACGTAGTCGGTGCCGAGGCGCTGCAGCGATCCGTCGATCGACTCGAGGATGTGCTTGCGCGAGAGCCCGACGTCGTTGTGGCCCTTGGGGCCCGTCGGCCAGTAGACCTTGGTGAAGATCTCGAGGGAGGCGCGGCGCTGGCTCTTCAGGGCGTCGCCGAGCACCTGCTCCGCGACCGTGTTGGCGTACGCGTCCGCGGTGTCGAAGGTCGTGATCCCCACGTCGAGGGCGGCGTGCACGCACTCGGTCGCCGTGTCGTTCTCGACCTGCGAGCCGTGGGTGAGCCAGTTGCCGTAGATGATCTCCGAGATCTTGAGACCGCTGTTGCCGAGGTACCTGAATTCCATGCCCCCAACGTACGTCGCAGAGTCCGCGAAGTGCACGTCGTGGTCGCTATTCGCCGGTTTTAGGCGCCACGACGTGCACTTCGGCGGAGGAGGGTCCCGCGTGTCGGCGGCGGGTGAGAAGCTGGAGTCGTGGGACGAGCGGATGGCAGCCAGCGGCAGGTGAGCGCGGCCGACGTCGACGACTCCGAGTCCGCCATCCTGCATGTCGACATGGATGCGTTCTTCGCGTCCGTCGAGCTGCTGGAGCGCCCGGACGCCCGCGGCAAGCCGGCGATCGTCGGGCATGCGGGCGGCCGCGGCGTCGTCACGAGCGCGACGTACGAGGCGCGGCGGTACGGCGTGCGCAGCGCGATGCCCATGTCGCAGGCGCTCCGGCTGTGTCCGAACGCGATCATTCTCCCGCCCCACTACGACCGGTACACCGAGTACTCGGCGAAGGTGATGGACATCTTCCGGGAGGTCACGCCGCTGGTGGAGCCGCTCAGCATCGACGAGGCGTTCCTCGATGTCTCGGGCGCCCGCCGCCTGCTCGGGTCGCCGCGCCGCATCGCCGAGCTGATCCGGTCGCGGGTGCAGGAGGAGACCGGCCTGACCTGCTCGGTCGGGGTCGCGGCGACGAAGTTCATGGCGAAGCTCGCCTCGGGCCGCGCCAAGCCGGACGGCCTGCTGGTCATCCCGCGCTCCGAGACGCTCGCCTTCCTCCGCCCGCTCCCGGTGGGCGCGCTGTGGGGCGTCGGTGCGAGCACGCAGGCGTCGCTGGAGCGGATGGGGCTGCTTACGGTCGGCGACCTCGCGGACGCCCCGCTGCACGTGCTCCAGAAAGCCGTCGGAGACGCGAGCGGCCGCAAGCTCCACGAGCTCGCGAACGGCCGGGACGACCGCGGTATCGTGACCGAGTCGCGCGAGAAGAGCATCGGCCACGAGAACACCTTCGGCACGGATGTCGGCGACCTCGACGTCCTCCGCCGCGAGTTCCTGCGCTTGTCGGGCCGGGTCGGCGAGCGGCTCCGCAAGCACGCGATGATCGCCCGCACCGTGTCGATCAAGGTGCGGTTCTCCGACTTCCGGACGATCACGCGGTCGCGCACGTTGGCGGAGCCGACCAACGTCGGCAGGCGCCTGTTCGAGGAGGCGTGGGATGTGTTCGGCGCCCTCAACCTCGACGTGCGGCAGACGCCGCTGCGGCTCATCGGCGTCCGCGCGGAGCAGCTGCTCGATGCGGGCGGCGACGCGGTCGCGCTCTGGGATCCGGACGAGGAGTGGCGCGAGACCGAGCGCACCCTCGACGCGGTGAGCGCGCGGTTCGGCCGCGGGATGATCGGACCGGCCTCGCTGGTGCGCCGTGCGCGCGACGCCGACGAGGAGGAGCGCGACGGCCGCAACCCGAAGTACGTGAGCGACTGAACGGGCCTGGTCGCACGGGAAGCCGGGGGCTACGCTCAGGCGTATGACGAACATCTCGCTCAAGCTCGCGGAGACGCTCAGCGCCTCCGGCATCAAGTCGGTCTACGGCGAGCCCGTCGTCGTCGACGGGACCACCATCGTGCCGGTGGCGGCCGTCCAGTTCGGTTTCGGCGCGGGAGTCGTGGGCGAGGGCGGCGAGGACGCCCCCGGCGGCGGTGGCGGCGGCGGATGGGCCGTGCCCTTCGGCGCGTACGTCTCCGACGAGACCGGGGTCCGGTTCCGTCCGAACCTGATCACGCTGCTGGCGATCGGCATCCCGTTCGTCTGGGTGGCCGGTCACGCCTGGTCGCGCGTGATCCGCGCGCTCAAGAAGTAGCACCGTGCCCTCAGCGGACTAGTATTGGGGGCGAACACGGGAGTCCGGTGAGCCGGGCTGAGAGGAGACTTCTCCAAGTCTCGACCGTCGAACCTGATCTGGGTCATGCCAGCGCAGGGAGGCCATCTCACATCCCGTGCCCTGTTTCGCTGAATGAAAGGGCACGTCCAGTGCATGCAACCATCACCTCCTCGTCCACCGGCGCGCGTTCGCGCGTCTTCCGCTGGCGCGTCGTCGACATCGTCGTCGCCAGCGTCGTCGCCGTCGCGTCCGGCGTCGTCTTCTGGGTCTGGGGCATCGTCCAGAACCCGATCTCGGGCCCGGTCGGGGCCGTCCTCCCGGGCTTCCAGGGCATCCTGAACGGCCCGTGGCTGTTCGCCGGGGTACTCGTGGCACTCATCGTGCGGAAGCCCGGCGCCGCGCTGTTCGGCGAGGTCGTCGCGGCCACCGTCTCAGCGCTGATCGGCACGCAGTGGGGATTCGCGACCCTGCTCTCCGGCGTCGTGCAGGGACTCGGCGCCGAGATCGTCTTCGCGCTGTTCCTCTACGCGAACTGGCGCCTCGTACCCGCCCTCCTGGCCGGCGCCGGCGCCGGGATCGCCGAGTCGATCCTCGACCTCCTGTACTGGTACCCGGGGTCCAAGCCGGAGTTCGCGATCACGTATGCGATCACCACGACGATCTCGGGCATCGTGGTCGCGGGCCTCGGCTCGTGGCTGCTCGTCCGTGCACTCGCGAAGACGGGGGCGCTCAGCCGCTTCGCCGCGGGCCGCGAGTCGCGGACGGCGTCGCGGGCCTGACGGCCGTGGAGTCGGGACTGACCGCCCCAGCCGGGGTCCGGGTCGACGGGTGGGGCTGGCGTTACGCCGGACGGGACGCCTGGGCGGCCCGCGGGGTCGATCTGCGGATCGAGCCGGGGGAGCGCGTGCTGCTGCTCGGCGCGTCCGGCGCGGGCAAGAGCACGCTCCTCGCGGGCCTGGCCGGTGTGCTCGGCGGGGATGACGACGGCGAGGCCGAAGGGTCGCTGACCGTCGGCGGCCGACCGCCTGCGTCGGCGCGAGGGACGGCGGGACTGCTGCTGCAGGATCCGGACGCCCAGGTCATCCTCGCCCGGGTCGGCGACGATGTCGCCTTCGCGTGCGAGAACCTCGGGGTGCCGCGCGACGAGTTGTGGGCACGCGTCCGGCGGGCGCTGGGCGATGTCGGCCTCGACGTGCCGCTCGACCGGTCGACGAGCCAGCTTTCAGGAGGTCAGAAGCAACGTCTGGCGCTGGCCGGGCTGCTCGCCATGCGGCCCGGCCTGCTGCTGCTCGACGAGCCGACCGCGAACCTCGACCCCGACGGGGTGCTGGAGGTTCGGGATGCGGTTCGCTCGGCCCTCGACGCCACAGGCGCCACCCTGGTCGTCGTCGAGCACCGCGTGGCGGTGTGGCGCGACCTGGTGACGCGCGTCGTGGTGCTCGGGGCCGACGGCGGTGTGCTGGCCGACGGCGAACCCGGCAAGGTCCTCGCCGATACGGCCGGAGAGCTGCGGCGCGCCGGCGTGTGGCTGCCCGGTACGCCGGTGCCACGCTCGTCGTCCGTCGCCGAGGGCGCCCCGCTGCTGACCGCGCGGTCGCTGGTGTTCGGTCGCGGGCCGGCCGTGACGCGGGGCCGGAAGCGCGGGCGTCCGCCGGTCGGTGTCCCCGTCGGGCGTCCGGTCGATGTGGACGTCCGCGAGGGCACGGCGCTGGCGCTGACCGGAGCGAACGGAGCGGGCAAATCGACCCTCGCGCTGACCCTCGGTGGTCTGCTGCCGCCACTCGGCGGTGCGCTCGTCGCCGAGCCGGAGCTGGCGGCCGGAGCATCCACCGATCCGGCGACCTGGCGCTCGCGCGAGCTGCTCACCCGCATCGGGAGCGTCTTCCAGAACCCCGAGCACCAGTTCATCGCCTCCACGGTGCGGGACGAGCTCGCCGCGGGGCCCCGTGCCCTGCGGCTGGCGGCCGACGACGTCGAGCGCCGAGTTGACGAGCTGCTCGACGGGCTCGCGCTGACCGACGTCGCCGACGCGAATCCGTTCACGCTGTCCGGCGGTCAGAAGCGCCGGCTGTCGGTCGGCACCGCGCTTGCGACCCGGCCACGCCTCCTGGTGCTGGACGAGCCGACCTTCGGTCAGGACGCGCGCACCTGGGACGGCCTCGTGCGGATGATCGCCGACCTGCGGCGGGACGGTCACGCCATCGTCGCGGCGACGCACGACGCCGAGTTCATCGAGGCCGTCGGTGCCGCGGCACTCCGCCTCGACGTCGCGGAGGTGCGCGCATGACCCTGCTGCAGCCGCTCCGCACCGGCCCGCTCGCGACGCTCAATCCTGTCGCGAAGCTGGGCGCGGCGCTCATCGTCACGGTCGCCCTGCTCCTGTCGATCGACCCGGTCTCGGCCGGCGTCGCCCTGGGGCTGGAGCTCGTCCTGCTGACGCTCGCGCGCATCCCGCTCCGCTCCGTCGTCGTGCGGACCGCCCCGGTGTGGATCGCGGCCCCGCTCGCCGGGCTCACGACCGTGCTCTACGGGCAGACGTCCGGCACCGTCTACGTGCAGTGGTGGGCAATCGAGATCAGCGACGGCTCGATCGCCCTCGGCGTGGCGACCGCCCTGCGCGTGCTCGCCATCGGCCTGCCCGCGGTGCTGCTGTTCGTCACCATCGACCCGACCGACCTGGCGGATGGATTGGCGCAGCTGGTGCGCCTGCCCGCGCGTTTCGTGATCGGCGGGCTCGCTGCTCTCCGTCTGGTCGGACTGTTCGCGGAGGACTGGCGTGCCCTGACCCTGGCGCGCCGCGCGCGCGGCGTCGCGGAGTCGGGCGCCTTCCGCCGCTTCCTCGGGCAGTCGTTCGCCCTGTTCGTGCTGTCGCTGCGCCGCGGCACGAAGCTGGCGACGGCGATGGAGGCGCGCGGCTTCGGCGCGCCCGGCACGCGCACGTGGGCGCGCCCCTCCGTCTTCCGCGGGCGCGATTGGGCCGCCCTGGTCGTCGCGGCGCTGGTCGCCGGGCTCGCGATCGCGGCGGCCGTCGCAGCGGGGAGCTGGAATGCACCGCTCAGCTGACGACCCGATCGGCGTGCTCCGCTCAGCCGTCGCACGGGCCGTCGCCGACGCGACGAGCGCCGGCCGGACCCCGATCGTGCTGATCGACGGACCGAGCGGCGCCGGCAAGAGCACCCTCGCCGACCTCCTCATCGCGCGCTGGCCGGCGGAGGGGCGCCCGCGGCTCGTGCGCATGGACGACCTGTACCCGGGATGGGACGGCCTCGATGCGGGAAGCGAGGCGCTCGGCCGTGACCTCCTCGAGCCGCTCCGGGCGATCGGCGCGGGCAGCTGGCGGCGCTGGGACTGGGCGGGCCATCATCCGGCCGGGGTCGAGCTGGTGGCCGGCGGCGAGCCGCTCGTGGTCGAGGGATGCGGCACGCTCTCGCGCCGGAACGCCGCCTGCGCGGACCTGACCGTCTGGCTGGAAGCGGACGACGCCCTCCGCAAAGAGCGCGCACTCGCCCGTGACGGTGAGACGTTCGCGGCGGAGTGGGACCGCTGGCAGGCGCAGTTCGAGCGCTTCGTCGCCCGCGAGCATCCGCGTGCCGCCGCGAACCTCGTCCTGGACGTGACGGGACTCGACCTGCCGGGTGGGATCACCGACGTCCGATCGGGTACTACGGTGGAGTCATGACCGACGCACGACAGGACCCCGAATACATCGTCGAGTACGCCGACGGGCCGCTCGTCGGCCAGAGCGACCGCCGCTTCCTCGTGGACGGCAAGGTGGACGAGCGCATCGGCGTGATCGCCGCCGTCGAAGGCCTGGAGTCGACGTTCTGGTACGTCGCGGGCGAGGAGCGCGAGGTCGAGGGCCAGAAGCTGGTGTCGTACCACTTCGACGCTCCGGACTCCGACCCGGTGGAGGCCGACAAGGAAGACGAGTCGATCTTCGGGAACGGCGCCTGACCTCCCGCTGAGTCCCGTGGGCTGCGCCGGCCGTCCTGGCTAGGCCCAGCCCAGCTCGTGCAGACGCTCGTCGTCGATGCCGTAGTAGTGGGCGATCTCGTGCACGAGCGTGATGTGGATCTCGTCGCGCAGTTCGTCCTCATCGGAGCTGATCGCGAGGAGCGGCTCTCGGTAGAGCACGATGCGGTCCGGCATCTCGCCGAAGCCGTACGTGTCGCGCTCGGTGAGGGCGACACCCTCGTAGAGACCGAGCAGGTCGAGGGAGCCGTCCTCCGGGCGGTCCTCCACGACGAACACGACGTTGTCGAGGCCGTCGACCATCTCATCCGGCAGTTGATCGAGCTCGTCAGTGACCATCGCCTCGAAGGCGTCCTGGTCGAGGTCGAGCGTCACGCGCGGCTCACCACGCCTCGGCGACGGCGGCGTGGAGGTCGAGCAGCCCGGCCGTGCGCTCGCTCGGGCCGCGGCCGAACCCGCACTCCGTCGCGACGCCGAAGCGGGGCTGCGCGGTCGCGGCCGCCTGCGCCCGGCGACGCGCGCCCTCCACGCCGTCCTCGTGATGCAGAAGCCCGAGGTACAGCTCGGTCTCCGCGGGCACCACGACGTCGGCGAGCGGGGCGAAGTACGCCGCGTCGTCCCGCTCGATCGGCACCGGGAGGTGCACCCACGTGACGGGGCGCGGAGCGGCGTCGAGGATGCCGTGGAGCACCGCGGCGAGACGCCCCGCATCGGTGGGCTGAACGAAGTGCTGCTCCTCCACATCGCCGTAACAGAGGTGATAGCCGAGCTGCACGTCGGCGGGCACCGCCGGGGCCTGCCGGACGGCGCGCTCGACGACGCCGGCGAGCACGTCGCCGCCGAACCACGACGGCATCCGCCCTTCGAGCAACGCGAACTCGACGGCGGTGTCCCACTGGATCGCGAGGTCGTCGTGCGGGATGCCGTCGAGGATGCGCTGCAGCTCGCCGAAGAGTGCCCGCTCGTAGGCGGGTTCGACAGCGGCGCGGTCCTCCGGCACGATGAACGGCCCGACCACGCCGGCCGGTGTCGGCAGGGACACCTGGAAGCGCACGCCCGCCGGGATGACGCCATCCTCGCGGAGGCTGCGGAACACCCCGTACGAGTCGAGAGCCGCCTCTGCATAGCCGAGGTCGGGGAAGACGAGGTCGTCGGCGGACACGCCCTCATCGAGATGGAACGGGCGCGGGTCGAACACGCCGCGCAGCAGCGGCGCATCACCGGGGATGCGCGAAAGGCCGCTCATCGTGTCGAGGCGGCCCGTCTGGAACTGCACCCAGTAGAAGCGTTCGCCCACCTCGCCGTCCGGGATGCGGCGCATCCGGTCGCCGAGATGGGCGTTCACGGTGCGGAACACCGTCTCGGCGTCCGGCAGGTTGACGCTGCCGACGAGATGGGCTCCGCGGATGGCGGGGGAGGCGGGGGCGTGCTCGGTGCTCACTCGCGCGAGTCTACCGGCGGCCGCCGGCCGCCTCCCCGGCTCTCAGGTCAGTACCAGTTGACGGCCTCGGAGTGGCCCCACGCGGCGCACGGAGTTCCGTACCCGCGGGAGATGTAGTCGAGTCCCCACTTGATCTGGGTGGTGGCGTTGGTCGCCCAGTCGGTTCCGAACGACGCCATCTTGCTGCCCGGGAGGGCCTGCGGGATGCCGGTCGCACCGCTGCCGGGGTTGGACGCCTGGTAGTTCCACTGCGACTCGCGCTGCCACAGCTGCTCGAGGCACTGGAACTGGTCGGCGCCCCAGCCGTACTGGCTGGCGGCGAGGCTCGCGGCCGTCGCCTTCGCCCCCGCCGGAGTGTTGGCGTTGGCGAGAGCGGCTGCGGCAGCAGCGGCGGCCTCGGCGGCACGGCGGTCGGCCTCGGCGCCGGCGGCGGCCAGGGCGTCGGACGCGGCCTGGGTCGCCACGATGCTGTCGCGGAGGGTGTCCTCGTCGAGCTTGGTGTAGCCGCTCAGGCCGGCGATCGCGGTCTTCGCCGCCGACGCGTCGGCCTTGGCCTGGTTCGCGTTGACGGTGGCCTCTGCTCCGGTCAGCGTCGTCTTCGCCTGGCGCTCGAGACGGTCGCGCACGATCGAGTCGTAGACGGAGAGCTGCTCGTGGCGCATCCCGGTGGCCTCCGAGAGCTCGCGGGTCTTCCGCTCGCTCTCCTGCTGCTGGGCCATCGCGGGGGCGAGGAGGCTGGCGCTGACCAGCACGGCGGCGGCACCGGAGACGATGCGGCCGAAGGGGATGGGACTGCTCTTGAGGGTGGTACGGAGAGAACTCAGCATGCTTTTCCTGGATCGGGCTTCCCCGCCTGTCGCATGGCGACGCCGTGGGCGTCCATGCGACCGGACCGTGTGTTTTCGGGTGGTCCTGCGGGCTGACTGCCGCGCGGCACGCGCGGAAGCGCCTCGTGGACCCGTGGTCCGGAAGGCGCGGCATGCGGCGCGGGTGTGCCGGGCGTGGGAAGGGCTGCGTGTCCAGGGCGACGCCGGGGGACGTCTCAGGTTGGGGGCCTTACGGGTTCGGGGCCTGGATGCGCGCCTGCGCGGCACGGACGGCTTTCACTGCCGTCGGTAGAAGACCCTAGGCGCTGTTTCTGGACGGTTCGGGCATGGATCCTGGCAAAGTCGTGTACGCGTCAACGACCTGTCGGCGAGTCGGTCGGAGCCTCCGCGCGCTCCTCGGCCTCCACCACGGCTTCTGCCGCATCCATGCGCCGGTCGGTGACCCAGAGCATCGGGATGAGCTGCAGCACGACCAGGATGCCCATCACGAGGAAGACCCAGCGCACGCCGAAGACCTGACCGATGAGTCCGCCGGCGAGCGCGCCGAGCGGCATCGTGCCCCAGGCGAGCAGGCGGTACGCGCTGTTGACGCGCCCGAGAAGTCGGGTGGGGGTGACGCGCTGCCGCAACGAGACGGTGATCACGTTCCAGATCGAGACGGTGACGCCCCCGATCAGCATGCCCGCCGCGATGACGAAGGGGTTCGTGGTGAAGAACGGCGTCGCGACGGTGAAGAGGGAGCCGACGATGGTCAATGCGAGGCCGCGCGCCCGTCCGAGCAGGCGCTCTGCGGGCTCCGCGAGGAAGGTGCCGAGCACGCTTCCGACGGCCGACGCCGTCAACAGCAGCCCGTATCCCGGGTCGGTCAGCTTCATGGCCGACTGCGGGCCGACGGCGTACAGCACGAACACGGTGAAAACGGCGGAGCTGGCGAAGTTGAAGACGCCCACCATGATTGCGAGCGTGCGCAGCAGCGTGCTGCGGCGGAGGAAGCGGAGGCCCTCGGCGATGTCGGCGCGGATCGTCGTGCGCTCTGGGCGATCGGCCCGGTAATGCCCGCGGACGAGCAGCAGCATCCCGATCGCCGCGAGCCACAGCAGGACGGGCGCGCCGAACGCGAGTGCGACACCGGTTGCCACGAGGAAGCCTCCGAGCGGAGGGCCGACGAACTCGTTCGCGGT
Source organism: Leifsonia sp. 563 (assembly GCF_040545055.1). Taxonomy (NCBI): domain Bacteria; kingdom Bacillati; phylum Actinomycetota; class Actinomycetes; order Micrococcales; family Microbacteriaceae; genus Leifsonia; species Leifsonia sp. 563. The sequence goes on along the minus strand of NZ_JBEPLE010000005.1, from coordinate 253,248 downwards.
CAGCTCTGCCGCGTAGAGGCGCCCGTTCGCCCGGGAGAGGCGGTCGCGCGGGACGAGCTGCGGCAGGATCGACTGCGACGACGTGTCGTACACGGTCTCCGCGACGCCGATGCAGATCGCCGCCGCGTACAGCATCCAGATGGACCCGATCCCGGTCAGCGTGGCCACCGTCAGGAAGGCGAGGAAGAGCGCGCGGGCCGCGTTCGCGACGAGCATCAGGCGCCGGCGATCCAGCCGGTCGGCGAGCGCTCCGGCCGTCAGCGCGAACAGCAGCCAGGGGAGGGTGAAGGCGAACGTGAGGCCGGCGATGATCGCGGGGGAGTCGGTGTAGCGGATGGCGACGAGCGGCAGTGCGACCTTCATCACGCCGTCGGCGAGGTTCGAGAGGCCTGCCGACGTCCATAGCTTCCAGTAGCGTGCCCCGAGTCCGTTCGCGGTCATACGGCAAGGGTTGCACAGTGATTGAGAAAACTCAATCGATGGATGAAATTGCAATCCACGCTAAAGTCGGAGCGTGACCGACGAAGCCAGTACCGACGCAGGACCGGACGCGAAGCGCCGCCCGGCGACGCCGCAGGAGCTCAAAGCCCTGTCGCATCCACTGCGTGTGCGCATCGTGCGGCTCTGCGGCGACCGCGAGCTCACCAACAAGCAGCTCGCCGACCGGTTGGGCGTCGACCCGGGCACTGCGTACTACCACGTGCGCCAGCTGGTCGACGCGGGGTTCCTGGAGCCGGCGGAGGTGCGGACGGGGGAGACGGGCGCTCTCGAGAAGCCCTACCGCTCCACCGGGCGGACCTGGTGGCTGTCCGTGCCCCTGGAGGACCTCGACCTGAGCGACGGCTTCGCGCCGGTGGATGCGTTCCAGCAGGAGCTCGCCGAGGCCGGTCCCGCATCCATCGCGACGTACGCGCGCTTCTCGCTGCATCTCTCGCCCGAGGATGTGGCCGAACTCGACCGGCGCATCGTCGCCGTCATCGACGAGTACGTGGAGACCGACGCCGAGCGGCGGCACCTGCCCGCGCACGGCGGGCTGTTCCTGCTCCACAGGACGGCCTCCCCGGCCGACGATGGGGGAGAGGACGCGGGAAAGGCGTCCTAGAGCGCCGTCGCGGCGGCCGCGAGCACCTGCGCGAGGGTCGGAACGCCCTCCGCGCGGAAGACCTCGGTGCCGTCCGGCGCTTCGACGATCACCGTCGGGGTGGAGCGGATGCGGTCGCGCTCGGCACGCTCCAGGTTGCGTGCCACATCCAGCTCGGTCACCACGATCCGCGGCGCGAGTCGCGTCGCCTCGGCGAGCACGGCACGCGTCTGCATGCACGGCTCGCAGAAGGCGGACGTGTAGAGAGTGAGCTGCGCCTTCCCGGTGACCTCCGGGACAACGGCCGGTGTCGAATCCACACCGTCAGTGTACGTCCGGGGAAATCGGGGCGACGATCGCGCGGTGCGGGCCGTCGGCGCCACCGCTGTGCGGGCGGGACCAACAGAATCGTCCCGTGAGCCGAACGACCTTCACGCGCTACGTCGCCCTCGGAGACTCGCTCACCGAGGGCCTCTGCGACCGCGCCCCGGGGCAGGCGGACGCCTTCCTCGGCTGGGCCGACCGCCTGGCCGGCATCCTCGACGGCGACGCCCGGCTCGCCGGTGCCTCGCTGGAGTTCGCCAACCTGGCCGTGCGCGGCCGCCGCATCGCCGACGTGGTGGATGCGCAGATCCCGCACGCGCTCGACCTGCGGCCCGACCTCGTCTCCGTGATGATCGGCGGGAACGACCTGATGAGCCCTGCGGCCGACCCGGACGCGCTCGCCACCCGGCTCGAAGCGGGCATCCGCGACCTCCGGGCCGCGGGGACGACCGTCCTGCTCGCCAACATCTTCGATCCGCAGTTCGCCTTCTTCCTCAAGCCGTTCCGCGGGCGCGCGGCCGTCTTCAACGCGAACATCTGGAGCATCGCGCGGGATCAGCGCGCGATCGTGCTCGACGTGTGGGGCGTGCGCGAGTTCCGCGACCCGGCGATGTGGGCGTCCGACCGCGTGCACCTGAGCACGCGCGGTCACCGGCTGCTCGCGGCGCAGGCCGCCCACGCGTTGGGCGTGCCGTACGCGGAGGTGAGCGGGCCGGAGACGACGGTCGCGCCGGAGGCGACGGCGCCGATGCCGCCCGACTCGGTGCCGTTCCGGACCTGGTTGCGGGTGTACGCCATCCCGTGGATCGCCCGGCGGGTGCGGCACGTGTCGACCGGCGACGGGATGGGGCCGAAGCTCCCGGTGCCGCAGCGGGTCGACTTCGGGGCACTGGCAGCGGGTTCGGGTCTGTCCGGGGGTGTCGGGGGCCAGCATTAGACTCCTGTTATGGCTACTTCCTCGGATCGACTGGTCTGGATCGACTGCGAGATGACCGGCCTCGACCTCGAGGTCGATGAGCTCGTCGAGATCGCGGTGGTCATCACCGACTTCGAGCTGAACGTGCTCGACCCCGGTCTCAGCATCGTCATCAAGCCCGACGACTCCGCGCTCGAGAACATGGGCGACTTCGTTCGGCAGATGCACACCACCTCGGGCCTGATCGAGGAGATCCCGAACGGCAAGAGCCTCGCCGAGGCCGAGTACGAGGTGCTCGAGTACGTGCTGAAGTTCGCGCCGACCGCACGGACGGCCCCGCTCGCCGGCAACACGATCGGCACCGACCGCATGTTCATCGCCAAGTACATGCCGCGGCTGGACAACCACCTGCACTACCGCAACGTGGATGTGTCCTCGATCAAGGAGCTCGCTCGCCGCTGGTTCCCGCGCATCTACTTCAACGCCCCGGAGAAGAACGGCGGCCACCGGGCGCTCGCCGACATCCTCGAGTCGATCCGCGAGCTCGACTACTACCGCTCGGCCGCGTTCGTCGCTCCGCCCGGGCCCACCACGGAAGACACCCAGGCGCTGGCCGCGGGCGTGGTGGAAAAATGGGCTCCCCGCATGTACTAGAATCGACGAGTTGCTTCGGTCGATCCGCGTGATCGGCGAGGCGCCGTGGTGGGTATAGCTCAGTTGGTAGAGCGCCTGGTTGTGGTCCAGGAGGTCGCGGGTTCAAGCCCCGTTACTCACCCCACACAGGGCCGGACTCCCAAGTCCGGCCCTTTTTTCGCATCCCACGCCCCAAGCAAACAGCTCCTGAGTTTTTCGGGGTGAAATGGGCTTCGGGACGCGAAAAACTCAGGAGCTGTTTGCTTGCGCAGGACGGTGCCCCCGGCAGGAATCGAACCTGCGACCAAGAGATGAGAAGCACCGCGAGAGTTGCTCCAGGGTGCCCCCGGCAGGAATCGAACCTGCGACCAAGAGATTAGAAGGCTCCTGCTCTATCCGCTGAGCTACGGGGGCGTCGAGTCAACGATACCGGAGCGCTCCGCTGCCGCCGCGTCAGAGCGTCTGGCCGGTCTTCCCCGCGCGGTTGACGATCGCGATCACGGGGCGCCGCCCGCGGAGGCCGAAGCGGAGGCGGAGGCTCGCCTGCCGGGCGACCAGCACGGCGATCACGGCGGCCGCCGCGGCGGGCACGAGCCCGGAGATCGCCATGGCGACGTGCGGGCCGAGCTGCTCCACGATCCACCCCATCAGCGGGCCGCCGAGGGCCTGCCCGCCGAGCAGCACGAGGATGTACAGCGAGATCACGCGCCCGCGGATCTGCACGTTCGACGACATCTGCACCAGGGAGTTGGCCGCGGTGATGAAGAGCAGGTTGCCGACGCCGATGGCGACGAGCAGCAGCCCGAAGGCCAGCTCGCCGGGCGCGAATCCGGCGAGTGCCTGCACGATCCCGAGGGCTGCGGCGGTTCCGACGACCATGGACAGCCGGACGCTGGTGCGGCGCGTCGAGGCGAGTGCGCCGGTGAGCGCGCCGGCGGCGACGAGGGCGTTGAACATCCCGTAGCCCTGCGCGCCGACGTTGTAGACGTCGTTCGCGTAGGCGGCGAGGAACACGGGCATGTTGAAGGCGAACACGGCGACAACGGCGACCATGACGATCGTCCAGAAGATCACCGGCTTGCGGCGTACGTACCGCATCCCCTCGGCCAGCTGCCCCTTGCCGCGGGGAGCCGCAGGCGACGCGTGTAGCTCCGACCGCTTGAGCGTCGCCACGGCGAATACCACGGCGAGGCACGCGACGGCGTTGATGGCGAACGACCATCCGCCGCCGACCGCGGTGATGAGGATGCCGCCGACGGCCGGCCCGATGAGCCCGCCGAGCTGGAAGATCGACGAGTTGAGGCTGATCGCATTGCGCAGGTAGCGCGGACCGACGAGCTCGTTGACGAACACCTGACGTGCCGGGTTGTCCACGACCGTGACGAGACCGAGCGTGAAGGAGATCGCGTAGACGTGCCAGACCTCGATGGCGCCGGTCAGCGTGAGCACGGCGAGCAGCGCCGCGAGCGCGGCCGCGCACGACTGCGTGATGACGAGCAGCCGCTGCTTGGAGTAGCGGTCGGTGATCACTCCGCCCCAGAGGCCGAACAGCAGCATCGGCGTGAACTGCATGAACACGGTGACGCCGACGGCGGCGACGCTTCCGGAGAGCTGCAGCACCAGCCAGTCCATCGCGATGCGCTGCATCCACACCGCCGTGTTGGCGACCAGGTTGCTCGCCGCGAACCGGCGGTAGTTCGGCACCCGCAGCGAGGCGAACGTCTCGCGCCACGGCGGCCGGGTGGAGAGGACCGGCATGGGTCCGGTGGGCGGGGCGGCTGCGGGGGAGTGCGCCACTGCGTGTTACCTCGATGTCGTCGCTGGTTCCGTATGAAGTCTCCCTTCGACCCTACGCAATCCGGACTATTCTTGGAGCCGATCACGGCTATAAGTCCCATTGGCTTTTCGAATGGATGCGGAATGTTCGACCCGGTATTGCTGCAGACCTTCCTCGCCGTCGCGGACACGCGGAGCTTCACCAAGGCCGCCGGGCGGCTGGGCATCAGCCAGCCGACCGTGAGCCAGCACATCCGCAAACTCGAGCAGGCGGCGAAGCGTCAGCTCATCGCCCGCGACACGCGTGAGGTGCGGCTGACGGACAACGGGGATGCGATGGCCGGCTTCGCCCGCACCATCCTGGCCGCACACGCCGAGGCGCAGAGCTACTTCAGCGGGTCGGCCATGCGCGGGCGCCTCCGCTTCGGCGCGGCCGACGATCTCGCCATCACGACGCTCCCGCGCATCCTGCGTCACTTCCGCCAGCAGAACCCGCAGATCAACCTCGAGCTGACCGTCGACCAGTCCGGCCCGCTGCACCGCAAGCTGAAGGCAGGCCAGCTCGACCTCATCTTCATCAAGCAGACGCCGGGCACGACGGAGGGTGCGGTCGTGGCGACCGACGAGCTGGTGTGGATGGGGCAGGAGAAGACCGTGCTCGATCCGGACGGGCCCGTACCGCTCATCTCGTACCAGGGCCCGAGCCTCAGCCGTCAGGTCGCGATCGACGCGCTCGAGGCGGCAGGCCGCACCTGGCGGATCACCTGCAACACCCGCGAGGTGAACGGCGTGCTCGCCGCGGTCCGGGCGGGAATCGGCGTCGCGGTCTTCCCACGGTCGCTCATCCCCACCGATCTGATCAAGGTGACGAACCGCTTCGGGCTGCCGGAGCTCGGCCACGTCGACTTCACGTTGCTGTCCAACCCGTCGGCCGCTCGGGAGCCGGTGGATGCGCTGACCACCGCGATCCTGGCCCGCGCCGTCAGCCGCGTGGCCTGAGCCGGCTCAGCCTTCGATCGGCACCGCGTCCGGATCGGACGGCCGCACGCCGCCGTCCGCCGACTTCCGGCGGAGGGTCAGCGCGATCAGCGGGAAGAGCAGCACCGACAGCATCCCCGCTCCGACCAGGGCCGTCGCGGTGCCGACCTGCAGGTCGTGCTCCCGCACGCCGATCGCGGTCACCGCGACGATGATCGGCAGCCCGGTCGCGCTGAACAGGGTCAGGGCCGCCCGGTCGCGGAACGTCGAGCCCGGCGGCACGAGGAACGACGCGGGGACACCGCGCAGGAGGAGCAGCAGGACGAGGAAGATCGGCAGCAGGATCAGCGCCCGCGGGTCTCCGAGCAGCGCCTTCAGGTCGAAGCCGATACCCGTGTTGATGAAGAACACCGGCACCAGCACGCCGAAGGCGACGGCCTCCAGCTTGCTCTCGATGTGATGCGCGTCCTCCGGCTTCGCCCCGGAGAGCAGGATGCGGCAGAGCACCCCCGCGGCGAACGCACCGAGGAGCATGTCGAGTCCGAGGGCGATGCTCAGCCCGACGAGGGCCGCGATGACGCACACCACGAACCGCACGGCGAACTGGCCGCTGGTGTGCAGCGTCGCCCGGACGAGCCGGTGGAAGCGCTCGTGGCCGCCGCGGGAGGCGAACCAGATCGCTGCGCCGGCGATCACGGCGAACCCGATCAGCACCAGGGCGGCGGCGAACGGTTTCCGGCCGCTGAGGAACAGCGAGATCGCGAGCAGCGGGCCGAACTCGCCGACGGCGCCGACCGCGGTGACGACCCTTCCGAACGGGGTGTGCATCTCCCCGGCGTCGCGCAGCACGGGCATCAGCGTGCCGAGTGCTGTCGAGGTCAGGGCGATACCGACGTACACGCCGGGGACGATCGATCCGGCGATGAGGGTGGCGAGCACGATCGCGAACACCAGCGAGAACAGCCAACCGAGTGAAGCGCGTCTCAGCGGCCGGCCGGCGATGGCCGGAAAATCGATCTCGTTGCCCGCCATGAAGAACAGGAAGGCCAGGCCGAAGTTGGCGATCGCATCCAGGCCGGCCGTCTCCGGCACCCAGCCGAGGACGCTGGGACCGATGATCAGGCCGAGCACGATCTCGAACACCACGAGCGGGATCTTCACGAACCGCCCGACCGCCGTGGTGAGGAGCGCGGCCAGGACGCCGAGGAGGGGGACGAGCACGACGCTCGATACGGCGGGTTCCATGGGCGCATGCTAGCGACCGGCACGGCTCTCGCGGCAGACCGTTCGTGAGAGAAAGGGCGCGTTCACATGGGCGAAACCGGACGGGGATAATCTGGCGTCATGCGCGAACTTCAGGCACAGATCATCGAAGAGCTGCACGTCCGTCCGGAGATCGACCCGGCCGCCGAGATCGAGCGACGCGTCGGCTTCCTGGTCGACTACCTCCGGTCGACGGGTGCGGCCGGTTTCGTCCTCGGCATCAGCGGTGGCCAGGACTCGAGCCTCGCCGGGCGGCTCGCCCAGCTGGCGGTGGAGCGTCTCGCCGCGGAGGGGACGGACGCCGACTTCATCGCGGTCCGTCTGCCCTACGCCGTGCAGCGGGATGAGGAGGACGCGCAGCTGGCGCTGTCCTTCATCCAGCCGAAGAGCTCGGTCGTGTTCAACATCCAGCGCGGCACCGACGGCGTCGAGGACGAGTACGCGGATGCGCTCGGGGAGCCGATGACCGACTTCGTGAAAGGCAATGTTAAGGCGCGCATCCGCATGGTCGCGCAGTACGCGATCGCCGGCCAGCGCACTCTGCTCGTGATCGGCACGGACCACGCGGCCGAGGCGGTCACCGGGTTCTTCACCAAGTACGGCGACGGCGGGACGGACATCCTCCCGCTGAGCGGCCTCACCAAGCGGCAGGGCAAGCAGCTGCTCGCGCACCTGGGTGCGCCCGCCCGGCTGTACGAGAAGGCGCCGACGGCCGACCTGCTCGACCTCAACCCGGGCCAGACCGACGAGGACAACCTGGGGCTCACGTACGTCGACATCGACGACTTCCTGGAGGGGAAGGATGTGTCGGACGAGGTCGCGGAGGCGCTGGAGGCGCGGTACCGGGCGACCGAGCACAAGCGGCAGCCTCCGGCGAGCATGTTCGACTCGTGGTGGGGCGAGACCGCGTACAGCCGCTGAGCTGTCCGAGGAACGACGAAGGGCGCCGGCGTGATGCCGGCGCCCTTCGTGTCGGGTGGAGTGCGTTGCCGCCGAAGCGGAGGTCGTCAGACGGGCTGGCCCAGGCGGCTGGTGGGCGACGTGTCCTGCTGCTGAGCGCCGGCCGCCGCGGTCTGGACGAACGGGTTCGTCTCGGCGGTGTCGTCCCGCGCGGGCGCAGTCGCTGCGGGAGCCGCCGCGGTCGCCGGTGCGGCGTACTGCTCGTGGTGCTGCTGGGCGACCCAGGCATCCTGCTGGGCGATCAGCGAGCGCTCGGTGTCGGTGTTCTCGAACCGCCACCGCTCGAGGTCGCTCTGGAAGATGCGGCGGGCGCGGCGCGGGTTGTTCTGCCACTCGAGCAGGCGGTCGCGGAACTCCGCGATCGCGGGATCGAGCTGGTAGCCGAAGGTGGCCGACGCGCGCTTCATCTCGGCGAGCTGGTGGCCCGCCCAGGTGGCCGCAAGGCCTGCCGTCTTGATCGGGAGCAGCCGGACCATGATGTCGGCCTGGCCGACGGCGCGGTCGGAGAGCACCTGCTCGGCCGGGGTGAGGGAGTTCCAGACGGAGGCCTCGGTCGCGGCGTCGACGAGCGCGGCGATCGCGGACGCCTTCTGCTGGCGGTCGGTGCGGGAGAGGAGTCCCTTGAGGGCGCCTCGGGCGATCCATGCGGAGATCAGGCCGGAGACGATCACGGCGACCGCGAGGACCGCCGCGTAGAAGATCGCCGGGCGCGCGGCCGGCGACGTGAGCCAATCGACGAAGTCATTCCACCACTGCATGCCGTGATGGTAGCCGCGGTTGTCCACCTCGCCGCGGACCCTCCCCGTCGTGTCGTCAAACGGGCACGGCGTCCGCCGCGCACGACGTCCGCGCCGCGCGGCAGAATGGAGGCGACGATCGAAAGGGGACCCCATGCAGACCTTCGTGCTGGCAGGCGGATGCTTCTGGTGCCTGGATGCCGTGTACCGCGTGCTCCGGGGCGTGCAGGATGTCGTGTCCGGCTACACCGGCGGGACGACCGTCGATCCGACGTACGAGGAGGTGTGCACCGGCCGCACCGGTCACGCGGAGGCGGTGGCGGTCACGTTCGACCCCGAGGTGATCCCGCCGAGCGTCATCCTCGACGTGTTCTTCACGCTCCATGATCCGCGCCAGCTGAACCGGCAGGGCAACGACATCGGCACGCAGTACCGTTCGGCGATGTTCTACGACAGCGAGCACCAGCGCGAGCTCTTCGAGGGTGCGCGCGACCGCGCCGCCGAGTACTGGGACGGCGGGATCGTGACAACGATCGACCTGCTCGGGCCGTTCTACCGCGCCGAGGAGTACCACCAGGACTTCTTCGCGAAGAACCCGGGCCAGGGGTACTGCCTCGCCGTCGCCCTGCCGAAGGTGAACAAGATCCGCGCCTCCTACGCGGACTACGTGGCGGCCTGAATCCGTCCACCGCTTCCGGGTTCCGCCCGTTCTCCACAGATCCGCTGATCCCCGGCCGCCGACGCACGCGACCGGCGAGGCTGGGGTCGTGCCCGCCGCAGGAGCGGGCAGAGAAGAGGAGAACATGTCCGACACCGTGGCCGTCCGCGGCTTCGTCGCCACCGAGCCCCGTCACCTCGTCACCGAGGGCGGCGTACCGATCACGAGCTTCCGGCTCGTCACCACGCACCGCCGCTACAACCGCCAGGCGTCCTCGTGGGAGGACGGCGGCAGCAACTGGTACACCGTGAGCGCTTTCCGGCGTCTCGCTCTGGGCACCGCGGAGTCCATCACGAAGGGCGATCCCGTGCTGGTCGCCGGGCGGCTGTGCCTGCGCGAGTGGACGGGCGAGAAGCAGGGCATGACGGTCGAGATCGAGGCGGAGTCGATCGGGCACGACCTCACCTGGGGGCGATCGCGGTTCACGCGGGCGACCGGAGCGGATACCGACGGTGATCCTGTATCGCCACCTCCCGAGGGAATCCCAGCGGCGGCACCCTAAGATGCCGGATATGCCGTCTTCCGTTGTCCGCCGGGCTGGTTCGCCCGCCGCGTCAGCTCTCACCCTGGTGGCCGGACTGACCGTCGCGCTCGCCCTCGCCGGGTGCACGGGCTCCACGCCGAAGGCGTCCGCGACGCCCACCGCGACGCCGGTGGCGACCAGCACGGCCACGCCCACCGCGACCGCAGGTCTGGTGCCGGGCGGGACGGCGCAGGAGAACCTCGCGTACTTCGACACGGTGAACCACGCGACGCTCGCCGCCAACCCGAACGCCCAGGGTCGTGACTTCATCGACGCGCTCGTCAAGGCCGGCTTCACCAAGGCCGACATGCAGGTGACCGTCGACACGACGACCATCGGGCTCAAGGCGAACTCGATCCAGTTCTCGGTGCGGATGGGCGACAGCTGCCTGATCGGCCAGAACGGCGCCGACGCGGGCGGATACTCCAGCATGGTGACGCCCGTGCTGTCCACCGGGAACTGCCTCATCGGGCAGACCCGTCCGATCGACTGGTAGGGCCGGAGCCGCCCGGGAGGCGGCGCAGGGCCGGTATCCTCGAATACGGCAGTAAGCCGACGACAGGGAGTTGAAGAAGAAGAGTGGCCGAATACATTTACTCGATGGTGCGCGCCCGCAAGGCGGTCGGCGACAAGGTGATCCTCGACGATGTCACGATGGCGTTCCTGCCGGGAGCGAAGATCGGCGTCGTGGGTCCCAACGGCGCCGGTAAGTCCACCATCCTGAAGATCATGGCCGGTCTGGACACGCCCTCCAACGGCGACGCCAAGCTCAGCCCCGGCTACACGGTCGGCATCCTCATGCAGGAGCCCGAGCTCGACGAGGACAAGACCGTGCTCGAGAACGTCCAGGAGGGCGTCGGAGAGATCAAGCAGAAGGTCGACCGCTTCAACGAGATCTCCGGCCTGCTCGCCGACCCGGACGCCGACTTCGACACGCTCCTCGCCGAGATGGGCACGCTGCAGGAGCAGATCGACGCCGCCGACGCCTGGGACCTCGACTCCCAGCTCGACCAGGCGATGGATGCGCTCCGCTGCCCGCCGGGGGACTGGCCGGTCCACACGCTCTCCGGTGGTGAGAAGCGCCGCGTCGCGCTCTGCAAGCTGTTGCTGCAGAAGCCGGACCTTCTGCTCCTCGACGAGCCCACCAACCACCTCGACGCCGAGAGCGTGCTCTGGCTCGAGCAGCACCTGGCCAAGTACCACGGCGCCGTTCTCGCCGTGACCCACGACCGGTACTTCCTCGACCACGTGGCCGAGTGGATCGCCGAGGTCGACCGCGGTCACCTGTATCCGTACGAGGGCAACTACTCGACCTACCTCGAGAAGAAGCGCGAGCGCCTCGAGGTCCAGGGCAAGAAGGACGCGAAGCTCGCCAAGCGCCTCTCCGAGGAGCTCGACTGGGTGCGCAGCAACGCCAAGGGGCGCCAGGCCAAGTCGAAGGCCCGTCTGGCCCGCTACGAGGAGATGGCGGCCGAGGCGGAGCGCACGAGGAAGCTCGACTTCGAGGAGATCCAGATCCCGCCGGGGCCGCGCCTCGGTCAGATCGTGATCGACGCGAAGAACCTCGAGAAGGGCTTCGGCGACCGCAAGCTCATCGACGGCCTCACGTTCACGCTTCCCCGCAACGGCATCGTCGGCGTCATCGGCCCGAACGGTGTCGGAAAGACGACGCTGTTCAAGACGATCGTCGGCCTCGAGCCGCTCGACGGCGGAGACCTGAAGGTCGGCGAGACCGTGCAGATCTCCTACGTCGACCAGACGCGTGGCGGCATCGATCCCAACAAGAACGTCTGGGAGGTCGTGTCCGACGGGCTCGACTACATCCAGGTCGGCAAGACCGAGGTGCCGTCGCGGGCCTACGTCTCCACCTTCGGCTTCAAGGGACCGGACCAGCAGAAGAAGGCGGGCGTGCTCTCCGGTGGTGAGCGCAACCGTCTGAACCTCGCCCTCACCCTGAAGCAGGGCGGCAACCTGCTGCTCCTCGACGAGCCGACCAACGACCTCGACGTCGAGACGCTCTCCAGCCTGGAGAACGCCCTGCTCGAGTTCCCCGGCTGCGCGGTGGTCATCACCCACGACCGGTGGTTCCTCGACCGGATCGCGACCCACATCCTCGCCTACGAAGGCACCGAGGAGAACCCGGCCGACTGGTACTGGTTCGAGGGCAACTTCGAGGCGTACGAGGAGAACAAGGTCGACCGTCTGGGTCCCGACGCCGCGAAGCCCCACCGCTCCGCGTACCGCAAGCTCACGCGCGACTGAGTCGGCCGGCCATGCGACTGCACGTCCCGATCAAGCTCCGCTGGAGCGACCTCGACGCGTACGGCCACGTCAACAACGCCGAGATGCTGCGCCTCCTGGAGGAGGCGCGCATCGAGGCGTTCTGGGCGACGGACGATTCCGAGAGCGACGCCAACGGCGCGGCGGCGGGGAGCGGCGAGGCCGTCGGCGGGTCGACCGCGGTCCTCGACGGCCGTCCGGGTGCGGACACGCTCACGCTGATCGCGCGGCAGGAGATCGAGTACCTGGCGCCCATCCCGTACCTCCGTCAGCCGCTCGACGTGCAGCTCTGGTTGGGCCGCCTCGGCGGCGCGAGCCTCGAGGTCTGCTACGAGGTCTGGTCGCCGGAGGGCACGGAGCCGAAGACGCTGTTCTCGCGCGCGGCCACCACGATCGTGCTCGTCGACGCGACCACGCAGCGGCCGCGCCGGATCAACGAGCGCGAGCGGGACGCGTGGACGCCGTACCTCGACGAGCCGGTGTCGTTCGCCAAGCGGTCCTAGACGACGGCCCGCTCTTCGCTCACGGGGCCGGTGTCGGTGTCGGGCTGCTCTGCACCGGGTTCGGGCTGAAGGAGTTCTCCCACACCGCCCGAGATCCCGCCTCGCCGATCACGATCACCTCGACGACCGTTCCGACGGCCAGCACGGCCGCGATCACCGTCAGCACGATGATCGCGATCCGGCGCACCGTCACGCTCGGCCGACGCGGCGAGTCCGGCCGGTCGAAGAAGAAGAACCACGCCCACTGCACGACGGTGAACGCGAACAGTGCGATCACCCACGGCAGCAGCATCCGTCCGAGGGCCGCGTGCTGCTGGATCAGCGGGGTGGCCGGCAGGCGGGCCTGCAGCCACTCGCCGGCCTCCATGACCACGGGGACCAGGATCAGGTCCGCCAGCGCGAGCAGCGGCACCACGATCCCGAGCCGACGGCGCGCGGCCGGCCAGATCGGCACAAGCAGGGCGGCGATCGCCGTCAGCGGTACCAGAACGACGACGAAGTGGACCAGGAGGACGTGCAGCGGCAGTCCATTGACCTCCACGGCGCGCCCTACGCGGTGACGGTGACGGAGTCGCCCGACACGGTCGCCTTCAGCTTCGGCAGCGGATCGCGCGCAGGGCCGTTGAGGACATCACCCGTCGTCGCGTCGAACTTCGAGCCGTGGCAGGGGCAATCGAACTCCTTGCCCTGCGGCGCGACCGTGCATCCCTGATGCGTGCAGACGGCGCTGAACGCCACCACCTGACCGGCGGACGGCTGCGACACCACGATGGGCTTTCCCGCGAGCGTGGCCGACACGGCGCCGCCGACGGGGATGGACGCGAGCGAGACCTCGGCCGTACCGCCGCCACCGGAGGACGAACCGCCGTCCCCGGAGCCGGATCCGGATCCGTTCGCGTCCTGCCCGCCGCCGGGTGTGCAGGCGGCGAGCAGGACCGCGCCGGCGGAAGCCCCGCCGATCGTGACGAGGGTGCGGCGGGTGAGCGGTGCGTGGTCGTTCATGCGGATTCCTCCCGTTCGGCGGATACGTCTTCTACGGTTATCACGAGACGGTCGCGCGGTCGGTTCAACCGTTCCGCATGAACCTTTCCGTCGGCTGCATCGTGTACGAGGTGGAGGTGAACATGCCGGAGGAGGACGCCCGCCTGCTGCGCGAGCTGCACGACCAGCACGCGCAAGCCGTATGGCGGTACGTCGTGCACCTCACCGGCGACCGTGCGATGGCCGACGACGTGGTGCAGGAGACACTCCTGCGCGCCTGGCGGAAGCCCTCCGTGCTCGACCAGTCGCAGCAGTCCGCGCGCACCTGGCTCTTCACCGTGGCCCGCAACCTTGTCATCGACGGCCGCCGCAGCGCCGCCCACCGGCACGAGTTCGGCACGGACACGCTGCCGGAACATCCAGCACCGGACAGCGAGGCGGACGCCGTCCTCGACGCCTGGCTGGTGTCGGACGCGCTGGCGGAGCTGTCCGTCGAGCATCGCGCGGTCATCGTGCACGCCTACTACGGCGGACGCTCGATCGCCGAGATCGCGCGCGAGCTCGACATCCCGGAAGGCACGGTCAAGTCGCGCCTCCACTACGGCCTGCGAGCCCTGCGGCTCGCACTTCAGGAGAGAGGGGTGACGGAACGATGACTACACACGACGAGTTCGCCACCTGGGACGCCGCGTACGTGCTCGGCGCGCTCTCACCGACAGAACGCCGCGCCTTCGAGGCGCACCTGCGCGAATGCGACCGGTGCTCCGAGGCGGTCGCCGAGCTGGCGGGCATGCCCGGCATCCTCAGCCGCGTCCCGCGCGAGCAGGCCGCAGCGCTCCTGGAGGAGCCCCTGCCCGCGCCGGGCGCGACCGACCGGCCCGAGCCCGGGGGACCGGGGCCCGACGTGCTCCCGTCGCTGCTGCACCAGGCACGCCGGCGCCGCATCCGCTCCCGCTGGCTGGTCGCCGGGCTGTCGGCGGCCGCTGCCGCGATCGTGGTGGGGTTCGCCGCCTTCGCCCTGCCCGCGATCCTGCAGCCCGCATCCACGCCGACCGCAGCCGTGGTCATGAAGCAGGTCGAACCGAGCCCGCTCACCGCCGACCTCCGGCTGACCGCCGAGCCCTGGGGCACACGCATCGACTCCGACTGCCGCTACGCCCACCTCGGGGGCGACGACGGCGACCGCGCGTGGACCTACGCGATGGTCGTCACCGACCGCTCGGGCAAGCAGCACGAGATCTCCACGTGGACGGCCGAGGCGGGGACCGTCGCCACCCCGGTCGCGACCACGAGCATCCCGATCGCCGACATCGCTTCGGTCGACATCCGCGCAGCAGGAGGCACGGTGCTGCTGCGGAGCACGTTCGACTAGTCGTCGGCGCGCGGAAGGCGGATCGTCGCCTCCTGAGCGACGCTCGCCACCAGGACTCCGTCCCGGGTGAAGATGCGGCCCTGCGAGAGCCCGCGCCCGCCACCGGCCGTGGGGGACTCCTGCACGTAGAGCAGCCACTCGTCCACCCGGGCAGGCCGGTGCCACCACATCGCGTGGTCGAGGCTCGCGGCCTTGAGCCCCGGCGTCGCCCAGGCGATCCCGTGCCGACGCATGACCGACTCCATGATCGTGTAGTCGCTCGCGTACGCCAGCGCGGCCCGGTGCAGCCCCGGGTCGTCGGGCATGTCGCCGATCGTGCGGAACCAGACCGCCTGGTGGGCGACCCGATCGCCCTCCACCGAGAGGTAGATCGGCGAGGTGACGTGCCGCATGTCGAACGGGCGCTGGCTGGCCCAGTACTGCGCGACGGGATGGCGCACATCCTCGAGCGAGGTGGCGGTCGACGGCAGGCTCTCCGGCTCCGGGAGTCCCTCGGGCATCGCATCCTGGTGCTCGATGCCCTCGTCCTCCGTCTGGTACGACGCGATCATCGACAGGATGGGCAGCCCGTTCTGGTACGCCTGGGTGCGGCGTGTCGAGAACGAACGGCCGTCGTGGATGCGGTCGACCGAGAACGTGATCGGGAAGTTCACGTCGCCCGGACGCAGGAAGTAGCCGTGCATCGAGTGGATGCTGCGGTCGTCCTCGACCGTCCGAGTGGCCGCAATGATCGACTGGGCGAGCACCTGGCCGCCGAACACGCGGCCCAGCGGCATCCACTGCGACGGGCCCGTGAAGATGTCCTCACTGGTACGGGCGCCGGTGTCGGTCAGATCGAGCGCGGTCAGTAGGGAAGCCAGGGGCTCGGTCACGGTGCCTCCAAGTCGGTGGTGTGTTGGTAGTTTAGACATCCGATGAGCCAGTCGTTTTCTCTAGTCGATCTCCTCGCCGTCGCCGATCTGCAGACCTATCTGTCGCGGGCCGCCCGCGTCGAGGAGGGTTCCGTGCGCCTGATCGCCGGATCGGGGGTGCTGGCCGTCTACACGGCGATCCTGTATCCGCGCGGGCTGATGGATGAGACGCCGACCGTGCTGGGCCTGCGGACCTTCGCGACGGGCGCGGATGTGGAGTTCGACGTCGTCGTGCCCATCCGCTCGCTGCTCGACCGGGTCGCGCGGGTGCGCGAGAGCGCAGAGGCCGCCGAGTCTGAGGGCGCGGGATCCGAGGGGGCCGCCGAGCCGATCGAGATCCGCCTGCCGCTCGAGGTCTCGACCGTGACGTGGGCGGGCATCTCGCCGCCGCGGGGCGGCTGGCAGAAGGTCGGCGAGACATCGTCGGCGCTGCTGCAGTCGACCGCCAAGGCGGGAGTGGCCGAGGTCGCCGAGGCCATTCCGACCGGCACAGGCGAGCAGCTGGTGCAGCGTGTCCGCGCCGAGGTGTGGGGCCGTCCGATCGACGACCTCGAGTACATCCCGGCGGGCGCCGCATTCGCCGCGGACAGCCTCGGTTTCGTCGGGGACGACGACACCGTCACAATCTACGAGACGGGCCCCTGGACGCGCCTCACTACGCGCCGTGGCCACACCCTCGTCCGCCGCCAGGCCTGGACCCTCCGCCGCTGACCCACACCCCCACCGTCGAGTCCGCAATCTTTGCACGCTCGGCGGGGCTTCAGCGTGCAAAGTTTGCGGACTGGACGGCGGGCGGAGATGCGCGAGGCGGGAGGGAACGAGACGGGAGCGGGGCGTCAGGCGCGAGCGGCGGCTCGGCCGGCCTGGCGGCCCGAGAAGAGGCAGCCGCCGAGGAACGTGCCCTCCAGGGCGCGGTAGCCGTGCATCCCGCCGCCGCCGAAGCCGCTCGCTTCGCCGACCGCATAGAGGCCTGGGACGACCGAACCGTCGGCCGACAGCACCCGTCCGTCGAGGTCCGTCTCGATCCCGCCGAGGCTCTTCCGAGTCAGGATGTGCAGCTTGACCGCGATCAAGGGTCCCGCCGCCGGGTCGAGGAGCTTGTGCGGCGTTGCGACGCGGATCAGCTTGTCGCCCCGGTACCGCCGTGCCGCCCGGATCGCGGCGAACTGCAGGTCCTTGCCGAACTCGTTGTCCAGCTGGCGGTCGCGCTCGTGCACGTGTCGCGCCACCAGCTCGGTGTCGAGCGGGACGTCCGCGATGCGCTGCATCCCGGCCAGCAGTTCGTCGAGCGTGTCGGCGACCACGAAGTCGGCGCCCTTCTCCTTGAACGCCTCCACCGGCCCTGGCGCGCCGGGAGCGACCCGCTTGGCGAGCAGCCGCACGTCCTTGCCGGTCAGGTCGGGGTTCTGCTCGCTCCCGGAGAGCGCGAACTCCTTCTCGATGATCTTCTGAGTCAGCACGAACCAGCTGTAGTCCGAGCCCGTCCGTCGCAGGTGCTCCAGCGTCCCAAGCGTGTCGAATCCCGGATACAGCGGCGACGGCAGCCTGTCGCCGTGCGCATCCAACCACAGGGATGACGGGCCGGGCAGGATGCGGATGCCGTGCCGCTCCCACACCGGGTCCCAGTTCTGGATGCCCTCGGTGTAGTGCCACATCCGGTCGCCGTTGATCAGGTGCGCGCCCGCGGTCTCCGCGATCCCCAGCATGCGGCCGTCGACGTGGGCCGGCACACCGGAGAGCATGGATGCGGGCGGCTCGCCCAACCGCAAAGGCCAGGCGGCGCGGACGAGGTCGTGGTTTCCGCCGATCCCGCCGGAGGCGACGATGACGACCGGCGCGCGGAGCTCGAAGTCGCCGACGACGTCCCGGTTGCTGGGCGCACCACGGCCGGCGACGTCGGGTGCGAGCACCGCACCGCGCACGCCGACGACCCGGCCGTCCTCGACGATCAGCTCGTCCACCCGGTGCCGGTTGCGGATCGCCGCGCGTCCGTTCGCCGCCGCCGACTGCACCCGGCGGGCGAACGGCTCGACGACGCCGGGTCCCGTTCCCCAGGTGATGTGGAAGCGGGGGACCGAGTTGCCGTGACCGCCTGCCCTGCCGTCGCCGCGCTCCGCCCATCCCACGACGGGGAAGAAGCGGACGCCCTTTTCGTGCAGCCACGCGCGCTTCTCGCCGGCCGCGAACTGCAGGTACGCCTCCGCCCACTGCCGCGGCCAGTAGTCCTCGTCGCGGTCGAAGCCGGCGGTGCCGAACCAGTCGTCGCGCGCGAGCGCGAGGGAGTCGTGTACGCCCATCCTGCGCTGCTCGGGGGAGTCGATGAGGAAGAGTCCGCCGAACGACCACCACGCCTGCCCGCCGAACGAGGCCGACGGTTCCTGCTCCACGATCGTGACCCGGCGCCCCGCGTCCAGCAGTTCGGATGCGGCGACCAGGCCCGCAAGGCCCGCGCCGACGACGATCGCGTCGGGTTCGTAGGTCATCCGTGTCTCCTTCGGCACCGGGATGGCGGGAGGAGCGCTACTCCTCGAATGTGTTGACCATAGCGAACGCGGCCCGCTCCAGGTAATTCCAGAGCGTCTCCTCCTGCAGCGGCGGGAGCTCGAGCTCGCCGACCGCGGTCCGCATGTGGGTCAGCCAGCGGTCACGGGCGTCCGGGTTCACCTTGAACGGGTTGTGACGCATCCGCAGCCGCGGGTGTCCGCGCTGCTCGCTGTACGTCGTCGGACCACCCCAGTACTGCTCCAGGAACAGCGTCAGCCGCTCCTTCGCCGGGCCCAGGTCCTCCTCCGGGTACATCGGTCGCAGTACCGGGTCGTCGGCGACGTCGCGGTAGAACGCGTCCACCAGCCGGACGAACGTCTCGTGTCCGCCGATCTGGTCGTAGAAGCTCGGCTGTGGGCCGACGGGGATGCTCATCGCGCGGGTCCGTCCGTGTCGGGGCGGGCGTCGGGCGCGGCGTCGGCGTCCGGCTTCGGCGTCGCGGGCTTGCGGGGCGCGGGCTTGTCCGCCGGCTTGTCGCCCGCCGGCTTCTCGACCGGCTTCTCCGCGCCCGACTTCTCCGCCGCCGTCCGCACCGACGCACCGCCTTCGACCGCCGGCGTGATCCGGATCGCGCCGGGATCCGCCACGCGTCCGCCCGCCGCCTGCTGCCGCTTCGCCGCCGCGCGCGCCTTGCGTCCCTTCAGCGGCGGCTCCGGCGTCACCGCCTGGCTCGGCCGGGTCCGCGGCGGCTTCGCGCCCGTGACGCTCCCCGCGCTGTCGAATCCGCTCAGCACGACGGCCGAGAGCGACGGGAGCTTCACACCCATCTCGTCCAGCGCCTGCTTGAGGCGGAGGCGCAGTTCGCGCGAGACGTCGTCCT
This sequence comes from Leifsonia sp. 563, assembly GCF_040545055.1. Classification (NCBI taxonomy): domain Bacteria; kingdom Bacillati; phylum Actinomycetota; class Actinomycetes; order Micrococcales; family Microbacteriaceae; genus Leifsonia; species Leifsonia sp. 563. Next base: position 233,928 of record NZ_JBEPLE010000005.1, on the reverse strand, counting down.
TCGCGGTCGTGCGGGTCTTCAGCACGATGCGGATGACGATCGCGTCGGCCGAGATCGACTCGATTCCCCACAGCTCCGGCTTCTCGAGGATGCGCGAGCGCCATTTGGTGCTCGTCGCGAGCGCCGTCGCGGTCTCCAGCATCTTCGCTTCGACCGCCTCGACGTCGGCCTCGTAGGGCACGGCCAGGTCGATGATGACGCGCGCCCAGCCCTGCGACATGTTGCCGACGCGGAGGATCTCGCCGTTGCGGACGAACCACAGTGTGCCGTTCACGTCGCGCACCTGGGTGACGCGGATGCCGACCGCCTCAACCACGCCCGTCGCAGAGCCGAGGTCGACGACGTCGCCGACGCCCAGCTGGTCTTCCATGACCATGAACAGGCCGTTGAGCACGTCCTTCACGATGTTCTGCGCGCCGAAACCGAGACCGGCGCCGATCGCGGCCGTGAGCAGGGCGAACGAACCGAGCACATCGGGAACGAAGACATTGAGGATGAGGATGATCGCGATGATGCCGATCGTCACGTTGACGATGTTGGTCAGCACCGAGCCGAGCGTCCGGGTGCGCTGCACGACGCGGACGGCCGCGAGCGGCGACGCGACGAGCGCCTGCGTGTCGCTGACATTCTGGCCCTTCTTGACGCCGCTGACGATCCGGCCGACCACCTTGCGGATGACGACGCGCAGGATCCAGCTGAGGAGGAAGGCACCGGCGACGATGCAGACGGCGTTGACGATGTTCCAGCCGGCGTCGACCGCCCAGGATCCGAGATCGGTCCAGAAGTTCGCTTTGAGGATTTCCATACCCCGTCGAGCCTAGCGAGCCGCGCGTTGGCGGTCGCTGGAATCGAGGGCGCGGCGGTTCATCGCTCCAGCAGCCCGTGCTCGTACGCGAAGATCACGGCGTGCACGCGGTCGCGCAGCTGCAGCTTCGAGAGCACGCGCCCGACGTGCGTCTTCACCGTCGACTCGGTGAGGTAGAACCGCGCGCCGATCTCGCCGTTGCTCAGGCCTTCGCCGATGGCGAGCAGGATCTCGCGCTCGCGCGGGGTGAGGGCGGCCGCCGGGTCGTGCCCGGTCTGGTTCGGCGACGATCCCGATGGGAGCCGGTCGGCGAACATCTCCAGCATCGCCCTCGTCACCCGGCCGGAGACCGCCGCATCGCCCGCGGCCACCGCGCGAACGGCGCCGATCAGCTCGTCGGGACGCGCATCCTTGAGGAGGAACCCGCTCGCGCCCGCGCGGAGCCCGCCGAACGCGTACTCGTCGAGGTCGAAGGTGGTGAGGATGATGATCCGCGCGCCCGGGTCGGTCTCGACGATGCGCCGGGTCGCCTCGATGCCGTCGAGCACCGGCATCCGCACATCCATCAGCACCACATCCGGACGCACCTGTGCGGTGAGCCGGACGGCCTCGGCACCGTCGGCCGCTTCGCCGACGACGGCGAGGTCCGGTTCGGCCTCCAGCACCATCCGGAAGCCCATGCGGACCAGCTGCTGGTCGTCGACGAGCAGGATGCGGATGGGGGCGTCGGTCACGGGTTCTCCTTCGGGGTCGTCGCGGGGGCGGGCGTCGTCGTGTCTGGAGGCGGAGGCGGAGGCGGAGGAGGAGGTGGCGCTGCGGAGGTGGGCGCAGCCGCACGAACAGCGTCGAACACCGCCCGCACCCGCCAGCCTCCACCGGGTCGTGGCCCCGCCTCCAGCGTCCCGCCGTACAGTCCGACGCGTTCGCGCAGGCCGATCAGCCCTCGTCCGGAGCCCTGCCCGGCTGAGGGATGCAGCGCAGCGTCGTCGTCGATGGTCACGATCACGGTCCCCGGCTGGAAGACGATGACGACGCGCACGGCCGTCGCAGTCGGGGCGTAACGGAGGGCGTTGGTGAGGCCCTCCTGCACCACGCGGAAGATGGTGAGCTGCTGCCCGATGTCCTCCGGGGGCAGACCGGTGACGGTGATCCGCACCGGCAGGCCCGCGGCACGGAACGTCTCGACCAGTTCCGCCAGCTCGCCGACGCCCGGTTGCGGTTCCCGGGCCGCGGCTCCGTCCTCGCCGTCGCGCAGCACGCCAAGCAGGCGGCGCATGTCGGCCAGAGCGCCACGCCCCGTCTCGGCGACGAGACGCATGGCCTGCGCCGACCGCTCGGCCTGTTCCATCCGCTCGGACTCCGGACGATCGGATGCCGTATCCGCCATCCGCGCGGAGCCGTCCGCCAGCGTGATCATCACCGTGAGGCTGTGCGAGACGATGTCGTGCATTTCGCGTGCGATACGGCTCCGCTCCGCCGCGGCGGCGATCTCCGCCTGCTGGTCCCGCTCGCGAGCGAGCTGACGGGCGCGGTCGATGAGGGCGTTGAGGTAGCGCCGGCGGTTTCCGACGTTGCTGCCGATCAGCACGGAGACGACGCTGAACGACAGCACCAGGATGCCCGACGGGATCGCCGCCGTCTCGAGCGGCGTGAACACCTTCGCCTGCGTGAGCAGCACCTGAACGATGAGCGTTGAGACCGTGACGGCGGAGGTCACCGCGAAGGCCACCCACGCCGAGCGGATGGAGCGGTAGACCGCGAGCGCGTACAACGCGAACAGGGTGGGCACCACATCCATGTCGCGGCCGAGGAAGACGCTGGTGCCGAGCAGCACGGTCGCGATCGCGAAGACGACCGCGGGCTGTTGCCGCCGCGCCAGCAGGGCAGCGCCGGCCACGGCCGACAGGACGAGGTGGATGAGCTCCTGCGGCGTCGGGTGGACGGCCGAGACGACGAGCGCCCCGACGACCGAGGGGATGAGGTAGAACGCCGCGACGAAGATGTCGACGGCGAGGGGATGCGCCCCGAAGAAACGACGCACGACCCCGGGCGGTCTCGGCAGTTCGAGTCCGCCCGGGGTCTGCGTGGTGGTCGCCTCCGAGGTCACGACGAGGGTCAGGCGTCCCTGCGCTGCAGCAGCACCGATCCGGCGATGAAGGCGACGGCCGCCCAGACGAGCACGGTCACCACGTTCGCCCAGGGCTCGAGGTCGCCGTTGCCGACTCCGGCGAGGCCCTGTCCGGCGTTGCTGATGAGGTAATGCCCCGCGTCGGCCACCCACTGGGTGCGGGTGAGGCCGCTGACGAGGTTCGCGATGATCGGCAGCACGAGCAGCACGCCGAGAGCACCGGCGATGCCGCCGGCGGTCGACTTGAGGATGGCGCCGACTCCCAGCGCGAAGACGGCGACGAGACCGAGGTACGCACCGGCGCCGAGGATCGCCCACAGCGTGTCGGAGGACAGCAGGTCGCCCTCGTATCCCTTTCCGTTGAGGATCGGGACGGCGACCGCCCACGATGCGGCGGACGACACGAGGCCGACGAGGAACGCCACGACGAACAGCACGAGCGTCTTCGCCGCGAACACCGGGAAGCGGCGCGGGACGGCGGTGAACGACGAGCGGATCTGGCCCGTCGAGAACTCGCCGCTGATCACCAGCACACCCAGTACCGCGATCACGAGGGACGCGAAGGTCAGCCCGGCGGTCGCGGCGGTCGTTGCGAACGCCGCGCTCTGCGCCTCGATGGCGGCGCGCTGACCCTCAGGCACCCGGTCGACGAGCAACGATTTCTCGGGGATGGCCACGGCGACGAGGGCGGCGATTCCGACCACGAGCACGACGGCGCTGATCAGCGTCCAGAAGGTCGACCGGAGGGTGCGGAGCTTGATCCACTCCGACCGGATCACCCGCGGGAAGCTGAGCCGGCCGAGCGAGGTGTGCGGGTGCCCGACCGGGGTGGCGGGGGATGTGGCGGTGCTCATCGGCTGACCTCCGTGCGGTACTCGACGTCGTCCTGGGTGAGCTCGAGGTAAGCCTCCTCGAGTGATGCGCTGATCGGGGTCAGCTCGTGGAGCACGATCCCGTCGCGCGCGGCGGTCTCGCCGATCTGGGCGGCGGTGAGGCCGGTGATCTCGAGCAGCTGCGCCTCGACACCGGTGACGGCGACGTCCGCGCCGGCGACGGCCCGTGCGAGCTGCTCCGGCTGCGGGGTCCGCACGCGGACGGCGTGGCGGGTGGCGGCGGCGAGGATGCTGTCCACCGGGGCGTCCGCGAGCACGCGTCCGCGGCCCAGCACCACGATGTGGTCGGCGGTCTGCGCCATCTCGCTCATCAGGTGCGACGAGAGGAAGATCGTCCGGCCCTGCGAGGCGAGATGCCGGGCGAACTGGCGAACCCAGAGCACGCCCTCGGGGTCGAGTCCGTTCACGGGCTCGTCGAGGATGAGCGTCGCCGGATCGCCGAGCATGGCCGCGGCGATACCGAGCCGCTGTCCCATCCCGAGCGAGAATCCGCCGACGCGCTTGCTCGCGACCGACTCGAGACCGGTCATGCCGATCACCTCGTGGACGCGGGACTTCGGGATGCCGTGGGTCGCCGCCAGCGACAGCAGGTGCGCGTAGGCGGTGCGGCCGGTGTGGATGGCCTTGGCGTCGAGCAGGGCGCCCACTTCGGTGAGCGGCGAGCGGAACTCGGCGTACCGCTTGCCATTGATGAGCGCCTGGCCCCGGGTCGGGCGGTCGAGCCCCATGATCATGCGCATGGTGGTCGACTTGCCGGCGCCGTTCGGGCCGAGGAAGCCCGTCACTTTGCCGGGCTGGATGGTCACGGTGATGTCGTCGACGGCGGTCTTCGCGCCGAAGCGTTTGGTGAGGTGATCGAGCTGGATCATGACTCCGAGACTAGGGCTGACGAGTCGGCTCGTCATCGTCCCGCGGTACGACGGCGGGTCGGCCCCGGGCACGGCACGAGGGGCCCCACCGCGGTGAGGCCCCTCGTTCCGTCGTTCGTTGCGGCGGGATGGTCAGTGCGCGCCCGTTACTGCGCGTCCCGCTTCTGAGCGGCGAGTGCACGCTCGACACCTGCGAGGTTCTCCACCACCATGCGGCGGAGTGCCGCCGGCTCGGGGTTGGCGTCGAGCCAGGCGCGGGTGGCGTCGCGCAGGGCCTCGTTCGCCAGCGGTGCCGGGTACATGCCCTCGACCAGGTACTCCGCGATCTTGTAGGTGCGCGAGGTCCAGATCTGCTGCAGCGCGGCGAAGTACGGCTCGACGAACTGGGCGAGCACGCTCTTGTCCTTCGCGCGCTGGAAGCCGATGCCGGTGTACCGGACGATCGTGTTGGGCAGGCTGTCGGAGCCGAACACCGAGTCCCACGCCGCCTGCTTGCCCTCCAGCGTCGGGATGCTGGCCCGGGCCTGCGCCGCGAACTGGCCGCCGTTCGCGGTGTTGTCGGCGGCGAGGGCCGCGTCGATCTCGGCGTTGCCGGCCGCGCCGCCCGCCACGAGGGCGATGAGCAGCTCCCACGAGAGGTCGGTGTCGATCGTCAGGCCCTCGAGCGTGACGGAGCCGTTGCGCAGCGCCGCGACCGTCTCCAGCTGCTCGTCGGTCGAGGCGAGCGCCGCGAAGAACTTCACGAACTGGAACTGCGCGTCACTGCCGGCCTCTGCGCCCTTCGCCAGCTCCCACAGCGCGGACGCCGCATCCTGAGCCGTCTGCTTCTGGCGCTCGGGCGCGACGTACGCGGACGCCGCGAGCACCAGCTGGTTGAGCGTGGTGCGGATGGTCGTCGACTCGGTCTCGGACGCGATGTTGCCGAGCACCAGGCGCACGTAGTCGCTCGCGCTCGTCTCGGCGTCGCGGGTCGCATCCCACACCGCACCCCAGACGAGCGAGCGGGCGAGCGGGCTCTCGATGTCGGAGAGGTGCTCGATGGCGACCTTGAGCGACTCCTCGTCGAGGCGGATCTTCGCGTAGGCGAGGTCGTCGTCGTTGATGAGCACGAGGTCGGGGCGGCGGGTGCCGACGAGGTCGGCGACCTCGGTGCGCTCTCCGTCGACGTCCAGCTCGAAGCGCTCGTCGCGGATCAACTTGCCGTCGCGGAGGTTGTACAGGCCGATCGCCAGGCGATGCGGACGGATCGTCGGGTAGTCGGCGGCCGCCGACTGCAGAACGGCGAAGGAGGTGATGGTGCCGTCCGCATCCACCGTCAGCTCAGGGCGGAGGGTGTTGACGCCGGCGGTCTCGAGCCACTTCTTGGACCAGTCGGTGAGGTCGCGGCCGCTCGTGGCCTCCAGCTCGACCAGGAGGTCCTTGAGTTCCGTGTTGCCGTGCGCGTGCTTCTTGAAGTACTGCGCGACACCGGCGAGGAAGTCGTCCTGGCCGACCCACGCCACCAGCTGCTTCAGGACGGAGGCGCCCTTCGCGTAGGTGATGCCGTCGAAGTTGACCTGCACGTCCTCCAAGTCGTTGATCGTCGCGACGATCGGGTGCGTCGAGGGCAGCTGGTCCTGGCGGTACGCCCAGCTCTTCTCCATGGCGGCGAAGGTCGTCCACGCCTCGGTCCACTCGGTGGCCTCGGCGGTCGCGAGGGTGGAGGCGTACTCGGCGAACGACTCGTTCAGCCAGAGGTCGTTCCACCACTTCATGGTCACCAGGTCGCCGAACCACATGTGCGCCAGCTCGTGGAGGATGGTGACGACCCGGCGCTCCTTGATGGCGTCGGTGACCTTCGAGCGGAAGACGTACGTCTCGGTGAAGGTGACGGCTCCGGCGTTCTCCATCGCGCCCGCGTTGAACTCGGGCACGAAGAGCTGGTCGTACTTCTCGAAGGGGTACGCGTAGTCGAAGCGCTCCTCGTAGAAGGCGAAGCCCTCGCGGGTCTTGTCGAAGATGTAGTCGGCGTCGAGGTACTCGGCGAGGCTCTTGCGCGTGTAGACGCCGAGAGGGATGGTGCGGCCGTCGCGGCTGGTCAGCTCGCTGTGCACCGACTCGTACGGGCCGGCGACCAGCGCGGTGATGTAGGAGGAGATGACCGGGGTGGGAGCGAACGACCAGACCTTCGTGCCGTCGCCCGCATCCTGCGGCTCGGGCGTGGGGGAGTTGCTCACGACCGCCCAGTGCGCCGGGGCGGTCACCGTGAAGGTGAACTGCGCCTTCAGATCCGGCTGCTCGAACACCGCGAACATGCGCCGCGAGTCCGGCACCTCGAACTGGCTGTAGAGGTAGACCTCGCCGTCGACCGGGTCGACAAAGCGGTGCAGGCCCTCACCGGTGTTGGTGTAGATCGCGTCGGCGACCACGGTCAGCTCGTTCTCCTCCTGGAGGCCGTCGAGCTGGATGCGCACCCCGTCGCTCACGGTCGCCGGGTCGAGCTCCGCACCGTTCAGCGTCACGCTGTGGACCGTCCGCGTGATCGCGTCGATGAAGGTCGACGCACCCGCGGTGGCCGAGAACCGCACCGTGGTGGTGCTGAGGAAGGTCTCCGGGCCGGTCGTCAGGTCGAGGCTGACGTCGTAGCTGTGGGTGCGGACGAGCGACGCGCGCTCCTGTGCTTCGATGCGGGTGAGGTTTTCTCCGGGCAACGCTGACTCCTTCGAGGGGATCGGACGGGTGGATCGTGTCCACCCGTCCACCTTAGCCACCGGTTCCGACGCCGTCGGTGGCCGTCCCTAGACTGTGGATATGCGCATCCACATCGCCACCGATCACGCCGGACTCGACTTCAGCAGGCACCTGCAGGAGCATCTGACCGCTGCCGGTCACGAGGTGATCGACCACGGACCGGTCGAGTACGACCCCATCGACGACTACCCGGCGTTCTGCATCAACGCCGCCGCCGCCGTGGTGCGCGACCAGCAGGCCGGTGTCGAGGCGCTCGGCGTCGTCTTCGGCGGCTCCGGCAACGGAGAGCAGATCGCCGCCAACAAGGTCCGCGGCGCCCGGGCCGCCCTGGTCTGGAGCGAGTCCACCGCGCTGCTCGCCCGCCAGCACAACGACGCCAATGTCATCGCGATCGGCGCCCGCCAGCACACCGTCGAAGAGGCCACCGGCTTCATCGACGCCTTCATCGCCGAGCCCTTCTCGTTCGAGGAGCGCCACGTCCGCCGCATCGCCCAGCTGGCGGAGTACGAGGCCACCGGCGACATCGCGGGCAAGCACGTGGACCGCTGATGCCCGAGGGTCACTCCGTCCATCGCATCGCCCGGCAGTTCGCGGTCAACTTCGTCGGCCACCGGGTCTCCGTCTCGTCGCCGCAGGGGCGGTTCGCCGCGGACGCGACACGCATCGACGGCCACGTGATGACCGACGCCAAGGCGGTCGGCAAGCAGATGTTCCTCGAGTTCGACAACGGCCTCTGGCTGCGCGTCCACCTCGGCCTGTACGGCGCGTGGGACTTCGCGGGCGACATCAGCATCGACCCGACGATCGCGAGCGCGAACGGCCGGATGGGTCAGACGAACCAGCGCGGTACCGACCTCGAGCCCGTGCTCGACAGCGCGGGCGAGAACTCCCTCCACTCGATCGGCGCGCCTCGGCGCACGCGGCTGCGCATGGCCGAGTCCGAGAAGGTGGAGGCCGAGATCACGTCCTTCCCGCCCGAGCCGATCGGCCAGGTGCGTGTGCGGCTGCTGACCGACACCGCGGTCGCCGACCTGCGCGGGCCGACGGCCTGCGAGGTGCTCGATCCGGCGCAGGTGGATGCGGTGATCGCGAAGCTCGGACCCGATCCCCAGGTCGACGACAGCCAGGAGGCGGAGGACCGCTTCGTCTCGATCGTTCGCCGGAAGCCGACCGCGATCGCGCTGTTGCTGATGGACCAGAGCGTCGTCAGCGGCATCGGCAACGTCTACCGCGCCGAACTGCTGTTCCGCGTCAGGCAGAACCCGCACACGCCGGGCAAGCAGGTGCCGGAGGAGACGGTGCGGGCGCTGTGGCGCGACTGGGTGCATCTGCTGCGGATCGGCGTCGAGACCGGCCAGATGATGACGATGGACGACCTCGACGAGCAGTCCTACCGCAAGGCGATGGCGAACCGCGACGACCGCCACTGGGTCTACAAGCGCGAGGGACTGCCGTGCCGGGTCTGCGGCACGAACATCGTCATGGAGGAGCTGGGCGGCCGCAAGCTGTACTGGTGCCCGGTGGACCAGGCGTAGGAGGGCCCCGTGCGACAGAATCCGAGCTTCACCCTGACCGACCCGGCCGAGCTGAAGCGGCTCGTGCGCGAGAACCCGTGGGCCACGTTCGTGAGCAACACGTCCGCCGGACTGGTCGCCTCCCACTATCCGGTGATTCTCGACGAGTCGCGGGAAGAGCTCACGCTGCTCAGCCATGTCGGCCGTCCGGATGAGCAGCTGCACGAACTGGGGGAGCACGAGTTGCTCGTGATCGTGCAGGGTCCGCACGGTTACATCTCGTCCGGCTGGTACGACGAGAAGCCCGCGGTGCCGACCTGGAACTTCATCGCCGCTCACTTCTCCGGTGTTCCCGAGCTTCTCGGCGACGAGGAGAACCTCGACGTGCTGGCCCGGCTGGTAGACCACTTCGAGGACGAGCTGCCCGAGCCGCGCCGGATGCGCGGCACGCTGGAGGATGCGGCCTACGCCGAGCGCATCGTCTCGGGCACGGTCGGCCTGCGGCTGACGCCCTCGCGCGTGGTCGCAAAGCAGAAGATGAGCCAGAACCGCCCGGACCACATCGTCGACGCGATCATGGACGAGCTCGGCGGCGACGGCCCGTACGCCAGCGCCGGCCTGCTGCGCGAGATGCGTCTCGTGCACGACCGGCGCCGCGCCGCACGATGACGCTGCTGCTCGCCGGCGCACGGCTTCCCGGGCGCGACGGACTGGTGGATGTGGTGCTCGACGGCGAGCGGATCGCGTCGGTCGAGCCGACCGGCTCGGCGGGCGGCGGTGCGGCGGGGGAGCGCATCCCCCTCGACGGCCGCTGGCTCGTGCCGGGGCTGTGGGATCAGCACGTGCACTTCACGCAGTGGGCGCAGACCGCCCGCCGCTTGGATGTGTCCCGGGCGGGGTCGGCCGCCGAGGCCGCCGCGCTGGTCCGGGAGCGCGCGTCGGGCGCGGGCGGAGCGTCGGCGGCGGATTCGGCGGACGACGTGCTCGTCGGCTTCGGCTTCCACGACGCGCTCTGGCCGGACGTACCGACGCGCGAGCTGCTCGATGCCGCCGCGGGCGACCGTCCGGTCGTGCTGATCGCCGGCGACCTGCACTGCTCCTGGCTGAACTCGGCCGCGGCCGCGCGGTTCGCGCCCGGCACATCGGATGCTGTGCTCCGGGAGGACGCGAGTTTCGCCGTGACCAGCCTCCTCACCGCCGCCGATGACGCGACGCTCGACCGCTGGGCGGCCGACGCGGCACGGGTCGCCGCGGCCCGGGGCGTGGTCGGCATCGTCGACCTGGAGTACGGCTGGAACCTCGACGTCTGGCGGCGGCGCATCGCGGGCGGCGCATCCGGCTCCGCCGATCTTCGTGTCGAGTTCGGTGTCTATGGGGAGCACCTGGAGCGCGCCGCCGAGCTGGGCCTGCGCACCGGCGACGTGGTGGATGACACGGTCGGGCTGCTGACGGTCGGCCCGTTCAAGGTGATCTCCGACGGCTCCCTGAACACCCGCACGGCCTTGTGCTCGCGCGCCTATCCCGACGGCGGCCACGGCGTGGCGAACCTGAGTCCGGACGAACTGGTCGAGCGGATGCGGTTCGCGGTCGGACACGGCCTGGTGCCCGCCGTCCACGCCATCGGCGACGAGGCGAACCGTCGCGCGCTGGACGCCTTCGAGACCGTCGGCTCGGGCGGCAGGATCGAGCACGCCCAGCTGATCGACGCCGCCGATATCCCGCGCTTCGCGCGCCTCGGCGTGACCGCGAGCGTCCAACCCGAGCACGCCATGGACGACCGGGACGTCGCCGACCGCCTCTGGCCCGGGCGCACCGACCGTGCGTTCCCGCTCGCCGACCTGCACGCCGCCGGCGCGCGCCTCGCCTTCGGCTCCGACGCGCCGGTCGCGCCCCTCGACCCCTGGGCGGCGATCGCCTCGGCCGTCGCCCGCTCGCGCGACGGCCGCGACCCGTGGCATCCCGGGCAGTCAATCCCGGCAGAGGTCGCGCTGCGCGCATCCACCCGTTCGACGCTTGCGCCGGGTCAGCCGGCCGACCTCGCGGTGCTCGATCGCGACCCGCTCACGGCGACGCCAGACGCCCTCCGCACCATGCCGGTCGCCGCCACGTTCGTCGCCGGTCGCACCACCCACGACACCCTCCGCTAACCGCCCCGCCCTCGCGCCTCTCGCAGCTCGGAAGGGGCACGATTTGCGCCAAATCTCGGTTTTGGCGCCGCCATTACGACGATTTGGCGCAAATCTCGCGGCGCGCGAGCCGACGCAGACCGCCAGCCACGCGCTGAACGACGGAGGGGCCGCCCGCATCCGCGGACGGCCCCTCGCACCGGAATCGGCAGCCGCTACTCGCTGATGTGCGCGAACAGGAACCAGCGGTCCTTGTCGAGCCCGCGGGCGATCTCGATCGCGACATCCTGGCTGGTCTGGTCGAGCTCCGCGAGCTCGCGCACCGCGGTGTTCACCCCGGCGAGGGCGGCGTCGAGCTGCGCGATGACCTCGGCGATGGTCTCGTTGGAGGGGCGGAAGCCGGCGGTGAGCTCGCCGGTGGTGGTCTTGGCGGCGACGGTGCCGAGGCGCGCGTCGACCGGGAGGCCGAGGGCGACGATGCGCTCCGCGGCGAGGTCGGCCCACTCCTGGGCGTGGTCGACGATCGTGTCGAGCAGCTCGTGCACGCCGATGAAGTTGGCCCCGCGCACGTGCCAGTGCGCCTGCTTGCCGTTGACCACGATGGCGGTCAGGTCGATGACGACCGGGGTGAGGAACTGGGCGACCCCGGCGGCGACGTCCGGGTTCGAGACACTCTGGGTTGCGGCGATGTCCGTCATGATTGGCGTCCTTTCTTCTGCCTGCGATAACGCTACTCAGGCCCGCGAATTCCGCAACGAAGCGAAGGCTGCGCTTAGTTAGCCTGCCCTCTCATCCACACGTCTCGGGTTAACCCCCGTACGGGTTCGGCGGCGCCCGGGATGGGGTGCTGAGCCGCGTGCGACGAGGCTCGAACCATGACATCCACACCGCCGCCGAGGCTCCGCCGCCCACGCGCATCCCTCATCGCGCTCGGCCTGACGGTCGCCCTGGCGGTGACCTCGGCCGCGACGCTTGTCGCCTGCAGCGGGCTCGGCGCGGGAACCATCGACACGGCCGGAAAGGTCGACTTCGACACCCGACTGCCGGTCCCTGCCCTCGCCGTCCCGACCGTCGAGGCCGACGGCACCAAGACCTTCGAGCTCGACGCCCGCGCCGGTACGACCGAGTTCCTTCCCGGAAAGAAGACGACCACGTGGGGCTTCGACGGCTCCTACCTCGGCCCCACCCTGGTCGCCGACCGCGGCGACGAGGTGCGCGCACGCATCACCAACCACCTCACCGAGGAGACCAGCGTCCACTGGCATGGGATGCACCTCCCGGCCCGGATGGACGGCGGCCCGCACCAGATGGTGTCACCGGGCGAAGTGTGGGAGCCGCACTGGCGTATCGACCAGCCCGCCGCGACCCTCTGGTACCACCCGCACCTGCACGGCCGGACCGAGCAGCACGTCCAGCTCGGGATGGCGGGGATGTTCCTCCTCCGCGACCCGCAGGAGGCGGCGCTCGCCCTCCCGCGGACGTACGGGGTCGACGACCTGCCGGTGATCGTGCAGGACAAGCGTTTCGGCTCCGACGGGCAGATCACCGACTCCAGCTCGGGGTTCATCGGCCCGATCGGCGACACCCTGGTCGTGAACGGGGCCATCGGGCCGTACGCCGAGGTGACGACCGACCGCGTCCGCCTGCGTCTGCTCAACGCCTCCGCCGCGCGCACCTACGACTTCGGCTTCTCCGACCGGCGGACCGTGCAGCTCATCGCGACCGACGGCGGGCTCCTCCCGGCCCCGGTTGCTCTCGACCACATCCGGCTCTCTCCGGGCGAGCGGGCCGAGATCGTCGTCGCCGTGCAGCCGGGGGAGCGCGCCGTGCTCCGATCGTTCCCACCGGACCTGGGGCTCGACGGTCCGCTGCCGGGCATGAATGCGGGCACCGACACCCTCGACGTGCTGCAGCTCCGCGCCGCCGGGACCCTCGAGCACCGCCCCGACGTGCCGGCCGCCCTGGCGCCTGCCGAGCCGCTACAGAAACCGCAGGTCACACGCACCTTCCGTCTCGACGGCCACGAGATAAACGGCCAGAAGATGGAGTCCGGTCGCATCGACGAGACCGTCACCGTCGACACGGCGGAGGAGTGGGTCGTCACCAACACGATGGATCTGCCGCACAGCTTCCACGTCCACGACGTCCAGTTCCGCATCGCGTCGATCGGCGGCGCACCGCCGCCGCCCGAGCTCGCCGGCTGGAAGGACACCGTCTACCTGCCTCCGCAGACCGAGTTCCGGTTGCTGCTGCAGTTCGCCGACTACACCGACCCCGACGCTCCGTACATGTACCACTGCCACCTCCTCGCCCACGAGGACGCCGGAATGATGGGCCAGTTCGTCGTGGTCCGCCCGGGCGAGCACGCGGGCGTCGTTCCGGAAGACACCACCGCTCCGCATGGCGGAAGCGGCCCACGAAAGGACACCAGTCATGACCACTGAAACGGACACCGGGCAGCCCGGCGCCGCCCGACCTTCTGCCACGCTGGATGCTGTGACGCCATCCCAGCCCCACCCCGCCCGCGCGAACTACGGCGCGCTGTGGCGCGGTGTGCCGCGCGAGCTCGGCTTCCTGCTCTTGACGATGCCGATCGCGATCGTCGGCTTGTCGGTGCTGATGTCGCTGTTCTGGACCGGCGTCGGCACGATCGTGATCTACGTCGGCTTCTTCGTCATCGTCGCGGCCTTCTACACCGCTCGCGGGTTCGGCTTGGTCGAACTGACGCGACTGGATTGGGCGGGCCGGCCGTCCATCCCTCGCCCGGTATGGGAGAAGCCGGGCACCCCGCGCACCTTCCTCCGCTCCGTGTTCGGGCCATTCGCGAATGGCCACTACTGGCTGTACCTGCTGCACGGGATGCTCATCAACCCGATCGTCAGCATCGTCTCGTGGACGCTGACCATCGTGTGGGCGTCGGTCGCGCTGGGCGGCCTGACCGGGTGGATCTGGGAGCCGTTCATCCCGCAGGGCGACCGCGACTTCTTCCTCTCCCAGACGGTGGTGGATGCCGTCTTCCGCACCACGCCGACGTTCGACCCGACCGTGGGCGACCGCATCCTGTACCTGATCGCCGGCGTGCTGTTCGCCGCGACCCTGCCGTTCGTCACGCGCGGCCTGACGCTGCTGCACGAGGCGGTGGCGCGCGGCCTGCTCGGGCGGTGGCCGTCGGAGGAGCTGCAGCAGGAGGTGGCCGACCTGTCCGCCTCGCGCGGTGCGGCCGTCGCGGCGGAGGATCAGGCGTTGCGCCGGCTGGAGCGCGACCTGCACGACGGTCCGCAGCAGCGTCTCATCCGGCTGCAGATGGACATCGCCGCCGCCGAGCGCAAACTCGCCGACGACCCGGACGCAGCCGCGACATTGCTCGCCGAGGCGCGGCAGCAGGCGGGCGACACCCTGGAGGAGCTGCGGGCCCTGTCGCGCGGTTTCGCTCCACCGATCCTGCAGGACCGCGGCCTGGTCACCGCCGCCGAGTCGCTCGCCGCGCGCAGCCCCATCCCGGTCACGGTGGAGTCGTCGCTGCAGCCGGGGGAGCGCTTCAGCCCCGAGATCGAGCGGAACGCCTACTACGTGCTCGCGGAACTCGCCGCAAACCTGGCCAAGCACTCCGGCGCGCAGGCCGGCCGGCTCTTCCTGGAGAGGTCGGTGGATGCGTCGGGCGCCGCCTGGCTGAGCGTCTGGCTGACCGACAACGGCCGCGGGGGTGCCTCCCTCGTCGAGGGTCACGGCCTGCGCGGACTGGAGGAGCGCGTGCGCGGTCTGCGCGGCGAGCTCGTGGTGGACAGCCCCGAGGGCGGCCCCACCCGCATCGGTGCGCGCATCCCGCTCGCCTGAGCCGCGGGCCGTGCCCGGCACATCCACTTGACGCGACACGCCGTCCGCCTCCCCGGCGCGACGGCGTGTCGCGTCAACCCGGTGGGTCGGGCCCGGACTCTAGGCTGGGTGGGTGCCGAGCGAATCCGTCCCCCTGCGTGTCGTCGTCGCGGACGACTCCGTCCTGCTGCGCGAGGGCCTCATCCGGCTGTTCGACGAGGCGGGCTTCGACACTGTCGGCGCGTTCGGCGACGCGGACACGCTGCTGGAGGCGGTGCCCGACCTGATGCCGGACGTCGCGGTGCTCGACGTGCGCATGCCGCCGACCTTCCGCGACGAGGGCGTGCGGGCTGCGCTGCGCATCCGCCGCGAGCATCGGTCGATCGCGGTCCTGCTGCTGTCCCAGTACGTCGAGGGCACGTACGCGCAGGAGCTGCTCGCCGGCGGCGAGGGCGGCACCGGCTACCTGCTGAAGGACCGCATCGCCTCCCTCGATGAGTTGCGGGATGCGGTGACCCGGGTCGCCGCGGGCGGCACGGTGCTCGACCCGCAGGTGGTCCGCGAACTGCTGACCCGGCGGACCGACCCGCTGGAGCGCCTCACCCCGCGCGAGCGGGAGGTGCTGGAGCTGATGGCCGAGGGGCGCACGAACGCGGCGATCGCCGGGCGCATGGTCGTCGGCGTCGGTGCGGTGGAGAAGAACGTCACCTCCATCTTCCAGAAGCTCGGGCTGGAGGACTCCGGCGACGACCACCGCCGCGTGCTGGCGGTACTGGCCTTCCTGCAGCGCTGAGGTGTTGGATGGCCGCATGGCTGGTTTCGACGACATCACCAAGAAGGCGCAGGAGTTCCTGAACGACCCGAAGGTCAAGGACGCGCTCAACTCCGAGCAGGCGGAAGGCGTCAGCGACAAGCTCCTCGACGGCGCCGCCGGCGCCGCGAAGAAGGTCACGGGCGGCAAGTTCGACGACAAGATCGAGGGCGCGCGCAACGAAGCCGACAAGCACGTCGGCAACGAATAGCGGTCACGGAATACCCCGCCCGCGAGAATGGGCGGATGGCACAGGAACCTGTCACCCGCATCACCCTCGCCGATCACGACCTGGGCGCGACGATCCGCGTCGACCACATCGAGGTGCGCCGGATCACGATCGCTCCCGGCGTGCAGCCGGGTGCGCACTGGCATAACGGACCGGTCTTCGGTGTGATCGAGCAGGGTTCCGTGCATGTTCAGGTCGGCGAGGACGCCGGCCGGGTGCTCGGGCCGGGGGATACCTTCTTCGAGCCTGCCCGCACGACCATCACCCGCTTCGACGCGACGAACGAGGGCGTGACATTCTTGGGATGGTTCCCCTTGCCGGGCGAAGAGCGCCCCGACCTCACGATGGGCCCTGCGGAGGGGACGACGGAACCCTCGTCCTGAACGACCCGGCGTTCGAGTACGCGCCCGACTCCGCGCAAACGTCGGACGTCGGTGACGAATAGCAGTCACTCGGTCGGCCGGAGCGGCCGATGGGCGCGGAACGCCTTCTTGTACGTGCGCATGCCCCACAGCAGCGACAGCACGACGACCGCCACCCCGACCAGGCACCCGAGAACGGCCGCGACGACGGGATGCGCGCCCAGCGCCCACGATGCCCCGCCGACGAGCAGACCGACGACGATCGCCTCCACGATGGTGATGATCATCATGGAGCTGCCGAGCACGGGACTCGGCCCGCGCGGATAGAAGAAGTGGTACGTGATCCGCGCCCCGATCTCGTCGTCATGTGCGGACGCCATCAGGTACTGCTCCAGTCCGGGGTCGAGCTCCACGTACGCCGCCCGCAGCCGATTCATGGCGACGACGTACATGAGGTCTTCGCTGGCCGTATTGAACGCCCGCACCTCTGTGACCAGCCCGAGCAGCGCGAGCGCGAACAACACCCCGAGCGCCGCCACCCCGAACCACCCGCGGAACCCGCTCGCCTGCCCGATGAACCCGAGCGTCACGAGCCCGGCGGACACCAGCGTCAGAAATATAGCGATCCGGGTCAGCACCTCGCTCTGCGTCGTGCTCCGCGACGCCAGCAGGCTCCAGTGCTCTGTCGCGAGCAGCTGTGCGCGTAAGGTGCGCTGCGCGTCCGTGAGCCCGTCGTCCGGTGGCGGTGGTGCCGTCATGGGGGAATTGTGGCGCGGGATGGGCGGGTGCGGCACCAGCGGATGTGGAGGCGCATTTCGCGCGATATGGAGGGGATGACGAGAATCGAACCCGCGTAATCAGTTTGGAAGACTGAAACTGATCCATTCCGCCGGGCAGTGACATCGGGCCTGACCAGTCAGATCTTCTTTTGAGCCGGACACACCTAGTGCACACGCGGGAGCGGAAACGGCGCGTCTCGTATCGAAGCGGCCCGCGTTGCGGTACCGCGGTCACGAGGGGGTCGCCGCTGCGGCATCGGAAGTCGTGGTTCCGCTCGGCTTACTGATTGATCGATCCGAGAACGGTTCGCTTGAGCGCGGGTGCATGCGGCCGGGGCGGATTCTGGGCATAGTTGTCACATGTCAACCGACGAACATCTCGATGCCGAGACAGGCCTGTCAAATGCAGGGCTAAGGATTCGCCGCATAACCGTGAACTCAGGCCTGTCGATGGTTGTTCCTGACGCTGCGGTTGTATGCGTAGTTGGCGGAAACAACGTTGGCAAGTCGAGCTTCCTTCGCGAGGTGGTACGAAGGATCACTTCGCCGAGCTACCCCGCAGGATTGCTAGTCGAATCGGTGCAGTACGACCTCGAGTTCCGAAACGGAGACGTTGCCGAGTGGCTTGAGGAAAACGGCGTTATGACCGTGGACCCCACACAAGGTCACGTCTATCGGCCTAGTGGCCTAGATAACGGAGCCTCGCATACGCTCGCTGCGATCCGCAGCTGGGTGAATCAGGAACCCCCGTATCTAGATCCCATTCCTGACTGGTTTATAGGCACTCTCGATTCAGCCCGTCGGGCATCCTTGGCCACCGGGGCATTGGGCATGGTCGGACTCAACCAAACGCTGGGCGGCCCCCTTTATGCGCTCTGGCGAGACGGCGGCAGGGAGCAAGAGTTTTCCGACATTTGCCTTAGGACGTTCGGATTTCCACTGACTTTGGATCGTGTGACCGGGAACGTGCATCTCAGGGTGGGAAAACCTGGAGTGGAATCTCCCTCATTGCAGAACCCCACGCGCGAGTACGGAGACGCAGTTGAGGCGCTACCGTCTCTTCATGAGCAGGGCGATGGCGTTAAGAACTATCTCGGCATGGTTCTACACCTGATGACCGCTAACGAAGGGGTTACAGTCATCGATGAGCCAGAAGCATTCCTGCACCCGGCACAAGCTCGTGCGCTGGGTAGGCACCTGGGCGAGCAGGCACTCGACAAGTCTCGGCAGCTGTTGACGGCCACGCACGACAGGGATTTCGTCCTGGGCCTCCTGGAAACCGAATGCCCCGTCACAATCCTGAGAATTAATCGCACGGGCAACTCGAACACTTTCGCCGCGCTCTCCCCGGAAGTAGTCCGGTCTATCTGGGACAAGCCAGCCCTTCGATACTCCAACCTGATTCAAGGGTTGTTCCATCGTGCCGTTGTCGTTTGTGAAGGCGACCCTGACTGCCGGTGGTATGCGGCCGTGCTTGACCACATGTCTGCTAGCCGCGGCTTCGCCCCGGAAGAAGCGCTCTTCGTACCGGCCGGAGGCAAGGGACAGCTGCCAGGTTCGCTGCTCGCGCTCGACTCACTCGAACTGCAGGCGTACGGGATTCTCGACTTCGATTGTCTTTACGACGTCGACTACATGGAAAAGCTCGCAGACGCCCGAGGCATCGAACCAGAGCGACTAATTCAATTGTCTCGAGCTATCAGATCACAGTTGAACGATGAACCCATGCGAAAGCGGGCGAAACAACTGGGACTAAGGGGCCTGCCAGCGGGGAACTGTCCCACAATGGCAAAGGAGATGATTGACCTTCTCGCGAGGCATCGGATTCTCATCGTGCCCGTTGGGGAACTGGAGTCGTTTGACAACGAGATCGGTGGCCATGCATCGCAGTGGGTCACGGGCGCTCTTGAGAAGGGCCTGCACACGTCAGCACCCGAAGCCGAGCAGCTGCTCTCGCCAGTGGTGGCAGCGCTCCAGACTCGCTGAGCCGGCGCGTCGTGCCGTCGCTTGAGGTGAGCACTTCCCCCTCGCGATCAGTAGGATGGTGCCACAATCCCGGAGTCCAACGGCCAAAACGGCTGGACACTCGGATTTGCCCTTCAGGCGGACGGGCTGGATGGACCGGCCGCTGGCGACTTTAGTCGGTTCCTGTCCCGATGTGTCCGGATCGCACTGCGCCCGCCTGAAGGATTTAGCCTGAGCTCCTGCCCGGTCCCGCTACTGAAGCCGATGTTGGTACCTGAGCGGTCAAACATCTGCGGTCCGGAGTGCTCTTTGCCTTCGGGTCGCAGGTATCGGGCCTCGTATAGCCCACTGGTGAGCTGTCGAATCTTGCCGCCTTCGCTTCGTGGTGCCTTGGTCATCGATCGTCCCATGTGTGTCTATACGCCGGTCGGAGCGGCATCGAAGGGGCACGACCGGAGTGATGTCGTCCGACACGATGGGAGCAAACGCTGGTCAGAAGCTCATTTCAACGGAGGGGATGACGGGAATCGAACCCGCGTAATCAGTTTGGAAGACTGAGGCTCTACCATTGAGCTACATCCCCGGCGCCGCAGGTGCGGCACGGTGGCCGCCCGATCTGTGCGGCGGCCGACGACCATCGTAGTACACGCGCGGGGGAGCACGCGTGCAGTAGACTTGCCCACGGTCTTTCGCACCGCTTCAAGCCGGGGCGTAGCTCAGCTTGGCTAGAGCGCCCGCTTTGGGAGCGGGAGGTCGCAGGTTCGAATCCTGTCGCCCCGACGAGGACCTCGTTCCTTGCGAGAAGACCATCGTTCGATCATTCAGGAGAACCCAGACATCGTGAAGACCACGGTCGAGAAGCTCAGCCCCACCCGGACCAAGCTCACCATCTCGGTGACGCCGGAGGAGCTGCAGCCTTCCATCAAGCACGCGTACGAGCACATCGCCGAGCAGGTGACCATCCCCGGTTTCCGCAAGGGCAAGGTGCCGCCGCCCATCATCGACCAGCGGGTCGGCAAGGCCGCCGTCCTGGAGCACGCGGTCAACGAGGGTCTCGACGGGTTCTACCGTCAGGCGATCGAAGAGAACGACGTGCGTCC
Source organism: Leifsonia sp. 563 (assembly GCF_040545055.1). Classification (NCBI taxonomy): domain Bacteria; kingdom Bacillati; phylum Actinomycetota; class Actinomycetes; order Micrococcales; family Microbacteriaceae; genus Leifsonia; species Leifsonia sp. 563. The sequence continues at coordinate 213,804 of NZ_JBEPLE010000005.1, read as the reverse complement.
CCTCGGCCGCCCGGAGGCCGACATCACCGAGTGGCCGAACGAGTCCGACTTCTCGGGCGACCTGCTGCTCACCATCGAGGTGGATGTCCGCCCCGAGGTGAAGCTGCCCGACTTCGACGACATCACCATCACGGTCGACGCGGCCGAGGTGGGCGTGGATGACGTGGAGGAGGAGCTGGACCGGCTCCGCAGCCGCTTCGGCACCCTCGTCACGGTCGACCGTCCCGCCAAGACCGGTGACTTCGCCCAGATCGACCTGGTCGCCGTGATCGGCGGCGAGGAGGTCGACACCGCTGCCAACATCTCGTACGAGATCGGCTCCGGCGAGCTCATCGACGGCATCGACGAGGCCCTCGACACGCTGACCGCCGGCGAGACCACCACGTTCGAGGCGCCGCTCATGGGCGGCGACCACGAGGGTGAGAACGCCCAGATCACCGTGACGCTGAACGCCGTCAAGGAGCGCGAGCTCCCCGAGGCCGACGACGACTTCGCCCAGATCGCCAGCGAGTTCGACACCATCGGCGAGCTGCGCCAGAGCCTGCGCACGCAGGTCGAGCGCGCCAAGGTGTTCGGCCAGGGCACGGCCGCCCGAGACCAGCTGGTCGACAAGCTCCTCGAGCTGGTCGAGATCCCGGTCCCGGAGCAGCTGGTCGAGGACGAGGTCCACCGTCACCTGGAGCAGGAGAACCGCCTCGAGGACGACGTGCACCGCGCCGAGGTGAAGGAGTCCAGCGAGAAGACCTTCAAGACGCAGATCCTCCTCGACGAGGTCGCGCAGGAGAACGACGTCAAGGTCAGCCAGGACGAGCTCACCCAGTACCTCGTGCAGGGTGCCGCGCAGTACGGCATGGACCCGAACGAGTTCGTGAAGATCCTCAGCGAGAACGGCCAGATCCCGTCGATGGTCGGCGAGGTCGCCCGCAACAAGGCGCTCGCGATCGTCCTCGGCAAGGTGAAGGTCGTCGACACCGACGGCAAGCCGGTCGACCTGGCCGAGTTCACCGCCATCGCGGACGGCGACGACACCGACGCCGCGGACGAGGCTCCCGTCGCCGACGAGTCCGCCACAGAGGAGGCCGCTGCCGAGGAGGCCCCCGCCGCCGAGGAGAAGCCGAAGAAGCGCTCGACCAAGAAGAAGGCCGACGACAAGTAACGTCCCGCCGTCACGAAGCCGGGCCGCGCCATCCGCGCGACCCGGCTTTCGTGCATCTGTGGGGCGCAACGCGCCGTTCTGGCACCATGAGAACGGCGTGTTGCGCCCCACAGACCGAACGGGACGAAGGAGAACGGGATGGACGACTGGCGACAGCGAGTGGATGCGGTCTGGGCCGACGCGGACGACACGCGCGAGCAGGCCACCCTCGACGCGATCGACGCTCTCGTCGCCGAACGCCCCGCGAACGACCCGGAGGCGCTGTTCGAAGCGGCCAGCGGCCGTGACTTCGCCGGCCGCGAAGCCGACGCCGAGCCCTTCTACCGCGCGGCGCTCGCGCACGGTCTGGCCGAGCCGTACCGCGGGCAGGCGATCGTGCAGCTGGCGAGCACCCTCCGCAACCTCGACCGCCCGGCCGAAGCACTCAGCCTGCTGCGCGACTTCCTCGGCGCAGAGCCCGAGCATCCCCTCGCCGACGCGGCCCGCGCGTTCGCCGCGCTGTGCCTCTTCGACGACGGGATGCGCGCCGACGCGCTCCGCGAGGCACTCGGTGCACTCGCCCCGCACCTGCCGCGGTACGGCCGCGCGGTGACCGCCTACGCGGCCGCCCTCGACGACGACTGACCCCCGCATCCACTCCGCAGCGCGCTGCTCTCTCTGCCGAGGGCGAACAGCGCCGAAATGCGCTCGGCGCTCCGATAGATTCGACACCAAGCGACAAAGGAAACGGAGCGAACATGGCCGATATGGGTATCCAGCCCAGTGTTTTCGACAGACTTCTCAAGGACCGGATCATCTGGCTCGGTTCGGAGGTCCGGGACGAGAACGCGAACGAGATCGCCGCGAAGCTGCTGCTCCTGGCCGCGGAGGACCCCAAGCGGGACATCTACCTCTACATCAACTCCCCGGGTGGCTCGATCACCGCGGGCATGGCCATCTACGACACGATGCAGTTCGTCCCGAACGACATCGTCACCGTCGGAATCGGAATGGCCGCGTCGATGGGGCAGCTGCTCCTCACCGCAGGCACCAAGGGCAAGCGCTACATCACCCCGAACGCCCGCGTTCTGCTGCACCAGCCGCACGGCGGCTTCGGCGGAACGGCGAGCGATATCCAGACTCAGGCTCAGCTCATCATCGACATGAAGAACCGCCTCGCGCAGATCACCGCGGAGGCCACGGGCAAGTCGGTCGAGCAGATCAACGCCGACGGCGACCGCGACCGCTGGTTCACCGCCCAGGAGGCGCTGGAGTACGGCTTCGTCGACCACATCCGGGAGTCGGCCCTCGACGTCTCGGGCGGCGGCGGGACCGAGCCGGAGTCCAAGTAGCAGGCCGCTGAAAAGGATAAGGACAACAGAATGAACACCCCCATGCTCGGCGGTCAGGCCTTCAGCGGCGTTCAGGCGCCCGGCGCCCGCTACATCCTCCCCAGCTTCGAGGAGCGCACGGCGTACGGCTACAAGCGCCAGGACCCGTACGCGAAGCTCTTCGAGGACCGCATCATCTTCCTCGGTGTGCAGGTGGACGACGCGTCCGCCGACGACATCATGGCCCAGCTCCTCGTGCTCGAGAGCCAGGACCCGGACCGTGACATCGTCATGTACATCAACTCGCCCGGTGGCTCGTTCACCGCGATGACGGCGATCTACGACACGATGCAGTACATCCGCCCGCAGATCCAGACCGTCGTGCTCGGCCAGGCCGCCTCGGCCGCCGCCGTGCTGACGGCCGCCGGCACCCCCGGCAAGCGTCTGGCGCTGCCGAACGCCCGCATCCTCATCCACCAGCCCGCCGTCGGCGAGGCCGGTCAGGGGCAGGCGTCCGACATCGAGATCCAGGCCAACGAGATCATGCGCATGCGCACCTGGCTGGAGGAGACGCTTTCGAAGCACTCCAACCGCTCGGTGGAGCAGGTCAACAAGGACATCGACCGCGACAAGATCCTGTCGGCGGCCGAGGCCCTCGAGTACGGCCTGATCGACCAGGTGCTCACCAGCCGCAAGTCGCTTCCGGCGCTGGTCAAGTAACCAGCCGCACCCGCAACGGGGTGGTCGTCCGCACGGACGGCCACCCCGTTCGTGTGTCCGGGGAGGCCATCTGCTGTGAGCAGAACCGCCGCGTGAACGAAAACGGCCGGGCTGCGCACCATTGTCGTCCGCACGGGTTAGGCTCGTCAGAACAGACCCGAAGAAGGAGGGGAGAGGGATGGCACGCATCGGGGAAAGCGCCGATCTGCTCAAGTGTTCCTTCTGTGGCAAGAGCCAGAAGCAGGTTCAGCAGCTCATCGCCGGTCCTGGCGTGTACATCTGCGACGAGTGCGTCGAGCTCTGCAACGAGATCATCGAGGAGCGGCTCGCCGAGGCGGGTGAGGAGGCGTCGAGTGAGTTCGACCTTCCGAAGCCCAAGGAGATCTTCGGGTTCCTGGAGGAGTACGTCATCGGCCAGGAGCAGGCCAAGCGCGCTCTGGCCGTCGCGGTGTACAACCACTACAAGCGCGTCCGCGCCCGGCAGAGCCTCACGGCCGCCGACACGATGGACGACGTCGAGATCGCGAAGTCGAACATCCTGCTGATCGGCCCCACTGGCTGTGGCAAGACGTACCTCGCTCAGACGCTGGCCCGGCGCCTCAACGTGCCGTTCGCCGTCGCCGACGCGACCGCACTCACCGAGGCCGGCTACGTCGGAGAAGACGTCGAGAACATCCTCCTCAAGCTCATCCAGGCCGCCGACTACGACGTCAAGCGGGCCGAGACGGGCATCATCTACATCGACGAGGTCGACAAGATCGCCCGCAAGGCCGAGAACCCGTCGATCACGCGCGACGTCTCCGGCGAGGGCGTGCAGCAGGCGCTGCTGAAGATCCTCGAGGGCACGGTCGCTTCGGTCCCGCCGCAGGGTGGCCGCAAGCACCCCCACCAGGAGTTCATCCAGATCGACACGACGAACGTGCTGTTCATCGTGGCCGGCGCCTTCGCCGGGCTGGAGGAGATCATCTCCTCGCGTGCCGGCAAGAAGGGCATCGGCTTCGGCGCCCCGCTGCACTCCAAGGGCGACGACATCAACCTCTTCAGCGAGGTGCTGCCGGAAGACCTGCACAAGTTCGGCCTGATCCCCGAGTTCATCGGCCGTCTCCCGGTCGTGACGACGGTGACGCAGCTCGACCAGGAAGCGCTCATGCAGATCCTGACCGAGCCGAAGAACGCCCTGGTCCGCCAGTACCAGCGGATGTTCGAGCTCGACGGCGTTCAGCTGGAGTTCGACCACGCGGCGCTCGAGTCGATCGCCGATCTCGCGGTGCTCCGTAAGACGGGCGCCCGCGGCCTCCGCGCGATCATGGAGGAGGTGCTCGGCCCGATCATGTTCGAGGTGCCGTCCAGCTCCGAAGTGGCTCGTGTGGTCGTGACGAAGGAGGCGGTGCTCGAGAACGCGGCGCCGACTATCGTCCCGCACCGCCCGCGGCGCGAGGAGAAGTCGGCGTAAGCACCGGCTGCTTGATCAGCATCTCCGGCGCCTTCGTCACCAGCAGCCACGCGGGCAGCACGGCGAGGCACAGGATCGGCAGGATGAGCAGGTTCTGCGTGACCGCGACGCCGATGAAGATGGCGATCCATCCATCGCGCGCAATGGCCAGGGTCAGCCCGAGCACGCCGGCAGCGACGGCGATCTGAACCGGCACGGCCGGCACGAGCGCATTCGCGAGCGTCCCGACAGCCGCGCCGATGAACACGGCAGGGAAGATGCGACCGCCGCGGAACCCGGCTCCCGCGGCCACCAGCAGTGCAGCCAGCTTGACCACGAGGATGAGCGCCAACTGACCCGCGGTGTAGTCGCCCCGCGAGGTGACCAGCTGATTCATCTGCGTCAGCCCCTTGAACAGCGTGATGGGCCCGCCGAGTGCCCCCAGGCCTCCCAGCACCGCGCCGCCGATCAGCGTCATCAGCAGGGGGTGGCGGAGGGCGTGGAACCCGCGGTGGACCAGCGGAAACAGGTACACCCCGACGAGCCCCACCGCGGTCGCGAGCACCGCGATGATCAGAGCCGCCAGCACATCCCACCCGGTGATCGTCGTATACGCGGGCATCGGGATGGCGAAATGCGGATGCGCCAGGAACGTCATCGTCAGCGAGCCGGCCGCCGCCGAGACCAGCGGCAGGAACAGCTTGTCCCAGAGCGCACCACCGCCCTTCACTGCTGCGACCATCCCGGTGAACACCAGGGCCGCGGCGACGGGCGTCCCGAACAGGGCGCCGATGGTGCCGGATGCGGCCATCGTCAGCACCAGCTGCACCGGCACGGCCTTCCACATCCGACCGACCAGCGCGACCATCAGGCTGATGTTGATGGCGATGATCGGGTTCTCCGGGCCCAGGCTGACACCGCCGGCAAGACCCAGGACCGCGGCCAGCGCCAACGACGGCACCACCGCGGGGCGCAGGGGCGGGGCGACGAGCTCGGTCGTCGCGGAGTCGGGGCCCGCGTGGCCCGGTACCAGCCACACCGTGAGCCCCACCGCGGCACCGGTCACGGTGAGGACGGCGAAGATCCACCACCCCGACGACGGGTCGATGCCGAGGGCTTTCGGGAGGTTCGTCCACACGCCGTCCTCGATCAGGCCGGCCAGCGACTCGATCGCCCAGAGGGCGAGGGCACTGACCACGCCGACGACGACGGCGGGGATGCTGAGGAGGACGAGTTGGCGAACGGACGGCGCTGCGAGTTCCGGCTGCGTGGCGGTCATGGCCACCCCCTCTCGGCTGCGCTGAGCGCTCGAATGGGCTCAGCGTAGAGGGTGGCCGGTGAGGCGGGCTAGGCTCAGTTGTCCAGCCCGCGACGCTTCAGCAGCGGCTCGATTTCGGCGTCGCGGCCCCGGAAGTCGCGGTATGCCTCCAGGGGGTCCTTCGACCCGCCGACGCCCAGCAGCCGCGACCGGAACCGGTCGCCGTTCTCACGCGTGAGGCCGCCGTTCTCGCGGAACCACTCCACCGTGTCGGCGTCGAGCACCTCGCTCCAGATGTAGGAGTAGTACCCGGCGTCGTAGCCGCCCGAGAACGTGTGGGCGAAGTAGGTGCTCGCGTAGCGCGGCGGGACGGCCGGGTTGTCGAGCCCGACATCCGCGAGCGCACGAGCCTCGAACGCCGCGACGTCATCGACCGTGTCGTCGGCGGTGATCCGGTGCCAGGCCTGGTCGAGCAGCGCGGCCCCCAGGTACTCGCTGGTCGCGAAGCCCTCGTTGAAGCCCTCGGCCGCGTGCAGCTTGTCCACGAGCTCCTGCGGCATCCGCTCGCCCGTCTGGAAGTGCACGGCGTAGTTCTCGAGCACCTCCGGCCACAGCATCCACATCTCGTTGACCTGGCTCGGGAACTCGACGAAGTCGCGGAACACGTTCGTGCCGGCGAAGCGTGGATACGTCACCCGGGCGAAGAGGCCGTGCAGCGCGTGCCCGAACTCGTGGAAGAGGGTGTTCGTCTCGTCGTAGGTGAGCAGCGTCGGCTCCCCGGCGGCCGGCTTCGGCACGTTGAGGTTGTTCACGACGACCGTGGGCGTGTCGAGCAGGGCGGACTGCGAGATGAGGGGATTCATCCACGCGCCGCCGCGCTTCGAGTCACGCGTGTAGAGGTCGAGGATGTACAGGCCGAGCTCGGAGCCGTCCTCGTTGCGGGCCTCGAACACGCGGGCGTCGGGGTGGTAGGCGACGAGGTCGGGACGCTCGGTGAAGCTGATGCCGTAGAGCCGGTTCGCCGCGTAGAAGACGCCATCGCGCAGCACGCGCTCCGCCTCGAAGTACGGGCGCATCGCGGCGAAGTCGACGTCGAACTTCTCGGCGCGCACCTTTCCGGTGAGGTAGGCCCAGTCCCAGGCCTCCACGGTCTCGTCGTCGCCGAGCTGGCGCTGCAGGTCCGCCTGCTCGGTGCGGGCGTTGCGCGCCGCGGGCGGTGCCAGGCGGCCGAGCATGTCGGCGACGGCCTCGGGCGTGCGGGCGGTCTGGTCGGCGGTGACGTAGGCGGCGTGCGTGTCGAAGCCGAGCAGGCGTGCGCGTTCGGCACGCAGTCGGGTGATCTCCAGCACCAGATCGCGGTTGTCGTTGTCGCCGCCGCGGATGCCGCGGGCGCGGGATGCGGCCATGATCCGCTCCCGGCTCTCGCGCCGGGTGAGGTCGGCCAGCCACGGGTGGCCGGTGGGCAGGACGAGGGTGACGACGTACTTGCCGTCGAGCCCGCGTTCGGCGGCGGCCTGCGCTGCGGCGGACAGCTCGCCTTCGCCGAGGCCGTCGAGCTCCTCGGCGCTGTCGAAGACGACCGCGAGGTCGTTGGTGTCGGCGAGCAGGTTCTTCTCGAAGCGCGTGGTCAAGGTCGAGAGCCGCTGGTTGTACTCCCGCAGGCGCTCCTTGTCGGCGTCGTCGAGGCCGGCGCCCGCCAGGGTGAACTCGGTGTAGTAACGCTCGACGAGGTACTGCGACTCCGGGTCGAGGCCGAGCTCGTCGAGCTGCTCGTGCAGGGAGGCGATGCGCGCGTAGAGGGCGGGGTTCAGCCGGATGGCGTCCTGGTGGGCGGCCAGGCGCGGTGCCATCTCCTCCTCGAGGGCGTTCGTGAAGTCGGTGCTGTCGCTGGAGCTCTTGTTGAAGAAGACCTCGGCGACGCGCAGGAGCGTCTGACCGGAGCGCTCCAGCGGAAGCATCGTGTTCTCGAAGGTCGCGGCCTCGTCGGTGGCGACGATCGCGTCGATCTCGGCCAGCTGCTCCTCGAAACCGCGCTCGAACGCGGGCCGGTAGTGCTCATCCCGGATCTCGGCGAAAGGCGGCAGCTGGTAGGGGAGGGTGCTGGGGGTGAAGAAGGGATTCGCGGTCTCGGCCATTGCTCCAGCCTAGACAACCCGTGGCGCTGAGCAAAGGAACGATTGCAAAGACAGTATTGCAAAGAAGAGGTTGCAAAGAAGTCTTTGCAGTCGTACTCTGGTCACATGACGAACGAGGAACAGCCCGAGCAGACCGCACCCGCCGCCGGCGTCGCGGGCGGCAGTTCGCGTTACGAAGACGCTCTGGGGATGGCGGCGCTGCGCGCGCTCGCCCATCCACTCCGCGTCGAGCTCATGAACGAGCTGTCCGACTTCGGGCCGGCCACCGCGAGTATGCTCGCCGAGCGCCTGGGGGAGTCGAGCGGGGCGACCAGCTACCACCTCCGTCAACTCGCGAAGCACGACATCATCGTCGAGGACACCGAGCGCGGTTCCGGCCGCGAGCGCTGGTGGCGCATGGCGCCCGGCGGCGTGACCATCGGCTCCGCAGAGACACTGTCGACGCCGGCCGGCCGGGAGGCCAGCGAGCTGATCTCGCTCGGCTGGCAGCAGAACAACGAGCGCCGCCTCGCCTCCTTCCTGCGTCGCGGTCTCGACACGTTCGGGTTCGATTGGATGCAGTCGAGCACCCTGTCGACGTCGCACCAGGAGCTCACGCGCGAGCAGCTGGCCGAGTTCGGCCGCGAGTACTACGTGCTGCAGGAGCGCCTCCGCGAGAAGTGGAAGGCCGAGAACGCCGAGGTCGAGAAGGCCGGAGGCGAGGTCGCCGACCGCAAGCGGGTCCAGATCCAGTTCAACGCGTTCCCGCTGGTGGAGCAGGAGGACCGCTGATGTCCGCGTCCACCTCCACCGTTGCCGCTGCGCGCACGCCGCTCGGCGCCGGCTTCGGTCGCCTGTGGACCGCCGCGATCGCCAGCAACCTGGCCGACGGTCTCGGTCGCACGGCCGTCCCGTTGATCGCCACGACCCTGACCCGCGACCCGGCGCTGATCGCGGGCGTAAGCGCCGTGACCTTCCTGCCGTGGCTGCTGTTCGGCATCCCGGCGGGCATGCTGCTCGACCGTGTCGACCGCCGCGTCGCCATGGCCGTGGCCAACTCGCTGCGGTTTGCGGTCGCCGCTGTGCTCGCCATCCTGATCACCAGCGACGCTCTGACGATCTGGCTGCTGTACGCCTGCGTACTGGCGTTAGGGCTGGGGGAGACCGTCTTCGACAACGCGACCTCGACCGTGGTCCCCGCGCTCGTATCGCGCGATCAGCTGGATCGGGCGAACGGGCGGATGCAGTCGGCCGAGATCACCATCCAGAACTTCATCGCCACCCCGGTCGCGGGCTTCCTGTTCGCCGTGGCCATCGTGCTGCCGGTCTGGCTGACGGGCGCGGGCTTCCTCGTCGCGGGGATGCTGGCGCTGACCATCCCGGCAGCCGCGGCCCATGCGGCGCACCACGGGGAGGCGGGAGCGGCCGAGCCGCGGCCGACGCTCTCCGCGGTCGTCGGCTTCCTCTGGCAGCAGCGGTTCCTGCGGTGGATGATCCTGCTCACGTCGACCACGGCGTCCGCTCTGGCCTTCGCGCAGGGGAGCGTCGTGCTCCTGCTGCTGCAGACGTTCTCCGTGCCGGCCGCCCTGGTCGGCGTTGTGACTGCCGCCGTCGGGGTGGGCGCGCTCGTCGGCGCTCTCGTCTCCAGCCGCTTCGTCGAGCGCTTCGGCCGCGGCCGCGTGATGTTCTGGGCGATCCTCATCAGCGGCGTGGGCATCCTCGGCGTCGGCGTCACCGCCAACGTCGTCATCGCGATCGCCGCCTACGCCATCGGCGCGTTCGGCGTCGCCGTCTGGAACGTGCCGTGGGGCGCGCTCCGCCAGGCGATCATCCCGAACGCCATGCTCGGGCGCGCACTCGGCATCGTCCGCACGCTCGGCTGGGGCCTCACGCCCATCGCTACCGTCCTGGGTGGCTTCGTCGCCCGCATCGACCTCCGGCTGCCGTTCGTCATCGGCGGCGGGCTGGTGGTCGTCCTGACGCTCGTCGCGTCGCGCCTGATCCTGTCGGCGTCCGTGCAGACGCCGGCCCACGAACCCGTCCCGGAAGGACAACCCTCATGACCGCCGTCCTGGTCACGCCGTACCGCCCGTTCACCCACCGCGTCGCCCTGCGGGTCGGCACCGCCCTCACCGTGTGGGGCGCCCGTCCACTGCCGCGCGGCGTCCGGCACGCCGACCGCGTGGAGCTCATCGAGCGCACGCGCGACGCGGCCGCACACACCCTGCCGCAGCTGCCGCGCTGAGCGGCACATACTGACGGCGGGTCAGGCCTCGTCGTAGTCGGACGCGTCGGCCTCGATCGTCTGCGTGATCGTGGCCGAGTCCTCCTGGGCGTTGTAACGGATCTCGGTACCGTCGTCGAGCGTGACGACCGGCTTGCCCTCCAGCCAGGTGAGCGTCCAGCTCCACCCGGTCGTCTCTACATCGGTGGCGACGAGCTCCTCCTCGACGGTCTGAACGGCGTACGCCACGACCTCCGGCAGGGAGGCGGGAGGCTGCTCGCCGACCGCCCAGCGCGTCCCGAGCTGCATCAGGCGCGTCCCGCCTCGACGCGGGCGGACGCCAGGTCGATCTCGTACGTCACCCAGGACGTCCGGCTCGCGACCTGGTCGTAGAGCTTCTGTGCGGTCGAGTTGTCCTGCGCGGTGATCCACTGCACGACACCGAGCCCGCGCTCCTCGGCGAGGGAACGGGCCTTCTGGATGAGTGCGCCGCCGACCCCCTTGCCGCGCTCCTCCTCGACGACGAACAGGTCGTCCAGGAACAGGCCGCGGTCCCCTTCGAGCGGGCGGGCGAACTCGCGCATGTGGGCGAGCCCGACGATGCGGTCGCCGTCGACGGCGACGTAGCCGTCCTCCTCGTGGTCGTCGGCGGTGAGCCACGACCACAGGACCAGGGCCTTCTGGTCCGTCAGCTGGTTGTCGTAGAACTCGGCGTACTTGGCGTACACATCGAGCCAGGCGAAGAAATCGCCGTCCTTGACCGGTCGAACCTCGATCGACATGGATTCCTCCGTTCGCGTTTCGCGCCCGGTCGCGAGACCGGTGCGTCCTCCGACCATATAACGGTCACGTTCAGGGGACGAGATCGTAGGTGACCCACTTGGTCTTCTCAGCGAACCTGTCGTAGAGGCGCCGAGCGGTCTCGTTGTCCTTCGCCGTGATCCAGCGGACGACCGACAGGCCGCGCTCCTTGGCGCTCTCGCGCAGGGCCTCCAGCAGGGCGGAGCCGGCTCCGGCACCGCGCGCGTCGGGGCTCACGAACAGGTCGTCGAGGTACAGACCCTTGCTGCCGTCGAGGGGGCGGACGAACTCGCGCACGTGCGCCAGGCCGATCGGCGTGTCCTCCTCGTCGACGGCGAAGTACGCCTCCAGCACGTTGTCCGGGTCCGAGATCCAGCTCCACACGAGCAGAGCCTTCTCGTCGGTGACCGGTCGCTCGTAGAAGTCGCCGTAGCCTGCGTACAGGTCGAGCCAGGTGAAGAACTCGTTGTCTCGTACGCGCCGGACCGTCGCCGTCATCGTTCCTCCTCGCTCGGGGCTGCGGCGAGCAGGATATCGGTCACCTGCAGCTCGTCGGCGGAGGCGAACCGCAGGTCGGCGATTCTGCCCACAGAGCGGAGGTCGCCCGCGGCGGACTCGACGGCCGCGATCTCGTCGGCCGGGCCGGCGATGACGGCCGAGTCGACCGGCGTGCGCTGAGACGCCTTGGCGGCCGTCTTGGCGCCGCGGATGCCCGTCAGGGCGCGTCCGACGATGGCGAGGACCTCGCGGTCCGCGCTCCAGTCGAGCGCAACCTCCCGGGCCTCGGGCCACGGCGCCACGTGCACCGAGCCCTCCTCGGACCAGCTCCACGCCTCCTCGGCCGCGAACGGCAGCACGGGGGCGAACAGCCGGAGGAACGTGGAGAGCGCGACGCGCAGGGCGACGACGGCGGAGGCCTGCTCTGCGCCGGCCTCGCCGTACGCGCGCTCCTTCACGAGCTCCAGGTAGTCGTCGCAGAACGTCCAGAAGAACGGCTCGACGATCTCCAGCGCCCGGGAGTGCTCGTAGTTGTCGAGCGCGGCCGTCGCATCCGCCACGACCCCGGCGAGGTTCTGCAGCATGCTGCGGTCGAGCGGGCTGGTCACCCGGTCGAGGTCGAGCGACTCGGGCGCGTCGAAGCCGAGAATGAACTTCGCCGCGTTGAGCAGCTTGATCGCCAGGCGACGGCCGATCTTGATCTGCGTCGGGTTCTGCGGATCGAACGCCGCGTCGGTGCCGAGCTTGCTGGAGGCGGCCCAGTACCGCACCGCGTCGGAGCCGTGCCGCTCGAGGATGTCGGCGGGCGTCACCACGTTGCCCTTCGACTTCGACATCTTCTTGCGGTCGGGGTCGACGATGAAGCCGGAGAGGGCGGCGTTGCGCCACGGAGCCACGTCCGCCTCCAGCTTCGCCCGCAGCAGGGTCGAGAACAGCCAGGTGCGGATGATGTCCTGCCCCTGGGGCCGCAGGTCATACGGGAAGACGGCGTCGAACAGCTCCGGGTCGCCCATCCAGCCGCCCGCCAGCTGAGGGGTGAGGGAGGACGTCATCCACGTGTCCATCACGTCGTGCTCGCCGACGAAGCCGCCGGCCTGGCCGCGCTGCGTCTCATCGAAGCCGGGCGCGGTGTCCGAGGACGGGTCCACCGGCAGCATCTCCTCCGTCGGGAGGATCGGCTCGTCGAACAGCGGGTTGCCGACCGCGTCGAGCGGGTACCAGACCGGGATCGGCACACCGAAGAAGCGCTGGCGCGAGATCAGCCAGTCGCCGGTGAGGCCGTTGACCCAGTTCTCGTAGCGGATGCGCATGAAGTCGGGGTGCCAGTCGATCTCGCGACCCAGCTCGATGAGGCGGGCGCGCAGCTGCTCGTCGCGGGCGCCGTTCTTCACGTACCACTGGCGGGTGGAGACGATCTCGAGCGGCTTGTCGCCCTTCTCGAAGAACTTCACCGGGTGCTGGATGGGCTTGGGCTCGCCCTCGAGGTCGCCGGAGGCGCGCAACAGCTCCACGACCGCCTGCTTCGCCGAGAACACGGTCTTGCCGGCCAGCTGGGCGTAGGCCTCCTTGCCGGCCTCCGACATGATCGCCGCGGGCGGCTCGGGGAGGATGCGGCCGTCGAAGCCGATGATCGCCCGGTTCGGGAGGTCGAGCTCGCGCCACCAGGTGACGTCGGTGACATCGCCGAAGGTGCAGATCATGGCGATGCCCGATCCCTTGTCCGGCTGGGCCAGGTGGTGGGGGACGACCGGCACCTCGACGTCGAACAGCGGGGTGCGGACGGTCGTGCCGAACAGCGGCTTGTATCGCTCGTCGTCGGGATGCGCCACCAGCGCAACACAGGCGGGCAGGAGTTCCGGGCGGGTGGTCTCGATGTGGACCGGGCCGTCGGCGCCGTGGAACGCGACGCGGTGGTAGGCGCTCGGCTGCTCGCGGTCCTCCAGCTCGGCCTGGGCGACGGCGGTGCGGAAGGTGATGTCCCACAGGGTCGGCGCCTGCGCCTGATACGCCTCACCGCGCGCGATGTTGCGGAGGAAGGCCAGCTGGGAGGTGCGGATCGAGTCGCGCCCGATGGTGCGGTAGGTCTGCGACCAGTCGACGGAGAGGCCGAGGGCGCGCCAGAGCGCCTCGAACTGCTTCTCGTCCTCCTCGGTCAGGCGCTCGCACAGCTCGATGAAGTTGCGGCGCGAGATCGGCTTCTGGTCGGCGGCCTTCGTGCTCTTGTTGTCGCCGCCCTCGAACGGCGGCTGGAAGTCCGGCTCGTAGGGGAGCGACGGGTCGCAGCGCACGCCGTAGTAGTTCTGCACCCGGCGCTCGGTGGGCAGGCCGTTGTCGTCCCATCCCATCGGGTAGAACACCTTCTTGCCGCGCATGCGGTGGAAGCGTGCGATCACGTCGGTGTGCGTGTAGCTGAAGACGTGGCCGATGTGCAGCGACCCGGAGGCCGTCGGCGGCGGGGTGTCGATCGAGTACACGCTTTCGCGGCCGGCGGCGAGGGCGGCGTCACGGTCGAACAGGAAGGTGCCATCCTGCTGCCAGCGGTCACCCCACTTCGACTCGAGACCCTCCAGTGCGGGCTTGTCCGGTACGCGAGCGGCGGGCGTGTTCTCGCTCATAGGGGTCCTCCGAGTCGATATGTGCGGCACCGTGTCCACGGGGTGCCTGAGTGTGGGATCCCCTCCAGAGTACCGAACCTCGGGTACGAACGCGTCAGCACGGCACCCGGCCGGGTGTCCGGCCGGGTGCAAGACCTCGCGTCAGACCTCGTCGATGATCGGCTTCCGGCGCGCGGCGAGCAGGGCCGCGACCAGGGTGATCGCCGACATGACCGCGAGCACGATGCCCGGGTGCCACCAGGCGTTGCCGGTGGCCTTGCCGAAGATGAGCGTGAGCGCCGGGACGAACGACGTGAGCAGCGCCGCGAGGCTGTAAGCGACCGAGAGCCCGCTGTAGCGCACCTCGCTCGGGAAGAGGTCCGACATCAGCCCGCCGAGCCCCGCCCACGACAGGGTGGGCAGGATGCCGCCGATGATCATGCTGCCCACGAGGATCGCGAACGACGCGGACTGCAGCAGGAAGTACATCGGGAAGGCGACGATCAGGGTTCCGACCGCACCGATGGCGACGACCTTCGCCGAACCGATCCGCGTCGCCCAGAGGCCGAACAGCGGGATGGTGACCAGCTGCAGCAGACCGCCGATGGTCGTGGCGACCAGCAGATCCTGGTACTTGAAGCCCAGCACCGACGTGCCGTAGTCGACCATGTAGGTGTTCATCAGCGAGTAGGAGCCGATACCGAGGACGGCGGCGCCGATCCCGATGAAGAAGCCCGAAGGCGCCTTGCGGAACACGTCGATCACCGGGAAGCGGTCGCGCGTTCCCGTCTCGAGCAGCTTGCGGAACACCGGCGTCTCGTCGATCGACCACCGCAGGTAGAGCGAGACGAGCAGCAGCGGGAACGCCGTCAGGAAGGGGATGCGCCATCCCCAGGCCGCGATGTCCGCGGTCGACATGGTGAGGGTGAGGACGATGAACACCACCGCGCTCAGGATGGAGCCGACCGGCGAGCCCAGCTGGGGGAGTGCCGCGTAGAAGCCGCGCCGCTTCGGGTTGGCGTACTCGGTGGCCAGCAGGATGGAGCCGCCCCACTCGCCGCCGACCGAGAAGCCCTGCAGCAGACGCAGCAGCACGATCGCGATCGCCCCGAACCATCCGGCCGCCGCGTAGGTCGGGAGCAGTCCGACGAGGCCGGTGCTCAATCCCATGATGAGGATGGTGATGAGCAGGGTCGGGCGGCGACCGATCCGGTCGCCCAGGTTGCCGAACACGACAGCGCCGATCGGGCGGATGACGAAGCCGGCGGCGATGGCGAGGAACCCGGCCAGCGCTCCACCGAAGGCACCGAGCGGCGCGAAGAAGAGGGGGCCGACGAAGAAGGCCGCGAAGTACGCGTAGAGGTAGAAGTCGTACGACTCGAGCGCCGTGCCGACGAACGAGGCGATGGTGACGCGGCGTGCGGTGCCGGGGGTGATGCCCGGGCGGTCGGTCTCGCTGCGGACGGGGCTGGTGGTGGTTGTCACGGGTGTCCTTCAGAACGGATTAATATGTGGACCGGGTCCAATAATGGCACGAGAGGGGAACGCACGATGGCGCTGCCGCATTCCCCGCGCTCGTCCGGCTCCGGTCGGCCGCGCTCCTCGTCCCGCGAAATGCTGGCCGAGGCGGCCGCCGAGCTCTTCCTCGAGCAGACGTACGCCGGTACCACGGTCGACGACATCGCGCGCCGCGCCGGCGTCAGCCGGGCCACCTTCTTCAACTACTTCGGCTCCAAGAGCGACCTGTTGTGGCTGGAGGTGGATGAGGCGCTCGCCGCATTCGACACGACGCTCGCGTCCGTCCCGTCCGAGCTGGCGCCGATGGATGCGGTGCTCGACGCGGTCACGCGCCTCGCCGACAGTTTCGGCCCCGGGCGGCTGCCGCTCGCGGTGACCCAAGTGGAACTGATGGGAACCGATGCGGAACTGCAGGCCTCCGCGCTCCCGCGGTTCCTCGCGCTCGTCCGCAGCCTCCAGGCGTTCATCGCTTCGCGCGCGGCGCTCGGCGGCGACGCTCTGCTCCCGCGTGCCGCCGCCACCGCGGTCGTCGGAGCCGCCGTCTCGGCCGCGACCGCGTGGGCGCGCGCAGGCGTCCGCCGCGGCGCCCTCACCCCGCTCGTCCGGACGGCCGTCGCGCCGGTCTGCCGCGGCTACGCTTCCGCCCTCTGAGGTTGCTCGGCCCCGCGCGACGCACGTCGTCGCGAAGTGCACGTAGTTGCGGTCTCGGACGGCGTGTCGACCGCAACAAGGTGCACTTCACGGAAAGCCGGACGCGGAGGGGCGTGGAGCGGATAAGATGGAGGGCACAGGCATGGATCCGGGTATCGCCGGGGAGTCTTCGGAAGAACGGCGGACGCGCGAGCGGCGCTCAGTAGAACCGAACGGGGCCGGCCCGTCACAGCCGAAGAATGAGAGGCCCTTTCCGCCACCGGCGGCGGGTGGGGCAAGCGGGGTGGTACCGCGACGGGCGTGCGAGCGTCCGGCGTCCTCGTCCAGCACGAGAACCTGCCAGGAGTGAGATGCCGTACCCCAAGTCCGCGCCGGACTCGCCGCACGACGGCGAGCAGCGCCCCGACGTCACGCCGAGTCCCGTCTTCCCGGAGATCGAGACCGACGTCCTGAAGTTCTGGGACAAGGACGGGACCTTCCGCGCCTCCATCGACAACCGCGCCGACGCCGAGGAGTGGGTCTTCTACGACGGCCCGCCGTTCGCCAACGGCCTCCCGCACTACGGCCACCTGCTCACCGGGTACGCGAAGGACGTCTTCCCGCGCTTCCAGACGATGCGCGGCAAGAAGGTGGAGCGCCGGTTCGGCTGGGACACCCACGGTCTGCCCGCGGAGCTGGAGGCCGAGCGGCAGCTGGGCATCACCGACAAGAGCCAGATCGAGGAGATGGGTCTCGCCGCGTTCAATCAGGCGGCGAAGGACTCGGTGCTGCGGTACACCCGCGAATGGCGCGAGTACGTCACCCGCCAAGCGCGCTGGGTCGACTTCGACAACGACTACAAGACACTCGACACCACGTACATGGAGTCGGTGATCTGGGCGTTCAAGCAGCTCCACGAGAAGGGCCTCGCCTACGAGGGCTACCGCGTGCTGCCGTATTGCTGGCGCGACCAGACCCCGCTGTCGAACCATGAGCTGCGGATGGACGACGACGTCTACAAGATGCGTCAGGACCAGACCGTGACGGTCACTTTCCCGCTGGTCGGCGAGAAGGCCGAGGTGCTCGGACTCACCGGCGTGCGCGCCCTCGCCTGGACGACGACCCCGTGGACGCTGCCCACCAACTTCGCGCTCGCGGTCGGCCCCGACATCGAGTACGCCGTGCTGCCCTCCGGCCCGAACGGCGCCGCCGACTCCAACGGCGGACCGGACCAGGAAGTCCTGAGCGGCCGCTACCTGCTGGCGAAGGACCTCGTCGGCAACTACGCCAAGGACCTCGGCTACGAGTCGCCTGCCGACGCGGTGGCGGCGATCACCGGGACGCTGCGCGGTTCCGAGCTCGCCGACGTCGAGTACGACCGGCTCTGGGACTACTACGCCGACACCGAGAAGTGGGGCACGCAGAACGCGTGGCGCATCCTCGTCGACGACTATGTCACGGTCGAGGACGGCACCGGCATCGTGCACCAGGCGCCCGCCTACGGCGAGGACGACCAGCGTGTGACCGAGAAGGCCGGCATCCCGGTCATCATCTCGGTGGACGACGGTGGACGCTTCCTCCCGGACGTGCCCGACGTCGTCGGTCTGCAGGTGTTCGACGCGAACAAGCCACTGACCCGCCTGCTCAAGGAGCGGGGCCGGCTGCTGCGCCAGGCGAGCTACGAGCACTCGTACCCGCACTGCTGGCGCTGCCGCAACCCGCTCATCTACAAGGCGGTGTCGAGCTGGTTCGTCCGCGTCACCGACTTCCGCGACCGGATGGGCGAGCTCAACCAGCAGATCACCTGGGTGCCCGAGAACGTCAAGGACGGCCAGTTCGGCAAGTGGCTCGCCGGCGCCCGCGACTGGTCGGTGTCGCGCAACCGCTACTTCGGATCGCCCATCCCGGTCTGGAAGAGCGACGACCCCGCCTACCCCCGGGTCGACGTCTACGGGTCGCTCGAGGAGCTGGAGCGCGACTTCGGCCGCCTTCCCCTGAACGCTGCGGGCGAGCCGGATCTGCACCGCCCGTTCATCGACGAGCTCACGCGCCCGAACCCGGACGACCCGACCGGCCGATCCACGATGCGCCGCATCCCGGACGTGCTGGACGTGTGGTTCGACTCCGGGTCGATGCCGTTCGCGCAGGTGCACTACCCGTTCGAGAACCGCGACTGGTTCGACAGCCACAACCCGGCCGACTTCATCGTCGAGTACATCGGGCAGACGCGCGGCTGGTTCTACCTGCTGCACACGCTCGCGACGGCACTGTTCGACCGCCCGGCCTTCAAGAACGTCATCAGCCACGGCATTGTGCTCGGCAGCGACGGACAGAAGATGTCGAAGTCGCTCCGCAACTACCCGGACGTCAACGAGGTCTTCGACCGCGACGGCTCCGACGCGATGCGCTGGTTCCTGATGTCGAGCCCCGTGCTGCGCGGAGGCAACCTGGTGGTCACCGAGGAGGGCATCCGCGAGGGCGTCCGCCAGGTGCTGCTGCCGCTGTGGAACACCTGGTACTTCTTCTCGCTGTACGCCAACGCGACCGGGTACGAGGCGAAGCGCTCCACCACGTCCACCGACGTGCTCGACCGCTACCTGCTCGCCAAGACGCGCGACCTGGTGGAGGCCGTGACCGCCGACCTGGAGGCCCTGGACTCGACCCTCGCCGCCGCCAAGCTGCGCGACTTCGCCGACGTGCTCACCAACTGGTACGTGCGCCGCTCACGCGACCGGTTCTGGGAGGGCGTCAGCGAGGACGGGAGCGGTACCGAGGCTTTCGACACGCTTTACACCGTGCTCGAGACCGTGACCCGCGTCGCCGCGCCCCTCCTGCCGCTCGTCAGCGAGCGCATCTGGAAGGACCTCACCGGCGGCCGCAGCGTCCACCTCGCCGACTGGCCGGAGGCCGCCGAGTTCCCGGCGGACGACGCCCTGGTGGATGCGATGGACCGCATCCGTGCCATCAGCTCCACGGCGCTGTCGCTGCGAAAGCAGGCCGGCAAGCGCGTCCGGCTGCCGCTCGCCTCGCTCACCGTCGTGGCGCATGACGCCGCCGCGCTGGCCCGGTTCGAGGGCATCCTGCGCGACGAGCTCAACGTGAAAGCGGTCGAGCTGGTCGAGCTGCAGGACGACAGCGCCGCGCACTACGGCATCACGAGCAAGCTGACCGTGAACGCCCGCGCGGCCGGTCCGCGACTCGGCAAGCAGGTGCAGCAGGTCATCCAGGCCGCCCGGGCCGGCGACTGGTCGGAGACCGACGGTGTCGTCACCGTCGGTGGCGTCGAACTGGTCGAGGGGGAGTACGACCTGGTGCTCGAGACCGCGTCGGACGGCGACGGGACCTCGGCCCTGGCGCTGCTCGCCGGCGGCGGGTTCGTCCTGCTCGACACCGCGACGACCCCGGAGCTCGAGGCGGAGGGGCTGGCGCGCGACATCATCCGTGCCGTGCAGGACACCCGGAAGGCGGCCGGACTCGACGTCAGCGACCGCATCCGGCTCGCCCTGACGTTCGAGCACGAGGACGACGCGCGTGCGCTCGACCTCGCGGGAGACGTCGACATCGCGACCGAGACGCTGGCTCTGGCGGTGCAGGTGTCTGCCGCGGGAGCATCGACACCGGAGCAGCCCGCGTACGAGCAGCAGTTCGGCGCCGGGCAGTTCGCCAACGCCGGGGCGTTCACCGTCGGCGTCACCAAGCTGAACGAGGAGGAGTCGTGACCGACGAGGACGACTACCGCGACCGCGCAGAGGCCGTCTACCAGGCGCTGCTCGCCCGGGTCGGCGAGGGAGCGCCAGAACGGCGGCTCGACGCCACCCGCCGTGCGGTGGAGCTGCTGGGCGACCCGCAGCGCGCGTACCCGATCATCCACGTCACCGGCACCAACGGGAAGACGTCCACCAGCCGCATCGCCGAGAGCCTGCTGCGCGCCTACGGGCTCCGCACCGGACTGCTCACGAGCCCCCACCTGGTGCGCTTCAACGAGCGCATCGTGATCGACGGCGAGCCGATCGAGGACGAGGCGCTCGTGCGCAACTGGGAGGACATCAGCCCGTACCTGGAGATCGTGGATGCGGAGCTGACGGAGGCGGGCAAGGCACCGCTGACGTTTTTCGAGGCGTTGACGGCCCTGGCCTTCGCCGCGTTCGCCGACGCGCCTGTCGACGTCGCGGTGATCGAGGTCGGCATGGGCGGCGAGTGGGACTCCACCAACGTCGGGGACGGCCAGGTGGCCGTATTCACCCCGATCGCCCTCGACCACACCAAGGCGCTCGGCGACACCGTCGAGGAGATCGCGCGCACCAAGTCCGGCATCGTGAAGCCGTCGGCCGACGTCGTGTCGTCGGCGCAGACTCCCGAGGCCGACCGGGTGCTGCGGGATGCCGCGCTGCTCACCGAGTCGACCTTCGCCGAGCAGCCGGGCGACTTCGATGTCGCATCGACCCGGGTCGCCGTCGGCGGACAGCTGGTGACGGTGCGTGGACGCGCGGCGACCTACGAGGACGTCTTCCTCCCGCTGTACGGCGACCACCAGGCGCAGAACGCAGCCGTCGCCGTGGCAGCGGTGGAGACGTTCCTCGGGCGCGGGACGCAGCCGCTCAATCCCGCCCTCGTCGAGGAGGGGTTCGCCACGGCCACGTCGCCCGGCCGCCTGCAGCTGATCGGCATCGAGCCGAGCATCCTCGTCGACGCCGCGCACAATCCCGCCGGCGCCGCGGTGCTGGCCGAGGCGCTTCGCAGCTACTTCGACTTCGACGAGATCACCTTCGTCGTCGGCATCCTGGGCGACAAGGATGCGCGCGGCGTCATCCGAGCGCTCGCGCCGGTCGCCACGCAGTTCTTCGTCACGCGTCCCGACTCGGACCGGGCGCGGGAGGCGGAGGACCTCGGCGAGCTGGTGCGCGAGGAAGTGGGCGACGAGGCGACCATCGTCTACTCGGACCCCATCGACGCGCTCGAGTCCGCCCGCGACTGGGCGGGCGAGGAGGGCCGCCGCGCGGTCGTCGTGGCCGGCAGCATCGTGCTGGTCGGCCAGGCCATGGCGTACGCCGAGGAGCAGGAGTGGAAGAAGGCGGCGACGTGACCGACGCCGGATCCGACGCGCCAGAGCAGTCTGCGGGAGACCAGCGCGCCGGCCGCCCGCGCCGTCAGCGCTCGCTCCGTGAGCTCCTCGGCTCGATCGTCCTCGGTTTCGAGCTGCTCGTCGTCTTCCTCGGCGCGCTCGTGCTGTTCGGCCTGGGCTCGCTGCCCGCCGGCGTCGCACTGGGCGGGGGAGCGGCGCTCATCGTGCTGATGATCGTCGCGATCGGGCTGCTACGGAACACCGTCGGCGTCGTCCTCGGCTGGATCGTCCAGGTCGTCATCGTGGCGGCCGGCCTCCTCGTCCCCGCCTTCTTCATCGTCGGCGCGATCTTCACCGCCATGTGGGCGTACTGCATGATCGCCGCCGCACGCATCGACCGAAACAACCGGGCCGCGGCTGCCGCGGCCGACAATGGAACGGAGAACCCATGACCAGTGCCGTCGAAGAGACCCTCGTCCTCATCAAGCCGGATGGAGTGGCCCGCGGGCTGACCGGTGAGATCCTGCGCCGGATCGAGGCGAAGGGCTACTCGCTCGTCGACCTGCGGATGCTGCAGGCCGACCGCGACCTGCTCGCGCAGCACTACGCCGAGCACGAGGGCAAGCCGTTCTACGAGCCGCTGGTGGAGTTCATGGAGTCGGGCCCGATCGTGGCCATCCGCCTGGCGGGCAACCGCGTGATCGAGGGCTTCCGTTCCCTCGCCGGCGCCACCGACCCGACGACCGCGCTCCCGGGCACCATCCGCGGCGACCTCGCCCGCGACTGGGGCCTCAAGGTGCAGCAGAACCTCGTGCACGGCTCCGACTCGCCCGAGTCGGCACAGCGCGAGCTCGGTCTCTGGTTCGGCTGAGCCGACAGCTACACGAAAGGGAGGCGCCCCCGGCCGCTACGGCCCCGGGCGCCTCCCTTTCGCACATCCAGCGGTGTGTCGGGTCGGATGCTCCTCCGTTTCCCGCCGCCTTGTCTTGCGCGCGCAAAGGGAGGCACATCGGTCAGACACGCCGGGGAAGCGCTGCGAACGGAGGGATCTTCCGAGAAGGAGTGCCCGGAATGCCTCCGTTTCTCGCGCTGCTTCCCACGGCGCAGAAGAGGAATGTAACGCGCCGCCTCCGGTCGGAGAGTAGGCGGTCCGGCGGTCCGGCCAAGCGGACCGATCAGGCGACCCGATCAGACGAAGGCGCGGTGGATCCAGTCGAGCTGGATCTGAGCCAGGATCGCGACGATCGCGTAGCAGACGATGGTGATCAGCGGCACCCAGCCGTACAGGGTGCGGAATACGCGGCGGGCGCGCTCCGGCACGGGGATGTTGCCCTCCTTGAGGTTGTAGAGGGTCACCGCCCAGAAGGTGGGGATGGTCACGAGCCAGGTCACCATGCACCACGGGCACAGCACGTTGAGCACGGTGATGGACTGGGTGATCAGGAAGATCACGAGCACCAGCGCGAGCAGCACGCCCACGTTGAACGCGATCCAGTACCAGCGGGCGAATCGTGCACGATTCGCCAGCAGGCCGGCGCCGACGGCGATCGTGGCCGTCCAGCCGCCGAGACCGAGGATCGGGTTCGGGAAGCCGAGCAGCGATCCCTGCCAGGAGTTGAGGTTCTTGGCGCACCCGACGAGAACGGAGAAGTTGCAGGAGAGCTGCGCGTTCGGATCTTCCAGGAGGTGGAACTTGTCCACGGTGAGCATGAACGCCGCCCAGACTCCGATGAGTCCGGCGATGATCAGGAAGACGGCGAGAGCGGTCGGGCGGCGGTAGGAAACCTCGGCGGGGCTGTCTGGCACCCTCGGATTATGGCATGACGTCTGCGTGTCGTCCTGGGAGGAGACTCGGGTGGGCCCGCGCCCGTGCGATAATCGTTGCAGCAGTCGTCCCGGCCGAGGCCGGGAGCACCGACAGAAGGCTTGAGGGCGCCCAGAGCGTCCGTGAAAAATGCCGGCCGTGATGGCCGGTGGAGAACATGAGCCGGATGCAGGCCGCGCCACGAGCCCGGCGGTATCCGAACAGGATTGAGGGAGGCGCCGCTCGCGCCGCCTCCCGACGGAGAGACCCGGTGAGCGGGCAACCGCCACCGGTCGAGGAGTGCACCAGCGATGGTGGATAACGAAAATATCGACAACACGGACAACAACGAGACGGAGACGGGAGGACGGAAGCGCAAAGGGCTCTTCGGCGCACGACGCGTCGTGAAGAAGCCCTTCCAGGCCGCACAGGCCGACGCGTTCCCGCCTTCCTCCGGACAGATAGCGGCCGAGCAGGCCGACGGCGAGCCCACCGGCGATCAGACGGTCGCCGAGCCCGAAGCGCCACAGGCTGCCACCGTCGAGGAGACGGCGCCCGCCGCCGGTGAGGCCGCGGCACAGCCCGCCCTCGCCGCCGACGGCGTGCAGCCCGCTGCCGGCCTCGAGCCCCCGGCGCTCCCGGACAAGCACGGCGAGGCGGAGGCGCCGGTCGTCGGCGCCGCCGCGCCCGGCCTGCCCCCGACGACCCTGCTCTTCCAGGCGCCGGACGTCCTGCCGCTCCCGCCCCTCCCCGAGGGCGACGAGGAGCCGGCCGGCGGTGTCCGCCGTCGGTCCCGCCGCCGCGCGGGCGAGTCGCGCGACAACGCCAACGACCCGGCCAACACCGTCGTCAAGGTGCGCACGCCGCGCGAGCCCGAGCTCATCACCGAGCCGCAGAAGGTCAAGGGCTCCACGCGTCTCGAGGCGAAGAAGCAGCGCCGCCGCGACGGTCGCGACGCCGGCCGTCGCCGCCCGGTCATCACCGAGGCCGAGTTCCTGGCCCGCCGCGAGTCGGTCGACCGGCAGATGGTCGTCCGCTCGAAGGGTGGCCGCATCCAGATCGGCGTTCTTGAGGACAAGGTGCTCGTCGAGCACTACGTCGCCCGCTCGCAGGAGGCGTCGCTCATCGGCAACGTCTACCTCGGCCGCGTGCAGAACGTGCTCCCCAGCATGGAGGCCGCGTTCGTCGACATCGGCCGTGGCCGCAACGCCGTCCTGTACTCGGGCGAGGTGGACTGGGATGCGGTCGAGACCGGCAACCAGCCGCGCCGCATCGAGCTGGCGCTGAAGCCCGGCGACCGTGTGCTCGTCCAGGTCACCAAGGACCCGGTCGGCCACAAGGGCGCCCGCCTCACCAGCCAGATCTCGCTCCCGGGCCGCTACCTCGTGTACGTGCCCGGCGGATCCATGAACGGCATCAGCCGCAAGCTCCCGGACACCGAGCGCTCGCGCCTCAAGAAGATCCTCAAGGAGGTGCTGCCCGAGAACGCGGGCGTGATCGTGCGCACCGCCGCCGAGGGTGCGACCGAGGAGCAGCTGACGCTCGACGTCACCCGCCTGACCTCGCAGTGGGCCGACATCAGCACGCGTGTCGAGACCCAGCAGGCTCCTGCTCTGCTGCACAGCGAGCCGGACCTCCTGATCAAGATCATCCGCGACGTCTTCAACGAGGACTTCCAGAAGCTCGTCATCGCCGGCGACGACGCGCGCCAGACGATCGAGAACTACCTCCGCCAGGTCGCCCCCGACCTGCTCGACCGCGTCGAGCCGTACACGGGAGAGCGCGACGCGTTCGACGAGTTCCGCATCACGGAGCAGATCGAGAAGGCGCTGGAGCGCAAGGTGTGGCTGCCGTCGGGCGGTTCGCTCGTCATCGACCGCACCGAGGCCATGACGGTCGTCGACGTGAACACCGGCAAGTTCGTCGGCTCGGGCGGCAACCTCGAAGAGACCGTCACCAAGAACAACCTGGAGGCGGCCGAGGAGATCGTCCGTCAGCTCCGGCTGCGCGACATCGGCGGCATCATCGTCGTCGACTTCATCGACATGGTGCTGGAGTCGAACCGCGACCTGGTGCTCCGCCGTCTGGTGGAGTGCCTGAGCCGCGACCGGACGAAGCACCAGGTCGCCGAGGTCACCTCGCTCGGTCTCGTGCAGATGACCCGCAAGAAGCTCGGCCTCGGCCTGCTGGAGACCTTCAGCGAGGCGTGCGAGGTCTGCGCCGGCCGCGGTGTCATCGTCCATCACGACCCGGTCGTCAAGCACCGCCAGCCGCAGCAGCCGCAGAACGAGCGTCGCCGCGGCCGCGGTGGGAGCACCGGCGGCGGCAGCAACGGCGGCTCGAACGGGAACGGCAACGGAAACGGCGGAAACGGCGCAGGCGGCCACAACGGCACGCACGCCATCACCGACGACGCCAAGAACGCGCTGGCCAAGATCGCCGCGTCGACCATCCACCACGACGAGGAGGCGAAGGCGCAGGAGAGCGCCGCGTCGGCCGACGTCGAGCAGATCAGCGTGACCGAGGTGACGCTGACCGAGGTCACCGCCACGAAGAAGCGCCGCCGCAAGGGCAAGGGCGGTGCCGACCGGCAGCAGGCCGAGACCACGCCGTCCGAGGACACGGTCAGCGAGCCCGCGTCGGAGCAGCCGACCGAGGTCTCGGCGGAGGCTGCGCCCGAGGCTGGGGCTTCGGAGCCGTCGGCCGAGCCGATCCTCCCCCTCCTCGATCTTCCGGAGCCGGCGGAGGTGCGCCCGCCCGCGACGCGCCCGTCGCCGGAGGAGGCCGAGCTCCTGCTCGACTCCGTCCTCGAGGCGCTGCCCGCGCCGAAGGAGCCGGGTCAGGGCCGCAACCGGAGCCGACGTGCGAGCACGGCGGTCATCGCCGGCGGTGAGCTGGCGCCGAAGGGCGAGTAGCCTCCACCACCGGGCTGGAGCGACCGGGACGCCGTCAGTGTCGGCGGCGGACCCGGTCGCGCGCCCGCACCCGCAACCCGCTGGCGATGAGCCGCGACACGAGCTCCTTGCCGGAGACGGGATGCGCTCCGGCCGCCACGAGCTCGTCGTAGCGCCGGTCGGGCACGTCGTAATGGTCGATGTCGAAGGCGCGGCGCTGGATGTCGTTCGCCTCGGCGAAGGCGTGCAGCTCATCGAGCGACGCGTCGCTGACCAGATGCGACCACAACATGCCGTGGGCCGGCCATGCCGGGGGATCGATCAGGACCGTCATAGAATGATTCTAGGAACCGGTTCCGAAGTCTGAGCCGGACGGTCCCGAAGCCGGAACGGTGTCGCCACCGTGACGACGGCCGCTGAATTGACGGCCTGTCGGGCGTCGGGTAAAGTTGACCGTTGGTGTGTGCCGGGTGTGACCCGCGCAGCCATCATGGTTTTCTGAGAGCAGCCGGGAGCATGTCGCTACCGGCGGGACTCGCCAGTGACTTCCAAACAGTTGAAGAAGCAGGACCAGGTCCGCGGCAGCGCCGGGAACTGTTCCCCGACGAAAAGGTACGTGAAAGTGGTTTACGCAGTTGTGCGCGCCGGTGGCCGGCAGGAGAAGGTCGAGGTCGGCACCATCGTGACGATGGACCGCGTCAAGGCCGACAAGGACGGCAAGATCGAGCTCGCGCCGGTGCTGCTGGTCGACGGTGACAAGATCACCTCCGACGCCAAGTCCCTCGCGAAGGTCACCGTGACCGCCGAGGTCCTCGGCGACCTCCGCGGCCCGAAGATCGTCATCCAGAAGTTCAAGAACAAGACCGGCTACAAGAAGCGCCAGGGCCACCGTCAGGAGCTCACGCGCGTCAAGATCACCGGCATCAAGTAGCCGACGGCTCTCGAGGAGAAGACACCATGGCACACAAAAAGGGAGCGAGCTCCACTCGCAACGGCCGCGACTCCAACGCGCAGCGCCTCGGCGTGAAGCGCTTCGGCGGCCAGACCGTCAACGCGGGCGAGATCCTGGTCCGCCAGCGCGGCACCCACTTCCACCCCGGCGTGAACGTCGGTCGTGGCGGTGACGACACGCTGTTCGCCCTCGCCGCCGGCGCGGTCGAGTTCGGCACCAAGGGCGGCCGCAAGGTCGTCAACATCGTGGCGGCCGAGGCCTGAGCCTCGACCACGAGCACCACTCTTCCGGATGGGCGGGCTTCGGCCCGCCCATCCGCCGTTTCAGCACCACAAGCAGTAGGAGAGCACCATGGCGACGTTCGTTGATCGCGTGACGTTGCACTTGCGCGCCGGCAACGGCGGCAACGGGTGCGTCTCGGTCCGGCGCGAGAAGTTCAAGCCGCTGGCCGGTCCCGACGGAGGGAACGGCGGCAACGGCGGCGACATCGTCCTCGTCGCCGACCCGCAGGTCACCACGCTGCTCGGCTACCACCGCCACCCGCACCGTTCGAGCGACAACGGCGGCTTCGGCATGGGCGACCACCGTAGCGGCCACACCGGCGAGACCCTCGAACTGCCCGTCCCGGTCGGCACGGTCGTCAAGAGCGCCGACGGCGACGAGCTCGTCGATCTGTCGGAGCCCGGGATGCGCTACGTCGTCGCTCCCGGCGGCGTCGGCGGCCTCGGCAATGCCGCGCTGGCGAACCCGAAGCGCAAGGCGCCGGGCTTCGCGCTGCTGGGCACCCCCGGGTGGGAGGGCGACGTCCAGCTCGAGCTGAAGACGGTCGCCGACATCGCCCTGGTCGGATACCCCTCGGCGGGCAAGTCGAGCCTCATCGCCGCAATGTCGGCCGCGAAGCCGAAGATCGCCGATTACCCCTTCACCACGCTCCACCCGAACCTCGGCGTCGTGCAGGCGGGCGACGTCCGCTACACCGTCGCCGACGTCCCCGGTCTCATCGAGGGCGCGAGCGAGGGACGCGGGCTGGGCCTGGAGTTCCTCCGTCACGTCGAGCGCTGCTCGGCGCTCCTGCACGTGCTCGACTGCGCGACGCTGGAGCCCGGTCGCGACCCGCTGAGCGACCTGGACGTCATCCTCGGCGAGCTGGCCGCCTACCCGGTCCCCGAGGGGCAGACGCCGCTCCTGGAGCGGCCGCAGCTGATCGCTCTGAACAAGATCGACGTCCCGGACGCCCGCGAACTGGCCGACTTCGTCCGCCCGGAGCTCGAGCAGCGCGGCTACCGCGTCTTCGAGATCTCGACGGTCAGCCATGAAGGCCTCCGCCCGCTGTCGTTCGCCCTGGCCGAGATCGTGGAGCAGGCGCGCGCCGAGCAGGCCGCACTCGAGCAGGCACGACCCCGCATCGTCATCCGCCCGAAGGCCGTCGACGACTCCGGATTCGTCGTCAAGGTCGAGGGCGGCACGGACGGCCCGGTGTACCGCATCCTGGGCGCGAAGCCGGAGCGCTGGGTCGCCCAAACCGACTTCGCCAACGACGAGGCCGTCGGCTTCCTGGCCGACCGCCTCGCGAAGCTCGGCGTCGAGGACCAGCTGGTCCGCGCGGGCGCCATCGCCGGCTCCACCGTCGTCATCGGCCGCGACAACGGCGTGGTGTTCGACTGGGAGCCCACGCTCACCTCCACCGCGGAGCTCATCACCTCGCCCCGCGGAAGCGATGTGCGTCTGGACACCAACGCGCGTCCGACCCGCGCTCAGCGCCGCGACGACTACTTCGAGCGGATGGATGCGAAGGCCGAGGCCCGCGAAGAACTCCTGCGTGAGCGCGAAGCCGGGCTGTGGCAGGACGACAGCTACGACGACAACGTGGTGCGCAGCGCGGCTGAGGGCAGCCGTGGAGACGAGGAGACCGCAGAGGAATGACCATCGACGACCGCAGCCAGATCCCCTCCGCCCGACGCATCGTCGTCAAGGTGGGCTCGTCGTCCATCAGCGGCGAGAACGCGGGGCAGATCGTGCCGCTGGTCGACGCCCTCGCCGAGGCCCACGGCCGCGGAACGCAGGTCATCCTCGTCTCGTCCGGCGCCATCGCGACCGGCGCGCCTTTCCTGTCGCTCTCGGAGCGCCCCACCGACCTCGCGACGCAGCAGGCGGCGGCTGCGGTCGGTCAGACCGTGCTCATCTACCGCTACCAGGACAGCTTCGATCGCTACGACATCGTCGCGGGGCAGGTGCTCCTGACCGCGGGCGATATGGAGAACCCGACCCACCGCAGCAACGCCAAGCGTGCGATGGAGCGGCTGCTCGACCTCCGCATCCTGCCCATCGTGAACGAGAACGACACCGTCGCGACGCACGAGATCCGGTTCGGCGACAACGACCGTCTGGCTGCGCTGGTCGCGCTGCTCGTCGACGCCGACCTCCTGGTGTTGCTGTCCGACGTGGATGCGCTCTACACGCGTCCGCCGCACGAGCCCGGTGCGGAGCGCATCGAGGTCGTCGGCTGGGACGACGAGCTGGAGGGCGTCGAGATCGGGTCGACCGGTCTCTCCGGTGTGGGCAGCGGGGGAGCGGTCACGAAGGTCTCGGCCGCCCGCCAGGCCGCCGAGCGCGGCACCGCCGTGGTGCTCACCGCCACGTCGCTGGTATCGCAGGCGTTGCGCGGCGAGCAGGTCGGCACGTGGTTCGCGCCCGCGCCCGACACGCACGCAGCCGACGCTTCCGTCCCCAGGTCCGGGCTCTCCACCGGTTCGACCGCAGCCGTCACCTCCGATGCCGCGGCGTCCTAGAATCGACGCATGTCCTCGTTGACCGGTGCGCTGCCCACGGCCGCGCTCTCCCTGCACGAACGGCTCGCCGCCGCCAAGACCGCGTCGCGCGACCTCGCGATCGCCGATACGGATCGTAAGAACCGCGCGCTGCGCGCCATCGCCGACGGTGTGCTCGCCGCGTCGGCCGACATCCTCTCCGCCAACGAGCTCGACCTGGCCAACGGCCGTGAGAACGGCCTCTCCACCGGCCTGCTCGACCGCCTGACGCTGAGCCCGGCGCGCCTGCAGGGTCTCGCCGACGCCGTCCTCGAGATCGTCGGCCTGACCGACCCGGTCGGGCAGGCCGTGCGCGGCAGCTCGCTGCCGAACGGTGTGAAGATCACGCAGGTGCGCGTCCCCTTCGGCGTCGTCGGCGCGATCTACGAGGCCCGCCCCAACGTCACGATCGACATCGCCGCGCTCGCGATCAAGAGCGGCAACGCCGCGGTGCTGCGCGGCGGCAGCGCGGCCATCGAGACCAACCGCGTGCTCGTGCACGTCATCCAGCAGGCGCTGGCGAGCGCCGGCCTTCCGTCGGATGCCGTGCAGACGATCGACGACTTCGGCCGCGAGGGCGCCGCCGAGCTGATGACGGCGCGCGGCTTCGTGGACGTGCTCATCCCGCGGGGGAGCGCCGACCTGATCCAGGCCGTGGTGACCCAGTCGACGGTGCCGGTGATCGAGACCGGCGCGGGTGTCGTTCACGTGGTGCTCGACGAGTCGGCCCGTGAGGACTGGGCCGTCGACATCGTCCGGAACGCCAAGGTCCAGCGGCCGAGCGTGTGCAACGCCGTCGAGACGCTGCTCGTGCACCGCGCCGCCGCCGAGCGGCTGCTGCCCCCCGTGCTCTCGGCGCTGCGCGCCGAGGGCGTCACCATTCACGCCGATGACCGCGCTCTGCCCTTCGCGCCGGATGCGGTGCCGGTGACGGACGAGGACTACGCCACCGAGCACATGAGCCTCGACATCTCCGTGAAGGTGGTCGACGACCTCGACGAGGCGATCGAGCACATCCGCCGGTACTCCACCCAGCACACGGAGTCGATCATCACGAACGACCTGCAGAACGCCGAGCGCTTCCTGGCCGAGGTCGACTCCGCGGTCGTGATGGTGAACGCTTCGACGCGCTTCACCGACGGCGGAGAGTTCGGGTTCGGCGCCGAGGTCGGCATCTCGACGCAGAAGCTGCACGCGCGCGGGCCGATGGGACTCCCGGAGCTCACCAGCACCAAGTGGATCGTCCGCGGGTCCGGCCAGGTCCGGGCGTGACCGACCGCTAGACTTGACGGCGGGCCGAAGGCCCCGAGAAAGGATCACGCACGATGTCATTCCTGACGACCGTCCTCGCCGAGGCGGAGACCCACGTCGAACTGCCGATGCCCACCTGGGCGTTCGGCGCTATCGCCATCGTCCTCTTCATCGCCCTCGCCTTCGTCGCCTGGAGCTTCAAGGATGTCGCCAACCGGCACAGCCACCGCTCCGCCCCCGACGCCGCCGCCCACGCGGGCGCTCCGGGTGCCACGCACCACGGCACCGGCCACCCGACCCAGGGGCACTGAGCCGATCCGGGCATGGAGCTGAAGGAGACGGGCCGGCCGCGGATCGGTGTGATGGGCGGCACTTTCGACCCCATCCACCACGGCCACCTGGTGGCCGCCAGCGAAGTGGCCCAGTCGTTCGACCTCGACGAGGTCATCTTCGTCCCGACCGGTCAGCCCTGGCAGAAGGGCGCCGTCACCCCGCCGGAGCACCGTTACCTGATGACGGTCATCGCGACCGCATCCAATCCGCGGTTCACCGTGAGCCGGGTCGACATCGACCGGGTCGGTCCGACCTACACCATCGACACCCTGCGTGACCTCCACGAGGAGCGGCCGGACGCCGAGCTGTTCTTCATCACGGGCGCCGACGCCATCGCGCAGATCCTCAGCTGGCGCGACGTCGCGGAGCTCTGGGAGCTCGCGCACTTCGTGGCTGTGAGTCGCCCGGGACATGACTTGAGTATTTCTGGATTGCCGGAGCAAGACGTAAGCTTGTTGGAAGTTCCGGCCCTGGCGATCTCGTCGACCGATTGCCGGAGCCGGGTGAGCAGGGGATTCCCGGTGTGGTACCTGGTACCGGACGGGGTTGTTCAATACATCTCCAAACACCATCTGTATCGGAGCGTGGCATGACATCGTGGCCTGAACAGCCGCCGACGGGCCAGCCGCAGACGCGGCGACAGGCGAGGGAGTTCGAGCGCTCCGCCTCCCGACGTGCCGGAACCGCTGAGCCGACCCCCGGCGGACAGATCCCCGAGATGACCACCACCGTGCCCCCGCGCGCGCCCGAAGAGGATGCTGCCGCGGCCGACACGGCGCAGCAGGGCGAGAAGCCGCAGGCTGAGGCGCAGGCCGCCGAGAAGCCGCAGGCCGAGTCGAAGCAGGCCGAGCCCGCCGCCGCGAAGGCCGAGCAGGCGCCGGCCCAGCCGGAGCGTCCGGCCATTCCGGCCAGCGCGTTCGCCGAGCCCGGCGTCTCGTCGCCCTCGCGTGACGCCTTCGACCTGTTCCGTCAGGGTCCGGACACCTCGCAGCCCGAGCCCGTCACGCAGCCGATGGCCATCCTTCAGCCGACCACGGCGTCCGCGGCGCCCGCGTCCACCCCGCCGGCTTCAGCGAACGCCGGGTCGGAGCGCACTCTGACGCGCCGCGAGCTCCGCGCGATGCTGCAGGCGCAGGAGGCCAACGCCCAGGCCAATCACGCGCCGGCCGCGGGGGAGCAGGTCTTCCCCGTGTCCTTCACGTCCGGTCCCGAAGAGTCCGGCGCCAAGGAAGGGGCAGCGGAGTCCGGCTCGTCGGCTCCGCAGGCCGCTGCTGCTGCTCCCGCCGCCGATCCGCTCGCAGCCGATCCCGCGACGCCCGCCCCGACCAGCGAGAAGTCGGCCTGGCCGTTCGCCCCGCTGACTCCATCGTCAGCGCCGACCGCATCCCGTTCCGGCCAGTCCGAGACCACGGTCACCCAGAGCTCCACCTCTCCCTTCGCCGCCTTCGGCACTGCGGAGCCGAAGGTCGACGCCCCGGCTGTCGAGGCCCCGTCCGCGCCCGCCCCGGCGAAGAATGAGGAGCCCGGCGAGACCGCCGCACAGGAGCGCCGGCCGTTCACCCCGCCGACCGGGCACTGGTCGACGGCCGCCGAACTGGACGACCAGAACCAGCCGATCATCTCGCGCAACGTCGCCCAGTCGACCGCCGCGACGACGACCAATGCGCTCATCCTGCCCGTCATCCCGCAGCCGGATACCCGCGCGCCGCTGACGAGCACGGGGGAGATCCTGGTCACCGGCTCGATCGACCTGCCGCGCGGGATGGGAGCCACCGGCGCCCACCCCGACCGCATCGACTCCTCGGACCTCGACCGTCTGCTCGACGGCGAGGAGAACGAGTTCAACACCTCGGAGGTGCAGCCGGTCCGCGCGTCGCGCGCCATCAGCACCCACACCTCCACCCGGGGCGTCATCGCCCCGCCGAAGAAGCGCGGCAACACGCTGCCGGTGATCCTCATGGTCACGGCCGGCGTCTTGGCGGTGAGCGTCACCGCGCTGCTCGTGGCCGCCTACGTGCTGAAGGTGTTCTGATCATCCGCACCTGCGCCACTCTTCTCGCACCGACCGCGACCCCACGACCGGAGGACCTTCCGTGACCGCATCCCAGCACGCCCGGGAGATTCTGCAGGTAGCTGCCGCCGCCGCCGACTCGAAGGGCGGACAGGACCTCGTGGCCCTCGACGTGTCGGGCCCGCTGCCGCTGACGGATGCGTTCCTGCTGGTCAGCGGACGCGTCGAGCGCAACGTCGTCGCCATCGCCTCCGAGGTGGAGGACCGCCTCAACGAGGCCGGAGTGAAGACGCTGCGCCGTGAGGGCAAGGGGGAGGGCCGCTGGGTGCTCCTCGACTTCGGCGACCTCGTCGTGCACGTCTTCCACGAAGAGGACCGCATGTACTACGCGCTCGAGCGCCTCTGGAAGGACTGCCCGACGATCCCGATCGAGCTGCCCGTCCACGAGAACGCCGAGTAGAGCGCCGCGCACCCGGCTCCCAGCGTTCTGTCGGGTTCACCTGAGAGGCCTCTCATGAAGGGCCGCTTGGATGGGCACATGAAGTGTCCCAACGACAACGCGACCCTGGTCATGAGCGAACGCCACGGCATCGAGATCGACTACTGCCCGGAGTGCCGGGGAGTCTGGCTCGATCGTGGAGAGCTCGACAAGATCATCGACCGCGCCGGGACCTCGGCTCCGGCCGCGCCCGGCCCCCAGGCCGCCCCGCGGCCAGTGCCGCCGCAGTACGCCGCGCCGCAGCCGTACGCGGAGCCGCAGTACCGCGAGCCCCGGTACGGCGACCAGCGCTACAGCGACCCGCGCTACGACCAGCAGGGCCAGCGCCCCTACAAGAAGAAGAAGGAGAACTGGCTCAGCGAGCTGTTCGACTGACACGAGCGGCGCTCAGTTTTTTCTGGCGGGCGCGATGTAGTAGTCTGAATGAGTTGTTCCGGGAGGTCCGAAAGGCCCGAACGGCGCACACTCTGGGTCTGTGGCGCAGCTGGTAGCGCACCTGCATGGCATGCAGGGGGTCAGGGGTTCGAGTCCCCTCAGATCCACCGAAGATGACAGAAGGCCGGCCCGAAAGGGCCGGCCTTCTGCGCTGTTATGGTCGGCGTCTGGCCGCTGGCGGTCAGTCGCCCTTCACGTTGACGAGCTGGTGAAGCGTGTGGCGGATCTCGACGAGGTCGGCCGCGTCGGCCATCACCTGGTCGATCGGCTTGTACGCCTGCGGGATCTCGTCCAGGAACGCCTCCGTGTCACGGAACTCGATCCCGGTCATCGCCTCACGCAGCTCCTCGATGGTGAACCGCTTGCGCGCGGCCGTCCGTGAGAACTGGCGTCCGGCGCCGTGCGGCGAGGAGTGCAGCGCGAGCGGGTTGCCGAGCCCGGAGACCACGTACGACGCCGTCCCCATCGAACCGGGGATCAGGCCCGCCTGGCCGACGCGCGCCGAGATGGCGCCCTTCCGCGACACCCAGACGTCCTTGCCGAAGTGGTTCTCCTTCTGTGTGAAGTTGTGGTGGCAGTTGATGCGCTCCGACTCGATCACGTCCACGCCGAACCACTCCGACGTCTGACGCACCACACGGTCCATCATCTCCTCACGGTTCAGCAGCGCGAAGTGCTGGGCCCACCGCAGCTGCGCGATGTACTCGTCGAACTCCGGCGTGCCCTCGACCAGGTAGGCGAGGTCCTTGTCGGGCAGTTCGATCCACCACTTCTCCATCAGCGCCTGCGCGACCTTGATGTGGTGACCGGCGATCCGGTTGCCGACGCCACGGGAGCCGGAGTGCAGGAACAGCCACACCACGTCCTCTTCGTCGAGGCTGACCTCGATGAAGTGGTTGCCGGAGCCGAGCGACCCCAGCTGGCGCTCCCAGTCGCGCAGGTGCGTCGACGGATCGAAGCCGGCCTGCTCGGCCAGCTCTGTCAGCTCCTGGATGCGCGGCTCCGCGGTCGCGACGATCTTCCGGTTGCGGGCGCCGGCGGACAGCGGGATGGCGCGCTCGATCTGGGTGCGCAGCTCCGAGAGCGGAGCAGAGGAGGCCGCCACGTCGTCGCGGGTGAACTGCGTCCGCACGGCGATCATCCCGCATCCGATGTCCACGCCGACGGCCGCGGGCATGACGGCGCCGAGGGTCGGGATGACCGACCCGACCGTGGCGCCGAGGCCCAGGTGGGCGTCCGGCATGAGGGCGAGGTGCGGGTGGATGAACGGCATCCGCGAGGTGGTGACCGCCTGCTCGCGCGTGGAGTCCTCCAGCAGGGAGGCCCAGCTCAGCAGGCGGTTCGAGATTCTTTCCATGATCCTTTCGTTTCTCATCGGGGTGCGGCCGGGACGGCCGTTCCCCGATGAGATGCGAAGGAGGAGGTCAGCCCCGGACCTCGAACGGCGGGGCTGCGACACACCGGAAGGTGCGGTGCTACAGACCCCGCGGGCGCTCGAGCGCGCGGAAGGTGCGCTGTTCGCGCTTCGGGTACTGCAGGCTGAGCATCCCGGTGTCCTTCCGTTCGGCGTTCTTCAGCGTGGGCTGCCTGCGCCGGTCGGCGCAGGATTCACGACTATACATGCCAACAGTGATTCTGGGAAGTACAGTCGCATCCATGGACACTCGGATCGCCGGCCCGGCCGACGCGGACGCCATCACGACGACGATCGCCCTGGCTTTCCGTGACGACCCGGTGTGGGGGCCAGCTCTTGCGGCGCCGGACGGCGGAACCGCGCACCTGGAGCGGTTCTGGCGGTACTTCGTCGAGGGCGCCATCGGCCATCGAACGGTGTCCATGCAGCAGGGCCCCTCGGGCGAGGCAGCGACCGTCGCCGTCTGGCTACCGCCCGGGGTCGACGAACTCACCGAGCAGCAGGAGGCGGAGGTGGACGCCCTGATGGCGCGCACGCTCACGCCCGAGCGCTTCGAGGCGTACCGGCGGCTGTGGCAGCGGTTCGACGAGACGCACCCGCACGGCGAACCGCACATGTACCTGAGCCTGCTGGCCACGCATCCCGCTCATCGCGGGCGCGGGATCGGTCAGCGGCTTCTCGCCGAGGATCTCGCCCGATTCGATGCGGACGGGCTGCCGGCGTACCTCGAATCGACGAATCCGGCCAACGACCACCGGTATGAGCGCGCGGGCTTCCGGACGGTCGGCGGCTTCACGTCCGTCATCGACGGGGCCGCCGTCACCACGATGTGGCGGGATGCGCGCAACCCTGCAGAAGGAGGCTGAGCCTCAGTGCAGGCGGCGCTCCTCCTCCTGCTCCAGACGCTCCTTCTCGGCGTCCTTCGCCTCCTGCTCCTTCTGGATCTCTTCTTCGCGCGGGGTCTTGTTCGTCATGAGGCGAGCGTAGCCGCAAGGCGGGGTGCGCGGAACGGTCGGTGCCCGTTGTGCGTCGCGTCATCGCTGGGCTATCCTCCCGCACGGAACGGGAGTCGTGGATGGCAGCCGAGATCCCAGGCGCAACGGGCCCTGTCACCTTCGCCGGCGGGGTGCTCGACCGCTACCGCCATGTCTGCGCCTTCGTGAACGGGCAGGCGGAGGCCGACGCCGTGCTCGATCCGTTCCTCCAGGACGGCGTGGATGCGGGCGACCGCCTCCTGTACCTGGTGGACACCGCGACGCCCGGTGCTCCGCTCCGCCGTCTCCGTCGCCTGGGGTTCGACACGGGCGCGCTCCTC
Organism: Leifsonia sp. 563; assembly: GCF_040545055.1. Lineage (NCBI taxonomy): Bacteria > Bacillati > Actinomycetota > Actinomycetes > Micrococcales > Microbacteriaceae > Leifsonia > Leifsonia sp. 563. The sequence goes on along the minus strand of NZ_JBEPLE010000005.1, from coordinate 176,772 downwards.
GAGGAGAGGCGTTGCGAGGTGCGGACCTGGGCCGAGACCTACCTGCGCAGCGGGGACTTCGACCAGGCAGACATGCTGGACCAGTTGGATGCGATGCTCGGCAGGTCGCCCCGCCCGCGCATCCGGCTGCTCGCCGACATGGGGTGGGCGGTCGACCGGGACGGGGTCGCGGACGACCTGATCGAGTTCGAGGCGCGGGCGAACTTCCTGCACTCCCGCCACCAGCACGTGGTCATCTGCGCCTACGACACGTCCCGCTTCGACGGCGCCTTCATCATCGACATCCTGCGCACGCATCCGATGGTCCTCATCGGCGGGTTGCTGCAGGAGAATCCGTTCTTCGTACCGCCGGAGGAGTTCTTGCAGGAACGGAGCGCCCGTGGCTGACGGCCCCGCCCCCGAGCCCGCTCTCGCACCCGCCCTCGAACCCGACGATCGGGGGTGGATGCGTGATCTCGGGGCGATGCTCGCGCTGCCGTCGCTGTGGGTGGATCACAGTCCCGCCGAGATCGCGGACGGCCTGCTGAGCGTCCTGGCCGGGGTCCTGCGGCTGGAGGCGGGTTTCGCCCGGTTCGAGATCCCCGGCGGTGAGGAGCGGCTCGAGGCCTGGCGTCCGTCCGGGGCGCCTGCGCCGGACTCCCTGGTGGAGGCGCTGCGGTCCGGTCGCGCGTTCCCGGACTCCGGCGGCACGGAGCCGGGTCCGACCGGTTTCGCGACAGCCGCCGTGCGGACGGCCGAAGTGGGTGGGGCGACGACCGGACGGATCACCCGGGTCGCCGGGCTCAGCCTGGCGCTGCCGTGGGAGTCGGCGCGCGTGCTGGTGGCGGCATCCCGGGCCGACTTCCCGACCGAGCGGGAGACGCACCTGCTGCGGGTCGCGGTCGGGCAGGCGGCGATCGCCCTCCACACGGCACGGCGCCTGGCGGCTGAGCAGGATGCCCGCCGGGCGGCCGAGCGGGAGCGCGATCGTCAGACGCAGGCCCTGCACGCGCTCCTCGACGACCTGGGCCCGGCACTGACGGAGGCGACGCGCCGGGTCCGTCAGGCGGCGAAGGAGGCGGACGACCCGAACGTGTCGCTCGGTGCCGCTGGGACGCATCCTCTCTCGGCACCGGATGCGGGGGAGCGGGCGGTCGTAGCGTTGCGCGGCTCACCTCTGGATCCGGCTCCTGTGCGCGGCTCGGCGGCCGACGACACGGCACCGCTCGACGAGACGCTGACCCGCCGCGAACTCGAGGTGCTCGGCCTTCTCGCGCAGGGGTTGAGCAACAAGGAGATCGCCGGTGTGATGTGGCTGAGCGACCGGACGGTCGAGCGCCACATCACGAGTCTGTACCGCAAGATCGGGGTCGGTCGGCGCAGCGAGGCGACGGCGTTCGCGCTCCGGCACGGGGTCGTCTGACCGGGAGTCAGCCGAGCGCGGATCACCCGAAGGTGAAGCAGTACGCTTCGAGCCCCGGGCGGTCGAACTCCAGCTGGAGCACCGCATCCTGTACGCGGCCCTGCTGCCGGATCAGCTGGAAGGTGTCCTGGCGGTCGACCACGCCGCGACCGTCGGCGTCGACATCCGTGCCGTGCGCGTCGCCGGGCGGCCGGCCGTCGAGAAGCACACGGAACGGGATGTGGGTGCCGGCCGGGGTCGGTCCCATCACGAGATTCGCGTCACGTGCGTGGAAGGCGAACGCGACGCTGCCGCCGGGCTCGTCGAGCACGGCCGCGTGCCGTGCATGCGTCCACCGGCCCGTCAGGTCCCAGCCGTTCAGGGGCAGAGCGCGGGTGCCGTCGTAGGACTCGCTCCGGTCGTAGCGGTCGGCCGACTCGGAGACGAAGCCACTGCTCTGGCCGTAGCCGAGGTAGGTCTCGGGCGAGCGGAGGTCGCGCCAGTCCGCCGCCACCTCCAGTCCGTGCGGCTCGACCATCACGAGGTTCAGATCCAGGTCGCGGGCGCCGGCCGCCGTCAGAAGCCGCTGGATCATCATCTCGGTGCGCTGGTACTCGCCCTCGCCGAAGTGGTGGAACCGCAGCCGCCCGTCGGCGTCGGCCAGGTAGACGGCCGGCCAGTAGTGGTTGGCGAAGTCGTCCCAGACGCCGTAGTCGTCGTCCACCGCGACCGGATACTCGACGCCGAGGGCACGGGTGCGTTCGATCACGTTGGCGCGGTCGTGCTCGAACCCGAACTCGGGCGTGTGGACTCCGATGACGGTGAGCCCGTCGGCGGCGTACTTCTCGTGCCAGGCGCGCAGGTACGGGAGCGTGCGGAGCCAGTTGACACAGGTGTAGGTCCAGAAGCCGACGAGGACGACGCGGCCGCGCAGGCCTTCGGGCGTCAGCGGCTCGGAGTTGAGCCAGCCGGTGGCGCGGGCGAACGGTGGGAGCCGGCCCTCGTCGGGGAGCGGCTCCTCGTCGCCCGCGAGCCGGTGCGCGATGGTGCGGAACAGGCCGCGCTCGCGGTCGTCGTCAGCCGACACGGTCGTTCTCCGCTCGGGTGGCGGCCTCGTCGGCCATCCGCGCGACGTCCAGGACGGCGTCGGCGAACGCGCGCGGCGCCTCCTGCGCCAGGTTGTGCCCGACACCGCCGGTGATGAGCCGATGCTCGTACGGTCCGGTGAAGCGGTCGCGATAGGCGGCTGGATCGAGGTGGAAGGCGCCGTTCGCGTCGCCCTCCAGAGTGATCGCTGGGACCGGGATCGCCGGACGCGCCGCGATGCGGGCCTCCACCTCGTCGAGGCGGGGGTCGCCGTCGGCCAGCCCCAGCCTCCACCGGTAGTTGTGGATGACGATGTCGACGTGATCGGGATTGTCGAACGCCGGCCTGCTGCGCTCGAAGGTGGCGTCGTCGAAGTCCCAGCGCGGGGACGCCGTGCGCCAGATCAGGCGCGCGAACTCGTCGCGGTACCGGTCGTAGCCGGCCCGGCCGCGCTCGGTGGCGAAGTAGAACTGGTACCACCACGTCAGCTCGTCCACCGGGTGCAGCGGGTTCGCGTTGGCGGCCTGTCCTGCGACGAGATACCCGCTCGCGGTCACCTGCCCGCGCACACGCTCCGGCCACAGGGCGGCGAGGATGTTCGTCGTCCGGGCGCCCCAGTCGCAGCCGCCGACCAGCGCCTGTTCGATGCCCAGCGCATCCAGCAGGGCGATCGCGTCGGCGGCGAGCGCGGCCGGCTGACCGCTCCGCAGGGCGCCGGGGTCGCGGAAGGCCGTCGTGCCGTAGCCGCGGAGGAACGGCACGACGACGCGGAAGCCGGCGCCCGCGAGTGCGGGCACGACCCCCTCGAAGCTGTGGATGTCGTACGGCCAGCCGTGCAGCAGCAGCACCGGTGGTCCGTCGGCCGGCCCGCTGTCGGTGTACCCGATGTTCAGCTCGCCGGCGTCCACCTGCCGCACCGCGTCCATCCCGTCGGTTTCGGATGTCCCGTCGATTCCCGCCATCGTCGCGCTCCCGTCGGCTGATCCGATCCTGCCCCCGACGGTGCTCAGCGGAGAGACCGGAATGTGGCGCGCAGCTCCTGCGAGAACAGCTCCGGCTGCTCCCATGCGGCGAAGTGCCCGCCGCGGTCGAGGCGGTTGAAGTGGATGAGGTTCGGGTAGGCGGCGGTCGCCCAGCTCCGTGGTGCGGCGTAGATCTCATCCGGGAACACGCTCACGCCGACCGGGAGGGTGACCCCCTTCGGCGCGAAGAACGCGAGCTTGCTCTCCCAGTAGAGCCGGGCTGAGGACACCGCGGTGTTCGTCAGCCAGTACAGCGTGACGTTGTCGAGGATGTCGTCGCGCGTCAGCCCCTCCGAGCCACCGGCGAAGACCCGGGCGATGAGGTCGTAGCTGCGGGCGTCGTGGTCGAGCATCCACGCGGCCAGCCCGACGGGGGAGTCGGCGATCCCGTAGAGCGTCTGCGGGCGGTTGCCCATTTCCTGCGCGTAGGCCAGACCGTGGGCATAGAAGAACGCGAGCTGGTCCCACGCCCCGCGCTCCTCGGGGTCGAGGTCGGCGGGCGGCTCCTCGTGCGCATCCAACGCCTCCTGGATGGCGGGCGGGATGGTCGCGGCCATGTTGGTGTGGATGCCGATGAGCCCCGGAGGGGCGAGCAGGGCCAGCTGCTCGGTGACGGCGTTGCCCCAGTCGCCGCCCTGGGCGACGTAGCGGTCGTAGCCGAGCCGCCGCATCAGCTCTGCCCACGCCCGGGCGATGCGGATCGGGTCCCACCCGGTCGCATCCGGCTTGCCCGAGAAGCCGTGGCCGGGAAGCGACGGGATGACGAGATCGAAGGCGTCGGAGGCTTCGGCCCCGTAGGCGGTCGGGTCGGTGAGCGGGCCGATGATCTTCAGCTGCTCGATGACGGAGCCCGGCCAGCCGTGCGTGACGATCATCGGGAGGGCATCCGGGTGCGGCGAGCGGATGTGCAGGAAGTGGATGTCGAGGCCGTCGATCTCCGTCACGAACTGCGGGATCTCGGCCAGCCGCGCCTCGACCGCGCGCCAGTCGTGCTGGTCGGCCCAGTATTCGGCGAGGGCGCGCATGACGTCGAGCTGAACGCCCTGCGAGCTGTCGTCGACGGTCTCGCGCTCCGGCCAGCGGGTCGCGAGGATCCGCCGTCGGAGGTCGTCGAGCTCCTCGTCGGTGGCGGTGTAGGTGAACGGGCGGATGTCCTCGGCACGGGCGCTGTCGGCGTCGTGGCGGTGTTCGGCGATGGTCATGGGTGCTCCTGGGGTGGTCTCCGTGGTTCCGGGCGGTACTCGGCGGTCGAGCGGCCGTCGCGAGTCGATGGTGACGCCGGCCGGTCGCCCCTGGCATCGGGGAGAACACTCAACGGAACGCCTGCGCCGCCGCGGGGTGGCGGGAACCCCTCACCGCCTGCGGCCATGTGAACGTCCTCATCCCGTATGCGCGCCTCGCAGCACGCGGAAAGGGAGGGTCGCTAGGATTTCAGCAACGTCCGCCGAACCGAGGGATGCCGATGACCGATCTGCCGCGACGGCATCAGCGCGCCCGGGGGCCGGAGGGTGTCCGTCACGGTCGGCTGCCGCGACGGCGTGCGGCGATCGCAGCGCTCAAGCTCCTCGCGGGTGCGCTCGTCGTCGCGTTCGTCAGCATCGGCTCCGTCGCCGCGTACGCGGTGTGGGATGTGGCTCACTCCATCAAGACCGGCGTCCACCTGCAGGCGCTGCCCGGGCAGACTCCCATCCCGCAGGACATCCCGAACGTCGGCGCGCTCCCCGGCGGAGTCAACCTGCTCCTCGCCGGCACGGACAGCCGCAGCGATCTGGGCGGCATCTACAACAGCGAGGACGAGCAGGACGCCAGCAGCGGCGCGGGCAACAACGACGTCACGATGCTGCTGCACATCGCCCAGGACCACAAGAGCATGATGGTCGTCAGCTTCCCGCGCGACCTGATGGTGCCCATCCCGGACTGCCCGGACCCGAAGGGCGGGACGATCGACGGCAGCTCGTACGCGCAGTTCAACACGGCGCTGTCCCGCGGCGGTCTCAACTGCGTGGTGGCGACGGTGTCGAAGATGACCGGGTTGAGCATCCCCTTCGCGGCGGTGATCAACTTCAACGGCGTCAGCGCCATGTCGGACGCGGTCGGCGGCGTCACCGTCTGCCTCGCCTCGCCCGTCACCGACGACTACACGAACCCGCCGCTCGACCTCCCCGCCGGCGAGAACACGATCGTCGGGGATGTGGCGCTCTCGTTCCTGCGCAGCCGCCACGGGGTCGGCGACGGCAGCGACCTCGGCCGCATCTCCAACCAGCAGGTGTTCCTGTCGGCCCTCGCCCGCAAGGTCGTCGACGGCGGGGTGCTCTCGAACCCGGTGCAGCTGTACGCGCTGGCGAAGGCGGCCGTGAACAACATCACCCCGTCGGACACCCTGACGAACCCGACGACGCTGGTGCAGATCGCGCTGGCGCTTAAGGACACGGGACTCCAGAACATGGTGTTCGTGCAGTACCCGGCGGTGACCGACCCGGACAACCCCAACCGCGTGGTTCCGCAGGAGTCGGCGGCGGACGCGCTCAACGAGGCCCTCGTGAACGACCAGCCGGTGAAGCTGACCGGCTCGACCGGCCGAGCAGCCGAGGACCCGACGGCGACCGCGTCGCCCGCGCCGGAACCGGGTGGCGAGCCGTCGCCCGCGACGCCGGCCGCGCCCGCGACGCCGGCCGCGCCCGCGACGACGGATCCGTCGGCCGGCGGAGCGGTCGAGCTGCCGTCGACGATCACCGGCCAGACCGCGGCGCAGCAGACCTGCACGAAGGGCAACAACTAGCCGCGTCTCGGTGCGCGGAACGGAGGAGCTGCGCGCTCCGCGGGCGCGCATCCACCTCCGTTCGTGGCGAAACGCCGGGGATCCGGTCGGTATCTCCTCCGTTCATCGCGCGCGTCGCTGCGTGACGAATAGGGAGGAATTCGGCGGGCTGCGACGGCGTGTCGACGGGAAACGGAGGGGATGCGGCGGCGAGCGGCCGCATTCACCTCCGGTTCCGACACGGGGCGATCGGGGCATGTTGCCGAGATCGCGGCGACCACGTTGAATGAGTCCATGACCAACGTGCGGATCGAGCGGATGTCGTCGCTCCAGCTGAGAGTGCTCGTCATCGCGATCCTCGCGAGCTTCGTAGCCTTCCTCGACGGCGCAGTCATCAACGTCGCGCTCCCGGCGATCTCGCGGGAGCTCGGCGGAGGGCTCCCGCTGCAGCAGTGGGTGGTCGACGGCTACCTCGTCACGCTCGGCTCGCTCATCCTCATCGCCGGGTCGCTGTCCGACGTGTTCGGCCGCAAGCGCGTGCTCTACGCGGGACTGATCGGATTCGGCATCACGTCGCTGATGTGTGCGTTCGCGCCGACCGGGGTGTTCCTTGTGATCGCCCGCGCGCTGCAGGGCGTCGCCGGGGCGCTGCTGGTGCCCAGCTCGCTCGCGATCATCATCTCCCGCTTCGATGGGCCGGCCCAGGCCAAGGCGATCGGCCGCTGGACGGCGTGGACCGGCGTCGCCATGATCGCCGGCCCGGTGGTCGGGGGCATCTTCGTCGACACGCTGTCGTGGCGGTGGGTGTTCGTCATCAACGTGATCCCGATCGCGATCACGCTGATCCTCATGATGACCCTGAAGGGCGAGGACAAGGGGATGGGCGGCCGCGTCGACTACGCCGGTGCGATCCTCGGATCCGTCGGTCTCGCCGGGACCGTGTTCGCCCTGATCGAGCAGGGGACGTATGGCTGGGGCAATCCGCGCGTATGGATCCCGCTCGTGGTCGGCATCCTCAGCCTGGTGGCGTTCTTCATCGTGGAGACGCGCGTGAAGCAGCCGATGCTGCCGCTCGGGCTGTTCAGCGTCCATAATTTCTGGGTCGGCAACGTCTCGACGTTCTTCGTTTACGGGGCGCTCTCGTTCGGCCCCCTGATCGTCACGCTGTACCTGCAGCAGGTGGCCGGGTTCTCGGCGATCGCCGCCGGGTTCGTGTTCATCCCGTCCACGCTGTGCATGCTGCTTCTCTCCGGCCTGTTCGGCGGGCTCGCCGGACGCTACGGGCCCCGGCTGTTCATGGCGGTCGGGCCCATGATCGCCTCCGCGGGCTTCCTCTGGCTGCTGATGATGGGGACCGGCGTCGACTACTGGACGACTCTGCTGCCCGCGGTCCTGCTGTTCGGCGTCGGCCTGTCGATCACCGTCGCGCCGCTGACGAGCGCGATCCTGGGCGCCATCCACCCGGAGCAGGCGGGCATCGCGTCGGCCGTCAACAACGCCGTGTCGCGCATCGCCGGACTGCTGGCGGTCGCCGCCGCCGGCATGATTATCGGCGGCACGCTCGACACCGAGGGACTCCATCGCGCCATGATCGCCGCGGCCGCGCTGCTGCTTGTCGGCGGCGTGGTGTCGGCGATCGGCATCCGCAACAAGGCTCCGGTCGCCGACAAGATTCAGACAGTGACGGACTGACCCGTCAGCGCGAGCATGGCGACGTCCACGATGGCGCACGTCATGATCAGCTGCATGAGGAGGCGCGTCGGACTCCGGCGGAACAGCAGGATAACGCCGGTCGCTGTCGCCGCGAGGCCGATCACCAGGCCGACGATGAAGAGCGGGCGGACAGGGAGGCCCGGGCCGAACGTGATGAGCAGAGTCGCGATCGCGAGCGCCGCGAAAGCGAGCAGGCCGCTGAGCCGCGCGCCCAGCCGGTGCGGGAGCCCGCTGATGCCGGTGCGCGCGTCATCCTCCAGATCCGGGAGCACATTGGTGACGTGAGCGGCGACGCCGAGCAGAGCGCCCGCGGCGAACACCCACCACTGCGGCAGTGCGGGCTGCTCCTGACCCAGGGTGGCGATGGCGGGCAGCACACCGAACGACACCGCGAACGGGACGAACGAGAAGACGGTCGCCTTCAGCCCCAGGTTGTACGCCCAGCCGCCGGCGATGGCGACCACGTGGGCGATAAGCGCCCCCGGCCCGAGCGGGATCGTCAGCAGGATCGCCGCCGCCAGCGCCACGAAGGCGGCGACGCGGACGGTCGGGACCGAAACGTCTCCGCGCGCCGCCGGCTTGTCGCTGCGCTCCACCGCGCGGTCGCGGGCCGCATCCAACCAGTCGTTGCACCAGCCGATGGACAGCTGGCCGAAGAGCACGGCCAGAGCGAGGATCACGAGCCGGCCGGGTGGATAGCCGAGGCCGACGCCGAGCAGCGTCGCGATCACCGTGACCACGACGGTGGGCCCTGGGTGACTGGCGAGCAGGAGGGAGAGCACCTTCTTCGCCATGCCGTCATCGTATCCCGGGGCCGGACTGCAAACTACTTGCGTTGATCTGCAAGGATTTGCGTACACTGTGGTCATGTCGAAACGACTCGCCGAAGTGGCGCGCAAGGTCGGTGTCAGCGAGGCCACGGTCAGCCGCGTCCTCAACGACAAGCCGGGAGTGTCGGACGCCACCCGTCAGGCGGTGCTGACCGCCCTGGATGTGCTGGGCTACGAGCGGCCGACCAAGCTGCGCGGAGAGCGCGCGCGGCTCGTGGGGCTCGTGCTCCCCGAACTGCAGAACCCGATCTTCCCCGCCTTCGCGGAGATCATCGGGGGAGCGCTCGCGCAGAACGGCTACACCCCGGTGCTCTGCACGCAGACCGCCGGCGGCATCTCGGAGGCCGACTATGTCGAGCTCCTGCTGCAGCAGCAGGTCTCCGGCGTGGTCTTCGTCGGCGGCGCCTATGCCCAGCAGGATGCGGATCACAGTCACTACGGCCGGCTGACCGACCTGCACCTCCCGACCGTCCTCGTGAACGCACCCGTCGACTCGCTCGGGTTCGCCACGGTCTCCTGCGACGACACGGTGGCCACGACCCAGGCGCTGACGCACCTGCGGTCGCTCGGCCACGAGCGGATCGGGCTGCTGCTGGGGCCGCGCGACCACATCCCGTCGCAGCGTAAACTCGCGGCGGCCCGCCGGGTCACGGCGGAATGGGGCGACGAACTGGATGAGTCCCTCGTCGTGCACTCGCTCTACTCCCTCGAGGCGGGCCAGGCGGCGGCGACCCGGCTGCTCGCCGCCGGCGTCACGGCGATCGTGTGCGCGAGCGACCCGATGGCGCTCGGGGCGATCCGGGCCGTCCGGCGGGCCGGGCTCTCGGTGCCGCGCGACGTCTCCGTCGTCGGCTACGACGACTCCGCGCTGATGAACTGCACCGAGCCTCCGCTGACCACGATCCGGCAGCCGATCGAGCCGATGGGACGCACGATCATCGAGCTCCTGCTCCGTCAGATCTCCAGCGATTCGGCCATCCGGGACGAGCTGTTCTTCGAGCCGGAACTGGTGGTGCGTGGTTCCACCGGGCCCGCTCCGCACGCGAGCTGAGCCGCAAGCGCACGCAAAAGTGCGCAAATGAATTACGTATTGTTGACTTCTTGCGTCAATCTGTCGAACTAGCTACATTTCGGTGAACGACGACGGCGCCGCGGTGTCCGTCGCGACGACAGATGACCGAAGGGCTCAGCGTGGATCTCACCGTGATGGACGGCGGCACCGCCGCACCCGTCGCCGCTCCGCAGCCGGCGAGCGCCGGTGCGACGGCGCGTGCCGCATCCACACCGCCGTCCGACGACCCGCAGTGGTGGCGCAGCGCGGTGATCTACCAGATCTATCCGCGCAGCTTCGCGGACGGGAACGGCGACGGCGTCGGCGACCTCGCCGGCGTGCGGCAGCACCTGCCGTACCTCGCCGACCTCGGCGTCGACGCGCTCTGGTTCACGCCCTGGTACGACTCGCCGCTCGCCGACGGCGGCTACGACGTCGCGGACTACCGCCGCATCCACCCGGCTTTCGGCGACCTGGCCGAGGCCGAGGCGCTGATCGGCGAAGCGCTCGCCCTCGGCATCCGCACCATCATCGACGTCGTACCGAACCACGTCTCCGACCGGCACCGCTGGTTCCAGGAAGCCCTCGCCGCCGGCCCGGGATCGCCCGAGCGCGAACGCTTCTGGTTCCGGCCCGGCCGCGGCGACGACGGCTCGCAGATGCCGACATCGTGGCCGTCGAACTTCTCAGGAGACACCTGGACGCGCACGACGAACCCCGACGGGACGCCCGGCGAGTGGTACCTGCACCTGTTCAGCCCGCAGCAGCCGGACCTCAACTGGGACCATCCGGATGTTCGGCGCGAGCACGAGGACATCCTGCGGTTCTGGTTCGACCGCGGCGTCGCCGGAGTGCGGATCGACTCGGCCGCCCTGCTCGTGAAGGATCCGGCGCTGCCCGAGGTGCCCGAGCATCCCGGGGCGGGGGAGCACCCCAACCAGGACCGCGACGAGCTCCACGACATCTATCGCGGCTGGCGCGCCCTCGCCGACGGGTATCCGGGAACCCGGGTGCTGGTGGGCGAGATCTGGCTGCCCGACATCGAGCGGTTCGCGCTGTACCTCCGACCGGACGAGCTGCACACCGCGTTCAACTTCGACTTCCTGGCCCGGCCCTGGGATGCGGTGGAGTTGCGCGCATCCATCGACGAGACGCTCGCGGCGCACGCGCCGGTCGGCGCTCCCAGCACGTGGGTCCTCTCGAACCACGACGTCACCCGGGCGGTGACCCGATACGGTCGCGAGGACTCCTCGTTCGCCTTCGCCACCAAGCGCAAAGGCACCCCGACCGACCTCGCCCTCGGGACGCGCCGGGCACGCGCCGCGGCGCTCCTCACGGCCGCGCTGCCCGGTTCGCTGTACATCTACCAGGGCGACGAGCTGGGGCTGCCGGAGGTCGAAGACCTTCCCGACGAGCTCCGCGAGGACCCGATGCACGAGCGCTCCGGCGGCGTCGATCCCGGCCGCGACGGCTGCCGGGTCCCGCTCCCGTGGCGGGGGACGCAGCCGCCGTTCGGCTTCAGCCCCGAGGGCGCCGACGCCGAGCCGTGGCTTCCGCAGCCGGCCGGCTGGGCCGCGCTCACCGTGCAGGCGCAGCAGAGCGACCCCACCTCCATGCTGTGGCTCTACCGGCAGGCGCTCCGGATCCGCCGCGCAGAGCCCGGCCTCGGCGACGGACCGCTGACCTGGCTGGATGCGCCGGACGGTGTGCTGGCCTTCGCTCGCGGCGCCGCGTTCGCGAGCGTCACCAATCTCTCCGCCGCTCCGGTCGACCTCCCGGAGCACCAGGCGATCCTCCTCAGCAGCCGTCCGCTCGTCGACGGGAAGCTGCCACCCGACTCGACGGTCTGGCTGCGGACGCAGCACCGGCCGACGGGACACCTCACCACCTGAACGCACCATCCACGCACTGCACCATCACTCGAAAGGGTCCAGACAATGAAGTCATCACTCAGGATCACGGCGGTCGCCGCGGTCACCCTCGCCGGAGCGGGGCTCCTTGCCGGATGCTCGTCATCCGGCGGCGACTCCGGCGACGGGAAGGTCCACATCACCGTCGCCAGCCTCATCCCGGGCAGCGACAAGGCCGCGTTCACGGCCTTCGACGACCGGGTCAAGGAGTTCGAGAAGGCCAACCCGAACATCGACATCAAGTCCGAGGAGTACCAGTGGACGGGGCCGACTTTCGCGACCCAGCTCGCCGGCGGCACCCTCCCGGACGTCTTCAACGTTCCGTTCACCGACTCCCAGTCACTGCTCCAGGCGGGTCAGCTCGCCGACATCACAGCAGAGGTGAAGAAGCTGCCGTACGCGGACAAGTTCAACGAGAACGTGCTCGCGGTGGCGAAGTCCGGAGACAAGATCTACGGCATCCCGTACGGCCCGTACGCCATGGGGCTGTCGTACAACCGCGAGATCTTCCAGAAGGCCGGGCTCGACCCGGACAAGCCGCCGACGACCTGGGACGAGGTGCGTTCGGCCGCCAAGACCATCTCCGAGAAGGTGCCCGGTGTCGCCGGCTACATGCAGATGACGCAGGGCAACACCGGCGGATGGGAGCTGACGACGACCGTGTACGCCCGCGGCGGCCGGATGGAGACCACCGACGGCGGGAAGACGAAGGTCACCACCGACAACCCGGTCACCAAGGAGGCGCTGCAGTGGCTGCACGACCTCCGCTGGGAGGACAACTCCGTCGGCAGCAACTTCCTGCTCGACTGGAGCGGCATCAACCAGGCGTTCGGCGCCGGGCAGATCGCCATGTACCCGTCCGGATCCGATGTGCTCACCTCACTGGTGCAGCAGAACAACGTCGACCCGGCGAACTACGGACTGACGATGCTGCCGATCGACTCGTCGAACAGTGACGCCGGCGTGCTCGTCGGCGGCAACGTCGCGGCCGTCAGCCCCAAGTCGTCGCAGGCCCAGAAGGAGGCCGCGGTGAAGTGGATCGACTTCTACTACATGCAGAAGCTGCTCGACAAGGATCAGGCGATCGCCGACGCGAAGGTGCTCGTCAAGTCCAACCAGCCGGTCGGCGTTCCCACCCTGCCGGTCTTCGACAAGGCGACCTACGACCAGAACATGGAGTGGATCAAGGGCGAGATCAACGTGCCGCAGGTGAACGTGGCGCCGTTCACCGACAAGATCTTCGACGCCAGCCTGGTCCCCGAGCCGAACAAGCACACGCAGGAGCTGTACGGCGCGCTCGACTCCGTCGTCCAGGCCGTGCTGACGGACAAGAACGCGAACATCGACCAGCTGCTGAAGAAGGTCGACAGCGACATCCAGAAGCTCGTCGACGCAGACAAGTGACGAACACGAACAAGTGACGAACACAGACAAGTGACAACACACGATCGACAGCTGAGCCGTCCCCGCCGCACACTTCTGACCTGGGTGCGCGGCGGGGGCCTCAGCTCCCTGCTGTTCCTGCTGCCGATGCTCCTGATCTTCGGCATCTTCTCCTGGTGGCCCATCGTGCGGAGCGTCGTCATGAGCTTCCAGCACACCAATCTGGTGAGCGCGCCCACCTGGGTCGGCTGGGACAACTTCGTGCAGGTGGTGAACGATCCGCTGTTCTGGACGGCGGTCGGCAACACCGCCTGGTTCGCCTTCCTCGCGCTGCTGCTCGGGTACCCCATCCCGCTCATCGCGGCGGTGCTGATGAGCGAGGTGAAGCGCGCGAAAGGCCTGTACAGCGCGCTCGCGTACCTGCCCGTGGTCGTACCGCCGGTGGTGGCGGTGCTGCTGTGGAAGTTCTTCTACGACGCCCGCCCGGATGGCGTGTTCAACACGATCCTCGGCTGGGTCGGGATCCCGCCGCAGCCGTGGATCCAGTCGGCGACGCAGGCGATGCCGTCTCTCGTCGTCGAGGCGACCTGGGCCGCGGCGGGCGGAACGATCATCATCTACCTGGCCGCGATCACCGGAGTGGCGCCGGAGCTGTACGACGCGGCCGAGGTCGACGGTGCGGGCATCTGGCGCAAGATCTGGCACGTCACGCTGCCGCAGCTGCGCAGCGTCCTGCTGATCACGCTCATCCTGCAGATCATCGGCACGGCGCAGGTGTTCCTCGAACCGTTCCTCTTCACCGGCGGCGGCCCGGTCGACTCGACCGTCACCATCCTGCTGCTCATCTACCGGTACGCGTTCCAGAACTCGCTCGGCGGCGACTACGGCGCCGCCACCGCGCTCAGTCTGATGCTGGCGGCGTTCCTCGCCGTGCTGTCCCTCGTGTACTTCCGCCTCACCAAGTCCTGGAGCCAGAATTGACGACCTCGACCGAGCTGCCGCGCGAGGCGGCGGCCAACGCGCAGGAGCTCCTCGCGCCGGCTCCCCACGAGCCGGAGAGAAGGCAGCGGACCCGACGACGTGAGCGGGAGGAGGCGGGCGACCGCGGCATCCTCTCGATCTCCGACCGCCGGAAACCCGGTGTGCGGTGGAGTGCGCGCGTCATCCACGGGGCTCTGCTCGTCGTCCTCGTGATCGTCGGACTCGGGCCGCTGCTCTGGCTCGCGAAGTCGGCGATCACGCCGACGGAGGACACCCTCCGCACGCCGATGGCGCTGTTTCCGAACGGGGTGGACTGGGCGAATCTGTCGACCGCGTGGTCGACGGTCCACATCGACGTGCAGTTCATGAACACGATCTGGGTCGCGGCCGGTTCGTGGGCGGCGCAGATCCTGGTGGCGACGACGGCCGGGTATGCGCTGAGCGTGCTCCGGCCGAAGTACGGGAAGGTGCTGTACGGCCTCATCCTGACCACGCTGTTCGTGCCGTCGGTGGTGCTGCTCGTGCCGTTGTACCTGACCATCCTGAACCCGCCGCTGCTCGGCCAGTCGCTGATCAACACGTTCTGGGCGGTGTGGCTGCCGGCCGGTGCCAGCGCCTTCAACGTCGTGCTGGTGAAGCGGTTCTTCGACAACCTGCCGCGGGAGATCTTCGAGGCGGCGCGGACCGACGGGGCGGGGCCTTTCCGGCTGTTCTGGTCGATCGTGCTGCCGATGTCGAAGCCGATCCTGGGTGTGGTGTCCGTGTTCGCGATCATCGCGGCGTGGAAGGACTACCTCTGGCCGCTGCTCGTGCTGCGCGACCCGGCCATCCAACCGCTGTCGGTGCGGCTGCCCACGCTGCAGGCGGCGATCCAGCTGGATGTGTACCTGGCCGCCCTGGCCATCTCGACGCTCATCCCGATCGTGCTCTTCCTGGTGTTCCAGGGCCTGTTCCTGCGGAGCGCGGGGCTCGGCGGCGCCGTGAAGGGATGAGACGGCTGGGTTAGCATCGAGGGATGCGCGCAGCCCGACGCCGGACGGCCGCGGTGGTCGCCGTGGCGCTCTCGGCGACCCTGCTGATGGCGGGGCTGAGCGGATGCGTGGGCGCCGCTCCTGCCCACACGATAGGCGCCACCCACACCGCGGGCGCGGCTCCGACCCCGTCGCCGACGCCGACCGTCGACCCGGTCGAAGCGTACGCCCGGCAGCGCCTCGCCAACCTGACCCTGCGGCAGAAGGTGGCGAGCCTGTTCATGCTGCACACGCCCGGTACCGACCCGGCGGCGCTGCGCGGATACGTCGACCGGTACGGCGTCGGCGGCATGATCCTGATGGGCGACAACATCCCGTCGACCCCCGCCGAGCTCGCCGCGCAGACGGCGGCCATGACGGCCTCCGACCCGGGGCTCCCTCCGCTGATCGGTGTGGACGAAGAGGGCGGCGACGTCACACGCCTCGGCTGGGACGATCAGCCCGGAGCCGACACCCTGCGGGACCAGGACCCGGCAGCGACGCGCGACGCCTTCGCCCGGCGCGCGACGCTCCTGAAGCAGGCCGGGATCTCCGTGAACTTCGGGACCGTCGCCGACGTCACCGCCGACCCGGCCTCCTTCATCGCCGACCGCGTGCTCGGGACGGAGCCTGGCGCGGCGGCCGCCCGTGTCGCCGCCTCGGTGACGGGGGAGCGCGGGACGGTGCTGAGCACGCTCAAGCACTTCCCCGGCCACGGCGAGAGCGAGGCCGACTCGCACCACGCCGTGCCGTCGACCGCCGTCAGCAAGCAGGACTGGTCGACGCGTGACGCCCCGCCGTTCCAGGCGGGCATCTCCGCGGGAGCCGAGCTGGTGATGTTCGGGCACCTCGCCTATACCCAGGTGGATGCGGCGCCCGCGTCGCTCTCGGCGGCCTGGCACCGCATCCTGACCGACGAGCTCGGGTTCCGCGGCGCGAGCATCACCGACGATCTGCGGATGCTGCAGGACACGGGGCTGCCGCAGTACCAGGACCCGGGGGAGAACGCGGTGCAGGCGATCGCGGCGGGGAACACCATGGTGCTCGACGTGCTGCCGGCCGGAGGCGATCCGGATGCGCTCATCGATGCCGTCGTCACTGCTGTGCAGCAGGGACGCATCCCGGTCGCGCAGATCGACACGGACGCGCTGAAGCTGCTGCAGCTGCGCCGATCGCTCTCCGCGGAAGAGTGACGCGTCAACTTTTTTCGCGAATCGCGGAATAGTCCGGGAGTCCATACGCTTGCATGTATTCGACGCGGGGCGGATGGGCCGCCCGGCGCGCGACTTCTAGGAGACACCGTGACTATCGAGATCCCCGGCTACAAGGCTGGCACCTGGACCATCGACCCCGCCCACAGCGAGGTCGGCTTCAGCATCCGTCACCTGATGATCAGCAAGGTGAAGGGCGTCTTCGAGAACTTCGACGCCACCTTCGTGACCGCCGAGAACCCGCTCGAGTCGAAGGTCACCGCGAAGGCCGACGTCGCCTCCATCAACACCAAGGACAAGAACCGCGACGCGCACCTCCGCACCGGCGACTTCTTCCTCGCCGAGGAGCACCCGACGATCGACTTCGTCTCGACCGGCGTGCGCCACGAGAACGGCGAGTTCCTCGTCGACGGCGACCTCACCATCAAGGGCATCACCAAGCCCGTCACCTTCGAGTTCGACTTCGGCGGCTTCGGCCAGGACCCCTACGGCAACTACAAGGCCGGCGCGACCGCGAAGACCAAGATCAACCGTGAGGACTTCGGCCTCACCTACAACGCCGCGCTCGAGACCGGCGGCATGCTGCTCGGCGACGAGGTCACCATCACGCTCGAGCTCCAGGCCGTCCTCGCCTCCTGACCCCTGCG
Source organism: Leifsonia sp. 563 (assembly GCF_040545055.1). Taxonomy (NCBI): domain Bacteria; kingdom Bacillati; phylum Actinomycetota; class Actinomycetes; order Micrococcales; family Microbacteriaceae; genus Leifsonia; species Leifsonia sp. 563. The sequence continues at coordinate 159,789 of NZ_JBEPLE010000005.1, read as the reverse complement.
CCCCTGCGCCCCGCCCCCAGCGCCCCTCCGCCCACCGTCGAGTACGCACTTTTTGCACACGACGCGCCACGCGTGCGTGCAAAATTTGCGGACTCGACGGTGGGCGGAGGCGTTTGAGAGGGGGCGGGTCAGTGGCCGATGAGGGGGGAGAGGGTGCGCGCGATGACGGAGGCGCGACGGGTGACGGACTCCTCCAGGTCGGCGGACTCCATCGCGACGAGGCCCGCGTTGGCCCCGGCGAATCGGAGCGGCTCGGGCTCCCACCGCGGTGAGCGGTGCCCGACCCACGGCAGCATGGTCAGGTCGGTGCGGGATCCGGTGAGCAGGTCCGCGAGCGTACGCCCGGCCAGGTTCGTGGTGCTCAGCCCGTCTCCGACGTAACCGCCCGCCCAGGCCTCGCGCGCATCCCGGTCGTAGCCGACGCTCGCGTGCCAGTCGCGTGGAACGCCGAGCGGTCCGCCCCAGTGGTGCGTGATCCTGGCGCCCGCGGCGTCCGGGAAGAGATCGTAGAGCGTGTGGATGAGGTGGTCGCGCACGCGCAGCGACCGGTCGTATCCCGGCCGGATGGCGCTCCCCAGGTGGTACCGCGCGCCGCGGCCCCCGAACGCGAACCGGTTGTCGGCGGTCCGCTGGCCGTAGACGATGAGGTTCCGGAAGTCGGTGAACGTCTGGCCGTGCTCGATGCCGATGCGCGCCCACGTGGCGTCGGGCAGCGGCTCGGTGGCGATCATCAGAGAGTAGAGCGGGAGGATGCGGCGGCCCACCTGCGGAAGCTGCGAGCCGTATCCCTCGGTCGCGTTCACCACGGTGCCCGCTCGGACCGTGCGCGCGGAACCGTCGGAGCGCACCTGCACCGTCCCGGCGTCCCACGACAGCACCTCGGTGCCCTCCGCGATGGTCGCTCCGCGGCGTTCGACGACCCGGGCGAGACCGCGCACGAGCTTGGCCGGGTGGATGCGCGCGCACGCCGGCGTGTACGTCGCGGCCAGCGCATCCCGCACCCCGAACCGCGAGCGGACCGTCTCGGTGCCCCACAGCGCGACGCGGTCGACGCCGTAGCGCTCCGACTCCTCGAACTCGGCGCGCGCGGCCGCGACCTGCGGCGTCGACCGGGCGAATGTCACGGTGCCGCCGCGAGCGAAGTCGATGTCGATGCCTTCGGTATCGGCGACCCGGCCGACCTCGTCGACGGTGTCGACCATCGCCTGGCGCATGCCCACGGCCGCATCCCGGCCGTACCTCGCGTCGAGCTTCGAGGCGGACCACGGGAAGAGCGACGAGCACCAGCCGCCGTTGCGGCCGGACGCACCGAAACCGGCGACCTCCTTCTCCAGCAGAAGGATGCGCAGAGACGGGTCGCGCTCCTGCAGGTAGTAGGCGGTCCAGAGGCCGGTGAGACCGGCGCCGACAATGGCGACATCCACATCGGCATCGGCGTCGAGGCCGGGCCGGGGGCGGAAGCCGTCCTCGTCGGCGGCGATGGAGTCGAACCAGAAGCCGACCGTGCGGTAGTCCATTGCGCTCCTTCTCGTTAAGGCGCGAATCCGGGACCGCGTGAGCAGTCCCGGATTCGTCCTTTGGGGGTCTTACAGGTGGTTCGAGGCCTCCGTCAGCACCGATTCCAGGATCTGGCGGATCTCGACGAACTCGCTCGGGCCGATGGTGAGCGGCGGGGCGAGCTGCACCACGGGGTCTCCACGGTCGTCGGCGCGGCAGTACAGGCCGGCGTCGAACAGGGCCTTCGACAGGAACCCGCGGAGCAGACGCTCCGACTCGTCGTCGTTGAAGGTCTCCTTGGTGTTCTTGTCCTTCACCAGCTCGATGCCGAAGAAGTAGCCGGCGCCGCGGACGTCGCCGACGATCGGCAGGTCGAGGAGCTTCTCGAGCTCGGCGCGGAACAGCGGGGAGTTCTCACGGACGCGCTCGTTGAGCTGCTCCTCCTCGAAGATGTCGAGGTTCTCCAGCGCCACCGCGGCCGAGACCGGGTGACCGCCGAACGTGTAGCCGTGGTAGAACGACGTGTTCCCGTGCTTGAAGGGCTCGTAGATGCGGTCGCTGATGATCGTCGCGCCGATGGGGGAGTACCCGCTGGTCATGCCCTTCGCGCAGGTGATCATGTCCGGGACGTAGCCGTACTCGTCGCACGCGAACATGTGGCCGATGCGGCCGAATGCGCAGATGACCTCGTCGCTGACCATGAGGACGTCGTACTTGTCGCAGATCTCACGGACGCGCTGGAAGTATCCGGGAGGCGGCGGGAAGCATCCACCCGAGTTCTGCACCGGCTCGAGGAAGATCGCCGCGACGGTGTCGGGACCCTCGAACTGGATCATCTCCTCGATGCGGTTCGCCGCCCAGACGCCGAAGGCCTCGATGTCGTCGGTCGGCGCGCCCATCTCGCCCGCACGGTAGAAGTTGGTGTTCGGGACGCGGAACCCGCCGGGGGTGAGCGGCTCGAACATCTCCTTCATGGCCGGGATGCCGGTGATCGCCAGGGCGCCCTGCGGGGTGCCGTGGTAGGCGACGGCGCGCGACAGCACCTTGTGCTTGGTCGGCTTGCCCTGCAGCTTCCAGTAGTACTTGGCCAGCTTGAACGCCGTCTCGACCGCCTCGCCGCCGCCGGTGGAGAAGAAGACGCGGTTGAGGTCGCCGGGCGCGTAGGAGGCCAGCCGGTCGGCCAGCTCGATCGCGTTCGGGTGGGCGTACGACCAGATCGGGAAGAACGCCAACTGCTCGGCCTGCTTCGCCGCCGTCTCGGCGAGACGCTTGCGGCCGTGGCCCGCGTTCACCACGAACAGTCCGGAGAGCCCGTCGATGTACTGCTTGCCGTGCGAGTCCCAGATGTGGTGGCCTTCGCCGCGCGTGATGATGGGGACGCCGTGGCCCTCTTCCATCACCGACTGGCGGGCGAAGTGCATCCAGAGGTGGTCGCGCGCCTTCGCCTGCAGCGCCGCCTCCTCGGCCGCGATCGGCTCGCCGAACGTTTCTACGGTTGTCGTCATGGTTATCGCGTTCCCCAGTTGTAGAACTGTTTGTGGAGTTTCAGATACACGAACGTCTCGGTGGAGAGCACGCCCTCCAGCGTCCGGATCTCGGAGTTGAGCATCGTGATGAGGTCGAGGTCGTTCTCGCACACCACTTCGGCGAGGATGTCGAAGGTGCCGGCAGTCAGCACCACGTAATCCACCGCCGGCATGGCTGCCAGCTTGTCGGCCACCGCACGCGTGTCGCCCGTGCAGCGCACGCCGATCATCGCCTGACGGTAGAAGCCGAGCTGCATGGGGTCGGTCACGGCCACGATCTGCATCACGCCCGACTCGGTCAGCTTCTGCACGCGCTGGCGCACCGCCGCCTCGCTGAGACCGACGGCCTTGCCGATCTCCGCGTACGACTTGCGGCCATCCGCCTGCAGTTGCTCGATGATCGCCTTGGAGACGTCGTCGATGACCGCAGCCTTCTGGCCGTTCGCTGCCCGAGGGGTACTCATGGAGCGATTCTGTCAGTGGATTGGATGTCTGGCAAGCGATTCCGCACGAATTTGACCGTTTCGCTGACGAAATCAGTAGGCTGACCGCCATGACTGCTCGTGAAGGCTCTGCTCCCGACTCCTCAGCACGCGAACTCCGCAACTTCGTCGACGGCCGCTCCGTTGAAGCGCGCGGCACGGGCAGCATCCCGCTGATCGACCCGGCGACGGAGGAGGTCTACGCCACCGCGCCGGTCTCCACCGAGGCGGATGTCGCCGACGCGTACACCGCCGCCGAGCGCGCCTTCCAGACGTGGGGGCAGACCACGCCGGCCGAACGCCAGCTCGCGCTGTTCCGGATCGCCGACGCGATGGAGGCGCGGGCCGAGGAGTTCGCGGACGCCGAGTCGCAGGACACCGGCAAGCCGCGCGCCACGCTGGTGGAGGACGAGATCCTGCTGTCGGTGGACCAGATCCGCTTCTTCGCCGGGGCCGCCCGCAACCTGGAGGGGCGGTCGGCGGGGGAGTACATGCCCGAGCACACCTCGTTCATCCGGCGCGAGCCGATCGGCGTCGTGGGTCAGGTGACGCCCTGGAACTACCCGCTGAACATGGCGGTGTGGAAGTTCGCCCCGGCGCTGGCCGCGGGCAACACCACGGTGCTGAAGCCGTCGGACACGACCCCGCTGTCGACGCTGCTGCTGGCGGAGGTCGCCGCCGAGTTCCTGCCGGCGGGCGTGCTCAACGTGGTGCTCGGCGATCGGACGACCGGCGCGGCGATGACCGCGCACCCCATCCCGCAGCTGATCTCGATCACCGGATCGGTGCGGGCCGGCATGGAGGTGGCGCGTGCGGCCTCCTTCGACCTCAAGCGGGTGCACCTCGAGCTCGGCGGCAAGGCGCCCGTGATCGTGTTCGACGACGCCGACATCGAGAAGGCGGTCGCCGGAATCGTCGCGGCCGGATACTTCAACGCCGGCCAGGACTGCACGGCGGCGACCCGCCTGCTCGTGCAGGACGGCATCCACGACGAGTTCGTCGCGGCCCTCGCGCAGTACGCTCGCGAGAACGCGCGCACCGGCGCTCCGCGGGAGGACGGGATCCTCTACGGTCCGCTGAACAACGCCAACCAGCTGGCTCAGGTGTCGGGGTTCGTCGACCGGCTGCCCGACCACGCTCGCGTCGAGCTGGGCGGCAACCGCCAGGGCGACCGCGGCTACTTCTGGGAGGCGACGATCGTGTCGGGGCTCCGGCAGGACGACGAGGCCGTCCAGAACGAGATCTTCGGCCCGGTGCAGACCGTCCAGCGGTTCACCGATGAGTCGGAGGCGCTGGCGAACGCGAACGGCGTGAAGTACGGGCTGGCATCGTCGGTCTGGACGAAGGACCATGGCCGGGCGATGCGGTTCGCCAAGGGGCTCGACTTCGGCTGCGTGTGGATCAACACGCACATCCCGATCGTCGCGGAGATGCCGCACGGCGGGTTCAAGCACTCCGGCTACGGGAAGGACCTGTCGGCGTACGGCTTCGAGGACTACACGCGCATCAAGCACGTCATGTCCTACATCGGAATTTAGGTCAGGGCGCGTTATCACAACGCGCGTGCTCTCTAGACTCCCCGGGTGATTCTCTCTCGTAACTCCAGCACCCTGTCCTCTCCCTCCCGTGTGCGCCGGTGCGTGCGTGCGGCTGCCGTCGCGGCGGCTGTCGCCGGCGCCCTCGTCGTGGCTCTCGCGCCGTCCGCGCCCGCGGGCGCCCTGATCGGCGGGACGCCGGTCGCGGTCGGCGAGCGTCCCTACTTCGCGACCGTGTCCGGGCCTGCCGGCGTGTGCGGCGGCGCGATGATCGGCACGGAGTGGGCGATCACGGCCGGCCACTGCGTCGCACAGGGGGACGCTCGCGACGTCGTCGTGACGGCGGGATGGACCAGGGCCGGCGAGGGTCGTCCGGTCACCCTCCACGGTATCCAGGCGTACCGGCATCCGGCCGTCGACATGGCGCTGATCCGCGTGCCGGCGACGCCGGGCATCGCGACCGTTCCGCTGGCCGAGGCACCGCTCGTGGCGGGTGACACCTATATCAGCGTCGGCGCCGGTGAGGGGAGCGGCGAGCGCCTCACGCAGGGCCGATTCCGCATCGATTGGGCGAGCCCGTACTGGGAGTTCACGGCGAAGGGAGCCACCGGCACGGAGGGGAACTGCTACGGCGACTCCGGAAGCCCCGACATCGTCGAGACGCCGGCCGGGGACCGCCTGGTCGGCGTCGCCTGGGCGATCACCCCGCAGACCTGCGGACCGACCACACGATCGCGCAGCTACAACGTCTGGTACCCCGCGACCCGCCAGTGGATCGCGTCGGTCACCGGAGGCGCCACCTCCTGACCCCCACCTCCCGAGCCAACAGTTCCGGACTTTTTCGCCCCCACCGCGGCGTGTCGGGCGGAAAAAGTCCGGAGCTGTTGGCGTGGGCGGCGGGTCAGGAGTCGCGGCGCGGGATGCGGAGGGGGTTGCCGTCGCGCAGTTCGGGCGGAAGCACGGCCTGCGGGGCGTCCTGGTAGGCGATCGGAGTCAGCCAGCGGCGGAGGGCCGTCGCGCCCACCGAGGTGTGGATGCTCGCGGTGGTCGACGGCCAGCCACCGCCGTGGTGTTGCGCCCAGCCGATGGCGACACCGGTCGGCCAGCCGTCGAACAGGAGGCGTCCGGCGACAGCGGTGAGCGCTGCGGCCAGGGCCGTGACGTCCTCCTCCATTCCGCGGTGGATGGCCGCGGTGAGCGACGGCTCCAGCGACGCGACCAGCGCCGGCAGCTGGGGGTCGTCGTAGCGGACCAGCACGGTGACCGGTCCGAAGCACTCCGCGAGGAAGGGTGCGGGGTCGGCCAGAAAGGTGTCGGCGTCCACGAGCACGACGGTCGGTGCGGACGCGCCGTCGGCAGCATTCCCGCGCAGCACCTCGACCGAGGGGCGCGCCGAGAATGCGGTGACGCCGTCGGCGAAGGCGGCCGACATCCCGGCGTTCAGCTGATGGCTCGACGGCGCGTCGCCGAGCGCGTTCCGCACGGCGTCCTCGACGCCGCCGCCGGACGGCACGAAGACGAGTCCCGGCTTGGTGCAGTACTGACCCGCGTCGCGGGTGAAGGAGGCGACCAGGCCCGTCCCGATCGCGTCTGCGCGCTCCGCTGACGCGGCCCGCGTCACGACGACCGGGTTGATGCTGCCGAGCTCCCCGTAAAAGGGGATGGGGTCGGGGCGCGAGACGGCCAGGTCGTACAGGGCCCGACCGCCGCGGGTCGAGCCGGTGAACCCGGCCGCGCGGACGAGCGGGTGGCGGACCAGTTCGGTGCCCGCGTCCATCCCCTCGACGAGCGCGAACCAGCCGGGCGGGAGGATGTGCGTGGCGAGAGCGGCCGTCCGGCGGGAGAGCAGGGGGTGGCCGGGGTGCGCCTTGACGATCACCGGGCAGCCGGCCGCCAGCGCTGACGCGGTGTCGTTGCCCAGCACCGAGAACGCGAACGGGAAGTTCGACGCCGCGTACACCGCGACCGGGCCGAGCGGGCGCAGGATGCGGCGGAGGTCCGGCCGCGGCGGGATGAGCGACGCGTCGGGCGATTCGACCACCGCCTCGAGGTACGCGCCCTCACGGATCACCCCCGCGAAGAACCGCAGCTGCGCGGCGGTGCGCGTCACCTCTCCGTCGAGCCGGGCTGCGGAGAGGTGCGTCTCCTCGTTGGCGATGCGGACGAGTTCCGTCCGGTCGCCGTCGAGGGCGTCGGCCAGGGCCTCCAGCCAGCCGGCGCGCTCCTTCCGGGTCGTGGGGGTGGAGGCGGCACGGGCGGCCGCGATCGCGGCATCGGCCACGCCGGTCCGGGACGCAGTGGCGTCCGCGCTCATGCGAACGCCGCCAGCCCGGTCAGCGCCCGGCCGAGCACGAGCGTGTGGATCTCGTCCGTGCCCTCATAGGTGCGCACCGACTCGAGGTTGGCCATGTGACGCATGACCGGGAAGGCATTCGTTATGCCGTCGCCGCCCAGGATGGTGCGCGCCTCGCGGGCGATCGCCAGCGCCTCGCGCACGCTGTTCAGCTTGCCGACGCTGATCTGCGTCGGGGTGAGGCGCCCCGACTCCTTCAGGCGGCCCATATGCAGCGCCAGCAGCATCCCCTTCTCGTACTCCACCAGCATGTTCGCCAGCTTCTGCTGGATGAGCTGGGTCGCGCCGATCGGGCGGCCGAACACCGCGCGCGTCGTCGCGCGCTCGATCGAGACCTCCAGGCAGTCGCGGGCGGCGCCCATCGCGCCCCACACGATGCCGTAGCGCGCTTCGTTGAGACACGAGAACGGACCGGAGAGGCCGCGCGCTCCGGGGAGGAGCGCCGAAGCGGGGAGGCGAACCTCCTCCAGCACCACATCGCACTGCACCGAGGCGCGCATCGAGAGCTTTCCGTCGATCGCGGTCGCGGAGAACCCGGGCGTCGACGTCGGCACCAGGAAGCCGCGGACACCCTCGTCGGTGGCTGCCCAGACGACGGCGACATCGGCGAGGGCGGCCAGCCCGATCCAGCGCTTGACGCCGGTGAGCACCCAGTCATCGCCGTCGCGGCGGGCCGTCGTGCGCATGGCGGCCGGGTCGCTCCCGCCCTCCGGCTCGGTCAGCGCGAAGCAGCCGATCCGTTCGCCCCGGGCCATCGGCGGCAGCCAATCCGCCTTCTGCTCGTCGGAGCCGAACTTCGAGATCGCACTCATCGCCAGGGAGCCCTGCACGGAGACGAACGTGCGCCAACCGCTGTCGGCGGCCTCCAGCTCGTGGCAGACCAGACCGTAGCTGACGGCGCCGGCGCCCGCGCATCCCTCGTCCTTCAGGTGCATGCCGAGCACGCCGAGTGCGCCGAGTTCCGCCACCAGCTCGCGGCGGAAGTGCTTGTCCTCGAAGTCCTGCTCGATGACCGGGCGGATGCGTTCGGTCGCGAACACGCGCGCACGGTCGCGCCAGCCGCGCTCCTCGTCGGTGAGCAGGTGGTCGATGCTGAACGCGTCGTCGAGGGTCGTCGTCACGATCGGTCCTTTCGGGGTGATACAGGTGGGGTGGTAGTCGTGCGGCCGCTAGCGCTCATCCGTCCAGCGCGCCTCGTGCGCGCCGAGCAGCGGGGGCGGGGTGCGGTGGGCGGCCGGGGCCGTGTCCAACCGGATGGGCGTCGCCGGCTGGCGGGAGGTGCGCCCGGTCTCCGGGTCGACGCTCGTCACGACCGGCTCCAGCCCGAGCGACTCGGCGAAAGCGAACGCCTCGCCGATGTCGTTCACGAGCCCTGCCGGGACGCGGGCACGGGTGAGCGCATCCACCCAGTCGGCGGCGGTCCGGGATGTCAGCAGCGGTTCGAGGATGCCGCGCAGCGCGTCGCGGTCGCGCACACGCGCCTCGTTGGTGGCGAAGCGCTGGTCGTCGGCGAGCCCGGGACGGCCGAGGACGCCGGCGAACGCGGCGAACTGGCGGTCGTTGCCCACGGCGACGACGAGCTCGCGGTCCGCCGCCCGGAACAGCTCGTACGGCGCGATGCTCGGGTGCGCGTTGCCGAGGCGGGCGGGGGAGCGTCCGGTCGCGAGCGTGCCGGACGCCTGGTTGGTGAGGGCGGCCAGAAGCGACCCGAGCAGGTCCACATCCACCCGGGAGCCGCGCCCGGTCGCGTCGCGCTGGCGGAGGGCGAGCAGGATGCCCGAGAACGCGTTGAGGCCGGTCAGCACATCCACCAGGGCGACGCCGACCTTGCTCGGTTCGCCGTCGGGTGCGCCGGTGATGCTCATCAGGCCGCCGACCGCCTGCACGAGCAGGTCGTAGCCGGGGAGTGCCGCCCCGGCATCGCGGCCGAAGCCGGTGATCGAGCAGAACACGAGCCGCGGGTTGGTCTCTCGAAGGGTCTGCTCGTCGAGGCCGAAGCGCTCCATGACGCCCGGCCGGAAGTTCTCGATCACGACGTCGGCCGTGGTCGCCAGGCGACGGGCCGTCGCGAGCCCGTCGGAGGTGGAGAGGTCGCAGACGACCGAGCGCTTGTTTCGGTTGACGGAACCGAAGTAGGTGGACTCGCCCGCGTCGTCGGCCGGTGGACGCCACGCACGGGTGTCGTCGCCGGCGGGGCTCTCGATCTTGATCACGTCGGCGCCGAAGTCGGCCAGCATCATGGTGGCGTACGGCCCGGCGAGCACGCGCGAGAAGTCGGCCACGCGGACTCCGCTCAGCACACCCGCCTCCGGCTTCTCGGGGGTGGGGCCGCGGTCGTCGGCCATGCTCGCTCCTTCGCTCGACACGAATTCATCCTATAGCGAATGATTCGATCGCGTTATCGTGGACGGGTGACCACCTCCACGCGCGAAGCAGCACGGACCGGCCGCGCGGCGCCGGGCGCGCGCGACGCCGTGTTCGCGCAGCTCGACGACGCGGGACGGGCGGAGCAGGTAGCCCGGCGGCTGACGGATGCGATCGTGCTCGGGGTGCTGGGGGCCGGCGAGCGCCTCCCCAGCGAGGCCGAGCTCGCCCGCCGCTTCGGTGTCGCGCTGGTGACGGCGCGGGAGGGGCTCGGGATGCTCCGGCAAGCCGGGCTCGTGGAGACGCGGCGCGGGCGCGACGGCGGCAGCTTCATCGTGCATCCCGGTGAAGCCGATGACACCTTTCTGTCCGCGCGGCTGCGCGGGCTCTCGCAGGTCGAGCTCAGCGACCTCGCGGTCTACGTGACGACGATCGCCGCGGGGTGCGCCGACCGCGCCGCCGAGCGTTCGACACCCGCCGACGACGACCGGCTGCGATCCTGGGTCGCGGCCGCGGACTTCTCCGCGCCCGCCGAGGCGCGGCGCAATGCCGGGGGGTTCCTCCTCGAGCTCGCCGTGCTCAGCCAGTCCGCACGACTGGTGCGGGAGCAGCTACGGCTGCAGGCGGAGTTCGGTCCCCTGCTGTGGCTCGGGATGCGCGACCCGGCGCTGCGTGCGGCGACCGCTTCCGCCTCTCGGGAGGTCACCGAGGCGATCGCCGCGCGCGACGCCGCGACCGCTCGTGCCCGGGTGAGCGGGCTGCTGGATGAGGTGGCCCGGTGGCTGCTCTCGGCGAAGGCGCGGATCGAGCGCGGAGGGACGATCGATGGCTGAAACGACGACGGCGGCCGTGTCGACGGCCCCGACTGCGGCAGTCCGGGTCTCGGAGCTCTTTGCGCGCATCCACGACACCCTTGGCGGATGGCGCGAGGCGATCCTCGCCGACGAGCCGGCCGGGGCGACCTCGCTCGACGACCGGGTCGCCGCGCTGGTGCTCCCGGCCCTCGCGGCCGACGACCCGCTGCTCATCGGCGCGGGCTTCGTCGCCGCGCCCGAACTGACCGGCGGCACCGACGTCCGGTTCTGCTGGTGGCTCGGTCCGCTCGACGACAACCCGGTTTTCGGCGCGACGCGGGCGCCCTCGAAGCTCGACCTCGCCGCGCGCTCGTACTCCGACTACCTGCGCGACTTCCGGTCGCTGGAGTGGTACAGCGTCCCCCAGTCGACGCACCGAACGCACATCACCGGCCCGTACGTCGACCACCTGTGCGCGTGCGACTACATCGTCACGGTGACGTCGCCGGTCGAGTACGACGGGCGGATGCTCGGCGTCGTGGGTGTGGATGTGTACGTCAAGCGCCTCGAACGGGAGCTGCTCCCGGCCATGCTCGCGAGCGACCGGCCGCTGGCGCTCGTCAATGAGCACGGCCGCGTGACGGTGTCCACGGATCCGGCTGTGCCGGCCGGGACAGTCATCCCCGTCGGCCCCGATGCGGAAGAGTGCGCGGGGACGACGTTCCGGCTGGTGGCGACCGGAGTCTGAGCGGCGGGCTACACTCGCATCGACCAGCGCAATGCGCGACCGGCGGCCGACGGCTGCCGGGGACCAGGCGGACGACCAGGAGGAGCCGACGATGACTGGCGGCTTCATCCGGTACGCGCCGACGGCCGGCCCGTCCCGGTGGCTGCTCATCGCGGGTCGCCGGTTCGTGGCCGCGGTCGAGAGCACGGCCTCCGACGAGATCGTGGATGCCGTGTACTGGCTGGCGGACTCCGAGCTCGCGACCATCGAATCCGTCGTCGGAGCCTTCCCGCTCGCCGGGCCGGACAGCGTCCGCTCCTTCGCCGTCGCGGAGATCGCCGAGCCCAACGCCGCGGGCGAGGTCACCGTGACGGCCGTGGTGCGCGGCTCGGCCGCCGTCGACGTGTTCTCGGTCGGCGGTGCACGCCGGTTCTCGGCGGGAGGCGTCCAGCCGTGGGTGCTGGCCGAGTTCCGCACCGTGACGGGCCTGGTTCTGCAGGGCGACGACGCGCCGACGGGACCGGTCGCCCGGCTCTCCATCGGGTCGCTGCCGCTGCGGGTCGGGGTGACCGACGGCGAGCTCCTGACCTGGACGCTGCAGCCGATCGAGCGCGCCGAGCGCAGCCGGGAGGCTCCGGTCGCTGCCCCAGCCGTGACGGGCCCGGCCGCGGAAGAGACGATCATCCGTGACCGCAATCAGAGCTCCAGCCTGTTCGGGGGAGCCGGAGGCGCGGGCGACGCGGGCGCCGGGGATGCCGGAGCTGACTCGGAGATCGTGCCGCCCGCCGCGCATCCCGCCCCGCACGAGCTCCCCGGCGCTGTCGACATCGACGAACCCGCGACCCCGGCCATCATCGCCCCGGCTCGCGACACGCCGGTCGCGCCCGCTGGGCCGCTGACGATCCGCACGGATGAGGTCTTTCCGCCGACGGAGCCGGTGGTGCTGCCGCCGCCCCGCGCGACGTTCGCTGCCCGCCTGCCGTCGGGGGACACGATCGCGCTCGACGTGCCCGTCCTGATCGGTCGACGGCCGGCCCCGCAGCGTGTCGACTCCGGCGTGGAGCCGCGCCTCATCACCGTCCCGTCGCCCAGCCACGAGGTGTCGTCGACCCACGTCCGCATCGAGCAGTCGGGGGACGCGGTCGTCGTCACCGACCTCCGCTCCACGAACGGGACGATGGTGACCGGTCCCACCGGCGCGCGGCGGCTGCGGCCGGGGGAGTCGTCCGTCGTGCTCGCCGGAGCGAGAGTGGAGATCGGCGACGGTAATATCATCGAGATCACCGCCCGCAGAGACGAAGGACGCGAGTGACCCAGATCGGTCGCAGCAGCAGACGCCACACCGTGGCTGTCCCCGGCGATCCCGACGCCCGCATCAGCCTCTCCTGGGCCGCCCTCAGCGACACCGGATACCGCCGGAGCGTGAACGAGGACAGCCTCCTCGCGCGGTCCCCGATCTTCGCCGTCGCCGACGGGATGGGCGGCCACACCGCGGGGGACTTCGCGAGCACAGCGGTGGTCACGCGTCTCGCCGAGAAGGTGAAGGCCGACTTCGTCGGAGAGCTCGCCCTCACCGAGGCGCTCCGCTCGGCGGTCGACGACATGACCCGCGGCGTGGGCCAGACCGACCTCGGGACGGGCACGACGGTCACCGGCATCGCCCTCACGCTGGTCGACGGCAACCCGTACTGGCTGGTGTTCAACATCGGCGACTCCCGCGTGTACAGCTACCGCGACGGGACGCTGGAGCAGCTCACCGTCGACCACTCGATCGTCCAGGAGCTGCTGGATGCCGGTGCCATCACCCCGGCGGAGGCCGAGGTGCACCCGCACAGCAACGTGATCACGCGCGCGGTCGGCTTCAACGAGGACCCGGTCCCCGACTACTTCCTGCTGCCGATCGTCGCCGGCTCCCGCCTGCTGGTGTGCTCGGACGGCCTGACGAAGGAGCTCACCGAGCACGGCATCCGCTACTTCCTCGGTGAAGGCTCCTCTCCGCTCGATGCGGCGCAGCAGCTGATGGATGCGGCACTCGGCAACGGCGGGCGCGACAACGTGACCGTCGTGGTCGTCGACGTGCTGGCGACCCCGGAGTCCGGAGCGCACCGCGAAGGCGTCTCCCGCAGGGCCGCTCGCCGCCACTGATTCTGCCCCCCGACTTGGGGGTAATCGAGTTGTCCCCAGTGCGGGTCCGGGCCGGTCGGCGGCGGTATCCGGCTGCCTACAATTGTCAGACGCCTCGCAGCGGCGAAGGCGTGATCGACGAACGGGAGGAGCCGATGGCCCGGCGTTTGCCGTCCCAGCCGCCGAACCTCCCCGGTTTCTCCTACGTCCGGGTGCTGGGTTCCGGCGGCTTCGCCGACGTCTTCCTGTACGAGCAGAACATGCCGCGACGTCAGGTGGCGGTCAAAGTGATGCTCGCCGAGGTGGTCACGAGCCAGGTCAAGCAGATGTTCCAGGCCGAGGCCAACCTGATGGCGCAGCTGAGCACGCATCCCTCGATCCTCACCGTCTATCAGGCCAGCGTCTCCTCCGACGGGCGGCCGTACCTGGTCATGGAGCTCTGCTCCGCGGCGATCGGCCAGCGGTACCGCACCGAGCCGCTGTCGGTGCCGGAGGCGCTCAGCACCGGCGTGCGCATCGCCAGCGCGGTCGAGACCGCCCACCGGGCGGGAGTGCTGCATCGCGACATCAAGCCGTCCAACATCCTGAGCACGGCCTACGGGCACCCGGTGCTGAGCGACTTCGGCATCGCGGCCACCCTGAGCGAGGCCGACGTCACCGAGGCGATCGGCCTCTCCATTCCGTGGTCGGCTCCCGAGGTGCTGCTCGACGAGACGAGCGGGACGATCGCGAGCGAGGTCTGGTCGCTCGGCGCCACCCTGTACTCGCTGCTCGCCGGGCGTTCGCCGTTCGAGGTGCCCGGCAAGGAGAACACCTCCGCCGAGCTCATCCAGCGCATCACCAAGAGCCGGCCGCTCCCGATCGGGCGGGCCGACGTCCCGCCGCGGCTGGAGCAGGTGCTGATGCGCGCGATGTCTCGCCGCCCCTCACAACGACAGAGGAGCGCGCTGGAGTTCATCCGCGAGCTGCAGGCGGTGGAGAGCGAGCTCGGGCTGCCGCAGACGCCCATCGAGGTCGCCATGGACGACTGGGCCCTGGCGACGGCCGGCGACCCTGAGGACCGCACCCGCGTGAAGGGCGTGGTGGCCGTCGACCCCGGAGCACGTCGCCGTCGGCGCCGAGCGGCCCCTGCCTCGGCGACGGTCACCCGCGCACCGACCCGGACCGTCGTCCGCGAGAGCGGGAGCGCGCAGACGCCGCAACAGGCCGCCCCGTCGAAGACCTCGCGCGCTCTCGTGCTCTCGCTCGTCGCCTGCGCCGTGCTCGTCGTCGTGCTCGCCGTGACGGCTTCCATCGTGCTCGTTCGGGCCGGGGCCAGCGACGACATCCCGACCGTCCGCGACCTCAGCGGCCGCGTGACCGGCAGCACCATCGTGTTCACCTGGACCGACCCAGGGCTGCAGGAGGGCGACACGTACCAGGTCACGGTCGATGACCAGCCGCCCAGCAGCCAGCATGCGACCGAGTTCCGCGTGGATGCGAAGTCGGGTCAGACCGTCTGCGTCACGGTCACGGTGAACCGCGACGGCAAGACCGGTACGCCGAGCGGGCAGAAATGCGTCGAAGGGACGGGCGGGACGTGACCCGCCTCGGCGCCATCGGCTCGTGGCTCGCCGCGCACAAGTCCATCGCGGCGACAGCCGTGAGCGGGACGGCGGTGGCCGCTCTGGTGACGACGCTCGCCGTCGTCTCGGGCGGCTACAGCGCGCAGCACCTGCGACTCGATGACGCCTCGGTCTGGGTCGCGAGCGACGCCAAGAAGTCGCTCGGGCGGGCGAACACCGAGATCGACAAGCTCAACTCGGTGGTGGCCGGCACCGGCGAGGCGCTCGACGTCGTCCAGGACGGCACCGACGTGCTCCTGCTCGACCGGGAGGCGAACACGGTCGCGGTGGTGGACCCGGCCACGGCGGAGGCCGGCAAGTCGGTCGCGCTCCCGCCGCGTGCACCGCAGGTGTCGCTGGCCGACGGCCACGTCGCGCTGCTGTCCCAGACGACGGGCCAGCTGTGGCTGACCGGCGTCGACCAGCTGGAGGACTTCAACTCCGGCTCGGCGGCCACGATCGACCTCGGCGGCCGCGCGGTGTCGGCGATGGACCCGTCCGGCGTGCTGTTCGCGTACCAGCCGTCGACTCGTGCGCTGGTGCGTGTCGCCCTCGACGGCGCCGAGCCGTCCACGACGACCGAGACTCTGCGCACGCGGGGCGATGGAGCGGATGTCTCGCTCACCTCGGTGGGCGGCCACTGGGCCCTGCTCGACCCGTCGGCGCGCACGCTGTCGATGGAGGGCCGGACGGTCAGCCTCGCAGCCCTCCTGCCCGAGGGCGACGATCCGGTGCTGCAGCAGCCGTCGGCCGATGGGGACGCCGTGTTCATCGCCTCCACCGCCGGGCTGATCCGGGTGCCCCTCGACGGCGGGTCGGCGACGCGGGCGTTCGCCCGGCAGTCCGGGGCGCCGGCCGCGCCGGTGACGGTCGACGGCTGCACGTACGCCGCCTGGAACGACGGGACGGCCTGGCGGTCGTGCTCCGCATCGGGATCGGCGTCGGGTTCGGGCGAGCGATCGACGCTGAAGGATGTGCCGTCCGGCGCCGTGCTCGGCTTCCGCGTGAACGGCGACCGCGTCGTGCTGAACGACACGCGCTCCGGCGTCTCGTGGGCGGTGCAGAGCGGAAACGCCCGCATCGACAACTGGGACGAGCTGGTGTCGAAGAAGACCACGCAGGAGCTCGTCAACCAGACCAAGCAGGATGACGCTCCGCAGTACGAGAAGCAGGAGCAGCCTCCCGTCGCCGTCGCCGACTCCTTCGGTGCCCGGCCCGGACGCGTGACGCCGTTGCCGGTGCTCCTGAACGACTACGACCCCAACGGCGACGTGCTGACGATCGACTCGTTCACCGCGGTGCCGTCGAGCCAGGGCACGATCGAGCTCACCAACGCCGACCAGCAGCTCCAGCTCTCCCTCCCCGACACGGCCACCGGGACGATCGCCTTCGACTACACGATCTCGGACGGCCGCGGCGGGACGGCGACCGCCCATGTCACCGTCGCGGTGCGGACATCGGCCGAGAACAGCCCACCGGTGTGCGTGCGCAACGCGAAGGCCGTCGTGCAGTCCGGAGGCCGGGTGTCGGCTCCCGTGCTGGGCGACTGCTACGACCCCGACGGCGACTCCTTCTATCTCGCCGGCGCATCCGTCCCCGCTCCGGACACCGTGACGTTCACCCCGCAGGGCCAGGTCGCCTACTCCGACCACGGCGACGGCGAGGGCGTGAAGGATGTCGCTCTCACCCTCTCGGACGGGCGCGCAGAGGCCGCCGGCCTGCTCGCCGTCACGGTGCGCGCCCCCGGCCAGGTGCCGATCATCGCCGATCCCTTCGCCGTGGTGGCCTATCAGGGGCAGGAGGTGACGGTCGCGCCGCTCGACCACGTGCGCGGCGGCAACGGCACCGTTCGCCTGAGCACCGTCCCGACCAAGGCGGACGCGACGATCACGCCGGACTATCAGGGCGGCACGTTCCGCTTCGAGTCCGACCAGGCCGGGACGCACAACATCGAGTACTCGGTCACCGACGGCATCGTGACGGCGACGGGCGTCGTCCGGGTCGAGGTGAAGGCGCCGCCCGGAGCCAAGACCGCACCGATCGCGGTGCCGCACACCGCGTTCATCCGCGAACAGTCGACGCAAGACGTCGACGTCCTGGCGACCGACATCGATCCGTCCGGCGGCGTGCTGCTCGTCACCGGGGTGACGGAGCCGGACGCCTCGACCGGCGTCCGCGTCCAGGTGCTGCAGCAGCGCACCCTCCGCGTCACCCTGAGCCGACCGCTCGAAGGTCCCGTCGACTTCCACTACCGGCTCAGCAACGGCCTGGCCGACACGACCGGCACGGTCACCGTCGTCCAGCTCCCGCCGCTGACGGTGCACCAACCGCCGATCGCCGCTCCCGACAGCGTCTCGGTCCGGGTGAACGACGTTGTCGACATCCCGGTGCTCGCCAACGACGTGCAGCCGGACGGCGACAAGCTCACCCTCGACCCGACGCTGGCCGCGCCGCTGCCGAGCGGCGCCGGGCTGCTGTTCGCCAGCGGCGACCACCTCCGGTACCTAGCGCCCGGGAAGCCCGGCAACTACACCGCCGCGTACAAGGTCTACGGCGCCGACGGCCAGTGGGCGACGGCCGAGGTGACCATCGCCGTGCGCGAGCGGGATGCCGCCACCAACAATCCGCCCGTGCCCAAGACCGTCACCGCCCGCGTGCTCGCCGGAGACACGGTCCGCATCACCGTCCCGCTGTCCGGGATCGACCCCGACGGCGACTCCGTCCAGTTCATCGGCCAGGAGACGAACCCGCAGAAGGGCGCCGTGATCGCGTCCGGGCCCGATTGGATGGATTTCCAGGCCGGCGACTACGCGGCCGGAACCGACACCTTCACCTACGCCGTGGTCGACGCGCTCGGAGCCCGTGCCACCGGGACGGTCCGCGTGGGTATCGCCGCCCGGGTCGAAGGCGCGCGCAACCCCATCGCGGTCGAGGACGACGTGACCGCCCGGCCGGGCCGGACCCTCTCGGTGCAGGTGCTCGCCAACGACAGCGACCCCGACGGCAGCCCGCTGAGCGTGACGGCGGTGACATCGCTCGACGGCAAGGCGAAGGCGAAGATCAGCGGCGAGGTCGTCACCGTCACCGCGCCGCAGGCCGAGGGCGCCTACGGCTTCCTCTACACGATCCAGAACGAGCGCGGCGGCACGAGCCAGGCCTTCCTGCGGCTCACGGTCGACAAGAACGCGCCGCCCGCTCGTCCGGTCGTCTCCGACACGACTCTCGGCCTCTCCGACATCCTCGGCAAGGACCGGGTCGACGTGAACGTGCTGGCCAACGTGTTCTTCGCCGACGGACCGGTCTCGAGCCTGAAGCTGTCGCTGGTGCCCGGCTACATCAGCGATGCGCAGGTCACCTCGTCGAAGCGGATCCGGATCGCCATCGGCGCGAAGAGCCAGATCGTGCCGTTCCGGGTCGCCAACCCGGAGGACGAGACCGTCGTCGCCTACGGGTTCGTGCGGGTGCCCGGCTACAACGACGCCCTGCCCCAGCTGAAGCGGGGTGCGCCCAAGCTGACGGTGGTCAGCGAGAAGACCCTGACCATCCACCTGAACGACTACATCGTGGCCGTCGGCGACCGGAAGGTACGCCTCACCGACGCTGCGACCGTGCGCGCCACCCACGCGAACGGGGACGACCTGGTCGCCGGGAGCGACACCCTCCAGTTCACGTCGTCGCCACGGTACTTCGGGCCGGCCTCCATCTCGTTCCAGGTGACGGACGGCACCAGCGCGACCGACCCGGACGGCAACGTCGCGACGATCGTGCTCCCGATCGAGGTGACGCCGCGCGAGAACCAGCCGCCGGTGTTCACCGGGGCGCTCATCGACTTCGAGCCGGGCCAGACGAAGACGATCGACCTGACCAAGGTGACCAAGTACCCGTACGCCAAGGACGTCGGCGAGCTGGTGTACTCCATCCAGGATCCGCGACCCGCCGGTGTCTCCGCGTCGTTGAACGGGCAGAAGCTGACCGTGACCGTGGCCGCCGACGCCGAGAAGGGCACGCGGCCGTCGCTCTCCATCGGCGTGAAGGATGCGGTGAACGCCGGGCAGGCCGGGCGCATCGACATCTCGGTCGTGCCTTCGACGCGTCCGCTCGCGAGTCCGCAGCCCGACCGGGTGATCGCGCCGCGCGGGCAGACGTCGACGGTGGATGTGCTGGCCAACGACGGCGCGACCAACCCGTTCCCGGGAAAGCCGCTGCGCGTCGTCGCCGTGCGCGGCCTCGGCGCCGGGCTGCCGGACGGCGTCAGCATCACGCCGAGCGCCGACAACTCGGAGCTCCAGATCACGGTCTCGCAGACCGCGGTGGCCGCCGACACGACGCTGCAGTACGAGGTCGCCGACGCGACCGGCGACCCGGACCGGTACGTCTGGGGAACGGTGACGGTCTCGGTTCAGGACCGCCCCGCTCCGGTGTCGAACGTCCAGATCAGCGCGATCGCCGACCGCAGCCTGACGCTCACTTGGATCCCCGGTGCCTTCAACAACTCGCCGATCACCGGCTTCGAGGTGACCATGGCGTCGGCGTCGACCGGTGCGGTGCTGTCCACCACGCCGTGCGCGACGACGACCTGCGCGATCACCACACCGGGCAACGGGCCGTCCAATTCCGTCACCTTCAGCGTGCGCGCGAAGAACGCGCTGGGGCTCTCGGACCCGACGACGTACGCCGAACCGGTGTGGTCGGATGTGGTGCCGAACGCTCCTGCCGCACTTTCGTCGACGCCGCTCGACCAGGGCCTCCGGGTCACCTGGGCCAAGCCGGCCGACGCCGCGGGGGCCAGTCCGATCACCTCGTACGTTGTGTCGGTGGGCGGCGTGACGAAGGCCATCCAGGTGCCGGGCACCGATCCGGTCGGCACACGGTACGCCCTCAACGTGACCGACCCGGGGATCGCGAACGGCGCGGCGATCGGCTTCACGGTCGCCTCGCGCAACGACTTCTACCAGGGCAGGACCACCTGGAACCAGAGCCAGGGGAGCGGTGTGCCTGCGGGGGCGCCGACCACGACGGGCATCGCACCCGTCGCCACCCCGAGCACGACAGACGGCACCAGCGCCACGCTCAGCTGGTCGAACGTCTTCGGCGACAACGGCACGGCGATCACGGCGTACTACGTTGCCGTGTTCCAGGGCGGCAATCCCACCTTCTGCCGGGTGGACGGCGTCGAGGACGGCCAGCCGACGCTCAGCACCGGCGGCCTCACCCGCGTGCAGGGCGGCAGCACGACCTTCGACGGGCTCAACCCGAACCGCACCTACAACTTCATCGTCTACGCCTACAACGGTCAGGGCTGCACACCCGCCGCCGTCGTGAGTGCGACTCCGCGCCAGGCGCCCGGCGACGTGAACCAGATCGCGGTCACCGGACGCACGCAGAACGGCGACACCGTCGACTTCGGCGTCTCCATCTCCTACCGTGCGGGCGGCGGGTCCAACCCGGTCTTCGACTATCAGCTGCTCAGCGGGAACACCGTCGTGGACTCGGGCCAGCTCGCGGGCACGTCCGGCGTCCTCACCGGCTCCGGCGGCAACCACTACGGGATGCCGCTCACCGTCAGGATCACCCGGGTCTGCGAGAGCTACACGGACAGCGCGCCGCTCTGCTCCGACCAATCGGCGACGCAGGATCTCGGCGTCGCGGTGAGCCTCGCCATCGGCGGTGGCCGGTACGACCCCGCCAGCCACGTGTTCACCTGGACCAGCTGGCCGACCGGACAGTACGACGCCGTCACCTACAGCTGCGACGGGACGACCCAGCTGCCCATGCCGCCGGTCGGGCAGACCGCGTCCTGCACGGCGCCGGCGAACGACCCGTCGCCGACGCTGGTCGTGCGCGTTGTCAGCGGGTCCGACACGTACAGCCAGCCGTACCCGGGATCGAGTCTGCAATGAGTGCAGGACGCCATACTGATGAGATGTGCCGCTCCGTGCGGCCCGCATCCCCTTCCCAGCGGCCCGACCGGCCGCGCCCCGAACCGAAAGAGGCCGGAGCATGACGATGACCCCCGAGCAGGCGACGTGGTTCTCCGGAGTCTTCGATCGGCTCGTCGCCAACATCGACCGGGTGCTCCTGGGCAAGACCCACGTGATCCGGCTGGCCCTGACCGCGCTGTTCAGCGAGGGGCACCTGCTGCTCGAGGACTTCCCGGGCACCGGCAAGACCTCGCTCGCCCGCGCCATCGCCGAGAGCGTGCGCGGGACGACCAACCGCGTCCAGTTCACCCCTGACCTCCTCCCTGGCGACATCACCGGCGTGAACATCTACGACCAGCGGAGCGGCGCCTTCGAGTTCCACCGCGGTCCCGTCTTCGCCAACATCGTGCTCGCCGACGAGATCAACCGGGCGAGCCCGAAGACGCAGTCCGCCCTCCTCGAGGTGATGGAGGAGCAGCAGGTCACGGTCGACGGCGTCCGGCACTCCGTCGGCGCTCCGTTCATGGTGATCGCCACCCAGAACCCGATCGAGCAGGCGGGCACCTACCGGCTGCCGGAGGCGCAGCTCGACCGCTTCCTGATGAAGGCGTCCATCGGCTATCCCGACCACGAGGCGACTCTGCGCATCCTCGAGGGGTCCGAGCGTCGAGCTCACGAGGTCGTCGTGCCGGAGGTCATCTCCGCCTCCACGGTCGTCGAGATGGCCACCATGGCCCGTGGCGTCCATGTCGACGCGACGATCAACGACTACGTCTCGCGGCTCGTGGAGGCCAGCCGGACGGCCGACGAGATCCGGCTAGGGGTCAGCGTGCGCGGAGCCCTCGCCCTCCTGCGCGCGGCCAAGACCATGGCCGCGGCATCCGGACGGTACTACGTCACCCCGGACGACGTGAAGGCCCTCGCGGAGCCCGTGCTCGCCCACCGCCTCGTGCTCGACCCGGAGGCCGAGTTCGAGGGCGTCAGCTCGTCCAGCCTCATCGGCCAGCTTCTGATCGAGACCCCGCCGCCGAGCGATCGGGCCGCCGTGTGACCACCGTCACCCGTTCGCAGACCGAGCTCACCAACGCGCGCGCCCGCATCGTCGGGGAGCGCGATGGCTTCCTGGCCGACGCGATCGTGTGGGTCGTCCGCACGTCGGCGACGGCCGGGCGCGCGGTCGCGACACTCGCCCGGCGGATCAGCGCCGTGGTCACCGCGCTCGGATGGTCGATGCTGCTGCTCGCGCTCGTCGCGCTGACCGCGGGCTACGTCTTCGGCTGGGTGGAAGCGGTGGTGGCCGGATGGACGGCGCTGGTGCTGCTCGTCGTCGCCTCGGGCTACCTCATCGGCCGCACCGCGTACGACGTCGGGCTCTCGCTTCCGGCGAACCGCGTCGTGGTGGGGGATCGGGCGCCCGGCGAGGTGGCCGTGCGCAACACCCTGCGCCGCGGCCTCCCCGGCGTCCGTGTCGAAGTGCCCGTCGGGCAGGGACTCGCCGAGTTCGCCGCCCCGCCGCTCGCGGCGGGCGAGGAGCACTCCGATGTCTTCGTGGTGCCGACCACCCGGCGCGGGATCGTGCCGATCGGCCCGGTGCGGACGGTCCGCGCCGACCCGATCGGGCTGCTCCGCCGCGAAGTGGTCTGGGCCGACTCGCTCGACCTGTTCGTGCATCCCCGCACCATCGCCATCCCGAGCATGAGCACCGGCTTCGTGCGCGACCTCGAGGGGTCGCCGACCCGCGACCTCACGGCCAGCGACATCGCGTTCCACGCGCTCCGCGAGTACGTCCCCGGCGACGAGCGCCGCTACATCCACTGGAAGTCGACCGCGAAGACCGGCAGCTACATGGTGCGCCAGTTCGAGGAGACCCGGCGCAGCCATCTCCTGGTCGCGCTCAGCCTGTCGGCCGCCGACTACGCCACCGAGGACGAGTTCGAGCTGGCCGTGAGCGTCACCGGCTCGCTCGGGGTGCGCGCGATGCAGGACTCGCGGACCGTCTCGGTCGTCGCCAGCGCGGAGACCCCGGACTTCGCCAAGCGGATGGTGTTCAGCGCCCGGCGACTGAGCACGGTCAACCGCGGGCGGCTGCTCGACGATCTGTCGGGAGTGGAGACCGCCGAATCCGCCCTCCGGCTCCCGGAGCTGGCGCAGGTCGCCTCGGACGGTTCGGCGGGCATCTCGATCGCCTTCCTGATCTGCGGTTCCACGCCGTCGGCCGCGCAGTTGCGCGCCGCGGCCGGGCACTTCCCGCTCGGCGTGGACGTCGTCGCGATCGTCTGCGACGAGGGCGCGGTGCCGTCGATGCGACGGGTCGCCGACCTCAGCGTCCTCACCATCGGCTACCTGGAGGACCTCCAGCGCAGCCTCGCGAAAAGGCTGGCCCTCTGATGCCCGCCCGTCGCTCCGCCGCCGTCCTGATCGACGTCCTCTTCGCGCTCGTCGCCGTCACGCTCGGCGCGTGGTCGTTCTGGCCGGTCTACCAGTCGCCCGAGTTCGTCCTGATGCTGGCCGTCACGCTGCTGGCGGGGGCCGCCGTGGCAGCGGTGGGATGGGCGTTCCGCCTCCCGAGCATCGCGGTCGCCGGGCTGATCGCGGCCGTCTACCTGGGGCTCGGCGTCCAGCTCGCCGTGCCGTCCGAGGCGACCGCCGGCGGTCTGCTGCCGACCGGAGCTGGGTTCGTCGACCTGGTGCAGGGCACCTGGCTCAGCTGGAAGCAGCTGGTGACCATCAGCATCCCGGTCGGGTCGTATCAGGCGCTGCTCGTCCCGGCGTTCCTGCTGACGTTGGTGGCCACCGTCCTGACCGTCACCATCGCCCTCCGGTCGTCGCGGCCGGAGCTCGCGACGCTCCCACCGGCGCTGCTCTTCGTCGCCGGGATCGTGCTCGGATCGTCGGTCTCGTCGCTGCCCCTTCCGCTGCTGTTCGCACTGTTCGTCGTGCTGCTGTCGTGGCTGATCCGGTTCCGGCTGCAGCGGCGTGCCGCATCCATCCGGTCGCTGCGGGAGCAGAGCGGGCTGCTGGTGGAGTCGCGGCGGGAGCGGCGCTCGACGGCCCTGCTGACCACGGCGGGCGCCACGGTGATGCTCATTACCGCAGCCGCTGCCGGGATCGCGGCGGCGGCGTTCATCCCGCCGGCCGGCGCGCGCCAGGTCGCGCGGACCGCGGTGGAGCAGCCCTTCGACCCGCGCGAGTACCCGAGCCCGTTGAGCGGTTTCCGCTCCTACTTCGAGCCGGAGCATGCCGACCAGGCGATGCTGACCGTCACCGGCCTCCCCGCCGACCGGCGGCTGCGGATCGCGACCCTCGACACGTACGACGGCGTCACCTACGCGGTCGGGAGCGGCGACGAGACCAGCGCATCCGGCTCATTCACCCGTGTCCCGTACCGCATCGACCAGGGCGCGACGAAGGGCAAGCGCACGACGACGAGCGTCGTCGTGCGGGACTACCGCGGCCCGTGGCTTCCCGGAAGCGGCCAGCTGGAGCAGGTGCGGTTCAGCGGCGAGGACGCCCAGCGCCTCGCCGGAGCGTTCTTCTACAACGACGTGACCGGGACGGGCGCGGTGACCACCGCGCTCCGCAGCGGCGACACCTACACCGAGGAGACGGTCGTCAAGCCGCAGCTGACGGCGGATCAGCTCGAGAAGGTCGAGCCGGGGACGGACTCGGTACCGCGCCCGCGCGTCATCCCCGACGAGCTCGCGTCCGTCCTGCAGAAGTACACTGCGGGAGTCGACGGCGCCGGCGCCAAGCTCGCGGCGGCCCTCCGCGGGCTCGCGCAGGACGGCTACATCAGCCACGGCGTCGGCCCGAAGGAGCCCGCCAGCCGGTCGGGACACGGCGCGGACCGGATCACCGAGCTGCTGACCGACGTCCCCATGCTCGGCGACCAGGAGCAGTACGCGGTCACCGCCGCGCTCATGGCCCGGCAGCTCGGGTTCCCGGCGCGGGTCGTCGTCGGGTTCGTGGCGCCGAAGGACGCGACCGGCTCCAACCTGACGTTCGTCGGATCGGACATCTCCGCCTGGATCGAAGTGCAGACGACCTCCGGCTGGGTGACCGTCGACCCGACCCCGCCGCTGCGCCCGGTTCCGCCGAAGCAGCCCGACCAGCCCACGCAGATCTCCCGGCCGCAGACCAACGTGCAGCCGCCGGTCGACGAGAATCCGCAGCGCAACGACGAACCGCCGCAGGCCCAGGTCGACCCGTCCAACCAGCCGCAGCCGAACCCGGTGCTGGAGACGCTCCTGGCCGTGCTGATGATCGTCGGGTGGACGCTGCTCATCCTGGCGCTGGTGGCGTCACCGTTCCTCGCCGTGCTCGCCGCCAAGTGGCGGAGGCGCGCGATCCGCCGATCGGCGCCGACGGCGCGCGAACGCATCGTCGGCGGGTGGCGCGAGTTCGCCGACGCGGCCGTCGACCACGGCTACGATCCGCCGCCGGCCGCCACGCGCGTGGAGTTCGCCGACACCATCGGTGGATCGCGCGCGAACGCGCTCGCCAAGGTCGCCGACCGGGCGACGTTCAGCGGCATCGCGCCGACGCCCGCGGAGGCGGAGACGGTCTGGAAGGCGGTCGACGAGCTCCGATCGCAACTCGCGAAGCGCGACACGCGCTGGAAGCGGCTGCTCGCGGCCGTCTCGCTGCGATCGCTCGGCTACCGTGGAAGACGGAACGGGAAGGGACGGGAACGATGAACTGTCGGGTGTGCGGAGCGGAGCTGGCCGAGGGCACACTGTTCTGCCCCCTGTGCGGCAGCTCGGTCACGTCCTCTCGCGTGCGCGCTCCCGAGATCGCCGACCCGCGTCCGTCCGACACGTCGATCATCTCCGACCGCCTCGCCGAGTCGCGACCCGCCCCTGCGGTCGCCGGACGCTTTCCGGAGGATGTCCTCCTGGATGAGGACGGCCTCCCGCCGACGCAGGCGATGACGATCGTGCCCGTGGAGGAGGCCCCGCCGGCGCACAAGCCGGCACAGCGGGCGTACACGCTGAGCTTCTCGACCGGCGATGTCGTGGAGGTGTCGGGTTCCGGGCTCATCGGCCGCCGCCCGATCACGCAGCCGGGGGAGCACATCGACCAGCTCGTGGTGGTCTCGGACCCCGGGCGCAGCGTCTCGAAGACCCACCTCGAGTTCGGCCTCGAGGGCGACGAACTGTGGATCTGCGACCGCTACTCCGGCAACGGCACGATCGCCCATCCCCTCGGCGGCGTGGCCCGCCAGTGCGAGGCCGGTCGCCGCTACCGCGTCACCCGCGGCACCCGCGTAGAAATCGGCGACCACTGGTTCGACGTCTCCTGACCCCGCCCAAAGCGAACAGCTCCTGAGTTTTTCGGTGCGACACGCGGGGTGTCGTGCGAAAAACTCAGGAGCTGTTGGCTAGAGAGACAGGGCCAGGCTCAGGCGAGGGCGTCGGCGACGGGGAGGGAGTCGAGGCCGTGCGCGGAGGCGACGCCCTCGTTCGTGACGCGACCGTCGTGGACGTTGAGGCCGAGCGCGAGGGATGCGTCCGCCCGCAGCGCCTCCTGCCAGCCGCGGTTCGCGATCGCCCGGGCGTAGGGGAGCGTCGCGTTGGTCAGCGCGTACGTGGAGGTGTGGGGGACCGCACCCGGCATGTTCGCGACGCAGTAGAACAGCGACTGGTGCACCGTGAACGTCGGGTCGGCGTGCGTGGTCGGGTGCGAGTCCTCGAAGCAGCCGCCCTGGTCCACGGCGATGTCCACGAGGACGCTGCCCGCCTTCATCCGCGAGACCATCTCGTTGGTGACGAGCTTCGGCGCCTTCGCACCGGGCACGAGCACCGAGCCGATGACGAGGTCGGAGGCGACGACCGCCTTGTCGATCTCGAAGCTGTTCGACGCGATCGTCTTGATCCGGCCCGCGTAGAGGGCGTCGAGCTCGCGGAGGCGCTGGATGTTGGTGTCGAGCACCGTGACCTCCGCACCCAGGCCGACGGCGACCGAGATGGCGTTCGTACCCGCGACGCCGCCGCCGAGCACGGTCACGACCGCCGGGTGCGTGCCCGGGACGCCGGGGACGAGCAGGCCGGGGCCGCCGTTCGGCTTCAGCATGGTGTTGGCACCGACGATGGGCGCGAGGCGTCCGGCGACCTCGCTCATCGGGGCGAGCAGGGGGAGCGCGCGGGTCGGCAGCTGCACCGTCTCGTAGGCGATGGCGGTCACGCCGCCGTCGATCAGCGCACGGGTGAGGGCCTCGTCGGCCGCGAGGTGCAGGTACGTGAAGAGCACCAGCCCCGGCCGGAAGTAGCCGTACTCGCTCTCGATCGGCTCCTTGACCTTGAGGATCAGGTCGCCGGCGGACCAGGTGGCCGCGGCGTCCGGCAGGATGGTCGCGCCGGCTCCGGCGTACAGCTCGTCCGGGATCGACGACCCGACGCCCGCGCCGGACTCGACGAAGACCTCGTGACCGGCGCCGACCAGGTCGTGCACACCGGCCGGCGTGATCGCCACCCGGAACTCGTTGTTCTTGATCTCGCGGGGGATCGCGACCTTCATGGGGCTCCTTCGACACTTCGACGTGGTGGTTCGCTCTCACCATAGCGGGGTTCACGGAGGATTTCGACTGAATTCTGGATGAAGCGGTGCTGATTTCGCGGACGGACGCCCCTCTCGCAGACGGTTTCCGCAGCGACGGCATCGCGCGGCCGCTCGGCAGCATCCGCTCGGCATCCACTCGTCGCGGCAGAACACCCGGTCTGCGGTTTCCCGGGCGATTCGACCGATCCGGCACGGATTTCGTAAAGATTGTGTTTCCGAATGGACGATCCGGCCACTTTCTGATGCGGATCGCGACGGTTGTGTGTCAGGATCGGGTCCACCGCGACGGCACATCGGTGTGCCGCCCAAGCGCCGTCGCCCGTGGTCCGAGTTCGATCCCCCAAGGAGCACTCCAGTGAAACCGAGCAACCTTCCGCAAGACCCGATGATCCGTCAGCTCGTGCAGTCGGCGCGTGCGTCGCAGCTCACGCGGCGCGGCCTCCTCGCCGGTGCGGGAGCCGGTGCTGCGGCCCTCGCCCTCGCCGCCTGCTCCACGGGCGGAGCGAGCGGCAAGCCCACTCCGGCCAAGGACGAGTCAGCTACCGACAAGTCCCTCACCTGGGCCAACTGGCAGGCGTACCTCGACCAGGACGACGCGGGCAAGTATCCGACGCTCGAGGCGTTCGAGAAGCAGAGCGGCCTCAAGGTCAAGTACGACGTCGCCGTCGACGACAACAACACCTACTACGCCAAGGTGAAGGACCAGCTCGCCCTCGGCAAGGACATCGGCGCCGACACCGTCTGTCTCACGGACTGGATGATCGCCCGGTGGATCCGCCTCGGCTACGTGCAGGCGTTCGACGAGTCCGCCATCCCGAACAAGAAGAACCTGGTGGCGAACCTCCAGGACGTCGACTTCGACCCCGGACGCAAGAAGTCCCTCCCGTGGCAGAGCGGATTCGCCGGCATCTGCTGGAACAAGGAGAAGCTCCCGGGCGGCCTCAAGTCGGTCGACGACCTCTGGAAGTCCGAGCTCAAGGGCAAGGTCGGTGTGCTCAGCGAGATGCGCGACACGATGGGCCTCATCCTGATGCAGCAGGGCGTCGACATCTCGAAGGACTTCAGCGACGCGGAGTTCGAGAAGGGGATCGACACCATCACCAAGCAGGTGAGCAACGGGCAGATCCGCAACATCAAGGGCAACTCGTACCTCAACGACCTCAAGTCGGGCGACACCCTCGCCGCGATCTGCTGGTCGGGCGACATCACCCAGCTCAACGCCGAGGCCGGCGACAACTGGCAGTTCGCCATCCCGGAGGCGGGCGGCACCCTGTGGAGCGACAACTTCGTCATCCCGATCGGCTCGTCGCAGAAGGCGAACGCCGAGAAGCTGATCGACTACTACTACCAGCCGGAGGTGGCGGCCGAGGTCGCCGCCTGGGTGAACTACATCACCCCGGTCGAGGGCGCCAAGGAGGCGGCCACCAAGATCGACCCGGAGCTCGCGGACAACCAGCTGATCTTCCCCGATGAGGAGACCCTGTCGAAGGTGAAGATCTTCCGGTCGCTCACCCCGGCCGAGGAGCAGAAGTACCAGGCGGCGTTCCAGAAAGTGATCCTGGGGGCCTGATGGCCAAGGGAGTTTTCGCCGAGTCCGGCGCCGACCTGCGCCTGGAAGGCATCAAGAAGAGGTTCCCCGGCTTCACCGCCATCGAGGAGCTCGACCTCACCATCCCGGCGGGCTCGTTCTTCGCGCTGCTCGGGCCGAGTGGATGCGGCAAGACGACGACGCTGCGCCTGGTCGCCGGGCTGGAGGAGCCGACGGAGGGGCGCATCCTCATCGGCGGTCAGGATGTGACACGCACCAAGCCGTTCCAGCGCCCGGTGAACACGGTGTTCCAGAGCTACGCGCTGTTCCCGCACATGACGATCCTCGAGAACGTCGCGTTCGGCCTCCGCCGCCGCCGCATCGGCGACCCGGTCGCGAAGGCGCATGAAGCGCTGCGGCTGGTCGAGCTCGACCACCTCGCGGCCCGACGGCCGGCGCAGCTCTCCGGCGGTCAGCAGCAGCGCGTCGCCCTGGCCCGAGCGGTCGTGAACCGGCCGGCGCTGCTCCTGCTCGACGAACCCCTCGGCGCGCTCGACCTGAAGCTCCGCCGGCAGATGCAGCTGGAGCTCAAGTCGATCCAGACCGAGGTCGGCCTGACCTTCGTGCACGTCACGCACGACCAGGAGGAGGCCATGACCATGGCCGACACGGTCGCCGTGATGAACAAGGGACGGATCGAGCAGATGGGCTCGCCCGAGATCCTGTACGAGCTCCCGGCGACCGTGTTCGTCGCGAACTTCCTCGGCCAGTCGAACCTGTTCGCGGGTCCGGTGCAGGAGTCCGGCGGCGAGACGATCGGCGTCGACGTCGGCGGGGAGCGCATCCAGGTTCCCCGGTCGCGTGCGCAGCGCACCAGCGGCTACGTCACGGTCGGCGTCCGCCCGGAGAAGCTGACGCTGCACGAGACGCCGGAGACCATCCCGTCCGGCGCCAACCGCCTCGGCCCCGGCCGCGTCACCGACGTGTCGTTCAGCGGCGTGAGCACGCAGTACCTCGTCGACGTGCCCGGGCTCGGGACGATCGTGGTCTTCGCGCAGAACACCACCAGCGGACCCGTCGCCGCCCTCGGCGCCGAAGTCTGGGTCGCCTGGGACCCCGGGCACACGTTCGTGCTCGCCGACGAGCCGCCGGCGGACGGGCGGTTCTCCGACGACGCCGACACGCAGGCGATCGCCGCGCAGGCGCGCGAGCGGATGCTGACGGAGCTGGAGGAGGCGTAGATGGCCCTCGCCGCATTCACGGGGGCGCCGCCGACGCAGGACCAGGAGCCCGCAGTCCGCCGCAAGAGCGGCATCGCGCTCGTCCTGCTCCTCCCCGGTGTCCTCTACCTCGTCCTGTTCTTCCTCACCCCGCTGATCTCGCTGATCATCACGTCGTTCCAGGCGCCGGTGGTCGACGGCGACATCGGGCAGTACCAGACGGCGTTCCAGTGGACCAACTACACCGACTCGCTCGCCGAGTACTGGCCGCAGGTGCTGCGCTCGTTCGTCTACGCCCTGATCGCGACCGCGGCCGCGCTGCTCATCAGCTACCCGCTGGCGTACTTCATCGGGGTGAAGATGCGCGGACGTCCCGTGCTGCAGAACCTGCTGATGACCCTCGTCATCGCGCCGTTCTTCATCAGCTTCCTGCTGCGGACCCTCGCCTGGAAGGCCATCCTCAGCGATGACGGCTGGATCGCCAGCTCGCTCAAAGCGGTGTCGATCCTGCCCCCGGACGCGCACATCACCGGCACACCGTTCTCGGTGATCTTCGGTCTGACGTACAACTTCATCCCGTTCATGTGCCTCCCGCTCTACTCCACGCTCGAGCGGCTGGACATCCGGCTGCTCGAGGCCGGACAGGATCTGTACGCGAGCCCATGGACGACGTTCCGCAAGGTCACCGTGCCGTTGTCGATGCCGGGCATCGTCTCCGGGACGCTGCTCACATTCATCCCGGCGGCCGGCGACTACATCAACGCATCGCAGGACTTCCTCGGCGCCGCCGACACCTCGATGATCGGAAACGTCATCGAGAGCAACTTCCTCGTGCTGCAGAACTATCCGACGGCGGCGGCGATGTCGGTCGTGCTGATGGCCGTCATCCTCGTGATCGTCGGCGTGTACGTGCGACGGAGTGGGACGGAGGAGCTGCTGTGACCACGATGGCGACACCCACCGACACGAGCACCCCGCCCAGTGCCACCAAGGGCCGGCGGCGGTACAAGGGGATCGGGCTCGGCGTCTACGCGTTCCTCGCGCTCGCCTTCCTGCTCATCCCGATCATCTACACGTTCGTGTTCTCGTTCAACGACGCGATCAAGAACAACATCGCGTGGCGCGGGTTCACCCTCCGTAACTGGACGAACGTGTGCGACGCGGCCGGGATCTGCGACGCGTTCATGGCGAGCATCATCATCGGCATCATCTCGACCGTGGTCGCGACGGTGCTCGGCACGATGATCGCGATCGCCCTAATGCGCTACCGCTTCCGCTTCCGGTCGCAGACCAGCCTCCTGCTGTTCCTCCCGATGGCGAGCCCGGAGGTCGTGCTCGGTGCCGGACTCGCGGCGCAGTTCCTCAGCCTCGGGGTCAACAAAGGCTTCATGACGATCATCATCGCGCACGTGATGTTCTGCATCAGCTTCGTCGTGGTGACCGTAAAGGCGCGCGTCGCGTCGCTCGACCCGGCCCTGGAGGAGGCGGGGCGCGACCTGTACGGGTCGCCGAACGCCGTGTTCTGGCGGATCACGTTCCCGCTGCTGCTCCCGGGTATCGCGTCGGCGGCGCTGCTGTCGTTCTCGCTCAGCTTCGACGACTTCATCATCACGAACTTCAATGCCGGTGCGGTGACCACGTTCCCGATGTACATCTACATCGCGGCTTCTCGTGGCATCCCGGCCCAGGCGAACGTGATCGCGAGTGCCGTCTTCATCCTCACGATCCTCGTGGTGCTGATCTCGCAGCTGACCGCCGCCGCCCGAGCCAAGCGCCTAGCCCGCCAGTAGCCCACCCCCACCGTCGAGTACACAAAAACTGCACGCTTCTTCCCTCCGGAGCGTGCAGTTTTTGTGTACTCGGCGGCGGGGGTCAGGCGTAGGAGGGGCGGATGGCGCCGACGGGCTCGCCACGGCCGAGGACGGCGAGGTCGAGCTTCGGTGCGACGCGGTCGACGTGGTCGTGCGAGAGCGCGCCGGCGTCGGCGAGCAGACGCAGGGCGACGATGGATGCGGCCCGCAGGCTGCCGTCGAGCACCTTCAGCGTCACGGTCGTGCCGTCGGGCGCGGCCATGACCATCACGCCCTCCGCCCCGCCCTTCGCGAAGACGCCGAGCTCGTCGATGACGACCGTGTTCGCCCGTCCCGGCCCGTCGATCGCCCAGCCGTCGGCGAGCACCGCGTTCTTCAGCAGCGCCGCGTTCCGGAACAGCGCGAACGGGGAGCCCTCCGACGCGGTCGCAATGCGCTGGATGCCGCGCGCGAGCGACAGCAGCGACATGGCGTGCACGGGCGCGCCGCATCCATCGACCCCGGTCGCGACGACCTTCTCGCCGGTGAATCGCTCGACGGTGTCGCGGATGTGCTGCTGGATGGGATGCTGCGGATCGAGGTAGCTCTCGGTCGGCCAGCCGTTCACCCGGCAGGCGAGCAGCATCGCGGCATGCTTGCCGGAGCAGTTCATGTAGAGCGGATGCTTGTGCTCCCCGGCGCGGACCAGCTCATCGCGGGCAGCCGTGTCGAGCGGCCAGTCGGCGGGGCAGCGGAGCGCGTCCTCGGTGAGCTGCGCCTGCGCGAGCAGTTTGCGCACCACGGACAGGTGCGCCGGGGTGCCCGCGTGGCTGGCGGTGGCGAGCACGGCGCTCGCACCCTCCAGCGGAACACCCGCGCCCATGACGGCGACCGCCTGGAACGGCTTCATGCTCGAGCGCGGGAAGACCGGCTTGTCGGGAGCGCCGAGGGTGCGGACGATGTCGCCCTCAGGCCCGAGCACGACCGCCGATCCGGCGTGCCGCGACTCGACGAACCCGCTGCGCTCGACGACGGCGAGCTCGACGGACTCAGCGGTGCTGAAGACCGCCGGTGACGCTCCTGCGTGCGGCTCGGCGCTCACAGCGCGGCGATGGCGTCGTCGATCACCGACACGGCGTCGGCGATGAGCTCGTCGGAGACGGCCAGGCTGGGCAGGAAGCGGAGGACGTTGCCCCAGGTCCCGGCGTTGAGGAACAGGATGCCCTGCTGCGCCGCCGCCTGGATGATCGCGTTGACGGCCTCGGGGTTGGGCTCCTTGGTCGTCTGCGCGGTGCCCGGCTTGACGAGCTCCACGGCGATCATCGCGCCGACGCCGCGGACGTCGCCGATGATGTCGTACTTCTGCTGCAGCTTCTCGAGCGCCGGCTTGAGTGCGCTCTCGATGCGGCGGCCCTCGGCGAGGAGGTCGTTGCGCTCGATCGTCTCGAAGACGGCGACGGCTGCGGCCGCGGCGACGGGGTTGCCGCCGAACGTTCCGCCGAGTCCGCCGGGCTGGGCGGAGTCCATGATCTCGGCGCGGCCGGTGACGGCGGCGAGCGGCAGACCGCCGGCGATGCCCTTCGCGCTGAGGACAAGGTCAGGGACGACGCCGAAGTGCTCGCTGGCGTAGAAGGCGCCGGTGCGCGCCATCCCGCTCTGGATCTCATCCGCGATGAAGACGACGCCGTTGGCCGTGCACCAGTCCTGCAGGGCCGAGAGGTAGCCCTCGGCCGGGACGATGAAGCCGCCCTCGCCCTGGATCGGCTCGGCGACGAGGCAGGCCAGGTCGGAGGCGCCGACGACCTTCTCGAGGTACGCGATCGTCCGCGCGGCCGCCTCGGCGCCGCTGAGACCGTCGCGGTACGGGTACGAGTTCGGCACGTGGTAGACGTCGCCGGCGAACGGGCCGAAGCCGGTCGCGTACGGCATGGCCTTGTAGTTCATGGCCATCGTGAGGTTGGTGCGGCCGTGGTAGGCGTGGTCCAGCACAGCGACGGCCCGGCGGCCGGTGAACTTGCGCGCGATCTTCACGCCGTTCTCGACGGCCTCGGCGCCCGAGTTGACCAGCACGGTCTTCTTCGCGTGGTCCCCGGGGGTGTGCTCGGCGAGGAGCTCGGCGACGCGCACGTACTCCTCGTACGGCGTGATGGTGAAGAGCGTGTGGATGACGTCCTGCAGCTGGCCTGCCGCGGCCTCCACGACCGCGGTCTCGGTGTGGCCGACGGTGGTGACCCCGATTCCGGCGCCGAAGTCGACGAACTGGTTGCCGTCCACGTCGACGAGGATGGCGCCGTTGGCGCGCGCGATGTACACGGGCAGCGCCGAGGAGACGCCGGTCGGTACGACGGCCAGGCGTCGCTGGTGCAGCTCCTGCGATTTGGGGCCGGGTACGGCCGTGACGATGCGACGTTCTTGTGGAACGGAGAAGACGGGCGCGGGGGTGCTCACGGTGTCAGTCATGGTCATCTGAGTCTAGCGGCGGTGCGAGAATCGGAGCATGAAGCTCGAGCACGCGTACGCGATCGACCTGCAGTGGACCGGCAACCGCGGGACGGGTACCAGCGGCTACAAGGACTACGGGCGCGACCATGTCGTGAGCGCCGAGGGCAAGCTCCCCATCGAGGGCTCGGCGGACCGCGTGTTCTTCGGCGACCGCGACCGCTGGAACCCGGAGGAACTGCTGCTTTCCGCCCTCGCCCAGTGCCACATGCTGAGCTACCTCGCCGAAGCGGCGGGCGCCGGCGTCGTCGTCGTGGGCTACACCGACGCCGCGACCGGGACGATGGAGCAGACGGGCAACGGCGGCGGCCACTTCACCGAGGTGACGCTGCACCCGCGCGTGACGATCGCCGATCCCGCTCAGGCGGACCTCGCGGCGTCTCTGCACCGTCCTGCCTCCGAGAAGTGCTTCATCGCCGCGAGCGTGAACTTCCCCGTCCACCACGTCCCCGAAACCCTCACCCTCGCGTAGCCCCTCTCCTGTTCACTACCCCCACCGTCGAGTCCGCGAACTTTGCACACGACACGCCGACCGAATGTGCAAAGTTCGCGGACTCGACGGTGGGGGATGAGCGGAGCGAGGGAGGGACGGGGAGGGGTCAGGCGCAGCCGAGGCGCGGAGCGGCGGTCGGCTCTGGGGCTGCCGGCACCGGGGTGGCGGACTGCTGCGGCTCGGCGGCCGCCCAGCGCTGGATCGCGGCGCGCCAGCGCTCGTCGCGCGTGAGCGGTGGCGGCTGGACGACGCCCGAGTCGCGCTGCGCCTGCAGCAGGGCCTCCTCGCGCTGGCGCTCGGCGAGGTCGGCGACGGAGATGGACCAGAAGAACAGCGGATGCATGATAACCACCTATCTGCGTTGACAGGTTACAGACTACCGTAACCCGCTATTGAGTTACAATGGTTACATGCGTACGAATGCTCCCGAGCTCGGAGCCGACCTGCTGGTCGACTTCCTCAACACGCTCGACGTGGAGGACGACGTCGACCAGCTGGCCGACGACGAGGGCCACCGCCGCTGGGCGTCCGAGCACAGCCTCGAGCCGGGGGACCGCGCGACCACCCAGCAGGCTCGGGATGCGCTCCGCGCGATCGTGGACGGCGCCGATTCCGGCACCACGCTTCCGGCTCTCGCGCTCCCCGTCGACGCCGCACCGGGTGCGGTCGGACTGAGCCCCCGCACCGCGGCGGACGCGGCCGTCGCCAGCGCGCTGGTCCTCAGCATCCAGGGCAAGCTCGGCCGTGTGAAGCTCTGCGGGGGAGAGGACTGCCGCTGGGCGTTCTACGACGCGTCCAGGAACGGCTCCCGGCAGTGGTGCAGCATGGAGGTGTGCGGCAATCGCCAGAAGGCGCGCACGTATCGCTCGAAGGAACGCGACGGCGCCTGACCGTCGCTACAGCCGCTCGGGCCGCAGCGCCCGCTTGACCCGCTCGACCGTGTTCGCGGGCGGCGCCTCGTTGTAGGCGTTGGCGAGCTCCTGCCCGGTCAGCTCGTGGATGGCCGCCATGATCGCGTCCGTCGCCTGACGTCGTGCCCGCCCGGACTCCGCCGGACCGAAGTGCGACACGTCGATGGGCGTGCCGAAGGTGACCGTGATGCGGTGCGGCTTCGGGAAGCGCGCTCCCACCGGCTGCATCTGGTCGGTGCCGATCAGCCCGACCGGGACGACGACGGCGCCCGTGGTCAAGGCCAGCCAGCCGATCCCGGTGCGGCCGCGGTACAGCCGGCCGTCGAGCGACCGGGTGCCCTCGGGGTAGAGCGCGAACGCCGCACCCGTGTCGATGATCTTGCGGGACTGGTCGAGCGCCTCCTGAGCGGCCGCACCGGCGCCGCGCTTCACGCCGACGGCGCCGATCGCGGTGAAGAAGGCGCGGGAGACCCGTCCCTTCAACCCGGTGCCCTCGAAGTAGCTGGACTTCGCCAAGAACTGCACGCGACGCGGAGCCGTCATCGGGATGACGACCGAGTCGATGAACGAGAGGTGGTTGCTGGCGAGGATCACCGGTCCCTGCTTGGGGACGTTGCGCTTGCCGATCACGCGCGGCCGGTAGACCAGCTTCAGCAGCGGCGCCATCAGGACGCGGCCGAGGAAGTACAGTGCGCCGGGCCTCTTCACCTCGGCGGCACCATCGTCGGGCTCGTCGATGCTCACCTATCGAGGTTAAGCGCGCTCGTATGCCGATGACGGCATGCTGCTCTGCGAGCGTGTCGAGCTCTCACGCTCACGGCTCGAGAGGGTTCTTCTCGGGGCAGCCGAAGCCTGCGGTGTAGACCAGGCACGCCTCGACGATGCCGGTGTACCGCACGGCCAGCGGGCTGCCGAACCATGCCGTGTAGATCCGCGAGAAGTTGAGGTTTCCGTAGGCCGCGCATGCCCCGCCGTCGCCGCCGAACGACGTCTTCAGCGTCTGCGCGTTCGGCTGGTACGGCGTGTAGTTGTACAGGTTCGCGGTGGCCTGGTTCAGGATGTTGACGCTGCCGGCGCCGCACGTCGCATCCGGGTGGTACTGGATGCGGTTGCCGCCGACCTTGTACCGCCAGTCGCCGGGGTGCACCGTGTACTCCCGGAACTGCCACGCCGCCCGGTAGACCTGGTTGAAGAACCCGAAGTAGCGGGCGTCGCACGCGGCGGTGTCGGGGCAGGCGTACCCGGTCGCCTTCTGGTAACCGGATGCGCTCGGCGCTGTGAGCAGCGACTGCTCCTTCTGCAGAAGCACGAGCAGCACGCGGGGGCTGATCGTGCAGGCCTTCGCGACCCGGGCGATGATGCTGCTGGCCCGCTCGTTCGAGCGTGCGGGCATCGCGGTGCACCGGTCCTTCGAGGCCTTCTGCGCGGGCGCATCCATCCGGAAGTCCGCGAGGCACGGCGAGTCGTCCTTCGGGCGGCAGGTGCGGTCGTCGAGGAACGACTGGATCTGTCCGGCCGTCATGGCGTCCGGGTTGTAGAAGCTGTCGTCGCTGATGATGTAGCCCGGATAGAACGGCGTCGGCGGCTCGGCGACCGCGGCCGCCGGCACGAGCGCGAGCGCCGCCGCGGCGGCGGACGCCGCGGCGATCACGCGCAGGCGGGGGAGCCGCATGGATGTCGTCCTAGCGGGAGGTCTTCAGGATGTCGACGACGAACACCATGGTGTCGGTCGCGGTGATCTCGCCGGATCCCTGCGCACCGTAGCCGTCGGCCGGCGGGACGATCGCGATGACCTGCGAACCGACCTTCTGGCCTTCGAGCGCCTTCTTGAAACCCACGACGACGCCGGTCGTCTGGAACGTGGCGGGTGCGCCACGGCTCCAGCTGGAGTCGAACATCTTGCCGTTCTTCCAGAGCACGCCCTTGTACTGCACGGTGACGGTGTCACCGGGCTGCACCGTCTCGCCGCCGCCCTGCTTGAGCACCGCGATCTTCGTCTCGGTGGGCGGGTCGGCCTTCGGGATGGTGATGTTCGGCTCGCCCGTCTTGGCGTTGAGCTTCACGGTCGGGAAGCCGGCCGTCGGGGCGACGGGCTTGCCGTCGGCGCGCGTCGGCGGGATGTCGACGACGTCGGCGACGAACACCACGCTGTCCTTGTCGGTGAGGCTGAGCTTGGAGAGGTCCGTGTTGCCGAAGGCCGCCTTCGCGGGCGAGGTCAGCACGACGCGCGATCCGACGTGCAGGCACTCGACCGCGCGGACGAGGCCGGGGACGTACGCCGTGTCGTTGACCTGGATGGTCGCCGGCGCCGTGCCGTCGAAGCCCTGCGCGGCCGTGAGCTCTTTGCCCGTGGTGCCGTTGTAGGCGGCCAGCGCGATGTCCACGCTCGACCCGCCCTTCGCCTCGGCTCCCTTGCCGGTGATCACGACGGTGCGCTCCATGTCGGTCGCCTTGAGCGGCGACGGGATGCTGACCTTCGGCGTCGCACGGTAGTCACCGGTCACCTTCACCGACTTCGACGTGTCGCCGGACTTCAGGTTCTGGCAGGCGTTCGCCGCGGGGGTCGACGACGGCGCCGGCGAGCCGGAGCTGCAGGCGGCGAGCCCGGAGACGAGCAGAGCGGCCGTGGCGGTGGCGGTCAGGGCCTTGAGAGAGGTACGCACGGTCGTCCATCCTGCCCTATCCGCCTCCGCCGTACCTGACAGCAGGTCATGGGTCCGCTGGATGCGCCACCTACGATGGAGGACATGACCCGCGAATTCTCCGTGCCCCAGTCCCGCCATCTCGTCACCGAGCTGCCCGGCCCCCGCTCGGTCGAACTGCAGCAGCGCCGGGTCGCCGCGGTGAGCCGCGGCGCGGGCACCCTCGCCAACATCTACATGGAGTCCGGGTCCGGTGCGATCCTCGTGGACGTCGACGGCAACCGGCTTATCGACCTGGGCTGCGGTATCGGCGTGACCACGATCGGCCACGCGCATCCCGCTGTCGCCGCTGCCGCCGCCGAGCAGGCCGCGAAGCTGACTCACACGCTCTTCACCGTGACGCCGTACGAGAACTACGTCGCCGTCGCCGAGAAGCTGGCCGAGATCACCCCCGGAGACTTCGAGAAGCACAGCATCCTCGTCAACTCGGGCGCGGAGGCGGTCGAGAACGCCGTGAAGATCGCCCGCAAGTACACCGGCCGTCGCGCCATCGCGACCCTCGACCACGCCTTCCACGGCCGCACCAACCTCACCATGGCGATGACGTATCGCCCCTGGCCGGAGCGTGCGGGAATGGGGCCGTTCCCCGGCGAGATCTACAGCCTCCCGATCAGCTACCCGTTCCGCGACCCCGAGGGGATGACGGGCGAGGAGGCTGCGGAGCGCACGATCGACTACATCCGCACCCACATCGGTGCGACCGAGCTGGCCGCCCTGTTCGTGGAGCCCATCCAGGGCGACGGCGGCATCATCATCCCGGCGCCGGGCTACTTCGCGCGCCTGGCCGAGTTCTGCGCCGAGAACGGGATCGTCTTCGTCGCGGACGAGATCCAGGCCGGCATCGGCCGCACCGGCACGTGGTACTCGATCGAGCACCACGGCGTCGTTCCCGACCTGGTCACGAGCGCCAAGGGCATCGCGGGCGGCTTCCCGCTGGCAGCCGTCACGGGCCGCGCCGAGATCATGGATGCGGTCCAGCCCGGCGGCATCGGCGGCACCTTCGGCGGCAACCCGGTGTCGACCGCCGCGGCCCTCGCGGTGTTCCAGGCGTTCGAGGACGAGGACCTCCTCGGCGAGGCCCGCCGCGTCGAGAAGGCGCTGTGGGCGCGGATCGGCGACTGGGCCGAGCGCTTCCCCGTCGTCGGCGAGGTGCGCGGCAAGGGTGCGATGTTCGGCATCGAGCTCGTCGTGCCCGGAACGAAGAAGCCCAACCCGGAGGCCCTCACCTCGGTGCTCGGCCACGCGACCCGCAACGGCGTGATCCCGCTCGACGCCGGCAGTTGGGACAGCGTGCTCCGTCTGCTTCCGTCGGTCGTCATCAGCGAGGAGCTCATCGACGACGCCGCGACCGTGCTCGAGGAGGCGCTCGGCCGCCTCGGCTGAGTCCGCGTCCCCGGCCGGACGTGTGGGGAGACGGGGCGGCCGGCCAGGATCGCCGAGGGAGGCGTTTCCCGGGCAATCCGGTCGCCGCTCCTCCGTTTCTCGCGTTCTCTCGGCGTGTCGCGCGTGCCTTCCTCCCTTTCGCACGCCTCCGCCGGGCTCCGCGCGCGGTATGATCCGGGAGCGCCGCTCTCGGGCGGCGGGCGGAAAGGGAGGCGGATCCGGTCGACACGCCGGTCTCGGGCGGCGAACGGAGGAGGCCGGGGCACGACCTGTCCACGTATCCTCCGTTTGTCACGGCACAGGCCGACGGCGGAATGCCCACACGCCGCCGCCGCACCGCGTGCGTACGATGTCCCTCGTGCGCAGAGTCATCATCCTCGGGTCCACCGGTTCGATCGGAACGCAGGCGCTCGACGTCGTCGCGGCCAATCCGGACCGGTTCCGTGTCGTCGGTCTGAGCGCCGGGCGCAACGCCGACGAGTTGGCGGCGCAGGCGGAGCGGTTCGGCGTCGTGGACACCGCTCTGGGCGCAGACGACTCCGAGCTGCTGGTGCGCTCGGTGGAGGCGGATGTGGTGCTCAACGGCATCACCGGATCCGTCGGGCTCGGGCCGACTCTTGCGGCGCTGGAGGTCGGCGCGATGCTGGCGCTCGCCAACAAGGAGTCGTTGATCGTCGGCGGGGGACTGGTCAAGCGCGCGGCCGCGCCCGGCCAGATCGTGCCGGTCGACTCCGAGCACTCCGCCATCGCGCAGGCGCTGCGGTCCGGCACCCGCGAGGAGGTACGGCGGCTCGTGCTCACGGCGTCCGGCGGCCCGTTCCGGGGTCGGTCGCGGGACTCGCTGAGGGATGTCACTCCGCAGCAAGCGCTCGCGCATCCCACCTGGGACATGGGTCTCGTCGTCACGACGAACTCGTCGACACTGGTCAACAAAGGCCTCGAAGTGATCGAGGCGCACCTGCTGTTCGACGTGCCCTACGACCGGATCGACGTGACGGTGCACCCGCAGTCCGTCATCCATTCGATGGTGGAGTTCGTCGACGGCTCGACGATCGCGCAGGCGTCGCCGCCCGACATGCGCCTCCCGATCTCGCTCGGCCTCGGCTGGCCCGACCGGGTGGCCGACGTCGGAGCGCCGCTCGACTGGACCATGTCGCACACCTGGACGTTCGAGCCGCTCGACGACGAAGCCTTCCCGGCCGTGTCGCTGGCGAAGCGCGTCGGCCTGCAGGGCGGGACGTATCCCGCCGTGTTCAATGCCGCGAACGAGCAGGCGGTCGCCGCGTTCCACGCCGGCGCGATCGGCTACCTCGACATCCTCGACACGGTGGAGCGGGTGGTGGATGCGCATGTGCCGTCCGGAGAGCTGACGCGCGAGTCGCTCGTCGAGGCGGAACGGTGGGCGCGCCGCAAGGCCGACCAGCTCATCGACCGGAGATAATCGTTCGACCGCACGTCGTCTCCGGGGGGAATCCATGCGCAGGGTGGCCACGCTCATCGTCAGTATCGGCGTCCTGCTGAGCACGGCGGCGTGCGCCGGAGCGCCGGGTTCCGGCTCGACCGCGACGGGCAGCCCCACCGCCTCCACCGCAGGTTCGACGGCGCCGACGGTGGAGCCGATCTCCGCCATCGTGATCCTGGCGGACGGTGTGCGGTTCCAGGCGGGAGCGACAGCGCGCGAGACGATCGCCTTCGACGCCCCCGCCGACGTGGCCCTTGCCGCATTCGCTGACGCGCTGGGACCGCAGAGCGGCTTGAAGGAACACGCGGCGACCAACCACACCCCTCCCACGACGGAGCACCAGTTCGGCGAGGGTGTGGCCGTCCTGGAACCGCACTATGAGGCGGGCGTGGAGAACGACCCGATGATCCGGCCTGTGTGGTCTGTCCGCGCCGGTACCGCGGCAATCGGCGAGGTGCGCATCGGCACGGAAGGCGGGATCGCCGTCGGCTCCCCGGTCGAGGACATCCCGGGCTGGAACGACCCCGATCGGATGGGGACGCTGACGACGAGCACTGGCACCCTGGCCGAGCTGCTGGTCGTCGCGGCGCCCGGGTCGCAGCTCGTCCCTTCCGCATCGTCGGGGGCGTACGGTGTGCTCGCCGTCGCAGACCCCTATCCCGGTCCGATCACGACCCTGATCGCGCCCTCGCAGCACGGCGGCGCCTGAACCGTCATAGCGGTCACCGAGGCGGCTCGCGGCCACTTCCAAGGCGCACGCCGCTAGCCTGAACCCGTGGATTCCGTGCTCCTGTTCGTGCTGGGCGTCGTCATCATCCTGATCGGCGTCGCTCTGTCGATCGCTCTGCACGAGATCGGCCACCTGGTTCCCGCCAAGCTGTTCGGCGTCAAGGTGACGCAGTACATGATCGGCTTCGGCAAGACGCTGTTCTCGTTCCGCCGAGGCGAGACGGAGTACGGCGTGAAGGCCATCCCGCTGGGCGGCTACATCTCGATGATCGGGATGTTCCCTCCGGGCAAGGAGGGCGGCCGTGGCCGCAATGCGACCACCGGGTTCATGCAGCAGATGGTGCAGGATGCGCGCGTCGCGAGCTCGGAGACCGTCGCCGTCGGCGAGGAGGAGCGCACCTTCTACCGCCTGCCGGTCTGGAAGCGCATCGTCATCATGTTCGGCGGTCCGTTCATGAACCTCGTGATCGGCGTCGTGCTGTTCGGCGTGCTGCTGATGGGGTTCGGCGCGCCGCAGAGCTCGACGACGCTCGCGACCGTGAGCCAATGCGTGCTGCCTGCCGGAAG
Organism: Leifsonia sp. 563; assembly: GCF_040545055.1. NCBI lineage: Bacteria > Bacillati > Actinomycetota > Actinomycetes > Micrococcales > Microbacteriaceae > Leifsonia > Leifsonia sp. 563. The sequence goes on along the minus strand of NZ_JBEPLE010000005.1, from coordinate 117,020 downwards.
CACCGCCAAGACGTGCCCGGATGACGCACCGCAGGGCCCGGCGGCCGCGGCCGGGCTCAAGCCCGGCGACACGATCGTCAGCATCGACGGCCAGAAGATCGCCAGCTGGGACCAGTCCACCGCGATCATCCGCGAGTCGGCGGGCCGCACTCTCACCGTCGTGCTCAGCCGCGACGGGGAGGAGCGCACCGTCCAGCTGACGCCTGTCGTCAACAAGGTGGCCAAGACGGATGCGAACGGCGCCGTCGTGAAGGACGCCGCCGGCGGCATCGAGACCCTGACAGTCGGGTTCGTCGGCATCGGGCCGGTGGCGAAGCTCGTGCCGCAGCCGATCACGGCCGTGCTCCCGGCGGTCGGAGCGCAGACCGGTGCCGTCTTCAACGTCTTCCTCCACCTGCCGCAGCGCATGGTCGACGTCTGGAACGCCGCCTTCGGCTCCGCCGAGCGCGATCCGAACGGCCCCATCAGTGTGGTGGGCATCGGCCGGGCGGCCGGCGAACTGACGGCCCTGGACGGCGTCCCCGTCGTCGACAAGGTCTACACGATGATCGGGATGCTGGCGTCGCTGAACATCGCCCTGTTCGTCTTCAACCTGGTACCGCTTCTGCCGCTCGACGGCGGCCACATCGCCGGGGCGCTCTGGGAGGGTCTGCGGCGCACGTTCGCGAAGATCTTCCGCCGCCGCGATCCTGGACCGGTGGACATGGCGAAGCTCATGCCGCTCACCTTCGCGGTCGTCATCGTGCTGGGCGGGATGAGCGTCCTGCTGATGTACGCGGACATCGTGAAGCCGGTCAATCTCTTCGGCTGACATCCAGCCGCCTCCCACCGTGCCGCGTAGGATTGAGCCCGTGGCAGCAATCAATCTGGGGATGCCCAAGGTCCCCGAAACCCTCGCACCCCGTCGCAAGTCCCGTCAGATCCGCGTCGGCAAAGTCCTGGTCGGCGGTGACGCCCCGATCAGCGTCCAGTCGATGACCACGACGCCGACCACGAACATCAACGCCACTCTGCAGCAGATCGCCGAGCTGACGGCATCCGGCTGCGACATCGTCCGCGTCGCGGTGCCCAGCCGCGACGACGCCGAGGCGCTGCCGATCATCGCCAAGAAGAGCCAGATCCCGGTCATCGCCGACATCCACTTCCAGCCGAACTACGTCTACGCGGCCATCGATGCCGGGTGTGCGGCCGTCCGCGTCAACCCGGGCAACATCCGCAAGTTCGACGACCAGGTGGGCGAGATCGCCCGCCGCGCGAAGGCTGCGGACGTGTCGCTCCGCATCGGTGTCAACGCCGGTTCCCTCGACCGCCGTCTGCTCGAGAAGTACGGCAAGGCGACCCCCGAAGCCCTGGTCGAATCGGCCGTCTGGGAGGCGAGCCTGTTCGAGGAGCACGACTTCCACGACTTCAAGATCTCGGTCAAGCACAACGACCCCATCGTCATGGTGAAGGCGTACCGGATGCTCGCCGAGCGGGGCGACTGGCCCCTCCACCTCGGCGTGACCGAGGCCGGCCCGGCGTTCCAGGGCACGATCAAGTCGGCGACCGCGTTCGGCATCCTGCTCGGCGAGGGCATCGGCGACACGATCCGCGTCTCGCTGTCCGCGCCTCCCGCCGAAGAGGTCAAGGTGGGCCTGCAGATCCTGCAGTCGCTCAACCTCCGTGAGCGGAAGCTCGAGATCGTGTCGTGCCCCAGCTGCGGTCGCGCCCAGGTCGACGTCTACTCGCTCGCCGACAGCGTCACCGAGGGTCTGCAGGGCATGAGCGTTCCGCTCCGCGTCGCCGTCATGGGCTGCGTCGTGAACGGTCCGGGCGAGGCCCGCGAGGCCGACCTCGGCGTCGCCAGCGGCAACGGCAAGGGCCAGATCTTCGTCAAGGGCGAGGTCATCAAGACCGTCCCCGAGTCGGAGATCGTTGCGACGCTCATCGCCGAGGCCAACCGTCTCGCCGACGAGATGGAGGACCGCCCGTCGGGCGAGCCCACCGTCAGCGTCGGCGCGCACTGATCTCGGCCGGCCGGCTACCCGTCACCCGGCGGCCGTCGCGTCCGGCTGCTCAGCACCCGGCTGCGCAGCGCCCACCGGCTCGAAGTGGATGCGGCCACTCGGGATGTCGGCGGCCGTCACCCGCAGACGCACGCGGTCGCCGGGCTGGACGCCGTCCCAGCGCGGGACGGACGCCGTGACGGCCGGATCGTCGAGCTGCACCAGCACGGTGCCGTTGCGAACGGCGAGCACCGTGGTCTCCAGCACCGCTCCGATGCGCGAGCTGAGGAGCGCAGCCTCCACCCGGTCCACGGCACCGGCGTCCAGCTGCGCGGCCAGCCGGTTCGATGCACCCATGATCGACGGCAGCTCACCGAGCGACGCCCGCGCCCAGTCGGGCACCGGTCGCCCGGCGCAGAGCGCCTCGCAGACGACGAGGCCCCAGCGGTCGACGAGCCGGCGGAGCGGCGCCGTGACGTGGGCATACGGGGCAGCGATGGCCGACTGCTGCGGGTCGGCGGGCGGCTCGCCGTCGAGGACGACGTAGCCCGCCCCGCGGAACAGGGCCGTCGCAGCCTGGAGCACGGCGGCCGCGTGCGGCTGCGCGCGGTCGAGCGAGCGCAGGTACTCGCCGTACGGAATGCCCTCCGCCCACGGCAGCCCGAGGGCGATCGTCTGGGCACGGAACGCGGCGAACGCCTCGGGTGACGGCGCGGGCATCGTGCGCAGGATGCCGACCCGTCCCTCCAGCATCAGTGCAGCGGCCGCCATCCCGGTCAGCAGGGAGAGCTGGGCGTTCCACTCCTCGACCGGGAGCGTGGCGCGCCGTTGGAGGGTGTAGGCGCCGTCGCGGAAGACGATCTCCTCGTCCGGCGTGTTCAGGCTCGCGCCGCCGCGCTCACGCTCGCAGGCGATCCGGAGCGGCCCCACCACGCTCAGCAGTGCCAGCTCCTCCGGTGCCGAGCCGTCGTCGATCGCGGCCTGCGCCTCCTCGTAGCTCCACTGGCGACGGGATCGGATGCGGGCGCGCGACACGTGCGCCGAGGTCTGATGGCCGGTCGCGTCGAGCGCGATGTCCCAGACGTACGCCCCCCGGACCACATCGGGGAGTAGCGAGCCGGCATCCTCGCCGATCGCCGCCGGGTGCAGCGGCACCCGGCCGTCCGGTGCGTACAGGGTCTGCCCGCGGCGGCGGGCCTCCGCATCCACGGCGCCTTCCGGGCGCACCAGGGCCGGCACGTCCGCGATCGCATAGAGCACGCGGAAGCCGTCGGCGGTGCGGGCGAGGTGGAGCGCCTGATCGAGGTCGGTGGATCCGGCGGGGTCGATGGTGAGGAACGGCACGTCGGTGAGATCCGCCTCAGGGAGGGGATGCGCGGCGGCGACCGAGCGCGCCTCCGCCTCGACCGGCTCGGGGAAGCCGTCCGGGAGCCCGAGCTCGTGGCGGAAAGCCGCGAGCGAGGCGGCGAGGGGAGCGGCGGAGGCGGAATCGACGACGCGGGTCCGGCGGTCGGGCATGCCCCCACCGTAGTCTCCACGCGCGTGCGGGCTGTCGCGTGCCCTCTAACATGGAACGGTGCCTACACGCTTGAGCAACTACTTCCTCCGCACCCTCCGTGAAGACCCCTCCGACGCCGAGGTCACCAGTCACCGCCTGCTGGTCCGCGCCGGATACATCCGCCGCCAGGCGCCGGGGATCTTCGCGTGGCTGCCGCTGGGCTTGCGCGTGAAGGAGAAGATCGAGCGGATCATCCGCGAGGAGATGGCGGCCGCCGGGGCTCACGAGGTGCACTTCCCCGCGCTGCTGCCTCGCGAGCCCTACGAGGCCACCGGTCGCTGGGAGGAGTACGGCGACGGCATCTTCCGGCTCCAAGACCGGAAGGGCGCCGACTACCTGCTGGCTCCGACCCACGAGGAGGTCTTCACCCTGCTGGTGAAGGACCTCTACTCGTCGTACAAGGACCTCCCGCTCACGATCTTCCAGATCCAGGACAAGTACCGCGACGAGGCACGTCCGCGGGCCGGACTCCTGCGCGGGCGCGAGTTCACGATGAAGGACGCCTACTCGTTCGACTACACCGACGCCGGCCTCGACTCGAGCTACATGGCGCAGCGCGACGCCTACGAGCGCATCTTCACGCGTCTCGGTCTCTCGTACGTGATCGTCCAGGCGGATGCCGGGGCGATGGGAGGGTCGCGGTCAGAGGAGTTCCTCCACCCGACCGTTGTCGGAGAAGACACGTTCGTTCGGTCGCCCGGGGGCTATGCGGCGAACGTCGAGGCGTTCACGACGCTCGCGCCGCCCACGCGCTCCTACGAGAAGCTGACGCCCCAGGAGGTGCTGGACACCCCCGGAACGCCGACCATCCAGTCGCTTGTCGAGCTTGCCAACGAGAAGCACCCGCGGCCCGACGGCCGCTCGTGGACGGCTGCAGACACGCTGAAGAACGTCGTGCTCGCGCTGACGCACCTCGACGGCACGCGCGACCTGGTGATCGTCGGGCTGCCCGGCGACCGCGAGGTCGACATGAAGCGCGCAGAGGTGGCCTTCGCGCCCGCCGAGGTCGAGGCCGCGACGGACGAGGACTTCGCCAAGCATCCCGGCCTCGTGAAGGGGTACATCGGACCCTGGTCTGCCGAAGGCCCCGTCCTGGGCGAGGAGTCCGCGACCGGCATCCGCTACGTCGTCGACCCGCGCGTGGTCGACGGCTCCGGCTGGATCACGGGCGCGAACATCGAGGGCAAGCACGTCTTCGGACTCGTCGCCGGCCGCGACTTCGGCTGGGACGGCGTGGTCGAGGCCGCCGAGGTCAAGGCGGGCGATCCGGCGCCCGACGGCTCCGGACCCGTCGAGCTGGCCCGCGGCATGGAGATCGGCCACGTCTTCCAGCTCGGCCGCAAGTACGCGGAAGCCCTCGGGCTGAAGGTGCTCGACGAGAACGGCAAGCTGGTCACCGTGACCATGGGGTCCTACGGCATCGGCGTGACGCGCATCCTCGCGATCATCGCGGAGGAGAACAACGACGACCGCGGCCTGGTGTGGCCCGAGTCGGTCTCTCCGTTCGACGTGCACGTCGTGGCGGCCGGACGTGAGCAGGTCGCCTACGACGTGGCGGAGGAGGTCGTCGCCCAGCTGGAGGACGCCCGCCTCGACGTGCTCTACGACGACCGGCCGAAGGTCTCGCCCGGTGTGAAGTTCGGCGACGCCGAGCTGATCGGCATCCCGCGCGTTCTCGTCGTCGGCCGCGGCGCCGCCGAGGGCGAGGTCGAGTTGTGGGACCGCCGCTCGGGCGACCGCCGGACGCTGTCCATCGCGGAAGCCGTGGCGGAGCTCACGGCGTAGCGGACGAGGGAGCTCAGCCGGTCACGCGTCGTCGCCGGCGATCTCCACGTGGATGCGGCGGAGATCCTCCACCAGGGAGCCGATCAGCACCCAGTGGCGCGGGTCGGGCGTCGCGACCGTGAGAGGCGCGGTGAGCACCGGGATGCCGGCCGTCGCGGTCCCGGGCTCGACGATCGGTTCGTCGGGGTCGCGCGCCAGCAGCCGGAGGTCGTGGGCAGCGCGATCGAGCTCGTCGGCGATCGCGTGGATGGTCGGCTCGCCCGCGAGGCTGTCGTCGTAGTGGTCGTGGTAGGCCCGCGTCATCCCGAGCGTGCGGTTGATCAACGGACGTAACCGGTCGAAGAGCTCCTGGTCGTGCTGCAGGAAGACCCGGTGCTTGCGTTGCCGCGGATTCAGCGACAGGCTCTCGTCTGCTGCGGTCAACGCCGACTGCGCCTTGGTCTCCATCGGGCGGAGCAGCCGCGCCTCGATGAGGAGCGCATCCAGCTCGCCACGGGTGTGCGTCGTGGTCAGGGCGTCCGCCAGGCGCTCGAGAGTCGAGGCGGTCTCGCGCCCGAGCGCGATCACGGCCTGACGTGCGGGAGCCGTCAGCACCGGCGGCACGATGGCCACATTGACGACGACGCCGATGACCGCGCCGATCACCGTCTCCACGATCCGGGCGAGCGCGTACTCCGGGTCGGATGCGCCGATCGCCAGCACCAGCATCGCCGTGATCGGCACCTGGTTCGCGGTTCCGGGCGTCAGCCGCAGCGCCCAGGCGAGGAGGACCGACACGACGACCGCGAGCAGCACGATCCAGCTGTTCGTCCCGAAGGCGAGACCGATCAGGTAGGCGATCACGACGCCGACGATCACGCCGATCGAGCGCTCGATCGCGCGCCCGACGGACTGATTGACGCTCGGCTGCACGACCAGCAGCGCCGCGATCGTCGCGAAGATCGGCAGTTCGCCGTGCACGAAGATGCTCGCCACCGCCCAGGCGAGGATCATGGCGACGGCGGTCTTCACCACCTGCAGGAACGGCGCGCGGGTCGAGGTGCGGATGGTGGCGGGGAGGGCGATCCCCGCCGGGAGCCGGCTTCCGGACGATCTGGTGCGTGCCACCCCTCAACGCTACCCGGCGGCGTACGCCGTGTAGGCGCGCACCGACCGCTGCAGCTGCGCCTCCCGAGCGGTGCTCAGCGGGGCGAACGGCAGGGGCGTGACGTGCCCGCCGTCGCGGCGCCAGGTTCCGACGACCCGGCCTCCGGCCACGATGATCGGCTGGAAGATGCCGTTGTTGCCCGGGACGATCAGCTCCCAGTGCCCTTCGTCGAGGATCGGAGAGCGATCCTGGTATCCGAGCAGGTACTCGTCGAACCCGGGCAGCAGGTGCACCGCGTCCTTCTCGCCGCGGGTCGGGGGAGTGGATGCGGCACGGTCGGCCAGCTCGGCGGTCAGCAGGTACTCCACACCGTCGACCTCGAGGGTCGTCAGCGCGTCCCCGAGCACCGCACGCGCCGTCTTCGCGCCCGCGACCGTCCCCTTCGTCCACCACACGAAGTCCTTCACCGTCGCCGGACCGTGCCCGTGCAGGTAGCGGAGGAGGAACTGCGCGACCGCCTCGTCCGGTTCGAGGGCCGGTGGTGCGGGCGCCCACTCGTCGAGGAGCACCAGCGCCTGCGTCGGGTTGCCATTGCCCGACCGGACGACGGGACCCCAGCACAGCAGCCCGGTCTGGGCGAGGTAGTAGATCAGGTGGTAGCCGCGCTGGCCCGTGGTGGCTATGCCTGCGTCCTCCCACAGCTGCATCACCTCGGCGCGGCCGATGCTCCCGCCGCCGGTGAGCGCCGCCGTGACGATGTCGGCGGCGCGCGCGAAGTCGGCTGCGGTGAGTTCGAGCTGCTGCTGACGCCGCGCAAGACCGGCGACGATGCGGTCGGTGGTGACCGACAGCATCCAGCGCAGGTCCTCCGGCGGGACGAAGTGCAGGGTTCCGCGCATCGGCCACGACCGGATGATGCGGCCGGCATCGAGCGCCGCCAGCACATCGCTCTGCTGAGCGCCCGTGGTGCGCAGTGCGAGCGCCCAGCAGCCCGCGGCGAAGTCCTGACCCTGCAGGGCCAGCATGCGCCGCGCGACCGAGGTCACGTCGGGCTCCCGCGGACCGTCGATCGCCTGGGCGAGCCGGCGGAGGCGGAGCAGATCGGAGCGGCGGGCGGGCATGGGAGTCAGCTTGCCAGGGACCGCCGACACGCGCATCCCGCGCGAGGCGAGGCGCGGTGGGCGCTCCGGGCGGCTAGCGGAGCAGGCCGAGCTCGGTCAGCTGTTCGCTGAGACCGGCGCCGTCCGGCGAGTACACCCACGGCGTCCCGGACAGCTCCGCGTGCTTGTCGGCCTTCGACCGGCCACCCGCGAGCACCGCCTCGCCACTGGACAGCTGGCGGATGGCCACGGCGGCGACGTTCTCCGGATGCTCCGTGGTGAATTCGCCATAGAGGTCCTCGTCGTGCTGGCCGTCGTCGCCGATGAGCAGCCACTTGAGCCCGGGGAACTCTTCGGCAAGACGGGCGAGGCTCGTGCGCTTGTGCTCGCGCCCGCTGCGGAACCAGCGGTCGTGCGTCGGGCCCCAATCCGTCAGCAGCAGCGGACCGGCGGGGAAGAGGTTGCGGTTCAGGAACCGGGTGAGCGTCGGCGCGACGTTCCAGGCACCCGTCGAGAGGTAGATCACGGGTGCGCCCGGATGGGATGCGGCCAGCCGCTCGAGGAGGACCGCCATGCCCGGCGTGGGCACACGCGCGTGCTCATCCAGCACGAACGTGTTCCAGGCCGCGAGCAGCGGGCGGGGGAGCGCCGTGACCATCACCGTGTCGTCGACATCGGAGATGATGCCGAAGGTCGCCTTAGGGTCGACGATGAACACCGGGGCCTCGAACACCCGTGCCGACTCCGAGGTCGAGAGCTTGATCGTGTGCCAGCCGGGCGCGAGCTGAACCGGGACGACCGTGTCGATGACGCCGCCACGGTCGGTGACGACCTCGTGCCGGTCGCCCTCGATCTCGACCGTCACCGTCGTCTCCGCCAGCGGGACGCTGATGAACGAGCGCCAGCCGCGCACCGACTCCTCGCGCTTGCGGTGCAGACGCTCGGCGCGACTTCCTGGCCGCGGGTCTTTCGCGAGCACCACGCGGCCCAGGATGCGCACCCAGCTCGGCGAGCCGTATCCGGTGTACGGGACGATCGTCGCGAGGAATCCGCGCTTGCGGGCGCGGCGCGCACGGAACTCGTGGAACGCGTCCTCGATGCGCGCGGCGCGGTGCATGATGGGCTCGACCGCTGCGCTACGACGGACGACGGAGTCGCCGGAGACGTGCTCGGGGCGCGATTCGGGGGAGGGCATCTGAGTCATTTTCTCATGGAGTGAACGTGCACACGAATGCATCCCCCAGATCTGGGGGACATTTCTGCGGCGCGTCGAAGGGTATTCCCCAGCGGAAGTGAGGTTTCCCCGAATATGATCCCGTTAGTGCGACGGTGATCCCGTCGCCGGGCTGGGGACCCGCACCACCACCTTGTTCGAGAGAAAGAAGGAGCCGCCCTCGTGCCCATCAACGATCTGGTCGCCGGTCAGAACACCGTCGGAGCGCCGCTCGTGCGCACGGAACCGATCCAGGAGCGCAGCGCAGCGCGCATCGACGCCCTCCTGGACGCCGCCGCCCAAGTGGTCGACGAGATCGGCTTCGATCGGCTCACCACCGCGATGGTGGCCGAACGAGCCGGTGCCTCCATCGGGACCGTGTACCGGTATTTCCCGGACCGCATCGTGCTGTTGCAGGCGCTGCGCGACCGCGCGCTGCTGCGGTACCGCCGCTCGGTCGTCGAGGCGATCGACGCCCAGTCGCCCGAGCACTGGTGGAACGCCGTGGAGTGCGCGATCGACGCGTTCGTCGACATGTTCCGCACCGAGAGCGGCTTCCGCATCATCCGCTTCTCGGGCGCCGAGCGCGCGGGTGCCGGCGAGGAGGACGTCGCTCAGGACACCGGCTTCGCCAATCAGTTCGCGCAGATCCTCGCGGACGAGTACGGGCTCCCGGCCGGAGAGGATCTGGCCTTCCGCCTCCAGGTCGTCGTCGAGATCATGGACTCCCTGATCACGCGCGCTTTCGTGGAGGACCCGAACGGCGACGAGCGCTACATCGCCGAGGCGAGGACGGTCGCCCGCGAGTACCTGGAGCGCCGGTTCGGCCCCGAGTCCTGACTCGGTGACCCGTTCGCCGGATTCTCTTCCGGCGGGAATGTCGGTGGTCGGTGGCAAGTTGCCATCCACACGGGCGCGCGTTCCGAACAAGGAGCGCACGTGCCGAACGGCCGTGACACCGACAGAAGGGGGGCCGGCAGTGCGACCGACCCTGAATGCCACAATTCGACGCATTCCATTGCGCAAACGGCCGGACGCTGTTTGGCTGGGTGAGATGGCCGCATCAGCTTCCGCATCCCGCGACACCGATATCGCAGCGACCCCGGCGACGGGAGCGCGCTCGTGATCGAGTTCCGCGATGTCACGAAGCGCTTCCCGGACGGGACGCTGGCCGTCGATGACTTCTCCCTGGTGATCCCATCGCGCAAGATCACGGTGCTCGTCGGGTCGTCCGGCAGCGGCAAGACGACGATCCTCCGCATGATCAACCGGATGGTCGATCCGACCTCCGGGCAGATCGAGATCGACGGCGAGGATGTGCTGTCGCTCAAGCCCGTCGCCCTGCGCCGCTCGATCGGCTACGTGATGCAGAACTCGGGGCTGCTGCCGCACCGCAAGGTCGTCGACAACATCGCCACCGTCCCGCTGCTCAAAGGCGTGAAGAAGAAGGATGCGCGGGAGCGTGCACTCGAACTGATGGACACCGTGGGGCTCGAGCGCTCGCTCGCCGATCGGTACCCGAGCCAGTTGTCGGGCGGCCAGCAGCAGCGTGTGGGCGTCGCCCGCGGGCTCGCGGTCGACCCGAACATCCTGCTGATGGACGAGCCGTTCGGCGCCGTCGACCCGATCGTCCGCGACGATCTGCAGAACGAGCTGCTCCGCTTGCAGCGCGATCTCGACAAGACGGTCGTGTTCGTCACGCACGACATCGACGAGGCCTTCAAACTCGGCGACCAGGTCGTCATCTTCCGGAAGGGCGGCATCGTCGCGCAGAAGGGCACGCCCGCCGAGATCCTGGCCGACCCGGCCGACGAGTTCGTCGCGTCCTTCGTCGGCGCCGACCGCGGACGACGGGCACTCCACGTCGAGGAGACGCCGACCGGTTCGGTGCTCGTCGACAGCGACGGCCGCGCCGCGGGCGTCCTTTCCGGCTCGCCGCGTGGCGCAGCCGCTCCCTCCGAGGCAAAGGCCGCGACCGTCTCGGTCGCGGGTGCTCCGGCGCAGGGTGAGGACGCGTCGTGAGTTTCTTGTGGTCGAATCTCGGCCAGGTCTGGAATCTCACGGTCACCCACGTGTGGCTCGCCGCTCTCCCGATCATCATCGGGTTCGTGGTGTCGCTACCCATCGGGTGGGTCGCGAACCGCTATCGCTGGAGCCGCGGTGTGCTGCTGACGATCGGCGGCATCCTCTACACGATCCCGTCGCTGCCCCTGTTCTTCGCGATGCCCGCCCTGATCGGCACGCAGATCCTTTCGCCGCTCAACGTCGTGGTGGCGCTGAGCATCTACGCGCTCGCGCTGATGGTCCGCACGACAGCGGACGCACTGGGCTCCGTTCCCGGTGACGTGCTGCAGTCGGCGACCGCCGTCGGGTTCTCGGCCTGGCGCCGCTTCTGGTCCGTCGAGCTCCCGCTGGCCGGACCGGTTCTTCTCGCGGGCCTCCGGGTGGTGTCGGTCAGCACGGTCAGCCTCGTGAGCGTCGGAGCGCTTCTGGGCGTCCCGAACCTCGGCTACCTGTTCACGGACGGCCTCAACCGGTCGTACACCGAGGAGGTCCTGGTCGGCATCATCCTCATCATGGTGGTGGCGCTCGTCTTCGACCTGATCCTCGTGGGTCTCGGGCGCGTGCTGCTGCCCTGGACGCGATCCAACCGGCGAGCCGGCCGCCTCAGCAGGCGCGCGGCGATGAGGGCGGTGACCGGCGTATGACCGACATCCTGGCCGCCTTCGGGTGGATCGGCGACCCGACCAACTGGTCCGGGCCGAGCGGCATCCCCGCGCGTCTGGGCGAGCACATCGCCTACTCGCTGCTGACGCTGCTGCTCGCTGCGATCATCGCCCTGCCGATCGGTTTCGCGATCGGTCACTCCGGTCGCTTCCGCGGGCTCGCGGTCGGCGTGTCCGGGGCGTTGCGTGCGCTGCCGACACTGGGCCTCGTCATCTACCTGGCGCTGCTCACGACCAACCTGACCATCGTCCCGCCGCTGATCGCGCTCACCATCCTCGCGATCCCGCCGATCCTGGCCGGCGCGTACTCCGGCCTCGAGTCGGTGGACCGCGCTCCGATCGACGCTGCTCGCGCGATCGGGATGACCGGCTGGCAGGTGTTCACGAAGGTCGAGCTGCCGCTGTCGCTGCCGCTCGTGATCGGCGGCATCCGTTCGGGCGGCCTGCAGGTGATCGCCACCTGGACCGTCGCGGCCATCCTGCCGGTCGGCGGCCTCGGCCGATTCCTGTTCGACGGCATCGCCGTCCAGAACTACCCGGAGATCCTGGGCGGCTCCATCATCGTGGTCGCCCTCGCCCTCGTCGCGGACGGGCTGTTCGCCATCGTCCAGCGCCTCGTCGTGCCCCGCGGTGTCACCGCCGGACGCGTCCGCGACAGCGCGGAAGGCGGCCGCTCGGCCGCCCGCCCGGTGCCGGAAGGCGCCCCCACGACCTGACCTGTCCTGTCCAACCCAGCACACCAGCCTCCCGACCGGGAGCACCCAAGAGAAGAGAAGATCATGTTCGCATCGAAGAAGAGCCGCCTCGCGGCCGGCGTGCTCGCCGCCGGGGCGCTGCTCGCCCTCAGCGCCTGCTCGTCCGGTGGCGGCGCGTTCAGCAGCGACTCCGCCTCGTCCTCCAGCGACACCGTCACGGTCGGTTCGGCCGCGTTCGGCGAGTCCGAGATCCTCATGCAGATCTACGGCCAGGCGCTCGAGGCCAACGGCGTCAAGGTCGCGTACAAGCCGAGCATCGGCCAGCGCGACGTCTACCTCAAGGCGCTGCAGGACGGCTCCATCGACCTCATCCCCGAGTACAGCGGCAACCTGCTCCAGTTCTACGACAAGAACAGCACCGCCACCTCCAGCGACGACGTCTACGCCGGACTCAACGACGCCCTGCCGAAGGGCTTCGAGGTGCTCGACCAGTCGGAGGCGCAGGACGCCGACTCGTACAACGTCACCAAGGAGTTCTCGGAGAAATGGGACGTGAAGAGCCTCGATGACCTCAAGAAGGTCACCGACCCGTTGACCGTCGGCGCCAACCCGGAGTTCCAGACCCGCCCGTATGGCATCCCCGGGCTGAAGTCGGCGTACGGCGTCACCGCGACGCTCAAGCCGATCAGCGACTCCGGCGGACCGCTGACCGTCGCCGCCCTCAAGAACGGCGACGTCCAGCTGGCCGACATTTACACGACGACCCCGGCCATCAAGGACAACGGATTCGTCACCCTGAAGGACCCGAAGAACCTGATCGCCGCGCAGAACATCGTGCCGCTGATCAACAGCAAGAAGGCGTCCGACAAGGTCAAGGACGTGCTGAACAAGGTGTCGAAGGAACTCACCACCGAGGACCTCATCGACATGAACGGCGAGAACCAGGGGTCAAGCAAGACCCAGCCGGACGCCGTCGCCAAGAAGTGGCTCCAGGACCACCCGATCAAGTAACGGTTCGGTCGGCTCCATCAAGCGGCGGCTCGGGTTCCCGGGCCGCCGCTTCCATGTGTCGGCTCTCGCGCTTGCCGAGCACCTTCTTGACCACGAACACCACGATGATGAACAGCGCGATGACGGCGACGAAGGCGTATCCCGCCCAGTGCAGCTCACGCGACAGCTCGCGGTAGCCGCCGGCCGCGGCCGAGCCGACGCTCACGTAGGCGAACGCCCAGAGCACGCAGGCGGGAGCCGTCCAGGCCATGAAGGTGCGGTACCGCATCGGACTCATGCCCACGGTGAGCGGGATGAGCGAGTGCAGGACCGGGAGGAACCGCGACAGGAACACGGCGATTCCGCCGCGACGAGCGAGATACGCTTCCGCGCGGTCGAAGTTGCGGGTGCCGACGCGGCTGCCGAGCCGGCTGGTGCGGATGCGCGGGCCGAACCAACGACCGAGCGCGAACCCGAGCGACTCGCCGCAGAGCGCTCCGACGATGACGACGGCGACCAGTGCGACGTACTCGACCGGGTTGGCCACGCCGGTGCTCGCGACCAGCACGATCGTGTCGCCCGGGACGATGAGCCCGATCAGGATGGACGTCTCGAGCAGGATGCCGAGCCCGGCCAGCAGCGTCCGGAGGACCGGGTCCACACTCTGCACGAGGTCGAGCACCCAGGTCAGCGCGTCGTTCATGTCGTCCCTCCGGGCTGCGGCATAGCGGAAGCGTAGCGGCGCGGCCTGGCTCGTTGCTGCGAAGCCGGATGCGACCAGCGGCCGGATCAGCTGACGAGCACGACCACCGGCGGCACGACGACGAGCAACACCGTCGTCACCACCACGGTCGCGCGCAGCACGGGCCCGACCGTCCGGCGGCCGTCAGCCAGGCGCTCCTCGCGCGCGACGAGGGCGGCGCGCCGCTGCTCCGGCGTCCGGCGATCCTTGGGAGCGCCGAGGACGGCGCCCGCCTGCCCTGTCTCGTCGACGAGTCGGATCGCCCCCGCGAGCACGCGGTCTCCCGCCTCGTGGCGCGCGGTGTCGTCGGCGAGCATCTCCAGGAGCAGCGCGACGGCGTCCTGCGCCCGTGTGGCGATGGGGAACCAGGGGAGGGCGCGCTTCCAGGAGCGGAACGCATCCAGCAGCAGGTGGTGCTTCTGCCGCAGATGGGCGCGCTCGTGGGCGACCACCGCATCCAGCTGGTCGGGGGAGAGCAGCGCGATCATGCCCTCGGAGAGCACTGTGACGCTGCGCGCGCCCGGCAGGCAGTACGCGGCCGGCGCGGGATGGTCGATCACCCGGGTGGTCGGAGCGTCCGGCAGGGGAGAGGACAGCAGCCGCAGCAGCTCCATGTGCCGGTGGCGCTGGTTGCGGCTGCGAACGGAGGTGAGCGCGAGGTTCAGGAGGAGGTGGGCCGTCAGCAGCACGGCCGCGCTCAGCAGGAAGGCGTTGAGGAGGCTGGCGTCCGGCGGCAGGGGTCCGTGGAACAGCGACGCGGCCGCTCCGCCGATGCGCGACCACAGGTCGTCGCCGAACGGCTGCAGTCCCGCCAGCAGCAGTGAGCCGATCATCGAGATGCCTCCCGCGAGGGCGATCGACTGCCAGAGGGCGACGGCCAGCACGGGGGCGGCGGAGGGCCACTTGGCGCGCGCGAGCAGCAGCGGCACAGGCCAGGCGAGCGCGATGGCGAGCGCGCCCAGGAAGATCGCGCCGGCGAGCCCGGCGGCGGGGTCGCTGCTCACACGCTGCGGGCGTCGAGCAGGCGGCGCAGCACCTCGGCTTCGGACTCGTCGACAGAGCCGACGAAGTAGGCGAGCGCCTCGGTGCGGTCGGAGGACGACTCCAGCACTTCGCGCATCAGATCGGCGACGTGACCGGCGCGGGTCAGGGCGGCGTAGTACAGGTGCGGCCGGGCGTCGCGGTCGCGGGCGACGAACCCCTTGGCCTCGAGCCGGGAGAGGACGGTGAGGATCGTCGTGAGCGCCGGTGCCTTGCCGGTCTCGCGGGCCGCCGCTAGCTTGTCGCGTAGCTCACCCGCGGTGATGGGGGCGTCGCCGTCCCACAGGGCGTCCATGACGGCTCGTTCGAGTTCTCCGAGATTGGCCACGAATCCAGAGTAGCGCGAACAGGCTGAGAATGTTCTACACTTCGTAGAAGTTCAGTTCTACAATGTGTAGAAGAGGCGAAGGGAACTCACGTGAACGAACTGCTGGACCCGCTCCTACTCTCGCGTTGGCAGTTCGGGCTCACCACGATCTACCACTTCCTGTTCGTGCCGCTGACGATCGGCCTGGTCACGTGCACCGCGATCTTCCAGACGGCCTGGTACCGCACGGGGAAGGCGCACTACCTGCAGCTGACCCACTTCTTCGGCAAGATCTTCCTGATCAACTTCGCGATGGGCGTGGTGACCGGCATCGTGCAGGAGTTCCAGTTCGGCATGAACTGGTCCGACTACTCGCGTTTCGTCGGCGACATCTTCGGCGCTCCGCTCGCCCTGGAGGGGTTGCTCGCGTTCTTCCTGGAGGCGACGTTCATCGGGCTGTGGATCTTCGGGTGGGACCGCCTGCCGAAGGGGCTGCACCTGGCGACCATCTGGATCGTGTCGGTGGGCAGCATCCTCTCGGCCTACTTCATCCTCGCGGCGAACGCCTTCATGCAGAACCCGGTCGGCTATCACATCAACGCCGCGAAGGGCCGGGCGGAGCTCACGGATCTCTGGGCCGTGCTCACGAACAAGGTCGCCCTCGCCGCCTTCCCGCACACCATCTTCGGCTGCTTCATGGTCTCGGCCGGCCTCATCATCGCCGTCGCCGCCTGGCACCTCTCGCGCAACAACCACCTCGAGACGATGCGGCCAGCGCTCACGTTCGGCCTCTGGCTGATGGTCGGCGCGGGGATCGGCACGGTCCTGAGCGGCGACCAGCTCGGTCTCGCCATGGTCGAGACGCAGCCGATGAAGATGGCGGCCGCGGAAGCGCTCTACAAGACCTCGACCGGAGCCGACGCCTCCTTCTCGATCTTCACCCTCGGCACCCCGGACGGCGTGCACGAACTGTTCTCGATCCGCGTGCCGTACCTGCTGTCGTTCCTGTCGACGCACAGCCTGAACGGCACCGTCGAGGGCATCAACGACCTGCAGGCGCAGTACACGCAGCTCTACGGCCCCGGCGACTACACGCCGACCATCTGGATCACCTACTGGGCGTTCCGCTGGATGATCGGGCTCGGGATGCTCCACGTCGCCATCGCCGTCGTCGGCCTCTGGCTGACCCGCAAGGGCCGCACCCCGACCCGCGCCTGGCAGTGGAAGATCGCGATCTGGGCCATGCCGCTCTCGCTGCTGGCGATGATCGTCGGCTGGATCTTCACCGAGATGGGGCGGCAGCCGTGGATCGTGTTCAGCCTCATGAAGACGGCCGACGGCGTCTCGCCCGGCACGACGGGACTCGAGGTGCTGATCTCTCTCGTCGCCTTCACCGCCATCTACGGCACCCTCGCGGTCGTCGAGTTCAAGCTCATCAAGCGCGCCGCCCAGAAGGGCCCCGAGCCGATCGAGAAGCACCTCGACGACGCCGGCGAGCCCATCCCGGTCGCCACGGTCTACTAGGAGGAGCACGACAATGGATCTCGCAGTTCTCTGGTTCGGCATCGTCGCCTTCTTCTTCGTTGGCTACTTCGTGCTCGACGGCTTCGACTTCGGGGTGGGGATGGCGCTGCCGTTCCTCGGCCGCGACGACGTCGACCGCCGCGTGATGATCAACACGATCGGTCCGGTCTGGGACCTCAACGAGACGTGGGTCATCGTCGGAGGCGCCGCGCTGTTCGCGGCCTTCCCCGAGTGGTACGCCACGCTGTTCAGCGGCTTCTACCTGGCGCTGCTGCTCATCCTGCTCGCGCTGATCGTGCGCGGCGTGTCGTTCGAGTACCGGCACCAGCGCGCCGGCGCCCGGTGGAAGAAGTGGTTCGACGGGATGATCATCGTCGGCTCCGCGGTTCCCGCGTTCCTCTGGGGCGTCGCGTTCGCGAACATCGTGCAGGGCGTCGCGCTCGACGCCAACCACGACTACACGGGGACGCTGTTCGACCTCCTGAACGGCTACGCGATCGTCGGCGGCCTGACGACCCTCCTGCTGTTCTTCACCCACGGCGTCGTCTTCATCTCGCTGAAGACCGATGGCGACCTCCGCGTCCGAGCACGGCGGCTCGCCGCGCGCTCGGGAGCTGTGGCCATCGTGGTCGCGGCGGTGTTCCTCGGCTGGACGGCCATCTCGCACTTCTCGCCGGTGTTCCTCGCGCTCGCGATCTTCGCGGCGGTGGCGCTGGTCGCCTCCTGGATCGCCAACCTGCGCGGGGCCGAGGGATGGTCGTTCGGGTTCATGGCGGCCACCATCGCCCTCGCCGTCGTGTCGCTGTTCGCCGCCCTGTTCCCCGACGTGATGCCCTCCTCGCCGAACCCGGAGAACAGCCTCACCATCGCGAACGCGTCCAGCTCGCAGACCACGCTGACGATCATGACGTGGGTCGCGGCGATCTTCCTTCCGCTGATCCTCGTCTACCAGGGCTTCACCTACTGGATCTTCCGCAAGCGGGTGACGCGCGACCACATCCCGCAGGAGGCGCCGGAGGCCGGTGGCACCGACGACACGCAGCAACCCGTGACGGCCTGACGTGCGCCCGCTCGACCCCCGACTCCTGCGGTACGCTTCGGCGACCCGCGGCACCCTCGCCGCGGGCGCCGGGCTCGCGGTGCTGCAGACCGCATCCATCATCGCCTTCGCCTGGCTGCTGACGGATGTCGTGGTGCGCGCGATCGCGGGGGAGCCGCTCGCGAGCCTCAGTCCGACCATCGGCCTGCTGGGTCTCGTCGTGGTGGTGCGCGCGGGGCTGCTGTGGGCGGTCGAGTCGGTGTCGTCCCGCGGCGGAGCGCGCGTCGTGGGGCAGCTGCGGGAGCGCCTGGTCGCGGCGGTCGGACGGCTCGGCCCGGGGTGGGTCGCCCGCAGGAGCACCGCCGACGTCACCCTCGTCGCCGGCCACGGCATGGATGCGCTCGACGGCTATTTCGCGAAGTACCTGCCGCAGCTGATCGGCACCGCCATCGCGACACCCCTTCTGGTGCTGACGATCGGCTGGCGCGACCTCACCAGCGGGATCATCCTCGTGATCACGCTCCCGCTCATCCCGGTGTTCATGGTTCTGGTCGGCTGGGCGACCCAGGCGGCCCAGAAGCGGCAGTGGCGGGCGCTCTCCACCCTGTCGAGCGGCTTCCTGGATGTGGTCGCCGGGCTCTCGACGCTGAAGCTGTTCGGGCGGCAGCACCGCCAGGAGGCGCGGATCCGCCAGGTGAGCGAGCAGTATCGCGTTCACACCATGCGGGTGCTGCGCATGTCGTTCCTCTCCGGGTTCGTGCTGGAACTGGCCGCGAGCCTGTCCGTCGCGGTGATCGCTGTCACGATCGGGCTGCGACTGCTGGGCGGCTCGCTCGACCTCTCGGTCGGACTGTTCGTGCTGCTGCTCGCGCCCGAGGCGTTCCTGCCGCTGCGCAACGTGGGCGCGAGCTACCACGCGGCCGCGGAGGGCATCGAGGCCGCGTCGAACGCGTTCGAGGTGATCGAGGCGGCGGAAGCCGTGGACGCTGTGACGCCGGATGCGGATGTCGCCGCAGGGACCGGACTGGTGCTCGAGGATGTGCGGATCGCGTACGACGGGCGGACCGTCGTCGACGGCTTCAGTGCTGCGGTGCCGCCGGGGACGTTCGCCGTGCTCCGGGCGCCGAGCGGGGCCGGCAAGTCGAGTCTGGTGAGCGCGGTGCTGGGCTTCACCGCGTTCGAGGGCCGCATCCACGCGGGCGGCCGGACCGACGCGGTGGGGCGACGCGAGGCGATCGCATGGGCCGGGCAGCGGCCCGGGCTGCTCGCCGGGAGCATCGCGTCGAACGTCGCGCTGGGCGATGCGCCGGACGCCGCCGGCACGGATGCGCGTGTCGAAGACGCGCTGCGAGATGCCGCAGCCGCTGAGCTCGACCCGGCCCTGGAGCTCGGCGCAGGCGGATCGGGGCTGTCCGGCGGCCAGGCCCAGCGGGTCGCGGTCGCCCGGGCGCTGTATCGCCTGCGGTGGCGTCGGTGCCCTGTGCTGATCCTGGACGAGCCGACCTCGGCGCTCGACGCGGAGACGGAGGCCCGCCTGCTGCGCGCGGTGCGGCGTGCGGCCGACGACGGCGCGGCGGTGCTGGTCGTGAGTCACCGGCCGGCGGTGGCGGAGGCGGCGGACGTCGTGCTGACGCTGCCCGCCCGCGATGCGTCGGACGGGGCCGCCGCGAGCACGCAGTCCGAGGAGAGCGAGGTGTCCGGTGTCCGCTGAATCGAGGCTCCGAGAGACGCAGGCGCAGGGTGCCGCGGACCCCATGGAGGTGCGCCGCATCCTCCGGCTGGCCATCCCCTCCGCAGGTCGGCTGTGGGCCGCCATCGGGTTCGGCTTCCTGAGCGGCGGAAGCGCGGTCGCGCTGTTGGGCGTCTCGGCGTGGCTGATCACGCGGGCCTCGGAGCAGCCCGCGCTGATGTACCTGTCGGCCGCTGTCGTCGGCGTCCGTGCGTTCGCCCTCGGGCGCGCGTTCTTCCGCTATCTGGAGCGGCTGGCCGGGCACGACGCGGCCTTCCGGCAGCTCGGGACGGTGCGATCGCGCCTCTACGCACGACTGGAGCCGCTCGCGCCGGACGGACTGCGCGGTGTGCGCTCGGGCGATCTGCTGGCACGGCTGGCGGACGATGTGGACGAGCTTCAGAACCTCGCGCTGCGCGTGATCCAGCCGCTGGTGAGCGCGGGTCTGGTCGCCGTCGGCAGCATCGTCGCCGCCTTCCTGATCCTCCCGGCGGCAGGTGTCGCTCTGCTGGTCACGCTGGCGGTGGCCCTGGTCGCGGGGATGCTGGTGAACCGGTGGGTCGCGGGGGCCGCCGAGCGTCGCATCGCGCCGCTCCGCGCCGAGCTCAACGACGCCCTGCACGACCTGGTCGCGAACCTCGATGTCCTGACCGCATACGGGGCGCTTCCCGCGGCGCAGGAGCGCGTGCGCGCGGCCGGTGAGCGGCTGACAGCGGCGTCGCGCACGCGGGCGGTGGGTCTCGGCCTGACCGCAGGCGTGGTGTCGCTCCTCGCGGGCGCGGCGACCGTCTTCGGGCTCTCGGGAGGCATCCCCGCGGTGATCGACGGCTCGCTCGACGCCCCGGGACTCGCCGTGGTGGCCCTGCTCCCGCTCGCGGTCTTCGAGGTCTTCGGCACCGTCCCGCTGGCGTTCGGCGCCTGGCGACGGGTGCGGGCGAGTGCGGAGCGGATCGCGTCGGCGGCGCCGATCGAGGTACCGGACGGCGTCCCGGTGGATGCGCCGGACGGCCGGGCGCTGGTCGTGAGCGGTGACGTCGGCGGCGTCCCGGAGGTGCTGCTCGACGGTGTGTCGGCGCACTGGCCGGACGACGATCACGACGTGCTGCGCGAGCTCGACCTGCGGCTGCGGCCGGGGGAGCGCGTCCTGCTCACCGGCCCGACCGGTGCAGGCAAGACAGCACTCGCCCACGTCCTCACGCGCCTGATCGATCACACCGGCGATTACTCGATCGACGGCGTCCCGGCCCGCGACTTGCGCCAGGACGACGTGCGACGGGTGATCGGGCTGGTCGAGCAGCGGCCCTACCTGTTCGACTCCGATCTGCGCCAGAACCTGCTGTTCGCACGCGACACGGCGACGGACGACGAGCTGCTGGATGCGCTCGACCGGGTGGGGCTGCGCGGCTGGGCACTCGCTCGCGGCGGACTGTCTGAGCCGGTCGGCGAGCGCGGCGCCCTGGTGTCGGGCGGTCAGGCCCAGCGGATCGCGCTCGCCCGCGCGCTCCTCGCCCACTTCCCGGTGCTCGTCGTCGACGAGCCCACCGCGAACGTCGACAGCGCGGTCGCCGATGCGATCGTGCGGGATGTGCTGCGGACCGCGGCGGAGGACGGCCGGACGGTGCTCCTGATCTCGCACACGGACGTTCCGACCGAGCTGGTGGATCGGGTGGTGCGGCTGGAGGACGGCGCGCTGGTCGGGTAGCGGGGTCGTTGCCGGGCCGAGCGGATCAGGGCAGCGGTCGCGCCAGCGCGGCGAACCGCGCGCGCCAGGCGTCGGTCCGCGCGGGATCCTGCGCGAGAGCCGGCCCGCCCACCCATGCGGTGACGGCGCGGACGCCGTGCAGCGCATTCACGGCCCACAGCACCGCGCCCTCCAACTCCGACGGCCGGACGGCCACATCCTCGACCGGGACGCCGAGCGCAGCGGCCACACCGCGTACCGTGCGCGCGGCGACGCTGTCGACCCGCGGGAGCGAGAAGGGCGGCGCGAACAGTGCATCCCCGCGCCACCAGAGCAGTGCGGTCGTCGTGCCGTCCGACACGCGGCCGTGGTCGAGGATGATCGCCTCCTGCGCCCCTCGGCGCTGCACCCGCTGACGGAGTGCGCTGAGCCGATCGAGGTCCGGCCCCTTCAGGTGCGGGACGACGCGGGGGTCGGCGTCG
This sequence comes from Leifsonia sp. 563, assembly GCF_040545055.1. Classification (NCBI taxonomy): domain Bacteria; kingdom Bacillati; phylum Actinomycetota; class Actinomycetes; order Micrococcales; family Microbacteriaceae; genus Leifsonia; species Leifsonia sp. 563. The sequence goes on along the minus strand of NZ_JBEPLE010000005.1, from coordinate 95,336 downwards.
GCGGTCGCGACCACCAGTTCGGAGGTGAGTTCCGGCGCCGTCCGCAACCGGAAGCGCAGGCGCAGGGCGTCCCGCGCACGCACGAGCTCCAACCGCGGAAACCAGTCGCCCTCGCGCGGCAGTGAACCGATCGCGGCCTCCCAGAACGCCTCGACCTCGGCGCGGTCGGCGAAGCCCTGCTCGCGCACGGTCTCGGCGAACCGGCTGCGGTGCAGCCCGAGCGCCAGCACTCGGCCGTCGCGGACCAGGAACGAGTCGGCGCCGAGCAGCTCGGTCTCCGTCACCTCGCAGTCGTCGCGCACGCGGAGCTCACCGCCCGCCCAGTCGGCGAGGGAGCTGACCGGTCCGGTGCTGTGCGTGTCCACTCGCCTAGGCTAGTCCGGTGCTCACCCCGCTCCGCGTGCAGCCGCTCGACACCTGGGTCGACCCGGCCGACGCGTTCGCGACGCTGTTCGGCGGCGCGGACGGTGTGGACGCGGTCTGGCTCGACAGCGGGGCCGAGGCCCTCAGCGGGCGGTCATACATCGGGACGGGCCGTGTGCGGATGACCGCGTCCGTCGCCGACGGCACGGTCACCGTCGACGGAGTGACGCAGCCCGGAGGCGTGCTGGATGCCCTGGGCGCCGACCTGGGGCTGTGGCACGGCGAGCAGGCCGAGCGCCTCGCCGCCCCGATCGGCTGGTGGGGGCGTCTCGGCTACGAGGCCGGTGCGTCGGCAGCCGGTGCGCCGGTCGCGGTGCCGGAGCACGGCCGCACGACCGACGCATCCCTTCTGTTCGTCGACCGTGTTGTCGTCTTCGACCACGCCGACCGGACGATCGAGATCATCGCCCCGGACGACGCCGACGGAACGGCCTGGATCGACGCGACCGTGCGCGCGCTGGCGACCGCCGCCGGTGCCACTGACGCCTACCTGGCCGCGCATCCCATCCCGCCGGCCGTCGCTCACTGGCGCCACGACGACGACGCCTATCTCGCCGCGATCGAGGCGTGTCAGGAGGCGATCAGGGCGGGCGATGCCTACCAGCTCTGCCTCACCAACCGTGTCACCGCGCGCGGCGCCGCCGCCCCGCTCGCCGTGCACCTGCGGCTGCGGCGGGCGAGCCCGGCACCGTTCGCCGGCTTCGTGCGGATCGCCGGGGAGACGCTCGTGAGCTCGTCACCGGAGGAGTTCCTGCGTGTCGACGGAGGTCGTGTCCGCACCCGCCCGATCAAGGGCACGCGGCCGCGCGGAGCCACCGTCGCCGCCGATGTCGAACTACGTGCGGAACTCGAGGCGAGCGAGAAGGAGCGCGCCGAGAACGTGATGATCGTCGACCTGATGCGCAACGACCTCGGGCGGGTGTGCGAGGTCGGCTCCGTCGAGGTCACCCACCTGCTCGCGGTGGAGAGCTACGCGCAGGTCCACCAGCTGGTCTCGACGGTCGAGGGCCGGCTGCGCCCCGGGCTCGGCGCGGTGGATGCGGTGGCCGCGTGCTTCCCGGCCGGCTCGATGACCGGGGCGCCCAAGCTGAGCGCGATGCGTATCCTGCACCGGCTGGAGGGCGGCCCGCGTGGGGCGTTCGCCGGGTGCTTCGGCTATCTGGGCGTGGACGGCACCGCACATCTCGCGATGGTGATCCGCAGTATCCACTTCACCGGCGACGGCGTCGTGATCGGCGCGGGAGGCGGCATCACCGCGCTGTCCGTCCCCGCGGAGGAGCTGGCGGAGGTGCGCGTGAAGGCGGCGGCGTTGCTGGCGGCGGCCGGACTCAGCGGCCGGAGCACGCCCACGGCGAACTGAGGGCGCGCTGGGAACGGACTGGACGTCGCCGACGTTTAGTAGTCTGGAGTACCGGGCGCGCGCCGCCCGTCCTCTTCCGTGCCGCCAGAAATCCCGACGCGGCACGACGGAACCGAGATTGAGAGTCACGTGGCACACGAGCACGACGCAGCCGGCACCACGGCAGCGAGCACCCCCCAGCAGACCGGTCGCGCCCACGACGAGCGCGCCGCCTACGATTTCGCCGCCATCCAGGACAAGTGGCTCCCGGTCTGGGAAGAGCTGCGGCCGTTCGCGACCGACGACCCCGCCGACAGCCGCCCGCGCAAGTACATCCTCGACATGTTCCCCTACCCGTCGGGCGACCTGCACATGGGTCACGCCGAGGCGTACGCCCTGGGCGACGTGATCGCGCGCTACTGGCGCCAGCAGGGCTTCAACGTGCTGCATCCCATCGGCTGGGACTCGTTCGGCCTGCCTGCCGAGAACGCCGCCATCAAGCGCGGCCTCGACCCGGCCGGCTGGACCAACGACAACATCGCCCAGCAGAAGGCGAGCATGCGCCGCTACGCGCCCAGCTTCGACTGGGACCGCGTGCTGCAGACCTCCGACCCGGCGTACTACCGCTGGAACCAGTGGCTGTTCCTGAAGCTGTACGAGAAGGGCCTGGCGTACCGCAAGGCGAGCCAGGTCAACTGGTGCCCGTTCGACCAGACGGTTCTGGCGAACGAGCAGGTCGTCGGCGGCCGCTGCGAGCGATGCGACAACCTGGTCACCAAGAAGAAGCTGACCCAGTGGTACTTCCGGATCACGGACTACGCCGACCGCCTGCTGGACGACCTGAACCAGCTGGAGGGCGCCTGGCCGTCCAAGGTGATCTCGATGCAGCGCAACTGGATCGGGCGGTCCACGGGTGCGGACGTCACGTTCCGCATCGAGGGCCGTGACGAGCCGGTGACCGTCTACACGACGCGTCCGGACACGCTGTACGGCGTGACGTTCATGGTGGTCGCGCCCGACTCCGACCTGGCCACCGAGCTGGTCGAGGGCGCGCGCCCCGAGGTTCGCAAGCGCTTCGACGACTACCTGGATGTGGTGCGCGGCACCACCGAGATGGACCGCCTGAGCACGGAGCGCGAGAGGACCGGTGTGTTCCTGGAGCGTCACGCGATCAACCCGCTGACCGGGGAGCGCATCCCGATCTGGGCCGCCGACTACGTGCTGAGCGACTACGGTCACGGCGCGATCATGGCCGTGCCCGCGCACGACCAGCGCGACCTCGACTTCGCGCGCGCCTTCGACCTGCCGGTGCGGGTCGTCGTCGACACGACGCAGCCGATCACCGGTGCGATCCCGGTCATCCACACGGATCCGGAGACCGGCGAGCCGATCCTGCCGGAGGAGGCAGCGCTCGAGAACCCGTCCGAGACGGGCGTCGCGCTGACCGGAGAGGGACGCCTGATCAACTCGGGGCCGTTCGACGGCCTGAGCAAGTCCAACGCGATCCGTCGCGTGACGGAAGCGCTGCAGGCGTCGAACCTGGGCGCACCGGCGAAGAACTTCCGCCTGCGCGACTGGCTGATCTCGCGGCAGCGCTACTGGGGCACGCCCATCCCGATCATCCACTGTGAGCAGTGCGGCGAGGTGCCCGTGCCCGAGTCGGAGCTGCCCGTGCTGCTGCCGCCGGCAGACGGCCTCGACCTGCAGCCGAAGGGCACGAGCCCGCTGGGCGGAGCGACCGACTGGGTCAACGTCTCCTGCCCGAACTGCGGCGGACCGGCCAAGCGCGACACGGACACGATGGACACGTTCGTGGACAGTTCCTGGTACTTCCTGCGGTTCCTGTCGGCGAACGACGACACCCAGGCGTTCGACCCGCGCGAGGCGGAGAAGTGGGCGCCGGTCGACCAGTACGTCGGAGGCGTGACCCACGCCATCCTGCACCTGCTGTACGCGCGCTTCATCACGAAGGTGCTGTTCGACCTGGGCTACATCAGCTTCACGGAGCCGTTCACGGCGCTGCTGAACCAGGGCCTGGTGCTGATGGACGGCTCGGCGATGTCGAAGTCGCGCGGCAACCTGGTGAAGCTGTCCGAGCAGCTGGACGAGCACGGTGTGGATGCGGTGCGCCTGACCATGGCGTTCGCCGGCCCGCCGGAGGACGACATCGACTGGGCGGACGTCTCGCCGTCGGGAAGCGCGAAGTTCCTGGCGCGCGCCTGGCGGATCGCGGACGACGTGACCAGCGCGCCCGACGTCGTCTGGAAGACGGGCGACCCGGCCCTGCGTCGCGTCACCCACCGCTTCCTGGCCGACGCGCCCGGACTGGTCGAGTCGTTCAAGTTCAACGTGGTCGTCGCCCGGCTGATGGAGCTGGTCAACGCCACGCGTAAGACGATCGACTCCGGGCCCGGTGCGGGCGACGCCGCCGTCCGCGAGGCCGCCGAGGTCATCGCGATGGCGCTGAACCTGTTCTCCCCGTACACCGCGGAGGACATGTGGGCGAAGCTCGGCTACGAGCCCTCGGTGGCGCTGGCGCAGTGGCGCAAGCCCGACCCGACCCTGCTCATCGAGGAGTCGGTGACCGCGGTGGTGCAGGTGGACGGCAAGGTGCGCGACCGCCTGGAGGTCTCGCCGAAGATCGCGTCGGACGAGCTCGAGGCCCTGGCGCGCGGTTCCGAGGCCGTTGTGCGCTCGGTCGGCGACCGCGAGATCGTCAACGTGATCGTGCGCGCACCGCGACTGGTCAACATCGCGACGAAGCCGCGCGGCTGAGCGCAGCGCGGCTGAGCGCAGCGCCCGTCTGAGCGGGCGCGTCATCGGAAGCGCCGGGTTGTTCACAGCCCGGCGCTTCCGTCGTCTCTCCACGGATGCGGTGGTGGTGGGGTTCTGTGGCGGCGGTGCTTCGTAGCGTGAGGGGATGCGACACCGTGCCGAGCCCTCAGCCGTCGGTTCCGGCGTGCCCGAGCGGTCCGGTTCGGAGTCGGGGCCGCGGCCGGACGTCGGTGTCGAGAGTCTCGAGCCGATGGAGGCGGCCGACGGCCGGGGTTCGCGGCGGGTTCGTATCGGTGTTGGCGCGGCGATCGTGCTGGCGATCGTCGCAGCGGTGGTCGCCGTGCTGGTGTCGGCGACCGCGCAGCAAGGGGCGTCGATCGACCTCGGAGCGACGCTGCCGCCGTCCGCCGGCGCGAGCGGCATGCCGACGTCGGGGCCGTCCGCGGCTGGCGGGCGGCTGCTCCTGCACGTCACGGGCGCGGTGCGGGAGCCCGGACTCGTCGACCTCCCGGCGGGGTCCCGGGTGGTGGATGCGGTCGCCGCCGCCGGGGGAGCAGCCGACGGCGCCGACATCGCCGCGGTGAACCTCGCCCGGCCCGTCGCCGACGGAGAGCAGCTGGTAGTGCCGCGGATCGGCGACCCGCCCCCGGTGGGCGGAGCTGCATCCGGTGGGCCGGCCGCAGGGACGGGCGGCGCGGGCGGTGCGACGGGTGCGCCTGGCGTGCCGGTGAATCTCAACACGGCGACGCCGGCGGAGTTGGAGACGCTGCCGCGGATCGGCCCGACGCTCGCTCAGCGGATCGTCGACTGGCGGGCCGCGAACGGCCGGTTCGGCGCCGTCACGGACCTCCTGAAGGTCTCCGGGATCGGTCAGAAGCTCTTCGACGGCCTCAAGGATCGGGTGGTCGTCTGATGCCCGTGGTCAGCCGAGGGCTTCCTCCAGCGCTTCCTGAAGGCGGTCGTCGACCATGATCGACACTTTGCCGTTCTCGTCCATCGATGAGACTCGGGTGACCTGCTGGTTGCGTGAGAACAGCACGTCGGCGGATATGACGCCGCCAGGGGGGAGGCCACCGCTGAGGACATGCTGGGTGAGACTCACCAGGTGCTCGACGGCGGCCATCGTCTCCGGCCCGGTGATGGGGACAGCGATGATCATGTGACGGTGTGGCAGGGTGAAAAGCGTCCCCAGAGGAGCGGCACCGAGCACGGCGGGGAGGTTCGCGGCCTTCGACGCTGTGAACAGCGAGTCGCCGGCGATGACGTGGATCCCCTCGACAGGCTCGATGCGCTCGTCGACGGGTTCCCGGTCGGTGTTGAGCTGCCCGTACGCGTACAGCTCGTCCACGCTCAGAGCGAGGTCGTCGACGTCGGAGTCGTCGATGAACTTCACCGTGGTTGGAAAATCGACGCAGAGGGCGAGAATCAGATCATCGGTGAACGGTCGCGCATAGTGGAACGTCGGTTCGTTCGGGCCGCCCACGCCGCCGGGGAGGATCCGCGTTCGCACCTGCCGTCGTAACTGGTCGGCGGACAGCTGCGTGGCTGCCGGGGTGTTTCGTGCGTCGAGCAGATTGTCGATGTGCTGAGTGACCACCGTCACAGCCTGATCTGCGGTCGCACCGTGGGTCTTGGCGAAGGCGTTGAAGAGCGGATACAGCTGGCCGTCGGCGGCGATCAGCCTGACGTCCTCCGGTTCGGCACCGTATTCGATAGTCGTCTCGACGCCTCGCTCAGCGAGAATCCGTCTGGCTGTTGAAGTCACCCATTCGATGCGATCCGGCGGCTGCGGCTCGTCCTTGCGGCGTCGAAATAAACCCAATGGTCCTCCCCGTGTCGTCGTCAGCGTAGCAAGCGCATGCGGTCCGGGCGTCGCATCGACGACCCGAATATGCTCACTACCGAGCACAGCGTCCGAGGTGTCGGGCGCTGGGACGACATCGGAGCGGGGCATCAACGTGCAACGCTTCGCCTCGAGTCTGACGGCGCCTTCACCGCGGGCAACCGACACTGGGAACGGCAGAGATGCTCATCGACGGGTCCGGCTCCCGGATGACGATCGAGACACCGGTGGGGCCGATCGATGACGGTGTGAGGTTCTCGTTCACGCACACTTAGCGGCTGTATCGTCCACACTCCGATGGCTCTGGCAGTTATCCACTGATCAGTGGTCGTCGGGATGGGGCACCTCAGTCGGTTCCTAGCGTGAAGGGATGCGACACCCACCTGACTCCCTTTCCCGACCCCGCGGCGCTTCCGTACCAGACGTCGCCGCAACCGGGCTGGTTCGGTTGATCGTGGGCGGCGAGAAGTCGTCCGATGCCTGATCTGCGGCTCGCCCTGCCCGCGTGTGCGCTCTGGATCGCGGTAGCAGTGCTCATCGGCGTACCGGAGCTCGCCCCGGTCGTCGCTCTCGCGTCCAGCGCGATCGCCATCGGTGCTCTCGCATGGCGTGTCCGGTTGGCGGTCGGTCCTCCACGTCGGTCGTCGGCACGCTCCTCGCGTGGTGGGCTCCCGCTCGTCGCGTTGGCGCTCGTCGGGGTGGCCGTCGGTTCCGTGGCGGTGGCTGCACAGGCTCCGGCGCGTGAATCGCCCGAGATGGAAGCTGCGGCGTCACGATCGGAGACAGTCTCGATCCTGGTGCGGGTCGAGCGGGCCCCGCAGCGGGTCGCGGCAGGATTCGACGGGGGCGCCCGCTGGAGTATGCGCGGCCGGACGGAGGGCGGAGGGGCGTCTATCCCGGTGTCGGTGTTGTTCGGCGCGAGCGAGCACGACGCCCGCGCCTGCGCGTTCGGAGCAGTCGTCCGCGTCCACGGCACCGTCCGACGGGCGGAGCCGGGGGAGCCGACGACGTACATGGTCAGCTCGCGAGACGACGTGGCCGTGGCCGCTGCTCCGCCGCCGTGGCTCGGCTGGGCGGCGTCCGCGCGCGAGACCTTCGCGCGAGCCGCGGCGTCGACACCGGGTGACGGCGGCGCGCTGCTCCCCGGACTCGCGATCGGTGACGAGACCGCTGTGTCGGTCGACCTCGACGAGGCGATGAAGGCGGCATCGCTCAGCCACCTCACGGCCGTCTCGGGTGCCAACTGCGCTCTCGTCATCGCCCTGGTCTTCGGCCTCGCGCGTCTGGCGGGGCTCGGACGCCGCTCGCGCATCCTGGCAGCCGCCGCAGCCTTGGCCGCCTTCGTGGCGCTGGTCGGACCGGGAGCGAGCGTCATCCGGGCGGCTGTCATGGCGGCGGCGCTGCTGATCGGATTGGCGCGCGGCCGGCCTGCGGACGGCATTCCTGCCCTCGCTCTCGCGATGGTCGTTCTGTTGGTCCACGATCCCTGGCTGGCGCGCGACTACGGCTTCGTGCTGTCGGTACTCGCCACGGCTGGGCTGCTGGTCCTCGCGGGACCGTTGAGCCGACTCTTCACCCGCTGGATGCCGCAGTCGCTGGCCATCGCCGTGGCGGTCCCCACGGCCGCCCAGCTCGCCTGCCAGCCGGTGCTGCTCCTGCTCGCGCCGACGCTGCCGCTGTACGGGGTGCCGGCGAACCTGCTCGCCGAGCCGGCGGCACCGGTGGCCACGATGCTCGGCTGCATCGCGTGCGCGTTGCTTCCGCTGACGCCAGGACTCGGTCAGGCGGTGATCTGGATAGCGTGGCTGCCTTCTGCCTGGATCGCCCAGGTCGCGGTGTTCACGAGCCGACTTCCTGGTGTCGCGGCGCCGTGGGCGCCGGGGCTGGTCGGAGTGTTGTTGAGTGCGGCGGTCCTCGTCGCGGTCGCCGTGATCGTCCTCGGGCGGAACTCCTCCCGGGTGGCCTCGATCGTCGCCGTCGTCGTCCTGTGCGGGGGAGCGGTGGTCTACCTCGCGACGCTGGGCGGGGGGCTCGTCGGGCGCGCGCTCGCACTTCCGCCCGATTGGCAGCTCGCCGCCTGCGACGTCGGCCAAGGAGACTCCCTGCTGATCCGCGACGGCGACGCCGTCGCCATGATCGATGTCGGGCGGGAGCCGGAGCCCGCGGCGGCATGTCTCGACCGCCTGGGCATCTCCCGCATCGACCTCCTCGTGCTGAGCCACTTCGATGCCGACCACGTCGGCGGGCTGTCCGCTGTGGCCGGTCGCGTCGAGCACGCGATCGTTCAGCGCCCGGTGCGCGATGCCGACGAGCGCACGCTCGCGATCCTCCGGGCGGCGGGAGTGCCGACCGAGCACGGCTACGCAGGATTGTCGGGACGGCTAGGAGGCGTGAGCTGGCGCGTGCTCTGGCCGCCGGCGCAGCCCACAGGCGGCCAGGAGGACACAGGCAATGCGGGAAGCATCACGCTGGAGACCGACGGCCGCGGCCTCCGTACGGTCTTCCTGGGCGACCTCGGCGAGGAAGCGCAGGATGCGCTCATCGCGGCCGGCGCTTTGCACCCGGTGGATGTCGTGAAGGTCGCGCACCACGGATCCGCGGACCAGAGTCCGGACCTGTACCGTCGGCTTCACGCCAGGCTGGGGCTGGTGTCGGTCGGCGTCCGCAACGGCTACGGGCATCCGACGGCGTCCGCGCTCCGGATGCTGGCAGACAGCGGAACGGCCGTCGCTCGCACCGACGAGCAGGGGATGCTCCTGGTGTCGGCGACGTCCCCGGCCCGCACGGGTCCGGCGGTGCGGCTCTGGAGTGAACGCACGCCGGACAGCACTGACAGTGGCCGCCCGTATCCTGGATATGGACGAGGAGGAATGTGGCCACCCGAAGCAGCAGCAGAACCGGTGCGGGCAAGACGCGCGCCGCCACGAGCGCGATCCCGCAGCTTCCCTGGAACCAGGTGCGTGCCGCGCCGATCGTCCTCGTCACCGGAGCGGAGGCCTTCCTCGCCGACCGAGCCGTCCGCACGCTCCGTGACGCACTCAAGGCCGAAGATCCCAGCCTCGAGATCAGCGACCTCCACGCGGGCGACTATGCCCCCGGCGAGCTGCTCACACTCGCGAGCCCCTCCCTGTTCGGCGAGCCGCGCCTGATCCGAGTGGAGGCCGTCGAGAAGCTCAACGACGCGTTCCTCTCGGACATGCTCGCCTACCTCGAATCGCCGGCCGACGGCACCATCGTCACCCTCCGCCACGGGGGAGGCGTCCGGGGCAAGAAGCTGCTCGACGCGATCCGCTCCGGCACCGGCGGCGGAATCGAGATCGTCTGCGCCGAGCTCAAGAAGGACGCCGAGAAGTACGACTTCGCCCAGGCCGAGTTCGCGGCGGCCGGTCGCAAGGTGACCCCGGGCGCATTGCGGGCGATCACATCGGCGTTCTCCGACGACCTCGCCGAGCTGGCCGCCGCCTGCCAGCAGCTGCTCTCCGACTCGTCGGAGCAGATCACCGAAGCCACCGTCGACAAGTACTACGGAGGTCGCGTCGAGACGAACGCCTTCCAGGTCGCCGACGCCGCGATCGCCGGCCGGCACGGCGAGGCTCTCGTCACCATGCGGCACGCGCTTGCGTCGGGTGCCGACCCCGTCCCGATGGTGGCCGCTTTCGCCAGCAAGATCCGCACCATGGCCAAGATCTCCGGCGCACGCGGCGGCTCCGGTCAACTGGCGCAGCAGTTCGGCCTGGCGCCGTGGCAGGTGGACCGCGCCCGCCGCGACCTGGCGGGCTGGACGGAGGACGGGCTCGGTCGCTGCATCGAACTGCTCGCCGAGACCGATGCCAACGTCAAGGGCGGCGGCCGCGATCCGGTGTTCGCGCTCGAGCGCATGATCCGCATCATCAGCGCGCGCGGCCGCGGCTGACGCTGTGGGCGCGCCCGGTCGCGCCCACGGGGTTCGCACCCGCACACCGCGCGCACGCACATCCCGCGCGCGCATGCCCCGCACACGCAGAGAGCCCCCGCCCGGACCGAAGTCCAGGAGGGGGCTCTCTCGCGGCGCGGGACAGGTCCCGCTGGCGGTCGTCGCTTAGAGCGCGGCGACCTGCTTGGCGATGGCCGACTTGCGGTTCGCCGCCTGGTTCTTGTGGATGACGCCCTTGCTGGCCGCCTTGTCGATCTTCTTGGCGGCGACGCGCAGCGCCGCGGTCGCCTTGTCCTTGTCGCCCGACGTGACGGCCTCACGGGTGGCGCGGATGGCGGTCTTGAGCTCGCTCTTGACGGCCTTGTTGCGCTCCTGGGCCTTCTTGTTGGTGCGGTTGCGCTTGATCTGCGACTTGATGTTTGCCACGAATGGTCACTTTCGTTCTGGATGAGTTAGGGATGTGCCGCTCAGCGGAGAGGGCGCCTTGCGGCGTTTCGTGCGGACACATCCACACGCAAGCCAACAAACAACATTACCAGCGCAGACCGCCCAGCGGCAAAACGGTGCGGATCGCGGTCAGACGCGAGCCGGCGCGTAGGACCCGACGAGCAGCTCCTCGAGCAGGCTCGGGCCGTTCGGCTCCCAGCCCAGGTCGATGCGCGGGCGGGTTCCGCGCGCCTGCTGGTCGAGCAGCAGCGCGTCCGTGAGCGCCTCGCCCAGGCGGCCGCGCGACTCGTCGACCGACTCGGCGGCGACCCCTCCGGCGATCCCGGCCGCCTGTGCGGCGGCCTCCCCGAGCTCCCGAACGGTCGGGTTCTGCCCGCCCGCCCCGATGTAGGTCGCGCCGGCCGCGCCCTGTTCCAGTGCGAGCACGTATAGGGCGGCGAGGTCGTCCACGTGCACCGTCGCCCAGTGCTGCGATCCGTCGCCGATCAGGCGGAGGGCGGGTACCGTGCCGGAGCCGCGGGGCGCATCCACGATCACGTTTGCGAGGCCCTTGCCGTGTCCGTAGACGATCGACGGGACGACCACGGTACCCCGCACACCCTCCGCGTCGCGGACGAGCTGCTCGGCGGTTGCGCGCCAGGCCGTGAGCGCCGGCGGCTGCGCGGGCGACTCCTCGGTGATGTCGTCGTTGTCGCCGTACGTCCAGATTCCTCCGGTGTGCACGAACGGCTTGCCGGTGCCGGCGAGTCCGGCGAGGACCGCCGGCACGAGCACCGCATCGACATCCTTCGACGACGCCAGGTGGATCACGCCGTCGCTCTCGCGTGCCGCGCGCTCCACCAGGGCGGCGTCGGCCGCGTCACCCACGAGTGCTGTCGCGCCGGCAGCCCGCACGACGTCCGCCTTCTGGTCGTCGCGCACGAGCGCTGTGACGCTGTGGCCCTCGTCGAGGAGCCGGGGGAGGACAGAGGATCCGATGAAGCCGGTCGCGCCGGTGAGCAGGATGTTCATATCGTCCACAACACGACCGTCCTTCGAACATTCCCCAGGTCCGCTGTTCGGCGCGGCCCGGCGGAAGGGCGCGCGTAGGCTCGTTCCATGACCACCTCCAGCATCGCCATCGTCAACGGTTACGTCGTCCCCGTCTCCCAGGAGCCGATCGAGAACGGCGTCGTCCTCGTCACGGACGGGGTCATCGACGCGGTCGGAACGGCGTCAGACGTCACCGTGCCGGACGGCGCGACGGTGGTGGATGCGGCAGGCAAGTGGGTTCTGCCCGGGTTCATCGAGTCGCACGGGCACGTGGGCATCCATGAGGAGGCGAACGGTCCCGCGGGCGACGACACCAACGAGATGACAACGCCGAACACGGCCGCGGTGCGCGCCATCGACGCCATCAACATCGACGACGAGGGCTTCCGCGACGCCCTGTCCGGCGGGGTGACCTCGGTGGTCGTGAAGCCCGGGTCGGGCAACCCCATCGGCGGTCAGACCGTCGCGATCAAGACCTGGGGCGGCCGGATCATCGACGAGCAGGTGATCCACGAGGCGGTGAGCGTCAAGTCCGCTCTGGGAGAGAACCCGAAACGGGTCTACGGGGCGAAGAACGCCACGCCGAGCACGCGGCTCGGGGTCGCGATGATCATCCGCGAGGCGTTCGTCGCCGCCCAGAACTACCGGGTGCAGCGCGAGAACGCCGAGCTCGAGGGCAAGCCGTTCGAGCGCGACCTGGCGAAGGAGACCCTGGCGCGCGTGCTCGACGGCGAGCTCGCCTGGGACCAGCACACCCACCGCCACGACGACATCGCCACGGCGCTGCGCCTCGCCGACGAGTTCGGCTACCGACTGGTCGTCAACCACGGCACCGAGGCGCACAAGATCGCCGACGTGCTGGCCGAGCGCGACATCCCGGTCATCTTCGGCCCGATGTTCACCTCGCGGTCCAAGGTCGAGCTGCGCGACCGGGCGATCGCCAATCTGGCGACCCTGGCCAAGGCGGGAGTCCGTGTCGCTATCACCACGGACCACCCGGTCGTCCCGATCAACTTCCTCGTATACCAGGCGGCCCTCGCGGTGAAGGACGGCCTGCCGCGGCAGACCGCGCTCGAGGCGCTGACGGTCAACCCGGCCGCTTTCCTCCGCCTCGACGACCGGGTCGGCTCGCTCACGCCAGGTCTCGACGGCGACGTCGTCGTCTGGTCGGGCGATCCGCTGGACGTGAACTCGCGCGCCGAGCGCGTCTACATCAACGGCGCGGAGGTCTACCGGTTCGAAGACGGTCGCGGGCAGGTGGTGGAGCGCGCTGAGCGCTTCGCCTGAGCACGCGGCCCGCAGTGCGTCCGGTCACCGGTGCGTCCGGTGGCCGGACGTTCATGGGAGAATGGCCGGACGATGTCACCACGAGCTCTTCAGGCCCTCGAGCCCGCCGCGACCGACCCGGCCTCCATCCGCAATTTCTGCATCATCGCGCACATCGACCACGGCAAGTCGACCCTGGCCGACCGGATGCTGCAGATCACCGGCGTGGTGTCCGACCGGGACATGCGCGCCCAGTACCTCGACCGCATGGACATCGAGCGTGAGCGCGGCATCACGATCAAGAGCCAGGCCGTCCGCATGCCGTGGCAGGTCGACGGCGACACCTTCGCGCTGAACATGATCGACACCCCGGGGCACGTCGACTTCACCTACGAGGTCTCCCGGTCCCTCGCCGCGTGCGAGGGAGCCATCCTGCTCGTCGACGCCGCCCAGGGCATCGAGGCGCAGACGCTCGCGAACCTGTACCTGGCGCTGGAGAACGATCTCACGATCGTGCCCGTGCTCAACAAGATCGACCTGCCCGCGGCCGACCCGGACAAGTACGCGCAAGAGCTGGCGAGCCTCATCGGCGGGAAGCCCGAGGACGTGCTCCGCGTGTCCGGCAAGACAGGGATGGGCGTCGAGGCCCTCCTCGACCGCGTCGTCGCCGAGATCCCGGCCCCGGTGGGCGACGCAGACGCCCCGGCCCGAGCGATGATCTTCGACTCCGTCTACGACAGCTACCGCGGCGTCGTGACCTACGTCCGCATGGTGGACGGCAAGCTCCAGCCGCGCGAGCGCATCCAGATGATGTCCACCCGCGCCACGCACGAGATCCTCGAGATCGGCGTGTCCGCTCCAGAGCCCACCCCGTCGAAGGGTCTCGGCGTCGGCGAGGTCGGCTACCTGATCACCGGTGTGAAGGACGTTCGCCAGTCGAAGGTCGGCGACACGATCACGACCGCCGCGAAGCCCGCGACCGATGCGCTCCCCGGCTATACCGAGCCGAAGCCCATGGTGTTCTCGGGCCTCTACCCGATCGACGGCAGCGACTACCCGGAGCTGCGCGAGGCCCTCGACAAGCTGAAGCTGTCGGACGCCGCCCTCGTCTACGAGCCGGAGACCTCGGTCGCTCTCGGTTTCGGCTTCCGCTGCGGCTTCCTCGGCCTCCTGCACCTGGAGATCATCACCGAGCGGCTGTCGCGTGAGTTCGGCCTCGACCTCATCACCACCGCCCCGAGCGTGATCTACGAGGTCACGACCGAAGACAAGAAGACCGTCACCGTGACCAACCCGAGCGAGTTCCCAGGCGGCAAGATCGAGAAGGTGGAGGAGCCAGTCGTCAAGGCCGCCATCCTCGCGCCGAAGGACTACGTCGGCGTCATCATGGAGCTCTGCCAGAGCCGCCGCGGCTCGCTGCTGGGCATGGAGTACCTCGGCGAGGACCGCGTCGAGATCCGCTACACGATGCCGCTCGGCGAGATCGTCTTCGACTTCTTCGACCAGCTGAAGTCGAAGACCGCCGGCTACGCCTCCCTCGACTACGAGCCGTTCGGCGAGCAGGAGTCCGACCTCGTCAAGGTCGACATCCTGCTGCAGGGAGAGACGGTGGATGCGTTCAGCGCGATCGTCCACCGCGACAAGGCCTACGCCTACGGCACGATGATGGCGTCCCGCCTGCGCGAGCTGATCCCGCGCCAGCAGTTCGAGGTCCCCATCCAGGCCGCCATCGGCGCACGTATCATCGCGCGCGAGAACATCCGCGCGATGCGCAAGGACGTCCTGGCCAAGTGCTACGGCGGTGACATCACCCGCAAGCGCAAGCTCCTCGAGAAGCAGAAGGAGGGCAAGAAGCGCATGAAGATGGTGGGCCGCGTCGAGGTCCCCCAGGAGGCCTTCATCGCGGCGCTCTCCGGCGACACGGAGAAGAAGGACAAGAAGTAGCCGCCTGAAAGGTGAGACACGTGGGCTCCTATCGCTTCCAGGTCGCGAGCGACGTCTCCACACGGGATGGCTTGGCGATCGAGCTCGTTGACGACAGCGGAGAGCGCCTCCTGGAGGTTTTCCGCGACGACGACAACGGCGGCGAACTCACCTTCAACTCCTTCGGGACGGTCAGCGTCAGCTTCGAGGCCGCGGCGGAACTGATCGAGATGGCGCGCCGCAAGTTTGTGCTCCCCGAGTCGGATATGGGGCCGGGCGGTGCTCCCTTGCTCGGTTCGGGTCGCTGGCCTAAGCAGGACACAGAATAGTCAGCCAATGCGGCCGGGTTAGGTCTTATTAAGAGGGCACCGCCCGGGGCGCTCGGAGGGACGAACCTTGTCCTTGATTCGTTCCTGAGTCCCCAGCAAGCTGTGGTTGTGCGGATTCGTCAGTATGTCTACTTCAGGCTGTTCAGTGAGACGGTCACTGCCGATGCGATCACGGAAGCGCTCGGCCTCGATCCAGACAGGGTCTCTGTGCGGGGCAGTAGGCGAGTCGATCCACCGCGTCCGGTCACGCACTCCTGGCAGCTTCGTTGCGGCGAGCCCGGGCTTCGCGTCGATGAGCAGGTTGAACGAGTTGTTCGCCGCCTGCAACCGATCGACGCTCGAATCCGTGAACTCGTCGCCACCGCTGACGTCGAGGCGGTGCTCCAGATCGTCCGCAACTTCGATGCTGAGGACGGCGAACGAGAGATCCTCGATGTGAGCGTCTCTCCAGCCGGAGACACGCTCACGAAGCTGGCCGGTCAGCACCAACTCCTCGGCTGGCACCTCGACGCTCGGACGCTTGCGTTCCTCTCGAACATTGGAGCGGAACTCGACTGCGATGAGTACGGCGGATAGGGCGCCGGCGCGTTGCCAACCAAGCGTGTTCATCGTCACGCAGTAGCCCAGCTAGCATCACGGCGTGGACTTCGACTTCCGGCTCGAGGGTGCCGGCTGGGCCTACGCAGACATCCGTCATGATGGCCAGCACGCGCGGCTGACTGCCTCCTACCTCTCCGATGCCCTGGGCGATCTGCTCCGAGCGGTCCGGGACCTCGTGGCCGGTTCCCCGTCGGCGCGGTGCTTCTGGAGCGAAGAGCCGGGAGAATTCTGGTGGGTATTCGAGAACCGCGAGGGGCTCGTGACGCTCACGATCCGCTGGTTCAACGACCAGGTCGACGAGCCGGACGACACCGGCGACGTCGTGTTCTATACGACCCTGTCCCCCGGCGAACTCGTGGACGCCATCGTCGATGGCGCCGAGGACGTGCTGAAGAGGCACGGTACGGAAGAGTACGAGAGCCTGTGGATACGGGCGCCGTTCCCGGAAGCGTCGCTGTCCGCGATCCGGGCGGAACGCGCGCGGTGAGCAGCAACCCCCGTTTCGCGAACCCGCTCGACATGGCGGATGATGAATATATGCGCCGCTCGACGTTCACCGACCAACCCGTCACGTACGGGGCGGTCGGCGGCACCCAGGCGGCCGATCTGCTGTACTACCCGCCGAAGGGCTACAAGCCGCTGGAGCGCAGCATCCGGCTGGGCAGCGGGGACGAGCGGTTCGAGACCGCGGCGACCGCGCTCATGGCGTGGGGCGTGCAGAAGGGCAGCGGGATCCAGGTGACGGATGTGCGCGAGGGAACCGGCGTCCAGTATGAGGGCGTCGAGTTCGGTCCGGACGGCACGCCCGTCCGCATGCGCGAGAACCGTCCGGAGGAGGACGTGTTCGCCGACGACGGCACCCCGTTCGTCCGCAACGGCATGACCGCTGTGCTCAAGATCCCGTTCGGCCCGTTCAAGGTGTCCGCGCCGATCCGTGTCGTCTACGTCGTCGACGAGCCGCACCGGCGCGGGTTCGCCTACGGGACGCTGCACGGGCATCCCGAGAGCGGCGAAGAGCTGTTCCTGGTCGAACAGCGCGACGACGGCACGGTCTGGTTCGTGCTCCGCGCGCTGTCGCGGCCCTCCAACGCGTTCTACCGTCTGGTCGCGCCGGTGCTGGCGATGGTCCAGCGCCGCTACACGGCGAAGTACCTGCGCGCGCTCCACCCCGTCCGGTCCGCCTGATGCCGAGCGTCATCCCGATCGGCGACCCCGCGCCGGCCGACGGCCTGCTGCCCGCGACCGCCGCCGACGGCGCGCACGAACGCGACTTCGGCGTCTACCTGCACGTCCCGTTCTGCCGGGTGCGCTGCGGCTACTGCGATTTCAACACGTACACGGCGACTGAGCTCCGCGGAGTTTCGCAATCGGACTACGCGGGTCATGCAGTGCGCGAGGTGGCGTTCGCCGCCGATGCCCTGCGCGCGAGCGGCGTGCCCGACCGCACAGTGTCGACGGTGTTCTTCGGCGGCGGGACGCCGACACTGCTTCCGCCCGGCGACCTCGCCGCGATGCTCGGCGCCGTGCGCGACGAGTGGGGTCTCGCCGACGGCGCCGAGGTCACCACCGAGGCGAATCCGGACTCCGTGGATGCGGACGACCTGCAGCGACTCGCCGACGCCGGGTTCACCCGGGTGTCGTTCGGGATGCAGTCCGCCGTCCCGCACGTGCTGGAGACGCTGGAGCGCACGCACGACCCTGCTCGCATTCCGCTGGTGGTCGGCTGGGCGCGTGAAGCCGGCCTGCAGGTCAGTCTCGACCTGATCTACGGGACGCCGGGGGAGTCGCTCGACGACTGGTCGCGCAGCCTCGACACCGCCCTCGCCTGCGAGCCGGACCACCTGTCCGCCTACGCGCTGATCGTCGAGCAGGGCACCAAGCTGGCGCGACAGATCCGCTCCGGGCAGGTGCCGGAGCCCGACGACGACCTCGAAGCCGACATGTACGAGCTGGCGGACACGCGCCTCTCCGACGCCGGCTACGAGTGGTACGAGGTCAGCAACTGGGCGACCGACGCGTCCCACCGGTCCCGCCACAACCTCGCCTACTGGCTCGGCCACGACTGGTGGGGCGTCGGACCCGGGGCGCACAGCCACGTCGGCGGCGTCCGCTGGTGGAACGTGAAGCACCCCGCGGCCTACGCACAGCGCGTGCTGGCGGGGGAGTCGCCCGCAGCGGGCCGGGAGACACTCGACGCCGAGACTCGGCGGGTGGAGCGGGTGCTGCTGCTCTCGCGCATCCGCGACGGGCTGCGCACGGCCGAACTGGGAGAGGCGGGCCGGCACGAGGTGCCCGGTCTGATCGCCGACGGTCTGGTGGACGGACGAGCCGCCCTCCGCGGATCGATCGTTCTGACCCTGCGGGGGCGGCTCCTGGCCGACGCGGTGGTGCGGCGGCTGCTGGCGGACGAGGCCGCCTGAGAGGTGCGTCGCGTCTAGCTGACGAACCGGATGGCGATCGGGTACGTGTAGTACTCGCCCTGGTTGGCCTTCACGGCTGCGATGATGCTGAACACGATGTTGAGCACCCACGCGGCGAGGATGACGAAGATCCCGATGAAGACGATCGAGAGCAGTCCGCCGACGACGTACGCGATGAAGATGGTGATCTGGAAGTTCAGCGCGGTGGCGGTGTGGGCGCGGACGAACGGCCCGCGGTCCTTCAGCACCAGGTAGCCGATGAGCGCCGGGATCCAGTTGAACAGGATGCCGCCGATCTGGACGAGCGTCGCCCAGAGCTTCTCGTCGGCGGGGCTGAGCTGCTGCGCGCCGCCTCCGTAAGGCTGCTGGGGTGGCGGCGGCGGGGGTGTCGCGGACATGGCGCGGTTCTCCTCAAGAGCTGGGGATGGACGTGTTCGGCCCCCAGCCTAGGGCGCGGGGGCGCAGGCTGAAAAGAGCCTGAACGCGCCGACGCCCGGCTGGGGGCCGAATGCCGCCTGGCGGGAGCTACTTGATGAAGCGGAAGTTCACCGGGTAGCGGTACGTGCCTCCGCTGTTCACGCGGACGAAGCCGAGGATCGAGAAGACCAGGTTGATGATGTACAGCGCCCACGGGATGAGCAGGCCGAACAGCAGGTAGCCGATCCCGTACGTGAAGCTGCCGATGATCACGCCGATGATCTGCGAGGCCACCCAGGCGATGATCCACGTGATCTGCCAGTTGAGGGCCTCCTTGGCCTCCTGGTTGGTGAGGCGGCCGCGGTCCTTGAACACGAGCCAGATGATCAGCGACGGGAGGATCCAGAGGATGCCGCCGAGGTGGGCGAAGGCGGCCCACTGCTTGTCCTGCGCGGCGTCGAGCGGGGCGGCGGGTGCGGCTGCGTACGGCTGCTGCCCGGCGGGCTGGCCGTACGGCTGCTGGGGAGGGACGTTGGAGTAGGGCTGCTGGGGCGGAACGCCGCCGGGCTGCTGCGGGGGGACCCCACCCGCAGGGTCGGTCGGCTGGTTCGGGTCGGTCATTCGGCGGAACCCTTTCGTGATCGGCTGCGACGGTGCGTCGAACCGGTGAGCATACGGTACTGCGGCCGTGTCACAGGCAGCAATCATCCGCGCCGCGTTTCGACGCGGTAGGATTGGCACTCAGGAAGAGCGAGTGCTAAACGGTCGACGGGAGGCGGAGATGGTCTCGGAACGCAGCCTCGAGGTGTTGCGCGTCATCGTCCAGGACTACGTGGCGTCGCGCGAGCCGGTCGGTTCGAAGAGCATCGTCGAGCGCCACTCCTTCGGAGTGTCCGCCGCGACGATCCGCAACGACATGGCGCTGCTGGAGGAAGAGGAGCTGATCGCGGCCCCGCACACGTCCTCCGGGCGCGTCCCCACCGACAAGGGCTACCGCCTCTTCGTCGACCACCTGGCGGAGATGCGTCCGCTCACCTCCGCCCAGCGCACCGCGATCGAGACGTTCCTCGGCCAGTCGGTCGACCTCGACGATGTGCTCTCGCGCACCGTCCGGCTGCTCTCCCAGCTGACCAACCAGGTCGCGCTGGTGCAGTATCCGTCGGTCGCGCGCTCGCGTATCCGCCACATCGAGCTGGTCGCTCTTGCCTCGCACCGCCTGCTGAGCGTGCTCATCACCGATTCCGGCGCCGTCGAGCAGCGCGTGATCGAGCTCCCGGCCGATCTGAGCGATGAGGATGTGGCCGAGATCCGCGGCGCGATCAACGGCGCTGCGGCGGGCCTGACCCTGGCAGAGGCCGCCACCCGGCTGCGCGAACTGCCCGACGCTCTCACCGAGCGCACGCGCGCCCTGGTGGAGCCCGTGGCGAGCGCACTCCTCGACCAGATCGCGGCCAACCGGCAGGAGAAGCTGGTCATGGCAGGCGCGGCGAACCTCGTGCGCACCGAGCTCGACTTCCCCGGAACCATCACCCCGGTCCTCGAAGCGATCGAGGAGCAGGTCGTCCTGCTCCGGCTGTTCGACGAGATGGCCACCGACCAGCACGGCGTCGCCGTCAGCATCGGCCGCGAGAACGCCGGCTTCGGGCTGACGGAAGCATCCGTGCTCTCCAGCGGTTACAGTGCGGCGGGATCGGATGTGGCCCGCGTCGGGCTCCTCGGACCGCTCCGCATGGACTACTCGGGCAACATGGCCGCCGTCCGCGCGGTCGCCCGCTACCTCTCCCGGCTGCTCGGCGACCAGTAGGCCGCACCAGCATCCGGCGATCACCACACGCGACGAAAGAAGAAGGAACAGCCCCACGTGGCCGACCACTACGAAGTCCTCGGCGTCGAGCGCGACGCCAGCCCCGATGAGATCAAGAAGGCGTACCGCCGGCTGGCGCGCGAGCTCCACCCGGACGTGAATCCCAGCGCCGAGGCGCAGGAGCGCTTCAAGCTCGTCACGCACGCGTACGACGTGCTCAGCGACCCGCAGCAGCGGCAGCAGTACGACCTGGGCGGCTCCGGCGGCTTCGGCGGAGGCGCGGGCGGAGCCGACTTCGCCGGCTTCAGTGACATCTTCGAGACGTTCTTCGGCGGAGGCGGCGGTGCGAGCCGCGGTCCGCGGTCCCGCCGGGAGCGCGGACAGGACGCCCTGCTGCGCGTCGAGGTCGACCTCGACGAGGTGATCTTCGGCACCCACCGCGACCTCGAGGTCGACACGGCCGTGGTCTGCGAGACCTGCAACGGCTCGTGCTGCCAGCCGGGCACGCAGCCGGTGACCTGCGACATCTGTCACGGCACGGGGAGCATCCAGCGCTCGGTCCGCTCGCTGCTCGGCAACGTGATGACGTCGAGCCCCTGCGGCACCTGCCGCGGTTACGGCACCGTCATCGCCACGCCGTGCGTCACTTGCCAGGGGCAGGGTCGTGTGCGCGCTCGTCGGACCGTCCCGGTCGACATCCCCGCGGGCGTCGACACGGGCCTGCGCCTGCAGATGCCGGGCAGCGGCGAGGCCGGCCCGGCCGGTGGCCCCAACGGCGACCTCTACCTCGAGATCAAGGTCAAGCACCACGACGTCTTCAGCCGCGACGGCGACGACCTGCTCTGCACGCTGGAGCTGTCGATGACGGATGCGATCCTCGGAACGACCGCGACGGTGAAGGCGCTCGACGGCGACATCCGACTCGAGCTCAAGCCCGGCACGCAGTCCGCCGACATCATCACGGTGAAGGACCGCGGGATCACGCACCTCCGCGGCACAGGCCGCGGCGACCTCCGGGTCGGCATCCAGGTGGTCACTCCGACGAAGCTCGACCACAAGGAGAAGGACCTGATCAAGAAGTTCGCCGCAGCCCACAAGGGTCCGGAGCCGTCGCTGGCCCGGTTCCAGCAGGGGCTGTTCGCGAAGCTGCGCGACAGGTTCCTGAACCTCTAGCGGGTCATGGCGTCCCTCTACCTGCGTGAGGACCTCGACGACGTCGAGGTCGGCTCCCGGCTGTCGCTGACCGGCGCCGAAGCGAAGCACGCCGCGACCGTGAACCGCACGCGACCGGGGGAGTCGGTGCTCATCGGCAACGGCCGCGGGCTCGTCGCGTCGGGCGAGGTGCTCGTCTCGACGAACACCGAGCTGACGATCGACGTCGAGTCGGTGTCGCGCGTCGAGCGCGAGACCCCCACGATCACGCTGGTGCAGGCGCTCGCCAAGGGCGACCGGGATGAGCTCGCGATCCAGGCCGCTACCGAGCTCGGTGTGGATGCGGTGGTGCCGTGGGCCGCATCCCGTTCGGTCTCCCGCTGGGAGGGCGCCAAGGTCGCGAAGGGCCGGGAGCGCTGGGCGACGATCGTGCGCGAGGCCGCCAAGCAGTCGATCCGGGCCTGGACGCCCGAGGTCGGCGAGCTGGCGACGACGAAGCAGATCGCTGTGCTAGCGGCGTCGGCGCGGGTGCTCGTCCTCGAGCCGGATGCGACCGCGCCCCTGACGGCAGTCGAGCCGGACGGCCGCAACCTGGTGCTCGTCGTCGGTCCGGAGGGCGGGATCGCGCCGCAAGAGCTGGCCGCTTTCCGCGACGCGGGCGCGGAACTCGTGCGCCTGGGATCCACGGTGCTCCGCACCTCGACCGCCGGTCCCGCCGCCCTCGCCGTCCTCAACGCGTCCCTCCAGCGCTGGTGACCCCACCCCTCGCACTCACCCCCACCGTCGAGTCCGCAACTTTGCACGCTCTGAGGGGGTTTCGTGTGCAAAGTTTGCGGACTCGACGGCGGGCGGACGGCCAAGGGGACGGACTCGGCCGAGCGTCGGAGGGGGCGAATAGGATAGGGGTATGGCAGAGACGGAGCGTTCGATCTTCTCCCGCATCATCGCGGGTGAGATCCCGGCCGACGTGGTGTACGACTCGGAGCGCCTGATCGCGTTCCGCGACATCGCCCCGAAGGCCCCCGTGCACCTCCTCGTCGTGCCCAAGACGGAGCAGTACCGAGACGTCGCCGAGCTGGCGGCCGGCGACCCCGAGCTGCTGGCCGAACTGGTCGCGACGTCGAAGCGGCTCGCCGACGAGTTCGGCGACGGCGACTTCCGTCTTGTCTTCAACACGGGCGAGCGCGCGGGTCAGACCGTGTTCCACGTCCACGCACACGTACTGAGCGCGCCGGGTGACGGCCCGGGCCTCGAGGAAGGAAGCCTTGCCCTCTAGCGAATCCACCGCCTCCGGAGCGACTCCGGGCGACGGCGCCGAGGTGCGCCTGAGCGTCGACGGCGTGCAGATGGTCCGTCTTCTCGGACCCCAGGATCGCCTGCTCACCACGCTGGAACGGCAGTATCCGCTCGTCAGCGTCCACGTGCGCGGCAACGAGATCGCCCTGAGCGGCGACGCCGGCCAGGTGGCCGAGGCGCAACGGCTCGTGGAGGAGCTGCTCCAGATGGTGCGGAACGGCCAAGACCTGTCGCCTGCCGAGGTGACGAGCTCCGCCCGGATGCTCGGCACCGACCTCAACCTGAGCCCGTCCGACGTGCTCGGCCAGGCCATCCTGACGGCGCGCGGCAAGAGCATCCGCCCGAAGACGCTCGGTCAGAGCCAGTACGTCGACGCGATCGACCACAACACGATCGTCTTCGGCATCGGCCCTGCGGGAACCGGCAAGACGTACCTCGCGATGGCGAAGGCCGTCCAGGCGCTGCAGCGCAAGGAGGTCAACCGGATCATCCTGACGCGTCCGGCCGTCGAGGCGGGCGAGCGGCTCGGCTACCTGCCCGGCACGCTGACCGACAAGATCGACCCGTACCTGCGCCCGCTGTACGACGCGCTCAACGAGATGATGGACCCGGAGCTCGTCCCGAAGCTGCTGGCCGCAGGCACCATCGAGGTCGCCCCGCTCGCCTACATGCGCGGCCGCACCCTCAACGACTCCTTCATCGTGCTCGACGAGGCGCAGAACACCACGCCCGAGCAGATGAAGATGTTCCTGACCCGTCTCGGCTTCAACTCCAAGATGGTCGTCACCGGTGACATCACGCAGATCGACCTGCCGAACTCGGCCAGCGGGCTGCGGCTCGTGACTCGCGTGCTCAACGACATCGACGACATCCACTTCGCGCGGCTGACGAGCGAAGACGTGGTGCGCCACAGCCTGGTCGGGCGCATCGTCGACGCGTACACCGAATACGACGCACGTCAGCAGGCGCGGCACTACGAGCGCGAACAGGCGGCCGAGTTCGCCAACCGCGCCGAGCGCCGCTCCGGCGGGCCCCGCGACCACCTCCCGAAGCGACGATAGGGCCGCAGTGAGCATCGAGATCAACAACGAGTCGACCATCGAGGTCGATGAGGCCGCCCTGCAGCGCCTCGCCGGCTACGCCTTCGACATCCTCCACGTCCACCCGGACGCGGAGCTCGCGATCGTGCTGGTCGACGAGGCCGCCATGGAGCAGCTGCACGTGCAGTGGATGGACGAGCCCGGCCCGACCGATGTCCTCAGCTTCCCGATGGACGAGCTGCGCCCGGGAACCGAGGAGGAGCCGTCGCCCGCGGGTCTGCTCGGTGACGTCGTGCTGTGCCCGCAGGTCGCCCAGGTGCAAGCCGAGACGGCCGGCCACTCGCTGATGGACGAGCTGCTGCTGCTCACCACGCACGGCATCCTTCACCTGCTCGGCTTCGATCACGCGGAGCCGGCCGAGGAGCGCGAGATGTTCGCCATCCAGCGCGACATCCTCGTCGGCTTCTCGCGCTACGACCGACAGCGGTAGGGGGCGGGATGCTGCAGGCGCTGTTCTTCATCGTCGCGTTCCTGCTGGTGGCTTTCGGCGGTCTGATGGCCGCCGTCGACTCGGCTCTCGCGGTGCAGTCGCGCGCCGACATCGCCGACCTCGCCGAGACGTCCCGGGCGAAGAAGTCGCTGCGTGCGATCGCGGAGGACCCGGGCGCCTACTTCAACGCCATCAGCTTCACCCGCATCATCGCGGAGACGACGGCGGCGGTCCTGGTCACCCTCGCCTTCGAGCAGATCTTCGAGCAGTGGTGGATCTCGCTCATCCTGGCCGCGCTCATCATGACGGCGGTGTCGTTTGTGCTCGTCGGCGTCAGCCCGCGCAGTGTCGGCCGGGCCAACTCCACGCTGCTGCTCCGCCTCACGGCGCCGATCGTGCGCTTCGTCCGGGTGGTTCTCGGCCCCATCCCCGGCGGACTGGTCGCCCTCGGCAACCGCGTCACGCCGTCACGCGCCCGTTCGGCGCCGGTGACGAGCGAGGAGCAGCTGCTGTCGATCGTCGACGAGGCGACCGAGTTCGACGTGCTCGAGGAGGACGACCGCGAGCTCATCCACTCGATCTTCGAGTTCAACGCGACCGTGGTGCGCGAGGTGATGATCCCGCGCACGGACATGATCACCGTCGACTCCACCGCCGGTCTCGGCACGGCGATGGGGCTGTTCTTCAGCACCGGCGTCTCGCGCATGCCGGTCATCGACGGCGGCGACCCGGACGAGGTGGTGGGCATTCTCTACCTGAGGGATGCGGCGAAGCTGAGCTTCGAGCGTCCCCTCGGCGCGGACGAGCTCACCGTGCGCGACCTGGCCCGCCCCGCCCTGTTCGTGCCGGAGTCGCAGAAGGCCGACGCCCTGCTCGCCCAGATGCAGCGCGAGTCGAACCACCTCGCGATGGTCGTGGACGAGTACGGCGGGATCGCTGGACTGGTCACCCTCGAAGACCTCATCGAGGAGCTGGTCGGCGACATCTCGGACGAGTACGACCACGAGGTCGCGCTCATCCAGGCGATCGGGGAGGGCCGCTACCGCATCGCGACCCGGCTCCCGATCGACGACCTGGCCGAACTGTTCGACACCGAGATCGAGGAGGAGGACGTCGACAGCGTCGGCGGTCTCGTCACCAAGGCGCTCGGGCGCCTGCCCGAGGTCGGCTCGGCGGTCACGGTGCACGGCCTGCGCTTCACGGTCGACCGCATCGAGGGCCGGCACAAGCACGTCGCGACGGTCATCGTCGAGCGGGATGCCGCCCTGCTTCCGGCGGCGGACGCCGAGACCGCCGGCTCCCGCGAGTCCCGCGACGACGACCGACGTGGCGCGCGGCACGACCGCCACGGCGACACGCGGCATGGCGACAACCGCCACGGTGACGTCGGCGATTCCCGCCGCGACACCCGACACACTCAGGAGAGCAGATCGTGACCGAGTACCACGCCGGATTCGTCTCGTTCGTCGGCCGCCCCAACGTGGGCAAGTCGACGCTGACCAACGCCCTCGTGGGCGAGAAGGTCGCCATCACGAGTTCGAAGCCGCAGACCACCCGGCGCGCGATCCGCGGGATCGTCCATCAGAAGGACGGCCAGCTCATCCTGGTCGACACGCCGGGCATCCACCGGCCGCGCACGCTGCTCGGAGAGCGCCTCAACACGCTCGTCCAGTCCACCCTGGGCGATGTCGACGTGATCGGCTTCTGCGTCCCCGCCGACGAGAAGATCGGCCCCGGCGACCGCTTCATCAACGAGCAGCTGGACGAGTACCCGCGCGCCAAGAAGGTCGCGATCGTGACCAAGGTGGATGCGGCGGGCAAGACGCAGGTGGCCGAGCAGCTGCTCGCGGTGTCCGCGCTGCGCGAGTGGGAGGCGATCATCCCGGTGTCCGCGGTGAGCCACATCCAGCTGGAGACCCTGACCTCGGAGCTGATGAAGCTGCTGCCGGAGTCGTCGGCACCGCTCTACCCGGATGAGGCCATCACCGACGAGGGACTCGAAGACCGCATCTCCGAGTACATCCGCGAGGCCGTCCTGGAGGGTGTCGAGGACGAGCTGCCGCACTCGCTGGCGGTGACGATCGACGACATCATCGAGCGCGACGACAAGGACCTCGTCGAGGTCTACGCCAACCTCTTCGTCGAGCGCGACAGCCAGAAGGCGATCGTGATCGGAAAGGGTGGCAGCCGCATCCGCGACGTTGGGGCCGCGGCGCGGGTGCCGATCGAGAAGCTGCTCGGCCGCCAGGTGTTCCTGTCGATCCGGGTGAAGGTGGCGAAGGACTGGCAGCGTGACCCGAAGCAGCTGGGGCGGCTCGGGTTCTAGGCGGAGGAGGCCGTACATCCCGAGGATGATTCCGGCCGCTGGATGCCCGGCCGCGCACACCCGGACCGTACGGTAGAAGCATGCCCGACCGCCGCAGACTGCTGAGCGCGCTCGCTCCGCACCGCTGGGTGCTGGAGCCTGCGCTGGCCGTCGTGCTGTTCGCGGCGTGGCTGGTGACCGGCCTGCCGTACGACCTGGCGGCGGGGCTCGCGCTGGTGTTCTACTGCGCCGCCGTCGCGCTGTCGCGCATCCTCCCCGGTGTCGCGCTGGGGCTCGTGTGGGTCGCCGTACTGCTGGAGCTGACCGAGCAGGAGTCACTGGATGGCGCCTTCCGGGTGATCTCGGCGGTCGCCGTCGTCGCGTCGCTGGTCGGCGTAGCCGCGCATGGCGGCCGGGTGCTCCGCTGGCTGGACTTCTCGTCGGCGATCCTGCTCGCCCCGGCGGTCGCCTACCTGTTCACGGTGCGCGGCGACCTGAAGTTCCCGCAGTTCGGCCCGGTCATCGGCGGGTACTACACCAGCCAGGGCATCGGGTTCCTGCTGATGAGCCTGCTGCTGGCCGTCATCTTCGTCGCCGCCTGGCTCCTCGGGTTCCTGGTCGCCCGGCAGCGCGCGGCGAACGTGACCGCCTCGGGCTCCCGCGGGCCGTCCGTCCTGGTCTGGCTGGCGTCCAACGGCGGGACCGAGTCCGGCGAGGACGACCCGTCGCGCCCGGAGCTCGTCAGAAGGCTGACCCGGACGCAGCTGACGACCGACGTCGCCGGCGCCATCGCCCTGGCCGTGTTCTCCCTGCTCATCGCCGGCGCCGACCGCTCGGCGTTCCTCGTGACCATCGCGTTCGCGGTGGCCGTGGCGCTGCGCCGGATGTCGCCGGCGGTCGCGCTCTCGGTCGCGTGGCTGGCGGCCGTGCTGCAGATGACCACCGGGCACAGCATCCTGGTCAGCAATCTCGCCGTGCTCATCGTGCTGTACGCGACCGCCGCCTACGGCGACCGGATCGTCCGTGCCGCCGGCCTCATCTCGGCCGGGATCGGCGCTCTCGTCGCCGCCCTGTACCTGACGGTGACGGCCGCGGTCGCGCAGGGCTACTACGACCTCCTGTCGAGCGCGATCGCGAGCGTCGCGCTGCAGTTCGCGTTCCTGTTCGTCGTGAGCGTCACGGTGCTCGGCCTCTCGTGGGTGCTCGGCCTGCTCATGCGCACCTGGCGCAACGCCCGCGTCGCCCGCCGCGCCCGGGCGGAGGCCGAACTCGACCGCAACCGGGCGGTCGAGGACGTCGTGGTCGAGCAGGAGCGCACCCGCATCGCGCGGGACATGCACGACGTGGTCGCCCACTCGCTCGCGGTCGTCATCGCCCAGGCGGACGGAGCGCGATACGCCCGGCGCACCGACCCGGACGCCGTGGATGAGGCGCTCGCGACCATCGCATCCACCGCCCGGTCCGCACTCGGCGACGTGCGTGTGCTGCTCGCCGAGCTGCGCCAGTCGCATCCCGCCGACGCCGCCCGCGAACCGGGTGCCCACGACGGACCGCAGCCGTCGCTGGCCGACCTCGATCAGACGGTCGAGCACATCCGCTCGGCCGGTCTCCCCGTCGACCTGGAACGGCAGGGGGATGTCGCCGCCTTGGGCTCTGCGCAGCAGCTCGCCGCCTTCCGCATCGTGCAGGAGGCTCTGACCAACGCCCTGCGCCACGGCGACACCAGCCGCCCGGCGAGCGTCGTGCTCGCGGAGGCGCCGACCCACCGCGGACCAGGAATCGTCATCACCGTGAGGAACACCATGAGAGACACCACCCTCGAACCCACCATGACCGGCTCGCTGCCCCGGATCGGCCACGGGCTGCCCGGGATGCGCGAGCGCGCCTCCCTCGCCGGGGGATCGCTCACGGCCGGGCCGCAGAACGGGGAGTTCGTGGTCACGGCCTTCCTCCCGGGGGCGGTCGCGTGAGCGGCGCGACGGTCGAGGCGGCGCCGATCCGGGTGCTGCTCGTCGACGACCAGCCGCTGTTCCGCGCGGGCGTGCGGATGCTGCTCAGCTCGCAGGACGACCTCGAGTTCGCGGGGGAGGCCGGCAACGGGCAGGAGGGTGTGCGCCTGGCGGCGGAGACGCGTCCGGACGTCGTGCTGATGGACATCCGGATGCCCGTGATGGACGGCATCGCCGCCACCAGTGCGATTATCGCCGACGCCGAGCGCGCGGGACGCACGGCGCCCCGGATCGTGGTGCTGACGACGTTCGACCTGGACGAGGCGGCCGCCCGCGCGATCCGCGGCGGGGCGAGCGGGTTCGTGCTGAAGGACGCGGAGCCCGAGTTCCTGCTCGCCGCCATCCGGACAGTGCACGCGGGCAGTGCGGTCATCGCGGCAGGAGCCACGCGCGAGCTGTTCGAGTACTTCTCGTCCGCGCAGCCGGTGCGGCCGGAGCCGCCGGAGTTCGCCTCCCTCACCTCCCGCGAGCGCGAGATCTTCGTTCTCGCCGCGCGCGGGCTGAGCAACGCGGAGATCGCGGGCTCCGAGTTCCTCAGCGAGGCGACTGTGAAGACGCACATCTCGCGCATCCTCGCGAAGCTGGGGTTGCGCGACCGCGTGCAGATGGTGGTCTACGCCTTCGAGCACGGCCTGACCGCTGCCGAGTAGCGGGCCGACGGTCCCGACGGGGCCGACCGGCCCGTGCCATCCCGCGTCATCCCGCGTCATCCCGCGTCATCCTCAGGGAGGACACAGGATAGCCCCACCGCCCGATTCGGCCGCAGGGGGCGTCTCCCTAGCGTTGAGGGTATGGAGCTGACTCTCACAGAAACGGTGGCGCGCGTCGAAGCGGCCACGAAGACCTACGGCACCGGCGCGGGCCGGGTGAACGCGCTCGACGGCGTCACACTGGGCATCCCGGCGGGCCGGTTCACGGCCGTGATGGGCCCGAGCGGATCGGGCAAGTCGACCCTCATGCACGTCATGGCCGGGCTCGACTCGGTGACCGGCGGTCGCGTGTTCCTCGGCGACACCGAGATCACCAGCATGGGGGATGCGGAGCTCACGCTGCTGCGCCGCCGTCGCATCGGCTTCGTGTTCCAGTCGTTCAACCTGGTGCCGACGCTCGACGTGCGCGGCAACATCCTGCTGCCGTTCGAGCTGGACGGCCGCCGGCCGACCCGCGAGCAGAACGAGTGGATCGACCACCTCGTCGACACGCTCGGCCTCGGCGGCCGCCTGACCCACCGCCCGCACGAGCTCTCCGGCGGACAGCAGCAGCGCGCAGCGATCGTGCGTGCGCTCGCCACCCGGCCCGACCTCGTCTTCGCGGACGAGCCGACCGGCAACCTGGACTCCCGCACCGGCCGCGAGGTGCTCGGTGTGCTGCAGGAGGCGGCGCGCACGTTCGGCCAGAGCATCGCCATGGTCACCCACGACCCCGTGGCGGCGAGCTACGCCGACCACATCGTGTTCCTCGCCGACGGGCGGGTCGCCGCCGAGCGGCCGCAGTCGTCGGCCGAGGAGATCTCGTCCTTCATGCTCGGGATGGAGGCGCGCGCGTGAGCCGCCCCTTCTCGGCCTTCCGAGCGAACGCGCGCGACCACCGCGCTGGGATCCTCGTGGCGGCACTGAGCTCGGCCTTCGGCGTCGCCCTGGTCGGAGGGGTGGATGTGATGGCCGCCTTCATCGGCGGATCGTCGATGGGAGAGCGCGCCAGCGTCCAGCTCGCGCTGGGGATCGTCGCCGGCATCTTCTTCGTCGTCGCGGTCTACGTCGGCGCGATCGTCACGACGAACACCTTCGCCACCGTCATCGCCGGCCGAACCCGCACGATCGCCCTGCTGCGGCTGATCGGCTCCAGCGCGCGGGCGCAGCGCCGATCGGTCGCCGGCGAAGGCCTTGCGGTCGGTCTGATCGGGGCCGCGGTCGGGGGAGCCGCTGCCGCCGCGCTCTCGCTCCTCGCGGTGCGGCTCCTGATGATGACGGGCGTCCTCCCGGAGGCGCAGTATCCCGTCCTCAGCGTGCTCATGGTGCCGCCGGCGATCATCGTCGTCCTCACCACCTGGCTCGCCTCGTGGGTGGGCAGCCGACGCGTGCTCACGGTGACGCCGGTGCAGGCGCTCGGTGCTGCGCAGGAGCGCCCCGCCGCCGCAGTGCGGAGCCGCGGCAGGCTGGCGGTCTCGCTCGCTCTCATCCTGTCGGGCGCCGCGCTGCTGGTCCTCGGACTCCTCCTCGGCACGGGTGCGTTCGTGCGGGTCAGCGCGACTCTCGCCCAGTTGTCGTCCTATGGGGTGCTCATCGCACTGCCGGGCGGCATCCTCTCGTTCACGGGGATCGTTCTGGCCGCGCCGTTCTTCCTGCCCGCCGTGCTGCGGGCGGTCGGCCTGCTGTTCGGCCGGGGCGCCGCGGGCCGGCTGGCCGCTGCCAACGCCGTGCGCAATCCCGAGCGCAGCTCCCGCACCGCGATCGGCCTGGTGATCGGGGTCACGCTGATCACGATGTTCGTGGTGGCCGCATCCACCTGGCAGGCGCTTATCCGGGATGCCGAGGCGCGCGAGCCCGGGATGTACGAGGGCGCCGACGGCATCATCGGCGGAACGATGGCCGTGTTCACGGTGCTCGTCGGATTCTCGGCGATGATCGCGGCGTGCGGCGTCGTCAACACGCTCTCGCTCAGCGTGCTGCAGCGCGGCCGTGAGCTCGGACTCCTGCGCGCACTGGGCTTCACGGCCAGTCAGGTGCGGAGGATGGTGCTCGCCGAGAGCGCGCAGCTGACCGTCGCCTCTGTGCTGACTGGGCTCGTGCTGGGAACGCTCTACGGCTGGATCGGCGCGCAGTCACTGCTCGGGATGATCCCCGGCGGAGGCGTCCTCGCCCCGGTCCTTCCCTGGCCGTTCCTGGCCGCGATCGTCCTGGGTGCCGCCCTTCTCGCCGTCGTCGCCGCACTCGCGCCGACCCGCCGGGCCACGCGCGTCTCGCCTGTCGCCGCCCTCGCCGTGGAGTGACGGACTCTGGATGTTGGCTGAACTCTCACGGAGCTTCAGCTATCGATGAACTGAGCCCGGAATAATGAGGCGTCCGTCGCGTCCCGTCCACCGGGCCGCCCCCGAGAGGATCCATCCCTGAACTGGCTGAACACGCTGAGGATCGACAAGCCGCCGTTCCTCATCACGCTGGATGTCGTGGCCGCGATCCTCGCGCTCTACCTGCTCGTGCGTCCCACCTGGCGCCGGACGCTCGCCGGGCTGATCGCTGCGCTCGTCGGCGGTCTGGTCGGCTGGTTCGTGGTGTGGCTGGTCACCGACGTCTTCGACGTGTTCGGCGTCGCCCTGACACCGGTGACCACCCTCTGGACCGCCCTCGGGTTCGGCGGGGTCAGCCTCGCGGTGGCGAACCTGTTCCGTTCCCGCTGGTGGCGGAAGGTCGTGGCGATCGTGAGCATCCCGGTGTTCCTCGCGGCGGCGTTCTGCGGCATCAACGCCGACTTCGGCGCCTACCGCAACCTGAACGATGTCCTCGGCGTCGTGCCGTACGGGGCGCTCCAGCTGCACGCGGAGCGCGGCGAGGTCGTGGCCGGCACCGACTGGAAGGCGACGACGACGCCGGTGGTCGCGGGGGAGCTCCCGGCGAAGGGCGAGGTCGGCACCGTCCGCATCCCGGCCACGCAGTCCCGGTTCCCGGCGCGCGAGGCCGTGGTCTACCTCCCGCCGGTCGCGCTGACGGCGAACCCTCCCGCGCTTCCGGTGATGTACGCGCTCTCGGGTCAGCCGGGGGCGCCGGCCGACATGTTCACCGCCGGGGGAGTGGCCACGGCGATGGATGCGTTCGCTGCTCAGCACGACGGCTACTCTCCCATCGTGGTCGCCGCCGACCAGCTGGGCGGCCCCGGACGCAACCCGATGTGCGTCGATTCCCGCGATTACGGCGACTCGGCGACGTATCTCCTGACGGATGTGCGGAATTGGGTGCGTTCTCACCTGCGAGTGAGCAGCGACCCGGCAGGATGGAGCGTGTTCGGCTACTCGCAGGGGGCTACCTGCGCTGTGCAGTTCGCGAGCGGGCGGCCGGACCTGTTCGGCTCCGCGCTCGCGTCGTCGAGCGAACTCGGGCCGACGTTGGGGGATGAGGAGCTGACCATCAGCACGGGATTCGGCGGGTCCAAGCAGGCGTACGAGAAGGCGCAGCCGGCCGCGATGATGAAGGCGAACGCGCCGTACCGCGATTCGGTGATGGTCCTCGGGGCGGGCGCCGACGACGCGAAGTACTCCGGTTTCGCCCGCACCCTGTACGCCGACGCCGAGCGCGCCGGCATCCACGCCGAGCTGCTCAGCTCGCCCGGCACCGCGCACGACTGGAAGACCGTGCGCTACGTGCTCGCGCATGGCTTCCCGACGATCGCGCGGCAGCTGGGGCTCGGGTCGTGAAGCCGGCCGCTCTCGCGCAGCGGACCGCGCGGCTCATCGCGAGCCACCCGTTCACGACCGGGGTGACGCTGCTCATCCTGGCGCTCGCGCTCATCACCGGGCCCATCCGCGGGCCGCACCGGCCGCTCCGCGGGTGGCTGGGCGCGGGCGCCGTCCAGCTGCTGGACGGGCACTGGTGGTCGCCGTTCACGGCCGTGCTCTTCACCGACGACCTGCTCGAGTTGATCGTCGTCCTGGTCCTCACCGTCGTGCTGGTGGGTGCCTCCGAGCGCCTGATGGGCACCTGGCGCACGGCGCTGGCGTTCTTCGGCACGGCCGTCGTCGGCATCGTCGTGGGTGCTGTCATCCAGGTGGCGGCGAACGACATCGGCGAGCTGTGGGCGCGCAATGTCCATGGGCTGCTCGTGCTCGACGCGTTCACGGCGATCGGCGGCACGATCATGACGGCGAGCGCCTTCGCCGGAACGCTCTGGCGGCGCCGCATCCGCGTGATCACGCTGCTCGTCGCGATCATGTACCTGCTGTACTCGGGCCTGCCGTCCGATTTCTACCGGCTGCTCGCCGTGCTGACCGGGCTGGCGCTCGGCCCGCTGCTGCGGCAGGCGAAGGTGTCGGGCGGATGGCTGCGCAGCTCGCATCACGAGGTCCGGGTGCTGCTCGCCTCGGCGCTGACCATCACCGCCGTCGGGCCGGTGATCGGGCTCCTCGGGTCGACGCGGTACGGCCTGCTCTCTCCGGTCGGCCTGCTGTTCAGCAACGAGGCGCCCAGCGCGACCTCGGTCATCCAGCGCTGCCAGGCGTTCGCCGTGACGCGCAACTGTTTCCGCGAGCTGACACTGGAACGCATCAACGGGCTCGGACCGGTGCTGCTGTCGGTCCTCCCGCTGCTCCTCCTGCTGGTCGCGGCGTACGGCCTCCTGCGCGGGCGGCGGTTCGCGGTGTGGCTGGCGGTGGCCGTGAACGGACTGCTTGCGCTGCTGTCGGCGCTGTACTACGGCATCCTGCCGATCGCGTCGGCCCGTCCGTCGGTCTCCCCGCGGTACTGGGAGGTCACGTTCATCCTCGCGCTGTCGACGCTCGTGCCGCTCGCGATGGCCATCCTGCTCGTCGTGTTCCGCCGCCACTTCACCGTGATGCCGTCCGCCAAGGCGGTTCGGAGGTATGTCTTCCTAGTGCTCGGGACCGGCGTCGGACTCGTCGCGGTCTACGTGCTCGTCGGCTGGCTGCAGCGCGACACGGGCTTCACGCGCCCGATCGACATCAGCGACCTGTTCGCGGATGTGCTCGAGCGGTTCGTGCCGGTCAGCTTCCTGCGGCGCGAGCCCCTGCAGTACCTCCCGACGACGCCGCTGGCGACGATCGTCTACCACAACATCGGAACGGTGTTCTGGCTCGTCGCGATCATCGGGGCCATCCCGCCGATGCTCGGTCGCGGACTCCGGCGCCGCGGAACTTCGGAGGATGCGCACGTGCGCGAGCTGCTGCACCGCGGCGGCGGCGACGCGATCTCCTTCATGGCGACCTGGCCCGGCAACTCGTACTGGTTCGACCCGATCGGCGGCGGTGCGATCGCGTATCGCGTGGAGGGGCGGGTCGCGCTGACCACCGGCGGTCCGTTCGGTGCCCTCGGTCCGCACGACGGCGCCATCCAGGGATTCGCCCGGTTCTGCGACGACAACGGCTGGATCCCGGTGTTCTACAGCGTGGAGGCTCGCTACACGTC
Source organism: Leifsonia sp. 563 (assembly GCF_040545055.1). Classification (NCBI taxonomy): domain Bacteria; kingdom Bacillati; phylum Actinomycetota; class Actinomycetes; order Micrococcales; family Microbacteriaceae; genus Leifsonia; species Leifsonia sp. 563. The sequence goes on along the minus strand of NZ_JBEPLE010000005.1, from coordinate 60,382 downwards.
GCTGTTCGAGCGTCTCGGCTGGTCGACCATGACCGTCGCGGAGGAGACCGTCATCCGTCCGCAGCTGTGGGCGACGACAGGCAAGAAGTGGCAGGACGTCCGCTCATCCATCAACCGTGCGCAGCGCGCCGGCATCCGCTCGGAGTGGACGACGTACGCCGCACTCCCGCTCACCTCGGCCGTGCAGCTGTCCGATATCTCCGAGCAGTGGGTCGCCGAGAAGGACCTGCCCGAGATGGGGTTCACGCTCGGCGGACTCGATGAGCTCCGCGACCCGGAGGTGCGCCTGATGCTGGCCGTGGACGAGGACGGCCGGATCGAGGCCGTCACGAGCTGGCTGCCCACCTACCGCGCCGGGATCGTCGTCGGCTGGACGCTCGACTTCATGCGTCGACGGCCTGACAGCATCAACGGTGTGATGGAGTTCCTCATCGCCGAGGCCGCGACGCGGATGAAGGACGACGGGATCGAGTTCATGTCGCTCTCCGCCGCGCCGCTCGCCCACACGGCGGCGGCCCAGGAGGGCGGCAAGGACACCATGGACCGGCTGCTCGGCTACCTCAGTTCGTCGCTCGAGCCGGTGTACGGTTTCCGCTCGCTGCTCAAGTTCAAGCAGAAGTTTCAGCCGGAGCTGCACCCGCTGATCATGGCCTACCCGGACCCGGTGGCCCTGCCCGCGATCGGCATCGCGCTGGTCCGGGCGTACCTGCCGGGGCTGTCCATGCGGCAGGCGGCGACGTTCGTGCGGGGGCGCGGCTGACTCCGAGGTGGTACTCTCGGTGCTGTGTACGGTCTGCTCCTCCTTAGCTGCCGCGACGAGTCCTAGTTCTGGGCCTCACTCGTCGCGGAGTTCGTCGTCGGCTCTCCACACCACACGAGCAGAGGATTCCTGAAGACCATGAAGAACACACAGGCGCCGAGCGCCATGCCGATCCACCGATACCGGCCGTTCCACGAGCAGATCCGCGTCGACCTGCCGGACCGCACCTGGCCGTCGAAGCACATCACGCAGGCGCCCCGCTGGTGCGCCGTCGACCTGCGTGACGGCAACCAGGCGCTCATCGACCCGATGAGCCCCGAGCGCAAGCGCATCATGTTCGACCTGCTGGTGCGGCTCGGCTACAAGGAGATCGAGGTCGGCTTCCCGTCCGCGAGCCAGACCGACTTCGACTTCGTGCGCAGCCTGATCGAAGAGGGCGCCATCCCGGACGACGTCACCATCCAGGTGCTGACGCAGTCGCGCGAGCACCTGATCAAGCGCACGTACGAGTCGCTGGTCGGCGCCAAGCAGGCGATCGTGCACCTCTACAACTCGACCAGCATCCTGCAGCGGGACGTCGTGTTCCGCACCGACCAGCAGGGCATCGTCGACATCGCGCTGAACGGCGCGCGGCTGTGCCGCAAGTTCGAAGAACTGGTCCCCGGGACCACGATCTACTACGAGTACTCGCCCGAGAGCTACACCGGCACCGAGCTGGAGTTCGCCGCCGACATCTGCAACCAGGTGCTCGAGGTGTTCGAACCGACGCCGGAGCGGAAGGTCATCATCAACCTGCCCGCGACGGTCGAGATGGCGACGCCCAACGTCTACGCCGACTCCATCGAGTGGATGTCGCGGCACCTGAACCACCGCGAGAACGTCATCCTGTCGCTGCACCCGCACAACGACCGCGGGACCGCGGTCGCCGCCGCCGAGCTCGGGTACATGGCCGGAGCCGACCGCATCGAGGGCTGCCTGTTCGGCAACGGCGAGCGCACCGGCAACGTCGACCTGGTCACGCTGGGCGTGAACCTGTTCACGCAGGGCATCGACCCCCAGATCGACTTCAGCGACATCGACCAGATCAAGCGCACCGTCGAGCACTGCAACCAGCTGCCCGTCGGTGAGCGCAGCCCGTGGGGCGGCGACCTGGTGTTCACGGCCTTCAGCGGCTCGCACCAGGACGCCATCAAGAAGGGCTTCGAGGCCATGGAAGCCGAGGCCGAGCGCACCGGCGTCCCGGTCGACGACCTGGTCTGGGCGGTCCCGTACCTGCCCGTCGACCCGAAGGACCTGGGCCGCAGCTACGAGGCCGTCATTCGCGTCAACTCGCAGTCGGGCAAGGGCGGCGTCGCCTACCTGCTGAAGACGGACCACTCGCTCGACCTGCCGCGCAAGCTGCAGATCGAGTTCTCCGGGGTCGTTCAGGCCAAGACCGACGCCGAGGGCGGCGAGGTCACCAGCGACCAGATCTGGGCCGTCTTCCAGGACGAGTACCTGCCGGCTCCCGCCTCCGACCCGGACGCCAAGTGGGGCCGCTTCGAGCTGGGGAGCACCACCACGTCCAACGAAACGGGCGAGCACGTCGTGCTCACGGTGACGCTGCGCGATGGGGACACCGTCTCGAAGGCCACCGGTGAGGGCAACGGTCCGATCGCGGCGTTCTTCGACATCCTGCACCAGCACGGGGTGGACGCCCACCTCTACGACTACTCGCAGCACACGCTGTCGGCGAGCGAGTCTGCTCTCGCCGCCGCCTACGTCGAGGTGGATGTGGACGGCCAGCGCCGCTGGGGCGTCGGCATCGACGCGGACACCACCACGGCGTCGTTCAAGGCGGTCGTGTCGGCGGTGAACCGGGCCGTGCGCTCGGCCGCCGGCCAGTCGGCGCAGGAGCTCGTCTCGGCCTGACCAACGCTCACGCGGAGCCCGACATTCGTACCGAATGTCGGGCTCCGCTGCGTGTGGGAGCGCGAGATTTGCGCCAAATCTCGCGAAAGCGGCCGCCATTCCCGAGATTTGCGCCAAATGTGCGGCTCCACTGCGTCTCGGGGCGGCGTGATTCGTGCCGAATGTGCGGTATCGCCGCGGCTTTCCGCACATTCGGCACGAATGTGCACGGGGTTACTCGGGCTTGTCGATGCGGTAGCGCGGGATCGCCCCGGTGTCGGTGCGCTCGGCGGTGCGGGCGGCGCTGGGCGCGCGCGTGAAGCGGGGCCAGCGCGGACGGGGGATGCGGCCCAGCTCCCGCTGCTCCGGCAGGCTCCACCCGAAGCGCACGGCGAGGAGCCGGATGACGAGGGTCACGACGACACAGACGACCGCCGCGACCGTCAACGGCACGCCGAAGTCGAGCATGACGACGAGGACGATCGTGCCGGCGCCGGCCGCGACCGCGTAGAGCGAGCCGACGTGCATGAGCGCGATGGGCAGGTTCAGCAGCACGTCCCGCAGGATCGACCCGCCGACTGCGGCCACCACGCCGACGAACACCGCGGGAACCTCCGGCAGCCCGAGCGCGAGCGCCTTGCTCGCTCCGATCGCGCCGAACAGCCCGATCGTCAGCGCGTCGAGGAAGGTGATGACCGGGTCGAGACGGCGGAACAGCCGGATCAGCAGCATCCCGAGCAGTGCGGCGACGACGGTGATCGGCAGGTACCAGTTCGACTGCAGGGCGACCGGCGTGACGTTGAGCAGCAGGTCGCGGAGGAGTCCGCCCCCGACGCCCGTTGCGACGCCGATGATCGCGACGCCGAGCAGGTCGAGCCGCCGGTCGCGGAAGCCGGACGCGAACATGGCGCCCTGGAGGCTGCCGACGCCGACAGCGATGAGGTCGCCCCACAGCGGGATCGACAGGGCGCCGATGTCGACGGGGGTCGTGCTCACCCCCCATGTGTATCACGCGCGCGCGGCGGAGCTAGGAAGCAGCGCGAAGCGATGCCGCGACCCCAGCGCCGCGCGGTGGAGCTCAGGGCAGCGCGGAGCGATGCCGCGACCCCAGCGCCGCGCGGTGGAGCTGAGGGCAGCGCGGAGCGATGCCGCGACCCCAGCGCCGAGGGAGCCTGCGACCGAGGTCAGAGCCTGCGACCGAGGTCACAGCCGACGACCGAGGTAACAGTAAGTGTCGCACCCCGCATCCGCCGCACTGTCAGCCGGGCGCGCGATACTGGAGTGTGCCTGTCTACCGTGATGAAGCCGTCGTGCTCCGAACCCACAAGCTGGGTGAGGCCGACCGCATCGTCACCATGCTGAGCAGGCAGCACGGAAAGATCCGTGCGGTGGCGAAGGGTGTGCGGCGGACGGCCTCCCGGTTCGGGTCGCGGCTCGAGCCGTTCATGGTGGCCGACGTCCAGCTGTACGAGGGGCGCAGCCTCGACGTGATCACGCAGGCCGAGACGCTCGGCGCGTACGGCGCCCTCATCGCCGATGACTACGCCAGCTACACCGCGGCCAACGCGATGGTCGAGGCGGCCGACCGGTTGACGGATGCCGAACCGTCCATCCAGCAGTACCTCCTGCTCGTCGGGGCGCTGCGCTCCCTGTCGCGGCGCGAGCACGGGGCCGGCCTGACGCTCGACTCGTACCTGCTGCGCGCGCTGTCGCTGGCGGGATGGGCGCCCAGCTTCCAGGACTGCTCGCGGTGCGGCGCACCGGGCCCGCACACCTCCGTCGTCGTCCAGCTCGGCGGCGTCGTCTGCGAGGACTGCGCACCGCAGGGCGCCCCGAAGGTCGACGCCGACACGATCGCCCTGCTCGGGGCGCTGCTGTCCGGCGACTGGGAGGCGGCCGAGGCCGCACCCGACGGTACTCGGAACCGCGCGAACGGCGTGGTGGCGGCGTACACGCAGTGGCATCTCGAGCGCGGGCTGCGCTCGCTCCAGCACGTTCAGCACGACCAGAAGGCGAGTGGATGAGTCCGAAGCCCTACACGCACAAGGATGCGGTCGAGTACCGCCCGCTCGACTGGACCGGCGTGTATCCGCCCGCGTTCCCGGCGGGGAGCGTTCCGTCGCACGTGGCGATCGTCATGGACGGCAACGGCCGGTGGGCGAACCGCCGGGGCCTGACCCGCATCGAGGGACATCGGGCGGGGGAGGCCGCGCTTCTCGACGTGGTGGCGGGCGCCATCCAGGCCGGGGTCAAGCACCTCAGCGTGTACGCGTTCTCGACCGAGAACTGGAAGCGGTCGCCCGACGAGGTGCGGTTCCTGATGGGGTTCAACCGGGACGTCCTGCACCGTCGCCGCGACCAGCTCAACGAATGGGGCGTGCGGGTGCGCTGGGCGGGCCGGAAGCCGCGCCTGTGGTCGTCGGTCATCAAGGAGCTGCAGTATGCCGAGCAGCTCACGGCCGGGAACGACGTGCTGACGTTGACGATGTGCGTCAACTACGGCGGACGGACGGAGATCGCCGACGCCGTGCGGTCGATCGCCGACGACGTCGCTGCGGGCCGGCTGCGGCCGTCCGCAGTGAGCGAGAAGACCATCCAGCGCCACCTCTATCTGCCGGACATGCCGGACGTCGACCTGTTCGTGCGCAGCTCGGGGGAGCAGCGCACCAGCAACTTCCTGCTGTGGCAGAGCGCGTACGCCGAGATGGTGTTCCTCGATACGCTGTGGCCGGACTTCAGCCGCACCGACCTGTGGGATGCGGTGGAGCTGTATCTGCGCCGCAACCGCCGGTTCGGCGGTGCGGTGGACGCGCCGACGGCCGAGACGGCATCCACCTCGGAATAGACCGCGGCGTGCCGCGCGTTGCCTCTGAGGTGAGCGAACCCATCAAGATCGACATCTGGTCCGACATCGCGTGCCCGTGGTGCTACATCGGGAAGAGGAAGTTCGAGGCCGGCAGCGGGCTGTTCGCCGGCGCGGGCGACGGACGCGGGGTCGAGGTCGAGTACCACTCCTTCGAACTGTCCCCGGACACCCCCGTCGACTTCGACGGCAGCGAGATCGACTTCCTGGCCGGCCACAAGGGCCTTCCGGCCGAGCAGGTGCAGCAGATGCTGGAGCGCGTGACCGGGATCGCCTCGTCCGTCGGGCTCGACTACGACTTCGACAACCTCAAGCACACCAACACCGTCAAGGCGCACGAGCTCCTGCACTTCGCGAAGGCGAACGGCAAGCAGCTGGAACTGGCCGAGCGCCTGTTCCGCGCCTACTTCATCGAGGGCCGTCACGTCGGCCGGGTCGAGGACCTCGCCGACCTGGCGGCCGAGGTGGGGCTCGACCGGGATGCGGCGCTCCAGGCGCTCGAATCGGAGCAGTACCTCCAGGATGTGCGCGCCGACCAGGCGACGGCCGGAGAGTACGGCATCAACGGCGTCCCGTTCTTCGTCATCGACGGCAAGTACGGCGTGTCCGGGGCGCAGGACGCGCAGACGTTCGCCCAGGTGCTGGAGCAGGTCTGGTCGGAGCGCGCGGCGGTGACCGCGTGACCGGCGCGGAGCCTGCCGTCGCGGCCGACGCGACGCCCGCACCCGTCGTGCCGCTCGTCCAGCTCGGCGCCGCCGGCGCCGTCTGCGACGGCGACACCTGCACCTTCTAGCGAGCGAGTTGACGCAACACGCCGTCGCGCTCCGTTGCATGGCGGCGCGTTGCGTCAACTCAACGCGAGCGCAAGACGGACACGGCGGACGGCCTCGCGGGCGTCGTTGGCCATGTGGGTGCGATTGACCCGCACGACCTCCCAGCCCATGGTCCGGATGCGCCACAAGCGATCGACGTCGATGTAGTACTGGTGAGTGTCCGTTCTGTGTTGATCGCCGTCGTACTCGACCACGACGTGCGCCGCAGGATAGGCCAGGTCGCCATGCGCGACCAGATCGCCATCGGGACCGACGATCCGATAGTTCACCGCCGGTTCCGGGAGTCCGGCCCGTACAAGGGCTAGGCGAAGCACAGTCTCCATCGGGGAGTCGGTGCGGGCCCGGACGCGCGCGAGCGCGCACCGTAAGAGACGCACACCGGGCCGTCGCGGGCTGGACGCGACGGCGGCAGCCAGTTGCTCCATTGTTGCGATTGGCTCCTTGCGACGGACGAGGGCGTCCCCGCAGACGACCAGGTCATCTTCGGCAAGCATGCTGGCGAGCTGGCACCAGGTCTCGACCGCGGACACGACCGGTAGTCCATGGAGTGTTGTGGTCGCGTCGTCGGCGATCCTCGTCTGATGGCCGTGGATTCCACGGTGGCGCGGTGCGCGTCCCGGCGCCCGTGTAGAGACGTGGAGCGGTTCGTCGAGATCCGCCTCCCGTCCTAAGGGAAGCCCATGGAGACGCGCGGCGGTGATGTGACTGAACAGCATCCCCTCAGTCATCGCCGGTAGGAATGCCCGGCAACGCTCGACGAGATCATGCGCGGGACCGATGGCACGGACGCCGTGGTGGGGGCGCGTCAAGTCTCCTCGTCGCAGCCGAGAGCGCGAGACACCGTGCAGCAGGGCCTCGCCCGTCGTGAAATGGGGTCCCATCCTGAGCGGTTCCATCGCCACAGGTTGCCAGTCGTGACTATTGCCTGCCGCCGTTATCCACAGCTCGCACACGAGTTGACGCAACACGCCGTCGCTCGACCGGGTGCGACGGCGTGTTGCGTCAACTCGATGGCGGGCGACCCAGCGGCGCGCTATTCGGGGTCGGTGATGTCGGCGACGGTCGCGTCGAAGGCGGTGATGAGGGCGTCCGCGTCGACGAAGAGGGAGTAGCCGTGCTCGCCGGCGCCCATCGATACGCGACCGCCCGGGATGGTGGCGTCGGCGACGACCGGCCACGCGGTGGTGCTTCCGAACGGCGTGATCGTGCCGCGCTCGTAGCCGGTGGCGGCGAACGCGACCGACGCATCCGGGAGCTGCAGCTTGTTGACCTGCAGCACCGAGCGCAGTTTCGGCCAGGCGATCTTGCGGCCGCCGGGCACGAGGGCGAAGACGAACGTGTCATCGCTCCGCTTCACCACGAGCGTCTTGACGATGTCGCCGGGCTGGATGCCGAGCAGCTGGGCGGCCTCCGCGAGGCTCCGCGCGGCGGGACGCTCCACGATATCGACCTCGATGCCGCGGGCCTGCGCGTCGGCGGCGACGCGCTCCCGACCGGTGCTCACAGGTGCGCTAACAGGGGAGTTGTCCACGGATTCCGGGCTCTCGGCCATAGCTCAGCACGCTTTCTGGGAGAATCGAGTGAGATGTCTACCACTGCCACCCTAAGCCACGCGCCTCAGCTGACCATCGGTCCGCTGGGGCTCGACGTGCCGGTCGTCCTCGCACCGATGGCCGGGATCACCAACACGGCGTTCCGGCGGCTCTGCCGTGAGTTCGGAGCCGGTCTCTACGTCAGCGAGATGATCACGTCCCGCGCCCTCGTCGAACGCACTCCGGAGTCGCTGCGCCTCATCACGCACCACGAGTCGGAGACACCGCGGTCCATCCAGCTCTACGGGGTCGACCCCGTCACCGTGCGCGAGGCCGTGACGATGCTCGTCGCCGAAGACCGCGCCGACCACATCGACCTCAACTTCGGATGTCCGGTGCCGAAGGTCACCCGCAAGGGCGGAGGAGCGGCGCTTCCCTGGAAGCTCGGGCTGTTCCGCGAGATCGTCGAAGGCGCCGTGCAGGCGGCCGGCGACATCCCGCTCACGATCAAGATGCGCAAGGGCATCGACGGCGACCACCTGACCTACCTCGAGGCCGGGCGCATCGCCGAGGGCGCCGGCGTCGCCTCGATGGCCCTGCACGCGCGCACGGCTGCGGAGTTCTACTCGGGTCACGCCGACTGGTCCGCCATCGCCAAGCTGAAGGAGACGGTGACTTCGACTCCCGTGCTCGGCAACGGCGACATCTGGTCGGCCGCCGATGCGATCCGGATGGTGGAGGAGACCGGGTGCGACGGCGTCGTGGTCGGACGCGGCTGCCTCGGGCGTCCCTGGCTGTTCGGCGACCTGGCCGCCGCCTTCCGCGCGCGGGCGGGCGAGATCTCGGCAGCGGAGGCGGAGGCCGCCCAGGCGCATCCGACGCTCGGGCAGGTGGCGCAGACGTTCCGCCGCCACGCGGAGCTGCTGGTCGAGTTCTTCGACAGCGAGGAGCGCGGTTGCCGCGACATCCGCAAGCACGTCGCCTGGTACTTCAAGGGCTACCCGGTCGGCGGCGACCTGCGGGCGAGCCTCGCGACCGTCGACACGCTCGAGCACCTCGACGAGCTGCTCGCCACGCTCGACCCCGACCAGGAGTACCCGGGCGAGGCGGCGGAGGGTCAGCGCGGTCGCGCCGGCTCGCCGAAGCGGCCGGCGCTGCCGGACGGCTGGCTCGAGAGCCGGGACCTCGACGGCGTGCAGCGCGCCGAGGTCGCCGATGCGGAGGTGCACAACAGTGGTGGATGACATCGCGGCGACCACGAGCACAGGTGCCGGTGCGGTGCAGACGGCCGAGGCGTCCGCCGAGCGCGGCTACTCCGAGCACGACCGGGAGCGCTGGCTCCCCGAGCAGCACTCGAACCGGCGCAGCGACTTCGCCCGCGACCGGGCACGGCTGCTGCACTCCAGTGCGCTCCGCCGTCTCGCGGCGAAGACGCAGGTGCTCAGCCCCACTGCGGGGCTCGACTTCGCGCGCAACCGGCTGACGCACTCGCTGGAGGTCGCGCAGGTCGGCCGGGAGCTCGCCAACAGCCTCGGACTCGACCCGGACATCGTCGACACCGCCTGCCTCGCACACGACATCGGGCACCCACCGTTCGGTCACAACGGCGAGCGGGCCCTGAACACCTGGGCCGACGACATCGGCGGCTTCGAGGGCAACGCGCAGACACTGCGGCTGCTGAGCCGGCTCGAACCGAAGGTGTTCGGCCGCGACGGCCGGCCGTACGGGCTCAACCTCACCCGCGCGAGCCTCGACGCGAGCTGCAAGTACCCGTGGCCTGCGGCGTCGTCGGTGGCCGACCCGAGCGGGCGGGCGAAGTTCGGCTTCTACGCCGACGACCGCGCCGTGTTCGAGTGGATGCGCCAGGGCGCCCCCGAGCGCCAGCGCTGCATCGAGGCGCAGGTCATGGACCTCTCCGACGACATCGCCTACTCCGTCCACGACTTCGAGGACGCCGTGGTGAACGGCTACATCGACGTCGCGGCCCTCGGAAGCCGGGTCGACCACGAAGACCTCGTCGAGTCCATGCACGAGTGGATCGGCGGCGAAGTCAGCCACCAAGAGCTCATCGAGGCGTTCGACCGGCTCGACAGCATGGACATCTGGCTCGACGGGTGGGACGGTTCGCGCCGGTCCCAGGCGCGCCTGAAGAACCTCACGAGCCAGCTGATCGGGCGCTTCGCACACGCGGCCGTCCACGCCACGAAGGAGGCCGCGGGACGGGTGGAGCTCATCCGCTTCGGCGCCGACGTGGTCGTGCCGGCCGGGATCCAGGCCGAGATCGCTGTGCTGAAGGGCATCGTCGCCACGTTCGTCATGTCACGGAACACACGGCAGCCGATCTACGCCCAGCAGCGGCAGATCCTGACGACGCTGGCCGACCTGCTCTACCAGCGCGGTCCGGCCGAGCTGGACCCGGGATTCGCGGAAGACTGGCGCGCGGCCGCGACAGACGATGCGCGGAGACGCGTCGTCGTCGACCAGGTCGCCAGCCTCACCGATCAGTCCGCGCTCAGCTGGTACGAGCGTCTCGTGCAGCACTGAGCACGGAAAGGTCGGGGGCTTCGGCGCAGAACCGCTGTGAAGCACCGCATGCTCCGCGCGCCGGGGTTGTATACCGCGGCGCAGTGCAGAATGCTGGGAGTCAGGCTTCGGGAGGAGACGAATGAGCACCGCACTACCACCGTCCGACGGCGACCGCCCCGCAGAGGGGGAGTCGACGGAGACGGCCGGCGCCCCACCGGAGGGGACCGGAGCCGCCACGCCGGCGGCGGGCGGCGGTGCGACCGCGGGCTCAGGCACGACCCGGACCCCGCGAACGACCGGCTCCTCGACGACCCGAACGGCCAAGACGACTGCCGCCAAGACGACAGGTGCTTCGACGACAGGGGCCAAGACGACAGGTGCCTCGACGACCGGGGCCAAGACGGCCTCGTCCACCGAGGGCGCGCCCGCAGCGCGGTCGACGAAGCCGCGGGCGACGAAGCCGCGGGCGACGAAGAGCACCACCGCGCAGACCCCTGAGACGGATCAGGCGACCGAAACCGCCGCCCCGACCGGCGAGACGTCTGCGTCTGCGTCTGCGCGAAAGCCCGCCGCAAAGAAGACCACGACGCCTCGGACTCGCCGGACGACCGCGAAGACCACCCCGATCGCACCGGAGGGGGAAGCGCCCGACATCATGGATGCGACCCTCGGCGCCCGCGAGCCGCTCGCGCCCAGCGGCGGGTCGAGCCGGAGCCGCAGTGCGTCGGCCCGTGACACCTCCACCTCGCCCGCCGAGCCCCTGATCGCCGAGCCCCTGATCGAGGAGAGCACGGGAACCGCCGAGACGTCCGACGACACCGGCGTCGCAGCGACCAAGCGTCTCCCGACGGCCGAGGAGCTCTACGCCGCACCCGCGTCCACCGACGCCGGTGCGGCCGCCGTAGCGGCTGCCGTCGCATCCACAGACACGACACCTCCTGTCGGTGCAGCTGCCGCCGCGCCCGCAGACACTCCGACCGAGCGGCTCGCTGCCGACACGACCGACACCGACCAGGAGGCCGCTGTGGACTCGACGACGGCGCGCGAGACGGGCGAACAGCCCACCGACGCCACCGAACCGCCCGCCGCCGCTGCGCCCGAGGCAACCGCTCCGGATGCGACCCGGGGCGCACCCGCCGCCACCGGCGCGACACCCGCCGCCGGCGCCGCCACCGGCCCCGGCGCACAGTCCGCACACGGCCGCACGGTCGGCGACCTCGCCGACCGCCTGGACGACTCGCGGTTCTTCTCCTCCCTGTTCGACTTCACGTTCACGAACTACGTCACGCGCAAGCTCGCCGGTCCCGTGTACGTCGTCGGGCTTGTCCTGATCGCGCTCGGCATCATCGTCGGCTTCGCCAACTCGCTCACCTCGGCGATCGCGACGCACGCGCCGATCGGTGCGTTCGTGTTCCTGTTCGGCGTCCTCATCACGCTCGTCGGGGCGATGTTGAGCGTGCTCCTGCTGCGCGTCGGCATCGAGGTGTTCTGCGCCATCATCGAGATCGCCCAGAACACGCGCCGCCGCCGTCCGCCGGGGGAGTGACCGCGACGGCCGGGATCTCCGGGTTTCGCCGATCGGGCCGGAGCGTCGGTCCGGCTCACTAGAATCGAGAGCATGGCAGGCCGGATTCGACAGAGCGACATCGAAGAGGTCAAAGCCCGCACCAACATCGGCGACATCGTCGGCGACTACGTCAGTCTCAAGACCGGCGGCGTCGGCGCGCTCAAGGGCCTCTGCCCCTTCCATGACGAGAAGAGCCCCAGCTTCTACGTGCGCCCGGGCGTCGGCCGCTACCACTGCTTCGGCTGCGGCGAGGGCGGCGACGTCTACGAGTTCCTGCTCAAGATGGACCACGTCTCCTTCACCGACGCGGTCGAGCGGCTCGCCGCGCGCATCGGCTACCAGCTCCACTACGAGGAGGGCGGTGGCGGTCCCTCCGAGAGCTCCGGCAACCGCGCCCGCCTGCTCGCGGCGAACGCCGCGGCGGAGGAGTTCTTCCGCGACCGCCTGTCCGCTCCCGACGCCGACCCCGGGCGCCGGTTCCTGGGTGAACGCGGCTTCGACGCCGCTGCGGCAGCGCACTTCGGCGTCGGGTTCGCCCCGAAGAGCTGGGACGAGCTGACCAAGCACCTGCGCGGCAAGGGCTTCAGTCAGGAGGAGCTACTCACGGCCGGACTCGTCTCCCAGGGTGACCGCGGCGTCTACGACCGGTTCCGGGGCCGCCTGATCTGGCCCATCCGCGACGTCACCGGCCAGACCATCGGCTTCGGCGCGCGCCGCCTGCTCGACGACGACAAGGGCCCGAAGTACCTCAACACCCCCGAGACGCCCGTCTACAAGAAGGCGCAGGTGCTCTACGGGTTGGATCTGGCCAAGCGCGACATCTCTCGGCAGGACCAGGTCGTCGTGGTCGAGGGCTACACGGACGTCATGGCGTGCCACCTCGCCGGGATCACGACCGCCGTCGCCACCTGCGGCACCTCGTTCGGCGTCGACCACATCAAGGTGATCCGCCGGGTGATGGGCGACGACAACAGCCAGGGTTCGGTGATCTTCACATTCGACCCGGATGCGGCCGGCCAGAAGGCGGCATCCCGCGCGTTCGGCGAGGAGCAGCGGTTCTCCGCGCAGACCTACGTCGCCGTCGGACCAGACGGCCTCGACCCGTGCGATCTGCGGCTGGCCCAGGGGGATGTGGCGGTGCGCCGCATGATCGACGCACGCAAGCCGATGTTCGAGTTCATGATCCGCCGGACCGTCGAGCGGTTCGACCTCGACTCGGTCGAGGGTCGGGCGGCGGCTCTGCGTGCGGGAGCCCCCATCGTCGCCACGATCCGCGACCCCGCGTCGCAGAACGGCTACACCCGCGAGCTCGCGCGGCTCTCCGGCGCCGACCTGCAGGATGCGATCCGCGCCGTCCGCGCCGCACAGCGGGGTTCCGGCTCACGGGAGGGCTCGCGCGACGGATCCCGCGACGACGGCCGCAGCCGCTCGTACCCGGGCGGCGACGGCCAATCCGGCTCCGCCGAGCAGCCGCGTCCCCTCGCGCAGGCCGACCTCGCCGACCCGACGCAGCGCACCGAGCGCGAGAGCCTCATGGTCCTGCTGCAGCTCCCCGGCGAGGTGGGTCAGGAGCGGGCGGCGCGCGCCGTGCAGGTCCCGTTCGTCAACCCGACCCACGCCGTGGTCCGCGACGCGATCGCCAGTCAACTGGCGACGCTGCAACAGCCCGGCTGGGTGGATCGCGTGCTCGCCGAGGTCCCGCAGGCGTACGCGCCGACGGTCAACGCTCTGGCGGTGGCGGAACTCCCGCAGGGCGGCGATCCCGGGCGGTACGCGCGGTCGATCGTCGACGGCCTGATCGACCGCGACCTGCTCCGCGAGAAGGCGGAACTCACCTCACGCCTCGGCCGCACGGAGGACCCGGAGCTGCGTCGCCAGATCTCGCTCGCCATGGTCGCGATCGAGAGCGAACGGCGCCGTCTGCGCGGCGAATAGCACGCCGGAAGCTCCGCCTGCGGAATCCGCAGACGAATGCCTGCAGATGCGCTCTTTTGTTGCGTCCGTGTAAAGATCGCGCCCGGATCCGCATCCGAATGCAGGAACAACGAGCATTCCGTGCTAGGAAAGTTCTCACGCGAACGGCGATCCCGCACGCCCGTGACGACGCCGCTTGCGCATCCCACACCAGGAAGAGGTAATCGGATATGACATCCGCACACAACGGCGGACGGCGCCTGCTCGCCGTATCCGCCGCGTTCGCGGCCGCGGCACTGGTGCTCGCCGGCTGCTCCGGGAACAACAACGGCTCGGGCGGCGGTGGCGGTGGCGCCATCACCGTCGGCACCACCGACAAGATCACGTCGATCGACCCCGCCGGCTCGTACGACAACGGCTCTTTCGCCGTCATGAACCAGGTCTACCCGTTCCTTCTGAACACCCCGTACGGCAGCCCGGACGTCAAGCCGGACATCGCCGAGAGCGCCGACTTCACCTCGCCGACCGAGTACACGGTCAAGCTCAAGCCGGGACTGAAGTTCGCCAACGGACACGACCTCACCTCCTCGGACGTCAAGTTCACCTTCGACCGCCAGATCAAGATCAACGACCCCAACGGCCCGGCATCGCTGCTGGCCAACCTGGACAGCGTCTCGGCGCCGGACAAGACCACGGTCGTCTTCAAGCTCAAGGTGCCGAACGACCAGACCTTCCCGCAGGTGCTCTCCAGCCCCGCCGGTCCGATCGTGGATGAGCAGGTCTTCTCGGCCGACAAGGTCACACCCGACAACACCATCGTCAAGGGCCACCCGTTCGCCGGTCAGTACGACATCACGAGCTACGACTTCAACAACCTGATCGCCTACAAGGCGTACCCGGGATACAAGGGTCTGCTCGGAAAGCCCGCGACGGACAAGGTCAACGTCAAGTACTACGCCGAGTCCTCGAACCTGAAGCTCGACATCCAGAAGGCAGCGATCGACGTCGCCTTCCGCAGCCTCTCGGCCACCGACGTGGCGAGCCTCGAGAACAACGACAAGGTCAAGGTCGTCAAGGGCCCGGGTGGCGAGACCCGCTACATCGTGTTCAACTTCAACACCCAGCCGTACGGCGCGACCACGCCGGAGGCCGACGCGAAGAAGGCCCTCGCCGTGCGTCAGGCGGCGGCCGACCTCGTCGACCGCTCGGCGATCGCCGACCAGGTCTACAAGGGCACCTACACCCCGCTGTACTCGTTCGTCCCGGACGGCCTGACCGGCGCCACCACGGTGCTGAAGGAGCTGTACGGCGACGGCAACGGCGGCCCCAGCCTCGACAAGGCCAAGCAGGCCCTCCAGGCGGCCGGCGTCTCCACCCCGGTCTCGCTGAACCTCCAGTACAACCCGGATCACTACGGCCCGTCCTCCGGTGACGAGTACGCGCTGGTCAAGGAGCAGCTGGAGAACGGCGGCCTGTTCAAGGTCAACCTGCAGTCGACCGAGTGGGTGCAGTACTCGAAGGACCGCACGAAGGACGTCTACCCGGCGTACCAGCTCGGCTGGTTCCCGGACTACTCGGACGCCGACAACTACCTGTCGCCGTTCTTCATCAAGGACAACTTCCTCGCGAACCACTACGACAACCCGGAGGTCCAGGACCTCATCGCGAAGCAGGCGGGCACGACCGACAAGGCCGAGCGCACCAAGCTGATCGAGGAGATCCAGGCCAAGGTCGGGGCGGACCTCAGCACGCTTCCGCTGCTGCAGGGCTCGCAGATCGCGGTCGTCGCGAAGGGTGTCTCGGGCGCCGACAAGACGCTCGACCCGTCCTTCAAGTTCCGCTACGCGGCACTCTCGAAGTAATCCGGCCCTGAGCCACCAGCTCTGAGCCGAACCGGGGGGTGGCTCGCTCACGCAGCGAGCCGCCCCCTTTCCACGAACCACCACGATTGGCTTCCATGACAGCGACTGTCAGCGCCCCGGCGGCCGGGACCGCCCCCGGGCCGGACCGAACGAAGGCGAAGCGACGATCCGGAGGCGGCCTCGGCCGCTACATCCTCGTCCGCGCGCTTCTCATCATCCCGACCATCTTCATCCTGGTCACCGTCGTCTTCTTCCTGATGCGGTCGACCGGAGACCCGATCACCGCGGCCCTCGGCGGGAAGCTGCCTCCGGCGCAGCTCGCCCAGCGCGTGCACGAGGCCGGATACGACCGGCCGATCATCGTCCAGTACCTCGAGTACCTGGGCCAGCTGCTGCGCGGCGACTTCGGGACGACGTTCACCGACAACCAGCCGGTCACGCAGGTGCTGCTGACGTACGGCGCAGCGACGCTGGAACTGGCGTTCTACGCGCTCATCGTCGCGTTCGTCGTCGGCATCCCGCTCGGCCTGATCGCCGCCTACTTCCGTGACAAGGCCCCGGATGCGGGCTTGCGGATCATGGCGATCCTGTTCTACGCCACCCCCGTCTTCTTCGTCGGCCTCGTTCTGAAGCTCATCTTCTCCATCTGGCTGGGCTGGCTCCCGGTCGCCGGACGCGCGTCGACGAGCTCCGAACTGGAGATGCAGACGCTCGACAACAAGACCGGCATCTACCTGATCGACGCGTTCCAGACCGGCGACCCGGCCGTTGTCGGCGACGTGCTGATGCACGCCATCCTGCCGGGGCTCGCCCTCGGTCTGCTGACCGCCGGCATCTTCCTCCGGCTGGTCCGCACCAACGTGATCGGGACGCTGTCCACCGACTACGTCGACGCGGCACGATCGCGTGGTGTCGGCGAATCGCGGCTGCTGCGCAAGCACGCCTACCGTCCGGCGCTCATCCCGATCATCACGGTCATCGGCCTGCAGATCGCCCTGCTCCTCGGCGGTGCCGTGCTGACGGAGTCCACGTTCGAGTGGAAGGGGCTCGGCTTCCAGCTCGTCCACTACCTGCAGGCGCGCGACTTCGTGGCCGTGCAGGGCATGGTCGTCCTGCTCGCCGTCATCGTGACCCTCACCAACTTCGTGGTCGACGTCATCGCGGCCCTCATCGACCCGAGAGTGAGGTACTGAGATGTCGACCGCATCGCTGACCTCCCGCAAGCGCTCCCTCTGGGACCGCCTGCCCGTCGTCCACCAGCTCCGCCAGAGCGTCGGCCTGCAGCGCGGGATGCTCGTAGTGGGCCTCGTGCTCACCGCCCTGTTCATCCTGACCGCGATCTTCGCCGCGGTCATCGCGCCGTACGGCTTCGCACAGTCGAAGGCCGACGGGAAGTCGTTCGGCGCGCAGCAGCCGCCGAGCGCCGCGCACATCTGGGGCACCACGTCCGGTGGATACGACGTGTTCTCGCGGGTGATCTGGGGAGCGCAGACCGCGATCCTCGTCATCATCATCGCCGTCCTCCTGTCGATCTTCCTCGGCGTGCTGCTCGGACTCGTCTCCGGCTACTTCGGCGGCTGGCTCGACCGCGTGCTCGTCGTCATCTGCGACGCGATCTACGCCTTCCCCTCCCTGCTGCTCGCCATCGTCATGGCCATCGCGATCAGCGGCGGCCAGTCGAGCCTGTGGGGCGGCATCCTGGCGGCGGCGATCTCGATCACCGTCGTCTACATCCCGCAGTACTTCCGCGTGATCCGTTCGGAGGTCGTCCGGATCAAGGCGGAGGCGTACGTCGAGTCGGCGCGCGTCGTCGGCGCGAGCAACAGCCGGATCATGTTCCGGCACGTGCTGCGCAACTCGACCAGGACGCTCCCGCTGATCTTCACCCTGAACTCGTCGGAGGCCATCCTCACGCTCGCCGGCCTCGGCTTCCTCGGCTTCGGCATCGAGCCGACCGCCGCCGCCGAGTGGGGCTACGACCTGAACAAGGCCGTGGATGACGTGACCAGCGGGATCTGGTGGACCTCCATCTACCCGGGTCTCGCCATCGTGCTGGTCGTGCTGGGCATCACCCTGGTGGGCGAGAGCCTCAACGACCTGGCCGACCCGCGTCTGCGCGGCCGCCGCCGTGCGGCTGCGGCGTCCGGAGAGGTCGCCGAGACCTCGGTGGTCCCCGGCGGCACCCTCACCGCCGGCCCCGGCGGGGTCGACGGCCTCGAGGGCGGCGAATCGTTCGACGAGCACGGAATCGAGGTGCGTCCATGAGCGACGTCGTACAGATCAAGGACCTCTCGGTCTCCTTCTCCACCGACGCCGGCGCCGTGAAGGCGGTCGACGGGGTGAGCCTCAGCGTCGCCCCCGGCGAGGTGCTCGCCATCGTCGGCGAGTCCGGGTCGGGCAAGACGGTCACCGCCAAGACGATCCTCGGGCTGCTGCCCGAGACGGCGACCGCTTCCGGTGCCGTCATCCTGCGCAGCCGCGACGGCAAGACCGAGGCGGACATCGTCTCCATCGGCAAGAGCAAGCTGCGCGAGGTGCGCGGCACCGACGTCGCCATGGTGTTCCAGGAGCCGTCGACGGCGCTGAACCCGGTCTATCCCGTCGGCTGGCAGATCGCGGAAGGCCTGCGGGCGCACGCGAAGCTGTCGAAGAAGGAGGCGCGCGAACGCGCCATCGAGATCCTCGGCCGGGTCGGCATCCCGGAGCCCGAGAAGCGGGTCAAGTACTACCCGCACCAGTTCTCCGGCGGCCAGAAGCAGCGCATCGTCATCGCGATGGCGCTCGTGCTGAACCCCGGGCTGATCGTGGCGGACGAACCGACGACCGCTCTGGATGTGACGGTCCAGGCCGAGATCCTCGACCTGCTGCGGCGTTGCCGCGACGAGTTCGGGGCCGCCATCGTGCTCATCACGCACAACATGGGCGTCGTCGCCGACCTGGCGGACCGCGTCGCGGTCATGTACCAGGGCAAGCTGGTCGAGCAGGCGGATGTGCGGACGCTGTTCTCCTCCCCGCAGGCCGACTACACGCGCAAGCTGCTCGCCGCGGTGCCGAAGATCGGCCAGGGCCTGATCGCCACGCAGGATCGTGCCATCGCCCGGGCCGAGCGCCCGATCGAGGCGCCCGTGGTCCAGGCGCGCGACCTGCGCATCCAGTACCCCGGTCGGCTCGGTCGGCCCGGATTCGTGGCCGTCGACGGGGTCTCCTTCGAGATCCGTCCGGGCGAGGTGCTCGGCCTGGTCGGCGAGTCCGGCTCGGGCAAGACGACCATCGGGCGGGCCATCGCGGGCCTCAACAAGGTCACCGGCGGGTCGCTCGAAGTGCTCGGGATCGAGATGAACGGCGTCCGCGAGCGGCGGTTCCGCAAGGTGCGGAGCGACATCGGGTTCGTGTTCCAGGATCCGGCGTCGAGCTTCAATCCGCTGCTCACGATCGCCGAGTGCGTTGCCGAGCCTCTCGTGGTGCACGGGCGCGCGAGCTCGGCCGCCGATGCCCGTCGCCGCGTCGACGAGCTGCTCGAGGCGGTTCAGCTGCCGCGCGCCTACGGCGACCGGTACCCGCACGAGCTGTCCGGCGGTCAGCGGCAGCGCGCCAGCCTGGCGCGTGCGCTCGCGCTGGAGCCCAGCCTCCTGATCGCCGACGAGCCGACCTCGGCACTCGACGTGTCGGTGCAGGCGCGCGTGCTGGAGCTGTTCGCCGACCTGCAGAGGGAGTTCGGCTTCGCGTCGCTGTTCATCAGCCACGATCTCGCTGTGGTCGACCTGCTCGCCGACCGGATCGCGGTGCTCCACCGCGGAAAGCTCGTCGAGGAGGGGACAGGCGCCGAGGTGCTCGGCAACCCGCGGGAGGCGTACACCCAGCGGCTTCTCGCCTCCCTGCCGGTCCCGGACCCGGTCGAACAGGCCGACCGGCGCGAGGCGCTGCGGGAGTTGCAGGCGGAGAGCGCCTAGGGTCGAAGATGTGAGTTCCGTCCCCGCCATCGTCGTCAGCGACCTGTCCGTCGAATACCCTGCGCGGGGCCCGAGCGCGTCCTGCGTGGCCCTGCGCGGGGTGAGTTTCCGCCTCGAGCAGGGCCAGGTGCTCGGCGTGCTGGGCGAGACCGGCTCGGGCAAGAGCACCCTCGCGCAGGTGCTCTCCGGGCGGGTCCTCCCTCCGCGTGCGTCCGATCCGGGCCCGCGGATCAGTGGGGGAGAGGCGTCCGTCCTCGGCCACCCGCTGCGGAAGGCGCGCAAGCGCGACCTGGCCGAGGTGACCTTCCACGTCGGCTACCTGCCGCAGGAGGCCGCGGCGACACTGGAGCCGTCACTGAGCGTGCAGGACAACGTCACGCTGCCGATCTTCGAGCGCGACGAGCACTACCCGCGGCGGACGGCGGGAGCCCGGGCCGCGACCATGCTCGACACCGTTCACCTGCCGCTGAGCGTGCTCAACAAGTACCCGTACGAGCTGAGCTCGGGACAGCGGCAGCGTGTCGCGCTGGCGCGGGCGCTCGTGCTCGGCCCCACCATCCTCGTCGCCGACGAGCCGACCGCCGGGATCGACGCGACCGTGCGCGACGCGGTGATCGACCTGCTCGGGCAGCTGCGCGGGCATCCCGACTTCTCGGCGGTCGTCGTGAGCCACGACCTGGCCGTGCTGCGCCGGGCGACGGATGTGTCGCTCGTGCTGCAGGGTGGTCGACCGGTGGGCTACGGGCCGATCGAGGAGGTGCTCGCCGATCCGACGCATCCCTTCGTCGCGGGCCTCGCGCGAGCGCTGAAGCCGCCGGCGCAGCGCACGGAGCGGCGACCCCAGCGCGGGGCGACCCGGCGCGCGGCAGCGGAGAGCGCCGCTGCCGAGAACGCGGCGGCGGAGAGCACGGGAACGGTGGACCAGCACGGAGTGGAGACGCGATGAGCGCAGAGGGAATGGACGAGACCGAGCAGACCGGGGCGCCGTCGCATCACCGGGCCGTGCTGGCCGTCGAGGTGACCGCGCTTCCCGAGGACCAGCGGCCGGAGCCCGGACCGATCGCCGTGCTGCCGCAGCCGTCGCAGCGTTTCGTGGATGCCGTCGAGTCGGCCGGCGGGACGGTCGAGCCGCTCTCCGAGCGCACCCGCGGTGTCGTCTGGCTGTCGAACACGCAGGCGGCGGACTTCCCGGCGGTGCTGCACGCGCATCCCGACATCGGCTGGGTGCAGCTGCCCTGGGCCGGAGTGGATGCGTTCGCCGACGTCCTCGCGACCGAGGATCGCCCCGGGTTGATCTGGACCAGCGCGAAGGGCGCCTACGCGCAGCCCGTGGCCGAGCACGCCCTGGTGCTGAGTCTCGCGCTGCTGCGGGTGATCCCGAAGCGCGTTCGTGCCCGGTCGTGGGCGACGGAGCAGGAGGGACGGTCGCTGTACGGCCTCGACGTCGTCATCGTCGGCGCCGGCGGCATCGCCCTGGAGCTGATGCGGCTGCTGGAGCCGCTCGGTGTGCGCGTCACCATCGTCCGGCGCACCGCATCACCGGTGGAGGGTGCCGTCCGCACCGTGACCGCCGACCGGCTCAGCGAGGTGCTGCCCTCGGCCGACCTCGTGGTCGTCGCCGCCGCGCTCACCGGTGGAACGCGGCACCTGTTCGGCGCGGACAAGTTCGCGGCGATGAAGGACACCGCGTACCTGGTGAACATCGCGCGCGGCGGACTCGTCGACACGGATGCCCTGCTGGAGGCGCTGCGCTCCGGCACGATCGCGGGCGCGGGCATCGATGTGACGGACCCGGAACCGCTGCCGGACGGCCATCCCCTCTGGGACGAGCCGAACGTGATCATCACGCCGCACCAGGCGGACACCCCCGAGATGACGGCCCCGCTGCTCGCCGAGCGCATCCGTCTGAACGTCCACGCCTTCCTCGACGACGGCCGGTTCGTGGGGGTGGTCGACCCGTCGGCAGGGTACTGAGGCTGGACGCGCGCGGGATGCACGCCCGATTTCTCCCGTGGCCGCGAACCTTGCTAGAGTAGCTTCGCTGATCAAGCATTCCTCGATAGCTCAATTGGCAGAGCAGCCGGCTGTTAACCGGCAGGTTCTTGGTTCGAGTCCAAGTCGGGGAGCGTTGTGAAACCCCCGGTCTTCTTCGGAAGGCCGGGGGTTTTCGTTGTGTGCCCTTCGGGCCTGCGATTTGCGCCAAATCTCGGTTATGGCGCGCGCAGAACGACGATTTGGCGCAAATCTGCGGCCCGTAGCTACTGCCAGCCGGGCTGAACGAGGCCGGTCTCGTAGGCCAGGACGACGAGGTGGACGCGGTCGCGCGCATCCAGCTTCGTCATGATCCGCGACACGTGGGTCTTCGCGGTGAGCGGGCTGAGGAAGAGCTGTTCGCCGATCTCCGTGTTCGTCAGGCCGTGTGCGACCAGGGTCAGCACCTCGCGTTCGCGGTCGGTGAGGTGCTGCAGCGCTGCCGCATCCGGAGCTGGTCGGAGGCCCCCCGACACGCGCTCGATGAGCCGTCGGGTCACACCGGGGGAGAGCAGCGCGTCGCCGTCCGCCACGACGTGCACGGCGCGGATGAGCTCCACCGGTTCGGTGTCCTTCACCAGGAAGCCGCTGGCGCCGGCGATGATCGCCTGGGCGACGTACTCGTCCAGCTCGAACGTCGTCACGATGACGATGCGGGTGCCCGCGAGGGCCGGGTCTCCGACGATCTCGCCGGTCGCCCACAACCCGTCGCCGTCGGGCATCCGGATATCCATGAGCACGACGTCGGGATGCGTCTCGCGCACGAGGTCGACCGCGGCTCGGCCGGTCCCGGCCTCGCCGACGATCTCGACATCGTCCTCCGCCTCCAGGAGAGCACGGAAGCCGGCGCGGACCAGGAGCTGGTCGTCGGCAAGGAGGACGCGGATCACGATGCGGCCCTGCTCGGTGCCGTCCGCGGTGCCGAGGACGGGATGCGCGCCTCGACGAGGAGCCCTCCGCCATCGGCCGGGCGGACGTCGAAGCGGCCACCGAGCAGCTCGGCGCGCTCGCGCATCCCGACCATGCCCCGGCCGCCTCGCCCGATGCCCGCGGCGGCGGATTGGGCCGAGGTGCGGCCGTCTCCGCTCGCGGTGGTGGGCAGACCGCGGCCGTCGTCGCGCACGGTCAGCACGTACCAGCCGTCGATCTCGGTGAGGCGGATCGCAACGCTCGACGCCTGTGCGTGCCGGCCGACGTTGGTCAGGGACTCCTGGACGATCCGGTACAGCGCCAGCTGCGCCGCGGCCGACGGGGTCGAGGTCAGGTCGGTGTCGTAGCTGACGCGCAGGCCGGCCTTCTGGTAGGTCTCCACGAGGACCGGGATGCGCGTGAGATCGGGCTCGGGGGAGCGGGCAGCCTGTTCCTCGGTGCCGCGGAGGAAGCCGAGCACGCCGCGCACCTCTTCCAGTGCCTGGCTGCTGGTGGTCTTGATCGCCTCCAGACTCTCGCGGGCCTTTTCCGGACGGGAGTCGAACAGGTGGAGGCCGACCCCGGCCTGGACGCTGATCTGCGAGAGCGAGTGCGCGAGCACGTCGTGCAGTTCGCGGGCGATGCGGAGGCGCTCGGCCTCCGCCGCCGCCTCCCGCCGTGCCGCGACCTGCCGGGCGACCTCCCGGAACCGCTCCCGGCGGTTGCGCAGGGCCTCGCCGACGCCCAGCAGGAGGCAGAGGATGAGCGCGACGATCAGGGGCCGCAGCATGGCGGCCGGCTGCCCGCGCAGCAGGTAGGCGGCGACCGGCGCGGCGATGGCGAAGCCCGCTAGCGTCCACCACGCCCACACGCGCGCGCCTCGGACCACCGCCGTGACGACGGCGAAGGCCAGCGGGACGGCGGAGAACGGCGGTCCGCTGGTCACCGCGATGGCCGGAGCGCAGAGCGCGGCGACGGCGACGACCGTGGGGCCGGGATGCCGGGGGGACGCGAGAAGGACGAACGAGGAGGCGAAGGCGAGCAGCGAGAAGGCGAGGGTCAGCGGGTCGTGCGACGCATCCCGTGCCGCAATGACGATGAAGGGCAGCTGGATGAGAGCGGCGACGATGACGGCGAACCAGCGGGCGCCGCGCGGGCGTCCGCGCTCGGTCCAGGGCGTTCGCTCCCAGCCCGGCGGCTCGGTGGGGGTGTCTCCGAAGCGCGCGTTCGCTCCCTGATCGAGGGGCGCGTTCCAGGGCATCTCCTCATGCTAGCCAGGGCACCTGGGCGTCACGTCCCCCGGCGGGTGTCTCGGGGCTACTCCCGAGGGAGTATGAGGGCGGCGTGCGGCGAGCTCACGGGTTGTGCTCGGCGTCGAACCCGCCGTCGTCCTGCTGCTGGCCGAACAGGTGGCCGAAGGTCGGGCCGCCGAACGCCGTCAGTCCGGCCTCCCGCTCCAGGGACTCCCGGTTCTCCGCCTGGTCGTTCTCGTACTCGGTGACCGCGTCATCCGGCTGTTCGTCGTCGGCCTCGTGGCGGCCGTCCTCGTGCTCCATGCGGGCATCGTACGGCCGCACACCGCCCATGCGACAGTGCGCGCTTCTCGTGCTGGGGTCGCGAGATTCGTGCCGAATGTGCGCTTTGAGCTCCGCTACGCGCACATTCGGCACGAATGTGCTCCCGGGGGAGTAGGGCGGAACGCACCCGGGGGCGGATTCGGTGGAGGGGCGAGGTGGCGAGGCTGAGGGTGTCGGTCCGCGAGAGGCGCGGACCACTCACGATTGGACACGCATCATGCTCAGCTCACTGGCCACCGTCGTCGCCGCCGCGCCCTGCGCCGTCGCGTACGGCCCGCCGTTCGTCGGCTGGTGGTGGATCTTCATCCCGATCTTTTGGATCCTCGTCTTCGTCGCCATCTTCGGATTCGCCGGTCGACGTTGGCGCCGCGCTGCCGCAGCACGCGGTGGATACGACGGCTGGGGCCCGAACGGCGGCGTCCGCTCCGCCGAGAAGACGCTCGCGCAGCGGTACGCCAACGGAGACATCGACGAGCAGGAGTACCGGGCGCGCCTGGAGGTGCTGCGCGCGAACCGCGACAGCGCCTGATCGGTTTCTCCACAGGGCGGCCGGACGCGGAGTCACCCACAGCCGCGTCCGGTCCCGTCCGCCTCGCTGTGCGGCCCGGTAGTGTTGACCGGGCCGCACAGCCGTGCGGCGGAAGGAGACGGAAGATGGACGTCATGGTGATCGCGGCCGCCGCGCTCGGCATCGTCGCGCTCGTCTTCCTGGGCCTCTGGCTGTGGGAGCGCAGCCGCCGCATCCGCCTCCGCGACACTCGTCAGGAATCGGAGTGGGATCGCATCGACCGCGAGCTCGATCTCGCCGAGCAGGCCGGACGGTTCCGCATCATCGGCGACCTGGGCGATGTGGCCATCCAGTCGGTCTCGCGCCTCGTCACGCAGGCCGAGGGCGTGCGGTACTCCGCTGCCGCCGACCCCGCAGCGGCCGCGCGATCGGCCGGCGTGCTCGAAACCTCCGCCCGCGATGCTCTGGCCGACCTCCGCCGGCTGCAGGCAGTCGCCCGAGAGGCGCAGGACGCCTCGTCACCGCAGCCCAGTCTCCACTCGGCACGCGACCTGTTCCGCGTCATGCGCGACGCCGGGCTCGCGGTCACGTTCACCGAGAGCGGGGAGCGCTTCGAACTCCGGCCCGGTGCCGAGCTCGCCGTCTTCCGCATCCTGCAGACGAGCCTGGAGAACGCGCTGAAGCACGGGGGTCCCGGCACGAACGCGGCGGTCGCCTTCGCCTGGACGCCCGAGGGCCTGGCCGTGAGCGTCGAGGACGACGGCATCCGCGCAGCCGCGCGTCGACTGGGTCTCGACCGCGAGGGCGTCGACCAGGCCACCGCGTACTCGATCGCCGACGATGTCCGGGCGCTCACCGAGCACTACGAGGGAGCGGGCATCCTCGAGATGCGCGATCGTGCCGCCCTATTCGGCGGCACCCTGAATGCGCAGACCGTCGCCGGGGTCGGCTTCACCCTGTCTGCGGTGTTCCCCGCCCTGCGCCATCACAACGGCATCCACGGGGTCGACCTGCGGCGTTGACCGCAATCCGCCGAAGCAGCAGCTGTCCCAGGGCCGTCGATCGCGGCCGGGTCAGTCCTCGAGGTGGTCGCGTCCCGGCAGCCAGCTCAGCCCGGGCACGCCCCAGCTGTTCTTCTTCTGCGTCTTGAGGGCCGCCTTCCCGAAGGGATGCGTCAGCCGGTCCACGTAGAGCACCCCGTCGAGGTGGTCGTACTCGTGCTGGAAGATCCGTGCGAGCCAGCCTGTGGCCTGCACCTCGTACTCGGCGCCGTCGAGGTCGGTTGCCTGCAGGATGGCGCGCTCGGCCCGCCGCAGAGGGAAGCGCTCGCCCGGGAACGACAGGCATCCCTCCGACTCGGTGTCCTCGTCCAGCTCGCCGACGCGCAGCGGGCTCAGCCACAGCGTCGGGTTGATCGCGACACCGCGGTGCGAGACGCCGTCGTCGTCGGTCCAGCCGTAGACGAACAGGCGGAGCGGCACACCCACCTGCGGTGCGGCGAGCCCGACGCCGGGGGCCTCATCCATCGTCTCGAACATGTCGGCGACCAGGGTGCGCACGTCGTCGTCGATCTCGGCGACGGGGAGGGCGGGGGAGTGGAGGACGGGGTCACCGGTGATTCGGATGGGGATGACGGCCATTCAGCAAGACTATCCGGATCATTCCCGGTAGGGTCGTGGGGTGGGCACGGAACTGATGGACGCGTTCGACCTGTCGTATCAGCCCAGCCAGCTCCTGGGCATCCCGGTCGCGCTCGTCGGTGCCTGCTTCCTCTCCGTCGGCGCTCAGCTGCAGCATCACGGCGTTGCCAAAGTCGAGGCGACAGCGGGCCACGCGGACGGCGGACTCAGCGGCCGCCAGATGGGTCGACTGCTCGCGCGCCCGTCCTGGGTGATCGGGACGCTGCTGCTCGGCCTCGCCATCGTCTTCCAGCTCGTCAGCCTGAAGCTGTCGCCGATCATCCTGGTGCAGCCGCTCGGCGTGGTCGGCCTCGTGATCACGAGCATCCTCAACGCCCGGGTCAGCGGGGTGAAGCTGAACCATCAATCCGTGATCGCGGTCACCCTCTGCGTCAGCGGCGTCGGCGCGTTCGTGCTGCTTGCTGCCGTGTTCGCGCGGGATCTGCCGGTCACCAGTCGCGCGCTGATCGTCATCCTGATCATCCTCGCCGTCGTGCTGATCGCGTTCGGCACCCTGTTCTGGTTCCTGCGCCACAAGTTCAAGGCGATCATCTACATCGTCGGCGCCGGCGTGCTCTACGGCTTCGTCGCAACGCTCGCCAAGGTCGCCATCGACCGCATCTCGAATCAGGAGTGGGACTGGCTGCTCGTCGCCTGCATCGTCGCGCTGCTGCTCGCCGCAGTGCTCGGCGCCTACTTCGTGCAGAACGCCTACTCGTCGGGCCCGCCGGACCTGGTCATCGCCGGTCTCACGGTCATCGATCCGCTGGTCGCCGTCACGATCGGCATCCTGGTGCTGAACGAGGCGGCCGGGGCGCCCTGGTGGGCCATGGTCGGGTTCGCGCTGACGGGCGCAGTCGCCATCCTCGGCGTGTTCCAGCTGGCGAAGTACCATCCGCAGAGCGCGTCGGACGCGCCGGTAGCCGACCGCATTGCCGACGCCGCGGAGCAAACCCGCTTAGACTAGGCCGTTGAACGACCGGGCGCGACCATCCGCCCGGGCCGCGAACGCCGTCGCCGGATTCGCCATCCGAAGCCCACGACCGAGGGAACGAACCACGTGCCTGACTCGAGCGGACCGCATCCCACCCCTGCCGCCCCGGCTGAGAAGAAGCCGCTGACCATCGTGATGGGGTGCGACACCTTCGCCCCCGACGTCAACGGCGCTGCACGTTTCGCCGAGCGCCTCGCCGCCGGCCTGGTCGAGCACGGCCACGACGTGCACATCGTCGCGCCGGCCGCGAGCCGCAAGCACGGCACGTGGATCGAGGAGCACGAAGGCCAGAAGATGACGGCGCACCGGCTCCGCAGCTGGCGCTGGTACCCGCACGACTGGCTGCGGTTCGCCCTTCCGTGGATGAGCAAGGCGAACGCGCGCCGGGTGCTCGACGAGGTGAAGCCGGATGTCGTGCACTTCCAGTCGCACATCGTCGTCGGTCGTGGTCTCGCCGCGGAGGCCGAGAAGCGCGGCATCCGCATCGTTGCCACGAACCACGTCATGGCGGACAACATCGTCGAGTTCACGCTGCTGCCGAAGTTCCTGCGCAAGACGTTCGTCCGGCTGGCCTGGGCGGACGCCCGCAAGAGCTTCGACCGCGCAGAATCTGTGACGACGCCCACCCGCAAGGCGGCCGAGTTCCTCGAGGCGTCCACCGGGCTCCGCGGCGTTCACGCCGTGTCGTGCGGCATCGACGCCCACAACTACACCCCCGACTTCACCCCGCGCACCGGCAACCGCATCCTGTTCGTCGGCCGTGTCACCGGCGAGAAGCACATCGACGTGCTCCTCAACGCGGTCAAGCTGCTGCCCGACGACCTGGACGCGCGCCTGCAGATCGTCGGCGGCGGCGACCAGCTCAAGAACCTGCAGTCGATGGCCGAGACGCTCGGTATCGCCGACCGCGTCGAGTTCCTCGGCTACGTGAGCGACGAGGAGCTGCGCCAGGCGTACACGCGCGCAACGGTCTTCGCGATGCCGTCGATCGCCGAGCTCCAGTCGATCGCGACGATGGAGGCCATGGCCTCCGCCCTGCCGGTGGTCGCCGCCGACGCCATGGCGCTGCCGCACCTGGTGCACGAGGGCGAGAACGGCCACCTGTTCCGTCCGGGCGACGCGCAGGATCTCGCGGACAAGCTGGAGAGCGTGCTGCGGCTGCCCCAGGAGGAGCTGGATGTGCTCAAGCGCGCGTCCCTCCGCATCGTCGCCGCGCACGACATCCAGACCACGATCAGCACCTTCGAAAGCCTGTATCGTGGGGAGCCGGTGGCCGAGCCGGTGACGGACGCGGCCCCCAGCGTGCCCGCTCCCGAGTGACCGGAGCCGGCGCACGATCGGGGCGGTAGCTCAGCTGGTCAGAGCAGGGAACTCATAATTCCTCGGTCACGGGTTCAAGTCCCGTCCGCCCTACTTCTCGCCTGACAAGAGCGGGCACTCGGCACGACGGTCGGGCGCAGTGAGCGGAGGGGACGACGGGCGGGCTGGTAGAGTCCTCGGGTGAGTCAGACCCGTCGTGCCATCGCCGGCGGAATCCTCCTCGTCGGTGTCGCCACCATGCTCGCGAACGCGGCGTCGTACCTGCTGTCGATGTTCGCTGCACGGCTCATGAGTGTGCCCGAGTACGGGGCGCTCGGGGCGATGCTCAGCGTGTCGATCATCGGGGGGACCGCAGCACTCGGCATTCAGGCGGTCGCGGCACGCCGCATCGCGAGCTCGGGGCCGGGAGAAGACGAGGAGCGGGCGGCCGTCGTATCCCTCGGCCTACGCCTCACCGCTCTGATCGCTGTCGTGGGGCTCGCCCTCAGCTGGCCGCTGGCCGTGCTCTTCGACGTCCCGTTCGCCGCCGTCGCCCTCACTGTGCTTTCGGTGGCTGCGTCGGTGATGGGGTTCGGAGCGCTCGGTCTGGTGCAGGGGAACGAGCGCCACGGCCACTACGGGTACGCGTACGCCGCGATCGGCTGCCTCCGTGCCGCCGGAGGAATCGTCGCCCTCTTCATCCACCCGGATGTGACCTCGGCCTGCGCGGGGATCCTGGTCGGGAGCATCGCGGGCACCGTCGCCGCCGTCATCATCGCGGGGCCATCGCGGCCCCGGCTGCGACTGACGCCGCGGCTCGCCCGGGAGTTCGCCGCGACGACGGGTTCGCTCGTCGCGCTGTACGCCCTCTCCAACGTCGACCTCCTGCTCGCTCGCATCTTCCTCGACGGGACGGGGTCGGGGGAGTACGCGCTGGGCTCCCTTGTGGCGAAAATCGCCTTCTTCCTCCCCTATGCCGTGATCACGGTGTTCTTCCCGAAGATGTCGGCGGGGACGATGCGCCACGCGTTCGCCCTTGCGACCGGTCTGTCGGCCGCGATCGGGGCGGTGGCGACCGTCGGAGCCGCCGTCCTCGCCGGTCCGCTCGTGTGGCTGATCGGAGGCGACAAGTACGCGGAGTTCGCGTCGCTCGCGTGGCTGTTCGCGCTCGAAGGCAGCCTGTTCGCCGTCGTCCAGGTGATCCTCTATGCAGGTTTTTCGTCGGAGGCGCGCGCTCTGGGCATCCTCACCGGCTGCGCGCTGATCTGCCAGGTGGTGGTCGTCTCCCTGTGGGCGCATCAATCGGTCTCCGCGATCGTCATCTGCACATCGGTGATCGCTGCCGTCCTCGTCGTCGTCGGGATCGTCGTGGAGTTGCGGAGGACAAAGGGCCGCGCGTCCGGCGCGGAGACGCAGGGGCTCGTGGAGACGCCGCGCGGATGACCAGGGCGCGTGCGGCCCGCTGTTAGACTCCGCGGGGGTGTTCGGACAGGCCGGCACCCGAGGCGCCCCATCGGGCACGACCACCGCGAGGATTTCCGCTCCAGCATGTCTCTCCAGATCAGAGCCGATTCGGCGAACCGTCTGTGGCCACGATCCACCAGCATCTTCCTCATCCTCGTCGGGGTGGTGCTGAGCGTCCTCTCGTTCATCGTCGTCATCAACATGCCGGCGCTGCCGTGGCACCCGGCGCGCTCGGACGAGCTGCAGGCGACCTACGACGCGTTCCGCGAAACCGGGACGCTGCTCATCAAGGCCGTGCACTCCGGCTCCTACTACACGCAGGTCCCGGCGCCCGGCCCGTGGGTCTCCGCCGCCTGGGATGACGACCCCGGCGCGTATATCGTCGCCAGCCTGATGAGCCTCGTCACGCACTCCGCCTCGGCCTACCCGGGGCTGGGCATCGCGGAGGCGCTCCTCGTCGCCCTGCCGCTGCTCTGGCTTCCGACCGCCGTCGCTCGTATCTTCAAGCGAGCCAGGGCCGGGTACGCCGTCGTGCTGCTGCCTCCGCTGATGTGGCTGCTGAACAACGGCACCATCCTCGCGGGCACGGAGTACGGCCTGTCCGACTCGGTGAGCACCACGCGGGTCTACGCCTTGTACGGCATCGCCGCGTCCATCGCCTTCCTGTCGCTCTCTCTGCTGGTGCTTTTCTGCACCTTCCGGCTCCGAACCAGCCTCCTCATCGCGGTGAGCTGCGGATTCGTCGTGCTTGCGGCGATCGGCGACCTCTCCCGCTCGCTGTCCGGGATGGGCATCGCGGCCGGTGTGGGCGTGCTGTGGTGGCTGCACGTGCGGAAGAAGTGGCGCTGGCTGGCCGGGCTCGGAGCCGCCGTGGTCGCGGTCGTCCTCACCTTCGGGCTGCAGACGGCGACGATGACGGGCCTGAACGCCGCACGCAGCGCGACGACGGGCCAGAGCATGGCGGATCTCCCGAACGCGCACGGCACGTGGCATCCGCTGTACCTCGGCCTCGCCTACCCGCAGCCGATCACCGGCCAGCCGTCGCCGCTCGGCATCGTGTGGTCGGACAAGTTCGGCTGGGACAAGGCGCGCGCCGTCGACCCGGACGTCGTGATCGCGAGCGACAAGTACGACCTGATCATCAAGGACCTCTACCTCGACCAGGTCAAGGAGCACCCGCTCACGGTCGCGAAGCTCTACCTGCAGAAGTTCCTCTACGTGGTCAAGCACTTCGGGGCGATGCTCGCCTTCATCCTCGTCGGACTCGTGCTGGCACTGATGAGACGGGCGCCGCAACGCCGGCCGCTGGGGGCGGCGATCGCCGTGACGATCCCCACGATCTTGCTCGGTCTCATCCCACCGGTGCTCGTGATGCCGCTGCTGTACTACTACTCCGAGCTCACCGCGGCCCTGAGCATCCTCGTCGCGATCAGCCTCGGCGGTCTCGTCTGGTCGCTCACGTCGATGCCGGCACACGTGCGGGCTTCGGAGCGCAACCGCCTGAGCACGCGCGCGCTGCCCGGCGAGCCTCGGTCGGAGTCGCCCGTCCGCCTCAGCGTGATCGTCCCCACCCGCAACGGCTCGGCCGTGCTCGGCGGGACACTGGCCACGCTCGGCGCCGCCCTGACCTCCCGCGACGAGATCATCGTCGTCGAGAACGGCTCCACCGACGACACCTGGGAGATGTTGCAGCGTGAGCAGGCGTCGTGGTCCGGCATCCCCCAGCTCGTCTTGCGGCAGTCCCAGCCGGGCCTGGGCGAGGCCCTGCGCACCGGAGTCATGAACAGCCGTGGGAACCGC
This sequence comes from Leifsonia sp. 563, assembly GCF_040545055.1. Lineage (NCBI taxonomy): Bacteria > Bacillati > Actinomycetota > Actinomycetes > Micrococcales > Microbacteriaceae > Leifsonia > Leifsonia sp. 563. The sequence goes on along the minus strand of NZ_JBEPLE010000005.1, from coordinate 28,424 downwards.
GTCCTGCTGACGGCCGACGACCTCCCGTTCGGGATGTCCGATTACGAGCAGTTCGAGCAGCTGCCGGACGACGTCGTGGTCGCCATCGGATCGAAGGCGCACCCCGACTCGCGCGTGCGCCGCTCCTGGCGGCGTTCGGTGCAGTCGCGCATCTTCCGGTTCCTCCGTGAGGCGCTGCTGCAGTCGAAGGTCGGCGACAGCCAGGGCACCATCTGGGCCGACGGCGACTGGTGCCGCTCGCTCGCGGTGGTGTCGCGGGAGTCCGGCCTGATGTGGACGACGGAGCTCGTGCTCGCGGCCGAGCAGCAGGGGCTCCGGGTCGTCGAGGTGCCCGTCGTGCTCAGTGAGTCGCACGAGACCGGTTCGAGCCGGTTCCGCTTCGGAGACGCCTGGCGGTCGGTCGTCGGGTTCACCCGACTGGCCGTGTACAAGGACGACTACAGCGACGAGAACTGGGTCGTGCCACTCCATCCGCCGGTATCCGTCCGGTCGGATGGTTCAATCCCCTAGCTATTCCGGGAGCCGGGGGTACCGTGACACGGCATGAACACAACCGGATGGATCGTCCTCATCGTCGTCGTGGTGGTCGTCATCATCGTGATCGCCATCATCGCCGCCACGGTGGGCCGCAACCGCAAGCGCGAGGCGGATCGTCGTAAGGCGGAGGAGATGCGGCAGTCTGCCGCGCAGACCGAACTCGAGGCGCGCGAGCGCGAGGCGAAGGCCGCCCGGGCCGCCGCCGACGCGAAGCAGGCCGAGGTCGACGCCGAACGTCTGCGCCGGGAAGCGGAGGAGCGTCAGAGCGCCGCCGCCGATGCCCGCACCGAGTCGGAGGAGGCCCTGCGCCGCGCTGACCACGTCGACCCCGACGTGCGCACCGACCGTCACGGCAACCGTGTCGACGACGGCGCGCGTGCCGACACCGCTGCACCGGCGGCCGCACCCGGTACGACGGCGGCTCCGGCCCCCGCGCCCGGGACGACCGCAGCACCGGCCGCTCCTGCTCCCGACGCGGCACCTGTCGCCGACCGGCCGCAGGACCCGAACGCGGCGGTGGACGACTCGCCGCGCCGTGCTGCACGTCACGAGGCGCCCCGTTTCGACGACGGCACCGGCGGTACCGCCCGCTGAGTCCCGCCCCCAGCTGCGGGCCGTCGGAAGCGAGACCGGCGGCCCGCACTTCTCTGCCGTCGACGCGCACCGCGCTAGCATCGTCACGACCGGCACACGGGACGGAGGTTCGATGCCCGCCCTCGTCATCGTCCCGCATCGCTCAGTGGATGCCGCCCTCGTCGCGCGCGTCGCATCCCGTCTCTCGGAGGGCGATCTCGCGCGGCTGTCGTCGCTGCACCACGACCTCGACGGTCTCGCGGCCTTCGTCGCGGGGCGGGCAGCCCTCCAGCGCGCGCTGAGCGATGCGGGAGTCCCGGATGCGCGCATCGACGCGACCTGCCCGGACTGCGGACTGTCGCACGGCCGGCCGGTGGTCGTGGACGGGTCCCGGCGCCTCTCCGTCTCTGTCTCGCACGCGGACGGACAGGCGTTCGCGGTCGCTGCCCGGCATCCTGTCGGCATCGACGCGGAGACGATGGACGGCCTGCACACGCGCGCACAGGCGATCGACGAGCTCGCTCCCGGCCACGGTGACCCCGGACGACGGTGGACGGCCGTCGAGGCCGTGCTCAAAGCCGACGGGAGGGGGCTGCGACGGGATCCCGGCGCCGTGCGTGTCGGGCGGCTCTCCGCGCGCCTCGACGGCCGCCTCTACACGCTGCGCACCACGCGCGCGGGCGACTGCGTGATCACCGTGGCGACGGGCTTACGTCGCACGGTGTGACCGCGCCGCGAGTTCAGTGCCCGAGCGACGGCAGCCGTGTCTCCCGCAGCCAGGCATCGAAGAAATCGCCGAGCGGCGCCTCCGAGAAACGTTCCGCGAGTGCCTCGAAATCGGCGCTCGTGACCGTCCCGAACCGGTTCTCCCGCGTCCAGGTCCGCAATAACTCGAAGAAGACGTCGTCGCCGAGCCGCAGCCTGAGTGCGTGCAGCAGGCACGCGCCCCGCTTGTACACGCGGTCGTCGAACATCGAGTCGGGCCCGGGGTCGCCGAGCAGCAGGTCGCCGGGCGTGACGCGCAGAGCGGCGTGGTGGATGCGCGCGTGCGCCGCCGCGGACATCCCGCCGGAGACCTCCGACCACAGCCACTCGGCGTAGCAGGCGAACCCCTCGTTCAGCCAGATGTCGTGCCAGGAGGCGAGCCCGACGCTGTTCCCGAACCACTGGTGCGCCAGCTCATGGGCGACCAGGCGTTCCGAGCCGCTCCGGCCGTCGGCGTGCGACGACCCGAAGGTCGCCATCGCCTGGGATTCGAGCGGGATCTCCAGCGGATCCTCCGTGACGACGACCGTGTACGACGGGAACGGGTACGGCCCGAACAGTGCCTGGAAGCGCTCCAGCATCCGCCCGACGGGTTCGAAGTCGTGCAGCACGCGGCGTGCGAGAGCGGGCGGATAGGCGACCACCCACTCCACACCGGCCGTCCGCCGCGGCTCGAGCGTGTAGCGGCCGATCTGCACCGAGGCGAGGTAGGTCGCGGTCGGCTCCTCGCGCTCGAACGTCCACGTCCCGCGCCCGCCGCTGACGCTGTGGCCGGTGGGCTCGCCGGTCGCGAGCACCGTGTACGCCTGCTCGGTCGTCACGCGGATGCCGTAGGCGGCGCGGTCGGAGGGCCGGTCGTTGCACGGGAACCAGGTGGGCGCTCCGGAGGGCTGCGAAGCCACGATGACCCCGTCGGTCAGCTCCTCCCAGCCGAGCGTGCCCCAGCGGGTCCTGCGCGGCACGGGCGAGCCGTCGTAAGCGATCTCGACGACGAACTCCTCGCCGGCCGGGATGGGCGACGCCGGAAGGATGCGGAGGTGCGTCGCGTTCTGGCTGAATCGGGCGCGCTTCTGCCCGTCCACCCGCACCTTCTTGGCCTTGAGGTGCACCAGGTCGAGCATGATCGACGTCAGCGGGACGTCGGCCCGCGCGCGGATCAGCGCCGTCGCATCCAACCGGTTCGTCGTCACCCGGTAGTCGAGGTCGAGGTCGTACCGGAGGACCGAGAAGTCGTGGGTGCCGGAGCGCGGCAGGTAGATGTGCGGTGCTCCGTCGCTCATCCGCCGGCCCGCGCCCGGTACTCGCGCACGACAACCTCGCGCCACGGACCGATCGGGTTACCGCTCCAGCGGCTGCCCGCGGGGACCGTCTCGCCGCGCATCACGAGGGAGGCGGGCCCGACGGTCGCGTCGGCGCCGATATCGGCTGCGGGCAGGATGACGCTGTGCGGCCCGAGCGTTCCGCCGCGTTCGATGGTGACCTGGTCCATGCTCATGATTCGATCATGGAACAGGTGCGTCTGCACGACGCAGCCCCGATTGACGGTGGATGCGTCGCCCAGCGTGACCAGATCGGCCTCCGGGAGCCAGTAGCTGTCGATCCAGACGCCGGAGCCGATCCGCGCGCCGAGGCTGCGCAGCCACCACACCAGAGCGGGGGTCCCGGAGGCCGCCCAGGCGAACCAGGGCGCCGCGACCATCTCTGTGAACGTGTCGGACACCTCGCTGCGCCACACGAACGACGACCAGAGGGGATGCTCGCCCGGCTTCAGCCTCCCGATCAGCGCCCACTTGGCGGCGGTGCTGAGCGCTGCGGCGACGGCGCCCGCGAGCAGGAGGACGGGCCCGCTCAGGATGATCGCCCAGATCGGACCCCAGGCCACGTTCACGGCGCCCAGCGCGATGACGACGGCCAGGCCGATGGCGCACGTGACGATCACGGGCACGATCCGCAGCAGCTCCCACGCGGTGCGGGCGACCCGCAGGCGCGTCGGCGGCTCGAAAGTGCGCGAGAGGTCGGCGTCCTGCGTCTGGCGGCGGAGCTTCACGGGCGGAGAACCCAGCCACGACGTGCCGGCCTTCGCCTTGCGCGGCGCGAACGACAGCACGGCGACCAGCCCGTCGCGCGGGACGCGGTTGCCCGCTCCGGCCATCCCCGAGTTTCCGAGGAAGGCGCGCGCCCCGATGTCGACCGCGGCGATGCGGACGTATCCGCCCCCGAGCTCGTACGACGCCACGAGCGTGTCGTCGGCGAGGAACGCGCCGTCGCGGATTCGGGTCATCCGGGGGAGGAGCAGCACGGTCGACGCCTCGACATCGGAGCCCACCCGGGCACCGAGCATCCGCAGCCAGACCGGCGTGAACAGGCTCGAGTACAGCGGGAAGAGCATCGTGCGGGCCTGGTCGAGCAGACGCTCCGTCGACCATGCCTGCCAGCCCGTCCTGCTGCGGACCGGGTAGACGCCCTCGCGCATCCCGATGCCGAGCAGCCTGACCAGCACGACGACCAGCGCGGCGAGCACGACTCCGGCGACGAGCGTGCCGGGAACCAGGCCGGCCGCAGCGCGGGCGATCACGTCGCCCCAGCCGTTCGCACCGCGGAGGAAGGCGGCGACCACCGCGGCACCCGCCGCGAGGGCGACGACCGGGACGAGCGAGACGACGATCGACGACAGCGCGTACGCGGCGAGCCAGCGGGTCCGGCGCTGCGGACGCTCCTGCGGCCACCAGTCGTGTGCCCGGCCGACGCGGACGGCGGGCGAGCCCGACCAGTTCTGACCCGCTGGCACCCGGCCGAACACGGCCGAGCCCGGGGCCACGGTCGCGTTGCGGCCGATCTTGGTGCCGGGCATGAGCGAGCTGCGTGCGCCGACCGAGCTGCCGGCGCCGATGCGGATCTCGCCGATCCGCACGACGTCGCCGTCGATCCAGTAGCCGGCCAGGTCGACCTCCGGCTCGATGGATGCGCCGGCGCCGATCCGCAGCATCCCGGTCACCGGCGGCAGGGTGTGGAGATCGACGCCGCGGTCGATCGTCGCACCGAGCGCGCGGGCGTAGTACAGGATCCACGGGGCTCCCGCGAGGCTGGCGGCGCCGATCTGGTGGGCGACCTGCTCGGCCAGCCACAGCCGGAGGTGCACGCCGCCGCCACGGGGATGGTCGCCCGCCCGCACCCCGAGCAGGAGCAACCGGGCGGCGACCACCGCGATCGCCATACGCCCCCAGGGCGTGACGAACACGACGAGTCCGAGGATGAGCCAGACCGGGTCTGCGGCGGGCAGCACGTCGAACCCGCCGAAGGGCCGCAGCAGCGCGGATGCGGTCAGCAGATAGAGCAGCCACCGGATGCCGCCGAGGATGAACAGCGGGATGCCGAGAACGGTCTGCAGTGCGCGCATCCGGAGCGGGGTCGGCGGGACCACGTGCGTGGACGCGGCCGACGACGACGGCGAGCTCTCCGCCAGTGCCTGCGCCATCGCCCCGAAGCGCGGCGTCGCGTACACGTCGGCGACGGTGATGTCGGGATGCCGCCGGCGGATCAACGACACCAGCTGCGCCGCCGCCAACGAGCCTCCGCCGAGGTCGAAGAAGTTGTCGTCAGGGCCGGTGACCGGCAGCCCGAGAACACTGCGCCAGTCGTCCGCCAACGCGGCCGCGACGGGGTCGTCCGTGGTCGCGCCGTCGGACGCGGTGTCCTCCAGCGGCCACGGCAGCGCGGCCTTGTCCACCTTGCCGGAGGTGCGCACCGGAAGCTCGTCGACCACGGCGAGCAGCGGAACGAGCGCGGCGGGCAGCGTCTCGCGCAGCTGGGCAAGCGAGGCCGCGCGGTCGAAGGATGCGGCATCCGGCACGGCCAGGTAGCCGACCAGGATGTCGTTGCCCGCGGCGGAACGGCGAACCGCGGCCGCGGCGCCGGAGACGCCGGGAAGCTGCTGCAGCGCCGACTCCACCTCGCCCAGCTCGATCCTCCTGCCGCCGACCTTCACCTGGTCGTCGGCACGGCCCTGGTAGAACAGCCCGGCCGGGTCGAACCGCACCAGGTCGCCGCTTCGATACGCGCGCTCCCAGCCGAGCGTGGGCATCGGCGCGTACTTCTCCGCGTCCTTCGCCGCATCGAGGTAGCGGGCGAGGCCGACGCCTCCGATGACGAGCTCGCCGCTCTCGCCGTCCGCGACCGGGCGGCCCTCCGCATCCACCACCGCCAGATCCCAGCCGTCGAGCGGCAACCCGATGCGTACGGGTTCGCCCGCGACCAGCGGTGCCGCGCACGCGACGACGGTCGCCTCCGTCGGCCCGTACGTGTTCCACACCTCGCGCCCCGGTACGGCGAGCCGGCTCACCAGCTCCGGCGGGCACGCCTCCCCGCCGAAGATGAGCAGCCGGACGTTGTCCAGCGCATCCACCGGCCACAGCGCCGCGAGGGTCGGGACGGTGGAGACCACTGTGATGCGTCGAGCGGAGAGCCAGGGACCGAGGTCCATCCCGGTACGGACGAGCGCGCGCGGTGCGGGCACGAGGCAGGCGCCGTGCGCCCAGGCCAGCCACATCTCCTCACAGGATGCGTCGAACGCGACCGAGAGCCCGGCGAGCACGCGATCCTGCGGGCCCATCGGCTCCTCCTGCAGGAACAGCCGGGATTCGGCGTCCACGAACGCGGCCGCGGACCGGTGGCGCACGGCGACGCCCTTCGGCGTCCCCGTCGAGCCGGACGTGAAGATGATCCACGCGTCGTCCTCCGGCTCCGGAGGGGCGACGACGGGGAGCGCAGCCGTTGAGGGATGCGGCGCGTCGCGGAGCACCTGCTGCGGCGCGTCCTCGCCCGCCAGGACCAGTCCGGCATCGGTCAGGACCGCACGGACGCCGGCCTCGCCGAAGACGAGGTCGGCGCGCTCCTGCGGGTCGTCGGCGTCCACCGGCACGTACGCCGCGCCGGCCGCGAGCACGCTGAGGATCGCCAGGTACAGCTCCCGGCTGCCCGAGCTCATCCGCACGCCGACCCGGTCGCCCCGGCTCACGCCGTGCTCGCGCAGACGGCCTGCGCCGGCCGCGACCCGCGCCAGGAGTTCGCGATAGCTCAGCGCTCCCGCGGCGTCCTCCAGCGCCGACGCGTCGGGGAAACGGCGCGCCGTCTCCGTCAGGATGTCGATCAGCGTTCGCGCGGGAGGCGCATCCTCCGACCGCAGCAGCAGACCGGCGCGCGGGCTGCCGGCTGTCGGCACGTCGCCGTCGGACACATCGGTCAGGGGAGCATCGGCCACGGCCGCACGCTACGGGTGCCCGGTAAAGCGCCGGTGAACGGACGCCCCGATCACCCCTCGCCCAGCGCGTGCAGCAGCTGGGCCTTGTTCATGCGCGAGTACCCCTGGATGCCGCGCGCCTTCGCCCGGTCGCGCAGCTCGCGGAACGTCGGGATGCCGGTGCTCGACGCGGGCGCCGCCACGTGCTCGACGATCTGCTTCGCCGAGGTCCGTGCGTCGTCCGCGGTCTTCTTGGCCCGGCGCACCGCCTTCTTCGCATCCTTCGCGGCCTGCTGGAGGCGATCGGCAAGATCCTCCGCCTCGCGCCGTGTCTTCTTGTCGAGCTTCTTGACCGCCTGCTCCGCTTCGCCGACGGCGACCCGCGCCGCGTCGAGTGCCTTCTCGGCGGCCTTCTCGGCCTTGCTCTTCGCCACAGCCCCTCCTTCGGGTTCCGCCCTGCTGGGGCTTACCCTACGGTGCGGGGAAGCTGTGGGGACTAGTGGATTTCCGCGTCTTCCTCCAGGCGGGCGAGCAGCGTGTCCAGAATGGGCCGCTGGGCTTTCGTCAGCTTCAGGCGCGCGTCGTCCACCGAGAACCACCGGGCGTCGTCGATCTCCGGGAACTCCTGCATCCGACCCGATCGCGGAGGCCACTCCAGCTCGAACGTGTTGCTGTCGATCGCGTCCGGCTCGAACTCCGACTCGGCGGCGAACACGACGATCGTCTTGCCCGAACCACGGAACTCGCCGAGCGGGACGTAGTCGGCATCCGGCGCGGGGGAGCCCATCTCCTCGGCGAACTCGCGGCGCGCGGCGGCCAGCTCGTCGCCCAGGTCGTCGGACTCTACGATGCCCTTCGGCAGCGACCACGCCCCCTCGTCCTTGCGCGCCCAGAACGGGCCGCCCATGTGGGCGATCCACACCTCGACGGCGGCGCGACGGCGGTAGAGCAGGAGGGCGGCGCTGCGGACGGGCATGCGTCCAGCCTCCCACGCCGCGTCTCCGTATGACAGCGCGGCGAGAGCGGCGGCCGGCGGCGACTAACGTGGAGCTGTGGACTCGGGAGACGCGTGGGTGGAAGGGCCGGACGGCCAGCGGTTCTGGGGTCGGTTCGGCGCCGCCGGGCTGCTCGTGCACGACCTGCGGCGCGGCATCCTGCTGCAGCACCGGGCCGACTGGAGTCACTTCGGCGGCACCTGGGGGCTCCCGGGCGGAGCGCGCCACGCCGGTGAGAGTGCTGTCGACGGCGCGCTGCGGGAGGCCGCGGAGGAGGCCGCCGTGCCGCCCGACGCGGTGCACGTGCTGTTCGAGAGCGTGCTCGACCTCGGCTTCTGGTCGTACACCACCGTCGTCGGTCAGGCCGTGCGTCCGTTCGAGCCGCACATGGCGGACGTGGAAAGCATCGAACTGCGCTGGGTGCCGGTCGACGAGGTGAACGCGCTCCCGCTGCATCCGGGCTTCGCGGCGTCGTGGCCCCAGCTCCGCGCGCGCCTCACCGCCCTCTCGGACTGACCGCCCAGCCAACCCGACGCCCCAGCCAACAGCTCCTGAGTTTTTCGGGTCGACACGCGGGTCCGCGCCGGAAAAACTCAGGAGCTGTTGGCTGGGGGCGTGGGTCAGGAGGCGACGCGCGGCCAGAGGAGGGCGCCGGCGACGTCCTCGCAGCCGTCGGGCAGACCCGTGTACGACGCGGCACCGGGATACGGCACCGTGCCCGGGTACGCCGGTGCCCCGGGATAGCCGGGACGGCCGCGGTACGGGGCGTCGGCGCGGGCGAACAGCCGGTCGCCGCGGACGGTTCCCAGATAGTCGCCCTCGGGCGTGACGGCGTCGTCGTCGCCCCAGGGGAACCATCCGATCCAGTCGCCATCGGGGTTGAAGAGGTCGCGGGAGGTCAGGTCGCTTCGGAACGCGATCCAGACCCCCTGGCTGTCGTGCAGGTAGACGGTCATCGTCGATCATGCCTTTCGGGTCGGCATCGTCGTTCCGTGAATTATCCTCAGCTGCGGGCGCGCACGCAAGCATTCGGGCGTCGGTCCGTGTCGGCGGTCGCGGCGAGAATGGGAGGGTGCACATCCTCCTCGAGCGCGTCGGGCGCGGCGACGTCCGCGCGACGTGGCTCGATCCGTCGCGCGGCGGTGAGGTCGAGCGGAGCGAGACGCTCGCGCTCGACGCCCTGCCGGAGTTCGTGCGCACGGAGGAGACGGGCGCGGGAGGCGGCGGCGATCGGCCGCGCTGGGTGTGGGATGACACGCGGGCCTGGTATGCCGCGCTCCTCTCCGCCGGGGTGCGTGTGGAGCGCTGCGTCGACCTGCGGCTCTGCCACGTGATCCTCCGCAACTCCACGCTGACCGCATCCACACCTCTGGCGCGTGCCGAGCCCGGCGCGTGGGATGTGGCGGTCGAGCCCGAGACCGAGTCCCCGGCCTCGCACACGGCCCTCTTCGACTTCGACGAGGCCCTCTTTGATTCTGAGGAGCCGGCCGAGCCGGCGAACGCGACCACGCCATCCATTCGCGATGAGTTCGCAGCGCAGGAGGAGGCCGTCGCCGCGAGCGCCGACCCGCGCCGCCTGCGGCTGCTGCTCGCGGCCGAGTCCGCAGGCGCGCTCATCGGCGTGGAGCTGCAGCACGCCGGCCTGCCCTACAGCGCCGAGCGGCACGACGAACTGCTGACCGGACTGCTCGGCCCCCGTCCCGTGTACGGTCGTCCCGCCGTGCTGGAGAACCTCGCACGGGAACTCCGCGACCAGTTGGATGCGCCCGAACTGAACCCCGACAGTCCGCCGGACCTGCTCAAGGCCCTGCAGCGCGCCGGCATCATGGCGACCTCGACGCGGTCGTGGGAGCTCCGGCGCATCGAGCACCCCGTCATCGACCCGTTGCTGCGCTACAAGAAGCTGTCGCGGCTGCTGACCGCGAACGGCTGGACGTGGCTCGACGCCTGGGTGCACGACGGCCGCTTCCGGCCGGACTACGTTCCCGGCGGCGTCGTCACCGGCCGCTGGGCGACCCGCGGCGGCGGCGCGTTGCAGCTGCCGCGGCAGGTCCGCCGGGCCGTCGTGGCCGACCCGGGCTGGAAGCTGGTGGTGGCGGACGCCGCCCAGCTCGAGCCGCGCGTCCTCACTGGGCTCTCCGGCGACCAGGCGATGGCCGCCGCCGGCCGGGGCAAAGACCTCTACGAGGGCATCGTCGCGTCCGGCGCCGTCGAAGCCCGCGCGCAGGCGAAGGTCGCCATGCTCGGCGCGATGTACGGGGCGACGACGGGGGAGAGCGGTCGCTTGATGCCGCGACTCACGCGCGCCTTCCCGCGGGCCGTCCGGCTCGTGGAGGAGGCGGCGCGGGCGGGGGAGCGCGGCGAGAAGGTCACATCCCGGCTCGGCCGCAGTTCGCCGGTTCCGGGCGGCCGATGGGCTGCGGCTCAATCGGCGGCGTCGGCGTCCGACGCGACCGAGGCCGACGAACGGCGCGCCCGCGGCCTGTCCCGTGACTGGGGCCGGTTCACCCGCAACTTCGTCGTGCAGGCCAGCGCCGCCGAGTGGGCGCTGTGCTGGATGGCCGAGCTCCGCAACCGCCTGACCGCCCTCGCGCCGGATGCACCGCTCACCGCATCCCCGCATCTCGTCTACTTCCTGCACGACGAGGTCATCGTCCACACCCCGGAGACGCTGGCGGACGAGGTCGCTGCCGCCGTGCACGCCGCGGCGCAGCAGGCGGGCAGGCTGCTGTTCGGCGCATTCCCGGTGGAGTTCCCGGTGACGGCCGCGATCGTCGACAGCTACGCTGAGGCGAAATGACGTCGCCCGCGGAATGCCCGAGTGTCGGAGTTGGTTGTCACCTCCGACCTGACCGAGGATGGAAACCATGACCGACACCGCCGCTGCCGCTCCCACCGACCCGAACGCCGTCCTGGCCCGCTACCGCGCCCGCCGCGAACAGGCCGTGACCGCGCCGCAGGGCAACCTGGCGCTGGTGAACACCCAGTGGATCACGGGAGAGCCGGACTCGGAGCAGCCGATCTGGGGCGTCCCAGGTCTCTGGTCTCCGCTGCCGAAGGGCCAGTCGGGCCTCAAGGTCACCGCCGCGGCGACCGACAACATCTTCGTCGACGACGTGCTGGTCGACGGCTCGGCGATCGTCCGCGGCAAGGATGACCCCAACCCCGGCACGATCCGTTTCAGCGACACGGTCAGCGGATTCGTCATCGCCAGCGAGGACGGCGACTACGCGCTCCGCGTGTGGGATGCGAACTCCGAGGCGATCCAGGAGTTCGGCTCGATCGACGCCTTCCCGTTCAACCCGGAGTGGATCATCCAGGCCGCGTTCACCCCGATCGAGGGCGGCAAGACCGTCGGCTTCGAGCACCTCAAAGACGACGGCGCAACGCGCGACATGGTCATCCCCGGCGAGATCACCTTCACCAAGGACGGCGTCGACTACAACCTCGCCGCGTTCAAGGCCGGACGCGCCCTCCAGCTCGTCTTCGCGGACACCACGAACGGCGACAGCACCTACTCGGTCGGCCGGTTCCTCTTCGTGGTGCCGAACGAGGACGGCACGGTCACGCTGGACTTCAACCTCGCGGTCCTGCCGCCGTGCGCGTTCAGCTACAACTTCAACTGCCCGCTGCCGCCGGCGCAGAACCGCTTCGCCGTGCCGATCGAGGCCGGCGAGAAGAACGTCCTCAACACGCAGGGCGAGCTGCTGCACTAGGTCGCGCTGCGGCTCTCCGCCTGCGCTGCGGCTGCCGACGGAGCAGCCGCCTCGGAGGCCGGCCGACGGCCGCGCCGCGGACGCTCGGGGGAGCGCGGTTGCACCAGCGCGCCGGGATGTGACCGCAGGGTGGCCGCGACCTCGTCCAGCCACTCGATGGCTGCTTTCGCGCCCAGTTCGGCCGCGCGGTTCGCCGCGAGCAGGGCGCGCGAGTCCGCTTCGTGGGTGAGGTAGCGGATCTTCTCGGCGTAGGCGGCGCGATAGCCGTCGACGACGACCAGCGCATCCACCCCCTCCAGGGAGGCGGCGATCAGCACCTGGTCCTGCATCTCGTCCCAGTCCGGGCGGCCGTCGGCGGGCGCACCGCCGAGCCAGGCTGCTGCTGCCTCCCGTCCCGCCGCGGTCAGCTCGTAGAGGGGAAGGCCGTCGTCGGTGGCGCCTGCGGAAGCGACGAGACCCTGATCCGTCATCCGGTCGAGCGTCGAATACACCTGGCCGGGATTGAGCTGCCGTCGGTGTGCGGCACGGCAGAGGAACTCGCTCTGGAGCTGGGAGCCGTAGGCAGCGCCCTGGGTGAGGAGCGCGAGGAAACCGTTCTGGACCGACATACTCGGTATGCTATTCCGTCCGGTGTTCGCCCGGCGAGCGAATCGCCGAATCACAATCTTGTAACTCCCCGCGGTTCTCGGGCATAATCGTGGCAACGCGCGCGAGCGCTACCGCAACTTCACACGCCGAAGATTTCCATCCGTTCCTGGTCGTAGGGGAAGACGCACCAACGAACGGAGGAGAACCATGTCGGCACACGTCGCTCGAGGGGTGCTCTACGTGCACTCCTCTCCCAGCGCGCTCTGCCCCCACATCGAGTGGGCGGCAGGTCGTGCCCTCGGGCGTGCAGTGAACTTCACCTGGGAGTCGCAGCCCGTGCTCAAGGGCTCCCAGCGCACGGAGTTCTTCTGGGACGGCCCGCCCGGCACCGGCGCGCGCCTCGCGTCCGCCCTGCGCGGTTGGGAGCACCTGCGCTACGAGGTGACGGAGGACGCCGGTCACGGCACCGACGGCGGCCGGTGGATGCACACGCCCGATCTCGGCATCTTCTTCGCCCAGGTCGACACGGCCGGCAACATGGTCGTGCCGGAGGATCGCATCCGTTACGCCATGGAGATCGCCGGAGCGAACGCGCTCGAGCTGCACCGCGAGCTCCGGCTGGCCCTCGGTCAGGCGTGGGACGACGAGCTGGAGCCGTTCCGGCACGCCCACGACGACACATCGGTCATCTGGCTGCACAACGTCGGCTGAACGACGCACCGACTCCCGCGGCGGGCCTGGCACGGCCGCCCGCCTGCGGTGAAACAGAGAAGGCCCCGCTCATGACGAGCGGGGCCTTCCTGTGTCCTGCGTCGGCTCAGTAGCTGCGGAACGCGGCGACGGCGTTGTGGCCACCGAAGCCGAAGGAGTTGCTGATGACGAGCTGTGCGCTGTCGCCGAGCGGCTGCGGCTCGCCCTTCACCTGCAGCGGGATGGCCGGGTCCATCTCGGTGATGTTGATCGTCGGCGGGGCCTGACGGTCGCGGATCGCGAGGATGCTGAACACGGCCTCCAGCGCACCCGTGCCGCCGAGCAGGTGTCCGGTGGACGCCTTGGTGGCGGAAACCGGGATGCCGTGGACGCGCTCACCGAACACCTCGCGCAGCGCCACGTACTCGGACGGGTCGCCCACCGGCGTGCTGGTCGCGTGCGCGTTGATGTGGGTGACGTCGTCCGGCACCGCACCGGCCCGGTCGAGGGCGATGCGCAGAGCACGGCTGGCGCCGCGGCCCTCCGGGTCGTTCGCGGTGATGTGGTACGAGTCGGCGGTCACTCCGCCGCCCGCGAGCTCGGCGTAGATCCGGGCGCCGCGCGCGAGGGCGTGCTCCTCGGTCTCGAGCACCAGGCTGGCCGCGCCCTCGCCCATCACGAAGCCGTCGCGGTCGACGCTGTACGGGCGGGAGGCGTGCGCCGGGTCGTCGTTGCGGCGCGAGAGCGCCTGCATCGACGAGAACGACGCGACGGTGATCGGGTGGATGGCGGACTCCGTGCCGCCGGCGATGACCACGTCCGCGAGACCCAGCTGCAGGTGCTCGTAGGCGTTGACGATCGACTCGGTGCTGGAGGCGCAGGCGGAGGCGACGGTGCGGGCGTAGGCACGCGCCTCGAAGTGCATGGAGACCGCGGCCGATGCTGCGTTCGGCATGAGCATCGGGACGGTCATGGGGAGGACACGGCGCGGGCCGCGCTCGCGCAGCGTGTCCCAGGCCTCGAGCAGGGTCCACACGCCGCCGATGCCGGTGGCGTAGTCGACACCGAGACGCTCGGGTGCGACATCCGGACGGCCGGCGTCTTCCCACGCCTCCATGGCGGAGATGAGGGCGAACTGGCTGGACGGGTCGAGACGCTTGGCGACGGGACGCTCCAGCACCTCCTCCGGGCGCACCTTGGCCTCGGCGGCGAAGGTGACCGGCAGCTCGTACTGGGCGACCCAGTCGTGCTCGAGGGTGCGGGCGCCGGAGACGCCGGCGAGCAGGGCACTCCAGCTCTCGGGGGCGGTGCCACCGAGGGGCGAGGACGCGCCCATACCGGTGACGACGATCTTCTTGGTCATAACGGCAACTCTCCTGAATGAGGATGGCGGCGCTCGGTCAGAGCGCTGCCGCACGCGCGGGCGGCGACACGGTCGCGCGCCGCCCGCGCGGAAGAATCCTGGCTCTGCGCCTAGGCGTTCTGCGCCTTGACGATGAACTCGACCGCGTCTCCGACGGTCTTGAGGTTCTTGACCTCCTCGTCGGGGATCTTCACGTCGAACTTGTCCTCGGCGTTGACCACGATGGTCATCATCGAGATCGAGTCGATGTCGAGGTCGTCGGTGAACGACTTGTCCAGCTCAACCGTGTCGGTCGCGATGCCGGTCTCGTCGTTGATGAGCTCGGCCAGGCCGGCAAGAACTTCTTCGGTGGACAATGCCATGGTTTTTCTCTCCTTGAGGGGGGTGTCGTTGTGACCGGGAAACAGTCTAGGGCAGCACGACGACCTGCGCGCCGAACACCAGACCGGCCCCGAAGCCGATCTGGAGCGCCAGGCCGCCGCTCAGCTCCGGGTGTTCCTGGAGCAGTCGGTGGGTCGCGAGGGGGATGGATGCGGCCGACGTGTTGCCCGTCGTCTCGATGTCGCGGGCGATGGCGACGGTCTCCGGAAGCTTCAGCTGCTTGGCGAATTCGTCGACGATGCGCATGTTGGCCTGGTGCGGGATGAACGCGGCCAGCTGGTCGGGGGAGACCCCGGCCTCGTCGAGCGCCTGCTTGGCGACCTTGGCCATCTCCCACACCGCCCAGCGGAAGACCGTCTGGCCCTCCTGGCGGAGGGTCGGCCACGGCTTCTCGCCGTCGCGGAACTCGAGGAGCGTGTTGCCCATCCCGACCGCGTCGGCCTTGGAGCCGTCCGAGCCCCACACCGTCTTGGCGATGCCGGGGTAGTCGCTCGGGCCGATGACGACGGCTCCCGCGCCGTCGCCGAGCAGGAACGAGATGGTGCGGTCGGTCGGGTCGACGACGTCGGAGAGCTTCTCGGCGCCGACGACGAGCGCGTAGTGCGCCGCGCCGGTGCGGATGAGCGCATCCGCCTGGGCCACCGCGTAGGCGTACCCGGCGCAGGCGGCGTTCATGTCGTACGCGGCTGCCGGGTTGGCGCCGACGCGGTCGGCGAGCACGGCGGCGATGGATGGCGTCTGCTGCACGTTCGAGACGGTCGCGACGATGACGGCGTCGATCAGCTTCGGGTCGACGCCCGACTTCGCGATGGCCTCCTTCGACGCCTCGGTGGCGAGGTCGACGGCGAGCACGTCCCGGCCGGCGCGCGTCCGGGTGATGATGCCGGTGCGCTGCCGGATCCACTCGTCGGAGGAGTTGATCGGCCCGACCAGGTCGTCGTTCGGCACGACGTTCTCGCCGCGGGCGGCGCCGATCGAGAGGATGCGGGTGTACTGCGGGCCGTGCGACTGCTGCAGGGTGGGGTGGGTCATCGGGGGAGCTCCTTGCGGCCTTACGCGGCCTGGTCGATGAGGTCGAAGGCGGCCGGCAGGTCGTCGGGGGTCTTGATGGCGACGGTCGGCACGCCCTTCAGGCCGCGCTTGGCGAGGCCGACGAGCGCGCCGGCAGGGGCGACCTCGATCAGACCGGTGACGCCGGCCTCCTCGAAGGCCTTCATGTCGAGGTCCCAGCGCACCGGCGACGAGACCTGGCCGACGAGGAGTCGCAGGAACTCGGCACCGTCGGTCACCTCGGAGCCGTCGTTATTGGTCCAGAGGCGCAGAGTCGGGTCGTTCGTCGTCAGGGTGGAGGCGAACTGCTCGAGCGCCGGGACGGCGGACGCCATGTACCGGGTGTGGAATGCACCGGCGACCTGCAGCGGGATGACACGCGCGCGGGCCGGCGGGTTCTCGGCCAGCTGGGCGAGCGCATCCAGAGCGCCGGCGACGACGATCTGGCCACCACCGTTGTAGTTGGCGGGGGAGAGGCCCAGCTCGTCGAGGCGGGCGAGCAGTTCGGGCTCGTCGGCGCCGATCACGGCACTCATGCCGGTCTGCGCCTCGGCGGCCGCGCGGGCCATGGCGGCGCCGCGCTCGCGCACGAAGGCGACCGCGTCGGTCTCGCTGAGGACACCGGCTCCGGCGGCCGCGGTGAGCTCGCCGACCGAGTGACCGGCGATGCCGCCGACCCGGTCGCGGCGCCCGTCGGCGAAGAGTGCGGACAGAGTCAGCAGTCCGGCCGAGACGATGAGCGGCTGAGCGATCGCGGTGTCACGGATGGTGTCGGCGTCACTCACGGTGCCGTGCGCCACCAGGTCGATGCCGACCGCGTCGGAGATGCCGGTGAGCTGGTCGCGGAACGAGGACTCGCTGAGCCAGGGTTCCAGGAAGCCGGGGGTCTGGGATCCCTGACCCGGGCACACGATGACGATCACGGTTTCCAGTCTGCCAATCTTCCGCCAGGCGGATGTGTCGGATGGATACGAACTATTCGAAGATGCTTTGTGGTTGTCTACAACTCAGCCGCCGCGGCGGGGCGAGTCGGGCTCGTTGATGGAGCCGACGATCAGCGCCGCCTGCAGGATGAGGGCCTCGCGCGCGCCGGTCGCATCCCAGCCGATGACCTCGGAGACGCGCTTCAGGCGGTAGCGGACGGTGTTCGGGTGCACGAACAGCTCGCGCGCCGTCGCCTCCAGCGACCGGCCGTTGTCGAGGTAGCACCACAGCGTGGTGAGCAGCTCGGTGGAGTAGCCCTGCAGCGGGCGGTAGATGCGGCTGATCAGCGTCGCGCGGGCGAGGCCGTCGCCGGCGAGGGCGCGCTCCGGGAGCAGGTCGTCCGCGTGCACCGGGCGAGGGCAGTTGCGCCAGGCCCGGGCGACCGCGAAACCGGCGAGGGCCGCCTTCGCGCTCTTGGACGCATCCACCAGGCTCGGGACCTCGTGGCCGAGTACCAGATGGCCGGGGCCGAAGCCGGGCTCCAGCTGCTGTGCGATCTCCATGAACGAGACGACAGGGGCGGCGCCGATCGCCTCCTCCGGCGTGCTGTTGCTCGGCCAGGCGCGGCCGATCACCAGCACCAGCCGGCTGCCCTGCACGCCGATCAGCACATCGGCCGACATGTGCCGGGCGGTGCGGCGCAGCTGGTCGACGTCGAGCATCTTCGGCGCGGTGCCGACGAGGACACTGACCTCGCCGTGCCCGTGCCAGCCGAGCGCGGCGATGCGGCTGGGGAGCTCGTCGTCGTACTCGCCGGTCAGGATGCTGTCGACGACCAGGGCCTCGAGGCGTGCGTCCCACAGGCCGCGGGCCTCAGCGGCACGCGCGTAGACGTCGGCCGCCGCGAACGCGATCTCGCGGGAGTACAGCAGGATGGCCTCCCGCAGATCCTCGCTTCCCGCCGTCTTCACGCGCTCCTCGACCACCTCGACGGTGATCTTGATGAGCTGCAGCGTCTGCTGCAGGCTCACGCTGCGGAGCAGCTCGCGGGGGGCCGCGCCGAACACGTCGGCGGCGATCCACGGCGTCGAGCGCGGGTCGTCGTACCAGGAGATGAACGACGAGATGCCCGCCTGGGCCACCAGGCCGACGGCGCTGCGCCGGCCCGGTGGCATGTCGCGGTACCAGGGGAGGGTGTCCTCGAGCCGCTTGAGCGTGGTCGTCGCCAGCTCACCCGAGATCTTGCGCAGCCACGCGAGCGTCTCGGGCTTCGTCCTCTCCACCTGGCCGCCTGCCACGGGAGCCGTTACGCCTCGCCGCCCGCGCTGCCCGTGGTGCCGGCGTTGACGTCGTGCAGGAGGTACTTCTCGATCGCCCAGGCGGGCGCGTTCGGGTCGACCTTGCCCTGCGCGGCGAGGAGCTCCAGCGTCCGCACCACCATCGACGGTCCGTCGATCTTGAAGAACCGTCGAGCCGCGGGGCGGGTGTCCGAGAAGCCGAAGCTGTCGGCTCCGAGGGTCGCGTACTCGCCCGGGACGAACTGACGGATCATGTCCGGCACGGCGTGCGAGTAGTCGGTGACGGCGACGAACGGGCCCTCCGCCTCCTGCAGCTTGCGGGTGACGTAGGGCACCTGCTTCTCCTGCTGCGGGTAGAGGAAGTTGTGCTCCTCGGCAGCGAGACCGTCGCGGCGCAGCTCGCCCCACGAGGTGACGCTCCACACGTCGGCGGAGACGCCCCAATCCTGCGCGAGCAGGTGCTGGGCCTCCAGGGCCCACGGCACCGAGACGCCCGACGCGAGCAGCTGGGCCTTCGGCCCGTCGCCCTCGCCGGCGCGCAGCTTGTAGACGCCGCGGACGATGCCGTCCACATCCACGCCCTCCGGCTCGGCCGGCTGGACGATCGGCTCGTTGTACACCGTGAGGTAGTACATGACGTTCGGGTCCGGGTGGTTGCCGCCGTACATCCGCTCGAGGCCGGCGCGCACGATGTGGCCGATCTCGTAGCCGTACGCCGGGTCGTACTGGACGACGGCCGGGTTGGTGGATGCGAGCAGCGGCGAGTGGCCGTCCGCGTGCTGCAGGCCCTCACCGGTCAGCGTGGTGCGACCGGCGGTGGCGCCGACGAGGAAGCCGCGCGCCATCTGGTCGCCCGCCGCCCACAGGGCGTCGCCCGTGCGCTGGAAGCCGAACATCGAGTAGAAGACGTAGACCGGGATGAGCGGCTCGCCCTGGGTCGAGTACGACGTGCCCACGTTGGTGAACGCGGCCAGCGCGCCGGCCTCGTTGATGCCGACGTGGATGATCTGGCCCTGCGGGCTCTCCTTGTAGGCAAGGAGCAGCTCGCGGTCGACCGACGTGTAGTGCTGGCCGTTCGGGTTGTAGATCTTCGCGTTCGGGAAGAAGGCGTCCATACCGAAGGTGCGCGCCTCGTCCGGGATGATCGGGACGATGCGGTGGCCGAAGTCCTTCGAACGCAGCAGGTCCTTCAGGAGGCGGACGAACGCCATGGTCGTGGCGACCTCCTGCGTTCCGGAGCCCTTCTTCGAGATCGCGTACGCGGAGTCGTCCGGCAGGTTGAGCTGCGTGTACTTCGCGCGGCGCTCCGGCACGTAGCCGCCGAGTGCGCGGCGGCGGTCGTGCAGGTACTGGATCGCCTCGTCGTCCGCGCCGGGGTTGTAGTACGGCGGGAGGTACGGGTTCTCCTCGAGCTGGGCGTCCGTGATCGGGATGCGCATGGCATCCCGGAACGTCTTCAGGTTGTCCAGCGTCATCTTCTTCATCTGGTGGGTCGCGTTGCGGCCCTCGAACGACGGGCCGAGCCCGTAGCCCTTGATGGTCTTGGCGATGATGACGGTCGGCTGCCCCTTGTGCTCTGCGGCCGCCTTGAAGGCCGCGTACACCTTGCGGTAGTCGTGGCCGCCGCGCTTGAGATTCCAGATCTGGTCGTCGCTGTAGTCCTTCACGAGCTCCAGCGTCCGCGGGTCGCGGCCGAAGAAGTTCTCGCGGACGTAGGCGCCGCTCTCGGTCTTGTACGTCTGGTAGTCGCCGTCCGGGGTCTCGTTCATGAGGTTGACGAGCGCGCCGTCGGCGTCGCGGGCGAGCAGGTCGTCCCACTCGCGGCCCCAGATGACCTTGATGACGTTCCAGCCGGCGCCGCGGAAGAAGCTCTCGAGCTCCTGGATGATCTTGCCGTTGCCGCGGACCGGGCCGTCGAGGCGCTGCAGGTTCGCGTTGATGACGAACGTGAGGTTGTCGAGCTTCTCGTTCGCCGCGACCTGGAGCTGACCGCGCGACTCGACCTCATCCATCTCGCCGTCGCCGAGGAACGCCCAGACGTGCTGGTCGGAGGCATCCTTGATGCCGCGGTTGGTGAGGTACTTGTTGAGCTGTGCCTGGTAGATCGCGTTGATCGGCCCGAGGCCCATCGACACGGTCGGGAACTGCCAGAACTCCGGCATGAGGCGCGGGTGCGGGTAGCTGGAGAGGCCGCCGCCGGCGTGCGACTTCTCCTGGCGGAAGCCGTCGAGCTGGTCGGCGCTCAGGCGCCCCTCGAGGAACGCGCGGGCGTAGGTGCCGGGGGAGGCGTGGCCCTGGACGAAGATCTGGTCGCCGCCGCCGGGGTGGTCCTGGCCGCGGAAGAAGTGGTTGAAGCCGACCTCGTAGAGGGCGGCGCTCGACGCGTAGGTCGAGATGTGGCCGCCGACGGCGATGCCGGGGCGCTGCGCACGGTGGACGAGCACGGCGGCGTTCCAGCGGATCCACGCGCGGTAGCGGCGCTCGATCTCCTCGTCGCCGGGGAACTCGGGCTCGTTCTCCGGGGAGATCGTGTTGATGTAGTCCGTCGTCGGAACCATCGGCACGCCGACGTGCAGTTCCTTCGAGCGCTTGAGCAGGCTGAGCATGATCTCGCGAGCACGCTCATGGCCATGGGCCGCAACCAGTTGGTCGAGGGATTCGCGCCACTCGGCGGTCTCCTCCGGGTCCGAATCGATGTTATTCATCGAGTACGGGTCCTGGTCGTTTACAGTCACCCTCGACCTCTTTCTTGTGTCGGATGGATCGTGGACAAGCCGGAGCGCTGTCGGGTTTCGACAAGCGCGGGCACCATCGTCCAGCCTAGCCTCACTCCGACGCCGTCGTTGACCGTCACTTGGTGCTGCGAGAACCGAGGTCTAGGCTGTGTCATCGTGGCTCTAGAGAACGACACGCTCGCACCCGATTTCGAACTGCTCAACCAGTACGGGGAGACGGTTCGACTGAGCGACTTCCGTGGCCGGAAGGCCGTCGCGATCGTCTTCTTCCCGCTCGCCTTCTCGGGCACCTGCACCGGCGAGCTGTGCGCTCTGCGCGACAACATCTCCCTGTTCGAGGACCACCGGGTCGAGTTGCTGGGCGTCTCGGTCGACTCCAAGTTCACGCTGCGGGCGTGGGCGGAGCAGGAGGGCTACGGCTTCTCGCTGCTCGCGGACTTCTGGCCGCACGGCGACATCGCCAAGGAGTACGGCGTCTTCCTGGCCGAGAAGGGCTTCGCCAATCGCGCGACCTTCCTGGTGGACGAGCGCGGCATCATCCGCGCGTCCTTCATCACGGCGCCGGGCGAGGCCCGCTCGATCGAGTCGTACCGCGCCGCGCTCGACCGCCTCCCCGCCCACGTCTGACCCGCCTTACGCCCTCCGCGTGGCGAAGATTTGGCGCAAATCTCGGTTATGAGACACGCATAACAGAGATTTGGCGCAAATCTCTCGCGAGGCGACGGGTTCGGTAGGGTGGAGGGGCGTTAGGGGCCTTTAGCTCAGCTGGTAGAGCGCCACGTTTACACCGTGGATGTCGTCGGTTCGATCCCGGCAGGGCCCACACTTCCTGATTGATCGTCGGTTCGATGCTGTACCCAAAGGCAGGGCCCACACTTTGTAAGCCTGTCGTCGGTCGTCGAGCCATTGCGGCCATCGCTTCCGGGCGGCTTTCGCTCTCCACTTATGCTCGTCGCATGAAATCGGACCCCGGGGGCGCCCCACTCGATCTGCGCGGGCGTGACCTCGTCGTTGACGGCGCTCGTGTTGCCAGCGTCGTGGTCGTGGTCGTCGCCCATCTTCTCCTGATCGGTGTCGGACGGGACGCCGACGGCTCGCTGACGATTACGAAGCCTCTCGCTGAACAGCCGTGGTTTCCTGTGGTCTCCGTTCTCGGGCAGGTGATGCCGCTCTTCTTCGCGCTCGGGGGGTTCACCGCGTACACGGGGTGGCGGTCTCTGCGCATGCGGGGAGGAGAGTGGACGGAGTTCGTCCGGGCACGCGTCCTCCGCCTCGCCCGGCCCAGCCTGCCGCTCTTCACCTTCTTCGCGGCAACGCTCTCGATCGCCGCGCTTGCCGGTGCACCCACGGCCCTCGTCCGGGCGGTCGCCGCGGGCGTGGGCACGCCCCTCTGGTTCCTGGCGGCCTTCGTGCTGTGTCAGTGGGCGGCGCCGGCCATGATCGCACTGCACGAACGGGCGCCCTATCGAACACTGGCCGCGCTGGCCGCCGCCGCACTCACGGTCGACGCCGCCCGTTCGGCGACAGGGATCGAGGCGATCGGGCTCCTCAACACCGCATTCGTCTGGTTGTTCGCCCAGCAGCTGGGGTTCTTCTACGCCGATGGGCGCCTCCTTCGCGCACCGCGTGTGCTGCTCGCGGCCGCGGGTACTGTCACGGCCGCGCTCCTCGTCGCCGGAATGGCGTCGGATATCTATTCACCGGACATGCTGCGCAACCAATACCCTCCGTTGTTCGCCCTCGGTCTCCTTGGCGTCACGCAGCTCTGCGTACTCGCGTTGCTCCATCCCGCACTCACGGCTGTCATGCGTGGGCGTGCGGCCCAGGCGGTGACGTTCCTCATCGGAAGCCGCCTGATGACCGTGTACCTCTGGCACCTGACCTGCATCGTGG
The DNA here is from genome assembly GCF_040545055.1 of Leifsonia sp. 563. Classification (NCBI taxonomy): domain Bacteria; kingdom Bacillati; phylum Actinomycetota; class Actinomycetes; order Micrococcales; family Microbacteriaceae; genus Leifsonia; species Leifsonia sp. 563. The sequence goes on along the minus strand of NZ_JBEPLE010000005.1, from coordinate 5,680 downwards.
TCATCATCGGGGTGTGCCTTCTGGTGCCGGGTTGGACGCCGCAGCCGGGCAGCCCGGCCTGGTGGTCGAGCCGACCGCTGGTGCTGATCGCGGCGGCCGTTCTGGTCGGAGCCCTCTCCCTCCTCGTCGTCCGGTTCGAGCGCACTCCGTCGCTGGCACGCGCCTCTGGCATGACGGTCACGCGAATCGCCCGCTGGCGCATCCACCTGGCCTCTGCGTGCGTCTTCCTCCCGGCGTTCGCGATCATGTGTTGGGGGCTCGACCTCTGGAACGCGGTCTTCGCGCTGATCTCTTGTGGCGCTGTGATGCTCCTTGCCCGGGTCGTCGTCGTCCGACAACCCGTGATTAGGCCTTAGGCGCCGCGGGCGCGAGCAGCTCGAAGAGCGCGTCGACCGTCGCGGCCATGTCGACCGATGGGTCCTGCAGCCACTGCAGCTGCATGCCGTCGGAGACCGCCTGCAGGATGCGCGCGAGCGTGTCCGGGTCGACCCGGCTCCCGACGGCGTCGTCGGCCTGCCGGTCCGCCAGCGCCGCGGCGAAAGTCTGCCGGAGGGCCGCACTGCGCTCGACGAAGTAGTCGTGGGCGGGATGCTGCGGGTCGCCCGCGTCGACCGCCAGGCGCGAGAACAGCTGCACCAGACCCGGAACCTCGGCGTTGTGCCGCACGATTCCGACATACCCGTCGCGGATGCGGTCGAGCGAGGGCTCCTCGTCCACGTCGCCGAAGCGGCGGCTGTCGACCTCGTCGCGCTTGCGGAGGATCGCCGTGAACAGCTCCTCTTTGCTGTCGAAGTAGTGGAGGAGGCCGGCCTGGCTGAGGCCCACCGCATCCGCCAGCTCCTTCACCGACGCTCCGCGGATGCCCTCGCGGGCGATCACCTCGAGCGCGCGTTCCAGGATCTCATCCCGCTTCGCCACGCCTTTCGCGTAGGAACCTCGTCGTGCCATGCCTCCACCATAAACCGAACAGCGCTTGCTTTCTGAAAACCGAGTGACGTATGGTTTTCCCACCGTCCACGGTGGATGGTGAGAGGAACCCCTTCGACAATGACGTCAGACACCTCCGTCCCGCTCGGCGAACCCGCCGCCGAGCCGACACCGATCACGACCAACACCTTCGTCGGCACCGCCTCCGGCAACGACGATCCGCCCGCACCCATCAAGGGCCTCCGCCGGCTGATGGTGTGGATCATCCCCGCCAACCTCGGCATCTATCTGATCTGGGGCGCGCTGCCCGGCATCCTCCTCCCGCAGCAGATCACGCAGCTGTTCGGCGAGCAGGACAAGGTCGCCAACCTCACGATCGTCGCCACCATCGGCGCGTTCGCGGCCATGGTCGCGCAGCCGATCGCCGGCCAGATCTCCGACCGCACCCGTTCGCGCTTCGGGCGCAGAGCACCGTGGATCCTCCTCGGCTCCCTCGCCGGCGGACTGTCGCTGATCGGCCTCGCGTTCGCGAACTCGCTCGTCGGCGTGATCATCGCTTGGACCCTCGTCCAGATCTGCTACAACTTCGCCCAGGGCCCGCTCACGGCGGTCATGCCCGACCGGGTGCCGCTGAAGCGCCGCGGCACGTTCGCCGCCCTCTCCGGAATCGGCCTGATGGTCGGCGCGCTCGGCGGCCAGATCGTCGGTTCGCTGTTCTTCAACAGCATCGCGGTCGGGTACGTCTTCTTCGCCGTGTTCTCGCTCGTCGTCCTGACCCTCTTCGTACTGGCGAACCCTGACTACTCGAGCCGGGCACTGGAACGGGAGCCGTTCACCCTGGGCGAGTTCCTCCGGACGTTCTGGGTCAACCCGATCGCGCATCCCGACTTCTTCTGGGCGTTCACGGGACGGCTGCTGCTCTACACCGGGTACTTCGCCGTCACGGGGTACCAGCTGTTCCTGCTCACCGACTACTTCCATGTCGCGCACCCGGAGCAGGTCATCCCGCTGCTCGGGCTGATCAGCCTCGCCGGCATCATCATCTCGACTGTGATCTCCGGCCCGCTCTCCGACCGCTTCGGCCGCCGCAAGCCCTTCGTCTTCGCCTCTGCCGCCGTCGTCAGCGTCGCCTTCCTGCTGCCGTGGCTCTGGCCCGATCTGACCGCCTGGTTCATCATGACGGCCATCTCGGGATTCGGCTTCGGGATGTTCCAGGCAGTGGATACGGCGCTGATGAGCGAGGTGCTGCCGTCGGCGAAGTCCTTCGCCAAGGACCTCGGGGTCGTCAACATCGCAGCGACGCTGCCGCAGACCCTCGCCCCCGGTGTCGCGGGCGCGATCGTGCTCGCCTTCGGATACGCCGGGCTCTTCCCCATCGGGATCGTCCTCGGCATCCTGGGGGCATTGGCCGTCTGGCCCATCAAGGCGACCCGCTGACCCCGACCGACCTCACCGCTTCTCAGTCTCACTGCTCCACGCACCACACGGAAGGAAACACATGACAGACACGACCACGGCGGCCACCGCCGCCGACATCTCCGGGCTCAGCGTCGAGGAGAAGGCCTCGCTCACCAGCGGGGAGAGCTTCTGGCGCACGAAGGCGGTCGGCGACATCCCGTCCGTCATGCTCACCGACGGCCCGCACGGCCTCCGCAAGCAACGGGAGGGCGGCGATCACCTGGGGATCGGCGACAGCGTTCCGGCGACCTGCTTCCCTCCCGCGGTGGCCCTCGGCTCCTCGTGGGATGTGGAGCTGGTCGAGCGCGTCGGCACCGCGCTGGGGGTCGAGTCGTCCATCGAGGACGTCGCCGTCCTCCTGGGACCGGGCATCAACATCAAGCGGTCGCCGCTGTGCGGCCGCAACTTCGAGTACCTCAGTGAAGATCCCATCGTCTCCGGCGTTCTCGGCGCTGCACTCGTGCGCGGCATCCAGTCGCAGGGGGTCGGTGCGTCGCTGAAGCACTTCGCGGCCAACAACCAGGAGGACGACCGGATGCGTTCCTCCTCCGACGTCGACCCGCGGCCGCTGCGCGAGATCTACCTCCGCGGCTTCCAGCGCGTCGTCGAGGACGCTCAGCCGCACACCGTGATGTGTTCGTACAACCGCATCAACGGCGTGTTCGCGTCCGAGAACCGGTGGCTGCTCACCGACGTGCTGCGCGACGAGTGGGGCTTCCAGGGCCTCGTCGTCTCCGACTGGGGTGCGGTCAGCGACCGCGTGGCCGCCCTGCGCGCCGGGCTCGACCTCGAGATGCCGGGCAACGCCGGGCTGAGCGATGCCGCGGTCGTCGCGGCGGTGGGCGACGGCTCGCTCGACGAGTCCGTGCTGGATGCGTCGGCGGCCCGGGTGGCCGAGCTCGCGACCCGGTGGGCCGACACGGAGCGCGTGGAGGGTCCGCTCGACGTGGACGCCCACCACGCGCTGGCCCGGGAGGCAGCCGGCCGCTCCATCGTGCTGCTGAAGAACGACGTCCCGGCATCCGATGACCGCCCGCTTCTCCCGCTCCCCGCCGACCGGTCGATCGCGGTCATCGGCGCGTTCGCCGAGAAGCCGCGGTACCAGGGCGCCGGCTCGTCGATGATCCGCCCCACCCGGCTCGACGACGCCCTCACCGCCATCCGCGCGGTCGCCGGGGATGTCGCCTACGCCTCCGGGTTCTCGCTCGCTGCCGAGGTGGATGCGAACGAGTCGTCGCGACTGCGCGAGGAAGCGGTCGCGGCCGCATCCACCGCCGACGTCGCCGTTGTCTTCGCCGGGCTGCCCGCACGGCTGGAGTCCGAGGGCTACGACCGCGACGACATCGACCTGCCGGCGGACCAGCTGGCCGTCATCGATGCAGTGGTCGCGGCCAACCCGCGCACGGTCGTCGTGCTGTCCAACGGCGGCGTGGTGACGCTCCCGTTCTCGCGGACCGTGCCGGCGATCGTGGAGGGCTGGCTGCTCGGCCAGGCAGGCGGCTCCGCGACCGCGGACGTGCTGTTCGGCGCGGTCAACCCGTCGGGCAAGCTCACCGAGACCGTGCCGCTGCGGCTGGAGGACACCCCGGCGTTCCTCAACTTCCCGGGCGAGGAGGGACACGTCCGGTACGGCGAGGGCCTGTTCGTCGGCTACCGCTGGTACGACGCGCGCCGGATGGAGGTCGAGTACCCGTTCGGTCACGGCCTTTCGTACACGACCTTCTCGTACGGCGATGCGAGCGCATCCGTGACCGCATCCGGCGACATCGAGGTTCGCGTCACCGTGACGAACACGGGGGAGCGCTCCGGTCGCGAGGTCGTGCAGGTGTATACGTCACTGGCGGGGTCGCACGTGCAGCGTCCACCGCGGGAACTCAAGGGCTTCGGGGTGATCGAGCTCGAGCCGGGCGCCTCCGGTGAGGTCGCGGTGACGGTCCGGCGAGAGGACCTGGCGTACTGGGATGTTCGCGCCGACCGCTGGGTGGTCGAGGGCGGCGAGTACACGATCGAGGTGGGCGCCTCCATTCGTGACCTGCGGGCCACGGTGTCTGCGGCGGTCGACGGAGACGAGGTGCGGCTGCCGCTCACGCGCGAGTCGTCGCTCGGCGAGGTGCTCGCGCATCCCGTCGCCGGTCCCATGGTGCAGGGAGCGCTGGCGGGGATGTCGGAACTGTTCGACGGCGCGTCGTCGATCATGCCGGAAGGCGTGTCGATGGAGCGGATGATGGCATCGTTCCCGATCGGACGCGTCGGCATGATGTCGGGTGGCCAGGTGACGCCCGACATGATCGACGGGCTGCTCGCCGCCGCGAACGCGCAGCAGCAGTGACGCCGGCCCCGGTCCGTCGAGTCCAGCTCGGCGGACCGGGGCATCGTCCTGCCGGGCTGCCGCGTGGATAGGCTGGCGGCATGCCCGAGGGACCCTACCGCTGGTTCGTCTACGCCGAGATCGCGCTGGCTGTCGTGACGTTCGTCGCGCTGCTGTTCATCGTCGCGCCGTACGGCGGGCGCCATGGGCGCGGTGGATGGGGCCCCACGGTGCCCGCGCGGGTCGGCTGGGTCGTCATGGAGGCGCCCGCGTCCATCCTCTTCGTGGTGTTCTACCTGCTCGGATCGCACCGCTTCGATCTCGTGCCGCTCCTGTTCCTGGCGCTCTGGCTCGTGCACTACGTCTACCGGGCGTTCGTCTACCCGTTCCTGATGCGCTCCGGGTCGCGCATGCCCGTGCTCGTGATGCTGCTGGCGATCGGCTTCAACCTGCTGAACGCGTGGGTCAACGCGCGATGGATCTCGGAGTACGGGAGCTATCCCGTGTCGTGGCTGGGGGACTGGCGGTTCTGGGCGGGCGTCGTCCTGTTCGCGGGTGGGCTGACGCTGAATGCGCGCTCCGACCGCACGCTGCGGCTGTTGCGACGGTCGGGAGGCGGGTACCGCATCCCTCAGGGCGGCGGCTTCCGGTACGTCTCCAGCCCCAACTACCTCGGCGAGATGATCGAGTGGACGGGATGGGCGATCGCCACCTGGTCTCTCGCGGGCACCGCATTCGCGCTGTACACGTTCGCGAACCTGGCGCCCCGGGCGTTCGCGAACCACCGCTGGTACCGCGAGACGTTCCCGGACTACCCCTCTGAGCGGCGCGCTCTCCTCCCGTTCGTGCTCTGAGCCGCCCGCAGATTCGTGCCGAATGTGCGCTTCGGCGCCGCGAAAGCGCACATCAACATCTCCAGCGTCCACGGCCTGCGGGCGTCCGAGTTCAAGTCGGCGTACGTCACCGCCAAGCACGCCCTGGAAGGGC
>NZ_JBEPLE010000004.1:0-303068 GCF_040545055.1 Leifsonia sp. 563 | reverse complement strand
CGCCCCCCCCTGCCTGCGGCGGGGGTCCCCCACGGCGCCCCCCCCGCGCCGTTGGTGGGTGTGCGCGTTTTGTGTGTGCCCGCCCCCCCACCCCCCCCCCCCCCCCCACGAATCTTCGGGAGCTCAGTCGCGGGGTGACGGAGACGCGGGAGCGGAGGAGGGAACGGCACCGCGGCGCGCCGCGACGGCCCGGTCGAACAGGGTGACCGCGACGAGGGCCGCCGCGACCAGCGCGATCCCGATCGTCACGCCGACGAGCCCGATCACCGGCGACGCAAGCGGCAGAAGCAGCACGAGTGCGATCGCGACGATCGTCTTCAGCGGCCGGATGACCACCTCCGACACCAGCGGAGCGTGCAGCACGTAGAGCATCAGCAGGAACACCGCGACGGGAACGGCCATCGCGTACTCGACCGCCGTGTTCGACGCCTCCGAGTGCGCGGCGCCGGCCTGCACCGCGACCTCCAGCCCGGCCCCCAACGCCGCCAGCGACGCGAACACGAAGTAGTGCCCGTAGCCCCAATAGAACGACCGGTTCCGTCGCGACCGCAATCCTTCGGCGGCCGGCTCCAGGAAGTACAGCCACCACAGAGCGAACAGGAGCACCAGCCCGGCCACCGCGATCCACACCAGGGCGGCGCTGAATCCGGACTGGGCGAGCGCGTTCTGCACGCCGATCGCCGAGGCCGACACCGACTCGCCGAGCACGATGATCGTGAACAGCCCGTACCGCTCAGCGATGTGATGCGGATGCCAGCTCGTCATCCCGGGCCGCTCGGCCCACAGCGGCACCGCCAGTTCGAGCAGTGCGCCGAGCACGAAGGTCGCGACGGCGATCTGCGTCGGCAGGAATCCCCACGCCACCCACAGCACCTGGACCGCCGAAACGCCGACCGCGTACCGGATCGCCGTCTTGCGCCCGTCCGGATACTCGATCGCCGCGCGCACCCACTGGCCGACGAGCGCGAACCGCATGATCAGGTAGCCGACGATGATCGCCGTGAAGTTCTCGTGGTCGAACGCCGCGGGGACGCCGGCCGCGAGCACCAGGACTCCGCCCATCTGCACGAGGGTCATGAGCCGGTAGGGCACGTCGTCGGTGTCGTAGGCCGAGGCGAACCAGGTGAAATTCATCCACGCCCACCAGATGGCGAAGAACACCATCAGGTAGAACGGCAGGTGCTCGAGGATGGTCCCGCTCTCACCAGCGTGCGCCAGCTGCCCGGCGACCTGCGCGATCGCGACGACGAAGGTCAGGTCGAAGAGCAGTTCGAGCGGGCTCGACACCCTGTGGCGCTCGTCGGTGGAGCGGCCGGTCATCCGGATGCGGAACGCACTGGTCATGTGCGCCAGCATAGGAGGATGCGCCGCCGTCCCGTGCTCTCCGCCGTCACCGTCGCCTACCTGGCGGTCGTCGCGTGGATCACGCTGAACCCAGCGCCCGGGAACCCCGCGGGCAACCCGCTCCTGCGCTCGCTGCTGCGGTTCGTGTCGGCGGTTCCCAGCCTCGGCTGGGTGGACTACGCCGTGGCCGAGTTCACCGCCAACGTGCTCATGTTCGTGCCGATGGGGCTGCTGTTCACCCTGCTGCTCGGCCGCTGGCGCTGGTGGCTCGCGGTCGCCATCGGCGTCGTCGCGACGCTGGTCATCGAGTTCTCGCAGCTGTTCCTGCCCGCGCGTTTCAGCGACCCGAGCGACCTGCTCGCAAACACGCTCGGGACGCTCGTGGGCGTCGGGATCGCGCTCCTGCTTCCCACGGTCCGTGGCGGTCGTAGGGTGGCCGCGTGGAGACGGTGACGAAGGAACGGGCGGACGCCCCCAACGGGTTCTTCGAGGCTGAGGCCGCCGGGCTTCGTTGGCTCGGCGAACCGGAGGCGGACGGGGGAGCGCGCGTGGTCGGCGTCGCGTCCGTGGGCCCCGGACGGATCGAGCTGGAGCGCATCCGCGAGACGCGCGCGACCGGGGAGGCCGCCCGGGCGTTCGGCGCCGCGCTCGCGCTGACGCACGCGGCCGGGGCCGCAGCGTTCGGCGCGCCGCCGGACGGCTGGGACGGCCCGCTGTTCATCGGCAAGCGTCCGCTCCCCATCGCGCACGAGAGCAGTTGGGGCCTGTTCTACGCGCGCGACCGCGTGCGGCCGTACCTGGAGATCGCGGTGGATGCCGGGAGCGTCACCACGGACCAGCTGCCGGTGATCCGTTCGGCCGTCGAGCGCGTGGAGTCGGGGGAGTTCGACGATGACGAGCCGCCCGCGCGCATCCACGGCGACCTGTGGAACGGCAACCTGCTCTGGGACGCGCGCGGCGGCGTGCTGATCGACCCGGCCGCGCACGGCGGCCACCGCGAGACCGACCTCGCGATGCTCGCGCTCTTCGGCGCACCGCACCTCGACGACATCGTCGCCGGCTACGACGCCGCCCGGCCGCTGCGAGCCGGTTGGCGGGACCGCATCCCGCTGCACCAGCTCCACCCGCTCGCCGTGCACGCCGCCGGCTACGGGCCGTCCTACGGCCGGGCGCTCACCGACGCCGCGCGCGCGACGCTCGCGCTCTGAGCGGCACGCGGATCAGGAGGCGGGCGTCACCGTCAGGTCGACGGAGGCGAAGGGGAACGGGAAGAAATAGGTCGCGCTGCCGTTCCACGACTCCAGTGGGATCAGGCCGAACCACACGACGCCGATCAGCAGGCTGACCCCGGCGATCGCGGTGCCGACGAGCGCAGCGCGATCGAGGGTGCGGAGGGCGTCCGCCTCGGTGCGAGCACGCCGCAGCACGCGTCCGATCGCCACGAATACCACGAAGGCGAGTGCCGCGAACACGAACGGGCTCGGGTGGAGCTGGAGGCTGACGCAGCTCTCCGCCGCGGGTCCTGCGCCCGGGCAGAACGCGCGGGAGCCGTTCGACAGGAAGCCGTAGCCGACGGCGACGAGCGCGATCGCACTGATGAGCCGGCGCACCCGGATGAGGATCGCCGCGCCAGGAACGGCAGGCAGCAGCGCATCCCCCGGAAAGAGTCGACGCGCCCGCCGACCGTGGTGTCTCGCCCATCGGAATCCCCCTCGTCCCGGCTCGCTGACGGCCTCCATCCATCCTGGCACGGGCTGCGACTGATAGGATGCTGGTGGTCGGCCGAGCGCCGTCCATCCAACTCAATACCGAGAAGGAACCCGGAGCAGGCTGGCAGGAGCTGGTCCTCGGTGGTGGTATCCGGATGCGGTGGCAGCGAGAGCGGCCCGCAACCGTGTATTTCTACTGATGGCCAGACGGGCTCAGCCCACGCGATCCGCATGGGATGCCGCGTACACACGACGTGTCGAACTGCCTGTTCCTGCTCCTTGAATGACAGTCGCGTCCACACGGGACAGCGACGTTAAACAAAGGAGACAGACCTCTTGGAAGGTCCTGAAATCAAATTCGCCGAAGCCGTTCTCGACAACGGCCGCTTCGGCACCCGTACCGTCCGGTTCGAGACCGGACGCCTCGCCCAGCAGGCGCAGGGCGCCGTCGCCGCGTACCTCGACGAGGAGACCATGCTTCTGAGCGCGACCAGCGCCAGCAAGCACCCGAAGGACAACTTCGACTTCTTCCCGCTGACCGTCGACGTCGAGGAGCGCTCGTACGCCGCAGGCAAGATCCCCGGCTCGTTCTTCCGGCGCGAGGGCCGCCCCTCCACCGAGGCGATCCTGGTGTGCCGCCTGATCGACCGCCCGCTGCGCCCGTCGTTCGTCGACGGCCTCCGCAACGAGGTGCAGATCGTCATCACCGTCCTGAGCATCGCTCCGGACGAGTTCTACGACGCGCTCGCCATCAACGCGGCAAGCGCATCCACGCAGATCTCGGGTCTGCCGTTCTCCGGCCCGATCGCCGGTGTGCGCCTCGCGCTCATCCCCGGCAACGGCACCCACGAGGACCAGTGGATCGCCTTCCCGAAGGCCGAGCAGCTCAAGGAGGCCGTGTTCGACCTCATCGTCGCCGGCCGCGTCCTCACCAACGAGGACGGCTCCGAGGGCGACGTCGCGATCATGATGGTCGAGGCGGAGGCCACCGAGAACAGCTGGAACCTCATCCAGGGTGGAGCGGTCAAGCCGAACGAGGAGATCGTCGCGCAGGGCCTCGAGGCGGCCAAGCCGTTCATCCGCCAGCTCGTCGGCGCGCAGAACGTCATCGCCGAGCAGGCCGCGAAGGCCATCGCCGACTACCCGGTGTTCCTGCCCTACTCGCAGGAGACCTACGACAACGTCGCCGGCCTCGCCTACGACGAGCTGGTGAACGTCTACCAGATCGCCGACAAGATCGAGCGCCAGAACGCCGACGACGCCCTCAAGGAGCGCGTCAAGGTCGCCCTCACCGAGAAGGTGGAGGCCGGAGTCCTGCCCGCGGAGACGCTGTCGCAGTTCTCGGCCGCCTACAAGTCGGTGTCGAAGGTCGTCATGCGCGGCCGCGTGCTCCGCGAGGGCATCCGCATCGACGGTCGTGGCCTCACCGACATCCGTCCGCTCGACGCCGAGGTGCAGGTCATCCCGCGCGTCCACGGCTCGGCGATCTTCCAGCGCGGCGAGACCCAGATCCTGGGCGTCACCACGCTGAACATGCTCAAGATGGAGCAGCAGATCGACTCGCTCTCGCCGGTGACGCACAAGCGCTACCTGCACCACTACAACTTCCCGCCCTACTCGACCGGTGAGACCGGCCGCGTCGGGTCGCCGAAGCGTCGCGAGATCGGGCACGGCTTCCTCGCCGAGCGCGCCCTCGTGCCGGTGCTGCCGAGCCGCGAGGAGTTCCCGTACGCGATCCGTCAGGTGTCCGAGGCCCTCGGGTCCAACGGCTCCACCTCGATGGGCTCCGTCTGCGCCTCCACCCTGTCGCTGCTGAACGCCGGTGTGCCGCTGCGCGCCCCGGTCGCCGGCATCGCCATGGGCCTGATCTCCGACGTCGTCGACGGTGAGACCCGCTACGCGGCGCTCACCGACATCCTGGGCGCGGAGGACGCGCTCGGCGACATGGACTTCAAGGTCGCAGGAACCAGCGAGTTCGTCACCGCGATCCAGCTCGACACGAAGCTCGACGGCATCCCGTCGTCGGTGCTCGCCGGCGCGCTGAAGCAGGCGAAGGACGCCCGCACCACCATCCTGAGCGTGCTCAACGCCGCCATCGACCGTCCGGATGAGATGGCCCCGACCGCGCCGCGCGTGATCTCGGTCCAGATCCCGGTCGACAAGATCGGTGAGCTGATCGGCCCGAAGGGCAAGACGATCAACGGCATCCAGGACGAGACCGGCGCCGAGATCTCCATCGAGGAGGACGGCACCGTCTACATCGGCGCCACCGACGGCCCCTCGGCCGAGGCGGCCCGCGCCCAGGTCAACGCGATCGCGAACCCCACCAACCCGGAGGTCGGCGAGCAGTTCCTCGGAACCGTCGTCAAGATCGCCGCGTTCGGCGCGTTCGTCTCGCTGCTCCCGGGCAAGGACGGCCTGCTGCACATCTCGGAGGTCCGCAAGCTCGCCGGTGGCAAGCGCGTGGAGAACGTCGAGGATGTGCTCGGGGTCGGACAGAAGGTCCTGGTCGAGATCACCAAGATCGACGACCGCGGAAAGCTGTCGCTCGCCCCGGTGATCGCGGAGGAGGCCGCCGAGGCCCCCGCCGAGACCGCCCCCGTGGAGGCTCCCGCCGAGGCGTAAGCTCTCGCACCTCACCGAAGGCCGCGTCGACTCTGTCGGCGCGGCCTTCGTGCGTCCGGCTCGGCAATCACGCCATCAGCTCCTGAGTGTTTCGGCCCGGATGCCGCGTGTCGACCCGAAAAACTCAGGAGCTGATGGAGCGGGTCAGGCGTCGCGGGTGAGGAGGGGGCGCAGGCGGTAGGGGATGAGCTCGCCCATGTCGAGGGACGTCTCGGCGCGGTCGACGCCATCCGTCGACTGGATGATGCCGGTGATGCGGAAGAGGTCCTCCGCGTCGACGCACACGACGCGCAGCAGCAGGTCGGACGGGCCGGACAGCCCGTGCGCCTGCACGATCTCCGGGATGGCGGCGAGACTCTCAACGACCGCCGCCAGCCGCTGCTGCCGCACGTGCACATTGACGAAGGCGGCCAGCGGATACCCGGCGACCCGGGCGGAGATGCGCCGCTCGAACGACAGGAACGCGCCGCTGCGCTCCAGCTCGGCGACCCGCGCCTGGACCGTGTTGCGGCTGAGGCCGAGCCGATCGGCGAGGGACACATTCGTCGATCGGGGGTCGTCCGCGAGGGCCAGAAGGATGCGGCGGTCGGTGCTGTCGAAGCTGCGCATAGTGTGAAACCTAGCAGCAGCGCGTCCGGCCGGATAGTGCATCCTGCACGGTCGACACGCCGATGGTTGTGCGCGCTGATCGCGCAGCGTAGCCTTCCACCTAATTCCGGCGAAGGGGCCGGAAGCCGGTCGTGCGCGCCACAAGCAGCGTCGGCCGGGCGCGAGAGTGAAGGTTGCGTGAACCGTGACGATCGACAATCAGCCCGCCACCCGTCGGGGCGGCTCCCACACGGACCTCGGTGCCATGGACGAGCTCCGGCTCGGCGAGGACGGCCTCCGCGAGACCAGCATGAGTGACCTCGGGCTCGTCCGCCTCCTCGACTCCGACGGCGTCCGGCACGAGGACGACCGCTACGACGCCTGGGTCTCCGACATCGGAATCGACCAGCTGCTCGCGCTCTACGAGGACATGCAGGTCATCCGCCGCATCGACGCCGAGGCGACCGCACTGCAGCGTCAGGGCGAGCTCGGTCTCTGGCCGCCGCTGCTGGGCCAGGAGGCCGCTCAGATCGGCTCCGGGCGCGCGCTCCGCACCGACGACTTCGTCTTCTCCAGCTACCGCGAGCACGGCGTCGCGTACTGCCGCGGCGCCGGCCTGGTCGACCTGCTGCGTGTCTGGCGCGGCACGACCCAGAGCGGCTGGAACCCGTACGACATCAACATGGCCACCCCGCAGGTGATCATCGGCGCTCAGACGCTTCACGCGACCGGCTACGCCCTCGGCATCCAGGCCGACGGCACCGACGCCGTGGCGGTCGCCTACTTCGGCGACGGCGCCACCAGCGAAGGGGATGTGAACGAAGCGCTGATCTTCGCTGCGACCTACGCGGCGCCCGTGATCTTCTTCTGCCAGAACAACCAGTACGCGATCTCGGAGCCGGTGTCCCTCCAGGCGCAGCGTCCCATCGCCGACCGCGCGCCCGGCTTCGGCGTGCCGAGCGTCCGTGTCGACGGCAACGACGTGCTGGCCGTGCTCGCGGTGACGCGCGCCGCGCTCGACCGCGCCCGCTCGGGCGGCGGCCCCACCTTCATCGAAGCGGTGACGTACCGGATGGGACCGCACACGACCGCCGACGACCCGACCCGCTACCGCGACGCGTCCGAACTCGACGCCTGGCGCGGCAAGGACCCGCTCGCCCGGGTGGAGGCGTACCTCGTCGCGCAGGGAGCCCTCACGGACGACCGCCGCGCGGCGATCACCGCGAAGGCCGACGCCGTCGCGGCAGAGATGCGCGCGGGCATCACCACGCTTGCCGACCCCGACCCGCTCACCGTCTTCGACAACGTGTACGCCGAACCGCACACCGGCCTCACACGCCAGCGGGACCACTACTCGCGCTACCTGCGCACCTTCGTGGGGAGCGACGGACGATGACCTCACTGAGCATGGCCAAGGCCATCAATGCCGGGCTCCGGCGAGCGCTGGCGGCCGACGACCACGTCGTCCTGATGGGGGAGGACATCGGCACGCTCGGCGGCGTCTTCCGCGTCACGGACGGCCTGCAGACCGAGTTCGGGCCGCGCCGGGTGATGGACTCGCCGCTCGCGGAGTCCGGGATCCTCGGCACGGCGGTCGGAATGGCGTACCGCGGGTACCGGCCGGTGGTGGAGATCCAGTTCGACGGCTTCATCTATCCGGCTTTCGACCAGATCGTGAACCAGGTCGCGCGGATGCACTACCGGACGCAGGGTGCTGTGCGCATGCCGATCGTGATCCGGGTGCCGTTCGCGGGCGGTATCGGGTCGGCCGAGCACCACTCGGACTCGCCGGAGGCGTACTTCGCGCACACCGCCGGGCTGCGAGTGGTCAGCCCGTCCGATCCGCAGGACGCGTTCACGCTCATCCAGCAGGCCATCGCGTCGGACGACCCGGTGCTGTTCTTCGAGCCGAAGCGCCGCTACCACGCGAAGGGCGAGGTGGATGAGGACGCCCCGCTCGCCGACGCGCGCCCGATGGGCACAGCGCAGGTGCTGACGCAGGGCACCGACGTGACCCTGGTCACGTACGGCGGACTGGTGCAGCTCGCGCGCGACGCGGCCGTGGCCGCAGGCGACGAGGGCGTTTCGGTGGAGGTCATCGACCTGCGCTCGCTGTCGCCGCTCGACCTCGACACGGTCGTCGCGTCGGTGAAGCGCACCGGCCGTCTCGTGGTGACGCACGAGGCGGCGCTGTCGGGAGGGCTGGCCGCCGAGATCTCGGCGTCGATCACCGAGCGGTGCTTCTACCACCTGGAGCACGCGCCGGTGCGTGTGACCGGGCACGACATCCCGTACCCGCCGGCACGCCTGGAGTCGGCGCACCTGCCGGACCTGGACCGCATCCTGGACGGCATCGACCGCGCCATGGACCGGCCCAACTCGCTGAGCGGGGTGGAGGACTGATGGCCGTCCGCGAGTTCGCGCTTCCCGACCTCGGCGAGGGACTGACCGAGTCGGAGCTGGTCGCCTGGAAGGTCGCCGTCGGCGACACCGTGCAGCTCAATCAGATCATCGCCGAGGTGGAGACGGCCAAGGCGCTCGTCGAGCTGCCGGCGCCGTACGACGGGCGCGTCTCCCGCCTGTTCGTGGAGCCAGGGGTCACGGTGGCCGTCGGCGAGCCGCTCGTGGCCTTCGAGGTGGATGCGGGGGAGCCAGAGGGAGACGCACCGGCGGCTCCTGCTGCTCCCGCGTCGGAGACGGGTCCGTCGGCGTCGCCGGACGGGCGCGAGCCGACGCTGGTCGGATATGGCGCGCGGCTGGAGTCGGGTGCGCGCCCGGCGCGGAGGGCACGGCCGGGGTTGGCCGTGGCCGGAAGGGCTGCGGCTGGTGCTGGTTCGGTCGCGGCGGCCCAGACGGCCCAGACGGCCGTGACGGGCCAGACGGCCGTGACGAGTGTGGCTGCGCCTGCCTCAGCTGCCTCGCCGGCCCCGAACACGGGCGCGACGGCGACCGCGTTGGCCGAGCGTCCGCGCGCGACCCCACCGGTGCGCAAATTCGCGCGCGAGCTCGGCGTCGACCTGGCGTCGGTGGCCGGCTCGGGTGACCGCGGGCTGATCACGCGTGGGGATGTGCAGCAGTACGTAGAACAGCGGGGGAGCGGCTCCGCGACAGCGGCCGGCGCTGCCACGGTGGATGCGGGAGCGCGCGAGAAGCGCATCCCGATCCGGGGCGTCCGCAAGGCGACCGCCGACGCGATGGTCCGGAGCGCGTTCGGTGCGCCGCAGGCGACCGTGTTCCTGACGATCGACGTGACGCCGACGATGGAGCTGATCTCGCGACTGCGCGCGCTGCCCGAGCTGGCCGAGGCGCGGCCGGGGCTGCTGGCCGTCGTCGCCAAGGCGCTGCTGCTTGCGGTGCGGCGCACCCCGGAGGTCAACTCCCGGTGGGACGATGCTGCGAACGAGATCGTCCAGGCGGAGTACGTGCATCTCGGCATCGCGGCGGCGACGCCGCGCGGGCTGATGGTGCCGGTGATCCGCGACGCGGACGGCATGACGCTCGGCGGCCTCTCCGGCGCGATTCGCAGTCTCGCCGAGACCGCGCGGGCGGGTCGGACCGCCCCGGCGGACCTCAGCGGCGGCACGATCACGATCACCAACGTCGGCGTGTTCGGCGTGGATGCGGGGACGCCCATCCTGACGCCCGGAGAGGCGGCGATCCTCGCCGTGGGCGCGGTGCGTCGTCAGCCGTGGGAGCACGACGGCGGCATCGCGCTCCGCCAGGTGCTCACCCTCGCGCTGACGTTCGACCACCGGATCGTCGACGGCGAGCAGGCCTCCCGCTTCCTCGCCGACATCGGCCGCATCCTCGCCGATCCCGCATCCGTCCTCACCCTCGTCTAGCGAGTATCTGGTTGACGGGACATGCCGTTCCCGCTCGCGGGCGGACGGCGTGTCGCGTCAACCGCACCGGCGTGGACCGTCTTGGCCGGCCCGGGGCTTCAGCGGTGATCTTGTAGAAACCGTTCCCGTTCGCGGGACTGCTCTCGCTGCAGGTCTTCGTATTGCTCCTGGTACCGGGTCACGACGCGGTCCGCCTCGTGAGCCGCTTCCTCGTGCCGGTCGGCGAAACGCTGGAACTCGTGGCGGAAGTCGGGGTCCTCGGCGGCACCATGCTGAGCAACGGCCTGGTAGACGCTCTCCTGGATCCGGTAGATCTGCGACCGGTAGTGCATGAGATGCCCTTCCGCGTCTTCCAGCCGGCGCCGGGCAGCTGCGCTCTCCTCGTCGTGGGCGCTCTCGAGTTCGCCGAGCGATCGATACGTCACCATGTGATGCTGTTCACCGCCTTGCCGTAGTCGCTGTCCGCTTTCAGCGTGTCGATCCCCTGGGCGACCTTCTTCGCGACCTCGCCTCCGAGCACGGTGTTGCTGAACGCGGTGCCACCGAGGGTGAGGCCGATACGGCCGCTCGAGGCGGAAACGACCGCCAGGGCGGCCGCCTGCACCGGTACCGAACCGGCCCGGACGATTGTCGGGAGGGCGAGGTTCAGCAGGTCGACCGCCGCCCGGTGCAGGATCTGATCGACGTGAGTCAGGGTTTCGACCGCGTCCGAGGCGGTCCTGAGGGCGTCATCCAGCACGTCAGCAATGGTGCTGGACGAGATCTCCGGTAAGAACGACACGAGCGTCTCCTTTCAGCGCAGCAGTGAGAAGCGGGACGCCCACTGGCCATCCTGCTCCAGGGTGTGAACGACGGCCTTGACGACCCCTTCGGACAATTGGGCGACCAGGAGCGTGTGCGTGTCGACGCGCCGGTCCACCTCTGCGACCGCGTCGAGGTCGATGCGCTGGTGCGGATTCAGCCGGTGGGTGCTGATGCATTCCTCTACATCCGCCGGAGTGACGAAGGGGATCATCGACACCGTGCTCCTGCCTGCATCCAGGACGGACTGCAGCTGACCGGGAAGCCCGGCGTTCGCCGCCTTGATGGCCTCCAGGGAGATGCCCAGCGAGCCGATCGAGGAGGCCAGGTCGAGCGCGGCCACGGTATCGACCAGGACCGTGGCGCCGGAGGCGATGGTTCCGACGACCTCTCCGACCAGGGGCAGGCGCAGACCTCCGTACAGGCCGGCGATGATCGGCGTGAAGTGAGGCTGCAGGCCGGCCGGGAGTCCCGCAACCTGGTTCTGGCTGATCTCCCAGTCGCTGCGACCCTCCACTCCCAGACGCTTGAGCGAGCCGTCGGCGTTGAACTCGTAGGCCGTCTCCAGATCGTGGTGACCGAATGGTCCCTTTCCCCGCGGACCGCCGACGTACTTCGCGGCCCCGGTGCCGTTGCCCGACAGGTTCCCGGTCAGGTCCCACTCGTTGACATAGTTGACCAACGGGTTACGGCCGGCGTCCCGCTGCCTCTGAAGCCATTCCTTCGCCTGCGGAGAAAGGTTGTCCCAGGGGTCCGGACCATTGAAGGACACTCCGGCCCAACCGAACTCTGCCGCGACCAGCATCGCCTGCCACCCGCCGAGCGAATGCCCCACCGTGGAGTACGACGCTTCGGGGTGCTCTTTCTTGACGCTCTCCCGGACCCGTCGGGCGAACTCCATCGCCTCCGACGCCTGCGTACCGGGCCCGGTGTCCCCGCCCACGACCGACATGGTGTCTGCGAGGATGTCCGCCCGATGCTCCGGGTTCGTGCCGGCGAATGCGATCGTGACGTGCGAGAAGTCCGGCTTGCCTGCGACCACGGGCACCACCGCCATGCCCTGGAACCCGGAGACCGGATCGTGGTGCGAGTCGTAGACGAGGTACTCGACATCGTCGGGACCTACCTTGAATCTTGAGCCTGCGGTGTACGGAGGGTCCCGGGCCAGCGGGTCGACGAGATACGCCTCTTTGGCGATGTCATGGTCTTCCTTCTGCGTCGTCATTCGAAGACCTCCGATGTGCCGTCGCTGTAGAACACGGTCATGGCGATGCGAGGTACCGAAGGGGGAAGAGTGGGCATCATCGGAGGCGAGTCTCCTAGCGGAAATCCGAGCGTGTCGGGGCCGATGATCACCTCTATCTCCTCCCCGTCGAGGGTGGCGATCGCGTTGACGCTCCAGGCCGCTCCGAGTCCCGGCTTGCCACCTTCGCGCTTGAACCGGATCTCTTCGACATTCGCCCATCGCGAACGGAAGTGAAGGGCCGACTCTCGTTGGTACTCGAGATTCGACTTCGGTCTCTCGGTCGAGTTCCCGTACAGGATGCGGTCTCCCATCTCAGCGCACGCGGTCGTGCCCGCAAGCAGCGCACCACCGACCGCCAGCCCCGCGACAACCGTCCAAACTTTGTTCATCACTTACAGACGACGATGGGAGTCGTCGATCGTGACGGAGCAAACCCCCACGAGGTCATTCGACGACCTCGGTTGATCCATCGCTGTAGGTCAGCGTCAGGGCCACGGGCGAGGCTGTCGGGGGCAACGTCGGCGTCTTGGGAGGTGGATCGGTATGCAGAACCGCCAGCGCGTGCGGGCCGATGATCACCTCGTAGTCCCTGCCCTCGATGGTGGCGACAGCATTCGCGCGCCACGAGGCACCGAGGCCTGGCTTGCCGCCCTCCTCCGTGAAGCGAATTCGTTCCACGTTCGCCCACACCGTGCGGAACTCCAATGCCTCACCCTCGTCTACCCCCCCCGTCGAGTCCGCAAACTTTGCACGCGAAACGCCGCGCGAGCGTGCAAAGTTCGCGGACTCGACGGTGGGGGGAAGGGGGAAGGGGAGAGCCGGGGCTAGGCGTGGAGGGCGGCGTTGAGCTCCACGCCGGTGCCGTTTCGGCGGAGGACCTCGACGGCTCCCGTGAGGGAGTTGCGGCGGAAGAGGAGGCCGGGCTGGCCGGACAGCTCGGCGGCCTTCACCGTGCGGGGGCGGCCGTCGGCGGTCGGCGCCTCGCCGACCAGCACGACCTTGGTTCCTGCGGTCACGTAGAGACCGGCCTCGACGACCGAGTCGTCGCCGATCGAGATACCGATGCCGGAGTTCGCGCCGAGCAGGGCCCGCTCGCCGATCGAGACGCGGTGCGTTCCGCCGCCGGACAGCGTCCCCATGATGGATGCGCCGCCGCCGATGTCCGAGCCGTCGCCCACGACGACGCCCTGCGAGATACGGCCTTCGACCATCGAGGTGCCGAGTGTGCCGGAGTTGAAGTTGACGAATCCCTCGTGCATCACGGTCGTGCCCGGGGCCAGGTGCGCGCCGAGGCGCACCCGGGACGCGTCGGCGATGCGCACGCGCTCCGGCGTCACGTAGTCGAGCAGCCGCGGGAACTTGTCGATGCCCGAGACCTGGATGCCGGCGCGCTGCAGACGCGGACGCAGCCGGTCGAGGTCGGCCGGGTTCACCGGTCCGGCGTTCGTCCACGCGACGGTGGGCAGGTGCGCGAACACGCCGTCCAGGTTGAGGCCGTTGGGCTGCACGAGCAGGTACGACAGCAGGTGCAGGCGCAGGTACGCGTCGGGCGTGGAGGCGGGAGGCGCATCCAGTTCGATCTCGACCGTCACGATGTCGACGCGCACGGCGCGGCGCGGGTCGTCGCCGGCCAGCTCCTCGAGCTCGGCCGGGGCGATCCAGCGGTCGCGGCCCGCCGGCAGCCTGCCGAGCTGGGGCTCGGGGAACCAGGTGTCGAGCACGGTTCCATCGGCGGACACCGTCGCGAGCCCGTAGCCCCAGGCGGAACGGACGTCGGTGGAACGGACGTCGGTGGAGCGGGGCGCGGCGGAATTTTCAGGCACGGCAGAGGGCATGCCCCTAGGTTAGTAGGGTGCAGATCAGCAGTGTTCCCCTCGACCTGACCGCCTCGTCCATCGACCTCACACGCCAGCTGTGCGACATCGAGTCCGTCTCCGGCGGGGAGGGCACCCTCGCCGACGCGATGGAGGCCGCGCTGACCGGCCTGCCGCATCTGGAGGTCATCCGCGACGGCGACGCGATCGTCGCGCGCACCGACCTGGGCCGCGGCAGGCGGGCGCTGATCGCCGGGCACATCGACACCGTCCCGCTCAACAACAACCTGCCGACGCGGTTCGAGGAGCACGACGGCATCCGCTATCTGTGGGGCCGCGGAACCGTGGATATGAAGGCCGGCGTCGCCGTGCAGCTGAAGCTCGCCGCCGAGCTGACAGATCCCTCCGTCGACGTCACGTGGATGTGGTACGACCACGAGGAGGTCAACGCCGAGCTGAACGGCCTCGGCCGCCTCGCCCGCAACCGGCCCGACCTCTTCGTCGGCGACTTCGGCATCCTCGGCGAGCCGAGCAACGGCGTCGTGGAGGGCGGCTGCAACGGCAACCTCCGCGTCGAAGTGCGCACCTACGGCCTGCGTGCCCACTCGGCCCGAGGCTGGGTCGGCGACAACGCCATCCACAAGGCCGCGCCCATCCTGGACATCCTCGCGGGCTACCAGGCGCGTGAGGTCGAGGTCGACGGGCTCGTCTACAAGGAGGGCCTCAATGCGGTCGGCATCTCCGGGGGAGTGGCCGGCAACATCATCCCGGACGAGTGCATGGTCCACATCAACTACCGCTTCGCTCCGTCGCGCTCGTCGCAGGAGGCCATCGAGCACATGCACGAGCTGTTCGGCGACTACGAGATCACGGTCGTCGACCGTGCAGACGGCGCCCGCCCGGGATTGGATGCGCCCCTCGCGCAGGAGTTCGTCGCCGCGGTCGGCGGTGTGGCGAAGCCGAAGTACGGGTGGACGGACGTCGCCCGGTTCAGCGCCATGGGCATCCCCGCGGTCAACTACGGTCCCGGCGACCCGCTGAAGGCGCACGCCGACGACGAGCGCGTCGACGTCGAGCAGATCGTCGCGGTCGAGGAGGGGCTGCGTGCCTGGCTCACCGGCGCCGGCGCGCGCTGACTCCACGGCGCTGCCGGATGCGGCGGGCGGCCGGGCGGTCGCCCGCGGCCCGTGGTGGACGCTGTGGTGGGTGCGGGTCCTCCTGATCTATCTGGGGGCGCGCGCGGTCACGACCGTGATCCTCCTGAGCTTCGCCGCCGCGGAGGGCGCGAACGCCTGGACGAGCGCGTCGCCCGACTACTTCTCGTTCGCGAACCTGTGGGACGGGCGCTGGTACGAGATCGTCGCCGGCTCCGGCTATCCCGCCGGCCTTCCGACGACCGACGGTGTGCACGTCGCCGAGAACGCGTGGGCGTTCCTTCCCGGCTACCCGGGGCTCGTCGACGCGGTCATGTTCCTGACCCGGTTGCCCTGGCCGATGGCCGCGGTGCTGGTGTCGTTCGCGGCGGGCGCCGGGGCGGCCCTGGTATTCCATCAGCTGATGCGCCGCGTGGGCCTGAGCGCCTCGACCAGCCTGTTCGCTGTCGTCCTGTTCTGCGTCGCGCCCGTCTCGCCCCTGTTCCAGGTGGCGTACGCCGAGTCGCTGTACATCCTGCTGCTCGTGACCGCGCTGCTGCTGCTCGTAGAGCGGCGATACGCCTGGCTGTTCCCTGTCGTCCTGGCGATGGCGTTCACGCGCCCGTCGGGGCTCGCGTTCGCCCTCGCCCTCGTGCTGCATGTCGGCTACCGGTGGATGCGGCGGCGCGACGACCCGTTCCCGGTGCGCGAGCGCGTGCTCAGCGTCTCGCTCGCCGTCTTCAGCGGCCTCGCGGGACTCGCCTGGCCGGCGATCGCCGCGATCGGGACGGGCTCGCTCACGGCCTACACCGACACGGAGCTGGCCTGGCGGTCGGCGTACATCGGGTACACGCACCTGGTGCCGTTCACGCCCTGGTTCCAGGGGGCCGACTGGTGGGCGAGCGCCATGCTCGGCATCCCCGGCTGGGTGGGCATGGCCGCGCTGGTCGTCATCGTGGCGCTGTTCGGCATCCTGCTGTTCTCCCCGGCGGTGCGGAGGCTCGGCGTCGACCTGCGGTTCTGGGTGGCCGCGTACTCGCTCTACCTGCTCGCCGTGTTCTTCCCGCAGTCGAGCACGTTCCGGCTGCTGATGCCGCTGTTCCCCCTGCTCGGCGCGCTCGCCCTGCCGCGGAGCCGCGTCTACCGCGTGGCGATCGTCGCCCTGTTCATCGCCCTGCAGGTGGGCTGGGTCGCCGTCTGCTGGTTCATCAACGGATACGACTGGTCACCTCCGTGATCCCTCCGATTTCCGCACGTCGGCAACGATGTCGGATAATAGAAGGACATCCACGAAAGGGGAGCTGCATGGCGGCCATGAAGCCGAGGACCGGGGACGGGCCGATGGAGGCTGTGAAGGAGGGACGGCTCATCATCGTGCGTGTGCCGCTCGAGGGTGGGGGACGACTGGTGGTCTCCGTCAACGACGCGGAAGCCAAAGAGCTCCACGACGCGCTTGCCAGCGTCGTGACCTCCGCCTGACCATACGCTGTATAGAGAAGGGCCCCGATCGAATCGATCGGGGCCCTTCTCGCGTGTGTTGGGCCGGTGGGCCGGTCGCCTACGGCGCGAGCTTGGTGATCTGCAGCAGCCCCTCGCCGGCCGGCGACAGGGCGCTGATGACCGCGCCGGACGCGGACGTCTCGGTGATGAGCGTGCGGAAGCCGGTCGCGACCTCGTCACGCGCCGCCGGGTCAGCGACGCGTCCACGCCAGAGCGCGCGGGCGACGAGCACCGTTCCGCCCGGGCGCACCAGGCGCAGCCCGTGCTCGACGTACTCAATGACCGACTGCGGGTCGGCGTCGATGAAGACGATGTCGTACGAGTTCTCGTTCATACGCGGCAGCACCTCGAGCGCACGACCGGGGATGAGCCGCACACGGTTCGACGGCAGCCCCGCCTCGGTGAAGAACGCGCGGGCATGCTGCTGGTACTCGACCTCCACGTCGATGGAGGTGAGCTGCGCATCCGTGCCGCCGGTGAGGAGCCACAGGCCCGAGACTCCGACGCCGGTTCCGATCTCGACGACGTTCTCGGCGCGCGTCGCCGCCACGACGACGGCCGCCTGGGCGCCGGTCGCGGGCGAGATGGGGTCGATGCCCAGTTCGAGCGACTGCTGTCGTGCCCGGGCGATCACATCGCTCTCGACGACGATGTCGTCGGCGAATCTCCAGTTCGAGTCCTTGTCTGACACTGCACTCCCGTCGATCGGCCTCGGGCGCGGGCCTCTTCACAGGATACGGCGGGCTCATGCGGCATCCGTGCAGGCATCGCCGCGATACCCTGGAAACGTGTTCGGGCTGACCTTCGACAAGCTGCTGATCGTGGCGGTGATCGCTGCGTTCGTCATCGGCCCGGAGCGCCTGCCCGCGTACGCCGCGAAGCTCGGTCAGCTGGTGCGGTCGCTGCGTGACTTCGCCAACGGCGCGAAGGACCGGATGCGGGATGAGATGGGCCCCGAGTTCGACGAGGTCGACTGGAAGAAGCTCGACCCCCGCCAGTACGACCCGCGCCGCATCATCCGCGAAGCGCTGCTCGAGGACGGCCCGGAGGCCGCCGGCGCGATCAAGCCCGTGACGCAGTCCGCGTACGCGCAGCGGAAGCTGCCGCTGACGGCCGGGGCGATCCCGCCGTACGACACCGAGTCCACCTGACGCGGCGCGGCGGGCTGCGCGGTCGCGCATCCACTACGCTGCGGACATGATCGCAACGGAGCAGTCGCTGAGCAGGGCGACCGTCGCGCGGTACGCCGTCGGGTCGCTCGGCACGGGCGGCTTCGCGACCCTTCCCGGGCTGGTGCTCGTGTACTACCTCACCGACTCGCTGGGTGTCGCCGCGATCGTCGCGGGCGTGGTCGTGACGGTGGCCAAGGTGTGGGACGTGGTGATCGACCCGGTGATCGGCGCCCGCAGCGACCGGATGCTCGCCGTGCGCGGCTCCCGCCGGCCGATGATGCTGCTGGGTGCGCTCGCGCTGCCGGTGTTCTTCCTGCTCACATTCGCCGTCCCGCCCGGGACGCCGGCCGCGGCCGCCGCCGTCTGGGTGCTGCTCGCGTTCGTGCTGACGGCGACGGCGTTCAGCCTGTTCCAGGTGCCGTACATCGCGCTGCCGGCCGAGCTCGCGTCCGGATACGACCAGAGGACGCGCCTGCTGACCTGGCGCGTGGTGGTTCTGACCTTCGCCATCCTGCTGTTCGGGGCGGGCGGGCCCGCGCTGCGGTCGCTCGGCGGGGGCAACGCCTTCGCGGGGTACTTCCTGATGGCACTGGTCGCGGGTGTGACGATCGGCGCCGGGATGCTCGTCTCGGCGTTCGTCGCGCCGCGCGGACTGCCCGCTGCCGAGCCGCCGGCGCGAGAGAGCATCGTCGCGACCGTGCGCTCGAACTACGCGGCCGGGGTGCGCGTGCTGCGCGACAGCCAGCCGTTCCGCGCCCTGCTGCTCACGTTCCTGCTGCAGGGACTGGCCACCGGCCTGATGCTCGCCGGGGCCAACTACGTCGCCACGTGGGTGCTCCACTCGGAGGACGCCGTGACGTTCCTGTTCGTCGCGCTCATCGGCCCCGCGCTCATCGTGACGCCGCTGTGGGGCGTCATCGCGCGCCGCATCGGCAAGGAGCGCGGGTTCGTGATCGCGAGCGTCCTGTTCGGGCTGGCGGCCCAGTCCATGGTCGCGCTGCTGTGGGCGCCCGGCGCGTGGGTCTACGCACCCGTCGCCCTGGCGGGAGCCGGGTACGCGGGCATGCAGTCCCTGCCGATGGCCATGCTGCCCGACGTCATCTCGCACGACGCGCGGCGCAACGGCGAGGGCCGGGCGGGAACGTTCGGCGGCATGTGGACAGCGGGGGAGACGACGGGCATGGCGCTCGGCGCGACCGTGCTGAGCATCGTGCTCGCGGTGAGCGGCTACGTCTCGCGCAGTGCGGCCGTGGCGGAGGCGGGCGCGTCTCAGCCGGCCAGCGCCGTGGCCGGGATCGCCCTGAGCTTCAGCCTCGTCCCGGCGATCATCATCGCGATCAGCCTGGTGCCGCTGGCGCGGTACCGGCTCCGGAAGGGAGACATCGATGTCGTCGTTTGACGCTGCGGCCATCCTCGGGCGCCTCGCCGCCCTGCGCGAGGCGGATGCCCCGACGCACGGCGGCCGGGTGCTGAGCTACGTGTACGACTCGGGGATGCCCGAGATCGACGAGCTCGCGGCCGCGGCCATGCGGCTGGTTCAGCCGGTGAACGGCCTGGACCCGACGACGTTCACGTCCGTCGCGGTGATGGAGCGCGAAGTCGTCGGGTTCGCCCGCGAGCTGCTGCATGGCGGGGACGACGTGGTCGGCTCGGTGACCTCCGGAGGCACGGAGTCGTGCCTGCTCGCCGTGAAGACCGCGCGCGACGTCTGGCGCGCCGCGGGCGGCAGGGGGACGCCCCGGCTGCTCGCGCCGGTGACCGTGCACGCGGCGTTCCAGAAGGCGGCGGCACTGTTCGACCTGACGCTGGACCTCGTGCCTGTGGATGCGCGGACGGGGCGGCTCGACGCATCCCGTCTGATCGAGCGGATCGGTCCGGACGTCGCGCTGGTCGTCGTCTCGGCGCCCTCGTACCCGTACGCGACACTCGACCCGATCGAGGAGGTGGCCGCCGCGTGCGACGACGCGGGGGTGGCGTGCCATGTGGATGCCTGCATCGGCGGGTGGATCCTGCCGTTCTGGCGGGCGGCGGACGGATCGGCGCTGCCGGCGTGGGACTTCCGGGTGCCCGGCGTGACGAGCGTCTCGGCCGACCTCCACAAGTACGGCTACGCGCCGAAGGGAGCCAGCGTCCTGCTGCAGCGCGGGCGCGACCGTCAGCGGCGCCAGTACTTCGCGACGACCGGCTGGCCGGGGTATCCGGTCGTCAACTCCACCCTGCTCGGGTCGAAGTCGGCCGGGTCGCTCGCGGCATCCTGGGCGATCATCCAGGCGCTCGGAGCCCGCGGTTTCGCCGGCCTCGCCGAGTCGTGCCGTCGTGCCACCCGCGGGCTGCAGGACATCGTCGGCGACATCGAGGGGTTGCGCGTGCTCGGCGACCCGACCGGCCCGCTGCTCGCCGTCACGACCGACGACGCGGTGCCGACGGAGCGTCGCATCGACCCGCACCACTGGGCCGACCGGGTGCGGCGCCGCGGCTGGGTGCTACAGCTGCAGCCGGGGCTGGTGCAGACGGACGGCACGCGCCTCCCGCACACCACCCACCTCACCATCACGCCGGTGACGGAGGCGCGGATCGACGAGCTGGAGGCGGCCCTGCGCGGTGCCGCCGACGAAGCACGCGGCGTGCCCCCGGTCGACGGGGATGCGGTGCTCGCCGCCCTGCCCGGGGACCTGCTGGCGGGGCTCGCGGCAGGCGACGTCGAACTCGACTCGGCGACGGCTGCCCACATCCTGGGCTCGATCGGCCTCGCGGGAGGCGCGACCCCCGGCCTCCCCGACGATCAGGCGCCGCTGCTCGCGCTCGTCTCGGCACTGCCGCGCCCCGTCACCGAACGCCTCCTCACGGAGCTGCTCGCCCGGGCCGTAGAGCCTCCCGACGCCTGACCCGCTCCCGCCTCCCGCCTCCGTCCCACCGTCGAGTCCTCAAACTTTGCACGCTGAGGGGGCGTCGAGCGTGCAAAGTTTGCGGACTCGACGGCGGGGGATGCGGGGTCAGCGGACGGAGAGACCGAGCTTGCGGCCGGCGAGGCCGCGGGAGCGGGTCGCCAGGCGGTCGGCGACGGCGCGGATCGCGGCGGCGGCGGGGTCCGCGGGGTCGGTCACCACGATGGGCGCTCCGGTGTCGCCGCCGGCCCGCAGCGGGATGCTGAGGGGCACGCTGGCGAGCAGCGGCACCTCCTCCTCCTGGCCGGCCGACAGCCGTCGCGCGACCTCGGCGCCGCCGCCGGAGCCGAACAGGTCGAGCACGCTGCCGTCCGGCTGCACGAGCCCCGCCATGTTCTCGATGACACCGATGACCCGCTGGCCGGTCTGACGCGCGACGACGCCGCTGCGCTCGGCCACGTCGGCCGCGGCCGGCTGCGGTGTCGTCACCACGAGCACCTCCGCGCCGGGCAGCAGCTGGCCGACCGAGATCGCGACATCCCCGGTGCCCGGCGGGAGGTCGAGCAGCAGCACGTCGAGGTCGCCGAAGTACACGTCCGACAGGAACTGCTGGATGGTGCGATGCAGCATCGGCCCGCGCCACGCGACGGCCGCGGAGGCCGAATCGACGAACATCCCGATCGAAACGACCTTCACGCCGTAGGCGACCGGCGGAAGGATCATGTCATCCACGCGCGTCGGCCGCGGCGCGACGCCGTTCTCGTCGGTCAGGCCCAGGATTCCGGGGATGGAGAAGCCGTGCACGTCCGCATCCACGATCCCGACCCGTAGCCCGCGCTCCGCCAGTGCGACCGCGAGGTTGGCCGTGACCGTCGACTTGCCGACTCCGCCCTTGCCGCTCGTGACGGCGTAGACGCGGGTCAGCGACTCCGGGCCGAACTGCTGACCGCGCGCCGGCCGGCCCGCCCGCAGGCGGTCGGTCAGAGCACGCCGCTCGGCGGGGGTCATCACCGAGACGTCGACGGCGACCTCGGTCACGCCCGGGACGGCGGCGGTTGCCGCGCGCACGTCCCGTTCGATCGCGTCGGCCGCCGGGCACCCGACGATGGTCAGTTTGATGCCGACCTCGGCGCGCCCCTGCGCATCCACCTCCACGCCGCCCACCATGTCGAGCTCGGTGATCGGTTTGCGGATCTCGGGGTCGAGCACCGCCCCGAGCGCGCTCCGGACGGCAACCGCGAGATCGACTCCCGCGCTGTCCGGCTCAGGCACGGGCCTGCTCGCCCTCGCCCGCGTCGCCCCTCTCGAGGTCCTCGAGCAGCGAGCGGAGCTCGGCGCGGATGAAGTCCTTCGTCGCCATGTCCTTCACCGCGAGCCGCAGGGCTACGACCTCGCGCGCCAGGTACTCGGTGTCGGCGAGGTTGCGCTCTGCACGCTGCCGGTCCTGCTCGATCTGCACGCGGTCGCGGTCGTCCTGACGGTTCTGCGCGAGCAGGATCAGGGGAGCGGCATACGACGCCTGCAGCGAGAGCACGAGCGTCAGCGCGATGAAGCCCAGAGCCGCGGAGTCGAAACGCCAGGCGTTCGGGGCGAGCGTGTTCCACGCCATCCACGCGAGGACGAAGACGGTCAGCCCCAGGATGAACCACGGCGTGCCCATCGCGCGTGCGATCCACTCGGTGAACCGGCCGAACCGGTCGCGCGACTCCAGCGGGCTGCGCCGCAGCACCGGCGTCCGGAGTCCCTTCGGGGCGTCGAGCCCCGCGTCCTGCCTACCTCCTGCCACTTCCGCCCCTCCTTCCGTTCACGATGCGGATGCTTCCGGTCTGGTCGGACGGCGCCGTGCGTTTCACGGGCTCGTCCTCGTCTTGACTTCGCCAGTCGTCGGGGAGCAGATAGTCGAGGATGTCGTCGATGGTCACCACCCCGACGAGACGATGCTTGTCGTCGACCACGGGGACCGAGACGAGGTTGTACGAGGCGAGGATGCGCGACACCTCGGCGGCGGAGGTGTCCGCGGTGACCGGCTCGAGGCTCGGATCGAGCAGGGTGCCGAGGCGCACGTGCGGGGGATAGCGCAGCATCCGCTGGAAGTGCACGACGCCCAGGAACCGGCCGGTCGGCGGCTCGTACGGCGGCAGCGTCACGCACACCGCGGCGCCGAGCGCGGGAGCGAGCTCGTGACGGCGGATCAGGGCGAGGCCCTCCGCGACCGTCGCGTCGGCCGAGACGATGATCGGCTCGGTCGTCATCAGACCGCCCGCGGTGTCCGGGTTGTAGCTGAGGAGCATGCGGACGTCGTCCGCCTCCTCCGGCTCCATGAGCTCCAGCAGGTGCTCGCCGCGCTCGTCGGAGAGCTGGGCGATGAGGTCGGCTGCGTCGTCCGGCTCCATCTGGTCGAGCACGTCCGCGGCGCGGTCGTCGTTGAGCTGGGCGAGGATCTGCACCTGCTCGCTCTCCGGCATCTCCTCCAGCACGTCGGCGAGACGGTCGTCCGGCAATTCCTCCGCGACCTCCAGCATCCGCTGCTGAGGGAGGTCGAGGAGGGTGTTCGCGAGGTCGGCGGGCTTCAGCTCCGAGTAGGTGGCGATGAGCTGCTCGGCCGACTGCGCCTCGCCGAGCTTCTGCTTCTCGCGCACCTCGTTCCAGGTCACGAACGTCGTCGCGCCCTTGGCGAAGGGGGAGCCGCCCGCCTTGGGCTTCCGGACGAACAGCTGGCTGACCGCCCAGTCGCCGGTCTCGGTCTCCTCGATCGCGACGTCCTCGATTGTCGCCTCGCCGCCGCCGTCGGTGAACACGACCCGGCGGCCGAGGAGCTCGGCGATCACGCGCACCTCGCCGCCGCGCTGCTCGAAGCGGCGCATGTTGATGATGCCGTTGGTGATGATCTGCCCGCTGCCGATGCTGGTGACCCGCCCGATGGACAGGAACACGCGGCGCTTCCCGGGGATCTCGACGATCAGCCCGACGACGCGGGGAGGGTCGTTCTTGCGGTACACGACCAGGACGTCTCTGACCTTGCCGACCCGGTCTCCGACGGGATCGAACACGGTCGTCCCGGCCAGGCGGGCGACGAAGACTCTGGGCGAACTCACCCTGTTAACCTAGCCCTCGCAGGTGAACGAAGGCTGTTTCCGTGCCCTCGCGAAGCCTGGATGGAACAATGGGTGGATGAGCACACCTGGGCTGAACAACGGGCGCAACCGAATCCTCTTCCCGACCCTGCCGCGAGGCGAAGTGGTCGCCACCTTCGAGAGCTATCCCGAGGCGCAGGAGGCGGTCGACGTGCTGGCCCGCGCCGACTTCCCCGTCGACAAGGTCTCGATCGTCGGCAGCGACCTGAAGAGCGTCGAGCGCGTCACCGGCAAGCTCACCTGGGGCCGCGTCGCACTGGCGGGTGCGGCGTCCGGTGCGTGGCTCGGCATCTTCTTCGGCCTGCTGCTCATCATCTTCTCGCCGTCGGTCAGCCTCGCGTTCGTGCTCGCCGCGCTGCTCCTCGGTGCGGGATTCGGGATGCTGTGGGGCATCGTCTCCTACGCGATCAACCGGCGCAGGCGCGACTTCACGTCCGTCCAGCAGGTGATCGCGACCAGCTACTCGGTGCTCGTCGATTCCGATCTCGGCAACCGCGCACGCAACCTGCTCGCGAGCGGGGGAGCGGAGGAGCCGGCCGCAGCCCCGGGATGGACGCCGCCCGCGCAGCCGCAGCACCCGTCCGACCCGCCGCCCGCGCCTCCCGCGTCGGCGCCGCCGGTCGCTCCCCAGCCGGGCGACGAGCGTCCGCCCGCACCCTCGGCCTGACCACCTCCGCCGAAGTGCACGTGGTGGCGGCTATTTCGCGTGCGAAACAACCACAACGTGCACCTCAGCGCTGCGAGAGCCGCCGCACCCACGCCTCCACATCGTCCGCGGTGCGCGGGATGTCGGCGGAGAGGTTCTCGGCGCCGTCCTCGGTGACCAGGATGTTGTCCTCGATGCGTACGCCGATGCCGCGGAAGCTCTCGGGGACGGTCAGGTCGTCCGGCTGGAAGTAGAGCCCGGGCTCGATCGTGAACACCATTCCGGGCTGGAGCACGCCGTCGAGGTAGAGCTCCCGGCGCGCCTGCGCGCAGTCGTGCACGTCGAGACCGAGGTGGTGGCTCGTCCCGTGCACCATGTAGCGGCGGTGCTGCTGGTTCTCGACCTCCAGGGCCTCCTCGGCGCTGACCGGGAGCAGCCCCCATTCGGCGGTGCGCCGAGCGATGACCGCCATGGCGGTCGCATGGATCTCGCGGAACCGGATGCCGGGTCGCACGATCGCGAACGCCGCGTCCGCCGCCTCTCGCACCGCCTCGTAGATCAGGCGCTGCGTCTCGGTGAAGGTGCCGTCGATGGGGAAGGTGCGGGTGATGTCGGCGGTGTAGTAGCTGTCCAGTTCGACGCCCGCGTCCAGCAGGATGAGGTCGCCCGGCACCACGGGGCCGTCGTTGCGCGTCCAGTGCAGGATGCACGCGTGCGGCCCGCTCGCCGCGATCGTGTCGTAGCCGACCGCGTTGCCGTCGGCGCGGGCGCGGCCGTAGAAGACGCCCTCGACGAGCCGCTCGCCGCGCGGGTGCGCAGTGATGCGCGGCAGGTCGGCGATCACGTCGTCGAAGCCGCGGGCGGTCGCCGCGACCGCAGCGCGGAGTTCGGCGATCTCGTACTCGTCCTTGACGAGGCGCAGCTCGGAGAGTTCGCGGGCCAGCCGGTCGTCCTCATCGTGGTCCTCCGGGTCGACATCCGCGCCGTCGCCGTCGGAACCGTCTCCCAGCAGCAGGCGCGCCGCATCCACGTCGTCCGTGATGCCGCGGTCGGCCTCGCGCAGCACCACGGTGTCGCCGTCCACCGCGTCGAGCACCGAGCGCACCTCGGCGATGCCGCGGGTGGCCAGCGCGAGGTCGCCGGCGACCTGCGCGAGCGACGGACGGGGACCGATCCAGAACTCGCCGATCTCGGGGTTCGCGTAGAACTCGTCGGAGTCGCGTCCCGCCCGCTCACGGAAGTACAGGGTCGCCTCGTGTCCGGACGCCGTCGGCTCCAGCACCAGGACGCTGCCCGGCTCGGAGTCCGAACCCCAGCCGGTCAGGTACGCGAACGCCGAGTGCGCGCGGAACGGGTAGTCGGTGTCGTTGGAGCGCTGTGCGAGACGCCCGGCCGGGATGATGAGGCGCTTCCCGGGGAACAGCTCGGACACGCGCGCACGACGGGCCGCCGCGTACTGCGCCTGGCGGCGCGGCTCGGGCACGACCTCCGGACGCTCGGCCCATCCCGACCCGATGTACTCGCGGAAGGCGTCGGAACCGGGGGTCGTCGAGCGGTTCTGCGTCGCGCGCGGAGCCTCATCGGACTCGGCGGCGGCAGCCGTCTCGGTCGTCGTGGCGACCGCTGCGGCGGTCGGGTCGTCGACGGCGTTGGTCGCGATGTCGGCGTCTGCGGTGGCTGGCGTGGTCGGCTGGGAGGACATGGCGTCCATTCTTCCACCCGCTGGCCGCCATGCGCCCGGCCGGTCGGCGCCCTCCTAGGATGGTCACCATGGCTGATGCGCGGCGGTTCCGAGGTCCCGTCGACCTGCACACGCACTCCAGCGTGTCCGACGGGACGGAGACCCCGGCCGAGCTCATCCGCGCCGCCGCCGATGCAGGGCTGGGCACCGTCGCGCTCACCGATCACGACTCGACCGCCGGATGGGCAGAGGCCGCCACCGAGGCCGCACGCGTCGGCATCACGGTCATCCCGGGGATGGAGCTGTCGACCCGCATCGAGTTCGCCAGCGTCCACATGCTCGGCTACCTCTTCGATCCGACGAACGAAGCGCTCGTCGCCGAGACCCGCCGCATCCGCGACGGCCGGATGCGGCGAGCCGAGGACATGGTGCGGCGCATCTCCGAGGATTACGACATCACGTGGGACGACGTCCTCGCCCAGGCGACGGAGGGCGCGACCGTCGGGCGCCCGCACATCGCCGACGCGCTCGTCGCGCGCGGGCTCGCCTCGGACCGCAGCGCCGCGTTCGCCGGGATCCTGCACTGGCGGAGCGGCTACTTCCAGCCGCACTACGCACCGGAGCCGCTGACCGGCGTCCGCCTCATCCGCGGGGCGGGCGGTCTGCCGGTGCTGGCGCATCCCGCGACCGGCGGCCGGGGCCGCGTGATCCCGGAGGACCGGCTGCGGCGCCTGGTCGACGCCGGGCTCTTCGGACTGGAGCTCGACCACCGCGAGAACACGGCGGACGGTGTCGAACGGCTGCGGGAGCTCGCGGCCCGATACGGCCTCCGCATCACCGGATCGAGCGACTACCACGGCGCGGGCAAGCCCAACCGGCTGGGGGAGAACACCACCGATCCGGCCGTGGTCGACGCGATGATCGAAGAAGCGACAGGCGCGGCGCCCTTCTACGCTCCGTGACCACCAGCACGTAGCCTGGACCCCGGACATGACGTCGGGGCGAGAAGGATGCGAGGTGCGCGAGTGAGACGGTTCTGGCGAGGATCGGCGGCCGCTGCCGCCCTGACGGCCGTCCTCGTCGTCGTTGCGGGCGTCACGCCCGCGAACGCCGACAGCTACCCGTCGTGGGACGACGTGCAGGCCGCGAAGAACAACGCGAGCGCGGCCCAGGCCGAGGTCGACCGGATCAACGGTCTACTGACGGGTCTGCAGACCGCCGCGAACGCAGCGGGCGACCTCGCCGTCAAGCGGCTGGGGGAGTACGGAACCGCCGAGGCCGCCCTGCAGACCGCGACCGCCAAGGCGCAGGGTCTGGCCGAGAAGGCGCAGGAGGCATCCGCCCAGGCGGATGCGCTCAAGGCCCAGAGCGGCAAGCTCGCCGAGCAGCTCACCCGCGCGGGCACCTCATCCGTGTCGCTCCGGTTGTTCCTCAGCCCGAACGCGACACGCTCCGACTCCCTGCTGTACCAGCTCGGCGCGGTGTCGAAGCTCGCCGACCAGGCAAGCTCGCTGTACGCCAGGGCGAACGCCCAGAAGAACCTCGCCGCGTCGCTCAGCGAGCAGGCGAGCAGTGCCCAGAAGGTGCGCGACCAGCTCGCGGTGGATGCGAAGAAGGCCCTC
Source organism: Leifsonia sp. 563 (assembly GCF_040545055.1). Classification (NCBI taxonomy): domain Bacteria; kingdom Bacillati; phylum Actinomycetota; class Actinomycetes; order Micrococcales; family Microbacteriaceae; genus Leifsonia; species Leifsonia sp. 563. The sequence continues at coordinate 275,326 of NZ_JBEPLE010000004.1, read as the reverse complement.
GACGTCGCGACCGCGGCGAAGCAGGCGGCCGACGCTCAGCTCGCCGACCAGAAGAAGCACGCCGACACGCTGTACGCCCAGCTGGCGACCCTGAAGAACACCGAGGCGTCTGTCGAGAAGTCGTACGCCGAGGGGCAGGCGGCGGCCGCGGCTGCCGCGGCGGCCGCGAACCCGGGCGGCGGGTCCGACGGGTTCGCCCCGCCTCCCGGCATGGTGGTCGACCCGGCCGGCGCCCAGGCGTACGCGGCGAGCCGCCTCCCGGCCTTCGGCTGGGGCGGCGAGCAGATGAGCTGCCTGATCAAGCTGTGGAACCATGAGTCCGACTGGCGGGCGGACGCCTACAACACGTCGAGTGGCGCGTACGGCATCCCGCAGGCCTGGCCCGCCAGCAAGATGGCGTCGGCTGGCCCGGACTGGCTGACCAACCAGAACACGCAGGTCAACTGGGGCCTCGACTACATCAACCGCGCCTACGGCTCGCCGTGCGCCGCGTGGACCTTCGAGATGAGCCACGACCCCAACTGGTACTGAGCGCGTCCCCCGTCCCACGCAAACAGCTCCTGAGTTTTTCGCTCCGATCCTGACGAATCGGGCGAAAAACTCAGGAGCTGTCGGCGTGGGAGGCCGGGGTCAGCTGGCGGGGGTGGTGGCGGAGCCGCCGCGCGAGCGACGACGGCGACGACGCGGAGCGCTGTTGCCGTCGCGGTGCTGCGATCCGCCGCCGTCGTGCGTGCCGGCGGCCGGGGCCTTGGCCTCGCCGCCCTCCGACGCGGAGCCGTCGGGAGCCGTCGAGCCCTGCGATGCGCCCTGCCCTGAGCCGCGCGTGCGGCGACGGCGGCTGCTGCTCGAACGCTCCCCGCCCTCCGGGCCGGTGGAGTCGGTGCGGCCGCCGCGCGGCGACTCGGTCGCCTTCACGGCCGGGGTGGGCTTCAGTCGGCCCTTGACGCCCTGCGGGATGTCGAGGTCGGTGTAGAGGTGCGGCGAGGACGAGTAGGTCTCGGTCGGCTCCGGCTGCCCGAACTCGAGCGCCTTGTTGATGAGGGCCCACTTGTGCAGGTCCTCCCAGTCGACGAACGTCACGGCGATGCCGGTCTTGCCCGCGCGGCCGGTGCGGCCGGCGCGGTGCAGGTAGGTCTTCTCGTCGTCCGGGATGGTGTGGTTGATGACGTGCGTGACGTCGTCCACGTCGATGCCGCGAGCCGCGACGTCGGTGGCGATGAGGATGTCCTTCTTACCCGCCTTGAACGCGGCCATGGCGCGCTCGCGCTGCTCCTGGTTGAGGTCGCCGTGCACGGCGGCGGCGTTGAAGCCGCGGTCGTTGAGCTCCTCGACCAGCTTGGCGGCGGCGCGCTTGGTGCGCGTGAAGATCACGGTCTTGCCGCGGCCCTCGGCCTGCAGGATGCGGGCGATGACCTCGTCCTTGTCGAGCGAGTGCGCGCGGTAGATCAGGTGCTTGATGTTCGCCTGGATCTGGCCCTCGTCGGGGTCGGTCGCGCGGATGTGGACCGGTCGGGTCATGAACCGGCGCGCCAGCGCGACGATCGGGCCCGGCATGGTCGCCGAGAAGAGCATGGTGTGGCGTGTGGCCGGTGTCTGCGCGAACAGCTTCTCGATGTCGGCGAGGAAGCCGAGATCGAGCATCTTGTCGGCCTCGTCAAGCACCATCTCCTGGACGCTGCCGAGGTTCAGCAGGCGCTGACCGGCGAGGTCGAGGAGGCGCCCAGGGGTGCCGACGACGATCTGCGCGCCGCCCTTCAGCTGGGCGATCTGGCCTTCGTAGGCCTTGCCGCCGTAGATGCTGGCGATGGAGGTCGGGCGTCCGGCGGCGGCCGTCTCGAGGTCTTCGTAGACCTGGATGGCCAGCTCGCGGGTGGGCACGACGACGAGTGCCTTCACGCCGGGCTCGGGGTTCGGGCCGAGGCGCTGGATCAGGGGGAGGCCGAAGCCGAGGGTCTTGCCGGTTCCCGTCTTCGCCTGGCCGATGATGTCCTGGCCGGTGAGCGCGAGAGGGATGGTCTGCGTCTGGATGGGGAACGGCTCGATGATGCCCTTGGCGGCGAGCTGGTCCACCATGTCCTGGTCGATGTTGAGTTCTGAGAAAGTCACTGGTGAATTGCCTGTCGATTCGATTGGAGTGTCCACGCCCTGTTTCTCTGTCGCAGGCGTAGGGCCGTCGATCCTGCGCCGACGGCGTCTCCAGCCTACTGGACGGTCCCGATACACTGCTGAGCGTGTCGACTTGGTTCACCCGGCGACGGCCTTCCGTCGAGCTCCCGCGCCTGACTCCGCGGGCGCGCACGATCCCGACCGTCCGCGTCGACCTGCACGAGGTGATGCCGGATCTGCTGCCCTACCTGGGTCAGTCCGCGTACCTCCAGCTGGAGCAGTTCGAGACGCTGTCGCGCGTCGCGGCCGAGGCGGAGGACCTGCACGCGAAGGGCCTCATCTCGGCGGCCGCCGGTCACGCCCTGTCGAAGCATCAGGGGATCGTGGCCGAGATCCGGCGCCGAGGGGACGACCCGGCCGACGCCATGAAGCCGTTCGCGGATGAGATCGAGGGCTTCAGCGCGCTCATCGTCGGCGCGGACTGGCGCGAGACGCTGCTCTCCGCCCTGGTGACGGGCGGCCTGCTCGACGACTTCTTCATCCGCCTCGCCGCCGGCCTTCCTGGCGACGTCGGACCGCGCCTCGCGCACCTGCTCGGCTCGGAGTCCGGCCAGGAGGGCGTGCTGGAGGTGCTCCGCGCCCAGATCGCGGGCGATCCGCTGCTCGCGTCACGGCTCGCGATGTGGGGCAGGAGGCTCGTCGGCGACACGCTGCTCGTCGCGCGCTCCGCGCTGCACCTCTCGGGCAATAGGATCGCCGATGATGCGCGCATCGAGCCGATCTTCACGGAGCTGATCGCGGCGCACACGCGCCGGATGGACGCGCTCGGCCTGACCGCCTAGCCCGCGACATTCGTGCCGAATGTGCGCTCAGCGTGGGCGATAGCGCACATTCGGCAGGAATGTGCGCTCAGCGGGCGACGGCGCCCTTCGCCAGCGCGTGCAGCATGCGGTCGTCGTTCGTGGAGCGGACGCGTCCGATCAGCAGGTCGGCGACCGCGACGATGAGCGCGGTGCCGAGGAGCGTGATCCACCAGATCCAGCCGCCGTCCCACTTCAGACCGGCCCAGGTGAGCGCCACCCAGAGCACGGCCGACGAGACGACGCCGACGGCCGGGATGAGCACGGAGCCGTGCGTGTGACGGTTCGGCAGCAGATAGCGTCCGGCCAGGCCGATGATGGCCCCTCCGAGGACGACGAAGAGCAGTTCCACGAGTGGGAGGCTAGCCGACGAAGCCGATGCGGCGCGACTCCTCGGTTCCGATCTCGACGTACGCGATACCGGCGGTCGGGACGACGTAGAGCCGGCCCTTGTCGTCGGTCAGCTGCAGGACACCGGTGCCGCTGGCGAGTGCGGTCTGCACCTGCCCGGCGAGCTCTTCGGCCGACTGCGACGACTCGAAGTTGAGCTCGCGGGGGGCGTTGACGATTCCGATGCGGATCTCCACTGAGGTGCCTTTCGAGTCTGACCGGCGGGTGTGAGTTCAGACTACGGCACACGGCTCGCGGCCCCCGCTCGCGTTCTCTGTCGGCGGACGCCGATACCGTGAAGGACATGATCGCTCGAGGCTTCCGGATGCACGCCGCCGGCACCCTCGCATCCCCTCCCGCAGCGGGCGGCCCGGCGCTCGACGGCTCGCAGTCGGAGGTGCTCCTGCTGCCGGACGGCGCCTCCGCCGCCGTGCTCGGAGCGCCAGGCACGGGCAAGACCACGACGCTGGTGGAGGCCCTGGCCGAGCGCGTGCTCGACCGCGGCTACCGGCCGGACGAGGTGCTGGCGCTGAGCGCCTCGCGCACCGCGGCGACGGCGCTCCGCGACCGCATCGCCCTGCGCCTCGGCGTTCCCACGCAGGGGCCTCTGGCGCGCACGGCGACATCGCTCGCGTTCCAGCTCGTCGGCGAGCGGGCGCGCCGCATCGGAGCAGAGCCCCCGCGCCTCCTCACCGGAGGCGAGCAGGACCAGATCATCGCCGAGCTGATCAGCGGCCACCTGGAGGACGGAACCGGTCCGGTCTGGCCAGAGCCGCTCGTCCAGGAGGTGCGGACGCTGCGTGGATTCCGTACCGAGCTGCGCGAGTTGATGGCGCGCTGCGCCGAGCGCGGCGTCACCCCCTCCCGGCTGTCCGAGCTCGGCGCGATCACCGGCCACGACGAGTGGCGCGCCGCCGCCCGCTTCATCGCCGAGTACCAGCTCGTGGTCGACAGCTATCGCGGCGGCTTCGTCGATTCGGCCGAGCTCATCGCGTCGGCGGTCACGGTCATCGCCGAGGGCAGCTCGCTCGACGGCCTGCGCGCCGTCTTCGTGGACGACCTGCAGGAGGCGACGGTCGCGACGCTGGCGCTGCTGCGGGCGCTGGCGGCGCGCGGCGTCGCGGTCGTCGCATTCGGCGACCCGGATGTCGCATCCACCACCTTCCGCGGGGCCCAGACCACGGCCCTGGGGCAGCTCGAGGGTCGCCTCGGCGTGCCGGTGACCCGCTTCGTGCTGACCACGGCGCACCGCCAGACGCCCGCGCTGCGCGAGCTGACCGCCCGGGTGACCGAACGCATCGGCACGGCGGCAGCCGGCGTCCAGCGGCTGGCCGCGGCCGGGCGCCCGGAACCGGAGCAGCCGGATGCGGCGCAGGTGGATGCGGACGGCGTGGATGCGGCCGAGCGCCGCCCCGAGATCGTGCGGCTCGTCGCCGTGTCCGCCCCCGCGGAGGCGTCGCGGCTGGCGCGCAAGCTGCGCGAACGTCACCTGCTCGACGGCGTCCCCTGGAGCTCGATGGCCGTCGTGGTCCGTTCGGGCGCCCATGTGCCCGCCCTCTCGCGTGCCCTCGCGGTCGCCGAGGTTCCGACGACGACGAGCATCGCCGGGCGTCCGCTGCGCGACGATTTCGCCGCCCGCCAGCTGATCACGATCGCCGGCGTGCAACTCGGCGCGATCGAGCTGACGCCCGTGGTCGCCACCGAACTGCTGCTCGGGCCGTTCGGCGGGCTCGACAGCGTCAGCCTGCGGCGGCTGCGCCTTGCCCTCCGTCAGGAGGAGCTCGCGGGCGACGGCAACCGCCCGGGCGATGAGCTGCTCGTGGAGGCGCTGCAGCATCCCGCGCACCTGGCAACGATCGATGCGAGCCCGGCCCGCCGGGCGGCACGACTGGCCGAGACACTGCGGTCCGGCCGCGAGAAGGCGGAGAACGGCGCCTCGATCGAGGAGCTGCTCTGGCACGTCTGGGAGCGCAGCGGCCTCGCCGCCCGCTGGCTGGAGCACTCGGAGCGCACGGGCATCGTCGCCGACGAGGCGAACCGGCACCTCGACGGCGTCGTCGCGCTGTTCACCGCCGCCCGCCGCTTCGTCGAGCGCTACCCGGAGCATCCGGCCTCCGACTTCGTCGTCGAACTCCTCGGCGCGGAGGTGCCGGAGGACACCCTCGCCGCCCGTACGGCCGGCGACGCCGTCCTGGTCTGCACCCCGAGCGCCACCATCGGTCGCGAGTTCGAGGTCGTCGTCGTCGCCGGACTCCAGGAGAGCGTCTGGCCCAACCTGCGCCTGCGCGGTTCGCTGCTGCACCCGCAAGAGCTCGCGGACGCGGTGGAGGGTCGCACCACCGTGACCGAGGACGAGCGGGCGGAGGTGCTCGGCGACGAGCTCCGGATGTTCGCGCTGGCGGTCTCGCGCGCCCGCGGCCAGGTGATCCTCACGGCCACGGCGAACGACGACGAGCAGCCCTCCCCGTTCCTGCGCCTCGCGGCCGACCTGGCCGTCGACGACGCCGACGACGGCGCCCATCCGCTCTCCCTCCGTGGCATGGTCGGCCGGTTGCGTCGCCGCCTCGCCACGACGGGCGCACCTGACGCGGCCGAAGCGCTCGCCCGGCTGGCGGACGCGGACGTGGAGGGCGCCGATCCCGCCGCCTGGTACGGCCTGCTGGAGCCGTCGACGACCGAGCCGCTGGTCGACCTCGACGACCCGGAGGCCGTGGTCCGGGTGTCTCCGTCGCGGCTGGAGACGTTCGAGAAGTCGCCGCTGGCCTGGTTCGTGGACACGATGGCCGCCTCGCCGAGCGGACTCGCCGCCGGTATCGGCACCGTCGTGCACGCCGTTATGGAGGAGGCGAGCACGAGCGACGACCGCGACCTCAGCGTCGAGCGGCTGTGGCAAGGCATCGAGCGCCGGTGGGGCGAACTCGCGTTCGAGTCGCCGTGGCTGGAGGAGAAGGAGCGGCGACGGACGCGGACCCTCACGGCCGGGGTCTCGGAGTACCTCCGCGACTTCGAGCGCGCCGGTGGCGTGCTGCTCGGCTCCGAGGGCGCTTTCGAGCTGCGCCTCGGCCGGGCGCTCGTGCGCGGGACGATCGACCGGGTGGAGCGCACACCGGACGGCACGGTCGTCATCGTCGACCTCAAGACGGGCAACCGCACGCCCTCGGCGGCGGAAGCGGCCGAGCACGCGCAGCTGGGCGCCTATCAGCTCGCCCTGGAGTACGGGGCCGTGGAGCAGGCCGCCGACCTGCCATCTGGCGGGGCGAAGCTGCTCTTCGTCGCCAAGGGCGTCCGCGGGAAGGGCTACCGCGAGGTCGCTCAGGACCGCGTCGACGACGAAGGGCTCGACCGGCTGCGAGAGCGCGTCGCGCGAGCGGCCGACGGCATGGCGGGTGCGACCTTCGCCGGGGTCGTCGACCTGGGCGAGCGCGACCCGCACGGGAAGTACGAGTACCGCATCCACCTGGTGCCTGCGGTGAGCGCGGGAGGAGGAGCATGACGGACGAAGCGACGCACGTCGACGACGAGAGCCTCCTGGAGTGGGCGACCGAGCAGGCGGAGCTCGACCTCGTCGAGCAGGCCTTCTCGCTGGCCGAGACGGAGGAGGAGCGGCCGCGCCCGTCGCGTGCGCTGAGCGCGGCGGACATCGCCGAGGCGCTCCGGCTGCCCATCCCGACCGCCCAGCAGCAGGCGGTCATCGAGGCGCCGCTCCGACCCGCGATCGTGGTCGCGGGAGCCGGCAGCGGCAAGACCGAGACGATGGCGAACCGGGTGGTCTGGCTGCTCGCGAACGGCCACGTTCGAGTTCCCGAGATCCTCGGCCTGACGTTCACCCGCAAGGCGGCGGGCGAGCTGGCGGGCCGCATCCGCACCCGTATCGAGCAGCTGGTCGCGTCCGGCGTGACCGAGGTGGAGTTCGACCCGTTCGACGCCCCGGCGGTCGCCACCTACAACTCGTTCGCGAACGCGATCTTCCGCGAGAACGCGTTGCTGATCGGCCGCGAGCCGGAGTCGGCGGTGCTCAGCGAGGCGTCGGCGTGGCAGCTCGCCCGCCGTCTCGTCGTCACCAGCACCGACGACCGCCTGGTCGAGCTCGACCGGGGCGTCGAGGCGGTCACGACCGCGGTCGTGACGCTGAGCCGGGCGCTCAGCGAGAACGTCGCCGACCCGGACGACGTCGAGCGGATGGTGGAGCAGTTCGCGCGCATCGCCGAGCTGCCGACGGGCAACGGGCGCGTGAAGGAGCTCTACGCCTCCGTGCGCTCGGCCGTCGACGCGGTCGGGTCGCTTCCTCCGCTGCTCGATCTCGCCCGCGCCTTCGCCGACGAGAAGCGCCGTCGCGGATTCGTCGAGTACTCCGACCAGGTGGCCCTCGCGCTGGATGTGAGCGAGCGCCTCCCCGCGGTGGTCGCCGACTACCGCCGGCGCTACCGCGTCGTGTTGCTCGACGAGTATCAGGACACCTCGGTCGTGCAGACCCGCCTGCTCTCGACGCTGTTCGCCGGGCAGCCGGTGATGGCGGTCGGCGATCCGCACCAGTCCATCTACGGCTGGCGCGGCGCCAGCGCGGCCAACCTCGGCCGGTTCTCCGCCGACTTCACCGGTCAGCGCGCTGGAGCGGAGGGCGGAGCGGCCGAATACGCGCTGAGCACCAGCTGGCGCAACCCGACGCGGGTCCTGGATGCGGCGAACGCGCTCGTGGAGCCGCTGACGGCCGCCTCGCCGGTGCACGTCGAGCGCCTGCAGCCTCGCCCCGGCGCCGTCGCGGGGGAGCTGACGGCGGTGTTCGAGCAGACGGTTGCCGACGAGGCCGAGACGGTGGCGCGCTGGCTCGGCGCACGGCTCGGCGACCGCGACGACGACGGCGTCCCGCCGAGTGCTGCGATGCTCTGCCGGTCGCTGAAGAAGATCGACGTGTTCACGTCCGCCCTCGCCCGCCACGGCATCCCGTATCACGTGCTCGGGCTGGGCGGCCTGCTGGAGCAGCCCGTCATCGCCGACCTCGTCAGCGCTCTGCGGGTGATGCACGACCCGACCGCCGGCTCCGAGCTGATCCGGTTGCTGACGGGCGCCAAGTGGCGCGTCGGCCCGAAGGACATCGCCGCGCTGCGCGATGTCGCGTCGTGGCTCGCCGAGCGCGACCACCGGTACCAGCGGCTCGATCCCGAACTGCGCGACCGGCTGCGGCGATCGGTCGCGGGGGAGGAGTCGGCATCCCTGGTGGATGCGCTCGACTTCGTCGTCGAGGCACCGGACGACCACGGACGGTTGGCGGGATTCAGCCCGGAGGGTCTGGCGCGGATGCGTGACGCCGGCCGACGACTCGACCACCTGCGGTCACGGGTCGGGCTCGACCTGCTCGACCTCGTCACGCTGGTGCAGCAGGAGCTTCTGCTCGACATCGAGGTCGCGGCGAACGAGACCGCGCAGCTCGGTCAGGCGAGCCTCGACGCGTTCGCGGAGCAGGTCGCCTCGTACCTCGCGGCGGACGACCAGGCGACCCTCGGCTCCTTCCTGTCGTGGCTCGCGGAGGCGGAGCAGCGCGACAACCTGGCCCCGCGCAGCGAGGAGCCGGAGCCGGGCACCGTGCAGATCCTCACCATCCACGGCGCGAAGGGCCTGGAGTGGGATGTCGTGGCCGTCCCGCGCCTGGTCGAGGGTGAGCTCCCCGGGCCGCCGCAGAGCCGCAAGGGCTGGCTGGCCTTCGGGCAGCTGCCGAACGAGTTCCGAGGAGACTCGGCCGAGCTTCCGGTGATCGCCTGGCGCACCGCCGAGACCCAGAAGGACGTCAACGACTCGATCGCGGCGTTCGAGGAGGAGAACCTCGCCCGGCACCTCGACGAGCAGCGCCGGCTGATCTACGTCGCCGTCACCCGGGCCCGGCAGCGGCTGCTGCTGTCCGGTTCGTACTGGTCGACCCAGACCAAGCCGCGCGGCCCCGGGTCGTACCTCCTGGAACTGCAGGAGGCGGGTCTGCTGCCGCCGGACGCGTTCCCGGACTGCGACGAGTCGGAGGAGAACCCCCTCGCGCTGACCGCATCCACCGTGACCTGGCCGCTTGAGCCGCTCGGCGCCCGCCGCACGCGCGTCGAGGCGGCGGCCGAGGCGGTCCGCCGCGCACGGGAGCGCGGGGCGGGCGACGGCGGTGTCTACGCGCGCGACCTCGACCTGCTGCTCGCCGAGCGCACCCGACGCGCAGAAGAGGCGGGTCTCGTCGAGCTGCCCGCGCGCATCCCGGCCTCGCGGTTCAAGGACTACGTGACCGACCCGGCATCGGTGGCGGCGACCCTGCGCCGGCCGATGCCCGAGCGCCCGTACCGCCAGACGAGGCTGGGCACCCTGTTCCACCGCTGGGTGGAGGAGCGCTTCGGCACGGTCGCGGGCGCGACCGACGTGCTCGACGCCCACGTCGCCGAACTGGACGACCTCGCGGGCGATGTGCTCGAGGCCGAGCGCTTCGAGGAGCTCCGTGCCACCTTCGAGCGCAGCCAGTGGGCCGGGCGGCGTCCGGAGGAGGTGGAGCTGGAGATCCACATCACCCTCGCCGGGCAGGTGGTCGTCTGCAAGCTCGACGCCGTCTACCGGGCGGAGGACGGCATCCACGACTACCAGATCGTCGACTGGAAGACCGGCAAGGCGCCGCGCGACGCGGACGACCTGGAGCGCAAGCAGCTGCAGCTCGCGCTCTACCGCCTGGCGTTCGCCCGCTACGCAGGGATCGACCCGGAGCGGATCGACGCCGTCTTCTACTTCGTGGCCGACGACGCGGTCGTGCGGCCGGAGCGCCTCTACGCGGAGGAGGAGCTGACGTCGCTCTGGTCGTCGGCGACCGGCTTCATCCCGCCCGAGCGCCCGTAGCCTCCGGGATCCGTGCGGTCGCCGGGAGTCCGGTCGAGCATGGCCTCCACATCGCCGACGGCCATGATCGGGCCGGTCGCCGTCGAGAGCGGGTTCATCGAGTTGCTGCGGACGCGGTCCACCAGGCCGTCGAGCATCTCGACCGCGTCATCCACGATCGTCTGGTCGCGCACCTCGCGGCCATGGAGCAGCCACCGGGCCACCTCGAGCTCGGCGTACAGCATGGCGCGCTGGGTGAACTGGCGGTCGGTGGCGACCTGCCGCGTGGAGGCGTAGGCGCCCAGGGCGCCGTCGGTCGCCTCCGGGTTCATGGCGAGCAGCCAGTGCAGGTCGCGCGCCGGGTCGCCGACGCGGAGCGCCGACCAGCCGAGCACGGCCGTGACGACGTCGTCCTCGACGAGGAAAGAGTCCGAGGTGAGGGAGCCGTTGATGACGGTCGGCTGGAACTGCCAGATCGAGTGGTCGGCCGCCGCATCCCGCCACCGGTCGCGCAGCGCGACGGGCAGGAGACCGGTGGATGCGGCCGATTCGATGACCGAGTTCGCCGCCGTGAGGCACTCGGCCGACGACATCACCGGCAGGCCGGCCTCGCCGACGAAGGCGGTGGGGAGCGCGTGGATGGCCGCGATGGCGTGCCCGATCGACCCGGCCAGGCCATCGCCCGGCGGGACGTCCTCCACCGCGATGTGCTCGCCCGGGAGGAAGTCGTAGACGACGGCGCGCGTTCCCGCGACAGGCGCCTGGCCGAGGTAGCGGGGCACCTCGAACGGGAGACGGGTGCGGATGCCGGTGGTGAGTGCGCGCAGCGCGACCAGATCGGCGCTCTGCTCGGTCTCCGCGATCTGGTTCGTCGGCACGCGCACGATGACGGTGGAGCCGTCCCTCGTCGACAGCAGCGCCGAGTCGAACTCGCCTGCGCCGCTCCTGGTGTAGCTGCGGGCGCCGGAGACGTCGAGGTCGGGAACGGCCGAGGTGGCCAGCGCGGCTAGAGTGAAGTGGGATCTGGCCATGCACCTAGGCTAATTGGACCTCCCTGCGACGGCCGTCCGCCACGCCCCGAAAGGACCTCGATGTCGTCCGCCCCGACTCCCGCCCTTCCCCTCGCCGCTCTTCCGCTCTCGCGGCACGCGACCGACCGCGACCATGCCGCGCGATCGCGGCCTGCCCTGTTCGACGAGCTCTGGGAGGAGCCGACCACGCGCGTGCTCGCGCTGTGGAAGGGACGGGCGCTGCTGACTGCGGAGAGCGTCGCGGCCGCCACGCCCGCAGCGGACGGCTGGTCGGCCCCGGACGCCGGACCGGCCGAGCTGGAGCTGCTGCCGGTGGACCGGGTCACCTCCGCGCTGATCCGGGTGTACCTCGGCCGCACCACGGTCGCCTCGGCGACCGAGCCCGCGGGCACCGCCGTGGTGCTGCAGGTGCTGACCGACGCCGCGGCGCAGGAGCTGGAGCCGGACGAGGCGCGCTGGGGCAACCTGCGTACGGTCGCCACCGCGCTGAGCGACCGCGACGCGGGCCTCTTCACCGAGGCGCTCGCGATGGCGAACTGGCACGCGACGCACACGCACTGCCCCCGCTGCGGATCGCCGACGGTGGTCGAGCAGGCGGGCTGGGTGCGGCGCTGCCTCGAGGACGGCTCCGAGGTCTTTCCGCGAACGGACCCCGCGGTCATCGTGACGGTGCTGGATGCGGACGACCGGCTCCTGCTCGGCTCCAACGCGATGTGGGAGAACTCCCGCTATTCGCTGCTCGCCGGTTTCGTCGAGCCGGGCGAGTCGTTCGAGGCGGCAGTGGAGCGCGAGATGTTCGAGGAGGCGGGCATCCGCGTCGTCGACGCCCGCTACAAGGGCTCGCAGCCGTGGCCGTTCCCGGCATCGGTGATGGTCGGCATGACGGCGCGGCTGGCCGATGATCAGGCCGCGAGCGCGCTCGATCCGGACGGCGAGGAGATCCTCGACGTGCGCTGGTTCACCCGCGACGAGCTGTGGGCGGCGCGCGAGCAGATCATCCTCCCGGGCCGCTCCTCCATCGCGCGAGCCCTCATCGAGGACTGGTACGGCGGCCCGCTCGACGAGCCGCCGGCGCCGTGAGCACCGCGCTCTCCGGCCCGGACGCCCTGCTGGCCGGGCTGGACGCGCAGCAGCGGGTCGCGGCGGAGGCGCTGTTCGGCCCGGTGTGCATCCTCGCCGGTGCCGGCACGGGCAAGACGCGCGCGATCACGCACCGCATCGCGTACGGCGTCGCCTCCGGCGCCTATGCGCCCGGGCGTGTGATGGCGCTGACGTTCACCGCGCGCGCCGCTGCCGAGCTGCGTGGGCGGCTCCGTCAGCTCGGCGCCGGGGGAGTGTCGGCGCGGACCTTCCACTCCGCCGCTCTCGCGCAGCTGAACTACTTCTGGCCGCAGGTCGTCGGCGGGCAGCTGCCCTCCGTGCTCGACGGCAAGGGCCGCATCCTGGGGCATGCCGCAGAGCGGCTGAAGGTGAAGGTGGACACGGCCACCCTGCGTGACGTCGCCGCGGAGATCGAGTGGCGCAAGGTCTCTGGCCTGAGCATCGAGCAGTACACGGCCGCCGACCGGCCGACCCCCGGCTCGCTGACCGCGACGCAGGTCGCCGATCTGCTGCAGTCGTACGAGGACCTCAAGGACGAACGCAAGCAGATCGACTTCGAGGATGTGCTGCTCGCCTGCGCCGGGATGATCGAGTCCGAGCCGTCGGTCGCCCTGCAGGTGCGCGAGCAGTACCGCTTCTTCGTCGTGGACGAGTATCAGGACGTCTCGCCGCTCCAGCACCAGCTGCTCAGCCTGTGGCTGGGCACCCGCCGCGACCTGTGCGTCGTCGGCGACGCCAGCCAGACGATCTACTCCTTCGCCGGAGCCCGCAGCGAGTACCTGCTCGGATTCGAGCACGAGCATCCCGGCGCGACCGTGGTGCGACTGGAGCAGAACTACCGCTCGACGCCGGCCGTGATCGACACCGCGAACCGGCTGATGCGCGGGAGGTCCGGCGCGCTGACCCTGCGCCCGGCCGAGATCGCCGGTGGGACACCGCACGGTGACCCCGTCACCGAGCCCGCCACCTTCGAGGACGATCGGGCCGAGGCCCGCGCCGTCGCCGGACGCATCGCCGCCGAGCTGGCCGCGGGCGCACGGCCGGAGCACATCGCGGTGCTGTACCGCGTCAACGTCCAGGCCGCGGCACTCGAGCAGGCGCTCGGCGACCTCGGGATCAGCTACCAGATCCGCGGTTCGAAGCGCTTCTTCGACCTCCCGGAGGTGCGCCAGGCCGTCATGTCGCTACGGGCGGCCAGCCTCGCGGCCACCGAGGACCCACTGTTCAAGTCGGTCAGCGACGTGCTGCGCTCGCTGGGATGGTCGGTGCAGCCTCCCGAGGCCCGTGGCGCCGTCCGCGAGCGCTGGGAGTCGCTGAACGCCATCATGGGCCTGGTGGACGAGCAGCCGCCCGGCCAGACGCTCCGCGCCTTCACCGATGAACTGCTCGCCCGGCAGGCCGGTCAGCACGAACCGACGATGTCGGCCGTGACCCTCGCGACCCTCCACGCGGCCAAGGGACTGGAATGGCCCTCGGTCTACCTGATCGGCCTCAGCGAGGGCCTCGTCCCGATCAGCTATGCGAGCACCTTCGAGCAGATCGACGAAGAGCGCCGCCTGCTGTACGTCGGCATCACCCGTGCACGTCGCAGCCTCCACCTCAGCTGGGCGGCGCGCGGCAACCAGCCCGGCAGGCCGCAACTCCGGCAGCCATCTCGCTTCCTGGCGGAGCTGCGGCCGACGGTCACGGCGGAAGGCCGAGGCACCCGCACTCCGGGTGCGGCTCCCAGGTAGCGCTGACCCAGTCGGCACCGCCCCATCGCGCGTCGCTCCCGTCCGCGCTGCCCTTGTCCGTCCGGTCGCGGACCAGCCGCCAGCTCACCCCGACCGGGGGCGGAAGTGCCGGCCGTCCGCGGGCAGCGCCGACGCCCGCGAGCACCAGCGCGGCGGCGCGGGCGGCGACGATGGCGGACGTGATCGCGTCCTCACCCGGTGGCGGCAGCGTGTGCAGTTGGGTGGCCATCACCGGCCATGCCGGGTCGGCGGCCGTACGGTGAAGGTCGACGCACCGGAGGCACGGCGCCGCTCCCGGTCGCACCCACGGCCCGACCGTGACCCCGGCATCCCCGAACACGACCGCAAGGTGGGGGATGTCGCGCCGCAGCCAGCGGGCGGAACGCTGCGGCTCGATCGCGTACGAGCCGACGATGACCGCCGCCTCTGCCCGGTCGAGCGCCGGGTCGTCCCACGCGAGTCCGCCGCGCACCTCCGCGCCAGCATCGGTCAGCATCCCGGCGAGCTGCGACGCCGTCGGTCCCGCCGCGTCGAGCACGACGAGTGGCGGCCGGCCGGGCGGTCGCTCGTCCCGGTTCTCGCGTCCCTCATCGCGCGCCAGCGCGGGCGCGACGCGCTTCAGCAGCGCCGTTGCCGCACCCGGCGGCGCGCCGGCCCTCTCCGCGAGCAGCTGCAGTCCCTCGCGGGTCACGCCGCAGGCGAGCGCCGCGAGCATCCGCTCGTCGGCCGCGCTGACGCTGTCGAGCACGAGCACCGGTTGCTCCACACCGAACTGCAGGCAGTCCGGAGTGCGCCAGACGCGTTGGATGCGGGGGTCGAGTGCGATGGCCATCCCCGCATCCTGCCGGACGCCGGGGCCCGGTCAGCGGTTGTCCACAGCCGCTGACCGCGCACCCCGGTCATCCACAGGTCAGGCTTCGGTCGGCCGGTCCCGGTCGTCGCGCAGGAGGTCCTCGATGGCCTGGTCGAGCGCATCCTGCTCGGGCTCCTGACCGGTCGCGGTGGCCGTGAGGCGCGCAACGAGGGCCGACGGGTCGTCGAGGTCCGACGACTGCGGCAGCAGGTCCGGGTGCGACCACAGGTCGTCGCGCCCATCCATGCCGACCGCTTCCGTCACGGCCTGCCACATCGCGGCGGCGTCGCGCAGCCGGCGCGGTCGCAGCTCGAGCCCGACGAGGGTCGCGAACGCGGACTCCGCCGGACCGCCCGATGCGCGCCGGCGACGGACCGTCTCGGCGATCGCGTCGGCCCGGGGGAGCAGGCGGGTGGCGTTGGCGGTCACCACGTCGACCCAGCCCTCGACCAGTGCGAGGACGGTCTCGAGACGCGCGAGCGCCTCCTGCTGCTCCTCGGTGCGCGGCGGGATCAGCCGCCCGCTCACCATCGCCTCGCGCAGCTCGTCGGGGTTGGACGGGTCGAAGTTCTCGGCCAGCGACTCCAGGGCATCGGTGTCGATGGTGATGCCCTTGGCGAAGGCCGTGATCTGCGTGATCAGCTGGAGGCGCAGCCACTTCGCGTGGCGGAACAGGCGCGCGTGTGCGAGCTCGCGCACCGCGAGGTACAGCTGGATCTGGTCTTCGGGGATGTCGAGACCGTCGCCGAACTCCGCGATGTTCTGCGGGAGCAGCGCCGCGGTGCCGTCCGGCAGCAGCGGGATGCCGATGTCCCCACCGGAGACGACCTCCTTGGAGAGCTGCCCGACGACCTGGCCGAGCTGCATCGCGAACAGGGCGCCGCCGATGGAGCGCATGACCTGGCCGGCGTTCTGCAGCATGGCCTGCATCTCCTCCGGAGCCTGCTCGGCGAGGACGCGGGTGAGCGCGTCGGAGATGCTGAGCGCAACCGGCTCGGCCAGCTGCGTCCACAGCGGCATCGTCTGCCGGGCCCACTCGGCACGGCCGATCAGCTCGGGCGTGGCGCTGAGTCCCGCGACGCCGGTCGCCTGGTCGAGCCAGAGTGCGGCCACGTGGAAGGCCTGGTCGAGCGAGGCGCGCTCGGCCGGCGTGACCGCATGGGCGCCGTCGGCGGCCAGCTGGCGCGCCTGCTGCTCGGCGATGTCCCAGTTGATGCCGCCGCCCGGGTTCATCAGCGCGTTCTGGAGCTGTCCGAGCAGCGCCTGGATGCTGGCGGGATCGTTGGGGAGGCCCGCGGCGCCGGCGAGGCGGCTCGGGTCGATCGATGCGCCGTTCCCCGACAGGAACTGGTTCAGCATGTCGCGGAACTCGTCGTCGTCCCGCTCCTCGTTCTGGTCGTCGGCCATCGTCGTTCCCTACTCCTCGAAGTGAGCCGGCCGTCCGGTGAGCAGCCGTCGGGCTCGGCTTCAGGCTTGTCATCTACGCTAGCCGCTGGCGCCGGGATGCCGGGTGGGAATTGCCCTATGCTCGCTTCCGGACCGTGCGCCTGTGGCGAACACGACCCTGACGAGAGGACGCCCCCGTGACGCTGTTCGGCGACGAGGACCCGACGCTGCGCACCCAGGAGCGCACGCGCATCGCGCCGCCGCGGCGCGTGATCATCGGATGGGTCGCCATCGGCCTCGCCGTCGTCCTCGGCCTGGTGCTCGCGCTGGTCCCCGCTCCGTTCGTGATCGAGCAGCCTGGGCCCGTCTACAACACCCTCGGCACCGACCAGCAGGTCGGCGCGACGGAGGGCGGGGACGCCAAGGAGCTCATCAGCATCTCCGGCCAGAAGACCTATCCGACGTCCGGGTCGCTCGACCTGCTCACCGTCTCGGTGGTGGGCAATCCGGAGCAGCGCCCGTCGTGGATGGAGATCGCGGGTGCGTGGTTCCAGCCGAGCAAGGCGGTCCTGCCGCTCGAGTCGGTGTTCCCGCCCGGCACCACCACCGAGCAGTCGAACGCCGAGAACGCCGCCCTGATGGTCGACTCCCAGCAGGATGCGATCGCCGCCGCCCTCAACGAGCTCGGCTACACCTTCCCCGAGAACGTGGCCGTCAAGCAGCTGATCAAGGGCACGCCGGCCGCCGATGTGCTGAAGGTGGGCGACGAGATCACTTCCGTCAACGGCACGAAGATCGCGAGTGTCGACGAGCTCCGGAGCGCGGTGAAGGAGAACGGCACCGGCAAGGCGGCCGAGCTCGGGATCGTGCGCGACGGCGTGCCGACGACCGTCTCGATCACCCCGACCGAGTCGCAGGGGCAGGTCGTGCTCGGCATCGGCGCCGGGATGGATTACACCTTCCCCTTCGACGTGAAGATCCAGCTCAACGACGTGGGCGGCCCGAGCGCGGGCCAGATGTTCGCGCTCGGGATCATCGACAAGCTGACGCCTGGATCCCTGAACGGCGGCAAGCGCATCGCCGGGACGGGCACGATCGACAACACGGGGCAGATCGGCCCGATCGGCGGCATCCGGCAGAAGATGTACGCCGCGCGCGACGACGGCAAGGCCGACTACTTCCTCGCGCCCGCCTCGAACTGCGACGAGGTGACCGGCCACATCCCCGCCGGTCTCCGCGTGTTCGCCGTGAAGACGCTGGACGACTCCCTCAAAGTCCTGAAGGCGGTGGAGGACGGATCGAGCACCTCCGGCCTCGCCACCTGCCCCGCCCGGTGAGCGCACGGTCGCGTAGCAGCGTTCTCCAAGCGTCCCTTGCCTAGGATGGTTCACATCCCCGCCACGCGAGACCAAGAAGGCCATACGTGAGTTCAACAGCAGCAGCTCGACCCGCAGGCCGCCGGCGCGCGGCCATCTGGATCACTCTCGGGGTGATCGTCGCGGTGGTCATCCTGTTCTTCGTCTTCGCAGGGCTGTACGCCGACATCCTCTGGTACGACCAGCTCGGCTACCTCCAGGTGCTCACCACGCAGTGGTTCGCAGGCATCGCCATGTTCTTCATCGGCTTCTTCGGGATGGCGTTGCCGCTCTGGCTGTCCATCCAGCTGGCGTACCGGCTGCGCCCGGTCTACGCGAAGCTGAACTCGCAGCTCGACCGCTACCAGCAGGTCATCGAGCCGCTGCGGCGCCTCGCGATGTACGGCATCCCCATCGTCTTCGGCATCTTCGCCGGTGTCTCGACCGCGAGCCGCTGGCAGACCGCGGCGCTCTGGCTGAACGGCACCGCCTATGGCAAGACCGACCCGCTCTTCCACCTCGACATCGGCTTCTACCTCTTCGCGCTGCCGTTCTATCGCAGCGCGGTCGGGTTCGCGTCGGCGGTCGTGCTCATCTCGCTGCTCGCGACACTGGCCACCACCTACCTGTACGGCTCGATCCGGGTCAGTGGTCGCGAGGTGCGCATCTCGCGCGCGGCGCGTGTCCAGATCTCCGTGATCGCCGCGCTGTACCTTCTCCTGCAGGGCATCAGCATCTGGCTCGACCGCTACGCCACGGTCACCGACTCCAACGTCAACGACATGATCAACGGCGCCGCCTACACGGACGTCAACGCGACCATCCCGGGCCGCGCGATCCTGGCGGGCGCCGCGGTGTTCGTCGCCATCCTGTTCGTGCTGACGGCCTTCATCGGCCGCTGGCGGTTCCCGATGGTCGGCACGGCGCTGCTCATCGTCGCCGCCCTGGTGGTCGGCGCGATCGTGCCGTGGGTCGTCCAGCGGTTCCAGGTCGACCCGAGCCAGAAGACGCTGGAGTCGCCCTACGTGCAGAAGGGGATCGACTACACCCGCGAGGCGTACGGGCTCAGCGACATCGAGACGATCCCGTACAACGCGAAGACGACGGCCGAGCAGGGCGCCCTGCGGCAGGACGCGCAGACGACCGCGCAGATCCGCATCCTCGACCCCGCCGTCGTCAGCCCGTCGTTCCGCCAGCTGCAGCAGTTCCGGCAGTACTACGCGTTCCCCGAGAAGCTGAACGTCGACCGCTACGAGGTCAACGGCACGCAGCAGGATGCGGTGGTCGCCGTCCGCGAGCTGCAGCAGTCCGGCCTCGGCGGCACCCGCAACTGGTTCAACGACACCGTCGTCTACACGCACGGCTACGGGCTGGTCGCCGCCTACGGCAACCAGCGCTCTCCCGACGGCCAGCCGGTGTTCATGGAGTCGGGCATCCCCACCACCGGGACGCTCGGCACGTACCAGCCGCGCATCTACTTCGGCGAGCAGTCGCCGACGTACTCGATCGTCGGCGCCCCGAAGGGCTCCAAGCAGGTCGAGCTCGACTACCCGGGCGGCTCGGACGGCGCGCAGCAGACGTACACGACGTTCGACGGGAACGGCGGCCCGAAGCTCGACAACATCTTCAAGCGACTGGTCTACGCGCTGAAGTTCCAGGACGAGCAGATCGTCCTCTCGGACGCGGTCAACAGCAACTCGCAGATCCTCTACGACCGCGACCCGATCAAGCGCGTGCAGAAGGTCGCGCCCTACCTCACCGTCGACTCGCAGGCGTACCCGGCGGTCGTGGACGGGCGCGTCAAGTGGATCGTCGACGGCTACACGACGAGCGACCAGTTCCCGTACTCGCACGTCGGCAGCTTGAGCGATGCGACGGCAGACAAGGACACACCGAAGCCCGCCTACGCCTTCGACGACATCAACTACATCCGCAACTCGGTGAAGGCCACCGTCGACGCGTACGACGGTTCGGTGACCCTGTACGCGTGGGACACCAGCGACCCGGTGCTCAAGACGTGGGAGAAGGTCTTCCCGGCCACCGTCAAGCCGGTGAGCGACATGAGCGCTCAGCTGATGAGCCACGTGCGCTACCCGTCCGACCTGTTCAAGGTGCAGCGGGCGGTGCTCGGCCAGTACCACGTCGACGACGCGGGCTCGTTCTACTCGCGTGAGGACGCGTGGACCACGCCGAACGACCCGACCTCGCCGTCGAGCAACCCGGCCCTGCAGCCGCCCTACTACCTGACGATGAAGATGCCGGGCCAGGACGCCCCCGCGTTCTCGCTCTACTCGACCTTCATCCCAGCGGGCACGAGCGAGTCGAGCCGGTCGGTGCTGAAGGGCTACCTGGCGGTGGATGCGGATGCCGGCGATACCAAGGGCAAGGTCGCGTCCGGCTACGGCAAGCTCAGGCTTCTGCAACTGCCCTCGAGCGACACGATCCCGGGCCCCGGGCAGATGCAGAACCAGTTCGACTCCGATCCCACCGTCTCGCAGCAGCTGAACCTGCTGCGACAGGGTAAATCGGAGGTCATCAACGGCAATCTGCTGACCCTGCCGGTCGGTGGCGGTCTGCTCTACGTGCAGCCGGTCTACGTCCGATCCTCGGGTGAGACGAGCTACCCGCTGCTGCAGAAGGTGCTGGTGGCCTTCGGCGACAAGATCGAGTTCGAGGACACTCTCGACCAGGCGCTCGATGCCCTGTTCGGCGGCGACTCGGGCGCGTCCGCCGGTGACAACAACGTGCCGACCGAGGGTGGTGGCACCGGCGGTCAGACCGGCGGCGGCACCGGCGGCGGCGAGCAGACCGGGGGAGGGACCGGCGGCTCCGCGGCGGGCAACACGGCCCTCCAGGAGGCCCTGCAGCGTGCCAACCAGGCGCTCAGCGACAGCCAGGCCGCTCTGAAGTCCGGCGACTGGACCGCGTACGGCGAGGCTCAGAAGCGCCTGCAGCAGGCGATCTCCGACGCCGTTGCGGCGGAGGGGCAGCCCGCCGCCAAGTAGTCCGCCGCCTCGATCGGCTGAAACGGCCCGCGCGTTCTCGCGCGGGCCGTTTCGTATGCTCGGCCGCCGTGCGAAGTGCGGAATCCGACAAGACGAACGCGGAAAACTCTTGCGCCGACTTTGATTGTCAGCTTTACTAACAAACATGTCGATCGACCTGGCCAAGCGCACCACCGCCTCCGATCGGGGTGCGCCGTCCGACCACGGGCTCGTCCCGGGCCGGGCGCTCCGGCCCCGGACGAAGGTGCTGCCCGAGCATGCACGCGGCCACAACCGCTCGCTCGTGCTGCAGTCCCTGTACCGCTCCGGCCGCGCCAGCCGGGCGGATCTCGCCCGGACGACGGGACTCACCCGCGTCACGATCTCGGACCTCGTGGGGGAGCTGATCGCCGAAGGTCTGGTCGTCGAGCTCGGCCAACGCGACGACGCCCGCCCGGGCAAGCCCGCGGTGCTCCTCGACGTCAACCGCGGCGCGACGCAGATCGTCGGAGTCGACCTCAGCGAGCACGCGGTGTTCCGCGGAGCCGTCCTCGACATGGACGGCCGCATCCTGCAGACCGCGGAGGTGGAGCTCGCCGGGAGCCGCGGCGAGGAGGCGACCGCCAAGGTGCTCGCTCTCGTCGACCGCCTGGTGGAGCTCACCTCCGCGCCGGTGCTGGGCATCGGCATCGGGTCGCCCGGCATCGTCGAGGCGGATGGCGTGGTCGCCACCGCCCCGAACCTCGGCTGGGTTGATGAGCCGCTGCAGCAGCGCATCGCAGAACGCACCGGGCTGCCCGTCTTCGTCGCCAATGATGCGAACGTCGCGGTTCTGGCGGAGCACGGCTTCGCCGACGCGCAGGGCGACATGATGCTCGTCAAGGTGGGCCACGGTGTCGGCTCCGGCCTGCTGGTCGCCGGTGCGCTCGTCTTCGGAAGCCGCTTCGCCGCCGGCGAGATCGGTCAGGTGATGGTCGGCACCGACGCCGGTCCCGAGGCCCCGTACGACCGCGAACGGTGCCTGGAGGCGTGGCTGGCCGTCCCGCGGCTGGAGTCGCGCGTGGCGGCCGCCGAGGCCGCAGGGGCGTCGGCCGAGCCGGTGCTGCGGGAGGCCGGGCAGCGGCTCGGTGTCGCGCTCGCGCCGATCGTCGGCGCGCTGAACCTGTCGGAGGTCGTCCTCGCCGGTCCGGAGGAGCTTCTCGACGGCGTGCTGCTCGATGCCGTACGCGAGACCCTCCGCAACCGGACGATGGCCGGGTTCCACTCCGGCGTAACGGTCCGGATGACGAGCCAGGGCCGCGACATCGTGCTCCGCGGCTGCGTCGTGATGGTGCTTTCCGCGCAGCTGGGGGTGTCGTGATGACCCTGCTCGCCGATGCGGTCGACCTCGATCTGGACGCCTCGCGCGGATTCCGGTTCGCTCCGGGCGTGCGCGAGGCGTTGACGGCGTTCCGCGGCCGGTGCACGGTCGTCCGGCTGGCGACGCTCGACAACGACGTGCTGGGCGTCCCGCGCTGGTACACGCTGCAGGAGGCGTGGGCCGAGCCGGGGAGCGATGCCGCTGCATCCTGGTCCGGCAATCCGGTCGTCGCCGTCGGGCCGTCGGACGATCCGGAGCTCGTGCTCGCGACCGCGACGCCCGTCGTCGTGGTCGGCGCCGACAACGCGGCGTCCCGGTGGACGCGCCAGGTGGTGGATGCGGTACGGGCCACCTGCCGTTCGGTGCTGGTCGTCGACATGGGCGAGCGCCCGGATCCGTCGTACGCCGACATCGCGACCTACGGCCACGACCGCCGCCACGGCGCTGCGCTGCTCGGATTGCTGACCGGCTGCTGACCGGCCGCTCGCCGCGCCGCTCGCAGGGTCAGTGCGCCCAGGTGACGCCGAGCGCCGACTTCAGCGCGTACTGCGCCGCCCCGCGGTAGGGGTGCTCCTGGCCCACGCGCGCGTACCGGAAGCTCAGCGGCATGGCCGCCTTGACCGGATGCCGCGCCGCCTCGGCACGCAGGTGTCCGATGAACTCGGGCCCGAGCCGAGGAGCCGCCCCGCCGATCACGATGTTCGGCACGTCGAGGGCGGCGGCGACGAGCAGCAGCGCGCGGGCGAGCACGCGAGCGCCGTCCGCGATGCGCTCGCGCGAGTCCGGAGCGGCAGCGAGGGCCGCGAGGTCGAGCGCTTCGAGGTCGGTGCCGTGGGGGAGGCCCAGCAGGCTCGTCACCGACACGATCTCCTCGAGGCAGCCGCGGTTGCCACAGGCGCACAGCGGCGCATCCGGCCCGAACAGCACCGGGACGTGCCCGATCTCGCCGGCGCGATGCGCGGCGCCGGCGACGACCTCCCCGTCGATGATGACGGCCGCCCCGACACCCGTGCTCAGAGAGACGAAGAGCTGGTTGGCCCCGAAGTCGTCGGACGTGATCGAGTCGGCGATGGCCTCCGCGTCCGCGTCGTTGATCAGGTGGATGGGCGCGTCCACGATCCCGGACAGCTCGCGCGCCAGGTCCACGTCCGTCCATCCCAGCTGAACCGATTCGCGGATCAGGGGGCCGTCCGCGATACCCGGCACCTGCACGCCCACCGCGACGATCCGTGCCGAGGTGGAGGCGACCAGCCGTCGCGCGACAGAGCGCACGTCTTCGAGGGAGCCCGGTGTCGCGGCGCGCTGCGTCACGGTGGCGAGCTCGTCGCCCAGCAGGTCGACGACCGCGCCGCGGACGAGTCCCGGCTGCACCAGCAGTGCGAGCAGCACGTGATTCTCCGCGGCGACGCGGAGGGTCGTAGCGCGCTTCCCGCCGGTGCTCTCGGCCAGCTGCCCCTCGATGACGAGCCCGTCGGCGATGAGCCCGGCGAGCAGGGAGGAGACGGTTGCGCTGGTGAGCCCAGTCCGGCGGGCGATGGCCGCGCGCGTCGCCGTGCCGTTCCCGGACAGCACGAGCTGCAGCGCGGTCGTGAGATTGCGCTCGCGGACGGCGGCCTGCGTCGCCTTGCCGTGCTCCTCTGCCACTGTTCTCCCGCCCGTCTCGTTGCGTCACGACACTAGCGAATCCGGACTCCTCACGTTCACCCGCCGGGACTATCCTGGCCGCGCCGGCGGGGGCGAACCTCGGCGCGGCGACGGGATGGGGGACCGCATGGATGTTCTGGGCACCGACCGCAGCTTCGCCAGCCTCTCCACAGCGGACCTGCTCGAGGCGCGCGACCAGTACCACTGGCATCTGCTCAACAAGAAGAACGTGGTCGGCACCGCGGTGGGCCTGTACCTGATCCGGAAGAGCGATCCCTGGCCGGCCGGGGAGCATACCGACTCCGGGGGCGCGGCCCGCACGGCGGCCCGCACTGCCGCCCGCGGCGAACGGACCTTCGACAACTCCGAAGTGCGCGACTACTCCTGGCCGTGCATCCTCGTGTTGGTCGACAAGTGGATCCCCGCCGACCGGTTCGGCGCAGGAGCGGACCAGGAGTCACCGGAGGAACTGGTGCCCCGAACCCTCTACCTCCCGGACGGTCGCACGGTGCCGGTGTGCGTCGTCCGGGTGACGGAGTCGGCGCCGGATGCGTCGGTTCTCCCGCCACGCACCTGGCCTACTTCGCGGATCGGTGGCGGCTTCCCGCTCGTCAGCGAGAGTCAGGGTGTGCAGAACCTGGGGAGCGTGGGAACGCTGGTGACCGACGGGCACACCGTCTTCGCGCTGACGAGCCGTCACGTCACGGGGCCGGCGGGCAGCCCGGTCTCGAGCTTCCTCGGCGGCACGCTCGCGGAGGTCGGCCGCGCGAGCTCGCGCCACCTCAGCCGCAAGCCGTTCTCCGATGTCTACCCGCAGTTCTCGGGACGCCGCAGCTTCGCCACCCTCGATGTCGGCCTGGTGGAGGTGGACGACGTCACCGAGTGGACGTCGCAGGGCTACGGCCTTCCCGCCGCCGGAGAGCTCGCCGACCTCAACGAGCTCAACATCGGCGTGCGCCTGATCGGCGCGCGGGTCCGGGCGTTCGGGGCGGCTTCTGGCGAGTTGCGCGGGCGCATCGCCGCGCTGTTCTACCGCTACCGGAGCAGGGGAGGATTCGACGATGTGACGGACTTCCTGATCGCGCCGGACCCGGAAGCGCGACAGGATGGCGACGCCGGGCTGGTCGCCGCGCAGTCACGCCCCGGCGACTCGGGCACCGTCTGGTATCTGGTGCAGGCCGGCGATGCTCCGCTGCGCCCGATCGCCGTCCAGTGGGGCGGTCAGAGCTTCCTGGGCTCCTCCGGGGCGGCCTTCGACTTCTCGCTCGCCACCAGCCTCAGCAGCATCCTGCGCCTGCTGGACGTCGAACTGGTCGTCGATTACAACACGGGCCCGCAGCCCTACTGGGGGAAGACGGGCCACTACACGATCGCCACCTTCGCCTGCGAGAAGGTGACGGGCGCGAAGCTCCGCAGGCTGCTCGCGGCCAACACGGACCGCATCAGCTTCAGCCTCGCTGGCCTCGGCCATGGCGCGATCGACACGACGACCGTCCTCGCCAAGAAGAACGGCGGCTTCGTTCCGCTCGCCGACGTGCCCGATCTGATCTGGAAGAACCTGCCGAGCGCGGTGAAAGGTGGTCGGGACACGGCGTTCCGCACCGGCCCGGAGCATCCCACGCACTTCGCCGACATCGACCAGCTGCTCGACGGCGAGACGCTGCGGGCGCGCTGCGTCGACGATCCGGCCGACGTCTCCGTGGCGGTGTGGCAGGACTACTACACGCGTCTCGGCCACACCGAGCCCGACAAACGCGGACTCCTCCCGTTCCGGGTCAGGCAGTTCTACGACGAGCTCGTGGCCGCGGTCCGGGCGAAGGACGTCGCGCGATACGTCGCGGCGGCCGGGCTCGTCGCCCACTATGTCGGCGACGCCTGCCAGCCGCTGCACGGATCGTTCCTGGCGGACGGACTGGAGGACGGCACCGGGAAGGGGGTGCACTCGGCGTACGAGTCCACCATGATCGACCGGCACGACGTCGAGATCGTGAGCGGGATCACGGCGGCGCTCTCGACGGCGACGCTCCCTCCCGGCGTCGCGTCCGGGCAGGAAGCCGCGGTGGCGATCGTGCGGTTGATGGACCGCTCGGCGAAGGCCATCGATCCACGTGCCCTCGTCACGGCGTACGCGGCCGTCGCGTCGAAGCCGGGCGACTCGAGCGTCCGGGTGACGGACGCGTTGTGGAGCGCGTTCGGCGAGCAGACGATCGGTCTGCTCGTGGACGGCGCGCTCACGCTCGCGATGATCTGGCAGAGCGCCTGGAAGGCGGCTTCGGGCGAGTCGGCGTTTTCGGCCACGGATCTGAGGGCGGTCGACACGGCGGCGCTCCAGCGGCTCTACGAGGACCCAGCCTTCGTGCCATCGCTCACGCTCGACCAGATCGGCCCGACGCTCGAGAAGGGCCCCGTGCGTCAAAAGAAGAAGGCCCCCTGATCAGAGAATCCCTGATCAGGGGGCCTTATCGGTTGCGGGGGCAGGATTTGAACCTACGACCTCTGGGTTATGAGCCCAGCGAGCTACCGAGCTGCTCCACCCCGCGGCACAAGAAGAAACTCTAGCACGGGATCCGAGGGGTGTGAAATCGCGAACACCGGCCCGGGCGCGTCCCCTCGTGTGGACCGGGCGTCCTACTAGAGTCGTTCCCAGATAGGGGATGCGATGGCGAGTGTCGTGACGAAGTACCGGGTGGTCGTGGTCGAGGACGACCCCGATGTCGCCTTCTTCATGAAGACCGTGCTGGAGAAGCGCGCGGATGCGGTCGCGATCGCGGTGACGAATCCCTCCATCGCCCTGGCGACGATCGCCGAGTTCGAGCCGGACCTCGTCATCACCGACATCGAGATGCCCGGCATCACCGGCCTCGACCTGCTCAAGGAGCTGCGCGCCCAGTATCCGGGCATGCCGGTCGTGGTGATGACCGCGCACGTCTCGGTCGACTACGCGGTCTCGGCGCTTCGGGCCCAGGCGGACGAGTTCCTGAGCAAACCGGTCGCCTCGGCGGAGCTGGTCGCGATCGTCAACCGTCTCGCCGCAGAAGGGCGCGTCAAGCGAGCCGCTGCGCGCCGCCAGGTGGTGCTCGCGATCGGTGCTCACCCCGACGACGTCGAGATCGGCGTCGGCGGTATTCTCGCGGCGCACCGTGACGCGGGCAATGACGTCGTGATCCTCACGCTGTCGCGCGGCGCTCGCGGCGGCGACGCCGACGACCGGCAGCACGAGTCCCTCGCGTCGGCCGAGCTGCTCGGCGCCCGGCTGTTCCTCGAAGACCTGGAGGACACCCACATCTCGGCGGCGGATCCGACGGTGGGCATCATCGAGCGCGTCGTCGCCGAGATCCAGCCGGACATCGTCTACACGCACTCGTCGCACGACCGCCATCAGGACCACCGCGCGGTGCACGCCGCGACGAACGTCGCCACCCGGTCGGTGCGGACCGTCTGCTGCTACCAGAGCCCGTCCGCCACCATCGACTTCCGTCCCACCCGCTTCGTCCCGATCGACGGGTTCACCGAGACCAAGCTGCAGCTGATCGACTGCTTCCGCTCGCAGACCGAGCTGCGCGACTATCTCGAGCCGGACTTCGTGCTCGCGACGGCCCGCTACTGGTCGCGCTTCGGCGGCGGCAAGAACTGCGAGCCGCTGGAGGTCATGCGCGACACCGCCGACATCTCGGTGCCCGCCTCCGCCATCCACTCCGACGCGCGCGTCGCGGGAAACCGACTGAACAGGACCGCTGAATGACCGATTCCACCCGTACCCGTGTCCTGGTGACGGGAGCCGGCGGCCCTGCCGGCGTCGCGGTGATCCGCTCGCTGCTGGCCCGCGACGATGTCGAGGTCTACGCGGCCGACATGGACGGATGGGCCAGCGGCCTGTATCTGGTGGAGGAGGGGCGCAGGCGGATCGTGCCGCCCGGGCGCTCGGACGGCTTCGTCGATGCGCTCATCGCCATGAGCCGGGAGGACGGCATCGACGTGCTGTTCTCGACGGTCGACGTCGAGCTCCCGGGGCTCGCCGCGCGCCGCGACGAGCTCGAGGCGGTCGGCACGAAGCTGGCCGCGCCCTCGCACGACACCCTGGTGACCTGCCTCGACAAGTTCGCCCTCGTCCAGCGGGTCGGCGACCAGGCGCGCGTGCCGGTCACGCGGCTGCTGAACGGGGAGGGCGTCGGCGCCGACTGGACTTTCCCGGTCATCATCAAGCCGCGCAGCGGCGCCGGATCACGGGGCGTCCGCCTCATCGCGGATCGCGGCACTCTGGAGGCCCTCGGCACCGACGAGAGCATCATCATCCAGGAGAACCTGCCCGGCGAGGAGTTCTCCGTCGACGTCCTCGCGGGGCTCGACGGCAACGTCATCGCGGCCGTCCCGCGGTCGCGGGAGCGCGTGGACTCGGGCGTCTCGATCGCCGGACGCACGGTGCGGCGGGACGAGCTCTCCGACACCGCCGCGGCGGTCGCCCGCGCGATCGGCCTGACCGGTGTCGCGAACGTGCAACTGCGGTACAGCGCCGACGGCATCCCGGCGCTGCTCGAGGTGAACCCGCGCTTCCCCGGCGCCATGCCGTTGACCATCGCGGCCGGGGTCGACATGCCGTCCCTCCTGCTCGACCTGGTCCTCGGCCGGCCCGTGCCGTCGGCCGTCGACTTCGAGGAGCTCGCCAACGTGCGGTTCCTGGAGGACGTCTTCCTCGCTCCCGGCGACGTGCTGGTCTCCGAGAACGCGGCGCACGCGGAGGGTCCGGAGGAGTGAGCGCGACGGAGGCCGGCCGGCTGCCCGCGCTGCTGCACGGCGACTTCCACGTCCACTCGACGTTCTCGGACGACGCGCGGAGCACCCTGGCGGAGAACATCGCCGCGGCGTCCGCCGTCGGCCTGCGGACGATCCGCCTCACCGACCATGTGCGCGCCTCGACGACCTGGGTCCACGAGTTCCTCTCCGCGGTCGCGGGCGAGCGCGTCCCGGACGGACTGACGGTGCTCACCGGGGTGGAGGCGAAGCTCCTGGATGCGTCGGGCGCCGTCGACACCCCGCCGGGCCTGGTCGTCGGCACCGGTGGGGTGGATGCCGTCGTCATCGGCGACCACCAGTTCCCCGGCACGGACGGCCCGTGGTCGCCCACGGCCACGCGCGAGCGGCTCGACGCCGGCCTGTCGGACGACGACGCGCTCGACCTGCTCATCGAGGGCAGCATCCGCGCGATGGAGCGCACGCCGCACGCGCAGCTGGCGCACTGGTTCTCGATCCTGCCGAAGGTCGGCCTCGACGAGACGCAGCTCGGGACGGCGCGGCTCGCGGCCTGGGCTCAGGCCGCCGCGGCGACCGGGACCATCGTCGAGGTCAACGAGAAGTGGAACTGCCCCGGCCCGGACGCCATCGCGGCGCTGCTGGACGCCGGAGCGCGTATCGTCGCCTCCACCGACAGTCATGTCGCCGCTGACGTGGGCCGTTACGACCGCGTCCCCGTTCTGTTGGACGAAGCCGCCGCCCGGGTGGGCGTGGAGAAGGAGGACGCACGGTGAGCCCAGCCCGACACTCGTCCGGACCGTCCGCAGGGGACCCCGCCGAGCCCTCCGGCGAACTCCGCGAGCGCATCCAGGCCGAGCTGGAACGCGACCGCCGCTGGGAGTTCCGCCTCCCGCTCTACGGCGGGATCGCGCTGCTGATCTGCGCCGCGATCGTCGTCGTCCGAACGGTGTTCCTCCATGTCTGAGCGCAAGCGGATCGTGATCGCGGACGACGACGACGACATCCGGAACCTGATGGCGATCGCCGCGAATCGTGCGGGCGTTGACATCGTCGCGGCCGTCGACAACGGCTCCGCCGCCCTTGCCGCCGTCCAGGCCGGCGGGATCGACCTCGCCGTCCTCGACATCTCGATGCCCGGACTGAACGGCGTGGAGGTGGCCGAGGCGATCCGCGCGGACGACATCACACGTTCGACGCTCATCCTCATGGTGTCGGCGTCTGTCCAGCTGCTCACGGACCACGGTGTCGTCGCCGACCGGTCGGACAGCTTCATCGTCAAGCCGTTCAGCCCGCGCGTGCTGTCGACCCGCATCCGCGAGATGCTCGAACTGGGGGAGCCCGCATGACCCTCGACCGGTGGCTCAGCCGCATCCCGCTGGATTCGCCCTCGGCGTTCATGAAGCAGGTCCCGACGATCGTCGGTTTTGCGATCGCCGCGCTCATCGCCGCCCTGCCGAACGGCGTTCCCATCACGAACGCCCCGCTGTTCCTGGCCGGCATCGCCCTGGTGGTCGTCGCGACCGTCTTCTCGCTCGTCATCCCGTGGCGGCATCTGCATCCGGAGTGGGCGGTCGTCATCCCGGTCCTGTCGCTGCTCGCCGTCGGGCTGCTGCGGCTCGGGACGGGGTCCGCCGCCTCGCCGTTCGCGGTCCTGACCCTGCTGCCCTTCGTCTGGATCGCCTCCGAGGCGGGGCGCATCAACATCCTCATCGCGGCGCTCACCACCTTCGTCGTGCTGCTCGCGCCGCTGGTGGTCGACGGCGTCGCCCACACCGCCGGTGACATCGTCCGCGCCTTCTTCTCGCCGGTGATCTACCTCATCGTCGCGATCGTCATCAACGAGATCGCGCACAGGATGCGGGTCCAGCTCGCCGCCGCCCGTCAGTCGGGGGAGCAGCAGCAGCAGCTCCTCGCCCAGGCCGTGCAGGCGCAGGACGAGCTGGTGCTCAACGAGGCGAGGCTGAAGACCGCGAACCGCCTCATCCAGAGCATCTGGAATGCCGTGACCGAGCAGTCCGTCATCGGCACCGACCTCGACGGCCTCATCGACGTGTGGAACCCCGGCGCGGAGAAGATGCTCGGCCTGACCGAGAAGCAGGTGCTCGACGGCAAGTACCACATCATCGACTTCCACCTGTCGTCCGAGCTCGCGGAGCGGCTGCAGGATATGGATGCGCGCTTCACGACCGTCTCCAGCACCGACGACTTCTCGGCCCTGGTCGACACCGTCCGTGCCGGATCGGCGGATGTGCGCGACTGGACGTACGTGCGGCCGGACGGCAAGCGCGTCGTCGTTCAGGTGGCGGCGACACCGCGCATCGACGAGAACGGCCACCGGGTCGGCTTCATCTTCGTGGCGACCGACATGACCGAGGCGCGCGAGTTCGCCCGGCTCAAGGACGAGTTCGTCGGCCTCATCTCGCACGAGCTGCGGACGCCGCTCAGCTCGATCCTGGGCTACCTGGAGCTGCTGCGCGACGACGACGAGGATCCGCTGTCGGAGGAGCAGCTGCAGTATCTGGCCGTCGCCGAGCGCAACGCGCACCGGCTGCTTCGCCTGGTCGGCGACCTGCTGTTCACCGCACAGGTCGAATCCGGGCGGTTCCCGCTCGACATCAAGGATGTCGAGCTGAACACCGTGGTCTCCGCCTCCGTGGAGTCCGCCCGCCCGGTCGCCGCGAACGCGGGCGTGACCCTGGTCGCCGAAGTCCCCGATCACACCGTCGATGTCCGGGGCGACACGCTCCGGCTCGGCCAGGCGGTCGACAACCTGGTCTCGAACGCGCTCAAGTTCACGCCGTCCGGCGGCACCGTCACCGTGGCGCTGCGCCACGAGGGCGACGAGGCTGTGATCGCCGTGAGGGACACCGGTATCGGCATCCCCGCCGTGGAGCTGAGCCAGCTGTCGCAGCGCTTCTTCCGTGCGTCCACCGCGACCCGCAACGCGGTCCCGGGCGTCGGACTCGGCCTCACCATCACGAAGGCGATCGTGACTGCTCACGGCGGCCGCCTCGACATCGCCAGCGAGGAGGGGGTCGGAACGTCCATCAGCATCGTCCTGCCGGTGGAGACACCGCGGCCCGTGACCGAGGCGATCCCGCACGTGGAGGTGGCGCCATGACCGACCGGCCTGCAGAGCTCACCGTCGACGACCGAACCATCGCGGTCGCCGTCGCCCAGTTCGCGCCGGGCGACGACCGGGTGCACAACCGGGATGTGGTCGCCGGCCTGATCGCGGTTGCGGCCTCCCGCGGTGCCCGCCTCGTGATCCTGCCCGAGTACGCCTCGTACTTCACCGATCCGCTCGGGCCGTCGTTCGCCCGGAACGCCGAGCCGCTGGACGGCGACTTCGTCGGCTCCCTCTCCGCCGCCGCCCGCGAGCACGGCCTGTTCGTGGTGGCCGGCCTCGTCGAGCGCAGCGATCAGGCGCACCGGTTCTCGAACACCCTCGTCGCGGTGGGGCCGTCGGGCGACGTGCTCGCGACGTATCGCAAGCAGCACCTCTACGACGCGTTCGGGGCGAAGGAGTCCGAGTGGGTCGTCCCCGGCGATCTGGACGAACCGCAGACCTTCGAGGTGGACGGCGTGACCGTCGGCCTTCAGACCTGCTACGACCTGCGCTTCCCGGAGGTGACGCGTCGCCTCGCCGACGCCGGCGCGCTGCTGGTGGCCGTGCCCGCCGAATGGGTGCGCGGCCCGCTGAAGGAGTTCCACTGGTCGACGCTGCTCGCGGCGCGCGCCATCGAGAACACCCTCTACGTCGCCGCGGCCGACCACCCGCCGTCGATCGGGGTGGGCGCCAGCGCGATCCTCGATCCGATGGGGGTCACGCTGGCCGGACTCGCCGACACGACCGGCGTCGCCGTCGCCGACGTGTCCGTCGCGCGGGTGCGCGAGGTGCGGGAGCGCAATCCCGCACTCGCCCTGCGCCGCTACCGGGTGAGTCCGCTCTGATGGCGACGACGCACGACTTCTTCCTCACCGGCGACCACGAGCAGGGCCGCGGGATCGTCCTCGACGCCCTGCGCGGGCAGGGCTTCGCGGTGACGCCGGCGCCGAACGGCGCGTTCACCGTGCAGCGGGGGAGCACCGCCATGACCGTCCTCTTCGGCGGCCTCGCCGGATCGCAGCTGCGGATCACCTTCCTGCTGCGGTTCCAGGTGGACCAGGAGGGGCGCCTGGTCGCCCGGCTGTCGCGCGACCAGGTGGGCGCGGCGGTGAGCGGCGGGGCGATCGGCGCCTCCAAGGCCAAGGCCGTGTTCGAACAGTGCGTCGCCGACATCGGCGGCCGGCTGAGGGCGGCGCAGCTGTTCGCGGGCGAACTCCGCCAGTGACGGTTCGGTCGGTGCCGGTGCTCCTGCCGGTGCCGATCGCTCAGCGGGGCAGCGCGGCGAGACGCAGTGCCGCCTCCTCGAGCACGTCGATGCGCTTGCAGAACGCGAACCGGACGAGGGATGCGGTCCGCGCCGCATACTCGCCCCGGCTGAACGCGCCGAGCGGCACCGCGACGACTCCGGCCAGCTCCGGCAGCCGACGGCACAGCTCGACGCCCTCCGGGAAGCCGAGCGGGGCTGCATCGGCGACCACGAAGTAGGTCCCGTCCGAAGGAAAGACGCCGAAGCCGGCGGCGGCGAGCCCGGCGGAGAGCACATCCCGCTTGTGGGCCAGAGCCTCGGCGATGCCGGTGAAGTAGGCGTCCGGGAGCCGCAGCCCCGCGGCGATCGCCGGCTGGAACGGCGCGCCGTTCACGTAGGTGAGGAACTGCTTCACGGCGAGCACCGCGGTGACGAACTCCGGAGGGGCGGTCAGCCAGCCGATCTTCCAGCCCGTCGTGTTGAAGGTCTTGCCACCGGACGAGATCGCGATCGTGCGCTCCCGGGCACCCGGCAGCGTCTCGATCGGGATGTGCTCTGGCCCGAACGTCAGGTGCTCGTAGACGGAGTCGGTGACGATCACGGCGTCGTGCCGTTCGGCCAGCTCCACGATCGCGGTGAGCGTCTCCCGGTCGAGCACGCTGCCGGTGGGATTGTGCGGTGTGTTCACGAGGATGGCGCGTGTGCGGTCGGTCACCGTCTCGCGCAGCCGGTCGAGGTCGGGGCGGAAGGCCGGCGGCTCCAGCGGCACGGTGCGGTGCACGCCGCCCGCCAGCGAGATCACGGCGCCGTACTCGTCGTAGTACGGCTCGAATGTGACCACCTCGTCGCCCGGTTCGAGCAGCGCGAGCAGCGTCGCCGCGATCGCCTCGGTCGCGCCGGCGGTGATGAGCACCTCCCGGTCCGGGTCGAGCTCCATGCCGTAGAACCGCTTCTGGTGCTCGGCGACGGCCAGGCGGAGGTCGGGGATGCCCATCCCGGGCGGGTACTGGTTCTCCCCGTCGCGGATGGCCGCCACGGCCGCCTCCAGCACTGCGGCGGGTCCGTCCTCGTCCGGGAACCCCTGGCCGAGGTTGATGGCGCCCGTCCGCGACGCCAGCGCGCTCATCTCGGCGAAGATCGTCGGCCGCACGGAGCCGTCGGCTCCGAGCAGTCCTGCACCCGTGGCGGCGCGCCGCCAGCCTCCCGTGATCGTCATAGGACAACGCTACGGCCTTACTCGCATCCAACCCATTGGGTACGTTGGGGAGAGTCATCGACACGCAGAAGGTCGCCCACAGCAACGGCAAATAGAACGCCCAGGTTCGCATCCCAAGCTGTCTGTGCTTGGAAGGAGCAACACCATGACCGACACCCCGAACACCCCGGAGCCCGCGAAGCCCCAGCACGACGCCGACACCGACGCGGTCGTGGATGCTGCCGGCACTGAGCGCACCAGCATCGAGCACACCGGCGCCGCGACCCCCGCAGCGCCGTCCGAGACCCCCGCCGCTCCGGCGGCGCAGACCCCCGCGGCCGAGACCCCGGCCGAGCAGGCTCCCGCAGCCGGAGCCGGATGGACCGCCCCGGCCGCGCAGAGCACCGGCGACACCGCCGCGCAGCCGACCCAGCCGCAGCCCACCGCCGCGCAGCCGACGGTTCCGCAGCCCACCGCCGCGCAGCCGACGGTTCCGCAGCCCACCGGCGCGCCGTACCAGGCGCAGCAGCACCAGCCGCAGCCGCAGACCTACGGGCAGCCGTACGGCCAGCAGCAGCAGCCGCAGCAGCCGCACCACGGCAACGGCGCCTTCGGCCAGCCCGCCGGGTACGGCCAGCAGCCGCAGCAGCCCTACGCCCCCAACGCCCACCAGCAGGGCTACGCCGGCGCACCGGGCGCCGCGACCGCTACGGCTCCGGCGAAGCCCGCCAAGAACCGCAGCACCGGCCTCATCATCGCGACGCTCGCCATCGGCGCGCTCGTCGGCGGCATCGCCGGCGCCGGAGCCGGTGTCGGCATCTACGCCGCCACCGACGGCGGCAACGCGACGATCAAGACCGTCTCCGGCCCGCAGAACATCACGGTGAACGACTCCAACGACGCGAGCACCATCACCGCGGTCGCCGCCAAGGCGTCCCCGAGCGTCGTCACCATCTCGGTGAGCGCGTCGAGCTCCGGCGGCACCGGCTCCGGCATCATCCTGACCTCCGACGGCTACGTGCTCACCAACACGCACGTCGTGACGCTCGACGGCCAGGCGGCCAACGTCAACGTGACGGTCACCGACAACGACGGCAAGATCTACACGGCCAAGATCGTCGGAACCGACCCGACCACCGACCTCGCCGTCATCAAGCTGGACAAGGCGTCCGGGCTGACCCCGATCAGCTGGGGCGACTCGAGCAAGCTCAACGTGGGCAACACCACGGTCGCCATCGGTGCGCCGCTCGGCCTCTCCGGCACGGTCACCGACGGCATCGTCAGCGCGCTCAACCGCAGCATCAGCATCGCCTCCTCGGCCGCTCCGAAGGACGACTCGAACAGCGACGGCGGCAGCCAGAACCCGTTCAACTTCGACTTCCCCGACCAGGGCGGTCAGCAGCAGCAACAGCAGCAGAGCGCCGGAACGATCTCGCTCCCGGTCATCCAGACCGACGCGTCCATCAACCCGGGCAACTCCGGTGGTGCGCTGCTCAACAGCAAGGGTGAGCTGATCGGCGTCAACGTCGCCATCGCCAGCGCGGGCGGCTCCAGCTCCGACGGCTCGCAGTCCGGCAGCATCGGCGTCGGCTTCGCCATCCCGTCGAACCTGGCCAAGCGCGTCTCCGACGAGATCATCAAGAGCGGCTCCGCCACGCACGGCCTGCTGGGCGCGTCGGTCGCCGACGCGAGCACCGACAGCAAGGCCACCACGGTCGGCGCACTGATCAAGAGCGTCACCAGCGGCGGCGCCGCGGCCGGTGCGGGCCTCAAGGCCGGCGACATCGTGGTGAACCTCGACGACACCCCGATCACCGACGCCACCGACCTGACCGCCCAGGTCCGGGCGCAGGCGGCCGGCTCCAAGGTCGACGTCACTTACATCCGCGACGGTCAGACCAAGACCGCGACCGTGACGCTGGGGTCCCTCCCGGCCGAGTGATCGCGCCGATCGAGCACACCGAGAAGGGCCGTCCCGCAGGCGCGGGGCGGCCCTTCCCCGTTCCCGGCCGCGCCGCAGACCCGGCTGATAGGCTCGACGCCGACCCGCTACAGCGAAGGACCAGATGCCGGACGACATCGTGAACACCCTCCCCGGTGTCTCGTACGTGATGCCCGTGCTCAACGAGGTCACCCACGTGCGAGCCGCCGTCGACAGCCTTCTGGCGCAGGACTACGCCGGGCCGTTCGAGGTGACCATCGCCCTCGGTCCGAGCATGGACGGCACGACCCAGCTGGTCGAGGAGCTCGCGGCCGTCGACAGCCGCATCCGGGTCGTCGACAACGTCGTGGGCTCGACACCCGCCGGTCTGAACCTCGCCATCCGCGAGTCGCAGTACCCGATCGTGATCCGGGTGGACGCGCACAGCGTCCTTCCGCCGGACTACGCGCGCGTCGCCGTGGAGACCATCCTGGAGACGGGCGCAGACAACGTCGGCGGACTGATGGATGCGCAGGGCACCACCGACTTCGAGCGCGCCGTCGCGCGTGCGTACGGGAGCCGTGTGGGCCTGGGCGGCACGAAGCTGCATGTCGGCGGCGAGGCCGGTCCGGCCGAGACGGTCTACCTCGGCGTGTTCCGCCGCGATCGCCTGATCGAGGTCGGCCTCTTCGACGAGGAGATCAAGCGCGGCCAGGACTGGGAGCTCAACCGGCGCCTCCGCACCACGGGTGGCACGGTCTGGTTCACGCCGCGGCTCAAAGTCACCTACCGCCCCCGCCCGAACCTGTACCGGCTCGCCCGGCAGTTCTTCTCCACCGGCATCTGGCGGGGCGAGCTCGCCCGGCGCTTCCCGGCATCCAATGGCCTGCGCTACTTCGCGCCGCCCGTGATGGTGGTGGGCGTCGCGGTCGGCACGGTGCTCGGCATCGTCGGCATCATCCAGGCCCTCCTCGGCGCCGCGCCGTGGCTGCTCTGGGGCTTCGCCATCCCGGCTCTCTACGTGGTGATCGTCGTGATCTCCGCGCTGCTCTGGGGGCGACGCGACGGTTTTCGCCCGTTCCTGTGGTTTCTCGTAGTCTTGCCGTGCATCCACTTCAGCTGGGGGATCGGCTTCGTCCTCGGATACCTGTCGCTCACCCGCAACATCACGGCCCACACGGGAAGGTAGGCATGACCGCACCCGGACCTGCGGCGCACGGCGCCCGTCCGTCCTCGATCGCCGAGCTGAAGGCCGTCGCGCAGCCCCCAGAGGTGCGCGGACGCCGCAACGCGGAGCACTGGACGGCCTCGCTGTACCTCCGCAACCTGTCGCCGTATCTGACGTGGGTGCTGCTCAAGACCTCGATCTCGGCGAACGGCGTGACCGGCCTGATGATCCTGACGGGATGGGCGACCGCCGCGGCCCTGCTCATCCCGGGCATCGCCGGCGCGGCTCTCGCACTGGTGCTCGGCCAGCTGCAGATGCTGGTGGACTGCTGCGACGGCGAGGTGGCGCGCTGGCGCCGCACGTCGTCGCCCGTGGGCATCTTCCTCGATAACGTCGGCCACTACTCGACAGAGACGCTGATCGCGATCGTCCTCGGCATCCGCGCGGCGGGCTATCCGCTGGAGACGCCGGAGGACTTCCTCTGGACGAACCTCGGCACCCTGCTCGCCCTGGTGATCGTGCTCAACAAGGCGCTCAACGACATGGTGCGCGTGGCGCGCGCCAACGCCGGACTGCCGAAGCTCGCCGACACGCAGTCGGAGTACGCGCCGACGCACGGGCTCATCGCGACGCTGCGGCGTGCGGCGAAGTTCCTCCCGTTCCACCGGCTGTACCACTCGGTGGAGCTCACCATCCTGATCTTCGTCTTCTCCATCGTCGGCCTGTTCATCGGCGCGACGCTCGCCGACCGCATCCTGCTCTGTGCGCTCGTCCCGCTGTCGATCCTGGCGCTGATCGGGCACTTCGTGACCATCATGGCGTCGCGGCGGGTCCGTGGCTGAGCTGCCCGCGGTCGCGGTCGTGGTGCTCACGCAGGGCGCCCGGCCGGTCGAGCTGCGCCGCGGCGTGGAGTCGGTGCTCGCCCAGGAGGGCGTGACCACCGACGTCGTCGTGGTCGGCAACGGGTGGGACCCGGCCACCGCAGACCCGGCGCTTCCCGCAGGCGTGCACGTGCTCGCCCTGCCCGACAACGTGGGCATCCCCGCCGGACGCAACGCGGGGGTGCCGCTGGTG
This sequence comes from Leifsonia sp. 563, assembly GCF_040545055.1. Lineage (NCBI taxonomy): Bacteria > Bacillati > Actinomycetota > Actinomycetes > Micrococcales > Microbacteriaceae > Leifsonia > Leifsonia sp. 563. Next base: position 237,230 of record NZ_JBEPLE010000004.1, on the reverse strand, counting down.
CACGGCGAGTGGCTGTTCTTCCTCGACGACGATGCGGACATCCCGTCGCGCACGTTCCTGGCGGACGCCGTCGCCAAGCTCCGGGACGACCCCGGCATCGGGATGCTGCAGCCCCGGCTTCGCGTGCCCGACGGCGCGCCGGCGCCCCGGCGCTGGATCCCGCGCATCCGCAAGGGCGACCCGGAGCGCTCCAGCAACGTGTTCGCCGTGCTCGAGGCCGCCGTGGTCCTGCCGCGTGCCGTCTTCGAGCGGGCCGGCGGCTGGGCCGATCCGTTCTTCTACGCGCACGAGGGCATCGACCTCGCCTGGAAGGTCTGGGACCAGGGAAAGCGCGTCTGGTACGCGGGCGACCTCGTGGCGGAGCATCCGTCCGTGTCGCCGACCCGGCACTCGTACTACTACCGGCTCAACGCGCGGAACCGCGTGTGGCTGGCCCGCCGCAACCTCCCGGCCGTGCTCATCCCGCTCTATGTCGGGTCGTGGACCGGCATCCAGCTGCTGCGCTGGTTCCGCAAGCCCGCCGTCCTGCGTGCGTGGTTCGGCGGCTGGGCCGAGGGCTGGCGCACCGACCCGGGCGAGCGACGCCCGCTGCGGTGGAGGACCGTGGCGCGGATGACGGCAGCAGGACGGCCACCGATCGTCTGAACACCCGGTGGCGCCCCGTGGATGCGGTCAGCCGACCTGGCGCCGGCTTCCCGCCTCGCCGTCGTCTGCGGAGCCCTCAGCGGCGGTCCCACCGCCTGTGGGCGCGTCGGCCGGAGCGCCGGAGGGGCCGGACTCGATGACGTACGGACCCCGCGGCAGTTCGGACTCGATGGCCTCCGTCGGCGCATCCTTCCGCCGCCCGCGGCGGGGGAGTGCGCCCCGGAGCACGGTGCCCACCCGGACCACGCGCGTGCCGGTCGCCGTACCGAGGCGGCGCACCGCTCCCGGGCCTTCGTTCGGGGTGAGGACCTCGGGGATGACGAGCGGTGGCGGGCCGAACGCGAGACGCGCGTTCTGCACGACGCGTCGCCCGAGGATGTTGTTGCCCGTGCCGCCGATGACGGCGCCGACGCCGAACGGGATGGCGCGGGCGAGGATGCTCGCCCCGCCGCGCACCGCGAACTGGCGGATGAACGCGTTCTTCAGCCGGTCGACCAGCGGACCGACGACCATGCTCGGAAGTGTCGAGGTGACGAGCTCGCCCCAGTAGGCAGTGCGGGTCACACCGCCCCCGCCGAACTGGCCGGCCAGCTGACGCACGAGGTCGGATCCCTCTTTGCCGAGCATCATCGTGAGCACCAGGGCCCTGGCGCGCTCGGGGTCGTCGACGGCGATGCCGTGCAACTCGCTCATCGACTGCGCGTACAGGGCGGTCGCCTCCAGGAAACCGGCCGTCTCCAGCCCGGAGAGGGCCAAGGTGATGCCGGTGCCGATCGCCGGGATGACGGCGGTGGCTCCGACCGCGGCCCCACCACTCGTCACGGCAGCGAGGTACCGGCGTTCGAGGATGCGGGCCAGTTCGTCCGCGGACGCGTCCGGGTGACGGCGGCGGATGCTGCGCAGGTGGGCCACCACGACCGGCCGTTGGATGCCGAGAAAGCGGTCCAGGGTCGTGTTCACCGCGCGCGGGGTGTCTCCGCCGCGCGACGGTCCTCCGGTGACGGAGATGATCGGTTGCTGCTTCTTAGCCATCTCCTCAGAGTGTAGGCCGGTTCCCGATCAAGACGACCGGCGACGCCGTTCCCGTGCGCTCAGGTACTCGCGAGCCGACAGTACGCGGACGTCGCTCGGCAGGTGTTCGGTCGAGATGTCCTGCGTGAGGGTCGACACGTCGGTCCCGAGCACCGCCGCGATGCGCATCATCGTCAGCAGGCTGGGGTTCGCCCCTCCGCGTTCGATCTTGCCGAAGTTGGTCACGTGCATGGCGGCGAGACTCGCGATCGCCTCCTGGCTGAGGCCCAGGCGGACACGGGCACGACGGATGCGTTCGCCGAGCAGGAGGGCGGCGGTCCCTGCGGGGTTCTTCATAGTTCATCAGTGAAGAGCCGAACGCCCCTTCTGCTCCAGAGCACGAGCACCCCGAACATCGAACCTCACGCGTTGGTCACAGAAAATGCCGGTGATACCCGTATTCCGGGGGAGCCCTCCGGGCCGCGGGTGCGACCCGGAGAGCTCTCGTCAGAAGCTGATCTGCCAGAGGTACTCGCGGCCGTCCGGCGGGAACCACCGCACGACCAGCACGGTGTCGCGGGCCGGCTCCGGGCCGGACAGGCTCGCCCGGACAGCCTCGCCCGGTGGCACGGAGGTGGGCGCGCTGACCCGCAGCCGGGCGCTCCCGGAGACGCTCAGGGTCACCCCGTTGAGCGTCTCCTTCCCCGCATTGACCAGGCGGTAGTGGGGTGCCGCGGAGCGGTCGACCCGCCACGGGACGGGGTACGCCAGGCGGCGCGGACGAGGGGCGGGAGAGGGGCTGCGAAGAAACCGGAGACGATTCATGCGACGACGCTAACCAGCCCCTCCGACGCTCGACGCCCCGAAATCGGGCACGAACACCACTTCCGGGGAGAACCCACCGAAATCTTTTCTGGGGACGGTTTCACGCCCTGGGGAGAACGCTCGAACTCAGGTGCCGTAGTCGGCGTTGTACAGCTCCAGGACATCCCCGATCGGTCCGTCGAGCACGAGCGCGCCCTTGTCGAGGTAGAGCCCGCGTTCGCAGAAGCGCCGCAGATCCTTCTCGTTGTGCGAGACGAAGAACAGCGTCCTCCCGCCCGCGAGGAGCTCCTCGATGCGCCGGTAGCACTTCTCCCGGAAGCCGCGGTCGCCGACGGCCAGCACCTCGTCGACGAGCAGCACCGGCTCCTCCAGCTGCGAGATGACGGAGAACGCGATGCGCACCTTCATGCCGCTCGACAGGTGCTTGTACGGGGTGTCGACGAAGTCGCCGATCTCGGCGAAGTCGATGATCTCGCCGAACCGCTCGTCGATCTGGGAGCGGGTCATGCCGTGCAGGCCGGCCGTCAGGTAGACGTTGTCGCGCACCGTGAGATCGTCGACGAATCCCCCCGTGATCTCGATCAGTGGGGCGACGCCGTCGCGCACGGTCACGGTTCCCTCGTCCGGGAGCATCACGCCCGCGACGAGCTTCAGCAGCGTCGACTTGCCCTGGCCGTTGCGGCCGACCACGCCGATCGCCTCACCCGGCTGCACGTCGAAGCTGACGTTGCGGAGCGCCCAGAAGTCGTCCGGGCGCACCCGGCGCTCGCGGGTGGAGAAGAGGTCCTTGAACGAGCGGCGGGCTCCGCGATTGCGGCGGAAGCGCACGCCGAGACCGTCGACGGCGATGACGGGGGGCACTCAGATCTCCTTCAGGACGTCGCGCTCGAAGTGCTTGAAGACGAGCCAGCCGATCCCCAGCAGCACCAGTGACATCGCCGCGCTGACGCCGACCAGGAACCAGTCCAGCTCCTCGGCGAAGAACGCCGAGCGGTAGAGGCTGAAGATGCCGGTGAGCGGGTTGAACGCCGACCAGAAATGCAGCGAGAACAGCACGTCCGTCTGCGCGCCGGGATGGGCGGTGAGGTAGGCGGCGCAGTGCCGCGCGGCGATGCCTGCCCCGCACCCGCCGGGCAGGTCGCGGGCGCTGTAGATGATGGGGGAGGCGTAGAAGAGGAAGCGGAGTGCCAGCTTCACGGCGCGCTCCAGGTCGCGGAAGAACACGACGAGCGGCGCCACGATCAGCCCGACGCCGATGGTCAGCACCGTCTGGATGAGGATTGCGACAGGGAACAGCAGCACGTCGACGTTGAGGCGCGCGCCCGTGAGCACGGCGAAGAACGCCAGCACCGGCAAGGACAGCAGGAACTCGATGCCTTTGGACGCAACGATCCGGTTCACCCAGATGGTCCGCGGGATCATCGTCGAGCGGATCAGCTTCGCCTCGCGGATGAACGCCCGCGTGCTGTCCGAGACGGCGCCGTTGAACCACATCCACGGCAGCAGCGCGGCGAGCAGGAAGACGATGTAGGGGTTCTCACCGACATCGCGCTTGAAGATGACCGTGAAGACGAACCAGTAGATCGCGCTCATCACGAGCGGATCGAGGATCGACCACAGGTAGCCGAGGACGCTCGTCGAGTAGCGGACGCGGAGGTCGCGCTTGGTCAGCAGCCAGAGCGAGTGCCGGTAGCGCGAGAAGCGCGAACGCTGCGCAGGGCGCACTTCAGTCGGGATACTGGTCACGAGAACCCATCGTATTGATCGAAGCCGCGTGAAAGCTCACGCCGACATCCGACTATACGAAAAGATTCGCGCGCTCCAGGTCCTCCTGGAAGTCGACCTCGACGGCGTACAGGTCCGAGATGTCCACCGGCTCGACCAGCAGGCGGTCCTGCTCGATCGCCAGCTCGATGCCGCGCTCGAAGTAGTCCTGGTCGCCGACGCGCTGCAGCTGACGCAGCAGGGCGGCCTTGTCGCCGGAGGAGATGTAGTTGATGCCGACCGCCTCGCCGAGACCGCCCTTGACGGTCTTGGACAGCTCCTGGATGTAGCCCTCCGGGCCGGTCGTGTACTTGACCTCCTCGTCCGCGACGGACGAGGTGTTCACGGTGACGAAGGTCTGGTCGCGGGCCACCATGGCGGCACCGCGCACGAGGACGGCCGGGTCGAAGACCACGTCGCCGTTCATCCAGAGCACGCCGCCGGGGCCCGACGCCTGCAGGGCGCGCATGAGGCTCTTGGAGGTGTTGGTCTGGTCGTACTGCTCGTTGTAGACGAACTGGGCGTCCGGGAACGCCTCGATGATGTGCTCCAGCTTGTAGCCGACGACGATCGTCACCTGGGCGTCCTTGCCGAACGCCGCGTGGATGTTGTCGAACTGCTGCTGCATGATGGTGCGGCCGTCGTTCAGTTCGGTCAGCGGCTTCGGAAGGCTCCGTCCGAGTCGGCTTCCCATGCCGGCCGCGAGAATCACTACCTGGGTCGTCACAATCATCTCCTTGTCCTACGCGGCCCGGCCTGTGCAGCGACTTCCTTCGTCGCCGCCGGCCTCGCCCGGGAGAGGCTCACCCAGGAATTCATCCGCGCTTACGCGTTTAGACACCCCTTCATGCCTCCCACAGACTACCGGGGGGCATACACGGGGGGCAGGGGTTGACGGATGTCGTTGTTGGGTCGTTATGTTCCTCACAGGACATTCGGAGCAGACCGATCGCGTCACGCTCGTGCGGGGGGTACGCAGGCGCGTGGGTATTGGTACGTTAGCGGGGTGAGTTCCGAGCACGCGCGTCCCCAGAGCACCGAGCCCGAGGAGGGTCGGGCGACGGAAGCGGCGGAGACGGCGAAACGGGGATCACAGAGGGGGGACACCATGGCGGAGGCTGCAGAGCCGACGACCGCGCAGGGCGGGGCCGACACCGGCCCGGCACCACGGGCGAAGCGTGCCCCGGCGAAGACGGCTGCGGCCGCCGCCGGCACGAGCACGCGCGCTCCGCGGACGAGAACGACCGCGGCGAAGCCGCGGCAGAGCGCACGCACGAAGACAGAGACGGCCGCAGCGGGCGCCGCCCCGACCGTCGTGCTGGAGGCGCCGAAACCGGTGGAGACCCGGCCGACGGTGCTGACCATCAGCGGTGTGCAGAAGCGCTACGGCGACACGGTCGCCGTCGACGGGGTGACCCTCGACATCGCGGAAGGGTCCTTCTACGGGATCGTCGGGCCGAACGGCGCGGGTAAGACGACGACGCTCTCGATCGTCACCGGGCTGCTCCGGCCGGACGCCGGCCGCGTCGTCGTCCACGGCGTCGATGTCTGGGCGGAGCCGGTCCGTGCGAAGCACATCATCGGCGTGCTGCCGGACAAGCTCCGGCTGTTCGACCGCCTCACCGGCGCCCAGTTCCTCCGTTACGCGGGCACCCTGCGCGGGCTGAGCGCCAAGACCGTCCGTGCTCGGACAGGCGACCTCGCCGCCGCGTTCGGGATCGAGGACGCCCTCGACCGCCTCGTCGCCGACTACTCCGCCGGCATGACCAAGAAGATCGCCCTGGCCGCCGCCATGATCCACTCGCCGCGGCTCCTCGTGCTCGACGAGCCGTTCGAGTCGGTCGACCCGGTGTCGGCGGCGAACATCATCGACATCCTGCAGCGCTACACCGCGGCGGGCGGAACGGTCGTCGTCTCGAGTCACGGCATGGACATGATCCAGCGCGTGTGCGACAGCGTCGCCATCATCGTCCGCGGGCAGGTGCTGGCCTCCGGGACCATCGACGAGGTGCGCGGCGAGCAGACGCTCGAAGAGCGCTTCGTCGACCTGGCCGGCGGTCGCAAGGCAGCGGAAGGCATGGAGTGGTTGCACAGTTTCTCGGACTGAAGCTGCGGATCATGGGCAACGCCTTCCGGCGGAGCCCGTGGCAGATCTTCGGCCTGGTGATCGGGCTGCTCTACGGAGGCTTCATCACCGTCCTCGTCGTCGGCTCGCTGGTCGCCGCACGGCTCGTCCCGGATGTCGCGGCGACGCACAGCGTCCTCGTCGTCATCGGGTCGGTGGTGCTCGCCGGTTTCGCCCTGCTCCCGCTGCTCTTCGGCGTCGACGACACGCTCGACCCGCGGGAGTTCGCGCTCTTCGGCATCCCGAACCGATCGCTCGCCACCGGCCTGCTGCTGGCCGGGCTCCTCGGCATCCCGTCGCTCGTGCTCATCATCTGCGCGGCGACCACGGTCGTCACGTGGTCGCAGAACCCCGGAACGGTGCTGGTCGCCCTGATCTGCGCGGTCGTGGTGGTGCTCACCTGTGTGCTGGCCTCACGCGTCACGACCGCGATCGCCCACTCGATGCTGTCGACGCGCCGGTCCCGCGAGGCGGGCGGCGTCATCGGCATCCTGCTGCTCGTGCTCATCGGCCCTGTGCTGCTCCTGCTCGTCACGGTCGACTGGGGCCGTGACGGTCTCGGAGCCCTCGGCGGCGCGGCCGGCTGGCTCGCGTGGACGCCGCTCGGCGCCATGTGGTCGGCGCCCGGCGCCGCCGCGCAGGGCGACTGGGGCGCTGCCGTGCTGCAGCTGATCATCGCGCTCGTCACGCTCGGCCTGCTCTGGCTGGGCTGGACGGCGCTCGTCGCCCACGTCGTCGCTTCGCCAGAACGGGAGCAGCGGTCGAAGGACTACCACGGCCTCGGCTGGTTCGACCGGCTGCCCGGCGGCCCGACCGCCGCGATCGCCGCGCGCTCGATGACCTACTGGGGCAGGGACGCGCGCTACTGGGTGTCGATCGTCCTCATCCCGGTGATCCCGGTCGCGGTGGTGGTCGCGCTCGCCCTCGCCGGGCTCCCGTGGCACTTCATCGCCCTCGTGCCGCTGCCGCTGGTGTGCCTGTTCCTCGGTTGGAGCATCCACAACGACCTGGCCTACGACAGCACCGCGATCTGGCTGCACCTCGTGTCGGGCACGCGCGGCATGGCGGACCGCGCCGGGCGGATGTTCCCGCCGGTCGTGGTGGGCATTCCGGTGCTCGTGGTCGGCTCCATCGCCACGACGATCGTCTTCGGCGATTGGGCCGTGCTGCCGTCCGTCGCGGCGCTGAGCGGGGCGATCCTGGTGATCGGGCTGGGCCTCTCCAGCATCTCGTCCGCGCTGTTCCCGTACCCGGCGACGAAACCGGGCGACAGTGCGTTCACGCAGCCGCAGACCTCGGGCGCCTCCGCGGCGCTGGTCCAGTCGCTGAGCTTCTTCGCCATCCTGATCCTCGCCTCGCCGGTGCTGGTTTTCCTGGTCCTCGGGATCACCGTCAACGCGTTCTGGCTGGCGATCGCGCCGGTGGCGGCGGTGCTGATCGGCTTCGCCACCCTGTTCTTCGGGATCTGGCTGGGCGGCCGGGTGTTCGACCGCCGCGGGCCCGAGATCATGGCCTTCGCGAACCGCAACGAGTGAGCGGGCGCTTGTCGGGCATCCCCGACGCATCCTCCCGTACGGCGTCTAAACTGGTGGTATGAACGAAGCGAGCATCTCCGAGCCGGGCGGCCAGCCGAGCGGCGGCGGGGCGACGACGCTCGACCGCGAGCTCGAGGAGCTCCTGCAGAACCAGGAGCCGGGCGACCACGAGCGCTTCTCGCACTACGTCAAGAAGGAGCAGATCCTCGAGTCGGCTCTCACGGGCAAGCCGGTGAAGGCGCTGTGCGGCAAGATGTGGACGCCGAACCGCGACCCCGAGAAGTTCCCGGTGTGCCCGACCTGCCGCGAGATCTACGAGGGCCTGCAGGGCGAGTAGCCCTCGGGCCACGTCGCCCGGCCGGGCTCAGCCGAAGAGCGTGGGCAGCACGGGGTCGCCGCGGCCCAGACGGAATGCCTCGTCCGGCAGCTCCGCCATGGCGAGCGCGCGGTGCTCACGCGCCCGGCGCGTCCCCTCGACGCCCAGGTGCTCGCGGTGCACCTCGCCGTCCGTGATCAGCGGCACCAGGAGGTCGCGCCCGCTGTCGTCCGGCGTGTCTCCCTTCTCGACGATGTGCACCACCTCGGCCACCGCCGTCCCGCGCGCGTCGAGCCGGCGGATCGGGTGCTTGCGGCCGCCGATGCTGGCCTTGCCGTCCGACTTCTTGGCGACGGAGATCCACTCGCCGCCGTCGCCGCCGCGGTGCGCGACGAGCTTGTAGACCATGCCGGAGGCGGGATGCCCGGAGCCGGTCACGACGGACGTGCCGACCCCGTAGGAGTCGACGGGGGAGGCGGCGAGGGCCGCGATCGTGAACTCGTCGAGGTCGTTGGTGACGGTGATGCGGGTCTTCGTGGCGCCGAGGGAGTCGAGCTGCTGGCGCACCTGCTTGACCAGCTTGGGCAGGTCGCCCGAGTCGAGCCGCACGGCGCCGAGCTCCGGACCGGCCACCTTCACGGCCGTCTCGATCGCCTTCTCGACGTCGAAGGTGTCGACCAGGAGCGTGGTGCCGGGGCCGAGCGCATCCACCTGTGCCCGGAAGGCGTCCTCCTCGGAGTCGTGCAGGAGAGTGAAGGCGTGGGCCGCGGTCCCCATCGTCGGCACGCCCCACGTGCGCCCGGCCTCGAGGTTCGACGTCGCCGAGAACCCGGCGATGAAGGCGGCGCGGGCGGCAGCGACCGCCGAGCGCTCGTTCGCACGGCGTGAGCCCATCTCGGCCAGCGGGCGACCGGCCGACGCGGCCACCATACGCGCGGCGGCCGAGGCCACGGCCGAGTCGTAGTTGAAGACGCTCAGCAGGAGGGTCTCGAGGATGACGCCCTCGGCGAAGGGGGCGTCCACGATGAAGAACGGCGATCCGGGGAAGAACAGCTCGCCCTCGCGGTAGCCGCGGATCGTGCCCGAGAAGCGGTAGTCGGCGAGCCAGTCGATGGTCTCGTCGCGCACCACGTGGTTGTCGCGCAGGAACTGCAGCTCGGCATCCTGGAACCGGAACTGCTCGATCAGCTCGAGCAGCCGTCCGGTGCCGGCCAGCACGCCGTAACGGCGTCCATCGGGAAGCCGGCGGGTGAACGCCTCGAACACGCACTCGCGATCGTGGGTGCCGGCGAGCAGCGCGGCGTCGAGCATCGTGAGCTCGTAGCGGTCGGTCAGTAGCGCGGAGGACGCGGCTCTCTCGGTCACGTCGCCAGCCTACTCACGCCACCCGACCTACTCACGCCTCCGTGCGCCACCGGACCGGTAGGCTGGAGTGCTGTGACGGATGCGCCGATTGGGATCTTCGACTCGGGTGTGGGCGGGCTGACCGTCGCCCGGGCGATCCGCGATCAGCTGCCCAACGAGTCCATCCTCTACGTCGGCGACACCGCGCACTCCCCGTACGGTCCGAAGTCGATCGCCGATGTGCGCCGGTACTCGCTCGAAGTGCTCGACTTCCTCGTCGACCAGGGCGTCAAGATGCTCGTCATCGCGTGCAACACCGCGTCCTCGGCGATGCTGCGGGATGCGCGCGAGCGCTACGACGTGCCGGTGATCGAGGTCATCCAGCCGGCTGTCCGGCGTGCCGTCTCCGCGACGCGCACCGGCCGGGTCGGGGTGATCGGCACGGTCGGCACCATCGCCTCCCGCGCCTACGAGGACGCTTTCGCTGCCGCACCGACCCTCCAGCTGTTCACGCAGGCGTGCCCGCGGTTCGTCGAGTTCGTGGAGGCGGGCGTCACGAGCGGCGAGGAGGTGCTGCGGGTCACCGCCGAGTACCTGCAGCCGCTCCGCGACGCCGATGTCGACACGCTAGTGCTCGGCTGCACGCACTACCCGTTCCTGAAGGGCGCGATCTCGTACGTGATGGGGGAGGGCGTCTCGCTCGTCTCCAGCGACACCGAGACCGCCAAGGACGTCTACCGCACCCTCGTCGGCCAGGGGCTCGAGCGCCGCTCACCGCTGCCGCCGACCATCCACTACGAAGCCACCGGCTCGGACGCCGACACCTTCCTGCGTCTGGCCCACCGGTTCATCGGCCCCGAGGTCTCGCAGGTCGACCTGGTGCACACCGGCGTCATCGACCTCCCGCTCTGACCGTCCACCGCCCACCGAGCCATTGATCCCACCGAGGAGACCTGAGTGACCGACATCACCCGCGCCGACGGGCGCACCCCGGACCAGCTGCGTCCCGTGACCATCGAGCGGGGCTGGAGCCGCCAGGCGGAGGGCTCCGCGCTCATCTCCTTCGGCAACACGCGCGTGCTCTGCACCGCCTCGTTCACGAACGGCGTTCCGCGCTGGATGTCGGGCAAGGGCCGCGGCTGGGTCACGGCCGAGTACGCCATGCTTCCGCGCTCGACGAACGAGCGCATGGACCGGGAGTCGGTCAAGGGACGCGTCGGCGGCCGCACGCACGAGATCAGTCGTCTGGTCGGGCGCAGCCTGCGGGCCGTCGTCGACATGAAGGCGCTCGGCGAGAACACGATCGTCCTCGACTGCGACGTGCTGCAGGCCGACGGCGGCACACGCACCGCCGCGATCACCGGCGCCTACGTCGCCCTCGCGGAGGCGCTCGAGTGGGGTCGCGAGCACCGCTTCATCGGGCAGAAGGCGACGCCGTTGATCGACTCGGTCTCCGCGGTCTCCGTCGGCATCATCGACGGGACGCCGATGCTCGACCTCGCCTACGTCGAGGATGTGCGGGCCGAGACCGACATGAACGTCGTCGTGACGGGCCGCGGCCTCTTCGTGGAGGTGCAGGGCACCGCCGAGGGCGCGCCGTTCGACCGTGGCGAGCTGAACTCGCTCCTCGACCTCGCGCTCGCCGGCACGACCGAGCTCGCGGGCATCCAGACGGCGGCCCTCGCCCCGGCCGCGGCGGCCGCGGAGGCCTGAGCGTGGTCCGCGTCGTCCTCGCAACGCACAACCAGCACAAGGCGCGCGAGTTCCAGCAGATCCTCGGGCGGGAGGTTCCTGGCCTCGAGATCGTCGCCTACGACGGCCCCGAGCCGGTGGAGGACGGCGTCAGCTTCGAGGAGAACGCGTTGATCAAGGCGCGAGCCGCCGTCGCCCACACCGGGCTTCCCGCGCTCGCCGACGACTCGGGCATCTGTGTGGATGTGATGGGCGGCGCTCCGGGGATCTTCTCCGCCCGCTGGGCGGGCTCGCACGGCGACGCGGCCGCCAACCTGCGGCTGTTGCTCGATCAGCTGGCCGACATCCCGGACGCGGACCGCGCCGCGCACTTCACGGCTACGCTCGCGCTCGTCACGCCGGATGGCGAGCCCACCGTCGTCCAGGGCATCTGGCCCGGAAGCATCGCACGCGAGCCGCGCGGGGAGAACGGGCACGGCTATGACCCGATCTTCGTGCCGGACGGACACGACATGACGGCGGCGGAGCTGGAGCCCTCGGTGAAGAACGCGGAGAGCCACCGCGCCCGAGCGCTGTCGGCGATCGTCCCGGCGCTGCGGGAGCTCGGCGAGAGCTGAGAACGGCACTCATTCCCATCTAGGTCTGGGCCCTGGCGGTGGAGCGAACTTCTCCCTAGCGTAGAAGCTGAGATGAGTCACGACCACGGCCACACCGCCAACCGCAACCGCCTGCTGATCGCCATCGGCATCGTGGCGGTCGTGCTCGTCGTCGAGGTCGTCGGCGCGTGGGTGAGCGGCTCCCTGTCGCTGCTGGCGGACGCCGGCCACATGCTCAGCGACCTGGCCGGGCTCATCATCGCGCTGATGGCGACCATCGTGGCCGCGCGCCCGGCGACGGACAGACAGACCTTCGGTTTCCGTCGGGCCGAGGTGTTCGGCGCGCTCATCAACGGCCTCATCCTGGTCGTCGTCGCTGTGACGGTCACCGTCGGCGCGATCGGGCGGCTGGTGGGCGGCGAGACCGAGGTGCACAGCATCCCGATGCTCGTCGTCGCGGCGATCGGCCTCGTCGCGAACTTCGGCGCCCTGCTGCTGCTGCGACCCTCCGCCGGCCACTCGATCAACATGCGCGGGGCGTACCTGGAGGTGTTCGGCGATCTGGTCGGGTCGGCCACCGTCATCGTGGCGGCGGTCGTCATCCTGCTCACCGGCTTCACCCCGGCCGACGCGATCGCATCCCTGCTGATCGCCGCCCTGATCGTGCCGCGCGCGTTCGTGCTGCTGCGCGACGTCGTGCGCGTGCTGAGCGAGGCGGCGCCGGCGGACACGGATGTGGCCGAGATCCGGGATCACATCCTCGGCACACCGGGCGTGGTGGCCGTGCACGACGTGCACGTCTGGGCGATCACGTCGGGCGCCCCGGTGTTCAGCGCTCACGTCGTCTGCGAGCCCGCGGTGTTCCGCGAGGGACGGACGGGCACCCTGCTCGACGAGCTCTCCGGCTGCCTGACGACGCACTTCGACGTGGAGCACTCCACGTTCCAGCTGGAGCCCGCGGAGCACGCCGCGCACGAGGACGAATTCCACCGCTGACCCGGCGGCGCTGACCCGTTTGGCGCGGTCGGCGGCTCAGGCCTCCGGGTGCGTGGGCGCGGGTGCCGGCTCGTCGACGACCGCGGGAGCGGCCGCGCTCTCGGCGGCCTTCCGCTTGGACTTGCGCAGCGACTGGAAGTAGTGGAAGAGCGTCGGCACCAGTGTGATGACGACCGCGCCGATCAGGATGACGTCGATGTAGCTCGAGACGAAGTTCGCCACCGGCGGGATGTAGCCGATCAGATAGCCGAAGAACGTCAGGCCGGCGCCCCACAGCAGCGCGCCCAGGGCGTTGTAGAGCGAGTACTTCTTGTAGCTCATGTGGCCGACGCCCGCGGCGACCGGCGCGAACGTGCGCACGATCGGCACGAACCGGGCAACGATGACCGCGAGGGCCCCGAAACGCTCGAAGAACTGGTTGGTGCGCCGCACGTTCTCCATCGAGAACAGTCCGGTCTCTTTGCGTTCGAAGATCCGTGGGCCGGCCTTGTGCCCGATCAGATACCCCGCCTCACCGCCGAGGAACGCGGCGAACGCGATGGCGAGGCAGACCCACCAGATGTCGACCCCGAACACCAGCGAGGTGTGCGTCAGCAGCCCCGAGATGATCAGCAGGGTGTCGCCGGGCAGGAGGAAGCCGACCAGCAGACCGGTCTCGGCGAAGACGATTCCGCAGACCACCAGGAGCGCCCACGGACCCGCCGAGTGGATGATGGTGTTCGGGTCGAGCCACGGGATGAGGCCGGCGTGATGGATCACGGTTCTCCAGGAGGGATCGGTGGGAAAGCTGAGCCCGAGTTTAGCGTCGGCCATGCGCTGGAAGCTGCACGAAGCGTGCGAATTCGGATCCGCCCGAGAAGATCATCCTGGGGTCGTACACGGTGCGGGAGAAGGGACTCGAACCCTCACGCCGAAGCACAGGAACCTAAATCCTGCGTGTCTGCCAGTTTCACCACTCCCGCAGTGCGCTGGGCGCGGCTACGACATTAGCTCATGGACGCGCGGAGCGACCTCCGTGCCGTACAGCTCGATCGAGCGCATCAGGTCGTCGTGGGGCAGCGTCCCGTTGCTCATCTTGATGTCGAAGCGGGAGGCGCCGAGCCCCTTGGCGGCGTAGGCGATCTTCTGCGCGACCGTCTCCGGCGAGCCGACGACGAGCGCGCCGTCCGGCCCCGCCTCGTGCTCGAAGCGCGCGCGGGAGGCCGGCGGCCAGCCGCGCTCGCGGCCGATCCGGTTCGTCATCACCTCGTAGTGCGGCCACAGGATGTCCTTGGCCTTCTGGTCCGTCTCGGCGATGAAGCCGGGGGAGTGCACGCCGATCGGGAGGGTGGTGTCCTGTCCGAACTGCTCCAGCGCCTTGCGGTACAGCTCCGCCAGCGGCTGGAACCGCATCGCTCCGCCGCCGATGATGGCGAGCACGAGCGGGAAGCCGTAGTGCGCCGCACGCACCACCGACTCCGGGCTCCCGCCGACGCCGATCCACGTCTTCAGGAGGCCGTGCTCGACGTGCGGGTACACCGACTGCCCGTCCAGGGATGGACGTAGCTCGCCCGTCCAGGTGACCGGCTCCTGCTTGCGCACCTCGGCGAACAGGTTCAGCTTCTCCTCGAACAGCTCCTCGTACTTCGCGAGGTCGTACCCGAACAGCGGGAAGGACTCGATGAACGATCCGCGCCCGAGGATGACCTCCGCGCGGCCTCCCGAGATGCCGTCGAGCGTCGCGAACCGCTGGAACACCCGCACCGGGTCGTCCGAGCTCAGCACCGTCACCGCGGACCCGAGATGGATGCGCTCGGTCTGCCCCGCGATCGCAGCGAGCACGACCTCGGGCGCTGAGACGGCGAAGTCCTCGCGGTGGTGCTCGCCGACGCCGAAGAAGTCGAGGCCGACGCGGTCGGCCTGCACCCCCTCCGCCACGACGTTGCGCAGGGTCTGCGCCTGCGACAGCGGCTTCCCGTCGGCATCCAGCGTCACGTCGCCGAACGTGTCGATCCCGAGTTCCAGCTTCCCGGCCATGTCATCCCTCGATTCATGCGTCTGCATGGATATGCAAGCGCGTCGTCGGCCAGGGTATTCCGTGTCAGGCGGGGCGGGGTCTGCGCGGGACGTAGCGCGGGATGTAGCGGGCCAGCATCCCCGCGCCGACCAGTCCGAGCAGGCCCATGACCCCGCTCGCGAACGAGATGGAGACGAGCGCCGTCAGCAGCGACACGAACAGGGGAGCGGCGGCCTGCCCGGCGTCGGCGGAGAACCGCCACGCGCCGAGGAACGGTGCGGGCCGGTCCTTCGGCGCCAGGTCGGCGCCGAGCGTCATCACGATGCCGGAGCCGATGCCGTTCGCCACCGAGAGGAACAGCGAGACGCCGATGTACCAGGCGACCGCCGAGCTCAGGTCGTGCGAGAAGGCGAGCACCAGGAAACCGAGACCGAGGCCGAGCATCGACGGGATGGCGCTCCACATCCGTCCGAACCGGTCCATGATCTGCCCGCTGGCGTAGAAGAGCGCGAAGTCGACGGCTCCGGCGAGACCGATGATCAGCGCCGTATTCGACTCGCTCAGCCCGATGGACACCGCCCAGAGAGGCATCAGGACGGTGCGGGCGGAGCGGATCGCCGCCACGAGGGAGACGCCGGCGCCCATCCGGAGGAGCACCTCGCGGAACGACCAGATGGTGCGGAACAGCCCGTGGGTGCGCTCCTCGGCCTCCTCCTCGCCGGTGGTCACCTGGGCGCCCGACTCGTCGGTCACCCGCGCTGACGGCCCGAACATCTTCTCCGGGTCGGGGAGCGCCAGGAGCACGACGACCGAACCGAGGCAGCTGATGATGAAGATCCAGAAGACGGACTGCGTCGACCCCGTCACGGCGATGACGGCCGACGCGATGAGCGGGCCGATGAACCATCCAGCGCGGAAGATGCCGCCGAGCGTCGACAGTGCCCGTGCGCGGTAGCGGGCGGGGACGTACGACGTCATGAACGCGTGCCGCGCGAGGGCGAAGACGGCGGTCGCGATCCCGACGAGGAAGATGCCGGCCATCAGCACCCAGTAGTTCGGCGCAAGAAGACAGATGACGACGCCGACGATCGCGACGACGGCCGCGCCGATCATGGAGGTGCGCTCGCCGACCCGCGACACCACCCATCCACTCGGGATGTCTCCGGCGAGCTCCCCCAGCATCACCATGGAGGCGATGAAGCCGGCCATCGCGAGGCTCGCGCCGAGGTTGCCGGCGGCGATGGGGATGATCGGGATGATCGCTCCCTCTCCGACGGAGAACAGCAGCGTCGGGAGGAAGGCGGCGAGGGCGACGGAGCGGAAGCTGAAGGGGCGCTCTTCGGAAGTCATTTCGTTAACACCGTACAACTTCCGTTCGCGGGCGCTCGCCCGGGACGCAGGGTCGGCGTCGGGGGCGGCCCGGTAGGCTGGAGGACGACATGATCGAACTCGACCTCTCCTCCCAGATCGCCGACCTGCGGTCCACCTTCTCCGACATCACCGCGGTGGTCGACGTCGACCGCCTGCGCGCCGACATCGCCGACCTCAGCGAGAAGGCGGGAGCCCCCGACCTCTGGGACGACACCGCCAACGCTCAGAAGGTGACAAGCGCGCTCAGCCATCGCCAGTCGGAGCTCGCACGCATCACCGCGATCGAGCGCCGCCTCGACGACCTGGAGGTGCTGGTCGAGCTGGCCAACGAGGCGGAGGACGAGGAGTCGGCGGCCGAGGCCCGTACCGAGCTGCAGTCGCTGCAGGCCGCGCTCGGCGACCTCGAGGTGCAGACGCTGCTGAGCGGCGAGTACGACAACCGTGCGGCCATCGTGACCATCCGCTCGGGCGCCGGCGGCGACGACGCCACCGACTTCGCCGAGATGCTCATGCGCATGTACCTGCGCTGGGCGGAGCAGCACAAGTACCCGGTGAAGGTCATGGACACCTCCTACGCCGAGGGCGCAGGCATCAAGTCGGCGACCTTCGAGGTGGATGCGCCGTACGCGTTCGGAACGCTGTCGGTCGAGGCCGGCACGCACCGCCTCGCCCGCATCAGCCCGTTCGGCTCGGCCGACAAGCGCCAGACGTCGTTCGCGGCCGTCGAGGTCATCCCGCTGATGGAAGAGGCGACCGAGGTCGAGGTCCCGGAGGGCGACATCCGCGTGGATGTGTTCCGCTCGTCCGGCCCCGGCGGCCAGTCGGTCAACACCACCGACTCCGCGGTGCGCATCACCCACCTCCCGACCGGCCTCGTCGTCTCGATGCAGAACGAGAAGTCGCAGATCCAGAACCGCGCGGCCGCCATGCGCGTGCTGCAGACCCGCCTCCTGCTTTTGCAGAAGGAGGAGGAGGCCGCGAAGAAGAAGGAGCTCGCCGGCACCATCACGGCGAGCTGGGGCGACCAGATGCGCTCCTACTTCCTCTACGGCCAGCAGCTCGTGAAGGACCTCCGCACGGGATACGAGTCCGGCAACCCCAGCGCCGTGTTCGACGGCGACCTCGACGGCTTCATCGCCGCGGGCATCCGCTGGCGCGCGGGCAACAAGTCCGAGGAGTAAAGCCCGGGGAGCAAAGCCCGGGCGGTTGTGGCGCACGGGCATGTCGCTACTGCGGATCGGAGCGGGACTGCTTAGTCTCAAGGGGTCATGATCCGGTTCGAACACGTATCCAAGCAGTACCCGGGCACAGCGCGCCCGGCACTCAACGGCATCAACCTGGAAGTGCTGCGCGGAGAGTTCGTCTTCCTCGTCGGCGCCTCCGGTTCCGGCAAGTCCAGCTGCCTGCGCCTCATCCTCAAAGAGGAGAAGCCCACGAAGGGCAAGATCCACGTGCTGGGGCAGGACCTCGGCACGATCTCGTCGCGCAAGGTGCCGTACTTCCGCCGCAACATCGGTGTCGTCTTCCAGGACTTCCGGCTGCTGCCGAACAAGAACGTCTTCCAGAACGTCGCCTTCACCCTGCAGGTGATCGGCAAGTCGCGCGGCTTCATCCAGGAGGCCGTACCCGACGTTCTGAAGATGGTCGGCCTCGACGGCAAGGCGCAGCGCCTGCCGCACGAGCTCTCGGGCGGTGAGCAGCAGCGCGTGGCGATCGCCCGAGCGGTGGTCAACAAGCCGCAGGTGCTCCTCGCCGACGAGCCGACCGGAAACCTCGACCCCGCGACGAGCGCCGGCATCATGGCCGTGCTCGAGCGCATCAACGCCGGAGGCACGACCGTCGTCATGGCGACGCACGAGGCCGCGATCGTCGACCAGATGAAGCGCCGCGTGATCGAGCTTGTGGGCGGCCAGATCGTGCGCGACGAGCGCCACGGCGGATACGGCTTCACGGCCGCGATCCCCATCGCGCAGCCGCTCGAGCGCGACGAACCGGTCTCCGCCGCAACGCCCGTCTTCGCGGGAGCCGCTGCCGCGTCGGCGCCGGCGTCCGCCGCCCCGATGACCCGGCCGAACGCGCCGACCTCCACGCCGACCGCCCCGGTGGCGGTGCCGCAGGCCGCTCCGCAGCAGACCGCACCCCAGCAGGCGGTGCCGCAGCAGGCGGCGCCCCAGCAACCCGCGCACGAGCCGCATCCCGCGCACGCGCAGCCCGCGCACCAGCCGCAGCACGCGCAGCCCGCGCAGCCCACCGAGCAGCCGCAGCCCGCCGCCTACCCGGCGCCCGTGCAGTTCGCGACTGCGCCCGTCCCTCCGGCCCCCGCGTCGGAGGAGCTCCCCGAACACCTGAACTTCACGGCCAACCTCGACCTCAGCGGTCTGCGCGAGGACTCCGACCGTGACGGCGACCAGAATGTGGGGCCGACGAAATGAGATTCGGACTCATCTGGTCGGAGGTCGGCAACGGCCTCCGCCGCAACCTGTCGATGGTCGTCTCGGTCATCCTCGTCACGTTCATCTCGCTGACGTTCGTCGGCACGGCCGTCCTGCTGCAGATGCAGATCGGCCAGATGAAGACCTACTGGTACGACCGCGCGCAGGTCGCCGTGTATATGTGCACGACGACCGACAACTGCGCGAGCGGACCGGCCACCGACCAGACCATCGAGGCGGTGAAGAAGCAGCTCGAGTCGCCGGAGCTCGCCCCGTACATCCAGAAGTTCTACTTCCAGGACCAGAAGCAGGGCTACGAGCAGTTCAAAGAGCAGTTCAAGGGCAACCAGATCGCCGACTTCGTCACGCCGGACATGATCCCGCAGACGTTCTGGGTGAACCTGAAGGACCCGAACCAGTCGGCTGTGCTCACCGAGACGCTCTCCGGTTCGGCCGGCGTGCAGAGCGTGGTCGACCAGCGGAGCTACCTGGATCAGATCTTCAGCATCCTGAACGCTGCGAGCTACACCGCGATCGGCATCGCCGCGCTCATGCTCGTGGCTGCTGTGCTGCTGATCGCCACGACCATCCGGCTCTCCGCCTTCTCGCGAAGGCGGGAGATCGGGATCATGCGGCTCGTCGGCGCGTCCAACCGCTTCATCCAGACGCCGTTCATCATCGAGGGCGTGATCGCGGCCCTGATCGGCTCGATCCTCGCCTCCGTCGTGATCGCGCTCGGCGTGCAGTTCTTCGTCCGCGGCTACCTCAGCCAGCGCATCCAGTCGATCAACTTCGTCGGGATGGAGCAGGCCTGGCTGGTGATCCCCATCCTGGTGGTGATCGGCGTGTTGCTGGCCGCCGCGTCGGCCAACTTCGCGATCAAGCGCTACCTGAAGGTCTGACACGCCCGGAGACCGGCGGAGGGCGATAGACTGGTCCGCTGCCCGGCACCGTGCCGGGCGTCGACCATCGCCGATGTGAGGAGCGAGCTGTGCCGAAGGAACGGGGCCAGAAGGTCGTGGCCACCAATCGCCGGGCGCGCCACGACTACACGATCGAGGACACCTTCGAGGCGGGCCTCGTGCTCACCGGGACCGAAGTGAAGTCGCTGCGGATGGGGCGGGCGTCCCTCGTCGACGGCTACGCGTTCGTAGATGGAGGCGAGGCCTGGCTCGACGCCGTGCACATCCCGGAGTACGCGGACGGAACGTGGAACAACCACGCCCCCCGGCGCAAGCGGAAGCTGCTGCTGCACAAGGCGCAGATCCTGAAGATCGAGAACAAGGTCAAGCAGGGCGGCTACACGATCGTGCCGCTGTCGATCTACTTCAACGACGGCCGGGCGAAGGTCGAGATCGCTGTCGCCAAGGGCAAGCGCGAGTACGACAAGCGTCAGGCGCTGCGCGAGCGTCAGGACCAGCGCGAGGCGCAGCGGGCGATGTCCACGCGCGGCCACCTGGGCGAGTGAGCGCCCGGGCGGAGTGACAGCCCGGGCGGAGTGACAGACTGAGGGTATGGACTCGACCGCTCAGCGCATCCCGATCGAAGGCACGTACAACTTCCGGGATGTCGGTGGCTATCCGGTCGACGGGGGTACGACCCGGCGGGGCAAGCTGTACCGGGCCGACGCGCTCGGCCGCATCGGGCCGGCGGGCCGCGACGCCCTGCGCGAGCTGGGCATCCGCATCGTGATCGACCTGCGCGACGACTTCGAGGTCGCGGCACTGCCGGACGCCCTGGACGGGCTCGACGTCGAGGTGCTGCACCTCCCGGTGTTCGAGGGATCGGGCGCGTCCGCATCCACCGTCGGGGCGACCATCGTGCACCTGTACGACAAGATCGTCTTCCAGCACACGGATGTCATCGTCCGTGCGCTGCGCGAGATCGCGGACACGGGGGAGGAGCCCGTGGTCGTCCACTGCACGGCCGGCAAGGACCGCACCGGCATCGTCGTCGCACTCGCCCTGCTGGCGGTCGGGGTCGACCGGGAGACCGTCGTGTCCGACTACGCGGTCACCGAGGACAACCTGCGCGGACCGTGGCTCGAAGGGATGCTGGAGCTCGTCCGCGGCTACGGCGTCGAGGTCACGCCGGACCTCCGGATCATTCTCGGCGGAAGCCCGCGCGAGGCGCTGGAGACCACGATCGACAGGATCGAGCAGCGTGCGGGGAGCGTGCGGCAGTACCTGCTCGAGGCCGGGCTGGACGAGGTGGAGCTCGCCAAGCTGCGATCCGTGCTGGTGGAGCCGGCCTGACGCTCTGCGATGCTGATGCTGCGACGCCGCGCTTTGACGTTCTCAGGTCGGCGTCCGGATTCTCATCGGACCCATAACCGCCTCCCAGCGCCAACAACGCTGTCGGATGCTTTCATGTGAGCATGAGCAACACGCCGCCCACCGATCCCACCGAGCCGCTGCCGCCCTATCAGGGCCAGACGCCGCCGCCCGGTCCTGCTGCGCCGGCGGCTCCGGCAGCGCCGGCCGCGACTACGGCAGCGCCGGTCGTCGGTGAACCGTTCTACAGACGACACGGTCTGGCGTTCGCCATCTCGACGCTCGTGCTGTCGATCGTCGTGCTGCTCGGCCTCGTCACGGCCGGCTCCTTCGCGGTCGCAAGCGTGGTGTCGCACCTGGGTGGGCGCGCGATCTCGCACGTCCTCCCCGGTCAGGGCCACGGACAGCAGCCGGGTGTTCCCGGTATGCCGGGGCGTCCGGGTGACGGCGGCGGAAACGGCAACGGCGGCGGTCAGCAGGGTGGGGGCGAGGACCAGAAGGGGCGCGTCCTGCTCCGCGGCACCATCGCATCCATCTCGGGGGACACCTGGACGATCGACCGCGAGAGCGGCGCGTCGGTCGAGGTGCGGGTGACGTCGTCGACCGTCTTCGGCACGCCGATGCAGTCGGCATCGAAGTCGGACTTCGCGAAAGGCGACGAGGTGATCGTGATCGCCAAGCGTGCGGACGACAGCGTGACCGCGACGCGCGTGCTCAAGCTGGATGCGTTCCCGACCCGTCCGCCGTCGACGCCGGGGACACCGCAGACCCCCGGTTCCTGAGGCTCTGGACCGCGGCTCGTCAGGAGGCGGAGAACCGCGCGTGCACCTGCACCGCGATCGTCAGCTCTTCCGGCTTGAGCGAGAGAGTGGCTCCACCGGTGTCGGCGGACACCGCCCGGGCGAACAGCGGCTGCGGCGGCTGACCGGGGGCCGAACCGTCGCCGAGCATGCCGGGGTCGCTGAGGGCGAGCGGCTTCACCGTCGTGAGCCCGAGGCTCGTCGCGTACACGGTCGCCTTGGCGACGGCGTTCTCGACCGCCCGTCGCCGCGCCTCCTGCGTCAGGCTCTGCCGGCGCGCCTCCGTCAGCGACCACGTCACCCCGTCCACCGCGACGCCGTCGAGCAGTGACACCACGCCGACCCAGTCGGACAGCGCGCCTAGGTCGTTGAAAAGGGCGTCGATCCCGACCTCGGCATGGTGCACGACGTCAAGCCGGCGGCCGTCGTTGCTCCAGGGTCGGTCGCCCCAGACCCGCAGCTGGTCGGAGGACCACTGGGTGACGGGTCCGCTCTGCGGGTTGTGGAGGTCGCGCAGCTCGCTGCTGAGCTGGAGCTGGCGCTGCGTGGTGAGGGCGAGTACCTCATCCCGCGACGGCCCCTCGTAGGAGACCCGGAGCCTCGCCGCTCCGCGCTCGGCCGGGTGCCGCAGCTCGTACTCTCCCTGGACGGTGATGATCGTGTCGGCCATTCCCCGATGGTGGCATAAACGGCCGCTCGACGATGTTGTACTATGAGTAGCTGCCCGCCCTGGCGGCGGCACCAGTATCTGGACAACTCAACAGCGCGTGACAGCGACCCGGCCACTCGGCCGCGCATGGGGATGATCGGTTTCGACATTGTCTGCGTGACTGTGAGAAGCGGGTCGAGGATGCATGGTTATCTCGTTAACGATCCATGCGAAAAAATAAGTGCCAATAACAAGAGCACTGTCTCGGCCAAGGCCGACTTCGCCCTCGCGGCGTAAGTTCACCTCCGCCATTTGAGAGACCGTCAGACCGGGAATCGTCCTCTACCCGGATCCTGGCGTCAGCTAGAGGACTTGCTTCTGCATTGAGCATCAGGGTGCAGAGGGACTTCCACTGATACTGGGCCCGTCGGAGCAGGTGCCAGCGACAAGCTCCGGGGCCGAGAAAGCGATTTCACTGGCTACGCCCGTAGAAGGCACATGACCACAGCAGTGGACGGGGGTTCGATTCCCCCCATCTCCACCATCAGGTCGCTGTCACGTGTTGTTGTCGAAAGTCCCCCGGAATCCCGGGGGACTTTCGTGTTTCTGACGCGTCGCAAACACTGCCTGTCCGCGAGTGGACCCTCCCTGCGACACTGAGCCGGAAATGACCGGACCAGTGGGAGGTACACCATGACCGATGACGTTGAATCCGTCGCCCCGATCGACTTCGTGATCATCGAATTCCCGGCGGGGCAGCAGAACTTCTCGGGGGAGGTGATCGACGAACTGCTCGCTCTGGTCGACGCGGGCATCATCCGCCTGGTGGATGCGATCGTCCTCGTCAAGGACGAGGACGGCTCCGTCGAGGCCGTCGAGCTGTCGGAGCTGGAGGGCCCGTCGGCTCTCGCCACGCTCGCGGAGCAGCTTGCCGACTTCCTCGCGGAGGCCGATATCGCGACCCTGTCCGAGGCGATGGAGCCGGGCAGCGTCGCCGGCGCGATCGTCTACGAGAACCTGTGGGCGGCGCCGTTCGCGGCCGCCGCACGCCGGGCCGGAGGCAGGCTCATCGCCGACGGCCGCATCCACAGCCAGGACATCGCCGACGCCCTCGAGGCGGAAGCCGAACTCGAAGCAGCAGAAGAGCAGGAAGAGCAGGGAGTCTGAGATGTTGAGAGCAGCACGAGTCGGACGGGTCGGCGTCGTCCGCGCGCCCGTCGCCAAGGCGGCCGTGGTCACCCGCGCCGTCACACCGGGCCCCGCGCCCGTGGCCAAGGCGGCCGTCGTCGGCGCCGCCGTGACCCCGCGCCGCCGGCGCATCTGAGGGGGCGTCATGGCCATCGACCGCGCAGCCCGCAGCGTCCTGCCGATCCCGGACCGACCGTCGCCCGGGCTCACCACGTATGACGCGAAGGACCCGGACACGTCGTATCCGCCGATCACCCCGCTGCGGCCACCGGAGGGTGCGCCCAACGTCCTGGTGATCCTCATCGACGACGTGGGATTCGGCGCGTCCAGCGCCTTCGGTGGCCCCTGCGCCACCCCGAACGCGGAGCGTCTCGCCGCGAACGGGTTGACCTACAACCGTTTCCACACGACGGCGCTATGCGCCCCGACCCGCGCGGCGCTGCTCTCCGGGCGCAACCACCACTCTGTGGGGATGGGCAGCATCACCGAGACGGCGACCTCGGCGCCCGGAAACAGCTCGCTGCGACCGAACACCAAGGCGCCGCTCGCGATGACCCTCAAGCTGAACGGGTACTCGACGGCGCAGTTCGGCAAGTGCCATGAGGTCCCGGTGTGGCAGTCGTCGCCGATGGGACCGTTCGACGCCTGGCCGTCCGCGGGTGGAGGCTTCGAGACCTTCTACGGGTTCATCGGGGGAGAGGACAACCAGTGGGATCCGGCCCTCTACGACGGGACGACCCCCGTCGAGCCGCCGGCCACCCCGGAGGAGGGGTACCACCTGACGGAGGACCTCGCCGACCACGCCTCCACCTGGATCCGGACGCAGAAGGCGCTCATGCCGGACAAGCCGTTCTTCGTGTACTTCGCGCCAGGCGCGACGCATGCGCCGCACCACGTGCCGAAGGAATGGGCCGACAAGTACGCCGGCAAGTTCGCCGGCGGGTGGGATGCGCTCCGCGAGCAGACCTTCGCGCGCCAGAAGGAGCTCGGGGTGATCCCCGCGGACGCCGAGCTGACCCCGCGGAACCCCGAGATCCCGGCCTGGGACGACATGCCCGACGAGCTGAAGCCGGTGCTGGAACGCGAGATGGAGGTCTACGCCGGGTTCCTCGAGCACACCGACCACCATGTCGGCCGGGTGCTCGACACGATCGACGACCTCGGCATCCTCGACAACACGCTGATCTACTACATCATCGGCGACAACGGCGCATCGGCCGAGGGGACGCTGAACGGCGCCTTCAACGAGATGGCCAACTTCAACGGCATGGCCGCGCTCGAGACGCCGGAGTTCCTGCTCTCGAAGCTGGACGAGCTCGGCAGCCCGAGCTCGTACAACCACTATGCGGTGGGCTGGGCCTGGGCGATGGACACGCCGTTCCAGTGGACTAAGCAGGTCGCCTCTCACTGGGGCGGCACCCGCAACGGCACCATCGTGCACTGGCCGGAGCGCATCACCGACAAGGGCGGCCTGCGGTCGCAGTTCACCCACTGCATCGACATCGCGCCGACGGTGCTGGAGGCCGCAGGGCTTCCGGAGCCCACGTTCGTGAACGGGGTCCAGCAGTCGCCGATCGAAGGCACCAGCATGGTCTATACGTTCGACAGCGCGGACGAGCCGGAGCGGCACGACCTTCAGTACTTCGAGATGTTCGGCAACCGCGGCATCTACTTCAAGGGGTGGAGCGCCGTCACGAAGCATCGCACGCCGTGGAACCTGGTCGGAGGCACCGTCCCGGCTTTCGACGACGACGTGTGGGAACTGTACGACGGGAGCGTCGACTACAGCCAGGCGCGCGACCTCTCCGCCGAGCAACCGGACCGCCTCCACGCGCTGCAGAGGCTGTGGCTGATCGAGGCGGTGAAGTACAACGTGGTCCCGCTCGACGACCGCACGGCCGAACGGCTCAGCCCGCAGATGGCCGGGCGCCCTGTCCTCGTGCACGGCAACAGCCAGCTCCTGTACCCGGGGATGGGCCGGCTGTCCGAGAACAGCGTCATCAGCCTGAAGAACCGCTCGTTCTCGGTCACCGCCGAGCTGGAGATCCCGGACGGCGGAGCATCGGGCGTGGTCGTCGCGCAGGGCGGCCGCTTCGGCGGATGGGCCCTCTACCTGGTCGACGGCGTCGCGCGCTTCACCTACAACGTCCTCGGCATCCAGCTGTTCACGACCGAAGCCGGGGAACCGGTGCCGGCGGGGACACGGCAGGTGCGCGCCGAGTTCGCCTACGACGGCGGCGGCCTGGCGAAGGGCGGCGATGTCACGCTCTACTACGACGGCCGCGAGGTCGGCTCCGGGCGGATCGGGGTCACCCAGCCCATGATCTTCTCGGCCGACGAGACGACCGACGTGGGCTACGAGTCGGGGACTCCCGTCTCGCCCGACTACACGACCGCCACGAGCCGGTTCACCGGGCGCATCCGCTGGGTGCAGCTCGATGCCGGGCTGGACGACAACGACCACTTCATCGACGACGACGAGCGACTGCGGGTGGCGATGGCTCGTCAGTGACGGGGTGGTGGTTCCGCGCCGGCGGACGACGGTCGGTCGTCCGCCGGCGCGGAGTGGTCAGGACTCTTCGTCCGCCTTCGGCTGAGCAGGGCGTCGGCGACCGGTGAGCACGCCGATCAGGGCGAGCACCACGATCCCGACACCGATGCCGATCACCAGCGCGATGCTTCCAGAGCCCGAACTCCCGGTCGCCCCGGCGGCGGGGGCCGGACTCGACGTTGCGGCGCCGGTGCTCCGTCCACCCGCTGTCGCCGCTCCCGCCGCGCACGCCGGCGGGCCGTCGCTCCCGGGCGATGCCGTGGCTCCGGCCGGAGGCTGGTAGGTGAACGGGATGGTGCCGGACACGGTGTGCCCGTCCGCCGAGACGATCTGCCAGGTCACCGTGTATGCGCCCGGTGCACCGAGGGCCACCGGAGCCGTGACCGTGCGGTCGGCGATGGTGGGGCAGCCCGTCTCGTAGTGACGGTTCGCAGCGTCGGTGACCTGCACCAGCGACGACGAGCCGTCGCCGCTGAGGTCGAGCACGCGGTCGTTGAACGTGAGGGATGCGCTCTCGAGCGGCGTCGACTGGGTGGAGCCGGCCGACGGCGTGCTCTGCACGAGGTAGTCGTGAGCGCTGGCGGCCGCCGCGGGGACGACCGCCAGCAGGCACGCCAGCGCGACACCGGCCAGAGCGGACAGGGCCGAGGGCCGCATCCGGGCGCGGGCTGTCCGGGTCACCGTGTCAGCCCCGCGGGCTCGTCGCCGTGCCGCGGCGCGTGAGGGCGAATACCGCCACGACCAGGGCGATCGCACCCAGCGCGAGTCCTCCGATCCCGAGACCGATCGCGACCGCGTCGCTCGCCGCGGACGACGCCGTCGGCGCAGGCGCGGCCGGTGTGCTCGTCATCAGCGGACCGGCGGCGCCGTCCTCCGCGGGCGGCGCCGCCGTGACGTAGAGGGTCGGGGCCGGGTGCTCCGGCTCTTTTCCGTCGGCGGGGGTCTTCTCATCCCAGTCCACGACCGTGCCGTCGGAGTAGGTCTGCTGGGTGGGCAGCAGGATGCTGCCGGTGTCGGGGACCGCCCCCGCCGAGATCACGAACTGCTGGAACTCGCCCGGTGCGACCTGCACGCCGGGGCTCGCCGTCCAGATGACCTTCACCGGCGCCTCCGTGATGGTGCCGTCATCCGTCTTCACCGGCTTCGCGAGCTTCTCGGTGACGACCTGGGTCGTCCAGCCGGTGAGCGGCTGGTAGGAGACGGAGGTGAACGGGGTGTCGGTGGGCAGATCCACCTCCAATTTGACCGTGCCGGCGGTGGCGGACTCGGTCGGCACCTTGAACGTCAGCGTGGCGTAACTGCCGGGCTGAGCCTGGTCCGGATTCACCCGGACGTGGGCGCTGGCGGCGAGGGGGAACGAGAGGGCGAGGGCGGCGGCGGCCACGGTGGCGGCCGCGCCCGTGAGGAAACGCGTGTTCATGAGAAGGGTCCGATTCTCGACCGCGTGGTGCGGCCGGGTAGGCAGATAGGTGGGAGAACCGCGAGACGCGGCAGACCTCTGCCCGGCGGGGGAGCGGAGCGCTCAGGCCGGGCCCATCAGTGCCGGAGGACCGCGGTGACGGAGGCGCCCGAGCACGACCGTCCGGTCGGGGAGGATCACCGGGACTGTCTCGACCCGCGCCTGCGCCACCGGCACGTCGACGACGGCGACCGCGGTCAGCAGCCGCCGCAGCGAGAAGGCGGTGAACTCGGAGACGGCCACGAACACGCGCTCGCCGTAGCGGAGCGCTGCGAGGGTGAGGAGGGCGGCGGCGGCGTGGGCCAGCCACATCCACGATCCGCTGATCGACATGCCGGACATGGGTGTCGCTGCCGCACCGTCCGTCACCATCGTGAGGTGCGATCCGGGATGGAGGTGGCCGGTCGCTCCCGCGAAGTGCGCGGACGGGCTCAACGAGAACAGCGCGTGGAACAGGAACTGGCTGAGCGCGACGGAGGAGGCCGACCGCCACAGCGTCGACCGCTTGCCGGCGAGGACGATGCAGCCGAGCCCAGAGAACACGAGGCTGAGCGTCAACGCCACCGCGCTCGGCGGCAGTCCTCCGCCCGCGACGTGGAACAGCGCGGCGACGAAGGTCGCGAAGCCGGCGGCGATGAGGCCGCGAGCCACACGTGCGCTGCGCGTAGACATGTCACTCCGTCGAAGGTGGGGGCAGGTCGAGTCTACCCACAGGGGGTCGGGCGCCGTCTCCGGTGGGACTACGCCGACGCCTGGGCCAGCGCCCAGTCGAGCGTCACGCCGAGGGCCGTCAGCACCGAGATGTGACCATCGCGCGGGCGGATCCACAACTCGGCGTCGGGGAGGCGTTCGAGGAGGGAGGCCGCGTGCTGGGGTGGGACGACGCGATCGGAGCCGCCCTGCACGAGGAGCACCGGAGGCCGGACCGCACGCAGATCGAAGCCCCACGGCGAGACGTAGGCGATGTCGTCGTCGGCCTCGCCCGCCGGGCCCTCCGCGGCTCCGGCGCCCGCGTCGGCCCCGAGCGGACCCCAGTCGGCGTTCAGCGCGTCGTAGTCGCGCGGGGTGAAGGACTCGGGATCGAACTCGGCGGTCTCGGCGTACGCCAGCCGGGCCTCGCGGCCGGAAAGGGCGGCGCGCAGGGCGTCCGGGGACGCCATCCCGGAGAACCAATCGGGGGAGCCGTCGAAGGGGGAGAGGCCGGCGAGCGTGACGATCGCGGCCACCCGTTCCGGTTCGAGGGCGCCCAGCGCGAGAGCATGCGGGCCGCCCCCGGACGCGCCGACGGTGACGAACCGCTCCACGCCGAGGAGGTCGGCCACCGCGAGGATGTCGAGCGCCGCATCCGCGATCGAGCGCCCGGGGCGGGCGTCCGAGCCGGGATAGCCGGGCCGCGTGACGGAGAGCACGCGCATCCCGCGGGCCTCCGCCGCAGCGGCCACCGGGGCGATCACGGCACCCGTCTGCGGCGTGCCGTGGTGCCAGACGAGCACCGGGGCGTCTGAGGTGCCGCCCGTGTCGAAGAAGCGCAGCGCCCGGCCGTCGGCCGTGCGCACATCCTGCCGGGTCACGCGTTCCAGCCGTCCAGCTCGGCGAAGAGCTCCGCCTTGCGGGCGTCCGACGCGAACGACGCCTCGATCGAGGTGCGGGCGAACCGGCGGGCCTGATCCACGGAGAGGCCCAGCGCATCCCGGACCGCGGCGAAGTTCTGCCCGACGTAGCCGCCGAAGTACGCGGGGTCGTCGGAGTTCACGGTGACGCGGACGCCCGCCGCATCCAGCCGGTGCAGGGGGTGGTCGCGGAGGTCCGGCGTCGCCTGCAGACGAACGTTCGAGAGGGGGCACACGGTGAGCGGGATGCGCTCCTCGGCCAGCCGCGCGACGAGTTCCGGATCCTCGATCGAGCGGATGCCGTGGTCGATGCGCTCTGCATGCAGGAGGTCGAGCGCCTCCCGCACGTATGCGGGCGGGCCTTCCTCGCCGGCGTGGGCGACCGCGTGCAGGCCGGCGGCGCGGGCGCGGGCGTAGACGCCCTCGAACAGCGACGGCGGGTAGCCGACCTCGGCGGAGTCGAGTCCGACACCGACGATGCGGTCCGTGCGGCGGAGCCCGGCTGTCAGCGCCTCCTCGGCGGAGGCGACCGGCTGATCGCGCAGGAAACACAGGATGAGGCCCCCGGACATCGCGAGATCGCGCTCGGCCTCATCCAGCGCGTCGCCGATGCCGTCCACGACGTCGTCGAACGCGACACCGCGCGACGTGTGCGCCTGCGGGTCGAAGAACAGTTCGGCGTGGCGGACGCCCTGCGCGTGCGCGTGGCGGAGGTAGCGGCGGGTCAGCTCCGCGAAGTCCTCGCGGGTGCGCAGCACGGCCATCGTCGCGTAATACAGGTCGAGGAACGACTGCAGGTCGTCGAAGTCGTACTGCGCCGACAGCTCCTCGACCGTCGCGTAGGGGAGGTCGATGCCGTTGCGGGCGGCGAGCTCGAACGCGAGCTCCGGCTCCAGCGTCCCCTCGATGTGGAGGTGCAGCTCGGCCTTCGGGAGGGAGTTCAGGGCGTCGTCGGTGAGGGCGTCGTCGGTCATGCTCCGATCCTCCCACCGACGGACGGGGTTGCGCCGCACGGATGACGCGGCGGGAGCGCGGGTCCCGTTAGCCTCGCGTCATGAGACGTCGTATCGCGCTTGCCGGGGCCGGTCTCGCGCTTGTCGTCGTCGGACTCACCGTGGCGCGCGGGATGGACGGAGCGGTCGCGGCCTTGGTCGGCGACGCGCTCTACGCCGCACTCATCGTGGTCGTGATCGCGTTCCTCGCTCCACGTGCGTCCGCAGTGGCTGTGGCCGTTGCCGCCTTCGCCGTGTGCGCCGCCGTCGAGCTGTTCCAGCTGACCGGGGTGCCCGCAGCTCTGGCGGACTCCGTTCCGGCCGTCGCGCTGGTGCTCGGAACGACCTTCCAGTGGACGGACCTGGTGGCCTACGCGATCGGCGCGATTTTGACGGGCGCGGTGGATGCGGTCAGCCGACGCGCAGCAGGATCTTCCCGCGGTGGGCGGACGACTCCATCCGCCGGTGCGCGGCCGCCGCATCCTCCAGCGGGAACACCGAGTCGATGACCGGGCGCACGCGGCCGTCGGCCAGCAGCGGCCACACGTTCGCACGCACGGCGGCGATGATCGCGACGCGCTCGGCGAGCGGCCGGGCGCGCAACGTGGTGCCGTGGATGCTCGCGCGCTTCCGCATGAGCAGCCCCATGTCGACGGCGGCGGGAGTTCGATCGCGGACGGCGATGGACAGGATGCGGCCACCCGTCGCGAGAGCGTCCAGGTCGCGGGCGATGTACGCGCCGCCGACGATGTCGAGCACCACATCCACTCCGCGGCCGTCGGTGAAGGCCCGAGCGGCCTCGACGAAGTCCTGGGTGCGGTAGTCGACTGCGGCGTGCGCACCCACCTCCCGGCAGAACGCCGCCTTCTCCTCGCTGCCCGCTGTGGCGATGACGTCCGCGCCGAGTGCGCGGCCCAGCTGGATCGCCATAGTCCCGATGCCGCTCGACCCGCCGTGGACGAGCAGGGCCTCTCCGGCAGCGAGCTTTCCGAGCGCGAAGACGTTCGACCAGACGGTTGCGGCGACCTCGGGCAGTCCGGCCGCCTCGACCAGGTCGACCGCGTCCGGCACGGGAAGGACCAGGCCGGCGTCGACAGTCACCAGCTCGGCGTAGCCGCCGCCCGGGAGCAGGGCGCAGACGCGGTCGCCGACCTGCCAGGCGTCGACGCCGTCGCCGACCGCATCCACGACGCCCGAGACCTCGAGCCCCGGCCAGTCGGGAGCGCCGGGCGGTGAGGGATAGTACCCGCGCCGCTGGCTCAAATCGGCGCCGTTGAGCCCGGCGGCCGTGACGCGGATCCGGACCTCGCCGGCCGCGGGGACCGGATCGGGCCGCTCGGCGATGGTCAGTGCGTCGGCCTCGCCCGGCTCCGGCACGACGACGGCGCGCATCAGGCGCCTCTCGCAGGTTGGGTCGGCTCGACGCGGTCTGTGCGGCGGCCCAGCACATCCCGGATCCGCACCTTGCTCGAGTACTCGATCGATCCGTACCGGAACAGCCGGACGGCGATGCGCAGCACGATCACGGAGAGCACGAACAGCTCGACGATGATGATGATCGCCTGCCACAGCGGCAGCGACCCGAAGGCGTTCAGGATCAGCGCCGTGATGGGGGCCGTGTACGGGAAGTAGGCGAGCAACTGCACGATCGGCGAGTTCGGGGAGCTGATGGCAAAGCCCGACGCGTAGAGCGGGATGACCACGGCGAAGATCACCACCGAGAACACCGGAGCCGCATCCTTCGCCGTCGGCATGACCGCGCCGACGGCCACCAGTGTTCCGGTGAACAGGGCGAACCCGCCGATCAGGATGAGCGCGCCCACGATCATCTTCTGCGGATCGAACACGAGCCCGCTGAGGTCGAAGTTCGGCAGTTGCAGCTGGTCTCGGAAGAACAGGTAACCGATGAGCATGGGCAGCGCGAACACCGCCAGCTGGATG
Organism: Leifsonia sp. 563; assembly: GCF_040545055.1. NCBI lineage: Bacteria > Bacillati > Actinomycetota > Actinomycetes > Micrococcales > Microbacteriaceae > Leifsonia > Leifsonia sp. 563. The sequence continues at coordinate 205,119 of NZ_JBEPLE010000004.1, read as the reverse complement.
ATGCCGATCGCGAAGAGCGAGATGACCTTGCCGAGAAGCAGGTTCGTCGGGTTGATCGTCGTCAGGATCATCTCCGTGACGCGGTTCTCCTTCTCTTCCAGCGTCGAGTTGAGCATCTGGTTGCCGAGGAACACGATGACGATGAAGAAGGCGGCCAGGAATACGAGGGCCGGGAGGATCGCCTCGAAGCCGGGTGCCCGCTTGCCGTCCGCGAACGTGGTGGTGGAGGTCTTCACATCCCCGCGGAGCACGGCGACATCCGTCGGGCTGTCCAGCTTCTGCTCGACGCTCGCCGAGAGGAGCGACTCGGCGACGGCCGAGTACTTGCTGTTCTGGAAGACGCCGGAGTCCTCGCCGTAGACGCGGACGGTCTGCTTCGCGGGATCGGCGGGGTAGGCGAAGTAGGCGGGAGTCCCGCCGATCTGCACCTCCTCGACCCCCTCTGCCTCGGAGGCGATCTGGGTACCGCCGTACTCCTTGGCGATGGTCGCGTCGATGAGGCCGGAGTCGTCGGTGTACAGGAACTCGAAGCGCGAGTTCTTCTGCTGGTCGGCGGTGTTCGCGGTCGACACGTTCGAGGCGATGATCAGGCCGCCGAGGCCGAAGACGAGGATCGGGATGATGAGCGTGATCGCCCAGAACCGCCGCTTCGTGATGGTGCGGCGGAACTCGAACGAGATGACGGTGCTCAGATTGTGGCGGGCCATGCTCAGTCCTCCTCGCGGCTCTCGGCGCCGTAGACCTCGACGAAGATGTCGTCGAGCGACTTCCGGGTGGGGGAGAAGCGGGAGACGGGAACGCCCGCATCCACGAGTCCTCGCAGGATCGCGGCCGGATCGACACCGTCGACGGCCTCCAATTCGGCATGGCCGCTCTCGTCGGACAGGATGCGGTACGAGGAGGACTCGGGCAGGCGGTCGGCGTCGTGGTCCACCTGGACGATCGTGCCGCCGAACTGCTCCTGCACCTCCTCGACCGTGCCGTAGGCGCGCGCGCCGCCGTCCTTCAGCAGGATGACGCGGTCGCAGAGACGCTCGACCTCCTCCATCTGGTGGGTCACCATCATGACGGTGGAGCCTGCGCGCTTCTGGTCGTCGATGATGTCCATCAGCAGGCGGCGGTTGACGGGGTCGAAGCCCTTGGTCGGCTCGTCGAGGATGAGCAGCTCCGGATCGTTCATGATCGTCACGCCCAGCTGCACCTTCTGCTGCTGGCCGCCGGAGAGCTTGTCGAGCCGCACCTTCTCCTTGTCGCCGATCCCCACGCGTTCGAGGTAGGAGCGGGACCACCGCCTGGCCTGCTCGGCGCCGAGGCCTTTCAGCCGGCCGAAGTAGACCATCACGTCGATCACGGACTCCTTCTTGTAGAGCCCGCGCTCCTCCGGCAGGTAGCCGAGGCGCTCGCCGGCCTCCGGGCTGAACGGTCTGCCATCGATGTGCAGGACACCCGCCGTCGGCTGATAGATGCCGAGGAGTGCCCGGATGGTCGTGGTCTTGCCCGAGCCGTTGCTGCCGAGGAAGCCGAACGTCTCGCCGCGATTGATGTCGAACGACAGATCGCGGATCACCGTCGTACGCCCGAAGTCCATCCGGAAATTCGCGATGTGGACCAGCGGCTCCGTCGTCGTGGGGGTCTGTGCGCTCATCGTGGTCAGCCTAGGCGAGCGGCCCAGCGTCGGCGAGCGCTTCCAGCAGGGCCGGGTGCAGCACTCCGTTCGAGGCGAGCGACGACCCGTTGCCCGGGCCGGGTGTGCCGTCGACTGATGTGAACGTTCCGCCGGCCTCCTCCACGATCGGGATGAGCGCGGCGAGGTCGTAGGTCTTCACGCCGAACTCGGCCACCGCATCCACCAGACCCTCGGCCAGCAGCATGTACGACCACATGTCGCCGTACGCGCGGTCGCGCCAGATGCGGCGGGTCAGGGCGATGAGGCGGTCGAGGTAGCCGGCTTCGTCCCACTGGGCGATGCTCTGGAAGCTCAGCGACGCGTGTTCCAGGTCGGCGACCCCGGAGACACGGATGCGGCGTGGCTCGGCGCCGGGCGCATCCGTCGTCCATGCGCCGCCACCAGTCACTGCCCACCAGCGCCGGCCCAGCGCAGGGGAGCTGACCACGCCGACGCGTGGGACGCCGTCGACGGCGAGGGCAATCAGCGTGCCCCAGACCGGCACGCCCCGCAGATAATTGGCGGTGCCGTCGATCGGGTCGACGATCCACTGACGGGTCGTGTCGCCTTCCGTGCCGTACTCCTCGCCGAGGATGCCGTCCTCCGGGCGCTCGGCGGCGATCGTCTCGCGGATGGCGCGCTCGACGGCGAGGTCGGCCTCCGTCACCGGCGAGCGGTCGGGCTTCGTCTCGACGTGCAGGTCGCGGTCGAGGAAGTGCTCCAGCGAGATGCGGTCGGCCTCCTCTGCGAGCCGGAGGGCGAGGTCGAGGTCGGCGGCGAGGGCTGTGGATGCGGTGTCGGGCACGATCCGAGCCTAGCGTCGCGGCCTTGGCAGCGGACGTGGCGGAGGGTACCTGTGGAAACATGCGAAAGATCGTGTACGCAGGCTCAACGTTCTACACCGGGGATGCGCTCGCGGAAGCGCTGATGGACTACGCGCGGGCTCTCGCACGGCATGGCATCGCCGACACGGTCTTCGTGCCGGGCCGCACCATGCAGGGGGAGACCGACAAGGTGGAGCTGCTCGTCGGGCCCGCGAGCCAGATCGTGAGCGAACCGGTGGAGCTCGTGGGGGTCGAGATCGAAGACGAGGAGCTGGTCGCGCGGCTGCGGGAGATGACCGCGCAGCTGGCACCGCGGAAGCCGGCGGCAGAAGTGGCGGACGGTTCGACCGAGGAACGGGACGACCGCCCGTTCGACGACATGCTCTGACACCCGCCGGGCCCGTCGCCGGCGTCGCCTTCCCGCGGCGGCGCTTGTTGCCCGGCATCGCCTCCAATACGCTCGCGGTAGCCCTGCGGGGCGGAGCGGAGGCACCATGCGTTTTATCCGGCGACCCGTGAGCGCGCGGGAGCGTGCCGCCGCCGCTGCTCCCGAGCCGCTGATGCGCCGAAGCCCGTTCCTGTTCGGCTACCTGACCGCCCTCGGTGCGATCGGCGCGGTCGCGACCGGCTTCATGCTGTACGGCCTGCGCTCGATCATCTTCTCGGTCTTCCTCGCGATGTTCGCGACCGTCGGGCTCGACCCGCTGATCCGCTGGTTCCAGCGGCGCGGGATGCGGCGTGGCTGGGCGATCACCACCGTCATCCTGATCATCGTCGCCGTGCTGGTCGCGATCATCTGGGTGGTGGTGCCGCTCATCGTCCAGCAGGTCTCCTTCCTGGCCACGGCCGTCCCGCAGGAGATCACGAAGCTGCGGGCGGAGGGCTGGTTCGACACCGTCGACGAGGCGAGCAACGGGGTGGTCGGCCAGGTCGTCTCCTGGATCTCGCAGCAGGTGCAGGACCCGCAGACCTGGGCGACCATCGGCAACGGGCTCGTCGGATTCGGCCTCTCGGTGCTGAACGCGGTCACCACCGGCTTCTTCATCGCCATCCTCACGATCTACTTCATCGCCTCCTACGACTCCACCAAGCAGGCCGCGTACCGGCTGGTGCGCCGCTCGCACCGCGACCGGTTCGAGAGCTACGCCGAGCGCATCCTGCAGAACTTCGGCAAGTACCTGAGCGGGATGGTGGTGCTGGCGTTCTGCAACTCGGTCTTCAGCCTCATCCTGCTTCTCGCCACCGGCGTCCCCGGTGCATTCCTCATCGCGCTCGCCGCGTTCTTCATCACGCTCATCCCGCTCATCGGCACGGTGCTGACGACCGCCGTCATGTCGGTGCTCGCGTTCATCCACTCGCCCGTCAGTGGCGTGGTGGTGCTCGTGCTGATGCTCGTCTATATGCAGGTGGAGGCGTACATCCTCACGCCGCGGGTGATGGGGAAGGCGGTGCAGGTGCCCGGATCGGTCGTCCTGATCTCGGCGCTCGCCGGTTCGACGCTGTTCGGTCTGCCCGGAGCGCTCGTCGCCATCCCGATCTCGGCGGGCATCATCCTCATCATCAAAGAGGTCGTGATGCCCCGGAAGGAGCTCCGCTGAACCGAGCGATCCTCGATTGGCGAGAACCGCGAAACGGATGCTAATGTTGAGCCTCGGTTCGGGTAACCGGATCGGATGCGCCTCTAGCTCAATCGGCAGAGCAATTGACTCTTAATCAATGGGTTCAGGGTTCAAGTCCCTGGGGGCGCACCAATGGAAAGCCCGGTCGCACCTAGCGTGCGGCCGGGCTTTTTTCCGTCCAACCGGGCACAGCGTGTCGCCGAACCGTGAGTCGTTGCGCACTTCGTGTCGAGTGGTGAGCAGAGGTCGCGACTCGGTAGGGTTCGGCAGGGATGCAGCAGGGAGGAAGTGCGTGCGTCGTCGAGTCGTGACCGCGTGGGCGGCATATGGGGCTCTCGTCCTCGTGGGCCTCGTCTCTGTGGTGGTCGCCGCCGTGAATCGTGTGGGTACGTCGTCGCTCGGATCATCGGCGGGGCTGACGCTCGGGGCCGTCATTCTCGGTGGGGGACTGCTCGCAACCGTCGTGGTGACCGGCGTGTGGGGCTTGCAGAACTTTCGGTGCCGGGCCGCACTGCATCGCCGGTATCCGGATGCGGAGGTGTTGACGGCGCGGCGGGATGACTTCCGCGACCTCATCGACGTCGACGCGCTCGGCATCCGGTACCAGGACATCCCGTACTTCGTCGGCGTGGTCGTGGATGAGGACGGCATCTCGGCCTGGGCGGGCGGCGATCCCGGCGAGGCTCCCCGCATGCTGGCCTTGCTCCCGTGGAGCGAACTGGGTCCGCTGGAGCGCTCGGCGACGGAGAGCGCCCTGCCGCGATACGTCCTCCGCTCGGAAGTCGACACAGGGGATGGCGTGGTGGCGCTGCAACTGAGCTTGAGCTCGGCGTGGTCGGGCGGCCTGCTCCCGCAGGGGTACCGGACGTCGGGTGAAACCCTTGCGGCGCTGGAGGCGGTCCGAGGGCGGCCGGCGTCACCGAGACGTCAGTAGCGTCGAAGGTCCTCCGAATCGGTCGATCTGAGACGCCCGGGAAGCACGCCCCGAATTCCCCGACGTCCGGTCTCGACGTGAACGGAGCCGTCGTCGAATGTCAGCTCCACGCGCGATCGCCCGGGGCCGACCCATTCCCGTATGCGACCGGCGGCGACGGCCTCGATGGCCTTCTCCGCGAAGCTGATGCCGGGTTCGTCGTAGGCGAGCTCCCACCGACCGCCGCCTCCGCTCTCGACTTCCAGCACGATCCACTGGTCGGCGATGAGGGTCACGGAGCGAGCGCCCGGCCGGTGCGGGAGGACGCGGATCACTGGGATGCCGTCCGGCTGCTCGGCGATGACCCGAGCGCGGGACCCGACGATTCGTCGCGCGGCCGCCTCCAACCGTGCGAACGTCTCGGGCGTGGCGCGATCGAGCCACGCGTCCGGGTCCGCCGTCGATGCCACGCACCGACCCTATACGAGCCGCCGTCGCACCCGCCAGCGCCGCCGACTCGTAAGTCGTTGCTCCGCGTGTCGACTGGTGACGTGATGTCGCATCGGGGCCGTCACTCCGTCTTCGACGCGACCTGGCGCAGCTCCAGGAGCGGGCAGCTGAACGGGTCCTTGTCTCCAAGGCCGACTTGGTTGATGTGGCGCGTGACGATCGCGTACGACTGCAGGAGGCCCGTCTCGGTGTAGCGGGTGCCGTTCGCGTCGCAGAAGGCGCGGATCATCGGTGCGGCCCGGCGCAGGTGCGGGCGCGGCATCGAGGGGAAGAGGTGGTGCTCGATCTGGTAGTTGAGCCCGCCCATCAGGAAGTCGATGGTGCGTCCGCCGCGGATGTTGCGGCTCATCAGCACCTGCCGGCGGAGGAAGTCGAGCTTCATGTCGTGCGGCACCAGCGGCATCCCCTTGTGGTTCGGCGCGAACGACATCCCCATGTAGAAGCCGAACAATCCCAGCTGGACGCCGAGGAACGCGGCCGCCTTCCCTGGCGGGAGGACCAGGAGCACGAGGGCCAGGTAACCGAGGATGCGGACCGCGAGGAACGACACCTCCACGGCCCGGCGCCGCAGCTCACCGCGCGCGAACACCCGCCGAACGCTCGACGCGTGCAGCGACAGGCCCTCGAGAAGCAGGATGGGGAAGAAGAACCAGCCCTGGTGTCCGATCAGCCACCGCACCGGCCGTGAGCGTTTCGCCGCCACCTGAGCCGGGGTGAAGGACATCACCGGCAGCTCGATGTCGGGATCCGCGCCCTCCTGGTTGGGATTGGCGTGGTGGCGCGTGTGCTTGTGCTGCCACCAGCCGTAGCTCATCCCGACGAACAGGTCGCCGACGATGAGGCAGATCCAGTCGTTCCAACGCCCGGACCGGAAGATCTGACGATGCGCGGCGTCGTGTCCGAGGAAGGCGATCTGCGTGAAGACGAACGCGAACACCACGGCGGTGGCGAGCTGCCACCAGCTGTCGCCGACGATCACGAACGCGGCGATCATCGCAGCGGTGACGACGGGGACCAGGATGAGCTTGGTCCAGTAGTAGCCGTAGCGGCGGTGCAGGAGACCGGCCTCGCGGACCATCGTGGCGAGTTCGGAGTAGCCCCCGTCGCGTCCGGTCGAACGTGTGGCGGTCGAGCGTACGCCCGTGGGCTGGAGGCCCGTCGAGCGTGGAGACAGTTGCGACATTGCGGGCCCCGAATCGTTGCGAGTCGCGCCGGGGTCCTGGACGCTGTGTCGCCGATTCTACGCCGCCAATCACGATCGTGGCGGTATGGCGGCGACCTCTCAGGTGCGGTTGCGCTTGGCCAGCGTCGAGCGCCGCACGAGACCGATCACCAGCGTGGCGATCACCAGAACGATGCCGATGATGCCCAGCCACAACAGCCCCTTGATGGCGAAGCCGACGATCGCGAGGATCACCCAGAGCACGATGAGGACGATGACCAGGATGAGCATGCTCCGACCGTACTCCACGGGAGGCAGGAAGTAACCCGTCTCCGCGGGGGAAGGCTGGCTCATGCCCTCCCAGAGAGCCGACCGCTCGGCCGCCCAGTGGGCGGCGAGCGACCGCAGATGACGGTGCGTGAGACGGAATGACACCGGATGGCCCTCCTCGAACCGAACCTCCTCCGTTGCCCAGGGCGGCGCGCCTTCGTGGGCGAAGACAATGGTGATCGTTGCGCCGTCGGTATCCACCTCACTCCGCTCGAAGCGCAGCGCCGGCTCGATGAAGTCCAGGGAATCGGCGTGCGACGGATCGCTCTCGTCGACGCCGCCGTCCCCGGCAGCCGCCAGCCACTTCTCCAGCGCCCGTGCCTCCTGGATCGTCAGGCACGGGTCCGTGAACCGCCACTCTCGTCCATCGACGCCGCCGTGCCCGCGGATCACCAACCAGTCGCCGTCGCCGATGCCGTCGTCTGAGCCCGGGGCCAGATCCGGAAACTGGCGATCGTCGATCGTCAGCTCCACGAACCGGCCGTCGCCCTCGAACCTCACACGCGGCCGGTGACCGGCGCCGGGCCCGCCACCCGCGGACGCGCGACCAGGCGGTGGTGGAAGCGCCGCGCCAGCGGGCGCTCCAGCGCGAACCACGAGACCGTCGCCGCTGCAACGGTGAGGGGGAGCGCCAGCAGGAGGGTGATGTTCGGGTCAGGGGCGAAGCGCACCTGGAGCAGCAGGATGATCGGGTAGTGCCACAGGTACATGCCGTAGGAGATGCGGCCCAGGTAGTCGAACGGCGGCAGCGAGAAGATCCGGGTGAGCAGCGAGCTCTGGTGCGTCACGAGGAAGGCGATGAGCGCGCACGTCGCGATGCCGACGGCCGGGAGACCGATCGTGTAGTACAGGTAGACCTTCTTCTCGGCGCCGGCGACGTTGAACTCGGGGACGAGCACCGCGACCGCGGCGAGGTAGACGAGTGCCGGGCCGACCGCCCACGCGGAGACGCGGCGGAGGATGTTCCCGGCGCCCGCGTGGAACGCGACCGCCAGCAGAGCGCCCATCAGCAGCATGTCGACCCGGAAGGTCGTCGCGAACGTCTGGTACAGGTTGCTCGGGTCGAAGACGAGGAAGCGCGAGACCACCACCGCGAGCACCAGCACGCCGATGAGGATGGTGAGGGCGCGCAGCGGCCGGCGGAAGCGCAGTGCCAGGATGACCAGCAGCGGCCAGAGGATGTAGAACTGCTCCTCGACGGAGAGCGACCAGAGGGGTCCGAACGCGCCGAGCGCTCCGCTGTTGGTGATGACGATGAGCCAGTTGGAGAAGTAGAACAGCACGCCCGGCGTGGACGACAGCGTCGCCGGGGCCAGCGTCCCGAATCGACCGGGGAGGAACAGCGCGATGGTGTCGACGACCAGCACGAGCAGGAGGAGCGCGGGGACCAGGCGGAGGATGCGGCGGCCCCAGAAGCGCAACAGGTCGATGCGCCCCAGCTTCTCGTGCTCCCGGAGCAGCAGCGTCGTGATGAGATAGCCGCTCAGGACGAAGAAGACGTCGACGCCGAATCCGCCGCCGTGCATCCACGAGACATGGGCGTGCGCTGCGATCACCGCGAGGACGGCGAAGCACCGGATCCCGTCGAGTCCCTTGATTCTCTGCACAGGCAGAGAGTCTAGGTCACGTCGGCTCAGCGGTCGCGCGCGATCACCGAGAAGTCCTTGTCGCCGAGCCCCGCATCCACGGCACGTTGCAGCTCGGCGGCGACGAGGGCGGCCGCCGGGAGCGGGGCGTCGGCGGTGGCGATCATCAGGCGGAGGTCCTTGGCGAGCAGGGAGGCGGAGAACTGGGTGTCGTCGAAGTCGCCGGACGCCACGACGGGACCCTTCATGCCGGCGATCGGGGCGATGGTGGTCAGCGGCAGCATCGAGAGCACCTCATCGGTGGACAGGCCGCCGGCGGTGCCGAGCCGGAGGGATTCGCTCAACGCCTCCATCGAGATGGCCAGCGCCAGGTTGGCGACCAGCTTCGCGGCGGCCGCCTTCTCGGGGCGATCGAAGGTGCGGATCTTGTCCGGATCCGCCCACAGGGCCACGACGTTGCGGGCTTCGCGGGCGGCGTCGTGCTCCCCGCCGATCAGCACCGCGAGGCTCCCGGCTCGTGCCGGGGCGAGCGAGCCGACCACCGGCGAGTGGATGTAGCGCACGCCCGCATCCTCGGCCCACGCCGCGAAGTCGGCCGCGTCGGAGGGCGCGACGGTCGTGACGTCGATCCACAGTGCTCCCTCCGGGATCGGCAGGGACGGCTCGATCACGGTCTCGCGAACGGCCTCCGGGCCGAACAGGACGGTGATGACCGCGTCCGCCCCCTCGACCGCCTCGGCGGCAGAGGACGCGATGTGCGCGCCCCGGCGTCCGACCGCTTCGGCCGGTTCGGGGGACCGGTTCCACGCGGTGACGTGGTGACCGGCGTCGATGAGGTGGGTGACCAGCTCGCGGCCCATGCGGCCGAGCCCGAGGAAGGCGATGTGCATGTCATCCACTCTGCGCCTGAGGCAGCGCGCAGGGAAGGGGCGGGTCAACTCCGCCGGGTGAGCGCATCCCGTCGCGCGAGCAGGAACGCGCGCTCGGCGTCGCCGCCGCACAGCGAGGCGGCGACGGCGTACTCGTCCGCCGCCTCGGCCGTCCGCCCGGCGCGCAGCAGGAGCCCGGCCCGCACGCCATGGAGCAGGTAGAAGCCGGCGAGCGGTTCGCGCAGCGGCTCCACCGCGGCCAGACCCGCGTCCTCTCCCTCCACCTCCGCCACGGCGACTGCACGGTTCAGCGCGACCACGGGCGTGGGCGAGGCGCGCAGCAGTTGGTCGTAGAGAGCGACGATCTGCGGCCAGTCCGTGTCCGAGGCCGTCGGGGCGTCGCCATGCACCGCTTGGATAGCCGCCTGCAGCTGGTACGGACCCGGTCGCCCGCGCGCCAGGCACAGGCGCACCAGCTCGTGGCCCTCGGCGATCTGCTCCGCGTTCCAGCGGGACCTGTCCTGCTCGGGGAGCGGGATGAGAGCGCCCGCCGTGTCGACCCGGGCTGCCCGGCGCGCATCCACGAGCAGCAACAGAGCGACGAGGCCGAGCACCTCCTCCTCGTCCGGGAGCAGGGAACGCAGCTCGCGCGCCAGCCGGATCGCCTCCGTGCACAGCTCCTCCCGCACGAGCCGATCGCCGGCGCTTGCTGCGTACCCCTCGCTGAACACGAGGTACACCACGGCCAGCACGGACCGCAGCCGGGCCGGGAGGTCGTCGGCGGAGGGGATGCGGTACGGGATGCGCGCGTCACGGATCTTCGCCTTGGCGCGCGAGATGCGCTGCGCCATCGTCCGCTCGGGCACGAGGAACGTCCGGGCGATCTCGGCGGTGGTCAGGCCGCCGAGCAGGCGGAGGGTCAGGGCGACGCGCGCCTCCGGCGACAGGGCGGGATGGCAGCAAGTGAAGACGAGGCGGAGCCTGTCGTCGGCGATGGCGTCGGCGGCGGCGTCGGCGGCATCGGCAGATTCCGCGCGGCCGTCGCCGGTCAGCTGCCGCAGCAGCATCGCCTCGGCTTCCTTCTCGCGCCCGACCGCATCCCGCCGCAGCCGGTCGATCGCTCGGCGGCGGGCGGTCGTGATGATCCAGCCGGCCGGTGCGGGCGGGATGCCGTCGCGCGGCCAGCGCTCGGCGGCGACGGCGAAGGCGTCCTGCACCGCGTCCTCCGCACGGTCGAGGTCGCCGAAGACGCGATACAGCACGGAGACGGCGCGGCCATACTGCTCCCGGAACACCGACGCGATCGCGGCGGCGTCCGGCAGCGGAACCGCCGCACCGTTCTCCATGCCGGGTGCTCCCGTCACTCCGCGAAGGGCCGCACCTCGATCGGCAGAGTGGTGGCCAGCGCGAGTCGCCTGCCCCACTCGAGCGCCGCATCCAGGTCCGGCGCCTCGACGATCGTGAAGCCGCCGAGATGCTCCTTGCCTTCGGCGAAGGGGCCGTCGGTGACGAGGACTTCGCCATCCTGCGGGCGCAGCACGGTGGAGGCCGACACCGGGAGCAGGCCGTTGGAGAACACCCAGGCGCCGGCCGCACGGATGTCGGCGTTCAGGGCGTCGAGGTCGCGCCCGATGGCGGCGAGCACCTCGGGCGGCGGGGCTGCTCCATCCGGCTGGTAGACGCTGAGCAGGTACTGGGTCATGGTCGTTCCTCTCCGGAGCGCCGCTGGGAAGGGCGCTCTCACCGTCTACACGAACACCCTGCCGCATTCTCGACAGCGACGGCGGAATCCGCCGGAGTCTGCCTCCACCGGTTCAGGCGAGCGTGCGACGGTGACGGTCCTCCGGCAGGAACAGTGCGGCGATGAGCCCGCCGACGCCGAGGATCGCCAGCACGGCCATCGCGGTGCCGTACGCCGCACCGCCCGCGTCGATGTTGGCGACGAGGATGGTGCCGGCGATCGCTGTGCCGAGCGTCGATCCGAGGTTGGATACGCTCCGCGACAGCCCGGAGATCTCGCCCTGCGCCTTCTCCGGGAACGCCGACTGCACGACGTTCACCGACGGCGTGAGCATCAGCCCGAGCCCGGCGCCGATCAGGAACAGCCCGGGCACGAACGACCACTCCGTCGTGCTCACCGCCACCAGCCAGATCAGCAGCACGACGCCGGGGATGCAGAGCACGAATCCGGTCAGGATGAGGCCCCGCTGCGAGAAGCGCTTCGCCAGCCTCCCGGCGACCAGTGATGTCAGGAGCAGTCCGACCGTCGCCGCGGTGAAGATGACGCCGGTCTCGATGGCGTTGTGGCCGCGAACCACCTGCAAGTAGGCCGACACCGTGAACGAGGTGCCCATCAGGAGCACCCACTGCAGGTTCTGGGTGATCAGCGCGATGTTCGACACCCGGTTCTTGAACAGGGAGGTCGACAGCAGCACCTCCTTGCCCGCGCGCTCACGGCTGCGCACCCACCAGAAGAAGAGGAAGAGGATCACGATGCCGGCGAGGACGAGCGCGATCATCAGCGGGACGCTGGTATCGGCCGCGAGGATGCCGAGCACCAGCACGAAGAGTCCGAGGGCGGAGAGTACGGCGCCGACGACGTCGAATGGCCGGTCGGGGTCGGCCGGCACCGGGTCGGTCAGACGGCGGCTCAGCAGGAGGATGATCACGATGATGAGCGCCTGGAACAGGAACGCGGCGCGCCAGCTGATCGCGCTGGTGATCAGGCCGCCGATCAGTGGACCGGCGGCGGCGCCGATGCCGCCGAGCGCGCTGATGATCCCGAACGCCCAGGCACGCGTCGCGATGTCGGGCAGGTAGAGGGTGGTCAGGATGTAGACCGGTGGGATCAGCAGCGCCGTCCCGATCCCCTCGAGGATGCTGTTGCCGAGGATGAGAGCCCACAGCCCCGGCGAGAGCGCGCTGATAATCGCGCCGATCCCGTAGACGATCAGCCCGAGGGTGAAGCAGCGTTTCCGGCCGATCTTGTCGGTCAGCTTGCCCGCCGGGATCATCAGGGCGGCCATGGTCAGCAGGAACAGCGTGATGCTGACCTGGATGCCCTGGACCGTCGTGTCGAGATCGCGCGACATGTCGTTGATCATCACGTTCATGTTCGAGCCCGCGAAGCTGCAGATGAACTGCGCGAGCGCGAGCGGCGCGATCAGGCGCCGGACCGATGCGTGCGAGACGCCGACGGCTGCTGCGGTCATGGTGACCTCCGATCGGGAGGGTGACCTCCGATCGGGAGGGCGGACTCCGCCCGGATGGTAGCTCCGTGGGTGCGACCCCGGGTAGACGGCAATCCGTCCGGCCCGGAACATCTCTCTCGCCGGTCGGAGGGTCGCGGGGTTACCATCCGGCCATCGACTGGAGGGACACCATCATGGCCGCAGACGAGCACGCCTTCCCGGATATCGCCGACCACGGACTGATCGGCGACCTGCAGTCCGTGGCCCTGGTGTCGACCGAGGGATCGATCGACTGGTTCTGCTCACCCCGCTTCGACTCGCCCGCGGTCTTCTCGTCGCTGCTCGACCGCGAGAAGGGCGGGTTCTTCCGCATCCGGGCGGAGGACGACGGGATGCGGATCAAGCAGATGTACTTCCCGCAGACGGCCGTCCTCATCACCCGGTTCATGTCTCCCTCCGGGGTCGGTGAGGTGATCGACTTCATGCCCGTCGCCGACGAGCCCACCATCCCGAGCGACAACCGCGTGGTGCTGCGCGGCATCCGGGTCGTCCGTGGCGAACTCGACTTCCATATCGAGTGCCGCCCGCGATTCGACTTCGGCCGCCGTCACCACACGGCGAGCGCGGCCGACGGCGGCGTGGTGTTCGAGGGCGACGCGGTCCGCGCATCCCTCACCGGCCTGACGGCCGACGAGCTCGCTGCACTGGACCTCTCCGGCGGCGATGTGGATGCGACGGTCACGGTCGCGGCGGGAGAGCTCAGGCTCCTCGTGTTCCAGACCGCGCCGGAGTCCGGAGCCGAGCCGCTCACCGCGGACGCCGGGCAGGCGGCGTTCCGCGAGACCGTGGCGTTCTGGCGGGACTGGCTGCAGCGCAGCACCTACTCGGGCCGCTGGCGCGAGTCGGTGGAGCGTTCGGCGATGGTGCTGAAGCTGCTGCAGTACGCGCCGAGCGGCGGACTGGTCGCCGCACCGACGGCCGCGCTGCCCGAGCAGCTCGGGGGGGTGCGCAACTGGGACTACCGCTACACCTGGATCCGGGACGGCTCGTTCTCGGTCTTCTCGCTCCTCGCGCTCGGCTACACCGAGGAGGCGATCTCGTTCGCGCTGTGGGTCTCCGATCGGGTCGCCGAGCAGGCCGGCGAGAGCTCCGGCCCGCTGAAGATCATGTACCGGATCGACGGCTCCTCCGACCTGGAGGAGCGCGAGCTGGAGGACTTCGAGGGCTACGCGGGGTCGCGTCCCGTGAACATCGGCAACGGCGCCGCCGACCAGCTGCAGCTCGACATCTACGGCGAGGCGATGGACGCGCTGTACGCCACCGAGGGCTACCGGCCGATCGGGCACCCCGGCTGGAGCAAACTGTGCCGCATCCTGGACTGGCTGGTGGCGAACTGGGACCAGCCGGACGAGGGCGTCTGGGAGACGCGCGGCGGCCGCAAGGATTTCACCTACGGGCGCATCATGTGCTGGGTCGCCTTCGACCGGGCCATCGCCATCGCCCGCGACCGCGGCCTCCCCGCTCCTCTCGAGTCGTGGATCGAGGCGCGTGACGCCGTCTACGAGCAGGTGTTCACCCGATGCTGGAACCCGGACCGGCAGGCGTTCGTGCAGTACCCGGGCACCGACGTGGTGGATGCGATCACACTGCTCATGCCGCTGGTGGGCATGATCTCGCCGCAGGACCCCATGTGGCTGTCGACGCTCGACGCGATCACCGAGGAGCTGGTGACCGACAGCCTGGTGTACCGCTACAACCCGGCCGCCTCGCCGGATGGCCTGCCCGGCGCGGAGGGCACGTTCTCGCTGTGCTCGTTCTTCTACGTGAACGCGCTCGCGGACGCGGGGCGCATCGAGGAGGCGCAGTACGCCTTCGAGAAGATGCTGACCTACGGCAACCACCTGGGGCTGTTCGCCGAGGAGATCGACCCGGCGGGGCTGCAGCTGGGCAACTTCCCGCAGGCGTTCACCCATCTCGCGCTGATCCGCGCGGCGATCACTCTGAACGCTGCGCTCGACCGGCAGCAGAAGCGAGAGGCGGCCCCTCCAGGCGCCCCGCGGACGACCTCCGGCCGACCGCGCCGCTGACGCGCAGGTAGACGATCAGCCAGGCGAACACGACGACGCCGGCGACGAGTTCGGTCGCGGTCAGCACGTAGTAGCCGACGACGAAGAACAGCAGGACAGCCACGATCGTCGCGAAGAACACGTAGCCGAGCACGAAGAACGCGACGGGAGCCTCCGGCAGCGCCGCCCGCACCCAGAAGACGACGAGCGAGAACACCAGCACCATCCCGACCGCCGACACGTTGTGCAGGACCTGCGAGACGTTCAGCGGGAACAGCCCGACCCCCGCGAGAAGCACTCCGATGAGGATGAGTCCGACGCGGACACGGATGAGCGCGGCACGCCGACGGTCGGCGACCGGGTCGCCCTCCGACGCCGGGGCCAGGAAGCGCGTGTCCGTCGCGTAGCGCGCCATCGCCGTGACGATCACGCCGGCGATGATCAGGGTCAGGTTGAAGGAGAGGGACGAGATCGACTGGGTCATGCCGAGCGCGCTCAGGTGCAGCATCCACCAGTGCGGGTCCGGCGCGCTCAGCATCGCCGTGAGGATGCCGACGATGACGAAGGCGGCGAGCACGGTGGACAGCCGCATCAGGCTCATGTTCACCGCCGACAGGAACACGGCGTACCCGGTGACGGCCGCTGCGGTCGCCGCGAGCGCGGACGCGGAGAGGAAGTACACGGTCGCGTCCTGGAACCCGTCCGCGAGCACCGTTCCGAGCACCAGCCAGCCGAGGAGCGCGATGACGCCATGCGCGACGGCGATGGCGATGGTGTCGAACACGTCGACGGGGGAGACGCCCGGCCGCCGCCGCTCGCCGGGGGTGGCGAACGGGGTGAGGCCGTCGCGCATCCACAGCCTCCCGACCACGTACGCCAGCACGGCGACGATCCCGCCCGCGTACGCGACGAACTGGCCGACGGAGTCCGGGCCGGCGATCGGCAGGTCGCGACCCCAGAACAGCGGGAGCGCGACGATGCCCGCGAGGACGAACGCCGCGGCGCCCGCGACGATGGCGGCTCCTTCTGCCTTGAGCAGCGGAGTGCGCCGCATCTGCCCAACGGTGTCGCCCATGTCACCACCTCGCCGGCCGGGAACGCGCTCACTGTACCGCCGTGCGGAGCGCGGGCACCAGGCAGCGTTCCCGGCGAGTGCGCCGACCGCGCGGCCGCCGCGGGGTCCCGCGGGAGTCAGCCCCCGGTCACCGTCTCCACGATCGTCGCGCGGAGCACCTCGCCGGCCATGCGGCCGCTGGCCGGCGTCGGGTGGATGCCGTCGACGGAGGTGTGAGGGCGCCATCGACCGTCGTCAGTCCTCACCGCCGTCCACGGATCGACCCACGTCCAGCCGGAGCGTCGGGCGAGGTCGCGGAGTTCCCTGTTGAGCTCGAGTGTCACGGCCGCCCGGTCGTCGTTCCGCGGCGCGACCGCCGAGAGGATACGCAGCGGAACGCCGGTCTTCTCGAAGATCGCGGTGATGTTCGTCAGCGTCCGCGGGTTCGGGCGGTCGTCGACCGGTGCATCGTTCGTGCCCGCCATGACGACCACCACCTGCGCGTCGGGAAGAGGGGTCACGTGGCGGAGGATGTCGGCGGTGGTGTCACCGTAATGCCGGTAGCCGCCCACGTCGGCGACGTCGCCCGTGGCGGCGGTGGCGACCCACGTCCAGTGCGTCGGCAGGCCGAAGCGGTCGGTGGAGGCGGTGATGGAGTCGCCGATCGCACCGAAGCGGATTCGATCGGTCTGTGGCACCGAGGTGCAGGAGGCGATCAGCAGCGGGACGAGGAGGAGGGCGGCCAACGACCGGGCGAGGCGAGCCCAGCCGCGTCGTCCGTTCATTCATCCTCCGAGTTGCCGGTCGATGTAGGGGGCCAGAGCCGTGGCGTACTCCCTGCTGAGATGCGAGAAGTCGCGATAGACGATGACCGAACCGACCTGAGGGTAACACCACTGCTCGTCGCAGAACCGGTCGCGCAGGGCGATGCGGGTGACGTGGTGCTGCTGGTCGGCTTGTGTCGCGGCCTGGGTGATCACCATGGACGGCGGCAGGGCGGAGGCTCGCGGCACGGCGCAGGACATCGGGTCGCTCGCGTGGCCGGCGAGGCAGGTCGGGACGGATGTCCCGATCGTGCGCGGGACATCCTCGAAGACGTAGACCCGCTTGCCGGAGGCGCGCCATCCCTCCCACTCGTCGAGGAATCCGTCGATGGCGGGATCAGCGAGCGGGTGGTCGGGCGGGGACGCGAACGTGTACGCGGACGAGAAGGAAGCGGTGAACACGGCGCTGACCGTGGAGTCGGAGGCGAGGCGGGCGTTCAGGTTCTTCACCCACTGATGGCACGCCGCCTGATTGGCGTCGGTCGTCTCGTTGGGGAGGACGCGCAGCGCCAGCGTTGCCGGGCACGAGGTCTTGACGTAGGAGACGACCTGCCAGCCGCGCTTCTTGCCGACGGCGTCGAGGGCGGGGATCCAGGCGGACGCGTGCGAGTCCCCGACGATCGCCACCTTCTTCGTCGCCTTCGACGCCGGAGCGCCGTACGAGCAGGTCACGAGCTCCGAGCCCTCGAATCCGGGCAGGCACAGCGGCTGCTCCTTCGACACCGCGACCGCGACCCGGCTGACGTCGACGGTTCCGGTGACCGGTGAGCAGGCGGCTTCGTGGGTGAGGGCGGCCGGCCCCTGGCAGGCGCCCGAGCGCGGTGCTGCCGCCACCGGGGTGCCGACGGTGGGAACGATGACGAGCACCGCGCTGAGCGCCACCACCGCGGCGCCACCGGCGAGCGCGAACCCGTAGGGGCGCCACCCGCTGCGGAGCAGACGTCCGCGCCGGACGGGATCCTCGACGGCGACCTTCGTCACCCAGGCCAGCGCTGTCGCTCCGATCAGGATGGCGATCTTCGTCTTCCAGCCCAGTGGATGCCCCAGGATGAACGGGAGGATGACAATCGCCGGCCAGTGCCAGAGGTACAGGGAGTACGAGACGTCTCCCAGGAACGTGGCCGGCCGTCGTGACAACCACCATCCGGGACCGTAGGGATGAGGGTTGCCGCAGCAGAGGATCAGCGCGACGGTCGCGCCGACCGGCACGATGGCGGTGAACCCCGGGAACGGCGTCGCGGCCGTGTAGGTGGTGGCCGCGAAGGCGAGGGCGCAGACCGCGGCCCAGGCGGTAAGGGTGGCTGCCGGGCCGCTGAACCGCCGGTCGGCCGCCAGAAGAGCCGCGAGACCGCCGGCCCCGAACTCCCAGACACGGGTCGGCGTGACGAAGTACGCCCCGGCGGAGTTCACGGCGGTGTAATAGATGGAGAAGGCGAGCGACAGGACGGAGATGACGGCCAGGCCGATGATGAAGACGGTGCGACCGGAGGTCCGAGACGTCGACTTCACACGTCGCCCGGCGATCCAGAAAAGGCCGATCAGGATGAGCGGCCACACCGCATAGAACTGCTCCTCGACGGAGAGGGACCAGAAATGCTGGGCCACCGTCGCGCTCTCGCTCATCGCTGAGTAGTCGACGGCGTTGGCGGCCAGCAGCCAGTTCTGGACATAGAGCGCGCTGGCGATCAGCTGCCGGGCCGACGCATCCCATGTCGTCGCGGGCGCCCAGAGGTAGACGGCGACGCACGACACCGCGAGCACCAGCAGGGATGCGGGGAGCAGCCGCCGGATGCGCCGCCCCCAGAACGTGGTCAGCGGAACACGCCCGGTGCGGCTGAAGTCGCGGAAGAGGTGCGCCGTGATGAGATAGCCGGAGATGACGAAGAAGACATCGACGCCGACGTACCCTCCGGTGAGGCGTTCGGGCCAGAGGTGGTAAAGCACCACCGCCAGGACGGCGACAGCACGGAGGCCCTGGATCTCAGGCCGGAACCCCGTTTCTGGCTTGTCCGCGGTCGCTGGGGCGGCGGACCGGTCCCGGGGTTCGTTCACGAGTTCCAAGAGTAGAGCACTCCGGCGGCTGATCGCGAATTATACGTTTTACATGTGCAATATGCATAATCCCCGCAAATCGCGCCATGAGCGGCTTCAGACGGTCTCCCCCCGCTCCAGCAGCGCGACACCGATCTTCGAGTCCGCCATGCCGTAGAACACCCAGTCGCGGCCGTCCACCGTCTCGATGGCCGTCGGGAACACGACGTTCGGCACGATGCCGCTCCGCTCGTCCTCCGTCTCGGCCGAGAGCAGCGGTTCGGTGGTGCGGTCGAGCACCCGCCACGGCTCGTCGCCGTCGAGGATCATCGCACCGGCGGCGTAGTTGACGTTCTTCTGCTGCGCGACCCCCGACTCCAGCCGGCCGGTGACACCGTGGTGAATGAGCAGCCAGCCTTCGGGGACCCGGCGCGGCGCCGGGCCCGCGCCGATCTTGAGCTCCTCGAACGGGAACTCGGGACCCGCGAGGAACCGGTTCTGCCGCCAGCGGGCGAGCTCACGCAGGTCGCGCTGCACAGCCTCAACGGGGATGAACGCGATCCAGATGCTGGGCCGACTCTCGCCCGCGGGGGGATGCTCGCCCTCGCCCGGGCGGATTTCGCCCAGGTCCCACACCGGCCGGTGGAGCACGGCGAGGCTCGGGGTGCCGTCCGGCGCGGTGACCGGTTCGGGGAAGAACACGGTGTCCTTGTTGTGGAAGAGCGACAAGTCGATCCCCAGCTCGTCGTCGTACTCGAACGACACCGGGCCGAGCCGCCGCCAGGCGCGCAGGTCGTCGGAGACGGCGACCGCGGTGTGCGGGCCGAGCGGTCCGTAGGCGACGTACGTCATCACGTGCAGCCCGAGCGACGGGATGAACGTGATGCGCGGGTCCTCGACGCCCGCGTTCGAACGGCCGCGCTCGAAGGGGCGGTCCGGTTCGAGGACGACGCCCTGGCGTTCGACGGCGACCGGGACGCCGTCCTCCGTGATCACGCGGGCGAGCCCGACGCGCGAGACGTTTCCCTCGGCGACCAGGCGCGGCAGCAGGTACAGGTCGCCGTCGGGGCCGTGGCCGGACGCGGGGTTGAGCACCCCCTCCGCCTCGAGCGGCTCGCCCGCGACAGGTGTCATCACGACGCCCGCGCGCGAGAGCCGGTACGGGAACGCGCTCATGCGTCCACCTCCTTGTAGAAGTACAGTTCGCGGACCCCGGGTGGAGCATCCCATCCCTGGGCGAACGACCAGCGGCCGTCGAGCTTCTGGAGTCCGCCCCAGGCGAGCGAGCCGCCGCGGTTCAGCTCCAGTTGCGTGAACGGGTCGTCGAGCCGGTACAGCGCCTGCGCTGCGGCGAAGTCGCCGTCGGCGTCGGCGTAGAAGAAGTCGAGCACCAGGTGGTCGCCGTCGACGACGGCGCAGGCGACCTCGAACAGCGAGCCGGGGAGCGGCGACAGGTCGAGGTAGGGCTGCACGTCGAAGCGCCACTCGAGGCCGTCGGTCGAGCGTCCGACCGTGGGCCGGCCGCCGCATCCCTCGGACAGGAACATGAGGTACTCGCCGCCGATGCGCACCGCCCGGCCCTGCGCGTCGCGCGGGATGACCGCTCCCTTCGCCCAGTACTCCGACACCTCGTAGGGGACGACGAGGCCCCGCTTCGTCCAGTGCTCGAGGTCGTGCGAGACCGCGCTCATGATGTCGACGGCGACGGATCCGTCGTCCCGTCGCCAGATCGCGTTGTAGAAGAGCACGTAGCCGGTGTCGAGGGCGTAGACCTTCGGGTCCTCGACGCCGAGCGTCTCGTTCGCGAGCGTCGGATACAGGATCGGGTTGGCGGGGGAGTCGTGCCAGACGCCGTCCCGCCGGACCGCGTGACCGATCCGGCTGGCGGTCGACTCCTTGCGCGGCGATGCCCGGTAGAACAGGTGCACGTCGTCGCCCCGTTGGATGACGGTCGGGTTGAAGACCGAGTCGCTCGTCCATCCCACCCCGGTCGGGTCGTCCCACTGGCCCTCCGGGCGGAAGGTCAGCGCGTCGTCACGGACGAACGGTCCGATCGCCCAGTCTGGGCGCACCGGGTAGTGCGCCGAGAACTGGTCGGTCGAGATGCGGTCGGTGAGGGCGTTGGTGTGCGCGAGCGCCTCGCGGTAGCTCGCCAGCAGGGCGTCGTGCTCCGCCGGAGCGGTGTGGACGGTGTCCATGGTCTCCCGTGGTTCGTTTCTGTGGATGGACGGGGTGGGTCAGCCCTTGACGGACGAACCCAGGTCGGTGGAGGTGAAGTAGCGCTGGAACACGATGAACAGCACGACGACGGGCGCGGCCAGCACGACGGCTCCGGAGAGGATCGCGCCGTACGGGTTCGCGGTGGACCCCGCGACCGTCGAGATGTAGTTCGCCAGCGACACGGCCAGCGGCTGCAGGCTCGCCTCCTTGGTGATCAGGAACGGCCAGAGGAACTCGTTCCACGGGCCGATGAAGGTGAGCAGCAGCACCGTGACCAGGGCCGGACGCACCAGGGGCAGCGCGATCCGCCACAACAGCCGGAACTCGCCGGCCCCGTCGACGCGGGCGGCGTCGAACAGCTCCTTGGGGAGCTGCAGGAAGTACTGCCGGAAGATGAGCACGGCCGCCGAGTTGATCGCGAACGGCAGGATCATCCCGAGGTAGTTGTCGGCGAGCCCGTAGTTGCGAGCGATGAGCACGTACAGCGGGATCATCAGCAGCTGGAACGGGATGGTCTGCACCAGCAGAGCGAGGGCGAAGGTGACCCCGCGTCCGCGCCACTGGAGCACCGCGAGCGAGTACCCGGCGAGCACGCCGAACACGACCGTGCCCAGCAGCACGCCGCCGGTGAAGATCCCCGAGTTCACGAGGCCGGTCACCAGGTTGATGCGCGAATTGATCTCGGCGTAGTTCTGCAGCGTCAGGTTGCCCGGGTTCGGGAAGGCACCCGCGATCGTCGTGTCGGGGGCCGTCTGAAGCGACCCGACCAGCATGTAGTAGAAGGGGAACAGGAACGCGATGGCGCCGAGCGTCAGCACGATGCCCTGCAGGATCGCCTGCCCGCGGCTCAGCCGCCGCGGGGTGCCCAGGTCCCTCCTGCGCTTGGTCCGCGCCGGTGCGACGGCACGTGGGGTGGTCTCCGTGGTCATGACTCGTTCCTCCCTCCGACGAAGCGGTTCTGCAGCCAGCCGATGATGAGCACCCCGATGACGAGGATGACCCCGATCGCGGAGGCGTATCCCGGGTGGCCCTGCTGGATGCCCTGCTGATAGATCAGCAGCACCGGCGAGGCGGATCGGCCCTCCGGCCCGCCGCCACCGGTGAGCAGGTAGGGCTCGGTGAACAGGTTCGCGCCGGTGATCGTCGCGAGCAGCAGGACCAGCACGGTCGCCGGACGCACGCCCGGAACGGTGACCGACATGAACTGCCGGATCTTGCCCGCGCCGTCGGTGGCGGCCGACTCGTACAGCTCGGTCGGCACGTTCTGCAGCGCCGCGAGGTACAGCAGGATGTAGAAGCCGAGACCCTTCCACGTGACGTAGATCGCGATGGACGGCATGGCGAGCGCCGGGTTCGAGAGCCAGCTCGGGCTCGGCGCCAGCGGACCGAGGATCTGGTTGACGAGTCCGTTCTGGCCGAACAGGAACAGCCAGACGGCGATGGTCGCCACACTCGCTGTCACGTACGGCACGTAATAGCTCACCCGCAGGAAGGTGCGGAACCGGACGATGCTGTTCAGCCCGGAGGCGAGCAGCAGCGACAGGATGACGGTGAGCGGCACATTGATGATCAGGAAGATGCCGACGTTGACGAACGACTGCAGCACCTGAGGGTCGGTGAACGCCTGGATGTAGTTGTCGAACCCGACGAACGGGCGATCCACGTTCGCCCCGGGCGCCGCGAAGAAGTAGTCGAAGAACGACATGTACACCGCGAAGCACAGCGGGAACGCGAAGATCGCGAGCACGAAGACGAGATACGGCGCGCTGAACAGCCAGCCGAGCGGGTTGGTGCCCAGGATGCGCTGCACGAGCGGCGGCCGGTGCGTGCGCCCCGACCCGGCGGCGGGCGAGGCGCCCGCCGCCGGCCGTGCGGTGTCAGAACCGCGGACGGAGGTGCTCATGGCTACTTCTGGGCCTGGAGCTTGTCGATCTTGTCGGCTGCCGCCTTGAAGACGTCCTCCACCGATCCGCTGCCGTTCACGACCGCCTTCGTGTAGGCGTCACGCAGGGCCTGCATCTGAGCGATGGTGTTCGTGCCGGTCGGGTCGTCCACCGTGCGAGCGCTCTGCGCACCGAACTCCTTGTACGCGGGGTGCGAGTCGAAGTACGACGCGTAGGTGGTGGCGAGGTCCTTGCGGATCGGCATCTGGCCGCTGACGTCGAGCAGCTTGCCGTCCTGCTCCTGGCTGGTCGCGAACTTCAGCACATCCCAGGCCGTTCCCTGGTTCTTGCACGAGGTGTACATGCCGATGTTCTTCGCGTCCGGGAAGGTGTAGGTCTCGTCGGCCGACTTGCCGTCCTTGGTCGGGACGGGGACGGAGCCCCACTGGACCTTGTCGCCGTAGTACGCGATCGCCCACGGGCCGACGATGGCCATGGCGGACTTGCCGTCCTGGAACGCGTCGCCCTGGTACTGCTCCTTGCCGGCGAGCCCATCGCTGTAGATGGTCTTCCAGAAGTTGGCGACATCCAGCGAATCCTGGTCGGCGATGGTGGCCTTGCCGTCCTCGATGAAGGTCTTGCCACCGGTCTGGGCGGCGAGCAGCGGCAGGTAGTCGAAGTTCACCTGGAAGAACTCGCTCGTCGGGGCCGGGTAGATCGCGTACGGAGCTGCACCGGACGACTTGATCTTCTGCGCGGCGGCCAGGAACTTGTCGTAGGTCGACAGGTCGGGCTTCTCGGGGTCGAGGCCGGCCTTCTGGAAGATGGCCTTGTTGTAGAAGATCATGACGGGGTTCTGCTTCCACGGCATCTGGTAGTAGTCGCCGTCGGCCGACTTGTACTGGGCCGCGGCGTCACCGCTGCGGGCCTCGATGTACTTGTTCCCGTCCGGGAACTTCGACAGGTCGACGAGGCCGCCCTGCTTCTGCCACTGGCCGGTGGCCGCCGGGAGGTTGTTGAACACCAGGCACGGCGTGGTTCCCGCGGTGATGGCGGCGCCGATAACCTCCTCGGTGCTCTTTCCGGCAGGCACCTCCTGCGCCTTGATCTTCTCCTTCGGGTGCGCGGAGTTCCAGGCCGAGACCATCGCCTTGCCCCACTGCACCTCCTGGGTGTTGTTGGAGTACCAGATGGTGATCGGGCCGTGCGCCTTCATGGCGTCCGTGCTGCCGCCTCCGCTCGAGCCGCACGCGGCCAGGGTGCCGGCGACGATGCCGGCAGTGATGAGGGAGATGGCGATCCTACGCTTTCGCATGTCTCTGCCTTTCGGTGGGTGTGGGGGGTGGGGTCGATCAGCCTGCCGACGGCGGGGCGGTGGAGGCGCGCACCACCAGCCGGGCGGGCGGCAGCGCGACGTCGCCGGGTTCGCCGTCCTCCACCAGCCGCAGCAGCGCGGTGGCGGCGGCGGTTCCCCAGCCGGCCGGGTCGTTGTCGAGGGTGGTGAGGGAGGGGTAGACGAACGACCCGATGTGCGAGCCGTCCAGTCCGGTGATGGAGAGCTCGGCCGGGAGGTCGAGCCCTCGCTCATGTGCGACGCCCATCCCGGCGATCGCCATGGGGTCGTTCCCGTAGACGATCGCCGTCGGGCGGTCCTCTGTCTCGAGCAGGGCCTTCGTGGCCTCGGCGCCCTGCTCGGGAGAGAAGTCTGTGGTGACGACGACGGGGGAGATCCCGGCCGCCGCCGCGGCGAGCTCGAAGCGCTCACGCCTGCGGAGCCCGTGCAGCATCCGCTCGTCGCCCGAGACGTGGGCGATGCGGCGGTGCCCGAGCTGGACGAGGTGCCGGACGAGCTCGTCGATGCCGGAGTCGTAGTCGCGGGTGATGACGGGGAAGGGGCTGCCACCGGGCGGCTCGCCGAGCGACACGGCGTAGGAGCCGAGCCGCGAGATCAGCGGGATGCGCTCGTCCGCGGCGAGGAGGTCGGTGAGCAGGAACCCATCGACGCGCTTGTCGGCGACGAGCCGCTCATATGCACGCTCCTCGGCGGCGCGGTCGGGCACGACGGTCAGCACGAGCACGTTGCCGCGTTCGGCCAGCACGGTCTCCACTCCGGCGATGAACGAGGCGAAGAACGGGTCCACCTCGATCGTGCGGGGTTCGCGCCGCAGCACCAGCCCGAGGGCGTAGGCGCGCCGGGTGCTCAGACCGCGGGCCCCGGGATGCGGTGTCCAGCCGAGGTCGCGGGCGGTCTGCAGGATGCGCTCCCGCGTCTCGCTCGCGACCCCCGGCCGCGCGTTCAGGGTCAGCGATACGAGCGACTTGCTGACGCCCGCGGCGCGGGCGACGTCGTTGATCGTGACGTTGGCCGGACTCATGCGGGGCTCACTTCGGGGTCACCGTGGTGAAGCCGCCGGGGAGGACCACGATGATGCCGTGGGCTCCGACGGTCTGCGTGCGGCCGACCTGGCGGCCGGAGGAGTCGTAGCTGGTCGCGGTGACCGGGCCGGTCGCATCCAGCTTCTGCGGCACCGGCAGCTTCGTCGCGTTGACGTAGACGTCGAGGCTGCTGCTGCCCGCGAGTCCAAGGTGCGACACGACGGGCTGGACGAGGAGGGCATCCAGCCGTGCGGTCCCGGAGACGCGCGCAGTCACCGTCGTGGCCTGGGCGGGAACGGGGATGGGCAGGGTCTGCGGCAGCAGGAACACCGGGCTGGGCGCGATGCCCTGCTCACCGGGGCGGACGTTGTCGGTCCGGCCGAGGGGCAGCGTCAGGCGGCCGACCGAGGCGGTCCACGAGGTCGTGCCTGCTCCGCCCGGACCGAGGTCGGCGATCGGCAGGATGCGCGCCGCCGGGTGGCCCGTGGGAAGCGTGACCGTGACGGTGGAACGGTCGGAGGCTTGCAGGTAGGCGCCGCCCGACCAGTTGGCCGAGCCCGTCCAGGCCGACGGCGGCGTGACGGTGGTGACGGTTCCGGTCGTCGTGCCGGACTCCGCCTCGACCACCGTCAGGCCCTGGGTCGCGGTCGTGCGGGTGAGGGCAGTAGCGGCGCGGGCGATGGCGGGATGCGCATCCAGCGCGAGCATGCTCAGCTGGGTGTGGATGACCGACTCGGCTCCGCAGTTGCGGTTCACGGTGCCGTCGGCCGCGATGCCGTCGACGCAGACACCGGTCGCCGGATCGTAGGCCGGGACACCGGCGCGGTTGGCCCCGAAGTACCAGGCGGCCTGCGCTCCGGCCAGGGCGGCGAGCCCGCCGGCGCCGGTCGCGTCGGCCGCGGCGACGAGGCCCTCGAGTCGCGAGTCGACGCCGTAGGCGATCTGGGTGCGGTCGGCCGGGGTCGGCGTCCAGCCGTTGTCCGGTCCGCCGGTCGCGAGCAGCTGGGCGGTGAACTGGGCGAGGTCGGTGGTCGCACTGCGCTGCAGGGAGGCGTCGCCGAGGGTGGTCGACGCTGCGGTGAGGGCGGCGGGCTGCATCCCGGCCCAGGCGTGCCAGAAGGTGGGGGAGTTCGCCTCGGGCAGGAGGGCGCCGAACGGCCACTGGCCGATGCTGCCGCTCTGCAGCTTCGCGATCCCCTCCGAGTAGTGGGAGAGGGCGGTGCGCGCGGCTGTGTCCGCCGGACGGGCGGAGACGTACGCGCTCAGGCCGAGCACGGCCTCCGCTGTCGCCCCGGCGCTGCCGACGATCAGCCAGCCGGGGACGCTGACGCCGTTCGCGACCTGCGTCTGCGGGTACTGGGCGAGCGACTGGCGGCCGAGGGCGCCGAGCGCCAGCTGCATCCGGTCGCCGAGGAATGACGCGAAGGCGGGGTCGGCGTCGCGGAAGCCCGCGTAGCCCTCGCCGAGCGCCCAGACGGTGCGGGCGAGCCAGAACGACTCGGCCGAGTCGGACGGGTCGGGCAGCTCCTTCGGGATGGCGGACGGGTTGAGCGTGCCGTCGTGCTGCTGCCAGAGCACCACGTTGCCGGCGTTCGGGCCCTCCGTCGTCTGCAGGTAGGTGAGCGAACGGAGCAGTTCGTAGGCCGACGTGCGGCTGGATGCCGTGCCGTTCTGCTTCCAATCGCGGAGGTAGACGACCGCGGCGCGGGAGATGTCGTCGGCGTCGTACGCGCCCTGGGCGTACCAGCCGCGCGCCGCGTCGGTGATCGGGCCGCCGCCGACGCGGTGGAACGTGCCGTCGGACTGCCGGTCGGCGTACACCCAGGGGGCGCGGGCGACCGGCTCCTCCGCGGCACGGTACGTGGTGTGGCCGGCGACGCCCGCGAGGAGCGGGACATCGTCGAGCAGGAAGTCGAGATGCGCCAGATTTGTGAGCTTCGGCGGTGCGGCGTCCGCGGTGGCGGAGGCGCTGCGGACGGTCGCCGGAGCGGTGGTCGCGGCCTGCGCGGGCAGGGCGACGGCGGTCACCGCCAGCGTCGCGCCCAGCGCGAGAGCGAGCGCAGCCCGCGGTGTCTTCAGTTCTCGGTTACGCATCGTCGCGACCCCTCATGGTGGAGCGGCCCCCGGGCGGGGGTCATTATCTAAACCGGTTTAAAGGACGGTAGGCGCGCTGGCGGCAAAAGTCAACGTGAGTCTTGTGAAGGCCCCCGTCGCGCGACGAGACTGGCCGCACCGTACCGCGATCGACCACGCCATGACGGCGGGGCAGGAGGACTTCCGTGGAGTACAAGGACATCCCGACCCAGGCCGACGTCGAACGGATAGCCGGCTTCCGGCAACCCGGATGCGTCAGCGTCTACCTGCCGACCGGGACGACCCCGGCCGAGGCCGACCGCGCCCGCATCGAGCTGAAGAACCACCTGGCGTCGGCCCAGCGGGCACTCGAGAAGCTCGAGGTGCCGCGGTCGCGCATGCAGCGCGTCCAGGCGGAGGGGGAGCGGATCCTCGACGACCGCGACTTCTGGCGCTACCAGTCCCGGTCGCTCGCGGTGTTCCTCGACGGCGAGCTGGCAGAGACCTTCCGCCTCCCGAACCGGCTGACCACCGCGTGCGAGATCGCGGACCGCTTCTACGTGAAGCCGCTGCTGCGTGCGCTCACGTTCCCGCAGACCGCGCTCATCCTCGCCCTCGCAGGCAACTCGGTGCGCCTGCTGCGGATCACGCCCGACCAGTCGCCCGAGCGGATCGACGTGCCGGGGATGCCGACGGATGCGGCCTCGGCCGTCGGACTGCCGTCGATCAGCGGACGGCAGGCCGACGGGCGCATCCAGGGCTCTGAAGGGCACAAGGTGCGGATGCTGGAGTACGTGCAGGCGATCGAGCGCGCCCTGCACCCGCTGCTCGCCAACTCGACCGAGCCGCTCATCCTCGCCGCCGCGGAGCCGCTGCTGGGCATCTTCAAGGGGGCGGGGGAGCATCCGCACCTCGTCTCCGAGGTGATCGGCGGCAATCCGGAGGACAAGACCGACGAGGAGCTCGCCGCGGCGGCACGCGGCGTGCTCGATCGCCTGTACGCCAGCAAGGTCGCCGCGCTCCGCGAGACGTACGAGGCGCGCATCGCCGCCGGGACGGCTCTCGTCGATCTCAGCGACATCGCGCGCGCCGCGACCTTCGGCGCGGTCGAGTCGCTTGTCATCGACATCGACCGCCGGGTGCCGGGCACCGTCGACGACGAGACGGGCGCGATCACGTTCGGCGATGACGACACCCCGGGCGAGTACGGCGTGGTGGACGAGATCCTCCGCCGTGCGCTCGCCTCGAAAGCGAAGGTCTATGCGCTCCGGGCGGAGGACGTGCCGGGCGGCGGTGCGGCCGCTGCCGCGGTCCGCTTCCCGGTCTGACCGCGCTTCCGGTTCTCCTCCCTTTCCGACGCCGTCGGAAACGGAGGTCATCGGGCCGTGCTCCGCCCGCATCCCCTCCGTCCCCGGCGAAAACACCGATCGACCGGGCGTTTCTCCTCCGTTTCCGACGGCGTTGGAAAGGGAGGAGAAGGGAGACGACGCACCGGCGCGAGGAGGGAAACGGAGGCCCCCGGACCGGGTTCCGCCCGCGTCCACCTCCGTTTCCGGCGGCGCGCGTCAGCGACGGGGGCGGACCGCCAGCACGAGGAACTCCTGCACCGCGGCCAGCCAGTCGTAGACCGCGCGCTGCATCGCCGACTCCTCGTCGTGGATGTCGCCCTCGTCGCCGTCCTCGTGGATGCCGAGCCGCGCCGCGAGGACCAGCCGGAGGTCGGTGATCGTCCGCAGCCACGCGCTCGCCTCGGCGTCGTCGAGCGCCACCTCGGTTCGTCTGCCGACCGGCTCGCCGAGCGTCCGCGCCATCAGCCGCGCGTTGTGCTCCTTGCGGTCGGCGAGCCCCTCCGCGGTGAAGCGGCGGAACTCCGCTGACGCCTCCGGGTCGTCCGGGTACGCGTCGGGCAGCAGGCGCCCGAGCGCCGGGTCTGCCTGCGGTCCGTCGGGGGTCGCGGCGGCACGCGCCAGCCCGGCCGCCTCGTCGGCGAGCGACAGCAGCAGACGTGCTTCGTCCGCGGTGAAGGAGGCGACCACCCGACCGTCGCGCCGCCTCCGGTGGAACGGGATCACGCGTCCGCCTTCTGCAGCGTCGCCCACAGGCCGTACTCGTGCATGGCCTCCACGTGCCGTTCCATCTCCTCGCGGGTGCCCGTCGCGACGACCGCGCGGCCCTCCGTGTGAACCAGCATCATGCGCCGCTCGGCCTCTGCCTTGGGGAAGCCGAAGTAGGTCTGGAACACGTAGGTCACGTAGCTCATCAGGTTGACGGGGTCGTTCCAGACGATCGTCACCCACGGTGAGCCCAGTTCGAGGAGCTCATCCGTCTGCTCCCGTGTTCCGGTCTGCTCCAGCGTGCCGGCGTCCGTCATCCGGTCGCCTCCGCGATAGCGTCCGCCGCGCGCACCAGCGCCAGGTGGGTCAGCGCCTGCGGCGTGTTGCCCGCGTGGGAGCGTCCGTCGACGTCGTATTCCTCGGAGAGCATACCGACGTCGTTCGCCAGGCCGACCAGCCGGTCCATGAGCCGCGTCGCGTCCTGAGCACGGCCGGAGCGGGCGTACTGCTCGACCAGCCAGAACGAGCAGGCCAGGAAGGGATGCTCGCCGGGCGGCAGCCCATCCACTCCGGATTCGGTGCGGTAGCGCAGCAGCAGGCCGTCGCGCAGCAGATCCTCCTCGAGTGCGCGCACGGTGCCGAGCATCCGCGGGTCGTCCGCGTCGACGTAGCCGACCTGAGCCAGCTGCAGCAGGGAGGCGTCCACGGCGGTCGTGCCGTAGTGCTGCACGTAGGTCCCGCGGTGCGGGTCCCAGCCGTTCGCCTCGATGTCGGCGCGGATGGCGTCGCGCTCGCGCTTCCAGCGTTCGACCGGGCCGTCGAGGCCGTACTCCTCGACGCCGCGGATGGCGCAGTCGAACGCCGCCCAGACGAGCGCGCGCGAGTGCGTGAACTGCTGCGGCTTGTCGCGGATCTCCCAGATACCGTGGTCCGGGTCGCGCCAGTGCTGCTCCAGGTAGCCCATCAGCGCGCGCTGGAGTGCCCACGAGAAGCGGGTCTCGGCGTTTCCCGCGCGGCGGCCGCGGTCGAGGCCGAGCATCACCTCGCCGATCACGTCCGCCTGGAACTGAGTGGATGCGCCGTTGCCGATCCGCACGGGATGCGCGCCCTGGTATCCGGGCAGGCTGTCGATGATCCGCTCGGCGAGGTCGCGCTCCCCGGCGAGCCCGTACATGATCTGCACATCGCCCGGGTCGCCGGCGATCGCGCGGAGCAGCCAGTCGCGCCAGTGGTCGACGTAGTCGTTGTAGCCGTGATCGAGGAGCACGCCGATGGTGAGCGAGGCGTCCCGCAGCCACACGTAGCGGTAGTCCCAGTTGCGCTGACCGCCGAACGCCTCGGGGAGGGACGTCGTGGCCGCGGCGACGATGCCGCCGGTCTCCAGGTGCGAGAGCGCGCGGAGGAGGAGCAGCGACCGCACGACCTCGTCGCGGTACGGCCCATCGTGCGCACAGCCGCTTGCCCAGTCCGTCCACCACTCGCGGGTGTGCTGCAGTGCCTTCTCGACGTCGAGCGCGGGCGGGGCGTCGCGATGCGAGGGGAACCAGGTGAGCACGAGGTCGACGGTCTGGCCGGCGCGAACCGTGAACGACCCCTCATGCGAGTGGTTCGCCGCGTGCAGCTCGGAACCGCGCACGACGATCGCGTCAGGCCCGGCGACCGCGATGAGGGCGTGCGGCCGCTCGGACTTGTCCTGGCGGACCCAGGGGATGGCCGTCGCGTACCCGAACCGGATGCGCAGGTCCTGGCGCATCCGCACCGTGCCGCTGACACCGCGGACGCGGCGGATGATGTCGGCGCGGTGATCGCCCATCGGCATTACATCAACGACCTCGACCTCGCCGTCCGCGGTGCGCCACCGCGTGACGAGGATCATCGTGTCCTTCTCGTACTGACGCGTGCTGGTTGCCGAGGCGTCCTCCGGGGCGACGAGCCAGCGGCCGTGGTCCTCGGTGCCGAGGAGGGCGCCGAACATGGACTGCGAGTCGTAGCGGGGCAGGCACAGCCAGTCGATG
The DNA here is from genome assembly GCF_040545055.1 of Leifsonia sp. 563. Classification (NCBI taxonomy): domain Bacteria; kingdom Bacillati; phylum Actinomycetota; class Actinomycetes; order Micrococcales; family Microbacteriaceae; genus Leifsonia; species Leifsonia sp. 563. The sequence continues at coordinate 173,853 of NZ_JBEPLE010000004.1, read as the reverse complement.
CTTCCGTCCTTCCCGACAAGGGCCCCGGTGAAGCAGTCACTGATCAGGGCGTAATCCTCGATGGGGAGCGACATATTCCCAGTATGGACGTACTGTGAACGGCATGACGCAGTCCGTGGACACTCTTGTGATTCTCGGAGCATCCGGCGACCTCACGTCACGGCTCCTGCTCCCCGCCATCGGACAGTTGCTCACCGATCAGCCGGATCGCGCGTTCGCCCTGGTGGGTTCCAGCAGTGACGACCTCGACGACGACGCGTGGCGGAAGATCGTCATGACGTCGTTCGCGACGGTCGACGCGAAGGGGGATGCGGTGGAGCGCCTGCTCGCCGGCACCCGCTACGTGAAGGGCGACGCCACGAGCGCGGACGACCTGAAGTCGCTTCTCGCGAGTGTGGAAGGCGTCCCGGCGCTGTACTTCGCCCTTCCGCCGGCCGTGACGGCGAAGGCGTGCGACGCGCTCGGCGCATTCGACCTGCCGAAGGGTCTCACGCTGGCCCTCGAGAAGCCGTTCGGCACGGACCGTGAAAGCGCCATCCGCCTGAACGCGCAGCTCGCGAAGCTCGTCCCGGAGGACCAGATCCACCGCGTCGACCATTTCCTCGGGCGTTCCAGCGTGCTCAACATCCTCGGCGTGCGGTTCGCGAACAGCATCCTGGAGCCGCTCTGGGACGGTCTGCACATCGAGCGCGTCGACGTCATCTACGACGAGACGCTGGCCCTGGAGGGACGCGCGCGCTACTACGACGGCGCCGGTGCCCTCATCGACATGATCCAGAGCCACCTGCTGCAGGTCATGGCGGTCCTGGCCATGGAGCCGCCGTCGACGCTGGGCGAGGCGGACCTGCGCGATGCCAAGCAGCTGGTGCTGCGTGCGACGAAGGTGTGGGGCGGCGACCCGGTCACAGCGAGTAGGCGAGCCCGCTACGCGGCGGGGGAGATCGACGGCAAGACCCTGCCGGCCTACGCCGACGAGAGCGGCGTCGACCCGAAGCGGGAGACGGAGACCCTGGCCGAGGTCACGCTGCAGGTGGACACGTGGCGGTGGAAGGGCGTGCCGTTCACCCTCCGGTCGGGTAAGGCCCTCGGCAGCCGCCGACGCGAGATGGTCATCACCTTCGTGCCGGCCCAGCACGTGCCGACCGGGCTGAAGGGCGCGACCGAGCCGGCCCAGCTGCGGCTGATGTTCGCCCCGGACTCGATGTCCCTGGACATCAACATCAACGGCACCGACAACCCGTACGAGCTGGAGCGTGCCAGTCTGACCGCCGACTTCGGTCCCGGCGCGCTGCTGGCCTACGGCGAGGTGCTGGAGGGCATCCTCGACGGGGACCCGTCGCTGTCGGTGCGCGCGGACACGGCCGTGGAGTGCTGGCGGATCGTGGAGCCGGTGCTGACCGCGTGGCACGACGATCGCGTGCCGCTGGAGGAGTATCCGGCAGGGTCGGAGGGTCCGGAGGACTGGGCGCCGCTGAGTTGATCGGGGAGTGGGCTGATCCGGGAGTGGGTCGATCGGGGAGTGGACCGATCCGGCCGGCTCAGGCCGCGGAGCGGTGCGAGACGACCGGGAACTCGCCGGTGACCGGCTTGCGGAGGTCCGTCCACTGCGTGATCGGCGCGGGCTCCCAGCCGAAGGCGGCGGGCTCGGCCTCCGGCGTCGCAACCTCTGCTGCAGCGGTCTCGACGACGGGTGCGGCGGGCGCGGTCTCGACGACCTCGGCCGTGACGACGACGGGCTCGTCCGCGACGGCCGCGGCCAGGTGCTGCGGCTCGGTGAGGCTCTCACCGGCCTCGAGGCGACGACGGGCGTCTGCGATCGCGGCGGCGATGCCGACCGAGACCGACTGGGCGAGGATCGAGTGGAAGATGGTGTCGGTGTCGTCGTGAGCGCGGCGGACCACGGTCCACTCGCCCTTCTCGCCGATGAGCTCCGCCACCTTGGTGTGCACGAGCTCGAGGATCTGGGCGTCCGTCAGCTGCGGAACAGGAGCCGCCGGCACTGCCGCAGCGTGTCGCCTCCGACCAAACATCGCGCACCCCTTCCAGGTTCACCGTTGTATACAAGTGTCCTGGACACATGTGTTGCGACACGGCGCAACACGCCGGGGATTTCGGCGGAAATCAGCGGGTCAACGCCCTTTTCGCGAACCGAGGGGGGTGGATTCGCGCTCGGACGCCTCCTTCGACTCCTGCAGCACCGCTCCGATCGCCAGCGTCAGCGAGATCGCCGCGTTGATCCACATCAGCGGGATGCGCCAGTCGCGCGGTCCGCTCTTGGACGACTGGATGGTGGTCCACAGGCCGATCGCCGCACTGATCACGGCTCCGTTGAAGAGGTACTTGCGCATGCCGGTCCTTTCGGGGTCGTCCCGTAGCGTACGCTTCCAAAGTCGGGACCGGGAGGAGGAGGATGCGCACCGCGATCGTGGGCGCCGTGCTCCTCGTGCTCGGCGGAATCGCCGTGGCCACCGGGCTGCTACCCGTCCCTGAGGCCGTCGAGCTGTGGGACCGAGTGTGGCCGATCCTGCTGTTCGTCGTCGCCATCACGGTCGTGACGGAACTCGCGGCGGAAGCCGGCGTCTTCACCGTCCTCGCGCAGCAGACGGCGCGCTGGGGGCGGGGACGGGCCTGGGTGCTTTGGCTGCTGGTCGTCGTGGTCGCCGCGCTCAGCACGATCTTCCTGTCGCTCGACACCACCGCGGTGCTGCTCACGCCCGTGGTCATCGTCATGGCGCGGCACGCCGGGCTCAACCCGCTGCCGTTCGCGTTGACGACCGTGTGGATGGCGAACGCCGGATCCCTGCTGCTCCCGGTCTCCAACCTCACCAACCTGCTGGCCCAGCACGCCATGGGCGACCCCACCCCTGCGGCCTTCGCGGCCCTCATGCTGGCGCCCGCGCTGGTGGCGATGATCGTGCCGATGGTCGTCGTGTTCGTGATCGCGCGGAAGTCGCTGCTGGTCCGGTACGAGACGGGCGAGGAGGACGGCATCGAGGACCCGGTGCTGTTCTGGATCTCCGGCGCCGTGGTCGTCGCGCTCGTCCCGCTCCTCGTCTCCGGTCTGCCGGTGTGGCTGCCGACGAGCATCGCCGCGGTCGTCCTCGGCGTGGTCTTCCTGTTCCGCCGCCGGCAGGTGCTGCGGTTCGGGCTGGTGCCCTGGCAACTGGTGCTGCTCGCCTCCGGCCTCTTCCTGTTCATCGAGGCGCTCCACGCGGCCGGCCTCGCCACCCTCATGGCGGCGGTCTCGGGCACGGGGGAGTCGCCGCTGGCCCTGCTGCGCCTGTCGCTGACCGGGCTGGTCGGCGCGAACGCCATCGACAACCTGCCCGCGTACCTGGCGCTGGAGCCGGTGGCCGACACCCCTGCGCGGCTGGCGGCGCTGCTGATCGGCGTCAACGCAGGTCCGCTGATCACGCCGTGGGCGTCGCTCGCGACCCTGCTCTGGCACCAGCGGCTGACGTCGTTCGACGTGGAGATCCGCTGGAGCCGGTACATGCTCCTCGGCCTGATCGTTGCGCCGGTCACGGTCGTCCTCGCGACCCTGGCGCTCTCGCTGACCGTCTAGCCCGGCCCCGACGGTCTGTGGGCCGCAACACGCCGTTATCGCCCCGCGATAACGGCGCGTCGCGCCCCACGGATGCGGCTACTCGGCCGGCAGCAGCTGCGCGGCGCGCACGACCCGGCGTCGGGCGACGGCGATCAGCGCGAGGGCGAACCCGAATGCGGCCCACAGCAGGAGCCCGCCCAGGCCACGCCAGGCGTCCGCCGAGCCGTCGATCGCCCCCTGCAGCGCGGTGATGGCCGGCGCGGTCGGAAGCCAGGGGAGAGCGGCGTCGAAGAAACCGGGAGCGGTCGACACGATGCCCGAGGCGAGGGTCACCACGACGACCAGCATCGACAGGAACCGTCCGACACCGCCGAGGAGGGCGACCAGGCCGTGATTGACCGCGGCGAACGCGATGCCGGCGGCGGCCGCGAGTCCGGCGAAGCCGAACCAGTGGCCCGCGTCGACCGCGAGCGCCGGTGCCAGCACGGCCGCGACCAGCACGCCCTGCACGACGCCGAGTGCTGCGGCGGGGAGGAATCCGTCGAGCGCGATGCGTCCGGCCGCGCGCGAGGTCAGCAGCGCGCGGCGCGAGAGCGCCTGGAGCACGAGGAACGTGGCGAGCGCACCGAGCCACAGTGCGACGGAGGCGAACAGCGGGATGCTCGCCGTGCCGAACGCGGTCTCGCCGGAGGCCTTCTGCGTCACCGGCTCGGCCGCGACCTTCGCGAGACTGGTCCGCTCGCCGCTGTCGTAACTCGGGAGCTGCTTGACCGCCGCGTGCAGGCCGGAGGCGAGCGACGACGCGCCGGACGCGGACTGGTCGGCGCCGGAGGCGAGGGCGGGGATGCCGTCGCTGAGCTGCTTCACCCCGGTCGCGAACTGCTGCGCGCCGTCCGCCGACTGGGATGCGCCGCTCGCCAGCTGCTGCGCGCCGGACGCCGACTGCGATACGCCTCCGGTGTACTGCCCGAGTTGCCCGGCGAAGGTCTGCGTACCCGATGCGAGGCCGGCTCCATAGGCCTGCGCTGTGTTGAGGTCTTTCAGCTGAGCGGACAGCTGGGCGCACAGTGCGCCCACGGCGGGGTCGGCCGGCGGCGCGCAGTTCTGCGCGACGGCCGCGTTGATCCCGTTCGTGGCGGTCGTGAGGCTGGAGGACATCGTGGCGGCCGTCCCCGCGAGCTGTTGTGCACCTCCGTCGACCGCCGCGCCGTTGGACGCGAGCGTGTTCAGTCCGTCGGCGAGCCCCGATGTTCCGTCGGACAGCTGCGAGATTCCGTCGGCGAGCGACGACGCTCCCGTCGAGAGCTGCGCTGCGCCGTCCGCGAGCTGGTGCGTCCCGCTCGCCAGCTGCGTCAGGCCGCCGGCGAGCTGGTCGGCGCCCGTCGCCGCCTTGCCGAGCTGCTCGCCAAGAGTGTTGAAGCCGACGTAGACGTTCTCGATGTACGTGGAGGTCAGCTGCTTGTTGAGCACGGAGGTCGCCGTCGTCGTGACGGCCTGGCTGATGGCCGGGTCGACCAGCTTCGAGTCGGGACTGGTGCGGACGTCGATGGTGGCCTGCGTGGCGTCGGCCGCGGCTCCCGCGGTCGAGGTCGCCGCCTTCGAGAAGTTCTCCGGGATGGTGACCACCGATACGTACTCGCCGCTGTCGATGCCCTTGTCGGCATCCTTCTTGTCCGTCAGCACCCAGGTGAAGTTGTCGTTCTTGGAGTCGAGGAGGCCGGCGGAGAGCTGACGGCCGAGCGGCACGGTCTGCCCGTTCACCTTGACGGGCTGGTCGAGGTTCACCACGGCGGCCTTGACGTCGTGCAGGCGCTCGGTCGGGTTCCACAGCGCCCAGACGAGCAGCCCGCCGATGGTGATGGGGACGAGCAGGAGGCCGACGATCGTCAGCCAGGTGACGCGCTTGTCGGAGCGCATGCGCTCCAGCGAGAACAGCGAGCGCGGGCGGCGGAGGCGGGAGGAGGGGGTGGTCATCAGGCGTTCGTCTTCTCGAGGTGGGCGCCGTGCTCGGCGCGGTCGGGGTCGGTGAGGTCGGGAGCCATGACGGCGCGCGGGCCGGGGCCGGCGGAGAGGTCGACCTCGGTCGGCTCGGCGCTCTCGGGCAGCAGATCGTCGAGGCCCGCGGGCTCGACGCAGCTGACGACGAGCGCGAACGGGCGCTCCTCGACCCGGGCGCGGCTCAGCGCCGCGGTCAACTCTGCCCGGATGCGGCGGCGCTCGATCGGGTCGGTGACCGAGTCGACGGCGTCGAGGGCCAGCAGCTGCGGGCGGCCGGCGAGCGCGTGGCGGAGGTCCTCCACCGGCGTCTCGGCCGCATCCAGCCGCACGATGGCGGTGCGCGAGCGGACGGCGGCGCCCCGGACGGGCAGCACCAGGCCCGCGACCTTGACGGTTCCGCCGTCGACCGGCGTGCGGCCCGTGACGGCCATCAGCAGCGCGACGGCCGCAGTGCGGTCGTCGCCGTGCACGACGAGCACCTCGCCGTCGGCGAGCCGGAAGGACACGTCGCCCACCAGGCGCCGCTTGCGGGTGCTGACGGTCAGCCCGTCGGCCGCGGCGACGAGGTTCTGTCCGCCCACCGGCCAGTTCGCGAGCTCCAGCTCCTTCTGCAGGCCGTCGCCCTCCACGTCGAACGAGGGGAGGATGCGGTCGAGCCAGCGCGGCATCCACCACGCCTTCTCGCCGAGCAGCTGCAGCACCGCCGGGACCAGCGTCATCCGGACGATGAACGCATCGACGAACACGCCGACGGCGAGGCCGAGCGCGATGGGTTTGATGGACGCGTCGCCCTCAGGGACGAAGGCCGCGAACACCGAGATCATGATGATCGCGGCCGCGGTGACGACCTTGGCGGAGCTGACGAACCCGCTCTGGATGGCACGCCGGGCGTCGCCGCCGTGCACGTAGTCCTCGCGCATGCGGCTGACCAGGAACACCTCGTAGTCCATCGCGAGCCCGAACAGCACGCCCATCAGGATGATCGGCATGAACGAGATGATCGGCCCGGTCTTGTCGACGTGCAGCAGGTCGGCCAGCCAGCCCCACTCGAACACGACCGTGACTGCTCCGAACGCGGCGCCGACCGAGAGCAGGTAGCCCAGTGCGGCCTTGATCGGGACCGCGATCGAGCGGAACACCATCGTCAGCAGGATGAGGGAGAGCCCGACCACGAGGATGCCGAAGGGCAGGAGTGCGCCGGCCAGCCGCGACGACACGTCGATCTGGGCGGCGGTGTTGCCGGTGACCTTGAGGTCGACGCCGTACTCGTCGAGGAAGTGCTGGTGCTTCGCGCGGATCTCGGCGACCAGGTCGGCGGTCTTCTGGTCGTTCGGCCCGGTGGTCGGAACGACTTGCACGATGCCGGTGTCGGCGGTCGCGTTCGGCGTGGCGAGCGGGACGGAGGCGACGCCGGGGAGGTCGGCGATCTCATCCCCGATCTTGGTCATCAGACCGACCGGGTCGGTGCTGGAGATGATCGAGCCGGTGACGATCAGGGGACCGTTGTAACCGGGGCCGAAGTGGTCGGAGACGAGGTCGTAGGCGACGCGCGCCGGAGCGCCCTCGGGCTGCGAGCCGGCGTCCGGAAGCGCGAGCCGCAGCTGCAGGGCGGGCAGGGCGGCGATCCCCAGGGCGACGATGACGGCGACCACGGTGACGATCGGGAAGCGGATGACGGCACGCACCCAGCCGCGGAAGAACCCGGGCGGGATGTCGGCCTTCGCGGCGTGGGCGAACGACGGCGCGGACGCATCCACGGGTTCGGGGGAGTCCGCAGCGGAAGGAGCGGCCTGTGCCGTTTCGGCCTCCGTCGCACCCTCGACCGCAGCCGCCGTCGCCCCGCGCTTCGCGGCGCGCGCCGCCTTCCGGCGACCCGGCGTGAGCCGCGCCCCGGCGAAGCCGAGCAGGGCGGGCGTCATGGTCAGTGCGACGAGCACGGCGACCGCGACGCCGACGGACGCCGCGATGCCCATCGTGGTCAAGAACGGGATGTTGGCGACGGCGAGGCCGGCCAAGGCGATGATGACCGTGATACCGGCGAACAGCACGGCGGATCCGGCCGTCGCTACAGCGCGCGCGGCGGACTCCTCCGGCGGCACCCCCGACTTCAGCTGCGCCTGGTGCCGCGAGATGATGAAGAGCGAGTAGTCGATGCCGACGGCCAGGCCGAGCATCAGGGCGAGCATCGGCGTCGTCGACGAGATGGAGCCGAACAGCGTCGCGATGAAGATCAGGCACATCGAGATGGCGACGCCCAGGATCGCGGTGAGCAGAGGCATCCCGGCCGCGAGGAACGAGCCGAACGTCAGGATGAGCACGACGAGCGCGATGAGCACGCCGACGAGTTCGATGACCGAGAGTGTCGGCAGGTTCTGCGAGAACAGCTGACCGCCGACGGCCGACTTCGAGCCGTCGGGCAGCTGCTTCGCGAGATCGGCCCCCGCATCCTTGACGGCCGTCTTGGTCGCGTCGGTGACCGTGGTCATCTGGCCTTTCAACTGGACCGTGATGATGGCCGCCGAGCGGTCGTCGGAGATCAGGTTCTTCACCTGGGTGGAGTAGGGCGAGCTGACGCCGGAGACGCCATTGACGTCCTTCAGCTGGTCGACCGTGTCCTCGATCGGCTGCTTGATGTCGCCGTCGTCCACCGTCTGGCCCTCCGGCGCGACGACGACGATCTGCGCGGTGGTGCCGCTGACCTGCGGGAAGGTGCGGCTCAGCGTGTCGAGCGCCTCTTGCGACTCGGTGCCCGGAATGCTGAAGCTGTTGTCCGTGCCCTGATTGAAGAGGAGAGCGCCGCCGCCGAGGAGGGCAAGCAGGCCGATCCAGACGATGACGACGAGGGCGCGGGCGCGGTAGGCCCACCGGCCGACCGAATACAGGAGCGAGGACACGCGTTCTCCAGTGGATGAGTACCGAAAAGGGGTGAGGAGCGGTTCGATACACCTTTGTATCCGTACACGACCGTATCGGATACACTCCTGTATCGATAGCTCCTTCAGGAAGGTTTCAGCTTGGACAGCACGACTCTCAGCGAGGGCGTCACCACCGGCGTTCCCGAGGACATCCCGGCCGAGTCGGCGCGGCGTCAGCGCACCCGCGCGCGCCTGCTCGACGCGGCCTTCGACGTGTTCGCGGAGCAGGGCGTACGCGCGGCCAGCGTCGAGACGATCGCCGAGGCGGCCGGCTTCACCCGCGGCGCGTTCTACTCCAACTTCTCCAGCAAGGAGGAGCTGTTCTTCGCGCTGATGGAGCGCGAGAAGACCATGCGGCTCGAACAGCTGAACACCGGCGTCGCGCAGTTCCTGGCGCCGCTCGTCGGTGCCGGGGGAGCCGGGCTCTCCGACGAGGATGTGCTGCAGACCATCACGCACATCCTCGAGCTGCAGTCCGACGACCGGCGATGGTGGCTCGTGCAGGCCGAGTTCCAGCTCATGGCGCTCCGCGACCACGCCATCGCCGCCGACTACCTCCGCTATCACGACGAGTTCTTCGCCGACCTCACCGAGATCGTCGTCGAAGCGCTCGCGAGCGCCCGGCGCCGCTTCACGATCGCCCCGGAGGAGGCCGTCCGCGTGATCGCAGAGCTGTGCGCCAGCGGCGAAGCCCGCGCGGTGCTCGCCGGGGACGAGCGGACGTTCACCGAGCGGCTCTCCGAGTCGGTTCCCGCGATCCTGCTGGCGCTGACCGAGCGCGTTTGAGCGTTCGCCAAGCGTCGGCGACTACCCTCGATGGGATGCGACCCGAAGCATCCCGGACCTCCCGTGCGCTCCTGCGCGCGCCGCGCTCCTCGCGTGTGCTCCGCTCGGTCGCACTGCTCGCCACGGCGGCCGTCCTCACGGTCCTGACGGCGTGCTCGTCCGCGCCGACCAGCGCCGACACGCCGCATGCCGAGTCGACCGCCGTCCCGACGCCGACGGCGACTCCCGACCCGTTCCCCAAGGAGCCGCTCACCGCATCCACCCGGTACGTCGCCCTCGGCGACTCGTTCGCCGCGGGCATGGGCGGCGGCGACGAGAAGGGGAAGTGCCGGCTGAGCCCGCGCGCCTATCCCACCGTCTTCGCGCGCGACGCCGGCATCGACCTCGTCGTCAACGCGGCCTGCGCCGGAGCGACCACCTCCGACCTCCTGAAGCACCAGCTGATCGCGCTCGATGACCGTACGGACCTCGTGACCGTCAGCATCGGCGGCAACGACCTCGGCGTCGCCGCGATCGCAGGGGACTGCGCGGCGGGCAAGGCCACGGCGTGCCGCAACGAGGTCACGGCCGCCCTCTCGCTGCTGAACGTGCTGCCCGACCGGCTCGACACGGTCTACAGCGCGATCGCGCAGTCCGCGCCCAACGCGCGCATCGTCGTGACCGGCTACACCCTCCTGTACGACGCGTCCGACCCGAACGCACCCGACTTCGGCACGGCGGCGGCGATCAATGCCGCGACGCTCGGGCTGAACGAGGTGATCCGCCAGGCGGTCGACGAACAGAGGGCGGCCGGCAAGGCGATGACCTACCTTCCCGTCGACTTCGCCGGGCACGCGATCGGCGATCGGAAGCCGTGGCTCAACACGACCGGCCCGGACGTCTTCCACCCCACCGGCGCCGGATACGCCGAATACGCGAGCCGGCTCATCCAGCTGCTCGGGAAGGCGCACTAGCCGCGAACGCCCCCTGAGGGGGCTCGGAGGACGCTGGTACCCTGGCTGGTGTCCACGTCCCGACCCCTCGAGGGAGTTGACCCACCATCACCGCAACGCCTGAATCGACGACGACCGCCGCGAGCACCACCGAGAACGACGACACGTACGACCTGGTCATCGTGTCCAACCGACTGCCCGTCGACCGGGTGATCGACGAGAGCGGGAACGCCGACTGGCGGCCATCGCCCGGCGGGCTGGTGGCGGCGCTCGAGCCGGTGATGCGGTCGCAGGACGGCATCTGGATCGGCTGGGCCGGCGTCGCGGGGGAGGAGATCGAGCCCTTCGAGGCCGGCGGCATCAACATCCTGCCCGTCCCGCTGTCCGATCAGGAGCTGCAGGAGTACTACGAGGGCTTCTCCAACGACACCCTGTGGCCGCTGTATCACGACGTCATCGCGCAGCCGAGCTACCACCGCGAGTGGTGGGAGACCTACGTGAAGGTCAACCGCCGGTTCGCCCAGGCCGCCGCCTCCGTCTCGGCGCCCGGCGCCGTCGTCTGGGTGCACGACTACCAGCTGCAGCTCGTCCCCGCGATGCTGCGCGAGCTGCGGCCGGACCTCGTGATCGGCTTCTTCAACCACATCCCGTTCCCGCCGTACGGCATCTACTCGCAGCTGCCCTGGCGCCGCCAGATCATCGACGGCCTGCTCGGAGCCGACGTGATCGGCTTCCAGCGCGTCGCCGACGCCGGCAACTTCTCACGCGCCGTCCGCCGCCTCAAGGGCTTCGAGACGCGCGGCCCCATCATCGAGGTGCCGATCGACACGGACGACCCGGAGGCCGGCTCGCACCGACACGTCACCACCGACCGCCGCGGCGGCCTGGTGCGCACGGTGCTCGCCCGCGCGTTCCCGATCTCCATCGACGCCGACCAGTACCAGGAGCTCGCGCGGAAGCCGGAGATCCAGGCCCGCGCCCGTGAGATCCGCGAGGAGCTCGGCAACCCCGAGAAGATCATGCTCGGCGTCGACCGCCTCGACTACACGAAGGGGATCGGTCACCGGCTCAAGGCCTTCGGCGAGCTGCTCGAAGAGGGCCGGCTGAACGCGGAGGACGTCACGCTCGTCCAGGTCGCCAGCCCCAGCCGCGAGCGTGTCGAGACCTACCGGCAGCTGCGCGACGAGATCGAGCTGACCGTCGGCCGCATCAACGGCGACTACTCCACCCTCGGCCACACCGCGATCGCCTACCTCCACCACGGCTACCCCCGCGAGGAGATGGTGGCGCTGTACCTCGCCGCCGACGTCATGCTCGTCACGGCGCTCCGCGACGGCATGAACCTCGTCGCGAAGGAGTACGTGGCGACCCGGGTGGACGAGGACGGCGTGCTCGTCCTGAGCGAGTTCGCCGGCGCCTCCGACGAGCTCCGGCAGGCGCTCCTCATCAACCCGCACGACATCGAGGGCCTCAAGGAGACCGTGCTGCAGGCGCTCGCGATGCCGCGGCGAGACCGCACGCGGCGGATGCGCGCACTGCGCAAGAAAGTGCTGACGAACGACGTCGCCCGCTGGTCGGCGTCCTTCCTCGACGCTCTGACCCGCAGCGCGCACGGCGACCACCCGCTGCAGAACCCGCCGGTCAACCGGCGCTGACCCGGCCGGCGCTGAGCCGCATCCCTCGCCCCACTCCCTGCAGGAAAGACGCATGACCGACACCGCTTCGCACCGCCCGCCCGCCTCCGCCATCGCCCTCGCGTCGGCACTGCAGGAGATGGCGCGTGCCGACCGACTTCTGCTCGCCCTCGACTTCGACGGTACGCTGGCCCCCTTCGTGGATGTGCCGCGGGGCGCCCGAGCGCTGCCCGAGTCGAAGGCCGCGCTCGACCGCCTCGAGCACCTGCCGGACACCTGGGTCGCGTACGTCTCCGGCCGCCCGCTGTCGAGCCTCGAGACCGTCACGGAGGCGGACGAGGACGCGCTGCTGATCGGCTCGCACGGCGTGGAGATCCGCTTCGGCCGCGACGGCGTTTCCCTCGACCTGAGCCCGGAGGAGCAGGAGACCCTGGGGCGGCTCGGCGAGGCGCTGCAGGCGCTCGTGGACGACATCCCCGGCACCAAGCTCGAGATCAAGCCGGTCGGCTTCGGCGTGCACTACCGCCTCGTGGCAGCCGAGCGCGGACCGGAGGTCGTCGCCCGCGCCCGCGAGGCCGCGGCGGCGGTCAGCGACGGCCTCACCATCCGCGACGGCAAGGACATCATCGAGTTCTCCGTGCGCGGCGCGAACAAAGGCGACGGGGTCGAGCGACTGCGCGAGTACACGCACGCGACCGCGGTGCTGTTCGCCGGCGACGACGTGACCGACGAGGACGGCTTCGCGGTGCTGCACCCCGAGCGCGGCGACGTGGGCATCAAGGTCGGGACGGGCGAGACGGCCGCGCAGTACCGGGTCGCGGACGAGCGCGCGATCGCCACCCTGCTGGGCCTGCTGGCGCAGGCGCGCGAGGCGCACACGAACTCGTCCACAGACTGACGCCTTCGCGAGCTCTCCCCAGGCAGGGGACGCATGGTCGGAGCGGCATTCGAGACGTCCTAGAGTTGTTCCATGCCAGAAGTCGATTGGAAGCCGCGTTCGCGCGTCGTCACGGACGGGATCGAAGCCACCACCAGCCGCGGGATGCTCCGCGCCGTCGGCATGGGTGATGAAGACTGGGAGAAGCCGCAGATCGGCATCGCCAGCTCCTGGAACGAGATCACCCCCTGCAACCTCTCCCTCGACCGACTCGCGCAGGGCGCCAAGGAAGGCGTCCACGCGGGCGGCGGGTACCCGCTCCAGTTCGGCACCATCTCCGTCTCTGATGGCATCTCGATGGGTCACGAGGGCATGCACTTCTCGCTCGTGTCGCGCGAGGTCATCGCCGACTCGGTCGAGACCGTCATGATGGCCGAGCGCCTCGACGGCACCGTCCTGCTCGCGGGATGCGACAAGTCGCTCCCCGGCATGCTGATGGCGGCCGCCCGCCTCGACCTCTCCGCGGTGTTCCTCTATGCGGGTTCGATCGCCCCCGGCTGGGTCAAGCTTTCCGACGGCACGGAGAAGGACGTCACGATCATCGACTCCTTCGAGGCGGTCGGCGCGTGCAAGGCCGGCAAGATGAGCGAAGAGGACCTCAAGCGCATCGAGTGCGCCATCGCCCCGGGCGAGGGCGCGTGCGGCGGCATGTACACCGCCAACACGATGGCTTCCGTCGCCGAGGCGCTCGGGATGAGCCTTCCGGGCTCGGCCGCGCCGCCCTCGGCCGACCGCCGCCGCGACTACTACGCGCACCGTTCGGGCGAGGCCGTCGTGAACCTTCTCAAGAAGGGCATCACCGCGCGGGACATCCTGACGAAGGAGGCGTTCGAGAACGCCATCGCCGTCGCCATGGCGTTCGGCGGCTCGACCAACGTCGTCCTCCACCTGCTCGCGATCGCGCACGAGGCCGAGGTCGACCTCACCATCGACGACTTCAACCGCATCGGCGACAAGGTGCCGCACATCGGCGACCTGAAGCCGTTCGGCAAGTACGTCATGAACGACGTCGACCGTCACGGCGGCGTCCCGGTCGTCATGAAGGCGCTGCTGGACGCGGGCCTCCTGCACGGCGACTGCCTCACCGTCACCGGCAAGACCGTCGCCGAGAACCTCGCCGAGATCAACCCGCCCGCACCGGACGGCGAGGTCATGCGCTCGCTCGACAACCCCATCCACCCCACCGGCGGCATCACCATCCTCAAGGGCTCCCTGGCCCCTGAGGGCGCCGTCGTCAAGACGGCCGGCTTCGACGCCGAGGTGTTCGAGGGCCCCGCACGGGTCTTCGAGCGCGAGCGTGCCGCCATGGACGCCCTCACCGAGGGCAGTATCAAGGCCGGCGATGTCGTGATCATCCGCTACGAGGGCCCGAAGGGCGGCCCGGGCATGCGCGAGATGCTCGCCATCACCGCCGCCATCAAGGGCGCAGGCCTCGGCAAGGATGTACTACTATTGACGGACGGACGATTCTCAGGCGGCACAACCGGCCTGTGCATCGGCCACATAGCACCCGAAGCGGTGGACGCAGGTCCCATCGCCTTCGTGCGCGATGGTGATCTGATACGGGTCGATATCGCGGCTCGCTCCCTCGACCTACTTGTCGACGAGTCTGAGCTGACCGCCCGCCGTGAAGGCTGGGCGCCTCTTCCCCCGCGCTATACCCGTGGCGTTCTCGCGAAGTTCTCCAAGCTCGTGCGCTCCGCAGCTGAAGGAGCCGTCACCGGGTAGGGGCCGTTCGCACCACCACCCACCACCGCAGTATGTAAGGACTGATGACAGGCATGTCCACGGATGCAACCCCCAGCAGTGTGTTGCCGTCCGCGACGCCGTCCAAGGCGTCGCCCGAGATCCTGACCGGCTCGCAGTCGGTCGTCCGCACCCTCGAGCTCCTCGGCGTCACCGACGTCTTCGGGCTCCCCGGGGGTGCCATCCTCCCCATCTACGACGCGATCATGGATTCCACCCGGATCCGTCACATCCTCGTCCGTCACGAGCAGGGCGGCGGCCATGCCGCCGAGGGCTACGCGGTGGCGTCCAACAAGGTCGGTGTCGCCATGGCGACCTCCGGCCCCGGCGCCACCAACCTCGTCACGGCGATCATGGACGCGCACATGGACTCCGTCCCCGTCGTGTTCATCACCGGCCAGGTCTTCTCCACGCTGATGGGCACGGACGCGTTCCAGGAGGCCGACATCGTGGGCATCACGATGCCGATCACCAAGCACTCCTTCCTGGTGAAGGATGTCGAGGACATCCCCGCGACGATCGCGGCGGCGTACCACATCGCCGGCACCGGTCGTCCTGGCCCCGTCCTCGTCGACATCACCAAGGACGCGCAGCAGAACACCGCCCCGTTCGTGTGGCCGCCGAAGGTCGACCTGCCGGGCTACCGGCCGATCACCAAGGCGCACGGCAAGCAGGTCCTGGCAGCGGCCCAGCTGCTCGCCGAGGCCAAGAAGCCGGTGCTCTACGTGGGCGGCGGAGTGATCCGCGCCCGCGCGTCGCAGGAGCTGTTCGAACTCGCCGAGGCGACGGGCGCCCCCGTCGTCACCACGCTCACCGCGCGCGGCGCCTTCCCGGACACGCACAAGCAGCACCTCGGCATGCCCGGCATGCACGGGACGGTGCCCGCCGTGCTCTCGCTCCAGGAGTCCGACCTCATCGTCTCGCTCGGCGCGCGGTTCGACGACCGCGTCACCGGCAACACCTCCCTGTTCGCGCCCAACGCGAAGATCGTGCACGTCGACGTCGACCCTGCCGAGATCTCCAAGATCCGTGTCGCCGACGTCCCCATCGTCGGCGATGCCAAGGACGTCATCGTCGATCTGACCGCCGCGTTCCAGGACGCGACCCGCTCCGGCAAGCCCGACCTCGTCGAGTGGTGGACCTACCTGAACGGACTCCGCGAGGAGTTCCCGCTCGGGTACTCGGCCACCAGCGACGGCCTGCTGGCGCCGCAGTACGTCATCCAGCGGATCGGTGAGCTCACCGGGCCCGAGGGCATCTACACGGCGGGCGTGGGCCAGCACCAGATGTGGGCCGCCCAGTTCATCAAGTATGAGCGCCCCAACTCGTGGCTCAACTCGGGCGGAGCCGGGACCATGGGCTACTCGGTCCCCGCTGCCATGGGTGCGAAGGTCGCCCAGCCGGACCGCGTGGTGTGGTCGATCGACGGCGACGGCTGCTTCCAGATGACCAATCAGGAGCTCGCCACCTGCACGATCAACAACATCCCGATCAAGGTGGCGATCATCAACAACTCGTCGCTCGGGATGGTGCGGCAGTGGCAGACCTTGTTCTACGACGGGCGCTACTCCAACACCGACCTGAACACGGGCCACGACACCGTGCGCGTCCCCGACTTCGTGAAGCTGGCCGAGGCGTACGGCGCCCTCGGCATCCGCGTCACCAAGGAGGAGGAGGTCGACGCCGCCATCAAGCTGGCGCTGGAGACCAACGACCGCCCCGTGGTGATCGACTTCGTGGTCAGCGCCGACGCCATGGTGTGGCCGATGGTCCCGCAGGGCGTCAGCAACAGCTACGTCCAGTACGCCCGCGACCACAGCCCGTCGTTCGGAGGGGAGTGACCATGAGCACGCACGTTCTGAGCCTCCTCGTGGAGGACAAGCCGGGTCTGCTGACCCGCGTGGCCGGGCTGTTCGCCCGTCGCGGCTTCAACATCCACTCGCTCGCGGTGGGCACGAGCGAGGTCGACGGCCTTTCGCGCATCACCGTCGTGGTGGACGTCGAGGACCTCCCGCTCGAGCAGGTGACCAAGCAGCTCAACAAGCTGATCAACGTCATCAAGATCGTGGAGCTCGACCCCGCGCAGTCGGTGCAGCGCGAGCACCTGCTCATCAAGGTGCGGGTGGACAACTCCACGCGTTCGCAGGTGCTCGAGGCCGTGAACCTCTTCCGCGCCCGCGTCGTCGACGTCGCGACGGATGCGCTGGTGATCGAGGTCACCGGCGACAGCGGCAAGACGCAGGCGCTGCTCAAGGTGCTCGAGCCGTACGGCATCAAGGAGATGGCCCAGTCGGGCCTCCTCGCGATCGGCCGCGGCGGCAAGTCCATCACCGAGCGCGTCTTCCGGAACTGAGGCCGCCGCACGGCGAGCCGACCATTTCACGCACGAACCAACCAGCAAGGAGAAGCAGCAGTGGCTGAGATCTACTACGACAACGACGCGGACCTCTCGATCATCCAGGGCAAGAAGGTCGCCGTCATCGGTTACGGCTCGCAGGGCCACGCGCACGCGCAGAACCTCCGCGACTCGGGCGTCGAGGTCGTCATCGGCCTGAAGGAGGGCTCGAAGTCGAAGCCGAAGGCGGAGGAGGCGGGCTTCCGCGTCCTCAGCGCCTCCGACGCCGCGGCCTGGGCCGACGTCATCGTCATCCTCGCGCCGGACCAGGTGCAGCGTCACCTGTACGCCGACGACATCAAGGACAACCTGCAGGAGGGCAACGCCCTCGTCTTCGGGCACGGCTTCAACATCCGCTTCGGCTACATCGAGGCGCCCGAGGGCGTCGACGTGATCATGGTCGCCCCGAAGGGTCCGGGCCACACGGTGCGCCGCGAGTACGAGGCCGGCCGTGGCGTCCCCGTCATCGTCGCCGTCGAGAAGGACGCGTCGGGCAACGCCTGGCCGCTCGTGCTCTCGTACGCGAAGGCGATCGGCGGCCTCCGCGCCGGCGGCATCAAGACCACGTTCACCGAGGAGACCGAGACGGACCTCTTCGGTGAGCAGGCCGTGCTCTGCGGCGGTGTCTCGCAGCTCGTCCAGTACGGCTTCGAGACCCTGACCGAGGCCGGCTATCAGCCGCAGGTCGCCTACTTCGAGGTGCTGCACGAACTCAAGCTCATCGTCGACCTGATGTGGGAGGGCGGCATCGCCAAGCAGCGCTGGAGCGTCTCCGACACGGCCGAGTACGGCGACTACGTCTCCGGCCCGCGCGTCATCGACCCGCACGTGAAGGAGAACATGAAGGCGGTGCTCTCCGACATCCAGGACGGCACCTTCGCCAAGCGCTTCATCGCCGACCAGGACGCCGGCGCGCCGGAATTCCTGGCCCTCCGCAAGAAGGGTGAGCAGCACCCCATCGAGGCCACCGGCCGCGAGCTGCGCAAGCTCTTCGCGTGGAACGCGTCGAACGACGACGACTACGTCGACGGCGAGGTCGCGCGCTGATCGCAGCACGCACGACGCAGTAGTCTCAGGGGGCCGCACGCGACGCGTGCGGCACCCTTCTGCGTCAGGAGCCACATGGGCATCGCCGTCGAGATCGCCGTGCAGGACGTCGTCGGCGTCCGCGTCGCGCTGGCGGGGGGAGCCGACCGGGTCGAGCTGTGCAGCGCGCTCGGGATGGGCGGGCTCACGCCCTCCGCGGCCCTGATCGCCGGCGCGGTCGCCGAGTCGCGCGACACGGGTCGTGACGGATTCGTCCACGTGCTGGTCCGCCCGCGCGGCGGCGGGTTCGTCTACGACGCCGACGAGGTGGCGCTGACCGTCGCCGATGTGCGGTTCGCCCGCGAGGCCGGTGCTGCGGGCGTGGTCGTCGGCGCGTTGAACGACAGCGGGGCCGTCGATGCGGAGGCCGTCGCGGCCATCGTCGACGCGGCTGGTCCGCTCAGCGTGACGTTCCATCGCGCGATCGACGTCGCGCCGGACCCGGTGCGTGCGGCGGAGCGGCTGGCGGAGCTCGGCGTCGCGCGCATCCTCACCTCCGGCGGCGCGGAGCGCAGCATCGACGGCGTCGGGATGCTGCGGCAGCTGACGGACCGCGTGGGCGGCCGGCTGCAGGTGATGGCGGGCGGGGGAGTGCGCGTCGACGACATCCCCGAGATCGTGGCGACCGGGGTGGATGCGGTGCACCTGTCTGCGCGCGACGCGGTGCACGGGTCGCCCAGCGGCCCGGGCGGAGGCGCGGCGACCTACGACATCACGGATGCCCGGATCGTCCGTGCGGCGGTGGAGACGGCGAAGCGTCGGCGCTGAGGCGCTCCGCTGAACATGCGGCTACAGCGCGCAGAACACGCAGAGCGCGATCAGCACGATCTGCAGGATGAGGCGCGGGACGAGGGGCGTCGCGAAGACGCCGAACCGCTCGGTCTTGCCTGCGGCGTAGGCGTTCGCCGGGAAGACCGCCACCAGGAAGACCGCCAGGCAGAGGGCGGCGGGGACGCGCGTGGCCGGGATCAGGAGCCCGATGCCGCCGAGGATCTCGCAGACGCCGGTGAACGCCACCAGGACGCTCGGACGCACCACCCGCAGGGCCGGCGGGACCATCGCCGCCATGCCGCGAGCCGGCCCCGGGACGAAGTGCAGCGTCCCCATCGCGACGAACACCGCCGCGAGCAGGATGCGGACGATGAGCTGTGCGATTTCCAGAAGTGTCACCATGCCATCCTCCCCTGCGGTTGTCCACAGGCGGGCGTAACGCGGCGAAAGGCGGGAGTGGCGTCCCGCTAGAGTTAAGCCGTTCCGCGCCCCACCGACCGTGGCGCAGTCCTCCCAAGCCAGCCCTCGCACTCTGTAAGGAACTGCCACGTGACAAAGCCGGTCGTCCTGATCGCCGAAGAACTCTCGCCCGCCACCGTCGACGCCCTCGGGCCCGACTTCGAGATCCGCTCGGTGGACGGGACCGACCGGCCGGCGCTCCTCTCGGCGGTCGCCGACGCCGACGCCATCCTGGTGCGCTCCGCGACCAAGGTGGATGCCGAGGTCATCGCGGCCGCACCGGTGCTGAAGGTCATCGCCCGCGCGGGCGTCGGGCTCGACAACGTCGACATCAAGACGGCGACCAATGCCGGCGTGATGGTCGTCAACGCGCCCACCTCGAACATCATCTCGGCCGCGGAATTGACGGTCGGCCACATCCTGAGCCTCGCGCGCCACATCCCGGCCGCGCACAACGCGCTCGCTCAGGGGCAGTGGAAGCGCTCGAAGTACACCGGCGTCGAGCTGTACGAGAAGACGATCGGCATCATCGGCCTCGGCCGGATCGGCGCGCTCATCACCGCACGCCTGCAGTCGTTCGGCACCAACGTCATCGCGTACGACCCCTATGTCACGAGCGCGCGGGCGCAGCAGCTCGGCGTCCAGCTGGTCACCCTCGACGAGCTGCTCGCGCAGTCCGACTTCATCACGATCCACATGCCGAAGACGCCCGAGACGACCGGCATGATCTCCGACGACCAGCTGGCGCTGATGAAAAAGACGGCGTTCATCGTCAACGTCGCCCGCGGCGGCCTGATCGACGAGGATGCGCTCTACCGCGCCCTGACCACCGGCACGATCGCCGGCGCCGGCCTCGACGTGTTCGTCTCGGAGCCGCCGCAGGACTCGCCGCTGCTCGCGCTCGAGAACGTCGTCGTGACACCGCACCTGGGCGCCTCCACCGACGAGGCACAGGAGAAGGCGGGCGTCTCGGTGGCGCGCTCCGTGCGGCTGGCGCTCTCGGGCGAGCTCGTGCCCGACGCCGTGAACGTCGCGGGAGGCGTCATCGACCCGTACGTGCGTCCCGGCATCCCGCTGGTCGAGAAGCTCGGCCAGGTGTTCTCCGGGCTCGCCAGCAGCCCGGTGACGAGCGTCGACGTCGAGGTGCGCGGCGAGCTCGCCGACTACGACGTCAGCGTGCTGAAGCTCGCTGCGCTCAAGGGCATCTTCACCAACATCGTCAGCGAGACGGTGTCGTACGTGAACGCACCGTTGCTCGCCGACCAGCGCGGCATCGAGGTGCGCCTCATCACCGACTCGGTGAGCGAGGAGTACCGCAACCTGATCACCCTGCGCGGCGCGCTCAGCGACGGCTCGCAGATCTCCGTGTCGGGCACCCTGACCGGGCCGAAGCAGATCGAGAAGATCGTCGGCATCAACGGCTACGACGTCGAGGTTCCGGTCGCCGAGCACCTCGTGGTCATGGTCTACGACGACCGCCCGGGCATCGTCGCGGTCTACGGCCGCGAGTTCGGCGAGGCCGCGATCAACATCGCGGGCATGCAGGTCGCGCGGACGTCGGCCGGCGGCAAGGCGCTCAGCGTCCTCACCGTCGACTCACGCGTGCCGGACGGCCTGCTCGAGAAGGTGCGCCTCGCGATCGACGCCGACCTGATGCAGGAGATCGACATCACCGAGTCCTGACCGGTGTCGCGGGTCTCCGGCCACTACGGTCGGAGGCCCGCCACGCATCAGCCGGGCTGAGCGCCGCGTGCGCTTAGACGTCGCCGGCGAACCGGCGGATCAGGGCGACGAGGTCGTCGATGTCCGTCTCGTCGCGCAGCACGTTGTTCGCTGCGGGGAGCAGCGCCGTGTTGTAGTACATCCCGTCGCCGATCAGCATGATGGTGCGTGCGACCAGCGGATCGCCCACCGCCTCCTGCAGCACCTCCAGCCAGCGGCGCTGTGCGCGGGCGAGCGCATCCCGGGCCTGAGGGTCGGCTGCCTGCGCGAGCCGGGCGATCGCCACGATCGCGCGCTCGAATCGCGAATCGGTGGGGATCGACGTCCGGAGGAAGTAGTCCACCGGGCCGTCCGGCGCCGCGCGCATCGCGGCGACGTCCTCATCGATGAGCGCGGCGAAGCGGTCGAGCACACCCGCCGCCAGAGCCTCTTTGGAGGCGAAGTGGTAGAGCAGCCCGCCCTTGGAGACCCCGGCGCGGGCGGCCACGGCGTCGAGGGTTGCGGCGCGCTCGCTCTGTTCGGCGAGCAACTCCTCGAAGGCGTCGAGCACGCGGTCGCGGGCGGAGACCGGAGAGCCTGACGGCGTGATCGCAGCAGCTGCGGCGGCCGTGGCCGCAGCGGGTGCGGCGGACTCGCGCGGAGCGGGGGAGGAGGGCGCTGCGGCAGGCGGCATGACCCCATGGTAGCCGCATCACCTTGCCACTGTACCGTCCAGACGGTACAGTAATCCGCATGACCACGACACCGACCCTCCCGGCCCCGGCGATCACGCGTGCGGGCGTGCGCGGCTGGGCGGCGCTCGGCGTCCTCATGCTGCCGACGCTGCTCGTCTCCGTCGACAACACCGTGCTCAGCTTCGCCCTGCCCGCGATCTCCGAGGCGCTGCGCCCGTCGGCGACCGGGATGCTGTGGATCGTCGACATCTACCCGCTGGTCCTCGCCGGCCTGCTCGTGGCGATGGGCAGCCTCGGCGACCGCATCGGCCGCCGCCGTCTGCTGCTCATCGGCGCCACCGGCTTCGCCGCCGTGTCGGCCGTCGCCGCCTTCGCTCCGACCGCCGAGCTGCTCATCGCCGCCCGCGCCGCGCTCGGTGTCTTCGGCGCCATGCTGATGCCGTCCACGCTGTCGCTGCTGCGGAGTGTCTTCCTCGACCGCGAGCAGCGCCGCCTCGCGATCGCGATCTGGGCCTCCGGCTTCGCGGCCGGCTCCGCGCTCGGCCCGATCGTCGGAGGGGTGCTCCTCGAGCACTTCTGGTGGGGCTCGGTCTTCCTGCTGGCGGTGCCCGTCCTCATCCCGCTGCTCGTGCTCGCACCCCTGCTGGTGCGCGAGTCGCGCGACCCGGCGCCCGGTCCGGTGGATGTGCCCGGCATCGTCCTCTCGCTCCTGACCATGGCGCCCATCGTCTATGGCATCAAGGCGCTGGCGGTCGACGGCTTCTCGCCGGTCGCGGTGATGGCGATCGCGCTCGGCGCCGGCTGCGGCTTCCTGTTCGTGCGGCGGCAATTGCGGCGCCCTGTTCCGATGCTCGACATGCGGCTGTTCACGCGACCCGCCTTCAGCGGAGCCGTCGTGGTCAACCTGCTGAGCGTGGTGTCGCTCGTCGGCTTCCTGTTCTTCGTCTCGCAGCACCTGCAGCTCGTGATCGGGCTGACGCCGCTGCAGTCGGGGCTCGTGCTGGTGCCGGGCCTCCTCACGATGATCGTCGCCGGCCTCGTCGTCGTCCCGATCGCGCGCCGCATCCGGCCGGGTGTCGTGATCGCGGGCGGGCTGACGCTCTCCGCCGCGGGCTACCTGCTGGTCGCGCTGACCGGCGGGGGAGCGCCGTGGAGCATCCTGCTGGCCGCCTTCGTCCTCCTGGGCGCGGGGATCGGCGGGGCCGAGACCGTCTCGAACGAGCTCGTCATCTCGACCGCTCCCGCAGCCAAGGCCGGCGCCGCGTCGGCGGTGTCGGAGACGGCATACGAGCTGGGAGCCGTGCTCGGCACGGCGACGCTCGGCACCCTGATCACGGCCTCGTACCGGGCGACGCTGGTCGTCCCGGAGGGGCTGAGCGCCGCGCAGGCCGACGCCGCGGGGGAGACCCTGGGCGGGGCGGTCACTGTCGCGGCCGGTCTGCCGGGTCCGCTCGGCGAGCAGCTGCTGGCCTCGGCGCGCGCCGCGTTCGACAGCGGCGTCGGGGTCACCGCGGTGATCGGCATCGTCCTGGTGGCGAGCGCCGCACTCGTCGCCCTCATCACCCTGCGTCACGTGCGCTCCTGAGCGCGGGTGGATGTCGTGGCGCGGCGATAGGGTGGCACTACCGGTTCCGCCCATCGACCAGCGCAGGAGTGCCATGTCCCGTACCGTCAAGCTCGCCGTCATCCCCGGGGACGGAATCGGTCCGGAGGTCATCGCCGAGGCCGTCACGGTGCTCGACGCGGTGACGGAGGGGAGCGGGCTCTCGTTCGAGAAGACGCACTTCTCGCTCGGGGCGGACCGCTACCTGGAGACGGGCGACGTCCTGACGGATGCCGACCTGGAGTCCATCAAGGCCCACGACGCCATCCTGCTCGGAGCGGTCGGCGGCGTGCCGGGCGACCCCCGCCTGGCGGGCGCGAACATCGAGCGGGGGCTCCTGCTGAAGCTGCGGTTCTCGCTCGACCACTACGTGAACCTCCGCCCGACGACGCTCTTCCCGGGCATCGCCAGCCCGCTCGCGAACCCCGGCGATGTCGACTTCGTCGTCGTGCGCGAGGGCACGGAGGGTCCGTACGTCGGCAACGGAGGCGCGATCCGGCAGGGCACGCCCCACGAGATCGCCAACGAGGTCTCGGTGAACACCGCCTACGGCGTCGAGCGCGTCGTGCGCTACGCGTTCGAGCAGGCCGCGCAGCGGAGGCGGAAGCTGACGCTCGTGCACAAGACCAACGTGCTCACCTTCGCGGGCTCGCTGTGGAAGCGGATCGTGGATGCGGTGGCCGCCGAGCATCCGGACGTCACGGTCGACTACCTCCACGTCGACGCCGCGACGATCTTCCTCGTCACGGATCCTGCTAGATTCGATGTGATCGTCACGGACAACCTCTTCGGCGACATCCTCACCGACCTCGCGGCCGCGATCAGCGGCGGCATCGGGCTGGCGGCCTCGGGCAACATCAACCCGGCCGGGGCCTTTCCGAGCATGTTCGAGCCGGTTCACGGATCGGCCCCCGACATCGCCGGCCAGCAGAAGGCCGACCCCACCGCCGCCATCCTCTCCACGGCGCTCCTGCTCCGCCACCTCGGCGAGAAGGAGCTGGCCGAACGCGTGGAGCAGGCGGTGACCGCCGACCTCGCCGCCCGCACGGGCGCTGCGCGAACGACCTCCGAGATCGGCGCAGCGATCGCCGCGCGAGTGGCGCAGAATTGATTCACCGTCGCATAAAGGACCTGTCATGACTTCGACCAGCATCTCCCTCACCAGCGGACCCACCGAGACCTCGGGCCTGCTCTGGAACGTCACCCGCAACGAGGCCGCCCGAGACGCGGCGACCCGGGCCGAGATCCTCGCGGACCCCGGCTTCGGCAACCACTTCACCGACCACATGGTCGACATCTGCTGGTCGGCCAAGGGCGGCTGGCACCGTCCGCGTGTCTCGCCCTACGGCCCCATCCAGCTGGAGCCGTCGGCCGCGGTGTTCCACTACGCTCAGGAGATCTTCGAGGGCCTGAAGGCGTACCGCCACGAGGACGGCTCGATCTGGGGCTTCCGCCCGGAGGCGAACGCCGCCCGCATGCAGCGCTCGGCCTACCGCCTCGCGCTCCCCGAGCTGCCGGTGGAGCACTTCCTCGACTCGATCAAGCAGCTGATCGCCGTCGACGGTGACTGGGTGCCGGACGCGCCGGAGACGAGCCTGTACCTCCGGCCGTTCATGTTCGCCAAGGAGGCGTTCCTCGGTGTGCGCCCGGCCAACAAGGTCGCGTACTACCTGATCGCGAGCCCGGCGGGCGCGTACTTCCCGAGCGGCGTCGCCCCGGTGTCCATCTGGCTGTCCGACCGCTGGTCGCGCGCCGGCAAGGGCGGAACGGGTGCGGCGAAGACCGGCGGCAACTACGCCTCGAGCCTGCTCCCGCAGTCGGAGGCGTACGAGCACGGTTGCGCCCAGGTGCTCTTCCTCGACTCGGTCGAGGGCAAGTACCTCGAAGAGCTCGGCGGGATGAATGTGGTGCTCGTGCGCAAGGACGGCACGCTGGTCACGCCCGAGTCCGACAGCATCCTCGAGGGCATCACCCTCGACTCGGTGCTGCAGCTCGCCCGCGACCGCGGCCACACGGTCGAGCGCCGCAAGGTGACGCTCGACGAGTGGCGCGACGGCGTGGAGTCGGGCGAGATCGTCGAGGTGTTCGCGTGCGGCACGGCCGCGGTGATCACCCCGATCGGCGAGCTCAAGTCGGACACGTTCACCGTCGGCGACATCACCGCGCCTCCCGGAGAGCTGACCATGTCGCTGCGCCAGGAGCTGACGGACATCCAGTACGGCCGCGAGCGCGACCGCCACAACTGGATGTACCGCCTCGACGCGTAGTTCGCAGTTGTGCGGACGGAGGAGTTCGCGGTCCGTCCGTCGGTGTTTCGCGTGAAAGGGAGGAGTCTGCGGCCGGTTCGCCCGCAGACTCCTCCCTTTCGCATACCGCCGGAACGCGATGCCCTCGGGCCGAACCCTGGCTAGCATCGAGGCATGGGTAACGGGACCGTGTTCGCCGTTGTCGGACCGGGTGCGGTCGGCGGCCTCCTCGCGTGGTTGTTGCACCGGGCCGGACACGACGTGGTCGCGGTGGGCCGCCCGGCCACGGTCGAGGCGATCCGGCACGACGGCATCGACGTGCGGAGCGAGCTGTTCGGCGACGGGGTCGAGCGCGTCCCGGCCGCGACGGAGGTGCCCGACGGTGCGAGCGTCCTGCTGGCGACGAAGGCCTACGGGCTGGATGACGTGCTCCCCGGCGTCGTGGCGGCCCGGCCCGCCGAGGTGATCTCCTTCCTCAACGGCGTCGAGCACATGGAGCCGCTGCGTTCTGCGCTTCCGGGTGTGCCGGTCGCGGGCGCATCCATCGCGGTGTCGGCGCTGCGCGCATCCACCACCGTCATCGACCACCGGAGCCCGTTCGTCCGTATCGAGGCGCCGCATGCAGCGGCCGGCTTCGCCTCGGTTCTCGCGCTCACCGACGCCGGCCCGAGCGTCCGCGTCGGCGGGAGCGAGGCGGAGGTGCTCTGGGCGAAGTTCCGCCTGCTGGCCTCGCTTGCCCTTCTCACCTCGTATTGGCGGCAGCCGGCCGGGCCGGCCCTCAGCGAGGACCCCGAGCTGACCGAAGGGGTCGTCCGTGAGGTGGTCGCCTGCTCGGCCGCCGAGGGGGTCCCCGCGTCCGAGCTCGACCTGGTCCGAGCCCTCCGCGGCGTGCCCGGCGGGATGCGCACCTCCCTCCAGGAGGACCTCGCCGCCGACGCCCCGAGCGAGCTCGACGCCATCGGCGGAGCGCTCCTGCGCATCGGCGAGCGGCACGGCATCGCGACTCCCTCCCTTGCGCGCATCCTGTCGGCGCTAGGCTCGAACGCGTGAAGATCGCACGTTTCAGCCACACCCGCGAAGGCTCGTCGACGCCCGCCATCGACTACGGCATCGTCGACGAGGACGCCCTGGTCGTGCTCGCCGGCGACCCGATGTTCGTGGGATTCGAGACCACCGGGGAGCGCGTCCCGCTGGGCAAGGTCGGCTCGCTGCTCGCCCCGGTCATCCCGCGGTCGAAGGTCGTCGCGGTCGGCAAGAACTACCGCGACCACGCCGCCGAGATGGGCGGGGAGGCGCCGGGAGAGCCGCTGCTGTTCCTGAAGCCGAACACGGCCGTGATCGGCCTGGGCGACGCGATCGTGGTGCCGCCGCAGTCCGAGCGCGTCGACTATGAGGGCGAGCTGGCCGTGGTGATCGGCAAGATCGCCCGCAACGTCCGGGCGGAGGACGCCGCCGGCCACATCTTCGGCTACACCGTCGCGAACGACGTCACCGCCCGCGACTTGCAGGAGAAGGACGGCCAGTGGACGCGCGCGAAGGGCTTCGACACCTTCTGCCCGCTCGGCCCGGTGATCGAGACCGAGCTCGCGCCCGACGCCGTGCTGCGGACCCGCCTCAACGGCGAGCTCAAGCAGGAGGCGCCGATCTCGGACATGGTCCACGACATCCCGTCGATCGTCGCGTACGCGTCGAGCGTGTTCACGCTGCTGCCGGGCGACGTCATCCTCACCGGGACGCCGTCCGGGATCGGTCCGATGAAGCCCGGCGACACCGTCGAGGTGGAGGTCGAGGGCGTCGGGTCGCTGGTGAATCCGGTGCGCGCCCCGAAGTAGCCTCCCCGGTAGGATCGAAGACGTATGTCTGACTCGATCGCTCACCCGTTCTCCGAGGCCACCGGCGCCGATGTGCGCGTGCGCTTCTGCCCGTCGCCGACCGGTACTCCGCACGTCGGCCTGATCCGCACCGCCCTGTTCAACTGGGCGTACGCGCGCCACACGGGCGGGAAGATGGTGTTCCGCATCGAGGACACCGACGCCGCCCGCGACAGCGAGGAGAGCTACCAGCAGATCCTGGATGCGCTGCGCTGGCTGCGCCTCGACTGGGACGAGGGCATCGACGTCGGAGGCCCGGACGGCCCCTACCGTCAGTCGCAGCGGTACGGCATCTACCGCGACCTCATCCAGAAGCTGCGCGATTCCGGTCACATCTACGAGAGCTTCGCGACGGCGGAGGAGATCGAGGCGCGCAACGTGTCGCTCGGCCGTGACCCGAAGCTCGGCTACGACAACTTCGAGCGCGATCTCACCGACGAGCAGAAGGCCGCCTACCGCGCCGAGGGCCGGGAGCCCGCCCTGCGGCTGCGCGTGCCGGACGACGACCTCAGCTTCGACGACCTGGTGCGCGGCGAGATCACCTTCAAGGCCGGCTCGTTCAGCGACTTCGTCGTGGTGCGCCCCAACGGCCACCCGCTGTACACGTTCGTGAACCCGGTCGACGACGCGCTCATGGGCATCACGCACGTGCTCCGCGGCGAGGACCTGCTGTCGTCGACCCCGCGCCAGATCGCGCTGTACCACGCGCTGATCGACGCGGGAGTGACCACGTTCGTCCCGCGCTTCGGCCACCTCCCGTACGTGATGGGGGAGGGCAACAAGAAGCTCTCCAAGCGCGACCCCGAGTCGAACCTGTTCCACCACCGCGACCGTGGCTTCATCCACGAGGGCCTGGTCAACTACCTGGCCCTGCTCGGCTGGTCGCTGACGCACGACCGCGACGTCTTCTCGCTGGAGGAGATGGTGGCGGCGTTCGATGTGGAGGACGTCAACCCGAACCCGGCCCGCTTCGACCTGAAGAAGGCGGAGTCGATCAACGGCGACCACATCCGGCTCTTGGATGTGGCCGACTTCGCCGAGCGCACCGTCCCGTACCTGGCCGCGGCCGGTGTGGTGGAGGAGCCGCTGACGCCCGCGCAGCACGAGGTGCTCGCGAAGGCGGCGCCGCTGGTTCAGGAGCGCGTGCAGCTGCTGGGCGAGGCGCCCGGGATGCTCGGCTTCCTCTTCACCGACGCCGCCTCGCTCGTGGTCGAGCCCGACGCCCGCGCTTCGCTGCCGGACAACGCGGGCGAGGTGCTGGCCGCGTCCCTCGGTGCGCTGGAGCTGGTGCCCGAGGCGGAGTGGAACCACGAGGCCATCGAGTCCGCACTGCGCGACGCCCTGGTCGAGGGGATGGCGCTGAAGCCGCGCGTCGCGTTCGGCCCGCTGCGGGTCGCGCTCTCGGGCCGCCGCGTGTCGCCCCCGCTGTTCGAGTCGATGGAGATCCTGGGCAAGGCGGAGACCATCGCCCGGCTCGACCGGCTGTCGGCGGACCTGGGCTAGCGCGATGACCGGTGTGACCGCGCCGCCGGCTCTCGAGCCGTCCTACGAGGTCGTCGTCATCGGCGGGGGCCCCGCGGGCCTGTCCGCGGCACTCAACCTGGCCCGCGCCCGGCGCCGTGTGCTCGTGGTGGACGGCAACCGCCCGCGCCACGCTGCGACACTGCTCGCCCACGGGTTCCTCACCCGCGACGGGGTCAGCCCGCTGGAGCTGCGCCGGATGGGCCGGGAGGAAGTGGACGCGTACGACAACGCGACCGTCGTCTTCGCCCAGGTCGGCGCGGTCTCGGTGGAGGGCGGCGGCTTCCGGGTCACGGCCCGCGGGGTGCGCGGAGGCTCTGACGTCGACGTACGCGCCGACACGGTGCTCATCGCGACCGGTGTGACGGAGACGATGCCGGCCATCCCGAGCATCCGCGCGTTCTACGGCACCCAGCTGCACAGCTGCATCGAATGCGACGGTTTCGAGTCGGCCGGTCAGCCGCTCGCCCTGATCGGCGAGACCGACGACCTGGCCGAGCGGGCTCTGCTGCTCACGCAGTGGACGGACGACCTGATCGTCTTCACCAACGGCGTCGCGCCGATCGGCGAGGACGAGGAGCGCACGCTCGCCCGCCTCGGTGTGCGGGTCGAACGCCGCCCGATCGACGACGTGGTCGGCGAGAAGGGCGTCATGACCGGCGTCCGTCTCGCGGACGGCACCCTCGTCGAGCGGGCCGGCGGGTTCCTGCGCCCGGTATGGTCGCCCTCCCTGTCATTCGTGGATGCGCTCGACCTCGATCGCGACGCCGACGGCTACCTGCTGACCGACGCGGACGGCCGCACGTCGCTGCCCGGCGTGTACGCGGCGGGGGAGACGTCGGCACCCGGACCGCAGCAGCTGATCGTCGCCGCGGGCTCCGGCGCAGTGGTCGCCGCGGCCGTCAACCGCGACCTCATCGGGCTCTCCCTGGAGGACGCCGCCGTTTTGTAGTCCGGCCTGCCGGTAGGCTAGAGTTGTTTCTCGTGCCCGGACTACGGTTCAGGCCGGTGGGGTATGGTGTAATTGGCAACACGGCTGATTCTGGTTCAGTTGTTCTTGGTTCGAGTCCAGGTACCCCAGCAAGAAGCGCCCCGGTTCTCCGGGGCTTTTTTGTTGCCCTCGTGAGGGGTCAGGCGGCGCGTCCAGCCGCAGCGAGGATGAGGTCGGAGACCTCCGCCGGGTGCGAGACGAGCGAGACGTGGCTGGCGGCGAGCTCGATGGTGGTGGCGCCCATCCGTTTCGCCATGAAGCGCTCGAGGTCGGGGTTGATCGTCCGGTCCTCCGTCGAGACCGCGTACCAGCTGGGCTTGTCGCGCCAGGCGGCGTGCGTGGTCCTGCCGGAGAAGAGGGTGTCGGAGATCGGTCCCTGCACCGCGCACAGCACCCGCGCCTCCTCCGGCGGGAGGTCGCCGGCGAAGTCGCGCAGGAACGCCTCCTCGCTGAGGCGGCCCCACCCCTCGGACCACACCACCCCGGCGGACGCGGGCGGCAGAGGGTAGGTCTTGGCGAGCGCGCCGTAGTCTTCGCCGGCGTCGGGGGCGCGAGCCGCCACGTAGACGAGCGCTGAGACGGCCGGGTCGACCCCGGCCTCTGTGACGATCATCCCGGCGAACGAGTGCCCGACGAGCACGGTCGGACCGGGGTTCAGGGCGATGGCGCGCCGGGTGATCTCGACGCCGTCCTGGAGTGTGGTGAGGGGATGTTGCACCGCCGTCACCCCGAGACCGGCGGCCTGCAGGCGGGGGATCACCTTCGACCAGGACGATCCGTCGGCATAGGCGCCGTGGACGAGGACGACGTTGGTGGCAGCTTCAGGCATTCCGACCTCTTTCAGCCGAGCGGGTGGAGCGTGGCAGCACGGTAGCAGGGAGGATCGCTGCGACAACAGAAGCAGATCGTGACGGATCTGGCGGGACGCTGGCGGAACCTGCTACTTTGACGGCCACCCGAACGAGCACCGCTCCGGCACCATCGCCCAGGGGAGAGCAACCCATGACCGACGAACCGTCTCCGATCGGCCCGATGTGACCGGTACGCCGGAACTCGTCCAGTCGACGCATCCCGGACGGGTGCGCCGCATCCATCTGGCCCTGGTCCTGCTGTCCTTCTCGGCGGGAGCGGCCGACGCCTTCGCCTTCCTCGCCCTCGGCGGGATCTTCACGGCGAACATGACCGGCAACCTGATCCTGAGCGGCATGTTCACCCGGCCCCAGTTCGCGCTGACCCTTCTGACGGCCGGGGTGGCCATCGTCTCGTTCGTCGGCGTGCTCTACACCGCCTTCCGGCTCACGCGCGCCCCGACGACCGTCTCGGCGACCGCACGACGGGCGTTCCGTCGCCTGGTGCTGCCGTCTGTGGCCGTGCAGGCCGTCGTCGTCGTGATCTGGATGGTGCTGCCCGGCGCCGACAGCACGGTGGAGCGTTGCGTGGTGATCGCTCTCTCCGCGGCTGCGCTGGCACTGCAGACCGTGGCGGCGAAGAAGCTCTCCGATGTGGATGGCGTGACCACCACCTACGTCACGGGAACGCTGACCACCACGATGCAGGACCTTGCGCTGCGCGCCGCCCACGGCCAGGGCGTCCGGGTGCTCTCGGTGCTCGCTCTGCCGGTCGGCGCGGTGTGCGCGACCGCCGCGCTGGCACTCGCGCCGGTCCTCGGCCCGGTCGTCGCGTGGGTGGCGGCGCTCCTCGCGACGGGCCTGCTCATCCCCGGCCCCGGTTCGGACTTCGGCGAGTGACGATGGCTGACTGGGGTGTGTTCGCCACCATCGTCGGCGGCGCGGCGGCGGCGCTCCTCGGCCTGCTCTTCGTGGCCGTGTCCATCCGGATCCAGGTCATCGCCGGGTCCACGGAACTGCGTCTCCGGGCGGCTCAGACGCTGAGCCTCTTCACCGCGATGCTGCTGGTGGCGGTGCTCCTCGCCGTGCCCGGTCAGCCTGCGAGGGTTCTCGGCATCGAGGTGATCGTCCTCGCGGTGCTGACGGCTGTCACGCTGCTCGTGCTGGACCGGCGGGCGACTGCGCCGTCGCCGACCCCGCTCGGGCGCGCGATCCAGCGGATCAACCCGAACGTGGTGACCTCCGTGACTCTGCTCGCGGCGGGCATCCTCATGGTCGTCGTCGGGGAGGCTGGCATCTATGTGCTCGTCCCGGCGGTGTTCGTGGCCTTCGTCGGTGGGGTGCTCAGCGCCTGGGTGTTCCTCATCCACGTCGACGCGTGAGTCGGTCGGGCCGGTTCCGCGCGCAACCTGTACGGACTCTCAGGAGCCGTATCGTTGTTCCGCCTGCCGGGCAGGAGTTGGATTGACCCGCGCCGATCAGCGCGATTTCGCATCGATGAAAGGACATCCGTGCGCACGTCAACGAGAACCCTCCGGGCCGCAGCCGTCACCGCCGGCGCGGCCCTTCTGTTCGTCGCGGCAGCCGCGACACCGGCTGCTGCGGCATCCGGTCGCAGTGCCCTGCCGGGCAGTCAGCCGGCCTGGGCCAATGCGAAGGCGCTCCGCTCCGCCGCTCCAGCGACCGACACCGTCGACCTCCGGGTGTACCTCCCGTGGCAGAACGCCTCTGCCGCAGCGCAGACCGCGCTTGCCGTATCGACCCCCGGCTCATCCAGCTACCGCAAGTTCCTGACGCCGCAGGCGTTCCGGCAGCAGTTCGCTCCGAGCCAGTCGAGCGTGGTGGCGGTGCAGCAGTTCCTGCGCGGCGCGGGCTTCACCATCGTGGACACGCCCAGCAACAACCGCTACGTATCGGCCGAGGGCACCGTCGCCCAGGCGCAGAACGCGTTCGGCGTCACCCTCGGCGAGTACAGCGCGTACGGGACGACCCTGCGGGCTCCCGAGTCGGCCGTCACCGTCCCCGCGTCGCTCGCCGGCATCGTGGAGAGCGTCGCCGGACTCGACCAGGGCGCGTCGCTCATCCAACCGACGAGCACCGACGGCAATGGGAACGGCAACAGCCCGAAGCAGAACCACGGCGCTCCCTCGGTCGGCTTCCGCGCCGGCCAGCCCTGCTCGCTCTGGTACGGCGAGAAGACGGTGGCCATGCCGAACGCCCCGGCGTACGGGACCAGCACGAAGCCCATCGCTCCGTGCGGCTACACCCCGGCCCAGGTGCGCGGGCTCTACGGCCTCGACCAGGTCGCCGCGAACGGCTCCGGGCAGACGGTCGCCTTCGTCGGCGCCAACGCCAGCCCCACGCTCGTGCAGGATGTGACGAAGTACAGCAGCCTCCACAACCTTCCCGCTCCGAAGATCACCCAGCTGGTCGCGCCCGGTGTGTACAAGCACCCGGACACCCCGCAGCAGGTGCCGGGGGACTACTACGGCGAGGAGACGCTCGACGCGGAGGCCATCCACACGACGGCCCCGGGCGCCGACCTGCTGTACGTCGCCTCCGCGAACGCGCGGCAGGACTTCGACGCGTCGGTGAACCACATCGTCGACAAGCACCTGGCGAGCATCCTCTCGATCAGCTACGGGTTCGCCGGTGAGGCGGTGCCGCAGGGCTTCGTCAACAGCCTCAACAACACCTTCATCGAGGCTGCGGCGACCGGGGTTGGCGTGTTCGTCTCCAGTGGCGACAGCGGTGACGAGGTCGGCTCGTTCGGTACGCCGACGGTGGACTTCTACGCCGACAGCCCGTGGGTGACCGCGGTCGGCGGCAGCTCCGCCTCCGTGGTGCCGACGGCCGCTCCGTCGGGGCTGAGCTACTCGGCCATCGACGACCCGGCGTCCCCGCTGAACAACACCGGCTGGAAGCGGTCGTTCGAGGTCGGTTGGGAGACCGGGCTCGATGCCGTGAACCCGACGGCGACCGACCACATGTCCGGTGCCCCGTACGAGTTGGACGGTACCCTCGCGTCACCGCTGCCCGGCACGTTCAACGGCGGCGGAGGCGGAGGCGTGAGCCGTCTGTTCGCGCAACCGGCCTATCAGGCGGCGGCCGTCGGAGCGGCGGCGGGACGCCTGGTGCCGGACATCAGCGCCCTCGCCGACCCCAACACCGGGCTGCTCGTCGGTCAGACGCAGACGTTCAGCAACGGCACCTACTACGACGAGTACCGGATCGGCGGCACGTCGGTCGCCGCCCCGCTGACCGCGGGCATCGCGGCGGTCGCGAACCAGGTGGCCGGTGCGCCGCTCGGGTTCCTGAACCCGCGGATCTACGCAGCGTACGCGGCGGGCGGCTCGGCGTTCTACGACGTCGACCAGGCGGACATGTTCGGCACCACCGTGCAGTCCCCGCTGCCGTCGGTGCTTCGCGTGAACTACGTCGACAGCGAGAGCGCTGCGGGAGGTCTGAGCTACAGCCTGCGCACGCAGGAGGAGCCGAACCAGACCCTCCACAGCACCAAGGGCTACGACACGGCCACCGGAGTCGGGACGCCCAACGGCGCCGCGTTCTTCGCAGGCATCACGAAGTAGTCCGCTCAGCCGAGGTGCACGTAGTTGCGGTCTCGCACGGCGTGTCGACCGCAACAACGTGCACCTCGGCGGCTTAGGGGGGCGGCTTAGGGGGCGACGTCCTCGGCGGCCTCTTCGGCCTCCTCGCCGTGTTGGACGATGTCGCCGTGCTGGAACAGGATGCCCTTCGCCGTCTCCCGCCACTGCAGCTTCGCCCGCAGCAGGAACTCGAGCTCCATGCTGAAGTGCTTGTACTCCTCTGCGAGCGAGTCGAGCATGATCGCCTTCGCGACCTCGTCCTTCTCGACGGCGATGCGCTGCTCGTACCAGCCGATCGCCTCCGCCTCCTCGGACAGGCTCGCGCACATCCGCGCGAAGGTCCGCGTCTCCTCGCTGAGCTCGCTTGGCGGCTCGTGGTACTGATCAGTCGACATCGCCTGTCGTCCTTTCGTCGTGGGGACTCCATCCAATGTCCGGATGCCGGATCCCTCAAGGGCCACCCGCTGCGAATGCGCAGAGGCACGGCGGGATCGTCGTCCGCCGCTCGATAGGGTTGCGGCATGGCAACGAGCGTGATCGTCATCGGCGCGGGTGTCGTCGGCGCGGCGACGGCCTGGTCGCTGGCGCGCAAAGGAGCGTCCGTTCTGCTGCTGGAGGCGTTCGAACGCGGCCACGATCGCGGGTCGTCGCACGGTGCGACCAGGATCTTCCGTCACGGCTACGCGGAGCAGGACTATGTGGAGCTGTCCGTCCGCGCGCTCACCGAATGGAAGCAGCTGGAGCGGATCAGCGGCCGCACGCTGCTCGACGCGACGGGAGCGGTCGACCACGGCGATCCGGTGGTGCTGAAGGCGATCGCCGAGGCGCAGGATGCGGCGGGGCTGCCCTACGAGTGGCTGACAGGTGCCGAGGCCGAGACGCGCTGGCCGGGCCTCCGGTTCGAGGGCCACGTGCTGTTCAGCCCGGGCGGCGGCCGGTTGCGGGCAGCCGACGCTCTGGATGCCCTGCTCGACGCAGCCGAAGGCGCGGGAGCGGAGCTGCGCTTCGGCGTCCGCGCGACGGGAGTGGAGGACTCCGGCGACAGTGTGACGGTGGGGACCGACGGTGGCACCCATACAGCCGACCTGGTGGTCGTCGCGGCAGGCTCGTGGACGCCGTCACTCCTGCGTCCCTGGCTCTCGGCCCACAATGTTGAGCTTCCCGAAGTCCGCGTGACGGAGGAACAACCGGCGCACTTCCCTGTATTGCCTGGCCTGGCGGACGCGGAGACGGCCTGGCCGAGCTTCGTGCACCACCCCACCCGCAACGCCGTGGCCAGCGCCTACGGACTGCTGACACCGGGGGAGGGCGTCAAGGTCGGTTTCCATGGCGTCGGCCCGGAGGTGGACCCGGACGGTCGCGATCGGCGCATCGATCCCGACAGACTGGAACAGTTGAAGCAGTACGTGGCCGAGTGGGTGCCGGGTGTCGATGCGACGCATCCCGAGGGCATCAGCTGCCTCTACGACAGCACCGAGCAGGAGGACTTCGTGCTCGACCGCGTCGGGAAGGTTGTCATCGCAACCGGGTTCTCGGGTCACGGATTCAAGTTCGGTCCTGCGCTCGGCGATGTGCTCGCCCGTCTGGCGCTGCACGGCGAGCCCGCCGCACCGCGCTTCCGCGTGGCGGTCGCGCCGCCCGACGCATAGCCGCATCGTCCGCTCGTCGCGGTGGCGGCCCTCCCCGCCGGGCGCTCGATGGTGGAGGATGTCGCGCATGACGGACACGGAAGGCGCCGGCATCGTCGGCGTCAGCACCATCGGCATCCCGGTCTCCGACCAGGATCGCGCGCTCGCGTTCTACCGCGATGTCCTCGGGTTCGAGGTGCGGGTCGACGCGCCACTCCCGCAGCTCGGGAGCCGCTGGATCATGCTCGCGCCACCCGGCTCCGCGGTGTCGGTGTCCTTGGTGCCGGCCCAGCCGGATGCGCCCGCGGGCGTCGAGACGGGCATCCGCTTCGAGACGCTCGACGCGGAGCGCACCCACGAGACGCTGTCTCGCGCCGGTGCCGACGTGGGAGAGATGCTCCGTTGGCCGGACGTCCCGGCGATGTTCGCGGCACACGACCCCGACGGCAACCGGTTCGAGGTGGTCGAGCGCGTCTGAGCCCCGCTCACTCCCCGTTGCGGAGGTCAGCGAGCCCGTCGTGGCGGAGCGCCATCCGGTCGAAGGTCGCGGTGCAGGTGTCGCCCATCGGTGCCTGCGACAGGAAGCCGACTCTCCAGCCGTCCGCGCCGGCATCCAGCCGGAACAGGCGGACGAAGTCCCACTGGACGCCGTCCGTCGACGAGTGGAACGCCCACGCCTCCCCGACGCGCGCGACGCGCAGGAAGATCTCGCCGCTGGTGACGTGGGTGCTGTTGCAGTCGTCCGAGTACCGGTCGGTGACGACGCTCACCACCATCGGCTGACCCTGCGGCGAGAACTCGAAGCACAATTTCGCCCAGTGGTCGTCGTCGCTCCACAGCACGAGCGCGCCGGCATCGAACGTCGTGCGGGGCTCCGAGACGCGAACCCGGGCGGACAGGGTGAAGTCGCCCGCGGGCGCCTCGAGCGTGAGCGCGGTCGCGGCGTGCTGTGAGTGCGTGCCGAGCGCGTCGTTCGACCAGTCGACCCCGGCGGCGGCCGTCAGAGTGAGCACCTCGGTCGAGGGGTCGAAGTCGGCGTCGCCGGGAGTGTGGGTCCAGGAGAGCTCGGGCAGGGTGTGGAGGCTGATCGGCATACCGAGAACGCTACGGCACGGGCCCGTCATAGGCTGGCGGGATGGGCGATATCGACGTGCGGCCGGCGCGGCCGACGGAGTGGGCGGCGGTCGGCGGGCTGCGCTGGGACTCGGTGTTCGAGTTCGGGGGTGAGGCCCTCGATCCGCGCGAGGTGTTCGCGGAGCAGTTCGCCGAGTGGGCGAGCGAACATCAGGACACGCACGAGTGCTTCGTCGCCGTCGCGGACGGCGCGGTGATCGGGATGACGTGGCTGGCCGTCATCCCGCGGGTCCCGAGCGCACGCGCGTTCGACCGCGCATCCGGCGACCTGCAGTGCGCGTACGTCGCCCCCGGACATCGCAACCGTGGGATCGGCGGCCGGCTGATCGACGCCGTCGTGGACAGCGCTCGCGAGCGGGGGCTCGAGCGCGTGACGGTGCACTCCAGCCCGCGGGCGGTGCCCGTGTACGAGCGGCACGGTTTCAGCTCGGAGGGGCGACTGCTCCACGTCTACGTCGTGCACCGGGATGCGCCGGGGCTCCGGCGGGAGTGTTGAAGTGACCGGCGCACAGGTGCGAGCAGCTCGTAGCGAGGACGCCGAGGCGATGGCCCACGTGCACGTGGACTCGTGGCGCGAGACCTATCGCGGCGTGATGCCCGATCGGGTGCTCGATGACCCGGGGATGCTGGAGATGCGTCGTCGGTTCTGGGCCACCGTGCTCGCCGACCCGCGCTTCGAGGGCACGACAGCCGTCGCGGAAGAGAACGGCCGGATCGTCGGGATCGCCCTGGCCGGACCGTCGCCGAACGCGGAGGAGGACGGCGCGGCCCAGCTGTATGTGCTGTACCTGCTTCACGGGCATCACGGCAGCGGTCTGGGCCGCGGGCTGCTCGACGCGGTGCTGGACGACGAGCGTCCCGCGACGCTGTGGGTGGCCGATCCCAATCCGCGCGCCCAGGCGTTCTACCGCAAGGCCGGCTTCACCGCCGACGGTGAAGAGAAGGTCGAGGACGGCGTGCGGGAGCTGCGGATGATCCGCCCGGCCGGGGGAGCGTCGCGCGTCAGCGGTGCGCCGGGTCGAGGGTGATCTCGACGTCGTACTTCAGCTGCGGCTCCGGGGAACCGAACAGGAGGGCGGGGTTCAGCCAGACGAGCTCGACCTCGGTGAGACCGAAGCGGCGCGAGACGGCGAAGAGAGTGTCGTACGGGTTGGGGACGTAGCCGGTCAGTACGCCGTCCTCCACCATCGCCTTGCCCCGGGCGAAGGACACGGGGCCGTGGTCGACGGCCTGGAGCTTCGGAAAGGGGGAGGGCAGGGTCCACGTCAACGGCGCGGCCGCGACGACGCCGGAGCCGCCGACCGTCTCCTCGATGGAGTGCAGGTACGACGGATCGCCTTCGGACGTGAAGCCCGGCGGGATGGGCAGCACGAGTTCGCCGTCGGGCGTGACGCTGACGAGGTCCGAGTCCAGGCCGAACACCATGGGCTGCACCGGATCCGGCTTGCCATCGTGGCGGGCGTTCGTCACGAGGAGGGAGTAGCCGTGCAGGCGGGATGCGTCGGCGCTCCCCGCCGGCAGCGGGGCGTCGGGCCGCACGTGCACCTCGACCCGGAGCCACGAGTTGACGACCACTCGCACCGCGCCGGTCAGCGGTGGCTCTGCAGGCATCCCGTCGCCGGGGTCGTGCTCGACGGCCTGCAGCTGACCCGTCGCGATGGTCTGCCCGGGCACGCGGAGGTCCGGGAGTTGCTGTGCGATGGGAACGGGATCCGGTGTCTCGGTCGGCGTCGACGTCGGGCGGGATGCGGCCGGCGCGAGCGACGAGCATCCCGAGACGACCGCGGTGACCGCCACGATGAACAGAGCCGCGGCGCCGCGACTCACCCCCCGATGAATCATGGCTCGACCCTAGCGCACCCCGCCGGCCCACGCAGAAGCAGCCCGCTCTCGCGCCGACTACACCTGCGCGCCCAGCTTGAAGCCCTGCGCCTCCTCGCCCTTGCGGGTGTACGAGAAGCCGTCCGCGCCGATGGTGACCTCCATCTCGGAGTCGTCGGTGCGGCTCGTCAGCGGCTGCGGGTTGCCGTCGAGGTCGAGCACGGTGGACGCCTCCGTGTACCAGGACGGCACGACGGGGTTGCCCCACCAGTCGCGGCGCTGGTTGTCGTGCACATCCCACGTCACGACCGGGTTGTCGGGGTCGCCGGTGTAGTAGTCCTGCGTGTAGATCTCGACGCGGTGGCCGTCGGGGTCGCGCAGGTACAGGTAGAACGCGTTGGAGACCCCGTGACGGCCCGGTCCGCGCTCGATGCAGTCGCTGCGGCGGAGGGCGCCCAGCTTGTCGCAGATCGCGATGATGTTGTGCTTCTCGTGGGTGGCGAATGCGACGTGGTGCATGCGCGGGCCGTCGCCGCCGGTCATCGCGGTGTCGTGCACGGTCGGCTTCCGGCGCATCCACGCGGCGTAGGTGGTGCCGTGCTCGTCCTGGATGTCCTCGGTGACGCGGAAGCCGAGGTCCTCCATGTACTTCACGGCACGCGGCACGTCGGGGGTGACCTGGTTGAAGTGGTCGATCCGGACGAGCGCGCCGGGCGCGTACAGGTCGTAGCGCCAGGCGAGGCGCTCCACGTGCTCCACCTCGTAGAAGAACTCGTACGGGAAACCGAGCGGGTCTTCGACGCGCACCGAGTCGCCGACGCCCTTGGTGAAGCCCTCGGCGCGACGCTCGACGCGGCAGCCGAGCTCGGTGTAGAACTCGACAGCCCGGTCCAGATCTTCCGGGGTGCGCACGCGGTAGGCGAACGCGGCGACGGCCGCCACCGGGCCCTTCCGCAGCACGAGATTGTGGTGGATGAACTCCTCGAACGACCGCAGGTACACGGCGTTCTCGTCCTCCTCGGTGACGACGAGGTCGAGCACGTCGACGTAGAACTCGCGGCTGGCGGCGAGGTCGGTGACGACGAGCTCCATGTAGGCGCACCGCACGACATCCGGCGGGGTGGCCTTCGGCGTCGGGATGCGGTCGGTCGGCGCCGGGATGGGGTCGCTGCCGGTCACAGTGGGCTCCGGCGAGTCGGGGGTGATGGTCATGGTGGTGCGTCCTCTGCGTTGAGTCTGTGCGGGGTTTGTGATGGATGCGGGGTCAGGCGTCGCCGGCGTCTTCGGCCGCTTCCGCCGCTTCCTCCGGCTGGTGCGCACTCGCACCGAAGCGGGCGGTGTGGACGGGGCCCAGCGTGATGTGCACGGCCTGCTGATCCGTATAGAAGTCGATCGAGCGGTATCCGCCCTCGTGCCCCAGCCCGGAGGCCTTCACGCCGCCGAACGGCGTGCGCAGGTCGCGGACGTTGTGCGAGTTGAGCCACACCATCCCAGCCTCGACGTTCTGGGCGAAGGTGTGCGCGCGCTCCAGGTCGCTGGTCC
Organism: Leifsonia sp. 563; assembly: GCF_040545055.1. Taxonomy (NCBI): domain Bacteria; kingdom Bacillati; phylum Actinomycetota; class Actinomycetes; order Micrococcales; family Microbacteriaceae; genus Leifsonia; species Leifsonia sp. 563. The sequence continues at coordinate 133,438 of NZ_JBEPLE010000004.1, read as the reverse complement.
AGATGTAGGCGGCGAGGCCGTACTTCACGCCGTTGGCGAGGTCCAGCGCCTCCTCGTCCGAGTCGAACGGGGTGATCGCGACGACCGGACCGAAGATCTCCTCCTGGAAGATCCGCGCGTCGGGCGCGACGTCGGCGAAGACGGTCGGCGCGACGTAGTTGCCGTGCTCGAGACCCTCCGGGCGTCCGCCGCCCGCGAGCAGACGTCCCTCCTGCTTGCCGAGCTCGACGTACGACATGACCTTCTCGAAGTGCTCCGGGTGCACGAGCGCGCCGACCTCGGTCTTCGGGTCGTGCGGGTCGCCGACGACGATGTTCTTCGCCCGCTCGGCGTAGCGCTCCAGGAACTCGTCGTAGATCGGCCGCTCGACCAGGATGCGGGAGCCGGCCGTGCAGCGCTCGCCATTGAGCGAGAACACACCGAACAGCGTCGAGTCGATCGCCGCATCCAGGTCCGCGTCGGCGAACACGACGGCGGGCGACTTGCCGCCCAGCTCCATCGACAGGCCCTTCAGGTACGGCGCCGCGTTCGCGAAGATGATCTGCCCGGTGCGGCTCTCGCCGGTGAATGAGATGAGCGGGACATCGGGATGCTTCACCAGCGCGTCACCCGCCTCCTCGCCCAGCCCGTTGACCAGGTTGAACACCCCGTCCGGCACGCCGGCCTCACGGAAGATCTCCGCCCACAGGCTCGCCGACAACGGCGTGAACTCGGCCGGCTTCAGCACGACCGTGTTTCCGGTGGCGAGCGCCGGTGCGAGCTTCCAGCTCTCCAGCATGAACGGTGTGTTCCAGGGGGTGATGAGTCCGGCGACGCCGATCGGCTTGCGGTTGACGTAGTTCAGCTGGCTGCCTGGGACCTTGTAGGCGTCGTCGGCCTGCGCCACGATCAGGTCGGCGAAGAAGCGGAAGTTCTCCGCGGCACGCTGCGCCTGACCGAGCGCCTGGGTGATCGGGAGGCCGGTGTCGAAGGTCTCGAGCTCGGCGAGGCGCGCGTCCTGCTCTTCGACCGCGTCGGCGATGCGGTTCAGCACCCGCGCCCGCTCGCGCGGCTTCATCCGCGGCCACGGACCCTCGCGGAAGGCGCGGCGGGCAGCGGCCACGGCCAGGTCGATGTCCTCCTTCTGACCCGCTGCAGCCTGCGCGTACGTCTCGTTCGACACCGGGTCGAGCACGTCGAACGTCGCGCCCGAGACGCTGTCGACGAAGCGGCCGTCGATGAAGTGCCGGATGGTGTCCGGGAGGTTCTCGGGGATGTGGTGCTGCGCCATGCGCGGCCTCCTGTCGGTCGTAATGGTCACGGCTGCTGCTGTTCGCTCGCGGCCGCCTGCTCCTGGCGGCGGTGGAGGGCGTCCAGGGTGGCGAGCCGGTGGCGCCGGGCGGCGAGTTCGATCTCGAGCGGCTCGGCGCCGGATTCGATCAGCTCGACGATGTGCTCGTGCTCGTCGACGGACTCGCGGGCACGGCCGGGAACGAAGCTGAACGTCGAGTCGCGCAGCACGGTCAGGCGGTTCCAGCCGCGGTGCACCAGGTCGAGGATGTGCGGGTTCGGGCACTCCTCGAAGAGCACCGCGTGGAACTGCTGGTTGAGCTCGGTGAACCGGTGCGGGATGAAGTCGTCGAGGCACGCGATCATCTCGCGGTTGATCGCCCTGGCCCGCTCCAGGTGGTCGGCGGTCAGCAGGGGAGCGGACATCTGGGTCGCGGCGCCCTCGACGAGGGCGAGCGTCTCCATCGTGTACGTGTACTCGGCCTCGTGCAGCAGGGCGACCTGGGCGCCGACGTTCTTCTCGAACGTCACCAGCCCCTCCGCCTCCAGCCGGCGGATGGCCTCCCGCACGGGGACGACGCTGATGTCCAGCTCGCCAGCGATCTGCCCGAGCACGAGCCGGAAGCCGGAGACGTACCGGCCGTCGTCGATGCGGGCCCGGATGAACTCGTATGCGAGCTGCGACTTGCTCGGGGCCGCGGCCTTCAGCGCTGCGTCTGCCATGCGCGGTACCTCTCTCTCCACTCGGCGTTCATCGGGAACAGCCCGTCGACGGGGTGGCCGGCCGCCACCTGCTCGGCGATGAACTCCTCTTCACGCTCCTGCTCGATCGCGTCAGTGACGACCTCCTCGACCAGGGCGGGCGGGATGACCAGCAGGCCGTCCGCGTCGCCCACGATCACGTCGCCCGGCTGCACGGCCGCGCCGCCGCAGGCGATGGTCACGTCGGTGTCCCACGGCACGTGCTTGTGGCCGAGCACGGCCGGATGCGGGCCGTTGTGGTAGGTCGGGATGCCGAGGGAGGCGACCACCGCGAGGTCGCGCACGCCGCCGTCGGTGACGATCCCGGCCGCGCCGTTGACCTGCGCCCGCAGCGCGAGGACGTCGCCGACGGTTCCGCTGCCGCGCTCGCCGCGGGCCTCGATCACCAGCACCTCACCCGGCGCGACCGAGTCGAACGCGCGCTTCTGCGCGTTGTATCCGCCGCCGTGCGAGGCGAAGAGGTCCTCCCTGTTCGGGATGTAGCGGAGCGTCCGCGCCGTGCCGACGACCCGCGCGCCGGGCCGGGTGGGGGTCAGGCCGTCGATGGAGACGTTGTCGAGACCGCGCTTGCGGAGCTGCGAGCTGAGGGTGGCGGTGGCGACGCTCGCGAGCTTCGCTCGCAGCTCGTCCGTCAGGGTGAACGACGGCTCCGGGGGTGTGCCGTACGCCTCGGAGCGCTGATGGTCGTCGACGCTGGGTTTGGTTCCGAAGTCGCCGAACGGGATGCTGCCCTCGGTGATGCGGGTGACCAGACGGCCGGTGGTCGGCGCGCCCGGCGCTCTGGGCGCATCCACTTCGACCTCGACCGTGTCGCCGGGAACGGTCACCGACGAGCCCGCCGGGGTTCCGGTCAGGATGACGTCGCCGGGCTCCAGGGTCATCAGCTGGGAGAGGTCGGCGACGAGGCGGCCGAACGGGAAGAGCAGGTCGTCGGTCGTGCCCTCCTGCACCAGGTCGCCGTTGAGCCAGGTGCGGACGCGGAGGGCGTCAGCGTTGAGGTCGGCGGCCGGGAGGACCGCGGGGCCCAGGGGCGTGAAGCCGTCGCCGCCCTTCGAGCGGACGTTGGAGCCCTTGTCAGCGGCGCGGAGGTCGTAGAGGCCGAAGTCGTTCGCGGCGGTGACGCCGGAGACGGCCGCCCAGCCGTCCTCGGGGGAGACCCGGCGGGTCGGGCGGCCGATGATCAGCGCGATCTCGCCCTCGAAGGCGAGGAGTTCGGTGCCGGCGGGGCGCTCCAGCTCGCCGCCCGATTCGGCGATGGAGGAGGAGGGCTTGAAGAAGTAGGAGGGCTGCGCGGGGGTGCGTCCGCGCTGTGCGGCGCGCGAGCGGTAGTTCAGGTGCACCGCGATGATCTTGCCGGGGCGGGGGATGTCCGTCACGGGTGGTGCCTCCTCATCGTCGGGGACGGTCTGGGACCGTATTCGAGATCATATACAATGCAGTGAGCCGGTTCAAGCTAGTACGCGGCCGGAGCGGGAGAGTCGGGCGTCGCGCCGATGAAACGGTCCGCAAGTGCCTCCGACGCCCGCGCGAGCAAGGTGACGTCGGCGCCGACGAGCACATACGCGGCACCGGCGGCCGCATAGCGGTCGGCCGTCGCCGGGTCGAAGGCGTTCACGCCCACGGGAGTGCCCGCCGCGCGGCCGGCGGCGATCACGGACTCGACGGCCGCGACGACGTCCGGATGGTTCTGCTGCCCGAGCAGGCCCATCGAGGCCGCGAGGTCGGCGGGGCCGACGAGCAGCGCATCCACACCGTCGATCGCCGCGATCGCCGCCGCCTGCTCGAGCCCCTCTGTCGTCTCGATCTGCACGGTCAGCGAGACGAGGTCGCTCGCGCGGGCGAGGTAGTCCGGGATGCGGCTCCAGCGCGACGATCGTGCGAGTGCGCTGCCGACGCCGCGCACGCCGTGCGGCGGGTAGCGCACCGCGCGCACCATGGCCTCGGCGTGGGCGACGCTGTCGACCATCGGGACGAGGATGTTCTGGGCGCCCAGGTCGAGCAGCTGCTTGATCACGACCGGGTCGCCGATCGGGGCGCGCACCACCGGAATCGCCGGGTACGGCGCCACCGCCTGCAGCTGGGCGAGGATCGACTCGAGGTTCACGGGGGAGTGCTCCCCGTCGATCAGCACGATGTCGAGCCCGCTGCCCGCGCAGATCTCGGCGACCAGCGGGCTGCCCGCGCAGGACCACATCCCGAACAGCGTGCGGTCGGCGTCGCGCAGACGGTCGGCGAACGTCGGCGCGGCATCTAGACGAATCGGCATGTGACGGCTCCCAGGGTTCCGTAGTCGGCGTGGACGGTGTCGCCGCGCTCGACCCACATCGGGCGGGTGAACGAACCGGCGAGCACGATGTCGCCGGCCTCGAGGCGGCCGCCGTGCTGGGCGAGCTTGTTCGCGAGCCAGGCGACGCCGGTGGCGGGATGGTCGAGCACGGCCGCGGCGACGCCGGACTCCTCGATGGTCTCGTTGCGGTACAGCAGGGCGGAGACCCAGCGCAGGTCCACCGCATCCACCGCCACCGGCCGGCCGCCGACGACCATGCCGCCCATCGCCGCGTTGTCGGAGATGGTGTCGACGATCGTGCGGCCCTGCATCTCGATGCGCGACGACAGGATCTCGAGGGCGGGCACGACGTAGCGGGTGGCGCTGAGCACGTCGAACAGGGTGACGTCGGGGCCTTCGAGCGGCTCGGCGAGGACGAACGCGAGCTCGACCTCGATGCGCACGTTCGAGAACTGGTCGAACGGGATGACGGAGCCCGTCTCGTAGACCATGTCGGCGAAGATCGCGCCGTAGTCGGGCTCGGTGATGCCGGTCGCCTGCTGCATGACCTTGGAGGTGAGGCCGATCTTGCGGCCGACGAGCCTGCGTCCCTCGGCGAGTCCGCGCTCGACCCACAGGCGCTGGACCGCATACGAATCCTCGACCGTCATGTCCGGATGGCGGGCGGTGAGCAGCGGGACCGTCGTGCGGTCGCGTTCGGCGGTCGCGAGTTGGTCGGCGATGGCCTGGATGGTCGGGCGATCGAGCACTCGGAGTCCCTTCGGCGTCGGAGGAGGGGCGCGATGCCCCGAGTGGATCGTATATCTTCCTGTACACCGCGGCCAGGCGGTGTGCCTGTGAATGCGCTCCGGCCGGGGAGGCAGGGGAGGCGGTCAGGCCGTGGGAGCGGGGAGCGCCGCGCGGATGAGGACCTGGGCGGCCGCGCGCGCGTCGGCCGCGGCGTCGGGTGTCCGGGCGATCGCGGCCGTGGTCTGCGCGCCCTCGGCGAGAATCGCCAGCTGCGGCGCGAGCGAGGGCGACGCCCCCGCCTCGGCGGCGAGCTCGGCGACGAACGTCTGGAACGACTCCTTGTGCCGCCGGGCGGCCTCCGCCACGCGCGGGTCGGCCGCGCCGAGCTCGCCGAACGCGTTGATGAAGCCGCACCCGCGGAAGGTGTCCTCGATGAACCAGTCCGCCAGGTAGTCATAGATCGCGAGCAGGCGCGCCTCGGCGCCGTCGACGGTCGCGACCCTCGCGGCGACGCCGTCGGTCCAGAGATCGTGACGCTTCGCGAGCACCGCCAGCACGAGGTCGTCCTTCGAGGGGAACAGCTGGTACAGCCGTCGCAGCGACACGCCCGCCGCATCCCGTATCTGATCCATGCCGACGGCGTGGAAACCGCGCGCGTAGTAGAGCGCGTCGGCAGCGTCCACGATCCGGGTCCGCATCTCTTCATCCGCCATTCTCCGATTGTAGCTTGACTGAGAACGATAGTTCTCGCTAGAGTCGGATCACCGGCGAGAACGATCGTTCTCGCCCAGTCGAAGAAAGGATGCGACACGATGTCGTACATCACCGTCGGGACCGAGAACAGCACCCCCATCGAGCTCTTCTACGAAGACCACGGCTCCGGCCAGCCGGTCGTGCTGATCCACGGATTCCCGCTCGACGGCCACTCGTGGGAGAAGCAGACCGCCGCACTGCTCGACGCCGGCTACCGCGTGATCACGTACGACCGCCGCGGATTCGGCCGCTCCAGCCAGGCCACCACCGGCTACGACTACGACACGTTCGCCGCCGACCTCAAGGTCGTCCTCGACACCCTCGACCTGCGGGACGCCGTGCTCGTCGGCTTCTCGATGGGCACCGGCGAGGTCGGCCGCTACCTCGGGCTCTACGGCTCCGAGCGCGTCGCCAAGGTCGCCTTCCTCGCCTCTCTCGAGCCGTACCTGCTCAAGACCGACGACAACCCCGACGGCGCCGCGCCGCGCGAGTTCTTCGAGGGCATCGTGGATGCGGTGAAGGCCGACCGCTACGCGTACTTCACGCAGTTCTACAAGGACTTCTACAACCTCGACGAGAACCTCGGCACCCGCATCAGCGAGGAGGCCGTGCGCAACAGCTGGAACGTCGCCGCCGGCAGCGGGGCGGTGGCTTCGGCCGCGGCTCCGCTCACCTGGTTCACCGACTTCCGCGCCGACATCGCGAAGATCGACGTCCCTGCGCTCATCCTCCACGGCACCGCCGACAACATCCTCCCGATCGACGCGACCGCCCGTCCCTTCCACAAGCTCCTGCCGCAGGCGGACTACGTGGAGGTCGAGGGTGCGCCGCACGGCCTGCTGTGGACCCACGCGGCCGAGGTCACCGAGGCGCTCCTGACCTTCCTCCGGAAGTAACCCGCCCCCACGGGCCAGGAGTGGCGCGGCGCGGACCTCGGGCGGTCCGCGCCGCGCTTCGTCGTGCGGGCGTCAGGTGCGCAGTCGCCTGCGCTCCGCCCACACGTAGAGCGCAGCGTAGACGACGAACGAGCCGACGAGTCCCCAGACGAGCAGAGCGGCGGACGGCCGAGACCACAGCAGCTCGCCGCCGCGGAGCAGGAGGGCGAGCAGCATCAGCGCGAGCGCCACCAGCTGCGCCTGGAAGATCTGCCGGAACGCGCTCCATCGAGCGTCGCCCAGCATCCACAGATTGACCATGCCGGGCAGGGTCAGGATGGCACCGCACACCCGCGCGGTGAGCGGCGTCAGCGGCCAGGCCCAGATCGAGACGGCCAGTTGCGGAGTCACGAACAGCGCCAGGCCGACGACCAGCGAGCAGAGCCCGATGAGGGCGAGCAGGATGCGCACCCAGCCGGGCAGCACGGCATCCCGCTGGTCGACCGCTCCGGAGTCCTCCCCGCGGTTCACGATCATGGCGGCCAGCACCAGGAACGGCGTGGTCACGTACAGCGTCACCCAGACGATGAACGACAGGTGCCCGAAATGGAAGCGGTCCCAGTGCAGGAACGTCGCGACCGCCAGCAGGGTGGCGAACAGCAGGACGGCGGGGAAGCCGTGCCGGACGGCGTGCCAGCGGTTCGGCCGAACCACGTGGACGAAGAACACGATGCCGCCCGCATAGGCGCTGCCCAGCAGCATCGCGGTGATCGGCGGGCGGATGGTCCAGGCGAACAGCCGGTCGGTGGTGTCGGCCAGCGGATAGAGCAGCACGAAGGCGGCGACCAGGAACGGGATGATGATCGCGCCGACGACGCGCGTGTACGGGTGCACGCGGTCGCTCATGCGTCGTGTCCCTCCGCCTCGGCGACGGCGCGATCGGCGGGCAGGGACCGGCCCTCCCCGATGGCGGACTCGAAGGCGACGGCATCCGCGGGGGACGCGGCAGCCAGCATCCGGTCGACGAACAGCTGATGGAAGGAGAACACGGGCACGTTGTACAGCCCGGTGCGCTCCCGCAGCGAACGCGACGCCCCGAGCAGGCGGCCTGCCCGGCGGACGTCACCGGAGAGCGCGGCGACCGCGACCATTCCCTCCAGACCGTAGGCGATGCCCTCGACGTGGCCCAGCCTGGTGGAGAGCGCCAGGCAGGCAGAGAAGTCGGATGTCGCCCCGGCCGCATCGCCGAGGAGCAGCCGAGCCCAGCCGCGGTGGTGCTGGGCGATCGTCACGCCCAACTCGTCGCCGTTGTCGTGGGCGAGGGCCAGGCTCTCCTCGAAATGCCCGAGTGCCGCATCCACCCGTTCGCGCAGCAGGGCGACCCTCCCGAGCATGACAAGCGCCATGGCCTGGCCCCAGCGGTCGCCGCGGACGCGGAAGAGCCGCAGGCTGGTGTCCATCGCGTCGTCCGCGGCGGACGGATCCGGTTGCGGCGAGGCGAGCACGGCCAGCGCGAACGAGATGAGGGCGAGGGCTTCGCCGTCGGCGTCGTCGGAACGCCCGAAGAGCTCGGCGCTCTCGGTGAGGCCCGCGGCGACGGTGCCGCCCGGATCCTGCCAGAACGTGATCGCCTGAGTGAAGTAGAGGGCGATGGCGCGCGTGCGGTCGTCCAGCGGTTCGTCGGCGGCGAGGACCTCGTCCATCCATCCGCGCACCTCGCCGAGCAGGCCCGCGACCCACCAGTACACGTAGAGCGCCCAGGCCAGATGTGCGGCCCGTGACCAGTCCCTGCGGTCGAGGAGGTGCCGGACGGCGGCGCGGAGGTTGCCCGTGTCGGCGCCCAGTCGCACCACCCAGTCGTGCTGCGCGGCGCCTTCGAGACCCGCGTCGGCCCGGTCGGCGAGCGCGAGGAAGAAGGCGGCGTGCGCGTCGCGGACGGCGGCAAGCGTGCCTTCCTGCTCCAGCTGCTCGATCCCGTACTCGCGCACGACCGCGAGCAGCGAGAAGCGCGCGGCGGCGGTGTCCTCGTGCTGGCGCACCAGGCTGTTGTCGACGAGGACGGCCAGAGCGGAGAGCACGTCAGGTGCCTCGCCGTCTGCGGCCACAGCCCCGGCGACGGACTCCGCCGCCTCCAACGAGAAGCTGCCCGCGAAGACGCCGAGCTGGGCGAGGAGGGTGCGCTCGGGCGGGTCGAGGAGCTGGGCGCTCCAGTCGATCGTGGCGCGGAGGGTCCGCTGGCGCTCAGGGAGGTCGCGGGCGCCTCCGACGAGCAATGGGAGGCGGTGGTCGAGCCGTCGCGCGAGTTCGGACGGCGGCAGCACCCGCACGCGCGCCGCGGCGAGTTCGAGCGCCAGAGGGACGCCGTCCAGCGCCGTGCAGACGCGGCCGACGTCGCCACGGTTCGACGACGTGACCTCGAAATCCGGCCGGACGGCGTGGGCGCGTTCCACGAACAGCGTCATCGCCTCGTCGGGCGGGAGGGGCTCGAGCTCGTACCGCCGCTCGCCGCCGACGCGGAGCAGCGACCGGCTGGTCACGATCGCCGAGACGCCGGGCGCGGCAGCCAGCAGCGAGGTGATGACCGGTGCCGCGGGGAGCGCCTGCTCGAAGTTGTCGAGCACCAGCAGCACGCGGCGATCGCGCAGCGCGGTGGTGACCTTGTCCGCGAGCGGTGCGTCGCCGGTGTCGCGGACCCCGAGAGCTTGCGCGAGCGCGCCGACCACACCGGCGGCATCGTGCGCGGGGGAGATGTCGACGAACACCGCGCCGTCCGGGAAGCGGTCGCCCGGGTCGGAGGCGGTCGCTATGGCCAGCCGGCTCTTGCCCATCCCGCCGGGACCCGTGATCGTGACCAGCCGGGCGCCGCCGCCGAGCATCGCGCGGACCGCCTCGACGTCGGCCTCGCGCCCGATCAGGCGGGTCAGCGGCGACGGAAGGGCCGGCGTCGTGACGGGCGCGGTCGAGGCGACGGGATGCGGCGGCGAGGTCGCGAGCCTGCTCAGCTCGAAACGTTCGGCGAGGAGGGTGGCGAGGTCCGCCTCCAGCAGCACCTGCAGCTCCTGCGCCGACTCGACGTACTTGAAGGAGGCGCGGTCGTCGGCACGGATGCGGTCGAGCAGCTCGGTCAGCCGCGGCTCGCGGGAGGGCGCCGGATCCTTGATGTAGATCAGGCGCGGCAGCTGCGGCGGGCACAGGTTGTACTCGTCCTCCAGCCCCGAGACCTGTTCGTCCGGTGCGACCCATCCGTACCGCTCCCAGTAGAGCCCGACGAACACGTCGCTCTGGTCGAGGTAGGCGCGGTACAGCTCCCGCGGGGGATGCGGCCGGGCGCCGAGCTCGAACATGACCGGAGCGAGATGCAGGCGCTCGATGGCGGCTCGCGCGGCCCGGCGTTCCGGGGCGAGCTCTTTGAGGGTCGAACTGACGAAGACGCGCAGCCGCTGGTCCGGCGTGCGGATCACCCGCGGGACGCCGTTCATGCACGCATTCTGTTGCACGCACCCCGGGGTGCACCAGAGGTCTGTGCGGACGGCCCCGACAGGTCGGACTCAGCGCGAGCGGTGGGACGAGCGGACGGGCGCGGCCTCCGACTGCGTGGTCGCTTCGAAGGCGGACGCCGACGCACCCAGCTCGCGCAGCGCTGCGGCGGACGCCGAGCCCGCCTCGGCGTGATAGATCACCAGCAGCTGCCCGCCCGAGTCGCCGATGGGCAGCTTCTGCCGGGTGAGCTCCAGCATCCCGACCCGGGGATGGTCGAGCCGGGCGGCGCCACCGCCGAGCCCCCGCACATCGTGCCGCGCCCAGAGCTTGCGGAAGTGCTCGCTGCCCAGCGAGAGCTCGCCGACGAGCTGGGCGATGCGCGGGTCGTCGACGTCGCTGCCGATCGAGGCGCGGAAGGACGCGATCAGCCCGGCGGTCGCCTGCTCCCAGTCCGGATACAGCGCCCGCTCGTCCTCGTCGAGGAAGAGGGAGCGCAGGCGGTTCTCGCCCGGGCGGATGCTGGGGGAGAGCGCGGTCGCGAGCGGGTTCGCGGCCAGCACGTCGAACATCCGATCCTCCACGAATGCGGGAAGCTCGATCACCTCCAGCAGCTGGAGGATGCCCTTCGGCACCGTCCGACGGGCAGGGCGGCGGACGCGCGCGGGCTGCGGCTCGCCGAGACTCAGGAGGTACTCGGTGGCCGCCGCGTCGAGCGCGAAGACGCGCGCGAGCGCGGTCAGCACCTGCGCGGACGGGTGGCGGTCACGGCCCTGCTCGAGCCGCAGGTAGTAGTCGGCGCTGATCCCGGCGAGCGTCGCGACCTCCTCGCGGCGGAGCCCGGGTGTGCGTCGGACACCCGTGACCCGGAGGCCGACGGACGCCGGATCGACGAGCTCGCGCCGGGCGCGGAGGTACTCGCCGAGGGAGTTCGGTTCGGAGCGGGAGGTGGCCACAGCGCGAGTCTAGGAGCGCGCGGTGAGCGCATCCAGGTCCTCCCATCCCCAGGATCGTCGCGGTACTGCCTGGCGCGCGGGCGAGGCCGGAGAGTGGATGCCATGACAGACATCGACACCACTCGCGCCTCCCTCCCCGGTGGCAGCTATCGCACCGGCGACCTCGACCTCACCCGCTTCGGATACGGCGCCATGCAGCTCGCCGGTCCGGGTGTCTTCGGCCCGCCGGCCGACCGCGACGGGGCCATCGCGGTGCTCCGAGCCGCAGTGGAGGCGGGAGTCACCCACATCGACACGGCCGAGTTCTACGGCCCGCACGTGACCAACGAGCTCATCCGCGAGGCGCTCGCGCCGTATCCCGACACGCTCCACATCGTCACGAAGGTCGGGGCGGAGAGGGACGCGGAGGGCAACTGGCCGCACGCGCGCTCGCCGCAGCAGCTGCGCGACCAGGTGCACCAGAACCTGCGCTCGCTCGGGGTCGACGCGCTGGATGTGGTCAACCTGCGCGTCGGCGGCTTCGACCGCCCGGAGCCCGGCTCGATCGCCGAGCAGTTCGGCACCCTCGCCGACCTGCAGCGGGAGGGGCTCATCCGGCACCTGGGGCTGAGCACCGTCAGTGCGGAGCAACTGGCCGAGGCACAGGCCATCGCCCCGGTCGTCACCGTGCAGAACTTCTACAACATCGCCAACCGGGAGGATGACGCGCTGGTCGACCGGACCGCCCGCGAGGGGATCGCGTACGTGCCGTACTTCCCGCTCGGCGGCTTCACGCCGCTGCAGTCGGGCACGCTCGCGTCGGTCGCCGAGCGGCTCGGTGCGACGCCGCTCGCCGTGGCCCTGGCGTGGCTGCTCCACCGCTCGCCGAACATCCTGCTGATCCCAGGCACCTCGTCGGTGGCGCACTTGCGCGACAACATCGCGGGCGCCGGGCTGCAACTGCCGGATGACGCGATCGCCGAATTGGACGCGGTCGGCTGACCCCTGGGGGGATGTGCTCGCTCGATCTCACGGACCCCATTGCTTCGAATGCGAAATCGTATATCATTGGCGGATCGGAGCGCCGCTCCGGGACAACGATGTCGCAGCACTGGGAGTACACAACGATGAGCACATCCCCCTTCACGCCAACGGGCAGCATCCGCTCGCAGACGGATCGCCGCCGGGTCGTCTTCGCCACCGTCATCGGAACGACGGTCGAATGGTACGACTTCTTCATCTACGCCTCCGCGGCCGGCCTCGTCTTCGGCCAGCTGTTCTTCGCGCCCGCCGGGCCGCAGTTCGCCACGGTCCTGTCGTTCCTGACGGTCGGCGTGAGCTTCCTGTTCCGTCCGCTGGGGGCATTCCTCGCCGGACACTTCGGCGATCGCTACGGGCGGCGCCAGGTGCTCGTCGTCACGCTGATCCTGATGGGACTCGCCACCGCCCTCGTCGGCCTGCTGCCGACGTACGAGGCGATCGGCATCGCGGCTCCCATCCTCCTGGTGCTGCTGCGTGTGCTCCAGGGCATCTCCGCAGGCGGGGAGTGGGGCGGTGCCGTGCTCATGGCGGTCGAGCACGCGCCGACCGCGCGGCGCGGGCTGTTCGGGGCCTCGCCCCAGATCGGCGTGCCCCTCGGCCTGCTGCTCGCCTCCGGCGCGATGGCCCTGATGACGGTCATCGCCCCCGGCGACGCCTTCCTCGCCTGGGGCTGGCGGGTGCCGTTCCTGTTCTCCGTGGTGCTCATCGCGATCGGATACTGGGTGCGACGTCGCGTCGAGGAGAGCCCGGTCTTCACCGAGATCGCGGAGCGGCGCCAGCGCACCCGCATGCCGATCGTGCAGGTGTTCCGCAAGCACGCGCTGCTCGTGGTCGTCGCCGCCCTGGTCTTCGCCGGCAACAATGCGGTGGGCTACATGACGACCGGGGGATACATCCAGAACTACGCGACCAACCCGGAGGGGCCGCTGAAGCTCGACCGCGGACCGGTCCTCTGGGCGGTCGCGGCCTCCGCCGTGACCTGGCTGGCCGCCACCTGGTTCGCAGGCTGGCTGAGCGACCGCATCGGCCGCCGCACCACCTACATCATCGGGTGGATCCTGCAGCTGGTCGGCGTGTTCGCCCTATTCCCGCTGGTGAACACCGGGAACATCGGCCTGCTGTTCCTCGGCCTCGCCATCCTCACCATCGGACTCGGCTTCACGTACGGACCGCAGGCGGCGCTGTACTCGGAGCTGTTCCCGGCATCCATCCGCTTCTCGGGCGTCTCGATCTCGTATGCGATCGGCGCCATCCTCGGCGGTGCGTTCGCCCCGACCATCGCGACGGCGCTAGTGCAGGCCACCGGGAGCACGCTCTCCGTCACCTGGTACCTCGCCGGGATGACGCTCCTCGGTCTCATCGCGACCCTGCTGCTGCGCGACCGCACCGGCATCCCGCTCGGCCCCGACCACGAGGCGGAGCAGGCGGCCAGCCCGATCCGCGGCGTCGGCCGAGGCGCCGAGGCGCCGGAGCCCGTGCGCAACTGACGCGCCACCTCGTCTCGCCCATCGGGCCTGAGATTTGCGCCAAATCTCGGTTATGTGCGTCCCAAAACCGAGATTTGCGCCAAATCTCGCGCCTCGGGGTGCGGACATTCGTGCCGAATGTGCGGAATGGCGCGCTGAAAGCGCACATTCGGCACGAATGTCGAGGGGTCAGCCCGCGACGAAGTGGACGAGGTGGGGCGCCACGGCCTCGCCCCACACGTCGTGCGTCTGGCCCGCCACGATCGCGAACTCGCCGTCCTGGGCCGCAGCGGCCACGCCCTCCGCGCCGAAGCGCAGGAAGCCGGGGCTCTGCTCGCCCGCGAGGCCGAGCACCGGCACGCTGATCGCCTGCAGCAGGTCGTCAGGGATGCGGCTGTCGCCCATCGCGGCGTCGTCGTAGGCGAGGGTCGGCGCGAGGGCGAGCGTGCTGTCCCACCCGGGCGAGCTCCGCATCCCCTCGATCCCGGCGTCGGGCACACCGACGCGGCGGAGAAACAGTTCGACGGCGCCGGCGCGGTCGTCCTCCGCGAGCGCCGCCGCAAGTTCGCTCGTGTAGGCAGTCGCCGAGGAGAGCATCGGGTCGGGCAGGTACGGCGGCTCGTAGACGGCGGCGCGCGGGATGCGGTCCGGGCCGAGGGCTGCGGTGGCGGCCAGGGCGAGGGCGCCACCCGACGACATGCCGAACAGCGTCGCCGAGCCGCCCGCAGCATCCACGAGCGCGGCGATGTCCTCGATCTCGCGCGCGACCGCATCCGCGCGTGCGGTCGGATCCGCGAGCCGATCCTCGCTCTCGCCGCGACCGCGGCGGTCGTAGAGGACGACCGTGAGCCGGTCGCGGAGGGCGGCGGCGATCGGGCGCATCGGCCCGGCGTCCCGGAAGCACATCGCGCCGTCGACGAGGATCACGGCTGGACCTGTCCCGTCGATCTCGTACGCGATCGTGCTGCCGTCGGCGGAGGCGAGGGTGCTCATGGTGTGCAGCGTAGCCCTGTCCTCAGGAGTGCCGACGCCGGCGCGAGCCGACGAGCGAGACGAGCCCGAGCGTCAGCGCCACGACCGCAAGCAGCCCGGCCGGAACGCCCGTCGCTGCATCCGAACCGCTCTCGGCGAGCTCGACCGTCTCCGACGAGCTCGTCCCCGCCCCGGGACCCGCGGGGCCGACGCCCGTCGGCGGCGGGGTGACCGGCGCAACGAGCGCGAAGTCCTGGTCGTCGACCGCCTCGCCCGCCGCGGTGATCGTGAACGTGCGCGTCGCCGCACCCGTGACGGTGTAGCCCGCGGGAGGCGTCACCGTGAGGGTGTAGGTCCCCGCCGGCAGACCGCCGAGCGCGAAGGCTCCGTCGGCGCCCGTGGTGAACGCAGCGCTGACCGGGCCGGTCAGTTGCACCGCGGCGCCGGCCACGGGAGTGCCGCCGGCGCTCACCACACCCTCGACCGCACCCGCGCGAGCGAGGGCGAAGTCCACGCCGCCGATGTCGGTGGAGGCGACCGTCACGCTCTGCGACCCAGGGCCGACCACCGTCGTCCCGGGCGGGGGCGTGACGCTGATCGTGTACGAGCCCGGCGTCACGCGCGGGAGCGTGTAGCTGCCGTCGGCGCCCGTCACGACGCTCACGGTGCCGCCGCCGGCGAGCACTGCGGTGATCACCGCACCGGCCACCCCGCCTCCCGCGTCGGTGACGCGACCGGTGACGTCCGGGTTCTCCTGGAGCACCGCATCCACGCCGTCGATCGGGTCCTCACTGCCGATGGGCACGGCGAACGGCGGAGGCGGTACGGCCAGCGTGTACCCGGCCGGGGCCGTCACGGTCGCCGTGTGCGGACCGGTCGGCACCTCCTCGAACCGGTACACGCCGTCGGGGCCGGTGGTGGTCGTCTCGCCGGTGTCGAGCTGCACGGTGACTCCGGCGATCGGATCTCCGGCCGTGTCGCGCACGGTGCCGCTGACGCCGACCGGGATGATCACGTGGATGCCGAAGTCGGCCACCGCATCCTGTGTCGACAGGTCGGCGGGCAGGGTGACCGCGCCGTCGGCGATCGACCCGGCGGGCGGGGTGACCGAGACCGTGTAGCCCGCACTCGCCTGCACGCCCGTGAAGGCATACGTGCCATCGGCGAGCGGCGTCGTGGTGGCGACGACCTCGCCGTCCGCGTCGCGGAGGGTGAGCACGGTGCCGGTGATCGACCCCGTGGAGGCGGTGACGGTTCCGGTGATGTCGCGCGTCAGTGCTGTGAACCAGGTCTGGAACACCGGGAATCCGGAGCGCTGCCGGTACACGAAGGTGAGAGCGCTGATCGGCGCGCTCGGCTCGAACCACGCGGCGGCACCGCTGGTGTCGATCGCGGCTGCGTTGCCCGTCAGAGTCGTCGTCGCAGCGTCCCAGACGGGCACGTCGGTGGCCGACCCGGTGCAGGACGGCTTGCCGGCGAGTCCGGGAGCGCAGTAGTTGAAGCCGCCGCGGTAGCCCAGCTGCGCGGCCGTCAACGCGATCCCGTCCGGCCCGATCGCGCGTACCTGGACGGCGTCGGCGTCGATGTCGCCCAGCACGAAGGCCCAACCGCTGGTCGGCGTCGCTGCCGCGAACGCGTAGGTCGTCGTGGATGGCGCGGTCGGGGTGTCCGCCTTCGGCCGCAGGTTCAGGTACGGCTGGTTCTGGCTGGAGCCGTACTTCTGGCCGACCGGGGTGCCGGCGGCGAGCCAGGTGCTGGTTCCGGAGATCACGCCGATCTGCCCGCTCCGGGAGTCGGTGCTGACGGTCGCGCTGAGGCGCGGGGTGTTCGCGACCTGCATCGTGTACGACCCTGGTCCGGTGGTGGACCAGGACGCCCACTGGGCGACGGTGGCCGCGGAGGCGGGGGAGGTCAGGAGGACCGACGCGGCGACGAGGCCAACGGCCACGGCGCCGGCGAGGGCGGATCGGGCGGTGGTGCGCGTCGGACGGCTCACCCGGCGAGGCTAGCCGTTGGCCTCAGGCTGCGTCTAGCACCAGCGGAGCAGGCGCCGACGGGGACCTCAGCGCCCCTGCCGCCGCCGCACGCCGAATCCGATCAGCACCGCGCCGCCGATCGCCACGAGCACCCCCGCGCCGCGCACGAGCCACTGCGTCTCTCCGGCCAGCGCATCCACCAGCAGCGGACCCGCGAGCCCGATGACGACGAGTGCGACTCCCAGGATGAAGAACCAGGGGGAACCGTTCGTCCGCTCGA
Source organism: Leifsonia sp. 563 (assembly GCF_040545055.1). Lineage (NCBI taxonomy): Bacteria > Bacillati > Actinomycetota > Actinomycetes > Micrococcales > Microbacteriaceae > Leifsonia > Leifsonia sp. 563. The sequence continues at coordinate 116,616 of NZ_JBEPLE010000004.1, read as the reverse complement.
CCATGCTCCGAGCCTATCCGGGCGGGGATGGTTCGGTCACGGCCGAGCGGACGGCGCGTTACGGCAGGTAGTACGTCGGGTTCGGCAGCTTCACGGTCCGGTCGGCGTAGCCGCCGATCAGGTCGCTGAACTGGTCGCCGAAGTTGGCGACGATGTCATAGCGGCCGCCGGAGGGCGACTCGATGTGCGCGCGTGTCTGCGACTTGTACTCGATGGTCGTGCACTTGGCGGTCGCGCAGGTGATGTACGACGGCTGCTGCGAGGCGCCGACGCCCGTCCACTTCGTGTAGAAGTTCTGCGCGGTGAAGCCGGTGTAGCCGACCTTCGCGAGGTTGCCGAGCGTCGCGGCCTTCTGGTCGTCGTTGCGCCCGGTGAGGCCGATCAGGGTGCAGCCGGCCTTCTGGGCAACGGCCGCCAGGGTCGTCATGTGCGGCGTGGCCGGGAAGCGCTGCTGCTGCACCCACACATCCTGCTCGGCCGGGTTGAACTGGAAGTGCATGTCCGCGACCTCCATGTCATACGTCCAGAGCGTGGTGTCGTCCGTGTCGAGCACGATCGCCGGGTTCTTGTGGAGCTTCTTCTCGACGAAACAGGTCGCGGCCAGCACCGGCGCCTGGCGGAGCGCGATGGAGCGGAGCTCACGGATGTAGGGCGAGTCGGTCTTGTTCGCGATGCCCGTGCCCGGGTCGCCGTAGTAAGTGGCGATGGTCTTCTTGACGGAGTCGATGTTCGGGATGCCCTCGCCGCCCTCGGTGGCTCCGCTCGAGCCGTCAGGTGCCATGGTGAAGTGGGTGCGCGGGGCGAGCTGCGGCTCGGAGACGCCGGGCAGGTCCGGCGACGGCAGGTAGTAGGTCGGGTTCGGGAGTTTGAGCGCCTCCTCCGCGTAGCCGCCCTGGAGGTCCGACCACTGGTCGCCGACGTTGAGTGTGATCGTGTAGCCGAGGTCCTGGATGTGCTTCCGCGTCAGCGCCTTGTACTCGACGGTCGTGCAGCTGGCCGCCGCGCACGTGATGTACGAGGGCTGCTGGGAGGCGCCGGTGCCGGTCCACTTCGTGTAGAAGCGGTCGGGGGTGAATGCGGTGTAGCCGACTTTGTCGAGGTTGCCGAGGGTGGCGGCCTTCTGGTTGTCGTTGCGCCCGGTCAGCCCGAACACCGTGTACCCGAGCGCGGCGGCCTGGTTCACGAAGTCGACCATTCCGGGAGTGGCGGGGAAGCGCTGGCCCTGGACCCACACATCCTGCTCGGCCGGGTTGAACTGGAAGTGCATGTCCGCGACCTCCATGTCGTACGTCCAGAGCGTCGTGTCGTCCGCGTCGAAGACGATCGCGGGCTTCTGGCCCTGCTGCACGGCGCGGTCGTACTCGGCCTTGAGCTCCGTCTTCTCGCGGCCGAGGATGCCGCCGAGCTCGCGGATGTACGGCGAGTCGGTCTTGTTCGCGATGCCGGTGCCGGGGTCGCCGTAGTAGGTGGCGATCGTCTTCTTGTCGGAGTCGATGTTCGGGATGCCTTCACCGCCCTGGGTCGCTCCGCTCGAGCCGTCGGGCGCCATGGTGAACGAGGTGCGCGGCGTGAGAGCCGTGTCGCCGTGGCCGTGCCCATTTCCGGGTCCCGGATCCCAGGCGAGCGCTGCGGGGGCGTCCGCCAGGCCGACGCCGAGCGCGAGCACGAGAGCGCTCGCGGCGCCGACGAACACGCGGCGGAACCGGGAGGGGGAGTGGAGGGAGTCGGACATGATCGCACCTTCGCCATCGGGCGGCCGTCGTGTGGCCTGGATGTCTGCCCCCGTTCGGGGGCCGGGAGCAGCCTAGCGAAGGGTCGACGCGAGCGGAAGCGAAGGGACGTCGCCGGCGGTCGCGAACCGAATGACACACTCAGCGGGATTGAAGTCGGCGCCGGTAACGTTGACGCCCGTATGAGCACCGACACTCTCGACACGGCCGCCCTCCGTGCGGACTTCCCGATCCTCTCGCGAGAGGTGAACGGGCACCCCTTCGTCTACCTCGACTCCGGCGCCACGTCGCAGAAGCCGCGTCAGGTGCTCGACGCCGAACGCGAGTTCGCCGAGCGCTTCACCTCTGCCGTGCACCGCGGGGCGCACACGGTGGCGGGCGAGGCGACCGAGCTGTTCGAAGACGCCAGGGCGCGCGTCGCCGGCTTCGTCGGCGCACAGCCGGAGGAACTGGTCTGGACCTCCAACGCGACCGAGGGCATCAACCTGCTGGCGTACGGGATGTCAAACGCCTCGCTCGGACGCGGTGGCGCGGCGGCCGAGCGCTTCCGTCTCGGCCCGGGCGACGAGCTCGTCGTGACGGAGGCGGAGCACCACGCCAACCTCATCCCCTGGCAGGAGCTCGCCGCGCGCACCGGCGCGACCCTGCGCGTGATCGGCCTGACCGACGACGGGATGCTGCGGCTCGATCAGGCCGCCGAGATCATCGGCCCGCGCACGCGGGTCGTCGCGTTCGCGCACGTCTCCAACGTGCTCGGCGGCATCGCCCCCGTCGCCGAGCTCGTCGCGCTGGCCCACGAACACGGCGCGCTCGTCGTGCTGGACGCCTGCCAGTCCGTCCCGCATCTGGCCGTCGACCTGCCCGCTCTGGACGTCGACTTCGCCGTGTTCTCGGGCCACAAGATGCTTGGCCCGACCGGCGTCGGCGCCCTCTACGGCCGCAGCGAGCTGCTGAACGCCCTCCCGCCCTTCCTCACCGGCGGCTCCATGATCACGCAGGTGACGCTGGAGGGCGCCGAGTACCTCCCGGCGCCGCAGCGGTTCGAGGCCGGGACCCAGCGCGTGTCGCAGGCCGTCGCCCTCGCCGCCGCCGTCGACTACCTCGATGCGGTCGGAATGCCCGCGATCGAAGCGCACGAGGAGGCGCTGGGGGAGCGGCTGCTCGCGCGCCTCGACGAGGTCGAGGGCGTGCGCGTGCTCGGCCCGGGTGCCGGTGTGCCGCGGGTCGGCCTCGCGAGCGTCGTGGTGGACGGCATCCACGCGCACGACGTCGGCCAGTTCCTCGACGACCGCGGTATCGCGGTGCGGGTCGGCCACCACTGCGCGCAGCCCGTGCACCGCCGTTTCGGCGCGACCGCCAGTACGCGCATCAGCACCTATCTCTACAACACCGCCGACGAGGTGGATGCGGCCGTCGAGGCGATCGCGGACGCCCGCGCCTTCTTCGGCGTCACGAGCGGAGGAGTCCGATGAGCGACCTGCAGAACCTGTACCAGCAGGTCATCCTCGATCACGCCCGCGAGAAGCACGGCTACGGCATCGCGGGCGACGAGGCCGCGACCTCGCATCAGTTCAACCCCACCTGCGGCGACGAGGTGACCGTCGGCGTGCGCACCGCGGCCGACGGGCGCATCCTCTCGATCGGCTGGGAGGGGCACGGCTGCTCCATCTCGACGGCCTCCGCGTCGCTGCTGAGCGACCTGGTCGAGGAGGTGGACCGCGAGCGGCTGTCCGCATCCATCGCCGCCTTCCGCGAGCTCATGCACTCGAAGGGCGCACTGGAGGGCGACGAGGAACTGCTCGGTGACGCGGTCGCCCTCGCCGGCGTCTCCAAGTACGTCACGCGGGTGAAGTGCGCGATGCTGCCGTGGGTGGCCCTCGAGGACGCGCTGCTCAAGTCCGCCTGATCGGCGCGGTCGCCGTCACGGCACCGGTGCCAGGTCGACCTCGTCGGCGATCGCCTCCAGCGCTGACGGCAGCGACGGGAACGTCGTGCCGTAGACGAGCCCCGAGGGGCCCGCGGCCGTCCACGCCTGGGCGCCCCGCGTGACGCGTCCCACGAGGTAGCGGCGATGGCCGCCCAGCACCTGCCGCTGCGCGAGCGGCAGGGTGAGCGGAAAGGCGTACACGTCGCCCTGCGGGCTGACGACCAGCTCCCAGCGGGCCCGTCCCGGACTGAACTTGCTCGTGAAGATGCGCGACATGATCGACCGTTTGTACCGCGTGGCCACGCGCCGCCGCCATGAAGATGACGACCTGTTGCGAAAACCTGCGTCGCGTTACGCGGGAGGTGTGTCGGGGCGCCTTCCGCGGGTGCTTCCGGTACCGGTCAGGGCTCCAGTCGGGAGAGCCAGACGGTGAGGATGCGCTCGAGCTCGGCCGCATCCCGTGGGCTCAGCTCGTCGACCAGGCGGTGCTCGTTGGCGAGGTGATCCGTGAACGCCGCGTCGATCGCCTCGCGTCCGCGCGGGGTGAGCGCGACGACCCGGCCGCGGCCGTCGGTCTCGGAGACGCGGCGGGTGACGAGGCCGGCACGCTCCAGCCTGTCGATGCGTTTCGTCATGCCGCCGGTCGTGATCATGGTGTGGTCGGCCAGTTCGCCGGGGGTCCGCTCGTAGGGCGCGCCCGCGCGGCGCAGGGTGGCGAGCGCGTCGAAGTCGCCCTCGGCGAGCCCGTGCGCGTCGTAGACGGCCACCAGCTCGTCGGTGAGCCGGGCGGCGACACGGTGCAGTCGGCCGATGATGCCCTGCGGCGACGGGTCGAGGTCGGGACGCTCACGGCGCCACTCGGCCTGGATGCGCGCGACGGCGTCGGTCTGCTCTCCGGTTTCCTGCTCCATCCCTTCACAATACCTTCCTTGGAAGCTAAAGTAGCTTCCATGGAAGATAATCGGTTCGCCGCGACCTGGCGATGGATGCTCGTCACCGCCATCGCGCCCGTCGCGTGGGGCTCCACCTACGTCGTCACGCGGGCAGTGCTGCCCGACGAGGCGCTCTGGGGAGCCGTCATCCGCGCGCTCCCGGCCGGGGTGATCCTCCTGGCGATCAGCCGACGCCGACCGCACGGCGCGTGGTGGTGGCGGTCCGCCGTGCTGGGCGTGCTGAACACCGGCGGCTTCTTCGCGCTGGTCTACGCGGTCGCGCAGCGGCTGCCCTCCGGTGTGGCCTCGACGGTGATGGCGGCGTCGCCGCTCGTGATGATGGCGGCCGGCCGCGTCATCCTCGGGCAGCGGCCGCGCGCACTGGCACTCGCGGGAGGTGCGGCGGGCATCGTGGGCGTCGCGCTCATGCTGTTCGGGGGAGCGGACGCCGTCGACGGACTCGGTGTCGTCCTCGCGGTGACCGCCCTGGTCGGCTCGGCGATCGGTTACGCGCTCGCGACGCGCTGGGGAGCGGTCGATCTGGTCGCATCCACCGCCTGGCAGCTGCTGGCCGGCGGACTGCTCGTGCTGCCGGTCGCCGTGATCATCGAAGGCGCGCCTCCGGCGCTGGACGGCGCGGCGATCGCCGGATTCGCCTACGTCACGGTCGTGGCGACCGCGCTGGCGTTCGTCGCGTGGTTCGCGGGTCTGCGGCACCTGCCGGCAGGAACGGTCGGACTGATCGGGCTGCTCAACCCCGTCACCGGCGTGGTGCTCGGTGCACTGGTCGCGGGGGAGGCACTGAGCGGGCGGCAGCTGCTCGGACTCGCGATCGTGCTGGCCGGCATCGCGCTCGGTCGGCTGCCGAAGGCCGGTCAGCTGCCGAGGGACTCCAGGAAGCTGCGGGTGGGCGCGAAGAACGTCGAGCCGGTCGCCGCGGTCGAGAAGTCGAGGATGCGGTCGTAGCTGCCTGCTCGGCGTCCAGCTGCTCGGGCGGCGGAATCGGTAAATCTCATCGAGAACCCGCATCACGATCCGCCAATTCCCTCGTCGTATTCATACGACGGGATATCCCGTCCGGTCGTGGACGAAGCTCCTTCCGCTGAGCGGGTGAGGAGCAACGGGTCCGCGCGTTCGACGACGAACGAGAGGGAATCCATGCGGAAAGCTCCTGCTATGAGGGCGGTTGCGCTGCTCGCGTGCGGCGCAGCGCTGACAGTCGGCCTGACCGGGTTTGCAAACGCGGGCGATGGGGAAGCGAATGCAGCGGACGCGCTCGCCGCCATACAGGAGCTCGCGCCGTCATTGCTCACTCAGCTCGCCATAACGGACGTCGATCAAGACGCAGCGGCACAGGCCGTTCTTTCTGGGGGTGTCACCGTCTCGGTGCCGGCAGACGCGGCCGACGGAATCTCGCTAGGCGACGACGTGCTGATAGGTCTGCCATTCGCGGAGCGGGCCGACGCCGCGGTGGCCTCGCCGGTCCCCGGCGTGGTGGCCTACGACAACAACAACGGCTCGACCACCGTCCCGTTGATCCGAAACGACGGCGCTGTTCAGATCACCACGGTGATCGACAACGCGCGAGCACCGCGGCGCTACGACTACTCGATCGCCATTCCCGATGGCGCATCGCTCGTGCAGAGCGCGGACGGCGTCGTCGCGATCGTCGCCGCCGACGGCTCACCGCTCCGCGTCTTCGGAGACGCTTGGGCGAAGGATGCCAACGGCGACCCCGTGCCCACCCACTATGAGGTGGACGGAACCACGCTCACGCAGGTGGTCGACTTCCTGGAGGACACCGCATTTCCGGTCGTCGCCGACCCGACGACTACCGGCGTCTACTCGTACAACTGCGTGCTGCAGAACGGAAGCAGTTACTTCTTGAAGCCGGGCGAGAGACTCTCCAACTGCAAAGGTTCGCGCTTGCAGAAGTACATCAACGGCAAGAACGTCCAGATGATCGCGCTCAACGGCTACGGGTACCCGGGTACTCCTGCCGCCTTCGGGACCCTCGACTGCGTTGTGGCTATCCTCGGAGCGGCCGCGTCTGTCTACGGAATCGGGGGCGCTGTGGTGCTCACTGCGAAAGGTGCCGTCGCCTGGTTGGGGCTGGGGACGTCGGTTTACGGCCTGAAATCCTGCGCGGGATAACCCATGGGACCGACACAGGAAGTCGCCAGAGGGAGACGTTTGCGAGTCGCGGAGACTCTTGTGGCCGCGGCCATGGGCAGCTTCCTGGCGCTCCGCGTCATCCTGTCGCTGTCAGGCACTCTCCCTGGGTTTCTCAACAGCCCATTGGACGTTGCGGTGTACGCCCTGTTCTCCGTTCTGTGCGTCCTGATGGGCGTGGAACAGGCAAGCCGAGGTAAACCGAAACACGCGATGGCGTGTTTCGTCGGTGCTGCAGCGTGGTTGACGTTTGCCGCTCTGATTCTGACGTGACGCTGCCCTCAGCTGCCGAGAGACTCCAGGAAGCTTCGGGTCGGCGCGAAGAACGTCGAGCCGGTCGCCGCGGTCGAGAAGTCGAGGATGCGGTCGTAGCTGCCCTCCGGGTCGCCCACGAACATCCGCTCCAGCATCCGCTCGATCACCCAGAGCGCGCGGGAGTAGCCGATGAAGTAGGTGCCGAACTCGCCGTGTCCTGGGCGTCCGAACGGCATGTTGTCGCGCAGGATGTCGTGCTCGACCCCCGCCTCGTCGACGATCGTCGCGAGGGTCTTGTGCGACTTCTGGCCGTGCTCGGCGTCGTCCAGCTCGATGTTCTCGACCTTGGTGCGGCCGATCACGCCCTCCTGCGACGGCACAGGCAGCCGGTTCCAGGCGCCCAGGTCGTGCAGGTACTTCTGCACGACGACGTAACTGCCGCCCGCGTGCTCCGGGTCCTCGTCGCCGACGACGGTCGCCTCCGTCATGTCGCCGCCCGCCGGGTTGGCGGTGCCGTCGACGAAGCCGAGCAGGTCGCGGGCGTCGAAGTAGCGGAACCCGACCACCTCATCCACGACCTCGACGGCGCCGGCGAGGGAGTCGAGGAGCTGACGCTCCAGCTCGAACGTGAAGTCGCTCCGCTCGGCGCGGATGTGGAACAGCAGATCGCCCGGCGTCGAGACGGCCGTGTGGACCGATCCGGCGATCTCGCGGAAGGGGTGCAGCTCGCGCGGGAGGGGGGTGTCGGTGAGGCGCGGCCAGAGGGCGGCGCCGATGCCGACGTTGCACGAGAGCCGGGCGCCGAGGTCGCGGAATCCGACCGTCTTCACCTGGTCGGTGATGCCGCCGAGCACGTCCTTCACGGTGGCGAGCGCCTCCGGCGTGTCGTTGACCGTCACCACGAGGAAGACGGCGGCGCGCGACAGGGGTGCGTCGACGCTCTGCGGATCGATGGGGACGCGCTGCCAGGGCTGGTCGCCGGTGTTCGCCATGCCGCCATGCTGCCGTATCGGGGCGTCGCGTCGCCACTCGGGCGGACGCGCGGGCGTGCCGTCTGCGCCGACCTAGGCTGGAGGGATGAGCCTGCCCTCCATCGACACCGCCGTCACCTATCCCGACGGCGACCTGACCTCCACCGGAACCGTCGCCCTTGTCCAGCCTCTGCCCGACGGCCGCTCGGCCGTGGTGCTCGACCGGACCGCGTTCCATCCCGTCGACCCGGTGTGGCCGGATCAGCCCGCCGACGCCGGGACGCTGACCGTCGACGGGCGTTCCTACGAGGTGGTGGATGCGGTGGTCGGCGCGACCGACGGCACCACCCTGCACGTGGGCGACGCGCCGGTCCGCACCGGAACCGAGGGCTGGGCCTTCGTCGTGTGCCACCTGGTCGAGGACGCCGCGGGCATCGAGCCGGGAGCGGGTGTCGCCGTCAGCGTCGACCCGGCCCGACGCCGAGCCCTCTCCGCCGGGCACACCGCCTGCCATCTGGCGTCCCTCGCCCTGAACGACGCGCTCGCCGGCCTGTGGACGAAGGAGGTCGCCGTCGACGGTCGTGGCCGCCCCAACTTCGACCAGCTCGCGATCACCAGCTCGCGCATCCTCGAGGGCGGTTCGCTCGACGAGTACCGCATCGGCAAGAGCCTGCGGAAGAAGGGCTTCGCGGCCGCCGACCTCCCCGCGCAGCTGGACGAGGTGACCGCCGCGGCGAATCGCACCCTCGCCGACTGGATCGCGAGCGGCGCCGCCATCTCCATCGTGCGGGAGGGCGCTCGCCAGGGTCTCGGCGACCGGCGCCGCTGGCGGGCCGAGCTGCCGGAGGGCGTTGTCGAGATCCCGTGCGGCGGCACCCACCTGCGGTCGCTCACCGAGCTCAGCGGCGCCGACATCCAGCTCGACCTCGCCGAGGCGGAGGGAGCCGTCACTCTGACGATGCGCACGACCGCGCACCTCGCCTGACCCCCGCGGCGCCTCTCACACCAACGGCTCCTGAGTTTTTCGGCCTTTCTTCGTCGAAAACGCGGAAAAACTCAGGAGCTGTCGGCGTGGGACCGTCAGTGGGGGAGGAACGGGAGGGCGGCGGCGAGGAGGCCGAGGCCGGCGGCGAGGCCCCAACCGGCGCGCACCAGCTGCGCGCTGCGCACCTCGCGCTCGATCGCGCCGAAGCGCTCCGCGGTGTCGCCCGGCGACTCCACGGCCCGCCAGCTGGACGGGTCGTCGAACAGGCGAGCCGCCCGCGCGACGGTCTCGTCATCCAGAGCCGCCGGCCGGCGGGTGAGCCAGCGCACGAGCGACTCCGAGCGCACCACGGCGGTGCGGACCGGCTTGCGATGGAGGCGCACCTCCTTCGCGCCGACGACCACGATCACCGCGTGGACGGGCGCCTCGATCCCGGCACGCAGCAGAAGCCCGCGGACGCGCGAGGCCTCGAGATCGGAGTTGCGCAGGTACGGCTGCTTGACGCCGTTGACCAGCACCGACCGGTCGTACACCGCCAGGCGCGCGCCGCGGTGGTGCTTGGTGTTGACCACGAACACGCCGCCCGGGCCGACGACGAGATGGTCGACGTCCGCCTCGCCGGAGCCGACCGGGACGGCGTGGAACGCGCTCCATCCCTTCGGGAGCCGTGCCAGCGTCGCGCCGACCTGACGCTCTCCGAGAGCTCCGGCGAACCACGGCTGGGCGTCGGCCGGCAACGGGTCCATCCCGAACGCGCGGGCCAGCGGTGAGCGCGGCGGAGACGCCTCCTGCAGCCGCACAACCTGCTCCATCACGGCCGTCCCGGGGGCGCGGTCGCGCATCCGCTGTGTACTCATCCGGCCACGGTATCGAGCCGGCGGGCGGTGCCCCAGTCCCCGGTCGGGGACGGATCGACGCGGCTACCCCTGCCCGGGGGTGCCGTGGGTGCGGGGGAGGTCGCTGTTGTCCGGGAGGCGTTCCTCGAGCGAGTCGTTCCGTTCCTGCACCGTCTCCAGGCGGTCGGTGTCGGTCTTGCCGAGGTCGCTGACGGCGTCGGTGAGCTCGTCGGCGTCGCGGGGTGCTGCGGTGTCATCCGATCGATCGGTCATGCGGCGCACTGTACCCGCGTCGGTCGCACCGGCCCACGCCCGCCGCCCTGGCCCGCGCCCGCGCCCGGATCGGGGAGCCGGTTGACGATTCGCGGCCGGGACGGGCTAGCATGCGGCACATGAGCCGCATTGAAACCGGGATCGTCTCCTACACGCTGTCCGGCGACTATTACGCGCGCGTCGGCGCCGACTTCGACACGGAGGCGGTGGACGACGCCATCCTGGCCGAGCTCAACCGGATGCTGCCGCGCGGGGTCGTGGTCGAGCGCTCCGGACGGGTGCTCGCCGACGAGGAGGTCGCCGACGAGGCGCGCGCGATCGACTGGGAGGCGCTGCTGCGCAGCATCGATGTGGACCAGATCCTCGCCGAGCACGGGCGCTGAGCTCCCGCTCGCGTCAGCGTGAGCGCTTGACCACGTCGTAGGCGGCGAGGGCCGCGCGACGCGTCTCCGCGAGGTCGACGATCGGCTCCGGATAGTCGGGGGTGTCCCATTCGGGAACCCAGCGGCGCACGTAGTCGCCCTGCGGGTCGAACTTCTGTCGCTGCAGCTCCGGGTTGAAGATGCGGAAGTACGGCGCGGCGTCCGCGCCGCTGCCGGCGACCCACTGCCAGTTGAAGGCGTTGTTGGCGGGGTCGGCGTCGACCAGGGTGTCCCAGAACCACTGCTCACCGTGGCGCCAGTCGATGAGCAGGTTCTTGATCAGGAACGACGCGGTCACCATGCGCACCCGGTTGTGCATGACTCCGGTTCTCCACAGTTCGCGCATCCCCGCGTCCACCAAGGGCACGCCGGTGCGACCCTGTTCCCAGGCCCGCAGCGCAGACGGATGCAGCCGCGGCCACGGGAAGGAGTCGTACTCGCGATGGATGTTCACGGTCGCCAGATCCGGGTGCTCGAAGAGCGTGTGATAGGCGAACTCGCGCCAGCCGACCTCCGAGAGGAAGGTCGACGCGCTCTGCGCCGTCGCGCCCTGACGCTTCTCGATCGTCGCGTGCCACACCTGGTGGGGGCTGAGCTCTCCCCAGCGGAGCCGGGGAGAGAGCCGCGAGGTCGCGTCCACACCGGGTACGTCGCGCTGTTCGCGGTAGTCACTCAGATCGTCGGCGAGAAAGTGCTTCAGCTGTGCGTGCGCCGCCTTCTCGCCCGGCTCCCACGTCTCGCGCAGGCCGCCGGCCCAGTCGGGATGCGTCGGGAGCAGCCCGAGTTCGTCGAGCGTCACGGTCTCGAGCGACCGGGGCAGGCTTCCGCCATGCACTCCCCGCGGCGTCGGCCCCGGCTTCCGCGGCGCAGGGGCCGCGAGACAGGCCCGCCAGAACGGCGTGTAGACCGAGAACGGGGTGTCCTGGCCGGTCCGGATCGTCCACGGCTCGAAGAGGAGGGTGGCGGCGAAGCTCGCCGCCTCGACGCCGGAGGCACGCGCCGCGGTCTTCACCGCCTCGTCGATGCGTCGCTCCGCGCCGCCGTACCGCCTGTTCCAGAAGATCGCCGATGCGTCGGTCTCCCGCAGCACCGTCTCGATGACGGTCTCGCTCCGCCCGCGCAGCAGGACGAGCCCGGCGCCCAGGCGCTCCAGCGACTCGGTCAGCGACGCCAGGCTGTGATGCAACCACCACCGGCTGGCGGCGCCGGGAGCGCGGAGCTCCGGCGTCTCGTCATCCCAGACGAAGACGCACAGCACCGGGCTGCCCGTCTGGACGGCTGCGTGCAGGGCAGGGTTGTCCGCGACCCGCAGGTCGTCGCGGAACCAGACGACCGCGGGGCGTTCGCTCACAGGTCGAGGGAGTCGCCGGGCTCCAGCGGGTAGAAGGTGCCGCCGTTCTGCTCGGTCGCCCAGGTCAGGCGTCCGTTCGACATGTCCTTGCCCGCCCGCGAGAGCACCATCTCGTGGATGGGGAAGGCGCGCTTCGGCTTCACCGCGAGCACGTAGTCCATGGTCTCGGCGATCTTCATCCAGGGTGCGCCCGCAGGGGCAGCCAGCACATCCACCTCGACGCCCTCCGGCACCGAGAACGAGTCGCCGGCGTAGTAGAGCACGTCGTTGACGAGCACGCCGACGTTGTCGACCACCGGGATGCTCTCGTGGATGACGGCATGGCGCCCGCCGAAGAAGCGGAGGGTGAACGGGCCGGCCTCCACCGTGTCGCCCGGGTGGACCACCGTGATGTCGAAGTCTGAGGCTGCGGCGGCCACGCCTTCCGGGCCGAAGATCGTCACGTCGGGGGAGAGGTCGAGAACGCGGTTCAACTGCTCCGGGGTCCAGTGGTCGGGGTGCTCGTGGGTGATGACCACGGCGACGGCGTTCGCGGTGTCGGTGAGGGGGGAAGTGAAGCTGCCCGGGTCGACGAACAGCTTCTGTCCGTCCTGCTCGAGGAGGAGGCCGGCGTGCTCGAACTTGGTGAGTCTCATGGTTCCCAGGAAATACCGGATGGGATGCGCATGCAAGAACGACACGATTGAGGAATATACCCCTAGGGGGTACTGTTGCCGATGACATGGACGAGAAGAACGAGCACACGACGGTCCACGACGACGCCGGGCACGATCACGAGCACGATCACGCTGCGCACGACCACTCCGGTCACGCGGAGCACGATCACGCGGCGCACGACCACGCCGGGCACGACCACTCCGGTCACGCGGGCCACGACCCCGCGATCTTCAAGCGGAAGTTCTGGTTGACGCTGGTCTTCACCATCCCGACCCTCGTCTTCTCGCAGGGTCTGCAGGAGATCCTCGGGCTCGACGGGCCGCGATTCCCGGGCAGCCAGTACATCCCCGCGGTCTTCGGCATCATCATCTTCTTCTACGGCGGGCTCGTCTTCCTGCGCGGCGCCGTGGATGAGCTGAGAGCCAAGCAGCCGGGCATGATGACCCTCATCTCGCTGGCCATCGTCGTCGCCTTCGGCTACAGCGTCGCCGTGACCCTGGGCCTCCCGGGCATGGACTTCTGGTGGGAGCTCGCCACCCTCATCCTGATCATGCTGCTCGGCCACTGGATCGAGATGTCCGCCGTCATGGGCGCGCAGGACGCGCTCGGCGAGCTCGCCAAGCTCCTGCCCGACACGGCCGAGCGGGTGTCCGACATCCACGCCGAGCCCGTCTCCGTGCCGGTCTCCGAGCTGCGCGTGGGGGAGCTGGTGCGCGTGCGCCCCGGTGCGGCCGTGCCTGCCGACGGCGAGATCGTCCACGGCCGGAGCGATCTGGATGAGTCCCTCCTCACCGGGGAGTCGAAGCCGGTGACACGCGGGCCGGGGGAGCAGGTCGTCGCCGGAAGCATCTCCGGGAGCGGTTCGCTCGTCGTCCGGGTCGGTCGCACGGGCGGCGACACCGCGCTCGCCGGCATCATGAAGCTCGTCGCGGATGCGCAGGCAAGCAAGTCCGGAACCCAGGTTCTCGCCGACCGCGCGGCGGCGTGGCTGTTCTACGTCGCGCTCGCCGTCGCCACCGTCACCCTGATCGTGTGGACGCTGCTGCGGCCGGGCGACCCCGCGTTCATTCTCGAGCGGGTCGTGACCGTGCTCATCATCGCGTGCCCGCACGCGCTCGGCCTCGCCATCCCCCTGGTCGCCCAGATCTCCACCGCCATCGGCGCTCGCAACGGGCTGCTGATCCGCGACCGGCACGCCATGGAGGACGCCCGCCGGGTGGACGTCGTGCTGTTCGACAAGACCGGGACGCTCACCGAGGGCCGCCAGGGCGTGGCCGCAGTGGTCGCCGACGACGGCGACGCCGACGCCCTGCTGGCGCTCGCCGCGTCCGTGGAGGCGCCGACGGAGCACCCGATCGGCGCTGCCATCGTCCGCGAGGCGCGCCGGCGCGGCCTGACGATCGCACCGGTGTCCGGGTTCGAGGCTCTGGGGGGCCGCGGAGCCGCCGCGACCGTCGACGGCGAGCGGGTCGCCGTCGGCGCGCCCCGGCTGCTGACCGAGGGCGGCCTGACGCCGGGAGACGCCGTCCGCACGGCCGCCGACCGAGCCTCCACCGAGGGTCAGACCGTCGTCTACGTTCTGCGCGGCGACCACGTCGCCGGCATGATCGCTCTCGCCGATGTCGTCCGACCGGAGTCGCGGGAGGCCGTCCGGTCGCTGCGGGATCGCGGTGTCCGCGTCGCCATGCTGACCGGCGACGCGCAGGCCGTCGCCGACGCGGTCGCCGCCCAGCTGGGCATCGAAGAGGTGTTCGCCGAGGTCCTGCCTGGGGACAAGTCCGGCACGGTGGCCCGCCTCCAGGCGGACGGCTCCCGCGTGGCGATGGTCGGTGACGGCGTCAACGACGCCCCGGCCCTCGCGCAGGCGGACGTCGGGATCGCGATCGGCGCCGGGACGGACGTGGCCATCGAGTCGGCCGGCGTCGTCCTCGCCTCCAGCGACCCGCGCGGTGTCGCGAAGGTGATCACGCTCTCCGCCGCGACCTACCGGAAGATGCTGCAGAACCTCGCCTGGGCGACCGGCTACAACGTCATCGCCCTCCCGCTTGCGGCCGGTATCGCGATCGGGGTCGGCATCGTGGTGTCGCCGGCGTTCGGCGCGGTGCTCATGTCGCTCTCGACGATCGTCGTCGCGATCAACGCCCAGTTGCTGCGCCGCGTCCGCCTCTGACGGGCGGCCGTCTGCTCCGACGCACCGGCGCCCCGCCTTCGGCCGGCGGGGCGCCGCCTGTGCCATCATCGGGACCGTGACCGCACTCCCGCGGGCCGTGGTCGTCGCGGTCAACCCCATGGCGTCCTTCGGCCATCGCCGCGAGGTCGGCCCGCGTGTCATCGAGCGCCTGCGCGACGCCGGTCACCGCGTCGTCGCGATGGGGGAGGCGAACATCGAGCTGCTCCGTCGCGAGACCGCCCGATCGCTGGCGGACGGCGCCGACGCGCTCGTCGTGGTCGGCGGCGACGGGATGGCCAACCTCGGCATCGACCTCGTCGCGAACACGGGCACTCCGCTCGGCATCGTCCCCAGCGGCACCGGCAACGACCTCGCCGACGGCCTCGGCATCCCGATCGACGACACCGAGGCGGCCATCGACCGACTGCTGGATGCGCTGCAGCGCGAGCCGCGGACGATCGACGCGGGGACGATCCGTCACGGCGAACTGACCACGTGGTTCGGCTGCGTCGTCTCCGCCGGTTTCGACGCGACCGTCAACGAGCGGGCCAACCTGATGTCGCGACCGCGGGGTCGCAGCCGGTACATCATCGCGCTGCTGCGCGAACTGGCGACGCTGACGCCACGGCCGTACCGCATCCACGCCGACGGCCGGACGATCGACGTGGATGCCATGCTCGTCTCGGTCGCCAACAACCGGTCGCTCGGCGGCGGGATGCGCATCGTCCCGGACGCGGACCTCTCCGACGGCCTGCTCGACCTCTTCGTCGTCGGGCCGATGTCGCGCGTGCGCTTCCTCCGCATGTTCCCGAAGGTCTTCCGCGGCGAGCACACCGGCCTTCCGGAGGTCAGCATCCTGCGCGTCTCGTCCGTCCGGATCGAGGCGGAGGGCGTCGTCGCCTACGCGGACGGCGAGCGGATCGGACCCCTCCCCATCGAGGTCTCGGTCGCCGCCGGCGCGCTCCGCGTGCTCGCCTGAGCGACGCGCCCGGGACGCCGTCCCCGTTTTGGCACAGCACGCCCATCTGTGGCATGATCTTCTAGTTGCCAGACGGCCCCATCGTCTAGCGGCCTAGGACGTCGCCCTCTCACGGCGGTAACGCGGGTTCAAATCCCGCTGGGGTCACCAACAGCCCGGATGCCAGTCACTGACTGGCGTCCGGGCTTTTTTCTTGGGTCAAACCGGGCCGTCGGGAGCTTCCCACGCATGGACCTGCGGCCAGCCGGATGGGATCTTCCCCGTCGTGCGGCGATGCAGCCGGCCGGACTCGTCCACCCGAACATGCATCGTGCGGTAGACCGTGGGATAGGTCGGTCCCAGAAACCACGCCACGGGGTTGACCAGCTCGAGGGCGACTCGCCAGGCGGGCGGCGTGACGAGGTGGACCAGCCGCATCTCCTCGGAGCCCATGTCGCCGTCGAGGTGCCAGCCGTCATTCATGCGGCGCATCATCTCCGAGCGCAGTCGCTGAGCCGATGTCGTGTACATGTCGACAATCATGCCCGGCGGGGGTTCAGCGCAGCTCCCCACGTTCGAGGCATCACGGGGGCGACGGAGGCGATCAGCCGGTGACCTACAGCGTGATGACGCTGACCTGGTCCTTGCCGCGATCCTTCGACCGGTACATCGCCTTGTCGGCGACGCGCAGCAGCTCCGGGCCGCTCAGGACGCGGGCGGGTCCAGCCGCGTGGACGGTCACGCCGACGCTGGCGGTGATGACGCGCTGCCAGCCGTCGTCGTGGAGGGGCTGCTTGACCGCGACGCGGATGCGCTCGGCGATCGCGGAGGCGCGCTCGTGGTCGGTGTTCTGGCAGACGATGATGAACTCGTCGCCGCCGTACCGGCACACCAGGTCGTCGCCGCGGACCGCCGAGACGAGGCGCGCGGCGATCAGCTTGAGCACGGTGTCGCCAGCGGTGTGGTCGAGTTCGTCGTTGACGGACTTGAAGTCGTCCAGGTCCACGAAGATCAGGGCGAGCGGCTCCTGCCGTTCCATCGCCGAGGCGACACTCGCCGTGATGTGGCTGCGGAGCAGCACCCGGTTGGCGAGCCCGGTCAGCGGGTCGTGGAGGGCGATCGCGGCCAGCTGCGCCTGCAGCGTCAGGCGGGCGACGGTCTGCGCCGCCTGACGGCACAGCGAGCCGAGCAGTTCGACCGCATGCTCGTCGAGCTCCGGAGGCCGCGAGAAGTAGCAGGCCAGCGTCCCGATCGCCGCGTCCGCGTGCACGAGGGGAGCGGTCAGCATGGAGTCGAGGCGCGCTGCGCGGAGGGCGGTCGCCACGTCCGGGTGCGCCAGCTCATCCCGTACGGACCAGGTCGCGAGCGTGGGGCCGACCGCGCCGAGCGCCGGCAGTCCGCCGGGCAGCAGAGCGGCATCCAGCGGGACCGTCCCTCCGACCAGGTGCGGTTCGTGGCCGTCGAGGAAGACGGCGGCCGCCATCGCGCCCAGACCCTGCTGCGCGCTCTCCGCCAGAGCCTGCGCGAGCATTTCCACGGTGTCGCTCTCGCCGAAGGCGGTGGTCGCGTTCTGGAGCACGCGGGTGCGCGCCTCCGACCCCTCCGCGATGCGGCGGGCGGCGAGCAGCTGGCGCTCGTAGTCCTGGCGGCGACTGGCGTCGAAGACGGCGACATGGATGAGCGGGCCGGACTCGGCCTCGTCGACCACCGCGTTGACGAGCACGGGCAGGGCGTCGTCGTGCGCCGTGCGCAACGACAGGGCGACCTCACGCACCTCACCCTGGAGATGGAGGACGGGGAGGAAGCGGGTCTCGTAGAAGATCCGCGCTCCCGGCTCGAGCAGATCGGTGAGAGACGCCCCGACGAGTTCGTCGGCCGGGCGACCGGTCCACGCGGCGAAGGTGGCGTTGACGCGCAGGATGCGGCCGCCCTCGGTCAGCGTGACGAGACCGCAGGGCGCGCGGTCGTAGAGCGCATCCGCGGCGGGTCCCTCGGACGTGATCCCCTCCGCCGTCATGCCAGCGAGCTCCGGATGGCCGCGGCCAGCTCGTCGGGACCGGACAGGTTCGGGCAGTGGCCGGTGGCGTTCAGCTGGACGAACACGCTTCCGGGGATCTGCTCGTGCACGTAGCGCCCGACCGGGCCGGGCGCGATCGCGTCCTCCGCGCACTGCAGCACGACGGTCGGCACGGTCACCTCGGGGAGGTCGGCGCGGTTGTCGGAGAGGAAGGTGACGCGGGCGAAGTGGCCGGCGATCGCCGGATCGGTCCGGCAGAAGCTCGCGGTCAGTTCCGCGCCGAGCTCCGGTCGGTCGGGGTTGCCGGCGATGACGGGCGCGATCGCCTCCGACCATCCCAGATAGTTGTCGTCGAGGGTGTCGAGCAGGCCATCGATGTCGGAACGCGTGAAACCGCCCACATAGTCGCCCTCGTCGATGTAGCGCGGCGACGGACCGACGAGCACCAGGCGCCCGAAGCGTTCGGGGGAGCGGTTGGCGGCCAGCACGCCGATCATCGCGCTGACGGAGTGGCCGACGAAGACGGCGTCGCGGAGGTCGAGGGCCTCGAAGATCTCGAGCACGTCGTCGGCGTAGCCGTGAAGCGAGTCGTACTTGGCCCGGTCGTAGGCGCTCACATCGGAGTCGCCCGCGCCGACGTGGTCGAAGACGATCACCCGGAAGTCGGACTCGAAATGCGGGACCACCCGCCGCCACATCTCCTGGCTGCAGCCGAAGCCGTGCGCGAAGACGATCGGGCGGCCGGACGGATCACCGGACTCGCGAACGCTGTTGCGACGTCGGACGTCGACAGCTTCGGTCGGTTGCAGCATCCCGGGTCCCATCTCGGTGTGAGGAACGGCCCCTCTCCGGCGTCACTGGGCCGTCTCCGCATCCCGAGCCTATCCGGGTTCGCAGGCGACCGTGAGCCGTGCCGGTCAGTCCGTCGCGCCGCCCGGCATCCACTCCTCCGGGTAGTGGTCGCGCACTGCGGCGTTGAAGTAGGAGCCCGCCGACTCGGCGCCGCGCAGCTCACGCCACACCCGCGCGGGCACGAGGAAGTAGCGGTACACCTCGCCCGACACGAACTCGACCTCGAGCGTCCGTACGGACGGGTCGTAGCCCGCCGTCGCGATCACCGTGCTGTCGAATGCCACCCGCTCCACGTCCGCACCCTACGCCGGACCTCCGACGGCACTAGGATGTCCGAAGCGAAGGGGAGTATCCCGGACGGCTCGGCGGCAGGTGAGAACCTGTGCCCGGTCGGCGCTGTGCACGTCAACACGGTCTGCGAGGCAGCGGACCCGGGCACAGCGGCACCCACGAGGTGCAGGAGAGACTTTCGGTGTTTTTCCGCGCCCTCCGAAAGGTCCCCCGTTGCACACCGCGCTTCCCCTCTGGTTCGAGATCGGCTCCTTCGTCGTCCTCCTGCTGATCCTCGCCTTCGACCTCCTGATCATCTTCAAGAGGCCGCACATCCCGAGCCCGCGCGAGTCCGCCCTCTGGGTCGCCTTCTACGTGGCGCTGGCGCTGATCTTCGCTCTGCTGATGCTGGTGGTGGGGGATGCGGAGCACGCCGGGCAGTTCCTCGCCGGGTGGTTGACGGAGTACAGCCTCAGCATCGACAACCTGTTCGTGTTCGTGATCATCATGGGCCGGTTCGCGGTGCCGAGGAAGTATCAGCAGGAAGTGCTGATGGTGGGCATCATCCTGGCGCTGATCTTCCGCGGGGTGTTCATCCTGCTCGGGGCCGGTCTGATCGCCAGCTTCAGCGCGATCTTCTACCTGTTCGGCGCGTTCCTCCTGTGGACGGCGTTCAACCAGGCCTTCGGCAAGCATGACGACGAGGGCGCGGAGGACTCCTGGTTCATCAAGTTCGCCCGCAAGCACCTGAAGGTGTCGACCCAGTACAACGGCAACAAGCTGCGCACGGTGGTGGACGGCCGACGGATGTTCACGCCGCTGATCATCGTGTTCATCGCCCTGGGCACCACCGACCTGCTGTTCGCCCTCGACTCCATCCCCGCCATCTTCGGCATCACCCAGAGCCCGTTCATCGTGTTCACGGCGAACGTGTTCGCGCTGATGGGCCTCCGGCAGCTGTATTTCCTGCTCGGGCACCTGCTCGACAAGCTGGTGTACCTCAAGTACGGGATCGCGTTCATCCTCGCCTTCATCGGTGTGAAGCTGGTGTTCCACGCCATGCACGAGAACGAGCTGCCGTTCATCAACGGCGGCGAGCACATCGAGTGGGCGCCCGACATCAGCACCTGGACCTCGCTCCTGGTGATCGTCGGCGCCATGGTTGTCGCTACGATTGCAAGTCTGGTGAAGCTGCGGATGAGCGGCACCAGCGTCGCCGAGGCCATTCACGGTGACGAATCCGACGAGGACGAGGCCGAGGAAACGGTCGCCGACGGCACGCAGGAGGACCCCCGCACATGAGCTCTCTCGTCGGCGTGACCGTCCGCAGCGACACGGGTGCGGTCCGGCACGTCAACGAGGACAGCGCTCTGGCGCAGGATCCGGTGTTCGTCGTGGCCGACGGCATGGGCGGTCACGCACGCGGCGACCTGGCCAGCCGGACGGCCGTGGAGAGCCTCGCGCGCACGCTGCAGCCGGGCTCTCGGCCGACACCGGACGAGGTGATCCGCGCCATCGACGAGGCGAACGCCGCCGTTCGGTCGCTCTCGGGGGCCGACGAGTCGGGTGCTGCCGTAGCGGGCACCACGCTCGCCGGGATCGTCCGCGTCCGCGTGCCCGAGCTGGCGGCCGAGCAGTGGATGGTCGTCAACGTCGGCGACTCGCGCGTCTACGCGTGGGACGGCCGGCAGCTGCGGCAGCTGACCGTCGACCACTCCGCCGTCCAGGAGCTGGTGGATGCCGGCCTCATCACCGAGGCGCAGGCGGCGGTCCACCCGGAGCGCAACGTCATCACCCGCGCGCTCGGGGCCGAGGATTTCGTGGACACGGACAGCGGGCTGGTCGCCGAGACCGGCCGCCAGATCTTCCTGATCTGCTCGGACGGACTGACGCGCGAGCTCAGCGATCAGCGGATCGCCGAGATCCTCGCGCAGGGGCCGTCCGACCCGGCGTCCGCGCTGGTGGATGCGGCGAACGAGGCCGGTGGCCACGACAACATCACCGTGATCGTGGTTGAATCGGTGACCGGGGAAGACGCCCCGGCCCCCGTCGACACGCGCGAACGCGCCGACGGCAGCGGTCGGGAGTTCGAAGACACGCAGCCGAGGGAGTAGGTCGTCCGTGTTCGAAGTGCAGCAGGCGGCAGCCGGGGAGTGGGCGGTCGTCGCGGGGGGTGCGCGGGCACTGCTGGTGGCCGAGTCCGACCCTGCGCGGCTGCGGGCGCTCTTCGAGGCGGTCCGAGCGGGCTTCGCCGAGACACTGGATGCGCTGGTCGCCGGTGGGCTGAGCCGCACGCCGTCCTTCGCGCTGCTGGACGCATCCACCGGTCCGGTGCTGCTGGCGGTGCGGGGTACGGCCAGCGCGACCATCGCGGACGGCGGACCGGAGCGCACCGTGCGGGCCTCCGGGGTGTCGTCGTGGGTCGAGACGCAGCTGACCGACGCGACCGCCGTGACGCTAGGCGCCGCCTCGGGGGAGACGCTCCCGCTCGTGGAGGGCGTCGTGCGGTCCGGCGGTGTGGTCTGGTCCGCCGCGGAGCAGGCGGAGGATGTCGGCGCGACCGTCGCGGCCCCGCCGCGTCGCGAGCGCGAGACCGGACCGGTGGATGCGCTGGCCGTGGATGGCGGTGCGACCGAGTCCGAGCCTGTGATCGCCGGACCGGCGGTAGCGGCGTTCGAGCCTGCGCCAGCTCCAGCTGAACCCGACCCGCATACGCGCGTCCCCGAGGCGACATTCGCCGACGTCCCGTCCGCCGACGCGGCCCCGGCGCCCGCGCAGCCGTCAGAGGCGCCCGGCTACGACCACCTGTTCGGGGCGACGATGGTGCGGAGCGTCGAGGACGCGGCCGTCCGCCCGGAGGAGGAGGACGCGGCCCCGCCGAAGATCGACCTCCCCGGCTTCATCACCGACTCCTTCCCGCCGGCCGCCGGCCGTCTCGCGGGCGATCACGACGGGCTCACCGTCATGAGCGGCGACCTGCCGCAGCGTGCGCGACCCACGGAGACCGAGCAGGAGCCTGCGCGCGAGCCCGCGGCGCAGACGTTCGCGGTGCTGCTGTCCGACGGCCGCCGGGAGCCGCTGTCGGCGCCGGTCGTCGTCGGCCGCGCGCCGAGCGTCTCGGCCGTCCCCGCCCTCCGCGGCGCACGTCCCGTCACGCTGACCACGGCCGAGGACGACATCTCGCGCTCCCACGTCGCTGTCGCGGTCGAGGGCGACAGTGTCGTGGTCACCGACCTGCACTCGCGCAACGGCACCATGATCGTCCTGCCCGGCAAGACGCCGCAGAAGCTCCGCAGCGGCGAGCCGACCACGGTCGTTCTCGGGACCGTGATCGACCTGGGCAGCGGGGCGACGCTGACCGTCGAGGCAGCCGGATGAGGCGCATGGCCTCGCAGCCGCCCGAGCTCGACGGCTTCCACTTCATCCGCCTGCTCGGATCCGGTGGCTTCTCGGACGTCTTCCTCTACGAGCAGCAGCTGCCCAAGCGCAGCGTCGCCGTGAAGGTGCTGCTGACGGATGGCGTGGACGAGTCGGCGCGCGCCCGCTTCGTCGCCGAGGCGAACGTCATGGCCCGGCTCTCCGCGCATCCCTACATCGTCACGATCTTCCACGCGGGCGTGGCCGGAGACGACCGCCCCTTCCTGGTCATGGAGTACTGCTCCGGGCCGTCGCTGGCCGACCGACTGAAGCGCGAGCGGATCGGCGCCGAGGATGCGCTGCGCACCGGCGTTCGGTTGTCCAGCGCGGTCGCGACCGCCCACGCGGCGGGCATCCTGCACCGCGACATCAAGCCCGCGAACGTGCTCACCAACGCGCTCGGCTGGCCGGCGCTCACCGACTTCGGCATCGCCTCCGCGCTGGAGGAGCTGCCGGTGTACACCACGACGCTGTCCGAACTGCGGAGCTCGCCGTCGGACACCGCGACCTCCGGCAGCCGCAGCGTCGGTCTCAGCGTGCCGTGGTCGCCGCCGGAGATGTTCTCGGACGACCCGGATCCGGATGTGCGCAGCGACATCTTCTCGCTCGCCGCGACCGTGCACACCCTCCTCGCCGGGCGGACGCCGTTCGAGGTCCCCGGGCGCTCCAACGGCACCCTCGACCTGATGGGGCGCATCGAGCGCGGGATGATCACGCCGCTCGACCGGCCGGATGTGCCGGCGTCGCTGGCCTCCGTCCTGCGGCGGGGCATGGCGACCCGCCGGGAGGAGCGGTACCAGACGGCCGTCGACTTCGCCCGGGCACTGCAGCGCGTCGAGCTGGAGCTCGGCCTCGCGCCGACCAGCATCGACGTGCCGAACCTCAGCGTGGGCGACGCGCGGCCGGGGCCGTCGCCGGACGGCGGCGAGCAGGAGACCCGTGCGCGGTCGGTGGCCACGATCCGGGCGCAGCAGCCGGCGCCCGCGCCGAATACGGTCGATGCGCGGTCTGCCGAGCGATCAGCCGCCCCTGCCGCGCCCGCAGCGCCGGAGCCCGAGGCCACCCGCGTCCGCGGCGTCGTGCCCATCTCGGCGCAGCCGCCCGCCCGCTCCGCCACGACAGACGACAAACCGTCGGCCGAGCCCGTGCAGGACCACACCATCCTCCGCTCGCGCCCTTCGTCCGAAGAGGGCGACGGGACGGCGCAGTCCGGCGCGGACGACGCATCCGACCCGGACGCATCAACTGGTCCGCGCGACCCGCGTCGACGCCTCCTCACGTGGATCGGCGTCGGCGCCGCAGCGGTGATCGTCCTGGCGGTCGCGGCGGCCGTCGTCGCCAACCTCGTCGCCGCTCCCTCCACATCCACCGGCCCCGGAGCGCAGCCGAGCGACGGCGGCAGCATCGCCGTCACCGTCGTGCCGCCGCCGGTGCTGGTCTCGGCCGTCCGCGCCCCGGACGGCGCCAGCGCCACCTTCACCTGGAAGACGGCGGACGCGCAGAAGGACGACCAATTCACCTGGCAGCAGGAGGGCACGACCAACGGGCCGTCCGTCACGGCGGAGCGGAAGGTCACCCTCACGAATCTGACGCCGGGCGTCCCGGTGTGCATCGACGTCGCGACGGTCCGCGCCGGCCGCACCTCCGAGCAGCTGAAGGCGTGCGCGCCGTGACCGCCGCGAAGCCGCTCACGGTCGAGTTCTGCGGCGAGCTCTACAGCGTCGAGCCGGGCACCGAGTTCGGGATCGGCCGCGAGGCCGAGCTCACCATCGACGACAACCCGTACCTGCACCGCCGTTTCCTCACCGTCGGGCACGATTACGGGATGTGGTGGCTGAGCAACGTCGGCACGCTGCTGACCGCGACGGTCACCGACGCGACGGGGACGATGCAGGCCTGGCTCGCTCCGGGGGCGAAACTGCCGATCGTCTTCCAGACGATGCACGTCATGTTCAGCGCAGGCGCGACGACGTACGACTTCACCATCTCGAGCGACGAGGACTACTTCAACACGGCGGTCCAGGTGGATGCGGCGGCCGGCTCCACCACCGTCCTCCCGGTGACGCTGACCACCAGCCAGCGCCAGCTGATCGTCGCTCTCGCCGAGGGGGTCCTGACGCAGACCGTTCCCGGCCGCGGCACCATCCCGACCTCCGCCGAGGCGGCCGAGCGCCTGGGCTGGAGCATGACGACGTTCAACCGCAAGCTCGACAACGTCTGCGACAAGCTCGACAAACTCGGCGTCGCCGGGCTGCGCGGTGGCCGGGGCAAGCTCGCGACGAACCGCCGGGCGCGGCTCGTCGAGTACGCGGTGACGACGCGTCTGGTCGGCGTCGAAGACCTCCCGCTGCTCGACCAGCACGACGACACCGATGCCCAGGCCGCACTTGACCGGACGGCATCCGGGGAGGACCGTGGCACCGACGACTGAGGCGCTTCCCGCGTGGCCCGGCGGGATCGGCCCGGTGTGCATGGGGAGTGCTCCCCATTCCGGACGCGTCGGGGGGTCGTGTTAGCGTAGACGCGTTTTCCGGCCCGAGGGATTGCAGAGTCTTGGTTTCAGTGAGTGCGTGGTTCCGGCAGCGGAAGACCGCCGCCGTCATCACCGCAGTCGCCGTGGTCGCGGGGGTCCCGCTGACGATCGCCGTCCTCCACAAGGGCTTCCCCGTCAACGCGGTCGAGCTCGACACCCGCGACGTCTGGGTCACCAACGGCGAGAAGCTGCTGGGCGGCCGGCTCAACCATCAGATCGACGAGCTGGATGCCGCCGTCACCGGCGCGAGCGCCGACCTCGACGTCCTGCAGGACGGCTCCGCGTACTTCCTCACCGACCTCCCGCACGGCACGGTGGACAAGATCGACCCGGCCTTCGTCTCGCTCGGCGGACGCATCCAGGTGCCGGAGGACTCGCAGGTCGGCTACGGCGGCACGACGCTCTCCGTGCTCGCGCCGAACGGCAACCTCTGGGTGCTGGATGCGTCCGGCCGTCTCGACTTCGACAAGTCCAAGACCAAGCCGGTCGTGAAGGCGGGAGCCGGCGCGAAGCTCGCCGTCGCGAAGTCGGGTACGACGTTCGTGGTCGCGCCGAAGGGCAAGCGGCTGATCACGGTGGACGGGCCAGGCGCGAAGCCGCAGACCCGCGACTTCGCGGTGCCGGGCGCGTTCCAGGTGAGCGCCGTCGGCGACCAGGCGGTCGTGCTCGACACGCAGCGCAACCGCATGATCACCGCCGGCGGAACCACGGTCGACCTCCCCGCGAAGGGTCTCAGGCTCCAGCAGCCCGGGCCAGACGACCGCGCCGCCGTCGTGGCGACCGCGAACAGCCTCCTCAGCGTCCCGCTCGGCGGCGGGACCGTCACCGCGAGCCCCGCCGGCGCGACCTCCAAGGGCGGCGGCGACGCGGTGTCGGCCCCCGTGCGTCTCGGGACCTGCTCGTACGGCGCATGGTCCGGCTCCGGCCGCTACCTCTACGCGTGCGACGGCAAGAAACCGGTTGGCATCGACATCGACCAGCCGGTCGCGGGCGACGACCTCGAGTTCCGGGTCAACCACGGCGTCATCGCGCTGAACAACCTGCGCGACGGCAACGCGTGGGTCGTCTCCTCCAACATGCGGCTGGTGCAGAACTGGGCTCAGCTCAAGCCGAACGACACCACCGTGCAGGGCGAGACCGGCGAGGAGAAGCCGGTCGTGCAGTCCTTCGCCGACACTCTCGCGCAGCGGACCGATCAGAACCGGCCGCCCATCGCCGTGAACGACACCTACGGCGTGCGCCCGGGGAGGTCGACGGTGCTGCACGTTCTCACGAACGACACCGATCCGGACGGCGACGTCCTGACGATCTCGGACGTCTCGGCGATCCCGGTGGATCAGGGCGTGCTTCAGCTCGTCGAGGGCGGCCGCGCCATCCAGTTCACGCCGAGGGACGGCCTCAGCGGCACGATCTCGTTCCGCTACTCGGTCGACGACGGCCGCGGCGGAACGTCCTCCGCCCAGGTGGACGCCACGCTCAAGCAGCCCGCCGTGAACGAGGCTCCCGCATCCACCCGGTCGAGCACCGCCCAGACCGAGGTCGGGCAGTCGGTCACCTACAACGTGCTCAACGACTGGACGGACCCGGACGGCGACGACCTGAGCCTGGTCGCCGCGTCCGCGACCACCGAGGACGACGTGCGGTTCAAGCCCAACGGCGACGTCACCTTCACCAGCAAGACCGGTCAGGCGGGCTCCAAGGAGGTGCGCGTCACCATCTCCGACGGACGCGCGTCGGCCACGGGCAGCCTGATCGTGACGGTGAAGCCCGCCGGAACGCTCGACCCGGTCGCGGTGACGGACTTCGCCGACGGGTTCACCGGCCGTCCGGTCGTGCTGCATCCCCTCGACAACGACCAGTCACCGTCGGGTGAGCCCCTGTCGCTGGTCGGCGCCGGCCTCGACGGCGGCAGCGGCGCCCAGGTCACCGCGGACAGCACCCGCGGCACGATCACGGTCCGCAGCAACGCGCCGGGGGAGTACTACCTCGTCTACACGCTCGGGGCAGGGCCCAAGACGACGACGGGACTCGCGCGCGTCGACATCGCGCCGCAGGGTGCGAGCGAGGCTCCGCCGATCGCCGTCACCGACAAGGCGTACGTCCGGCCCGGCGAACCGACGTCCGTCGCCGTCCTCGAGAACGACGTTTCGCCGTCCGGCCGGGTGCTCGCCGTGCGCTCGGTGTCGGTCGGCAAGGGCGCGGAGGACCTCAACGTGGAGGTGCTCGACAACGCCGTGGTCAAGATCACGGCGCCGACCGTCCTCACCCAGCAAGTGCAACTGTCCTACGTCGTCTCGGACGGGATCAACGAGGCGACCGCCGGCATCACCGTCGTGCCCGTCCCTCCGCTCGTGCAGCACCAGCCGCCGGTGGCCGTCGACGATCAGGTGCCGGTCCGCGCCGGCGACGTCGCGACCGTTCCCGTCATGGACAACGACTACTCGCCGGACAACGCACCGTTCACCCTCGACACGCAGCTGCGCGACGCGAGCGGCGGCGGTCAGGGCGCGACCGCGTTCGTCAGCGGCGAGACCGTCCGCTACCAGGCGCCGACGACGCCCGGCCAGTACAACGTGGTCTACGGGATCACCGACAAGTACGGCCAGAAGGCGCAGGCGACCGTCACCTTCGTCGTCGGCGCCCCCGACAAGGGCTCCGACCGCGCGCCTCAGCCGCAGCCGCTCACCGTCCGTGTCTTCGCGGGCTCGTCGGTGCCGGTGGAGGTGCCGCTCGACGGCATCGATCCGGACGGCGACTCGGTCTCCCTCTCGGGGCTCGCGACGCAGCCGACCCTCGGACGGATCTCGGACTCCACCAGCCGCTCGTTCACGTACCAGGCGTACCCGGACTCCGCGGGCACCGACACCTTCACGTACCAGGTGAAGGACGCCTACGGGAAGACGTCCACCGGCACCGTGTCGATCGCCGTCATCCCACGCCCGGACCAGGTGCGGCCGCCGATCGCGGTCAACGATCCGGTGCAGGTGAAGCCCGGCCGGACGATCGCCGTTCCCGTGCTCGACAACGACTCCGACCCGAACGGGTACGCGATCGCTCTGCAGAAGAAGCTGCTGCAGGTGGACGAGGGTCTCAAGGCATCCGTGCACGGCAAGATCGTGCTCGTCACGGCGCCCAAGGAGGAGGGCTCGTTCGTCGTCCGCTACCAGATCACCAACGGCCAGGGCGGCGTCGCCAGCGCGTTCATCCAGGTGACGGTGACCCCGAACGCGAAGGATGTGCCGCCGACCGCCGTGGACCACGTCCTGGAGCCGGACGAGGTGGCGAACAAGCAGAGCGTCAAGGTGAACGCGCTCGAGGGCGCGACCAACCCGTCAGGACTGGTCGACGACCTGAAGGTCGAGGTCACCGGGCCGAACGCCTCCGCCGCCGAGGTGGGCCAGGACGGCTCCATCACGGTGAAGCCCGGCGAGCAGCGGATCGCGATCGCCTACACGCTGACCGACACCGTCACCGGGCTGAAGGGGACCGCGTTCATCGTGGTTCCGCCGAAGGGCGACGCCACGGCACCGCCGCGGCTCAAGGACGGCCTGCCGCAGCAGATCGTGCAGGCCGACGGGTCGAAGAGCTGGAAGCTGTCCGACATCCTCACCGTCCCCTCCGGGCGCGACTACAAGCTCACGGGAGCTTCGGGCGTCAGCGCCACCAACAGTTCGGGTGGATCGTCGTACGGCGACGAGCAGACGCTCACGTTCACCGCCGCGAAGGGATACCGGGGACCCGCGGCGATCACCTTCAAGGTGAGCGACGGTCGAGAGGCCGGACAGAGTTCGGACCGCGTGACCACGCTGGTCCTTCCGATCACGGTCGGCGAGCCGGACCAGTCCGACGTCGCGCCGACGTTCACGTCGCCCAGCGAGAAGATCGAGCCGGGGGAGGCACCGCTCTCGGTCGACCTGCGGGCGTCGAGCTTCCACCCCAATCCCGAGATCCTCAACAAGCTGACGTACTCGGGCGGCACGTCGTCCAACCCGAAGATCCAGTCGGGCCTGAGTGGGTCGACACTGACCCTCTCCGCGCCACTGGGCGTGCAGGCGGGGGAGACGGCGACGATCGCGGTGACGATCAGCTCGGGGACGCACACGATCTCGGGCACGGTCAACGTGCAGGTGGTGAGCTCGAGCAGGCCGGTCGCCACGCAGAAGAACCCGCCGCAGACGGCTGAGGTCAAGCGCGGACAGACCGCGACGGTCGACGGCGCGTCGAGCGACGCCCAGTGGGTCAACCCGTTCCCCGGGCAGCCGCTGACCATCACGGACGCGACCGCGCAGAGCGCGCCGGCCGGGGTGACGGTCACGCACACGGGGTCGTCGATCAGCGTCAGCGCATCCTCGGGGGCCGCGATCGGTGCGGTGAACGTGGCCTACCACGTCGAGGATGCGACGAAGGACCCGAAGCGCACCGCGTCGGCCATCGGGCAGTTGCGCGTGACCATCCACGACGTCCCGTCGAAGCCGAGCGCGCCATCCAACCCGCGCGCGAGCGACGGCAAGGTGACCGTCTCGATCAAGGCGCCGGCGGACAACGGGAAGCCGATCACGCAGTACGAGGTGACGGACGGCAATGGGCACACGGTGAACACGGCGTCTGTCGGGGATGTGACGATCGGCGGGCTGACGAACGGCAAGTCGTACTCGTTTACCGTGCGGGCGCAGAATGCGGACGGATGGAGCGAACGGTCCGCCGGGAGCACGCCGGTCACCCCGTACGGCACGCCGACGAAGGTGGGCGGCGTCTCGATCAAGAGCAGCGGGAACGCCCCGAGCGACCTGACGATGAGCTGGAACGCGCTCTCGGACCCGAACGGCACGGGCGGCGGGCAGGCGACCTACCACTATCGACTCAACGGCGGCTCGTGGCAGACCACGACGGGCACGAGCGCCAAGGCGAACAACAAGGGCGCGGGCACGTACTCCTTCGAGATCTACGCGTCGAACGCGGGCGGCAAGGATGGACCGCACGCGACCTCCAACAGTGTCGAGGTCAAAGATCCGCCGCCGCCCTCGCCGTCGATCGATCTGAGCAAGGGCGACCTGAAGCCCGGATTCGTCCACAGCTACACGTACGACGTGACTCTCCACGACTTCCCGAAGAACCGCACGTTCTCCATGCAGGTGCACTGCAATGGAGGGACGTTGTCCAACAAGTCCATCTCGACCGATGGCAACGGGTACGGCCACTACCGGGGCAACCCGGGGAGCAACCTCGACCCGTGGTGCGGCTACCCGGGCGCATACGTGGTCGTGGACGGCGTGCAGAGCAGTGTTCAGGACTGGTCCAAGTAAGGAGATGCAGCAGTGGCAGTGACACAGGAGCAGGCGGACTGGTTCGCCGGGGCGTTCGCGCAATTGGTGGCGAACGTCGACAAGGCGATCCTCGGCAAGGAGCACAGCATCCGCCTGGTGATCACCGCCATGCTCTCCGGCGGCCACGTGCTGCTCGAAGACGTGCCGGGCACCGGCAAGACGGTGCTCGCCAAGGCGCTCGCCAATACGGTCGAGGGCACGCAGTCGCGCATCCAGTTCACGCCGGACCTGCTGCCGTCCGACGTCACGGGCGTCACGATCTACGACCAGTCCAGCGGCCGGTTCGAATTCCACCCCGGCCCGATCTTCGCGTCGGTGGTGCTCGCGGACGAGATCAACCGGGCGAGCCCCAAGACGCAGTCGGCACTGCTCGAGGTGATGGAGGAGGGCGTCGTGACGGTAGACGGCGTCGGCCACCCGGTCGGCGCGCCGTTCATCGTGATCGCGACTCAGAACCCCGTAGAGCAGGCCGGAACGTACTCGCTGCCCGAGGCGCAGCTCGACCGCTTCCTGATCAAGACCTCGCTCGGCTACCCGGACCACGCGACGACCGTCGACCTGCTGCTCGACTCCTCCAACCGGTCGCGCGCGTCTGCCGTGCGGCCGATCATCGCGTCCGATTCCGTCACCACGCTCGCCCAACTGGCGTCCGAAGTGCACACCGACGCCAGCGTCATGGGATACCTCAGCGAGATCGTCACCGCGACCCGCGACGACAAGGATGCTGCACTCGGCGTGAGTATCCGCGGCGCCCTGGCGTTGGCACGCGCGGCGAAGACGTGGGCGATCTCGGCCGGCCGCACCTTCGTGACGCCCGACGACATCCGCGATCTCGCCCAGCCGGTGCTCGCGCACCGCGTCATCGTCGACCCCGAGTCCGAGTTCGCCGGGGTGAGCGCGGCCGACATCGTCGAGCGGGCCGTCGCCTCGGCCACCCCGCCCGCCTACCGCGCGGCCTGAGCCGCCGCTCCCTTCTGACGCCGACCCGACAGGATCCTGCAGCCATGACCACCGACAGCCCCGCTCGCGGACGGCGTCGTCGCGCGCCCGGCGCCGACCAGGCGCGCATCGCGGCGGAGCTCGTCGGGGGAGCGGTCGCGCGCGCGGGCGGAGCGGTGACCTCGCGGGTCGCACCGTTCGGGCGCGCCGTCGGTCGTCGAATCGCGCCGGTGGTCGGCGTGGTCAGCACCCTCGGCTGGATCGTTCTCGCCAGCGCCGCGGTGTCGATCGTCCTGGCCGTCTGGCTCGGGTGGGCTGAGTTCGTCTACATCGCCGCAACGCTGCTCGCCGCCTTCGTGATCGCGGCCGCCTTCGTCTTCGGGCGCTCGACGTACCGCGTCGGAATCGAGCTGAACCCGCGGCGTGTCGTCGCCGGCGGGCGCGCCCTCGGGCGGCTGACCGTCGCCAACAGCGGATCCCGGCCGGTGCTGCCGACACGGATGGAGCTGCCCGTCGGGGAGGGACAGGCCGACTTCACGATCCCGCGGCTCGCCCCGGGGGCGGAGACGGAGGAGCTCTTCGCCGTCCCCACCGAGCGGCGCGCGCTCATCCTGGCCGGTCCAGCGCTGTCCGTGCGTGGCGACCAACTGGGTCTGCTGCGACGAACGAACCAGTGGACCGAGCAGATCGAGCTGTTCGTCCATCCGAAGACGGTGCGGCTCGCCGCGACCGCCCGCGGCCTCGTTCGTGACCTCGAGGGGCAGACCACCAAGGTCATCACCGACAGCGACCTCGCGTTCCACGCGCTGCGGACGTACGAACCGGGCGACGACATCCGCAACGTGCACTGGCGTACCTCCGCCCGCACGGGGCAGCTGATGGTCCGGCAGTACCAGGAGACCCGCCGCTCGCAGCTGCTTCTGGCGTTCGATGCTGAACGCTCGCACTTCGCCTCGGACGATGAGTTCGAACTGGGCGTCTCCGTCCTCGCCTCGGTCGGCTGCCAGGTCATCCGCGAGGAGACCGAGATCCGCGCACTCTGGCAGCGCGGGCCGATGCGCGTCGAGACGCCGACGGCTCTGCTCGACGACTCCTGCCGCATCCAATCGGTGGATGGGGTGCACCCGACCCTGCGCGAGTTCCTGCGCCAGGCGACCCTGAGGCTGCCCGCGCCGAGCCTGGCGGTCACGGTGGTCGGCTCGCAGGTCGACGCGGCGGAGCTGCGCGGCGCGTCCGCCCTGTGGTCGGCCGACACGGAGACCATCGCGATCCGCGTCGACGAGTCCGCCGAGCCGCGCCTCACCCGGCTCGGGCGCTCGATGCTGATCACCGTCTCCGCTCTGCCCGAGTTGCCGTCCCTGCTGAAGCGAGCCGGCCGATGAGCGCGGCGACCGGTACCGGCACGGGCCGTCGGCGGGACGCGCGACCGGCACCCGCGACGACCCCGCTGTCCGACTCGCTGCCCCGGACGACATGGATAGACGTCGCCGTCCTCACCGGCCTCAGCCTGCTCGCTGTCGCCGGATTCGAGCCGGCGTTCGGGCACTACGCCTTCGCCCAGGCCGCGATCGGCGGCATCGTGGTCGGCGGGGGAGTCGCGCTGCTCGGCCGGCTGCTGCGACTGTCGTGGCCGTTGACGACCGTCATCGCGCTGGCCGCCTACTTCCTGTTCGGCACACCGCTCGCGCTTCCCGGCGAGGCGCTGTACGGCGTGCTGCCATCGCTCGACAGTCTGTCCGGGCTGGTGATCGGAGCCGTGTTCGGCTGGTCCGACGCGGTGACCCTCCAGGCGCCGCTCGAAGCGCCTCCCTACGTCGCAGTGGTTCCCTACGTCGCCGGGTGGCTGGTCTCCCTGGTCTCCGTGACCCTCGCCGTGCGCTGGCTGCCGCGCGTGCGGCGTCCGTCGGCGGGCCGGGCGGCCGTGCTGCTCGCCGGGCCGGCTCTCCTGCTGCTCGCGGCCATCCTGCTCGGTACGCGGGATGCGTTCTTCGCCGGAGTGCGCGGCGTCCTGTTCGCCGGAGTCGCCCTCGTCTGGCTGGCCTGGCGCCGGGCGCGCTTCGCCCGCGACCGGGTGGAGACCGACTCGGGAGTCCGACGCAGCCGCCTGCTCGGCGGCGCCGCGGTGGTGCTCGGTGCGGTGCTCGTCGGTGCGCTGGCCGGGTCGGTGCTCGCACCACCCGCCGCGTCGCGGTTCGTCGTGCGCGACGAGATCACGCCGCCGTTCGACCCGCTCGACTACCCGAGCCCTCTCGCCGGGTTCCGGAAGTACACGAAAGAGCTGCAGAAGACGAAGCTCTTCACGGTGACCGGGCTCAAACAGGGTCAGGTGATCCGGCTCGCCACGATGGACAGCTACGACGGCATCGTCTGGTCCGTCGCGTCGCCGGGGAGCGACAGCGACGCGTCCGGAGCGTTCGAACTGCTCGGCAGCACCATCCCGCGACCACCGCTGTTCACGCCCGGCGCCTCGTCGACGGCTGCCATCGACGTGCTCGGCTACTCGGACGTGTGGCTGCCGACTCTCGGCTACACGAACACGCTCACGTTCGACGCGCACACCGGGCAGGATCCGACGTCCACGGTGCGCGTCAACACCGCGACAGGAACGGCGGCCGTCACGAGCGGCGTGCGCAACGGCCTCGACTACACCGTCCGGGCGACGGCGCAGAAGATCCCGAACGATCGCGCCCTCGCGAAGGTCCCGCCGGCGAAACTGACGCTTCCGTCGGTCACCAACGTGCCCGACGTCGTGTCCGCAAAGGCCGAGGAGTATGCGGGATCGGCCGACACGGCCATCCAGAAGCTGCGCAACATCGAGCGGTCGCTCAAGTCGCTCGGCTACCTCAGCCACGGGCGCGCGTCCGACCCGGTGCCGTCGCGGGCCGGACAGGGTGCCGACCGCATGACCGACCTGCTATCCAAATCGCCGATGGTCGGTGACCAGGAGCAGTACGCCAGCGCCTTCGCGCTCATGGCCCGTCGGCTCGGCTATCCGACCCGCGTCGTGATGGGCTTCGCACCGAAGGTCTCCGGCAGCACCACCACGGTCACCGGCGACGATGTGACCGCCTGGGACGAGGTCGCCTTCGAGGGAGTCGGCTGGGTCCCGTTCTTCCCGACGCCGACCAAGACGGATGCGCCGAAGAACCAGACCACGAAGCCGAAGCTCGAGCCGCAGCCCCAGGTTCGGCAGCCGCCGCCCGCCGACCCGCGCGCCGAAGACCTCCTGACGCCCGTCAAGACGAAGGACAACGACCCGAAGGACAAAGCGTCAACGTTCCGTCTGCCCGTCTGGGCGTGGGTGGTGCTCGGTGTCATCGGTATCCCGCTTCTGGCGTACTTCATCCCCCTGCTGATCATCGCCGGCCTCAAACGCCGGCGACGACGGAAGCGCGAGAGCGCCGGACCTCCCGACCGGCGCGCGGCCGGCGCCTGGGACGAGCTGACCGACGGATACGCCGAGCTCGGGCTCGCCGTCCCGGACCGCGCGACGCGGCTCCAGGCGGCCGCAGCACTGGAGGAGCAGTCCGCGGCCCAGGACCTCCCCGTTCCCGACGGCGGCCTGCGCGACCTCGCCCGGCACGTCGACGCCGCGGTGTTCGACGGCAGCGTCGTAGCGGAAGAGCGCGTCCAGCACGCATGGAAGACAGCCGACGAGGCCCTGACCCGTGCCACGAAGGCGGCCGGCCCGCTCCGCTCGCGGCTCGCGGCGTTCCGCTACCGGCGCGCCCGCCGCGCGTGAGGCGGGCGCGCGCCGCAGACCCCTCGACCGGCCGCCCCGTTTCCGTATAGTGGGCGGCATGGACGACCGCGGGTTCATCGTTCCGCCACCGG
Source organism: Leifsonia sp. 563 (assembly GCF_040545055.1). Taxonomy (NCBI): domain Bacteria; kingdom Bacillati; phylum Actinomycetota; class Actinomycetes; order Micrococcales; family Microbacteriaceae; genus Leifsonia; species Leifsonia sp. 563. The sequence continues at coordinate 81,791 of NZ_JBEPLE010000004.1, read as the reverse complement.
GCCTCATCCCGTCACGTCCATCCGAGCCGACGCCCGCGCCCGCCGCCGAACGGATCGAGGCGGTCGCTCCCGGCCGGGCCCTTCCGGCCTTCACCCCGCCCACCGGACCGAACGGGCCCGCGGCGCCCGCGCGCCCCGTCTGGCGGCTCCTCCTGCCCGGTGGCCGCGCCGTCCCGCTGACCCGGGCCGTGCTCCTGGGCCGCAATCCGTCCCGAGGCGCGCACGCCGGCGACGCCGAGCCGATCGCCCTCGACGACCCGACATCGACGGTCTCCAAGACGCACGCGCTGCTCGTCGTCGACGGCGACACGCTGACCGTCACCGACCTCTATTCGACCAACGGCGTCGTCGTCGACGGAACCCGCGCCGAGCCAGGAGAACCCGCCGCCGTGCCCGACGGGGCGGAGCTGCTTCTCGGCGACCTCAGCATCCGCGCGGAGCTCTCCTGACAGAGGCCCGCCCGCGATCGGGTGATACCCTGTCAAACGTGTACGCGGGTCTTCTCCTCCTTAGCCGCCGCGGCGAGTCCTAGTCTCAGGCCACTCTCGCCGCGGAGTCCGTCGACGGCTGATCCGTTCACACGCTAAGGAGTTCGTAAGAGCATGAGCAACCCCACCGGGCCACTGACACTGGCCGAGAAGGTCTGGAACGACCACCTGGTCGCCAAAGGCGAGGAGGGCTCGCCCGACCTCATCTACATCGATCTGCACCTGGTGCACGAAGTCACCAGCCCGCAGGCCTTCGACGGCCTGCGCATGGCCGGCCGGCCGGTCCGCCGCCCCGACCTCACCATCGCGACCGAAGACCACAACACCCCGACGATCGGCATCGACAAGCCCATCGCCGACCTGACCAGCCGCACCCAGATCGAGACGCTGCGCCGCAACGCAGAGGAGTTCGGCATCCGCCTCCACTCGCTGGGCGACGTCGAGCAGGGCATCGTGCACGTCGTCGGCCCGCAGCTCGGCCTCACCATGCCGGGGATCACCGTCGTCTGCGGCGACTCGCACACATCCACCCACGGTGCGTTCGGCGCCATGGCGTTCGGCATCGGCACGAGCGAGGTCGAGCACGTGCTCGCCACCCAGACGCTCCCGCTGAAGCCGTTCAAGACCATGGCCATCACCGTCGAGGGCGAGCTGCGCCCCGGCGTGACCGCGAAGGACATCATCCTCGCCGTCATCGCCAAGATCGGCACTGGCGGCGGCCAGGGCTACGTGCTCGAGTACCGCGGCAGCGCCATCCGCTCGCTCTCCATGGAGGGCCGGATGACGATCTGCAACATGTCCATCGAGGCGGGTGCGCGCGCCGGCATGGTCGCCCCCGACGAGACCACGTTCGCCTACCTGAAGGGGCGTCCGCATGCTCCTGAGGGTGCCGACTGGGATGAGGCCGTCGCGTACTGGAAGACGCTCCAGACCGACGACGACGCGGTCTTCGATGCCGAGGTGTACCTCGACGCCGGCGAGATCGAGCCGTTCGTCACCTGGGGCACCAACCCGGGCCAGGGCGTCTCGCTCAGCCAGGCCGTCCCGGACCCGGCCACGATCGCCGACCCCAACGCGCGGGCCGCTGCCGAGCGCGCGCTGGAGTACATGGACCTGCAGCCGGGCACTCCGATGAAGGCCATCCCGGTGGATGCGGTGTTCATGGGCTCCTGCACGAACAGCCGGATCGAGGACCTCCGCGCCTTCGCCTCCATCATCAAGGGCAGGAAGAAGGCGGACGGCGTGCGCGTCATGGTCGTCCCTGGCTCGGCGCGCGTGCGCATCGAGGCCGAGGCCGAGGGGATCGACAAGATCGTCGAGGAGTTCGGCGGCGAGTGGCGTTTCGCCGGCTGCTCCATGTGCCTCGGCATGAACCCGGACCAGCTGGCGCCGGGGGAGCGCTGCGCGTCCACCTCCAACCGCAACTTCGAGGGCCGGCAGGGCAAGGGCGGCCGCACGCACCTGGTCTCGCCGCTCGTCGCGGCGGCCACGGCGATCCGCGGAACGCTCTCGAGCCCCTGGGACCTCGAGGCCGAAGGCGGCGACACGCCGCGCGATGGCGGCACCAGCACGCGAATCGGAGAGAAGGTGGGCGCCTGATGGAGAAGTTCGAGACCGTCACCGGAACGGCCGTCCCGTTCCGGCGCTCCGACGTCGACACCGACCAGATCATCCCGGCGGTGTTCCTCAAGCGTGTCACCAAGACCGGCTTCGAGGACGCCCTGTTCTACGCCTGGCGCCAGGACCCGGACTTCATCCTCAACCGACCGGAGTACCAGGGCGCGACCGTGCTCGTCGCCGGGCCCGATTTCGGCACGGGTTCGTCACGCGAACATGCCGTCTGGGCGCTCCGCGACTTCGGTTTCCGGGTCGTGCTGAGCCCGCGGTTCGCCGACATCTTCCGCGGGAACGCGGGCAAGCAGGGGCTTCTCACCGGCATCATCACGGAGGAGGACGCCGAGCGGCTGTGGGAGGCGATCGAGGCCCAGCCGGGAATAGCGGCGACGGTTGATCTGGTTGCCAAGACTGCGACCGTCGGTGAGGTCCAGGTGTCTTTCGACATCGACGACTACACTCGCTGGCGTTTGCTCGAAGGGCTGGACGACATCGCCCTCACCCTGCGCGACGAGGCGCGAATCTCCGAATACGAATCGGGCCGCGCAAGCTGGCGGCCCACGACCCTCCCGGTGAAACTTTGACATCTCTTCTTCAGGACGCACAGGCAGCAGGAGCACGCGTGGGCCTCAAGGGCGATCGCATCACGATCAACGGCGGCCGGCCCCTCGAGGGCCGCATCGAGGTTCGCGGCGCCAAGAACTTCGTCACGAAGGCCATGGTCGCGGCGATCCTCGGCGAGAGCCCGAGCGTCCTCCGCAACGTTCCGGACATCTCCGATGTCCGCGTCGTCCGCGGGCTGCTCGAGGTGCACGGCGTGAAGGTGACCGACGGCGCCGAAGAGGGCGAGCTGCTGCTCGACCCCAGCGCGGTCGAGTCGGCGCACATGGCCGACATCGACGCGCACGCCGGCTCCAGCCGCATCCCGATCCTGTTCTGCGGCCCGCTGCTGCACCGCCTGGGCGAAGCGTTCATCCCCGACCTCGGCGGCTGCCGCATCGGCGACCGGCCGATCGACTACCACCTGGAGGTGCTGCGGAAGTTCGGCGCGGTCGTCGACAAGCTGCCCAGCGGCATCCGCATGACGGCCCCGAACGGCCTTCACGGCGCCAAGCTGGAGCTCCCGTACCCGAGCGTCGGCGCGACGGAGCAGGTGCTCCTCACCGCCGTGCGGGCCGACGGCATCACCGAGCTCAAGGGCGCGGCCATCGAGCCGGAGATCATGGATCTCATCAACGTGCTCCAGAAGATGGGCGCCGTGATCTCGGTCGACACCGACCGCGTCATCCGCATCGAGGGCGTCGACTCGCTCTCCGGTTACACCCACACCTCGCTGTTCGACCGCAACGAGGCCGCGAGCTGGGCTGCGGCCGCGCTCGCGACCGGCGGCGACATCTTCGTCGGCGGCGCACGCCAGCCCGAGATGCTCACCTTCCTCAACGTCTTCCGCAAGGTCGGCGGCGCCTTCGAGATCCACGACGACGGCATCCGCTTCTACCACCCGGGCGGCGAGCTCAAGCCGGTCGTCATCGAGACGGACGTGCACCCCGGCTTCATGACGGACTGGCAGCAGCCGCTCGTCGTGGCGCTCACCAAGGCGTCCGGCGTGTCGATCGTCCACGAGACCGTGTACGAGCAGCGTTTCGGCTTCGTCGACGCGCTCATCGACATGGGCGCGAAGATCCAGGTCCACAAGGAGTGCCTCGGCGGCCACCCGTGCCGCTTCGGTCAGCGCAACTTCAACCACTCGGCCGTCATCATGGGCCCGGTGGAGCTGAAGGGCGCCGACATCGAGGTCCCGGACCTTCGCGGTGGATTCAGCCACCTGATCGCAGCTCTGACCGCCGAGGGCCGCTCGACCGTGAGCAACGTCGGCATCATCAGCCGCGGATACGAGAACTTCATCACGAAGCTCCAGCTCCTCGGCGCCGACTTCGTCCTCGAAGGCTGATCCCGCGAGGTTTTCCACAGATCCCCTCCTGTATCACCCGTGATACAGTCCCCTCATGGAGACTGTCAGCGTGAGAGATCTACGAAACCACGGCGGGGACATCCTCGACCGAGTCGCCCGCGGCGAGCACGTGACCATTACGCGAGACGGCGCGCCCGTCGCCGAACTGTCGCCCCTGGCCGTGCCCCGCAGGGCGCTGTCGGTGCTCGTCGAGAGCCGGCGCAGCCTTCCCGCGATCGACCCGGCCGCGCTCCGGGCCGACATCGACGAGATCGTCGACCAGCGATGGTGATGCGTCCGGGGCTCCTCGACACGTCCACCCTGATCCTGCTGGCGCGGGCGGATCCGGAGGCGCTGCCCGACATCCCCTCGATCAGCGCGGTGACCCTGGCCGAGCTCTCCGTCGGGCCGCTCGTCGCGCGTTCGGAGGAGGAGCGGGCGGCTCGGCAGGCGCATCTGCAGCTGGCGGAGGCCGACTTCGACCCGATCCCCTTCGATGCGGCGGCGGCGCGGGCGTTCGCCCGCGTGGCGCAGTCGTTCCGGGAGGCGGGGCGCAAGCCGTCGGCCCGCGCCTTCGACGCGCTCATCGCCGCCACAGCGATCTCGCGCGAACTTCCGCTCCACACCTGCAATCCGGCCGATTTCGTGGGGATCCCGGCGCTCGACGTCCGGCCCGTGCCCGTGTCGGCATGACGGGGCGCCGTGCGGCATGCTCGGTGCGGGATGCCGGGTCACCGATAATGGGACGGTGCCAGAAACCGCTATGCCCGTGAAGAAGCAGCGCTCGGAGAAGAGCAGACCGTCGGTGTTCTGGGTGCTCGCCGGCCTCATCGTGCCGATCGGGAGCCTGCTCGCCCGCTTCCGGATCGTCGACGGCGACAAGTTCCCGCGCACGGGGGCGTTCATCCTGACGCCCAACCACTACAGCGAGATCGACCCGGTCATGATCGGCATGGTCGCCTGGAAACTGGGGCGCTTGCCGCGGTTCCTCGCGAAGGAGAGCCTGTTCCACGTTCCGGTCCTGGGCTGGTTCCTGCGGCGGTCGGGCCAGGTCCCCGTGTCGCGCGGAGGCAGCGCCCGCGGCTCGGCTCCGCTCGAGGCGGCGCAGAAGATCGCCGACGAGGGCAGGATCGTCGTCATCTATCCCGAGGGCTCGCTCAGCCGCGACCCGGACATGTGGCCGATGCGCGGCAAGACCGGGGCTGCCCGCATGGCTCTCGAGCACGACCTCCCGGTCATCCCGATCGCGCACTGGGGAACCCAGCAGGTGATGGCGCGTTACGCGAAGAAGATCAGCTGGTTCCCGCGCAAGACGATCGACGTCAAGGTGGGCGACCCGGTCGACCTGTCGGCGTTCCGCGGCAGACCCCTCGACAACTCCACCCTCACCGAGGCGACAGCGGTCATCATGGATGCGATCACCGCTCTGCTCGAAGACCTGCGCGGCGAGAAGGCTCCCGCCGAACGCTGGGACCCGTCGCAGCACAACCAGAAGGAGACCGGCCGCTTCGATGGCTAAAGCAGTGAAGGCTCCCATCGCGCGTCCCCGCCGCATCGCCGTCCTCGGCGCCGGCAGCTGGGGCACCACGTTCGCGAAGATCCTCGCCGACGGCGGATCGGACGTCGTGCTGTGGGCGCGACGGCCGGAGCTCGCCCGCGAGATCAACGAGGTGAAGCGCAACAGCGACTACCTGGAGGGCATCAACCTCCCGCGCAACCTCCGCGCCACCAGCAGGCTCGGCGAGGCGATGAGCGGAGCGGAGCAGGTGTTCGTCTCCATCCCGAGCCAGACCCTCCGCTCCAACCTCGAGGCGATGATCCCGTTCCTCGGACCGGAGACGGTCGTCGTCAGCCTGATGAAGGGCGTCGAGAAGGGCACCGGACTGCGGATGAGCGAGGTCATCGCGCAGGGCCTTCCGATCGAGCTGGAACGCATCGCGGTGGCCTCCGGCCCGAACCTGGCGCTGGAGATCGCGCGCGAACAGCCCACGGCGGCCGTCGTCTCGTCCGCGAGCCTCGAGACCGCGCAGGCGGTCGCCATCGCGGCGACCAACCGCTACTTCCGGAGCTTCGTGAACACCGACGTCATCGGCACGGAGTTCGGGGGCGTCCTGAAGAACCTGATCGCCGTGGCGATCGGCATCGTCGACGGCGTCGGCTACGGCGAGAACACCAAGGCGTCGATCATCACGCGCGGCCTGGTCGAGATGACCGACTTCGCCGTGGCGTACGGCGCGAAGGCCGAGACGCTGTCCGGCCTCGCCGGCCTCGGCGACCTGATCGCGACGTGCGAGTCGCCGCTGAGCCGCAACAACACGGCCGGCCGGCTGCTGGGCCAGGGCTACGGCTTCCACGACGTCGTGAAGCAGATGAACCAGACGGCGGAGGGTCTCGCCTCCGTCGCGCCCATCCTGCACCTCGCCGAGGCCCGCGGGGTGGAAATGCCGATCGTGCGACAGGTGAGCCAGGTGCTCGCCGGTACGCTCGATCCGAAAGACATCGCACCGCATCTCACGACGGATTCGGACGAGCCGCAAGGCGAAAGGACAACGGATGACGGACAAGGTCGCGGTCGCACTTCTGTTTGGGGGTCGCTCAAGCGAGCATTCGATCAGCTGCGCGACGGCGGCAGGCGTCCTTGAGGCGATCGACCGCGACAGGTACGACGTCATCCCGATCGGGATCACGCACGACGGAGCTTTCACGCTGCAGCCGGACGACGCATCGCTTTTCGCGCTGAACGCCGAGAAGCTGCCCGAGGTCGAGGACAACGGCTCGCGCATCCTGTGGCCGGACAGCGTCGCCACCCGTGAGCTGACGGTCGTCGACCGCGACGGCGTCCGCTCGTCCCTCGGCGACGTGGACATCGTGTTCCCGATCCTGCACGGCCCGTGGGGCGAGGACGGCACCCTCCAGGGGATGCTGGAGCTCGTCGGGCTTCCGTACGTCGGCAGCGGCGTGCTCGCCAGCGCCTTAGGGATGGACAAGCATTTCACCAAGACCGTGCTGCAGCAGGCCGGCATCCCCGTGGCGCCGTGGGTGACGGTCAGCGCGTACGAGTGGAACACCGGTGCGGACGCCGTGCGCGATGCCGCGCGTGGGCTGGGGCTCCCGGCCTTCGTGAAGCCCGCCCGTGCGGGTTCGAGCGTCGGCGTGACGAAGGTGAAGGACTGGTCGGAGCTCGACGCCGCGATGAGGATCGCGCTGGCGGAGGACGACCGCGTGCTCATCGAGTCGATGGTCACCGGCCGCGAGGTCGAGATCGCTGTCCTCGGCGGCCGGCCCGGTGAGCCCGCCCGGGCGTCGGTGGCCGGTGAGATCGTCGTCAGCGGACGCGACTTCTACGACTTCGCAGCGAAGTACCTGGATGCGCCGGGGATCGACCTGGTGTGCCCGGCCGATCTTACGGACGCCCAGCTGGCGGAGATGCGCGAGCTCGCCATCCGGGGCTTCGACGCCATCGGCGGGGAGGGTCTCGCGCGCGTCGACTTCTTCCTGACGGCCGACGGCTTCGTCATCAACGAGATCAACACCATGCCCGGCTTCACCCCGATCTCGATGTTCCCGCGTTGCTGGCAGGAGTCCGGGCTGAGCTATCCGGCACTGATCGACGAGCTCATCCAGGTCGCCATCGCACGCGCCGCCTGACGCGGCTCTGGCGCTCGGAGTCAGGGGCTCGGCGTCGCCGTCGGGTCGGTGTCGAGCGTCGACAGGCACTTCTGCGTCTGCTTGACGGTGGAGACGGCGCTCGCGAACTCGGGCAGCACCGACGAGTCGGAGACTCCCGACACGTGGTCGATGATGACCTCCGTGGCCGGCACACGGCCGAAGGTCTGGTAGACGATCGTCTTGGCGGCCGGGTCCGTCATGAGCACCCAGTCGACGCCGTTGACGTTCACGCACGGCTTGGTGGTCGGCCCGATCGGCGGGACGCCGCAGCGCAGGAGAACGACCGCCGGATCGCCCCATGCACCGGTCGCCTGCGCATCCGTCTCGCGCTTCGGCTTGTCGGCGACCGAGTCGGGCAGGCGCACACTGATCTCGGCACAGCCGGGCGCGTTGCTGTTCGCCGCGGGGTCGAGGGAGACAGTGGGCGCACAGCCCGCGAGGAGCAGGGCGGCGCCTGCGAGCAGGACGGCCGGGAGGGCACGGCGACGGGACTTCATCGGTTTCAGGCTACCGTTTCAGATCATGGGAATCTCTGGGAGCGACGCGGCCGGCATCACCATCGGGGAGGCGTCGGAGCGGGAGGCGCTCAAGCGCATCTTCCCGCGGCTCCCGGAGTCGGACGCCACGCTCGTGGGTCCGGGTGACGACGCGGCGGTGCTCGCTGCCCCAGACGGACGTTTCGTCGTCACGACGGACATGATGGTCCACGGCCCGGATTTCCGGCTGGCGTGGTCGGGCCCCGTGGATCTCGGCTGGAAGGCCGCGGCGACGAACCTGTCGGACGTGGCGGCGATGGGCGCCGTCCCGACCGCCCTCGTCGTCGCGATCGCGGCGCCGCCGGAGACCCCGGTCGCGTGGCTGGAGGGCGTCGCCGACGGCTTCCGGCTGGCGTGCACCGAGCTGGCTCCGGGGTGTGGCGTGGTCGGTGGCGACCTGTCGGTGTCGCAGACGCTGACCATCGCGGTGACGGCGTTCGGCGATCTCGGCGGACGTCGCCCAGTGCTCCGGAGCGGCGCGCGTCCGGGCGACGTCGTGGCCGTCTCCGGCGCTCTGGGGCAGGCGGCCGCCGGTCTCCGCGTGCTGTTCACGGAGGCGGTGGATGCGGCGGGAGAGCCGGATGCCGCCCGTCTCGCGGCCGTCGTGGCCGCGCATCCCGACACCGTCTCCGCACAGCTGCGGCCGCGTCCGCCGATCGCCGACGGACCACTCGCGGCCGACGCCGGTGCGACGGCGATGCTCGACCTGAGCGACGGTCTCGCGCTGGACGCCCGTCGCGTCGCCGAGGCGAGCGGCGTGGCGATCGACCTCGACCCCGCTGCTCTCGGCCCGGACCCTCGGACGGCGTTGACCGGGGGAGAGGACCACGGCCTCCTCGCGACCTTCCCGCCCGGCACCGCCCTCCCCGGAGGCTTCCGCCCGATCGGCACCGTCCGCGACGGCCGGGGCCTCCTCGTCGCGGGCACCCCCTTCGACGAGCGCGGAGGCTGGGACCCCTACCTCGAATGGGACGGCCGCCGCGGCTGACCCCCTCCGCCCCCCGCTGAACCCCCACACCCCCACCGTCGAGTCCGCAAACTTTGCACACGATCCACTCCGAGAGCGTGCAAAGTTTGCGGACTCGACGGTGGGCGGAGCCGTGAGAAGAGGGGCTAGGGGTGCAGAGGGGCGAGCCAGTGGATGGCGGTCTCGCCGTAGGACTTGCGGCGCACGAGGGTGAGACCGGCGGGGAGGCTCGGGTCCGGTGTGCGGGCGCTCCGCTCGACGCAGACCTCGGCGTCGTCGGAGAGCAGCGGCTCCAGGGCCGTGAGAACGGCGAACAGTTCGGCGTCCGGCACGTCGTAGGGCGGGTCGATGAACACGACATCGAACGGCCCGCGCGCTCCGGAGAGGTAGGACAGCACCGTCGACGACCGCACATCGATCTCCGGAACGGGGACCCGCGCGGCCCGCGCTGCCGAGACGACCGCCGCGGCGTTCCGTTTGCAGACCTGCGCCGCCGCCGCGCCCTTCTCGACGAGAACGACGGAGACGGCGCCACGGCTGGCGGCTTCCAGGCCCAGCGCACCCGATCCGGCGTAGAGGTCGAGCACCCGGGCTCCGTGCAGCGCGTCGCGCGCATCCAAGGCCGAGAAGATGGCCTCGCGCACCCGGTCGCTGGTGGGGCGGGTGCCGCTCTTCGGCACCTGGAGGCTGAGCGAGCCGGCGAATCCGGAGACGATGCGGGTCATGGCTCCCCGAGCCTAGCGTCGGCACCCGGAGTGCCGCCAAGATATGGGGATGGAGGAACGCCTGGAGCAGGCAGAGCTCGACGCCCTGTGGCTCCCCGGTGACCCGATCGCCTCCGCAGAACGGCTGGCCGCGGCTGCCGCAGAACCGGACCGGTCGGAGGTCGTCCGGGCCGAGCTGCAGACCCAGCGCGCCCGCGCGCTCGGACTGCAGGGGCGGTTCGACGAGGCGGAGGCCCTCCTGGAGTCGTTGGAGCCGGCGAGTGGCGTGCTGGAGGTGCGCGTCCTGCTCGAACGGGGACGGCTCCGATCGGCCGCCGGCCTCGCCGGGGAGGCGGTGCCGGTGCTGGAGGCCGCCCTGCGCACGGCCCGCCGGGACGGTGACGTGGCGCTGGCCGTCGAGTCGGCGCTGGCGCTCGCCGATGCGGACCGCCCGCACACCTTGCAGTGGATCGACGAGGGCCTCTCCGACCTGTCGGCCACCGGCGACCCGCGCACCCTCCGTTGGGGTGTCGTGCTGCACGAGCTGCGCGGGTGGGCACTGCTGCGCGAGGGGGATGCGCCGGCCGCTCTGGTGTCGTTCGAGAATGCCGTGGAGCACGCGGAGGCGTACGGCACCCTGGATCAGCAGTTCGCCGCGCAGTGGGCGTTCGCGCGTGGCCTCCGTGAAGCGGGCCGGACCGCCGAGGCGCGCGAGATCCAGCGACGGCTGGCGTCGGAACGCCCGGACGAGCCGGCCGTCCTGGCCGAGCTGGACGCGCTGTCCGACCCACCCGACGACGACGCACCCGAGGCGCGTGCACCCGACGACGGAATGCCGGAGGGGAAGCATACGATCGAGTCATGACCTCCGTCCCCGCCCCGGCCGGCTCCGGGTCCGCTGACGCCGGCACCGTCGGCCTCGATACCCGGCTGAGCGGCGTCCTCGGCGGCCGCACCGCGTCCGCGTTCGAGAAGGCGTTCGGGATGCGCACGGTCGCCGACCTGCTCAGCCACTTCCCGCGGCGCTACGCGAAGCGCGGCGAGCTGACGGCACTGGCGAACCTCCCGCTGGACGAGAACGTGACGATCATCGCCGAGGTGCTGCGGGTGCAGGAGCGCCCGATGCGGGCGCGGCGCGGCAGCATCCTCGAGGTGAAGATCTCGGACGGCGAGGGCATCCTCACTCTCACCTTCTTCAACCAGGCGTGGCGCTCCCGCGAGCTCCTGCCCGGCGTTCGCGGGATCTTCGCCGGCAAGGTGTCGGCGTACCGCGGCGCCCTGCAGCTCGCGCATCCCGACTACGAGCTGTTCGAGCCGGATGCGGAGAACGCCGTGAGCCCGGGCAGCGCGGCCGCGAAGGACTGGGCGCAGACGCCCATCCCGATCTATCCGGCGACGGGGACCGTGGCGAGCTGGCAGGTGCAGAAGGCCGTCGGGCTCGCCCTCGACGCGCTCGGGCCGGTGCCCGATCCGGTGCCGGATGCGATCGTCGTCGAGCGCGGTCTGGTGCCGTATCGGGACGCGCTGGAGGGCATCCACCGACCTCAGAAGGACGCGCAGTGGCAGCGCGCTCGCGACACGCTGCGGTTCCAGGAAGCCTTCGTCCTCCAGGCCGCGCTGCTGCAGCAGCGTGCAGTATCGCGGGAGGCGGCGGCGACGCCCCGCGTGGCCGTCCCCGGTGGGCTGCTCGAACGGTTCGACGCGGCGCTGCCCTTCGCCCTCACCGGCGACCAGGATGTGGTGGGCGGCGAGATCGCGCGCGATCTGGCCGACACTGCGGCGATGCACCGTCTGGTGCAGGGCGAGGTCGGCTCGGGCAAGACCCTCGTCGCGCTCCGCGCCATGCTCGCCGTAGCCGACTCCGGCGGCCAGTCGGCCCTCCTCGCCCCGACCGAGGTGCTCGCCGCGCAACACGTGCGGTCGATCGCCGCGATGCTCGGCCCCGACCTCTCGGCCCAGCTCATGCCGACGCTCCTCACCGGCCAGCTCTCCGCCGCCGAGCGGAAGCGCGCACTGCTGCGGACGGTGTCCGGGCAGGCGCGCATCGTGGTGGGAACCCACGCGCTCCTCGGCGACGCGGTGACCTTCTTCGACCTCGGACTCGTCGTCGTCGACGAGCAGCACCGCTTCGGCGTGGAGCAGCGGGAGGCCCTCCGCGCGAAGGGCGGCACCCCGCCGCACGTGCTGGTGCTGACGGCGACGCCCATCCCGCGCACGGTCGCCATGACCGTCTTCGGCGACCTGGATGTGTCGACCATCGCGCAGCTGCCCGCCGGCCGGCAGGGCATCGAGAGCTTCGTGGTGCCGCTCGCCGACCGCCCCGGGTGGGAGCGCCGGATCTGGGAGCGCGCCTCGGAGGAGATCGCGAAGGGCCGTCAGGTGTTCGTCGTCTGCCCGGCGATCTCCGGCAAGGATGCGGAGGACGACGGCGAGGAGCCGGAGCCCGACGAGCCAGAGGGTGACGGCGCTCCGCCCCGGCCGATCGCCAACGTGGAGTCGGTCGCCGCGCAGGTGCGCGCCGATCCGCTTTTCGCCGGCACCCGGATCGGCGTGCTGCACGGCCGCCTTCCGTCGGATGAGAAGGACGAGGTCATGCGCGCGTTCGCCGGCGGCGCCATCGACCTGCTGATCGCGACGACGGTCATCGAGGTCGGCGTCAACGTGCCGAACGCATCAGCGATGGTGGTGCTGGATGCGGACCGCTTCGGTGTCTCGCAGCTCCATCAGCTGCGCGGCCGCGTCGGCCGAGGTGACATCCCGGGCCTCTGCCTGCTGGTCACAGCCGCGGAGCAGGGGAGCCTGGCGCGCGAGCGGGTGGAGGCCGTCGCGGCGACGCTCGACGGCTTCGAGCTGGCGAACATCGACCTGGAGCTGCGCCGCGAGGGCGATGTGCTCGGAAGCCGTCAGTCGGGCGGCCGGTCGTCGCTGCGGCTGCTGCGCGTCGCGACCGACGGCGAGCTGATCTCGGAGGCGCGGGTCGCCGCCGAGGAGACGCTGGAGGCGGACCCGTCGCTCGCCGCGCATCCTGCTCTCGCCGCAGCGCTGGCCCGCCGGCTCGACGAGAGCGAGCGGGCGTTCCTCGGCAAGTCCTGAGTCGCACGGACGAAACCCGTTGGTAACGGATTCACAACGAAATGCCGGGAACCGCGGGATAGTCTGGGGGTCTATGAACAGGATCGCCGTTGTCCCTGGATCGTTCGACCCGGTCACCCTCGGGCACCTCGATGTGATCGAGCGTGCTGCCGGTCTGTGGGACGAGGTCCACGTCGTGGTGGTCCACAATCCGGACAAGTCGGCCCTGCTGCCCATCGCGCAGCGGGTGGCCCTGCTGGAGCGGTCGATCGAGGATGCCGGCATCGTCGGCAATATCGTCATCGCCTCCTGGTCGGTCGGGCTGCTCGTCGACTACTGCACCGACGTCGGCGCCCACGTGCTGGTGAAAGGCATCCGCTCGTCGGTCGACGTCGCCTACGAGACGCCGATGGCCATCGTCAACCGCCACCTGGCCGATGTCGAGACCGTCTTCCTGCTGCCGAACCCGGCGAACGCCCACGTCTCCAGCTCGCTGGTGCGTCAGGTGTCCGCGCTCGGCGGCGACGTGAGCCCGTACGTGCCGCCGGCCGTGCACGAGTACCTCCAAGAGACCTAGCCGGGGGAGTCATGAACAGTTACGCGACGCGCCAGCCCACCGAGTCCTCCGTCGCGCCCGAAGAGGAGGCGGGGGATGTCACCCGCATGGACCTCGACGAGCTGAGGCGCGCCGCGGAGCAGATCACCGCCAATGTGGAGTCCGTCATCGACGGAAAGCACGAGGCCGTGCAGACCGCGCTGGTGGTGCTGCTGGCCGAGGGGCATCTGCTGATCGAGGATGTTCCCGGCGTCGGCAAGACCATGCTGGCGAAGTCTCTGGCGAAGTCGGTCGACTGCACGGTCAGCCGCATCCAGTTCACCCCGGACCTCCTGCCGTCCGACGTCACGGGCGTCTCGGTCTACAACCAGGCGGAGCGCCGGTTCGAGTTCAAGCCGGGCGCCATCTTCGCGAACATCGTCATCGGCGACGAGATCAACCGCGCGAGCCCGAAGACGCAGTCCGCCCTGCTGGAGTGCATGGAGGAGCGCCAGGTCACGGTCGACGGCTCGACCTATCCACTCGCTGCCCCCTTCATCGTGGTCGCCACGCAGAACCCGGTCGAGATGGAGGGCACGTACGCCCTGCCGGAAGCGCAGCGCGACCGCTTCATGGCCCGGATCGCCATGGGCTACCCGGACGAGGGTTCCGAGCTCGCGATGCTGACCACGCGGGATACGTCCAGTCCGCTGTCGCGCATCCGCCCGGTGGTCAGCTCCGACGAGCTGCGGGCCATGATGGTGACCGCTCGTGCCGTGTTCGCCTCGACGCCGGTCAAGCAGTACGCGGTCGACCTGGTGCGGGCCACGCGCGAGGACCGTGACCTGCGGCTCGGCGCGAGTCCGCGTGCCACGCTCCAGCTGATCCGTGCGGCGAAGGCGATGGCGGCTCTCGCCGGCCGCGACTTCGTGCTCCCGGACGACGTGGATGCGCTGGCCGTGCCGGTGCTCGGCCACCGGCTGCTGCCGACCAGCCGGGCGCTCGGGCACCACCACGAGAGTGCTCCGGTGATCGCCGACATCGTCCGGCGGATCGTCGCGTCGACGCCGGTGCCCGTCGGCTCCGGTTCTTCGGTCGGCGCCGGCGCAGCGGGCGCCACGGGACGCTGACATGCCCCCGGGCGGCCGTTCCTCGTCGCCGCTGAAGCGGCCGCGCCCGACCGCTCGCGGTTGGACGCTCGACGCCGTCGGAGTGGTGGCGCTCGTCGCGTCGGCCGTCTTCGGGCGCACGGACGTGCTGTTCGTCGGGGTCTTCCTGACCGTGCTCCCGCTCGCCGCCATGATCTCCGTCACGGTGGACCGACCCCGGCTGACCGTCACCCGCAGCTTCCATCCGGATGTCGTGGCGGCGGGAGAGAAGGCCACCATCGTCACGACGGCGCGCAATCAAGCACCGCGTCCCAGCCCCGCTGCTCGCTGGCGCGAGTCCGCTCCCGCCGCGGTCGGCGTGCAGGACTCCGCGCCGTTCCCGCGGCTGGGTGCGCATCAGCCCGACGGCATGCTGGGCCGCGACACGGTCGTCCTCCGGCAGGATGTCGTCCCCGAGCGCCGCGGTGCGCATCCCATCGGGCCGCTGGTGGTGAGCCGCACGGACCCGTTCGCGATCGCATACGCCGAGTACGCGATCGGCCAGCCGCGGCAACTGCTGGTGACGCCGCGCGTCGTGCCGTTGTCGCGCGGAGAGCTGGATGTCGCCCACAGCGAGGGCACCGAGCACGAGCTGCTGCGCCACAGCATCCCGAGCGCCGACGAGCTGATCGCCCGCGAGTACCGGCCGGGCGACCCGCTGCGGCGCGTGCACTGGCGGGCCACCGCACGGCACGACCAACTGATGGTGCGGCAGGAGGAGCAGCGCAGCAACCCCGAGGCGTGGATGCTGATGGACACCCGCCCGCTGCCCGCGCACGCGGAAGAGGCGGCCGACGAGTTCGAGACGCTGGTCGACCTGGTCGCCTCGATCGGCGTGCACCTGCTGGACGAGGGATTTGCGGTAAGCGTCGTCGAGACCGGCGACCGCCAGCTGTCCGGGCGCAGCGGCGCCGGACGGACAGGGACGATGGGCGCGACGACGGCGACCTACGACGTCGGGAGCGCCGACCGCATGCTCCTCGCAGACCTCGCGGCGGTCGAGACCAGTGTCACGGCCCGTGACGACGCCGTCGCCGAGCTCGGCGCCGGTCTGCGCCGGGCCGGGCGGCCGGTCCCCGTGTTCGCTGTGCTGGCCGGTGCGCCGCCCGCGGAGCTCGGCGCCCTCGCCGCTCTGCGTTCGATGGGCGACCCCGCGGTGGCATTCGTCGGCGCCTCCATGCCGACCGAGACGGCCGAGGTGCTCGCGGACGCCGGATGGCTCTGCGTGACCTTCGCCGCGGGCGACGATCCCGCCGAGTGCTGGCAGCGCGCCCTTCGGCGACAGCGGGCGGGGGTGGTGGCGCGTGGCGACTGAGTCCGTGGCGTTCCCCGTCCCTCGCGTCGGTGTGCGACGCCGGGTCGGCTACTGGCGCATCACCGGCGCGCTCGTGCTGCAGGTTGTGGCGCTGAGTTATGCGCTGTCCGGCCTCATCCAGGGCATCGGCTGGTGGTTCGCCCTGGTGGCGACCGCTTCGGCGGTGCTCGTCACCGGGGCGGGACTCCGCAGCCTCGGCATCCCGAGGGGCGTCGTCCCCGTGCTGCTGCTGGTGGAGTCGGCGGCGATCATGACCGTCGCGTTCGGTCGGGGGTCGGGCCTGCTCGGCATCATCCCCACGCCGACGACCGTGACCAACTGGATGCAGTACCTCCAGCAGGCCATGCTCTCCATCTACCAGCAAGGCACTCCGGCGGAGGCCCTTCCCGAGTTCCTGTTCCTCGTCGTCGGCGGCGGATGCCTGCTCGCGCTCATCCTCGACACGTTCGCGGTGGCCATCCGGACGCCCGCCTTCACCGCCATCGGCATCGCCGCGGTGCTGGTCGTGCCGGGAGCGCTGCTCGGCGACGGGCTCGACCCTCTGGCCCTGGCCGCGTCGGCGGCTGCGTACCTGTGGCTGCTGCGCTGCGACGTGCGCAGCAGACGCCCGGGCACACCGCGTCCGGGAGCCGCCCTGTCGGTCGGCGCCTCGGCCGTGACCATCGCGGTCGTCCTCGCCGGGACCGCGCCGGGCTTCGACCAGGGCGGTGCGACCTCCTTCACCGCCGGGGGGATCTCCATCGGCGGCACGGTCACGCCGCTGGTCGACCTCGGCAAGGACCTCCGCCGCCCCGCCGCGGTGCGCGCGCTCACCTACACGACGAGCGCGGCGAACGGGCAGTACCTCAAGCTCGCGTCGCTCGACCAGTTCACCGGCTCCGTCTGGAAGCACCGGGAGCGCGACACGAACCGGCTGAGCGACGGCGCCAAGATCGGGCCGGTCGCCGGACTCTCCGACACCGTGAAGACGACGAAGATCACGACGACGGTCGCGATCGACAACATGACGAGCCGGTGGCTGCCGGCCCCAGCGCCCGTCCAGTCGGTGAAGGGACTGAACGGCACGTGGTCGTGGGATCCGGACGACCTCACGATCGGCGGCATCAACTCGACGACGCAGGGGCAGAAGTACACGGCGACCAGCCTCCTGCTCCAGCCGACGGCCGACCAGCTGAAGGCCGCGGGCGGCTTCGTCCCGGTGGAGGTGCAGCGCGACCTGTTCCTGCCGCCCAACCTGCCGTCGATCATCGAGGACACGGCGCTCACGGCGACGAAGGATGCGATCACCGAGTACGACAAGGCGGTCGCGCTGCAGGACTACTTCCGCGACAACAGCTTCGTGTACTCCACGCAGACACCGCTGAAGCAGGGATACGACGGCGACGGCGCGCGAGTGATCGCGAAGTTCCTCGAGGTCAAGAGCGGGTACTGCGTCCACTTCGCCTCGGCGATGGCGCTGATGGCGCGCACCCTGGGCATCCCGTCGCGCGTCGCGGAGGGCTACCTGCCCGGCGCGACCAGTGGGGGGACGGCGACCAACCCGGGCGAGTACACGGTGACGAGCGACGACCTGCACGCCTGGCCCGAGTTGTACTTCGCCGGAGTGGGCTGGGTGCCGTTCGAGCCCACGGTCGGCCGAGGGACGGTCCCGGACTACACCCGGCCGCAGACCGACCCCGCCGCGGCGCCCCCGAGCTCGGCCGCCACCTCCAGCTCCGCACCGCGGGCGCTCGTTCCGACCGACCCGGCCAACCCCGCCGGCTCGGCCACCTTCACACCGACATCGGGAGCCCAGCCGCTCGCGACCGGCATCGGCGTCGCCCTCCTCGTCATCGGCGTCCTGCTCATCCCCGCGGTCTGGCGCAGGATGCGACGGCGCAGACGGCTGCGCGAGCTGACCGACGAGTGGGGAGGGGCCTCCCTCGTCTGGGACGAGCTGCGCGACACCGTCCGCGATCTCGGCTGGACGGCGCCGCCGACGGAGACCCCGCGCGTTTTCGCCGGCCGGGTGGCCACCGCGGTCGCCGGCACGCCGGCCGAGGATGCGGTCCTCCGGCTCCTCGGCGAACTCGAACGCGACGCATACGGCCCGCCGACCCGCCGCTGGGCGGGCGGACTCTCCGACGACCTCGAGACGGTGCTGTCGGCCCTGGAGGCGCAGGCCGGACCGGTGCTGCGGACGAAAGCGCTGCTCATTCCTGTGTCCTTGCTGCCAGCGGGCTGGCCTTCTGCCGTCCGTCCCCGTGGAGCGGCGTAAAATAGTCGCTCGTGACCCACAAGAACTCGCCGTACACCGTCAATGTGTACGACCTCATCCGCCGCCCAGGCACGATGCGCGAACAGCGCATCACCATCCCTGTCGCGGAGAAACTCGGCGAGGGCCTGATCAGCGTCCCGGAGGGCGAGACCATCGATCTCGACCTCCGGTTGGAGTCGATGCACGAGGGGATTCTCGCGACGGGCGACGCTCAGACGACCGCCATCGGCGTGTGCGGCCGCTGCCTGATCGACATCGAGCAGCCTGTCCAAGTCGATTTCCAGGAACTTTTCGCGTATTCTTCTGACGAAGCTTTCGATCATGAGGTTCACGACGACCACGTTGATCTTGAACCTCTGATCAGGGATGCGGTAGTGCTGGCACTGCCGTTCCAGCCGGTGTGCCGGCCGGACTGCCCAGGTCTCGACCCCGAGACCGGGGAGAGGCTGGCGGATGTACCGGACCGCGAGCCGTCGCAGATCGTCGATCCGCGCTGGTCTGCGCTTGCGGCCTTCCAGGCTTCCGACACCGATGAACCCCGACCGAACACAGAGAAGAGATAGTCATGGCCGTCCCGAAGCGGAAGCAGTCGCGCGCCAACACCCACGCCCGTCGTTCGCAGTGGAAGGCTGAGGTC
Organism: Leifsonia sp. 563; assembly: GCF_040545055.1. Lineage (NCBI taxonomy): Bacteria > Bacillati > Actinomycetota > Actinomycetes > Micrococcales > Microbacteriaceae > Leifsonia > Leifsonia sp. 563. Next base: position 62,898 of record NZ_JBEPLE010000004.1, on the reverse strand, counting down.
CCCACGCTCGTCAAGACGATCGAGAACGGCAAGGTCACCTACAGCCTCCCGCACCGCGCGAAGGTCGTCGAGGACTCTGCGGGCACCGCCCTCTTCCTCGAGTACAAGGGCCGCAAGGTCGCCGACGTCTGATCGTCGCTGACGATCGGTGAACGCTGTGGTCGGAGAGAACGCTGACCGCACAGCACTTCTGGAGAAGCTCGGGGTCGTCATCGACCCCGAGCTTCTCGAGCTTGCGCTGACTCATCGCTCGTACGCGTACGAGCACGGCGGCATCCCCAATAACGAGCGTCTCGAGTTCCTCGGCGACTCCATCCTGGGGCAGGCGGTGACGGTCAAACTGTTCCGCGAGAACCCGGACCTCGACGAGGGCGAGCTCGCCAAGCGGCGGGCCAGTCTGGTGAGCTCGGTCGCGCTGGCCGAGGTCGCGCGCGGCATCGGCCTGGGGGAGTACCTCCGGCTCGGCCGCGGCGAGAACCAGAGCGGCGGTCGAGAGAAGGCGTCCATCCTCGCCGACACGGTCGAGGCGCTCATCGGCGCCACCTACCTGGATGCCGGGGGCGACGCTGCGACCGCGCTCGTCCTGCGGCTGATCGAGCCGCTGCTCGACGACCCGGACCGCTTCGGCGCCGCCATGGACCCGAAGACCAGCCTGCAGGAGGTCGCCGCCCACCGCGGCGCCGGCCTGCCGGTCTACACGGTGACCAACAGCGGCCCCGACCACTCCAAGACGTTCCACGCCACCGTCGAGGTGGGCAGCCTCGTCACCGCCACCGGCGAGGGGACGAGCAAGAAGCAGGCCGAGATGGCCGCGGCGCTGAGCGCCTGGACGGAACTGACGAGACGACGTGCCCGAGCTTCCCGAGGTTGAGGTCGTCCGTGCGGGTCTCGCACCCGCAGTCACCGGTGCGACCATCCTCGGCGTCGAGGTCTTCGAGCCGCGGTCGCTGAAGCGCCACGATCCGGTCGCCGGGGCGTTCGAGACGTTGCTCACCGGACGGGTGATGGAGCAGCCGGTCCGGCGCGGCAAGTTCCTGTGGATCCCGCTCGCAGGCGTCCCGCGACGCGCCATCGTGGCCCACCTCGGGATGAGCGGCCAGATCCTCCTGCGCGAACCCGGCACCGAAGAGGCCGGCCTGCTCCGCATCCGGCTGCACATCGAGCATCCTCTGCACGGAGAGCTGTGGGTGCACTTCGTCGACCAGCGGATCTTCGGGTCCATGGCGGTCGACGCGCTCGTCCCCACGGCAGACGGTGCGCCTGGTGGCCTCGGAACCGACGAGCCGCTCGTGCCGACACAGGTGACCCACATCGCCCGCGATCCGCTGGATCCCGCCTTCGACGACGCCGGCTTCGCCGCCGCGCTCGCCCGAAAGAACATCGGCATCAAACGCGCCCTGCTCGATCAGACCCTGGTGAGCGGTATCGGCAACATCTACGCCGACGAGGCGCTCTGGGCCGCGCGCATCCACTACGCCCAACCGGCGAACTCGCTCAGCCGCGCGAAGGTGCGCACACTGCTCGCGGAGGTGCGCCACGTGCTCGAGAAGGCCCTCGCCGAGGGCGGCACCAGCTTCGACGCGCAGTACGTGAATGTGAACGGCGCCTCCGGCTACTTCTCGCACAGTCTCAACGCCTACGGCCGTCAGGGCCAGCCGTGCCCGCGCTGCGGCACACCGATCGTGCGCGAGCAGTTCATGAACCGCGGCTCGCACTTCTGCCCGCACTGCCAGCGGCTCCGCCGGTCACGGTCGGCGCCCGCAGCGAGTTGATCTCCGGGCCTCCGCCCGATCCGTCCGTTCGGGTGCAAACGGAGGACATCGTCCGCCGTTCGTCCGTATACGCCTCCGTTTACCGCCGACACGCCGTTGCGCGACCCGGAGCGCCTCCCTTTCCGCCCTCGCGGCAAACGGAGGCGATCCCGGGGGACACGCCGCGGCGGCGCAGGAAACGGAGGAGATGTGGCGTCCTTCGCCCGTGAGCGCCTCCGTCCGTGCTGGGTTACGGCTCGCCGAGGGTCTTCTGCCAGTGCCCCGTCAGGGCGTGCGGGCGGAAGCCGAACGCGCGGTTGATCGCCAGCATCGGGTCGTTCTCGTCGGCGTTCCAGGTGAGGATGCGGTGGATGTGCGGGGCGCGCCGGCCGAGCTCCTGGATGTTCCGCAGCTTGACCGCGGTGCCCAGCCGGTGACCGCGGTGGGCACGGGCCACGAGGGTGTCGTACTGCTCCGCCTTCGTGCCGTCGGCGGGGACCGCCAGCTCGGTGTACGCCGCGATCTCGCCGGTCGTCTCGTGCACCGCAGCCGTCACGAGCAGCGGCTCGCCGCGGGCGACGAGCGTCCGCTCCTGTGAGCGCACCCGTTCGCCGTCCCAGTCCTCCGGGTCCACGGCGATGCCGCTCTGCGGGATGTCGGTCGACATCCGGGCCTTCATCGCGGCGAACCGCTCCAACAGGTCCTCGGGTGCGGCACCCCACCACGACACCAGGCGGAAGCCGTTCAGTGTCATGGTCAGCCCGGCCTCGCGCTCCGGCGGGAGCGGAAGGTGCAGCTCGCTCGACCGCTCGATCTGGCCGAGCTGGTAGCCGTGGCGCAGCGCGAAGCGCACATCCCGTGACGTCGCCGGCAGGCCGGCCGTGCCCGCGGGAGCCCGCACCAGGCGGTCGGCGCCCTCCAGGGTCCGGATAGGGTGCTCGGTGTAGGTCGAGATGATCCGGCGGCCGCCCTCCGCGGCGAGCTCCTCGCCCTTCTCGAGCAGCGCGGAGCCGATCCCGCGACCGCGCAGCGCCGGGACGACGTCGACCAGCAGCGACACCGTCTCGGAGTCCTCGTCCAGGGGGAAGATCGCCTCGACACGGCCGACGATCACGCCGTCCTCGATCGCCACGAAGACGATCCGGTCGACATAGTCCTGCTCACGATGGGCGGCCAGCGCCTGCTCGGCGGTCTCGACGAAGTCGTCGTCCCCCCACAGATCGACCACGATGCCGTTGAGGACGCCGACCAGCTCCTCGAAGGCGGCCGACCCGGGGGTGCCGAGCTCGTCGGGGATCTCCAGCCGGGTCACACGCATCCGATCGGACACCTCCTCGAGCCGTTCCACGCCGAAGGATCAGCCTACCCAGGCGCGGAGCACCGTGTGAAGGATCCCGCACGGTTTGGTTTCGATCGTGTAAATCTGCGTTCCGATCGTGGTTGCAAAACGTTGCGAGCCCTGTATTCTCAGCACACATATTCGTGGCACGAACCGGCGAAAACGGCGAGTTCGTGACGGATTAACGTCGAGAGGCAAGAGATGCTACGGAAGAAAGTCACCATCGGTGCGGCTGTTGCAGCGTCAGTCGCACTGTTCCTCGCGGGATGTGCGAACCAGCCGTCCACGGGAGGATCCACCAACGGCAATTCGTCGAAGGTCGACATCCCGGCGATCACGTCGGTCGATGTCCCCAAGGACGCGGTGCTCCCCGCGGGCGACGGAAAGGCCACCTGTCCTGCTGGCCTGACCATCGGCTACGTGGGTGCGGAGACGGGCCCGAACGCCCAGCTCGGCATCAACATCTACAACGGCATCCAGCTGGCCATCGACCAGCACAACGAGTCCAACAAGGGATGCCAGGTCGGCTTCAAGAAGTTCGACACCGAGGGCGACCCGAACAAGGCCACCGGTCCGGTGACCCAGGCCGTGAACGAGTCGGACATCGTCGGCGTCGTCGGCCTCCCGTTCTCGGGTGAGTCGAAGGCCACCGGCAACATCTTCGAGCAGCAGGGCCTCGTCCACATCACGCCGTCGGCCACCAACCCGGGCCTGACGCAGAACGGATGGAAGACCTTCTTCCGCGGCCTCGGCAACGACGCCGTGCAGGGTCCTGCCGCCGCCAAGTTCCTCACGGACAAGCTGGAGGCCAAGAAGGTCTACCTGGTCCAGGACGACTCCGACTACGGCATCGGCCTCGGCACCCAGACCTCGAAGGCGCTCGGCGACGCGCTCGTCGGCACCGACAAGGTGACCACCGGCCAGAAGGACTTCTCCGCTGTGATCTCCAAGATCATCAACGCGAAGCCCGACGCGGTCTACTACGCCGGCTACTACGCCGAGGGTGCCCCGTTCGACCAGCAGCTGGTCAACAAGGGCTACAAGGGCACGTTCGTCGGCCCCGACGGCGTGAAGGACGACCAGTTCATCAAGCTGGCCGGTGACGCGTCCGGCAACGCGTACTTCACCTGCCCCTGCATCCCGGGCGAGCTGATCCCCGACTTCGAGTCCGCCTACAAGAAGCTCGCGAACGCCGAGCCGGGCACCTACTCGATCGAGGGTTACGACGCCGCCACCGTCCTCCTCGCCGGCATCGACAAGGGCAAGACGTCCCGCGCCGACCTGCTGTCGTGGGTCAAGGACTACGACGCCGACGGTCTGAGCAAGCACTACAAGTGGGATTCCACCGGTGAGCTCCAGGCGCCGGCCGTCTACGGCTACAAGGTCGAGAACGGCAAGATCGTGCCGATCGGCACCATCGGCTAGGGCGACACCTGAAGGGTGCCGCGGGACACGACGGCCCGCGGCACCCTCGTTTTTCGACTACGCTCGCTTTGCTCGCCGGATCAACGAAGATCCGACACTGAACCCTGGATGCTCGAATGCTCGAAACCCTCCTCCTTCATCCCGCCCTCGACAGCTCCTGGATCAATTTCGACGTCAACGCGCTGGTCCAGAACTTCTGGAGCGCAACGTTCGACGGTCTCACCTTCGGCGCTGTCTACGGCCTCATCGCCGTCGGCTACACGCTGGTCTACGGTGTGCTGAACCTGATCAACTTCGCCCACTCCGAGGTCTTCATCGTCGGCGCCTACGGCGTCGTCGTGACCCTCACGACGCTCGGTTTCGGTCCGAGCGCGCCGAATCTGAGCGCCGGCGCCATCGTCGGGGACCTCATCCTGGCGCTCATCGTCGGTGTGCTGGCCTCGGCCGTCACGGCATGGCTCCTGGAACGCGTCGCCTACCGGCCGCTGCGAAAACGCAACGCCCCACGCCTGGTGTTCCTCATCACGGCCATCGGCGCCTCGTTCGCGATCCAGTACGGGATCTTCCTGATCCGTGGCGCGAACGCCGAGCCGTCGGTGACCATGTTCATTCCGCAGCCCATCTTCGATGTGTTCGGGACGATCGTGAACAGCCAGCAGCTGATCATCGTCATCGCGTCGGTGATCCTCATGATCGCGACCGACTGGTTCATCCGACGCACCCGCACCGGCCGCGGCATCCGCGCGGTCGCGCAGGACCCGGACACCGCGACGCTGATGGGCGTGAACAAGGAGCGGATCATCCAGATCACCTTCATCACCGGCGGTATCCTCGCCGGCGCCGCGGCGCTGTTCTACGTGATGCTGGTCCCCTCCGGTGTGATCTACAACGGCGGATTCATCCTCGGCGTCAAGGCATTCGCCGCGGCCGTCCTCGGCGGCATCGGCAACGTCCGCGGAGCGCTGCTCGGCGGTCTGCTGCTCGGCGTCATCGGCAACTACGGCCAGATCCTCCTCGGTGACTCGCAGTGGACGGACGTCGTGGCCTTCGTGGTCCTCGTCCTGGTGCTGCTGATCAAGCCGAGCGGCATTCTCGGCACCTCGCTCGGAAGGAGCCGCGCATGAGCATGTCAGAAGGACCCAGGGTCCTGCCCGATGCTCGCGAAGAGCAGGCGGTCGACGCCCTCGAGGCGTCCCGCGGCAAGCGCAGCACCGGCCCGTTCGGTCAGCTCCGCGACCGCTGGAACAACCTCCCGCGCGCCGTGCAGTGGGCCTGGCTGCTCATCGTGGTGGCCCTCGCCTACGCCCTGCCGTACCTGAACTTCTTCCCGCTCTCCACCGCTCCCGGCAACGACTGGGCGCTGGCCTGCTTCTCGATGGCGGTCTACGCGCTCATCGCGATCGGCCTGAACGTGGTGGTCGGCTACGCCGGCCTGCTCGACCTCGGCTACGTCGCGTTCTTCGCGGTCGGGTCGTACACGGCGGCGATGCTGACCAGCCCCGACTCTCCGTTCGTGAAGATCCCGTACCTGTGGACGATCCCGGTCGCCATCGCGGTGACGATGACGTTCGGCATCATCCTCGGTGTCCCGACGCTCCGCCTCCGCGGCGACTACCTGGCGATCGTGACGCTCGGCTTCGGTGAGATCGTCCGCATCCTCGCCACGATCATCCCGGCGATGAAGGGCCAGGTCGGCTTCCAGAACGTCGGCCACCCGCCGGGGGAGAACGCCGACGGCATCCCGATCTTCTCCAACTCCAACGGCGTGCCGTGGTACTGGCTGACGATCACCGTCATCATCGTGATCCTGCTGCTGGTCGGCAACCTGGAGCGCAGCCGCGTCGGCCGCGCCTGGGTCGCGATCCGCGAGGATGAGGACGCGGCGGAGATCATGGGCGTCCCGACCTTCAAGTACAAGGTGTGGGCGTTCGCGATCGGCGCCGGCGTCGGCGGCCTCTCCGGTGCGCTGTTCGCCGGTCAGGTCGGCTTCGTGAACAACCAGAAGTTCGACGTGCAGACCTCGATCCTGTTCCTCGCGGCCGTCGTCCTCGGCGGCGCGGGCAACAAGGTCGGCGCCATGCTCGGCGGCGCGATCGTGGCGTACATCCCTCTGCGGTTCACCGTCATCGCCGACTACAAGTACCTGATCTTCGGTATCGCCCTCGTGCTCATCATGATCTTCCGCTCGCAGGGACTGTTCCCGGCGCGGCAGAAGCTGCTGGCGTATGGCAGGCATGCGTATCGCCGAGTGGCGGACGCAGCGAAGGGACGTCCGGGCCCGCGGACCGGGGCCACTCCGGTCGTCGACAGCGGGGCATTGGATGCGGATGGCAGCGCGAAGGGAGGCGCACGATGACGGACGCACAGAACACGGTTCCGGAGGAGGAGCCGGCCCTTGGCGTGAACGAGGACGAGCTGGAGGCCGCGGGCATCGACCTGGAGGTCGCCGAGGCCGCAGCGCCCGACCGCGAGATCGCGGTCGAGGTCGGCGAGAACATCGTCGAGGTGCGCAACCTCACGGTGAAGTTCGGCGGCCTGACGGCCCTCGACGATGTCACCTTCGACATCCGCCGCGGCGAGATCCTCGGTCTGATCGGCCCGAACGGCGCAGGCAAGACGACCTGCTTCAACGCCATGACGGGCGTCTACAAGCCGACAAGCGGCGACGTGCTGCTGGAGGGCCAGACGATCAAGGGCCGCAAGCAGCACCAGATCACCCGGCTCGGTCTCTCGCGGACGTTCCAGAACATCCGGCTGTTCGGTGAGATGACGGCGCTCGAGAACGTCGTGGTCGGATTGGATGCGCGGCACCGCACGTCGGTTCCCGGCGCGCTGCTGCGCCTCCCGCGGCACACGCGCGAGGAGAAGTCGTCGATCGAGCGCGGCATGGCCCTGCTCGAGTTCGTCGGCATCGCCGACCAGGCAGGTTCGCTGTCGCGGTCGCTCCCGTACGGCTACCAGCGTCGTCTGGAGATCGCCCGCGCGCTCGCGACCGACCCGAAGGTGCTGTGCCTCGACGAGCCGGCCGCCGGCTTCAACCCGGCGGAGAAGGAGGAGCTCATGGAGCTCATCCGTACCATCCGGGCCGACGGGTACACCGTTCTGCTGATCGAACACGACATGAAGCTGGTCATGGGAGTGACCGACCGGATCGTCGTGCTGGAATTCGGACGCAAGATCGCCGATGACACTCCGGAGGCCATCCGGAACGACCCTCGCGTGATCGCCGCCTACCTCGGGGAGCCCGAAGATGACGTTGCTTGAGCTGAAGAACATCAGCGTTTCGTACGGCCGGATCGAGGCCATCCACGACATGTCCTTCTCGGTCGATGAAGGCGAGATCGTCAGCCTGATCGGTGCGAACGGCGCCGGCAAGTCGACGACCATGAAGACGATCTCGGGCATCCTGAACCCGTCGAAGGGGTCCATCCTGTTCGACGGCGAGGACATCACCAAGATGAAGGCGCACATCCGCGTCGTCCGGGGCATCTCGCAGGCGCCGGAGGGCCGGGGCATCTTCCCGGGCATGACGGTCATGGAGAACCTCGACATGGGCGCGTTCGGCCGCAAGGACCGCTCGAAGATGGGCGAGGACTTCGACCGGGTGTTCGCGCTGTTCCCGCGACTCGCCGAGCGGAAGACGCAGGTCGGTGGCACGATGTCGGGTGGCGAGCAGCAGATGCTCGCCATCGGACGCGCGCTGATGTCGAACCCGCGGCTCCTGCTCCTGGACGAGCCGTCGATGGGTCTCGCGCCGCAGTTCATCCGGCAGATCTTCTCGATCGTGACGGAGATCAACAAGCAGGGCACGACGGTCCTGCTGGTGGAGCAGAACGCGAACCAGGCGCTGGCCCGCGCGCATCGCGGCTTCGTCCTCGAGACCGGCGTGATCACCCGTGCGGGCACCGGCAAGGAGCTCCTCGCCGACCCCGCGATCAAGGAGGCCTACCTGGGCGTCGCCTGACCCACGCCTCCCACCGCCTCCCACCCCCCGTCGAGTACACGAAAACTGCACGCCATCCACTCCGATGGCGTGCAGTTTTCGTGTACTCGACGGGGGAGTCGTGCGGCGCTCCGGCGCGGCGGCGGCGTGAACGTCCGGTAAATTCGCCTGCGTGTACTTGAAGAGTCTGACGCTCAAGGGCTTCAAGTCGTTCGCTCAGCCGACGACGTTCGCCTTCGAGCCGGGCGTCACCTGCGTCGTCGGCCCCAACGGGTCCGGCAAGTCGAACGTCGTCGACGCGCTCGCCTGGGTGATGGGCGAGCAGGGCGCCAAGACGCTTCGCGGCGGCAAGATGGAGGACGTCATCTTCGCCGGAACGGCGACGCGCGGTCCGCTCGGCCGTGCCGAGGTGCAGCTCACCATCGACAACGCCGACGGCGCGCTGCCGATCGAGTACTCCGAGGTGACGATCTCGCGCACGCTGTTCCGCAACGGCGGCAGCGAGTACGCGATCAACGGGCAGTCCTGCCGCCTGCTGGATGTGCAGGAGCTGTTGAGCGACTCGGGTCTCGGCCGCGAGATGCACGTCATCGTCGGCCAGGGTCAGCTCGACGCCGTCCTGCACGCCAGCCCCGAGGACCGCCGCGGCTTCATCGAGGAGGCGGCCGGCATCCTGAAGCACCGTCGCCGCAAGGAGAAGACGCTCCGCAAGCTGGAGGCGATGCAGACCAACCTGACCCGTCTGAGCGACCTGGCGGGCGAGGTGCGCCGCCAGTTGAAGCCGCTCGGGCACCAGGCGGAGATCGCGCGCGAGGCGCAGTCCATCGCGGCCGTCGTGCGGGATGCGCGGGCGCGTCTGCTCGCCGACGAGGTCGTCACGCTGCGCCGTACCCTCGACGACCACGGTCGCACCGAGTCCGAGCGCCACAGCGAGCAGATCGTGCTGCAGGAGCAGCTCGAGCAGAAGCAGCTGCGCCGCACGCGCCTGGAGCAGGCGCTGGTGGGGGATGCGGTGGATGCGGCCCGCAGCACCGCCTTCGCGCTCGAGTCGGTGCAGGAGCGCCTGCGCGGGCTGTTCACCCTCGCCAATCAGCGGGTCGCGCTGCTCGGCAGCCAGGGCGACGCGCCGGACGCGAACCCGAGCGTGACCCCGCAGAACGTGCAGGACGCCCGCGACGAGGTCGAGCGCCTGCGCGGTGTGGTCGTCGAGGCCGAGGCCGCGTGGACGGCCGCCCAGGCGGCGACCCGCAGCGCAAGGTCGCGTCTGGACGCGGTGGACGAGGAGATCGCCGCGCAGAGCGCTCTGGTGTCGCGCCACGACCTGGAGATCTCGAAGCTGAACGGCCAGGCCGACGCGGCCGCACAGCGGCTGGCGGCAGTCCGCGGCGAGGTACTTCGTCAGCAGAACGCGCTGGATGCTGCGACCGAGCGCCGCGAGCGGGCCCGTGCCGAGTTCGCCGCCCGGGAGGCCGAGGCCGCGACGGCCGACGTCGGAGAGGGCGACCTCGACGAGGCGTACGAGCTGGCGCAGGCGACGGTGTTCGAGGCGGAGGGCGAGATCGAGCGGCTCCGAGAGGAGCTGCACACCCTGGAGCGCGAGCGCGACGCGCTTGCTGCCCGGGTCAGCGCCCTTTCACTCGCACTGAATCAGAAGGACGGATCGTCGGCTCTCGTTGCCGCGCGCCTGCCCGGCGTGCGCGGGCTCGTCGCGGAGCACATCCGCGTGCACCCCGGGTACGAGGCGGCCATCGCTGCGGCTCTCGGAACCCTCGCCGATGCCGTGCTCGCCGACGATCGGGACGCTGCCGTCGCCGCGGTGGCGCACGCGGCCGCCGACGACCTCGGCCGGGTCGAGGTCGTCATCGCCGACGCGCCCGCCGCCGCTGTCGACCTCAGCGGCGTCGCCGGCGTCGTCCCAGCCACAGGTGTGGTGGATGCGCCCGACGGCGTCCGCGGCATCCTCGCGTTCACGGCCATCGCCGACGACCTGGACTCCGCGCGGCGTGCCTTCGAGGCGTTCGGCGGCCGGGGGACCGGCGGCCCGATCACGATCATCACGACCACCGGCGACGTGCTCACCGAGCATGTGCTGCGCGGCGGGTCCGGCGCGAAGCAGAGCCGCATCGAGTTGATCGCCGACCGCGACGCCGCGCAGGAGCGGCTCACCGAGGTCACCTCGCTGATCGACCGGGCGAAGTTCGCCCTGGCCGAGCAGCGCGGCGTGCTGCAGGTCGCGAAGGAGCAGTCGCAGGCCGCGCTCGCGACCCTCCGCGAGTTCGACGCCAAGCTCGCGGCCCAGACCGAGCAGGTCAACCGGCTCAAGGTCCAGCTGGAGGCCTCCCAGGCCGAGTTCGACCGGCTCAGCCGGGCGCTCGAGCAGGCGGGAGAGCGGGTCGCCGAGGCGGAGCAGGCGGCGGAGAAGGCCAAGGCGGAGCTGGAGGCGGCGCGTTCGCGTCCCCGTCCCATCCTCGACGTCAGCGCCCGCGACGCGCTGTCGACCGAGCTCGACGCCGCACGCGAGGCCGAAGTCGAGGCACGCCTGGCGGTGGAGACCGCGAAGGAGCGCGTCCGGGCGGAGCAGGCGCGCGGCGAGGCGCTCGCCCGGCGGATGGAGGCCGAGCGCGCCGCCGCCGAGGAGGCCGCCCGGCGCGCTGTGATCCGTCGTCGCCAACTGGATGCGGCCCAGAGCGTCATCGGCGCCCTCCCGGCCGTCCTGGCATCCGTCGACCGGTCCGCGGCGCAGGCGCGGCTGGAGCTCGCCACCGCGGAGGCGGAGCGCGCGAGCCGCAACGACGAGCTCGCGACCCTGCGTCGCGACGAGAACGCGGTGCGCGAGCGCCTGCAGGCCATCACGGAGTCGGTGCACGGCCTGGAGCTGCAGATCTACGAGAAGAAGCTGCACCTGTCGAGCCTGCTGGAGCGGGCGGGCAGCGAGCTGGGCCTTGTCGAGGATGTGCTGGTCGCCGAGTACGGGCCGGAGGTGCCGGTACCGGTCGACCGTGCGCGCGACGAGGAACGCGAGCCCGACGCCGAGGTCGAGACCGTCCCGTTCTCGCGCGAGCAGCAGCAGAAGCGGCTGGCCGCGGCGGAGCGCAAGCTGTCGCAGCTGGGCCGCGTCAACCCGCTCGCGCTGGAGGAGTTCGCCGCGCTGGAGCAGCGCCACAAGTTCCTCACCGAGCAGCTGACCGACCTCACGAACACCCGCAAGGACCTGCTGACGATCATCGAGGACATCGACGAGCGGATGCAGACCATCTTCGAGTCCGCGTTCGCCGACACCGAAGAGGCCTTCACGAAGGTCTTCCCGATCCTCTTCCCGGGCGGCCAGGGCAGCATCAGCCTGACCAATCCCGACGATCTGCTGACGACCGGCATCGAGGTCTCGGTGAAGCCCGCCGGCAAGAAGATCGAGCGGCTCTCGCTGCTTTCCGGCGGCGAGCGGTCGCTGGCGGCGGTCGCTCTGCTGATCGCGATCTTCAAGGCGCGGCCGAGCCCGTTCTACATCATGGATGAGGTGGAGGCGGCGCTCGACGACGCCAACCTCGGCCGCCTGCTCACGATCTTCGAGGACCTCCGCGAGAGCAGCCAGCTGATCGTCATCACGCACCAGAAGCGCACCATGGAGATCGCGGACGCCCTGTACGGCGTCTCGATGCGCCAGGACGGCGTCTCGGCGGTGGTCGGCCAGCGCGTGGCGCAGGAGAAGGCGAGCTAGGGAGCGAGCAGGCGCGCGCTCAGGGCTCGATCGCGGCGAGCTTGTCGTCGAGCCCGGCCAGGAGCTCCTCCGCCCTCAGGTCGCACTCGGCGGCGAGGAGCGCGATCCCGGCGACGGCCGACGCACTGAGCTGCTGCTCGTCGGCCTTGTCGCGCAGGTGGCGTGCCAGGAGCACCAGATCGCGATGGTCGCCGAGCGCGTCCTGGACCGCCTCCGCCGCCGCGGCGATCCGCACCGCCTCCCGGCCGAGGTCGTCGACGACGGCCTCGGCCGCGTAGCGCAGCCGCCGTGCCGCCTTCCGCGTCTCGTGCCGCTGCTCCAGCGTCTGGCCGGAGCGCTTCCTCACGCGCCGCGCGGCCTTCGCGAGCCCCTTCCTGACCACCCGCAGCGGGTGCTTCCGTCCCGGCTTCGCCAGCGGAGGATCGGCGGCGAACGCCTGCAGGTCGGCCAGGAGGGTCCGGTGGGCCCGACCGTGCAGGTGCTCCAGCAGCCCCTCCAGCGCCCGATCGTGCTCGGCGCGGGCCTCCGCTGCCAGCGCCTCCACCGCGTCCACGAGCTCGGGCGTCGACTCGGCGCCCAGCAGTCCGTCCAGGTCGCGCGCCCGCACCTCGGCGTCGCGCACCCGGCCGAGCCGCTCTCCGAGCCGCTTCAGGCGCGCACGCATCGCCCGCTGCTGCTCCCGGTCGAACGCCGAACGATACACGCTCAGGATGCTGCGCAGCCGCCGCACGCGCGTCCGCGCCTGATGCACCGCATCCTCTCCGCCGGTCTCGATCGCCACCAGCTGCTCGGCCAGCTCCGCCGAGACCCCCACGAGCGCGTACATGAGCACACCGTACAACCGCGGCTAGTCTGAGTGTCATGGCTGACCGCACCCCCTGGTCTCTGTCGGGCGCCCTCCGCGGGCTGTTCGCTAAGAAGACCATCGACGACGACACCTGGGACGACCTCGAGACGGCGCTCATCACGGCCGACTTCGGTCCGGACGTGACAGAGGCGGTCATCGACGACCTGCGCGCGAAGGTGGAGCGGTATCACACGACCGATCCGGCCGACCTGCAGCGGATGCTGCGCGAGACGATGGAGGAGCGGCTCTCGAAGCTCGACACCACGCTGAAGCTGAGCGACCGCCCGGCGATCGTGCTGGTCGTCGGCGTCAACGGCGTCGGCAAGACGACCACCATCGGCAAGTTCGCGAAGTTCCTGCGCACCTACGACCGCTCGGTTGTCGTCGGCGCGGCCGACACCTTCCGCGCCGCCGCCGTCGAGCAGCTGGCGACCTGGGCCGAGCGCGCCGGTGCCGAGATCGTCCGGCCGCAGCAGCAGGGGCAGGATCCGGCCTCCGTCGCCTTCCAGACCGTCGAGAAGGCCAAGCGCGACGGCACGGAGATCGTCATCATCGACACCGCGGGGCGCCTCCAGACCAAGGGCGGCCTCATGGACGAGCTCTCCAAGATCAAGCGGGTGGTCGAGAAGCAGGCGCCCATCGCCGAGGTGCTCCTCGTCCTCGACGCGACGACCGGACAGAACGGACTGGCGCAGGCGGAGGCGTTCCTCGAGCACGCCGGCGTGACCGGGCTGGTGCTCACGAAGCTCGACGGCTCCGCGAAGGGCGGGTTCGTACTCGCCGTGCAGGAGCGCACCGGCATCCCGATCAAGCTCGTGGGGCAGGGCGAGGGGATCAACGACCTGACCGGCTTCACACCGCACGTCTTCGCACAGCAACTGGTCGGATAAGGGGCGCGTCATGGCGATCGAGCACGATTTCTTCGGCCTCATCGACGAGACGGCGAGCGGTGGACTCGCCTGGGACGACACCGTCGAGCTGGGCGACCAGACCGTCGACGTCGAGCTCCTGGCCGACGACGAGAGCGGCGTCCCCGAGTTCGCCCTTGACTCTGCTGCTGCGCTCATCCAGGCGCTCGAGGGCTTCGACGCGCGGGCCAGGGATGCGCTGGTCGCCGAGCTGAGCTCGCGGCAGTCCGCGACCTCCAGCTACATCGACGAGCACGTCGACAAGCTGGGAGACAGCCTGGTCGACCTGCTGGTCTACAACTCGGGTGACATCGCCATCGACGTGCTGCGCTCCCTGCAGCTGATGAGTGTGATCATCCAGGCCGACCACTCAGACGAGGACGAGGTGTTCGCGACGTTCGACTACTCCATCGCCCCGGACGAGTCGGATGCGCTGCTCACCGTCGCCTTCGACGTGCGGGGCGACGTGGTCTCGGTGGAGACGTCGGGCGACTGACTGACCCTCACGGCGCTTAGCCGACGTCGACCGATAAGATATACGGATCATGGCTACTTTCGGCACGCTGTCCGACCGTCTTGCGGACACCTTCAAGAACCTGCGCACCAAGGGCAAGCTGTCGCCGGCGGACGTCGACGGCACCGTGCGCGAGATCCGTCGCGCCCTGCTCGACGCCGACGTGGCGCTCCCGGTGGTCAAGGACTTCACCGCGAAGGTGCGCGAGCGCGCGTTGAGCGACGAGGTCAACAAGGCTCTCAACCCGGCCCAGCAGGTCGTGCAGATCGTCAACGAGGAGCTCGTCGCCATCCTGGGCGGCCAGCAGCGCAGGCTGCAGTTCGCGAAGCGGCCCCCGACGGTCATCATGCTCGCCGGCCTCCAGGGTGCCGGTAAGACGACGCTCGCGGGCAAGCTCGGCAAGTGGCTGGTGAAGGACGGGCACACGCCGCTCCTGGTCGCCGCCGACCTCCAGCGCCCGAACGCCGTGACCCAGCTCCAGATCGTCGGCGAGCAGGCGGGTGTCCCGGTGTTCGCGCCAGAGCCCGGCAACGGCGTCGGCAACCCGGTCAAGGTCGCCAAGGACGCCCTGAAGTTCGCGGAGACCAAGCAGTACGACACGGTGGTCATCGACACCGCCGGCCGTCTCGGCGTCGACGCCGAGCTGATGAAGCAGGCGGCCGACATCCGCAAGGCGACCGACCCCGACGAGGTGCTGTTCGTCATCGACGCGATGATCGGTCAGGATGCCGTCGCGACCGCGAAGGCGTTCCAGGACGGCGTCGACTTCACCGGCGTCGTGCTCTCCAAGCTCGACGGCGACGCCCGAGGCGGTGCCGCACTCTCGGTCGCCTCAGTCACTGGCCGTCCGATCATCTTCGCCTCGACCGGTGAGAACCTCGACGACTTCGAGCCGTTCCACCCGGACCGCATGGCGTCGCGCATCCTCGACCTCGGCGACATCCTCACCCTCATCGAGCAGGCCCAGCAGGCCTTCGACGAGGAGGAGGCGCGCAAGGTCGCCGAGAAGTTCGCGACCGACAGCTTCACCCTCGACGACTTCCTCAAGCAGATGCAGCAGCTGCGCAACATGGGGTCGATCAAGAAGATGATGGGGATGCTGCCCGGCGCCGGCCAGATGAAGCAGCAGCTCGACCAGTTCGACGAGCGCGAGATCGTCCGGACGGAGGCCATCATCCAGTCGATGACGACGGCCGAGCGCACGAACCCGAAGCTGCTCAACGGATCCCGCCGCCTGCGCATCGCGAAGGGCTCGGGCACGACGGTCACCGAGGTCAACCAGCTGGTCAGCCGCTTCGAGCAGGCCGCCAAGATGATGAAGACCGTCGCGAAGGGCGGCGTTCCGAACGTCCCCGGCATGGGCCCCATCCCCGGTGCCTCGTACGCCGGCCGCAAGCAGCAGAAGAACAAGAAGAAGGGCTCCCGGTCGGGCAACCCGGCCAAGCGCGCGGCGGAGAACGCCGCGCTGGCCACCGGCGTCAAGACGGCCGGTGCGCCGAGCGGGAGCGGGTTCGGGCTCGGTGGTGGCGCTGCAGCACCTCAGGGGGCGCCCGCGGGCGGGCCGTCCGAGGAGGAGCTGGCCGCTCTGCAGAAGTTCCTGGGTCGCTGACCCGGGGCTCACTGCGCGCTACAGCGCCAGGTTGAGCGGCTGGAGCTTCGACTCGATGGTCTGCGCCACGACCTTCTGACCGGCCGCGTTCGGGTGGATGCCGTCCGCCTGGAGCAGCTCCGGGTGCCCGACGAGCGGGAAGCCGATGTCGAGCCAGGTGCCGTCGACGCCGCGCACCGCGTCCCCGACGATGTCGTCGACGCGGGTCATGGTCGCGGGCGGCTGGTCGGAGCCCCAGATGCCGGTGATGCCGACGATCGTGGCGTCCGGGAAGCGCTCGCGCAGCTCTCGCAGCATCCGGTCGGCGTTTGCGGTTACGGCAGCGGGGTCCTGCTCGCGGTCGTTGCGGGTGGCGGCGAGGAGGATCACCTGCGGGTGGAGGCGGAGCGCCGCATCCACCTGCTGGCGGTAGGTCGTGCCGTTCCAGCCCGGCTTGACGAAGCCGGAGCCGGACACCGCGAGGTCCGTCAGCTGCCAGCCGTGCGCCTCCGAGACGAGAGCGGGCCACGCCTGATCGGCCGTCACGCCCTTGCCGAAGGCGATCGAGTCGCCGATCGCGACGGCGTCGACGATGCCGGAGGCATCCCGTCCGGCGCTGCCGGCGTCCGGGGCGGCGACGGCGGTCGCCTGAGCGGCGACGGGGTGTGCGGCCGGCGCGGATGCGCAGCCGGCGAGGGCGAGAAGTGCCACCGTCAGAGCCGCGGGCGCGAGCAGGGGGAGCCGGGTGCTCAGCGGGCGCGAGCGGCGTCGGGTGAGGGTGCGCACGGGTGCGAGGCTAAACGGTCCAACCTGCGAGAACGCTGTGTCTCACTTCTCGGCGTGTCGGGCCGGTGGTACTCGAGGCCGGGTCACCCGATCACGAGGCGGCGAGAGATGGCCGCCGAGATGGTCGACGCCAGCAGCCGCTGACCCTCCACGGTGGGGTGGACATGGTCCGCCAGCACGAGGTCGGGGCGTCCGGCGAACGGCTGGCCCACTTCGATCCACGACCCGCCGACCCCGAGAACGGCGGCCTTCACGGTGGAGGAGATCAGCGCGATTTGAGCAGGGGCCGCGTCCGATCCCCAGATGGCGCCGACACCGATGATGCGCGCCTCGGGGAGGGCGCTGCGCAGGCGCTCCAGTGCGGCGGTCGCGGCCGTGCGCAGGGAGGCGGTCGAGGCGAACAGGTCGTTGCGGGTCGCGGCGACGATCACCACGTCCGGACGCAGCCGGATCGTCGCGCTGACCTGGTCGTCGAACGTGTGCGTGTTGAGCCCTTTGACGGTGAAACCGGCGGCGCTCTCTCCGAAGTCGGTGAGCGTCCATCCCAGACGATCGGCCACCAGGAGCGGCCAGGCGTCCTCGGCCGGCACGCCGTTGCCGATCGCGATCGAGTCGCCGATGGCCACGGCCGTGACCTGCGCCGGAGTGGACGTGGGGGAGGCTGTCGGACTCTCCGTTCGAGAGGCGGGCTGCGCCGGTGCCATGCAGCCGACCAGCGATGCGGCCACGAGGGCGGCGGCAAGGAGGGTGAGGAGAGAACGTCGGGCCGTCACGCGTTACAGGATAAACAGGCGGGCTTGGAAGGCTCTCACAGGCTCAGTTTCGCGGCGACCACTGCCGCGATCGCCTGCTGGCCGGGAAGGGTGGGATGCTCGTCGTCGTCCTGCACCAGTCCGGCCTTGCCGCGATAGGGCTGCCCGAGATCGAGCCACGTGCCACCGGCGTCGAGGACCGCCTGTCGCAGCGCCGCGTCGCCGCCGGCGAGCTCCTCGTCGCTCGCCTGACCGCTGAGGGCGTTGAACCCGGCGATCCGCGCATCCGGCAGGGCTGCCGCGAGACGGTCGACCGTCGAGCGGATGGCCGTGCTCAGCTGGTCGGGGTCCGTGCCGAGGTCGTTGTCGGACGCGCCGATGAGGACGAGGTCCGGCTGGGCGGCGATCGCCGCATCCACCTGGGCGGAGAAGTCGTGACCGTCGGCCCCCTGGGCCACGAAGCCGGCACCGGGCACGCTGAGGTTGTCGAGCCGCCAGCCGTGGTCGGAGGCCACCAGGGCCGGCCATGCCTCGGAGGGATCGAGCCCGAGGCCGGACTCGATCGAGTCGCCGATCACCGCGACGTGCTCCGCCGTGGCTGCGGACGATGTGGCGGCGGACTGCTTCCCCAGAGCGGCGTTCGAGGCCGCGTTGGCCGACGCGCAGCCCGAGAGGGCGGTGAGCGCCAGCAGGGCGGCCGTCATCGCGGTGGCCGCTGCCGCGAGGGGGCGTCGGGCGAGCATGACAAACACGGTACGCCCGGAGGCTATGGATGGGCTTTGCCGGATCGGTGGATCGGCTCGGGGCCCGTTCGCTGATCGATCAGCGGGCGAGGCCGTTGCGCAGCTCGTGCGTCAGCGAGCTGACCACGGCCTGCAGGCTGCCGCCGTTCTGCTCCGCGACGGCGAGCTGGCGCTGGTAGCTGGCGCCCGTGTCGAGGATGGTGAGGACCGTCGCCAGCTCGTCGACGCATCCCAGTCGCTCGGCCTCCGGCTGGAGGTCGTCCACCAGGTCGCGGAGGTCGTCGGAGACGAGCCGCTCGCTGCCGTCCGGCGCCTGGATGATCTCGGCGTCGAGGCCGTACCGGGCGGCCCGCCACTTGTTCTCGCGGACGAACCAGGGCTGCAGCGTGACCGGCTCGACGCCCGCGTCCAGCTGTCCCGACATCCGGTCGGTCAGACAGTGGATGAGCGCGGAGACGGCTCCGACCTCGTCGGCCGTGGACAGCCCGTCGCAGGCGCGCATCTCGACCGTTCCCCACTTCGGCGAGGGGCGGATGTCCCAGCGCACCTCGGAGTGGTCCTCCACGACGCCCGTCGTGACCAGGTCCTGGACGTAGGCCTCGTAGTTGGCCCAGGTGCCGAACTGCCAGGGCAGCCCGGCGGTGGGCAGCTGCTGGAACATGAGCGCGCGGTTGGAGGCGTAGCCGGTGCGGGCGCCCGCCCAGAACGGGCTGGACGCGCTGAGCGCCTGCAGATGCGGGTAATAGGTCAGCAGGCCGTTGACGATCGGCAGAGCCTTGTCGACCGAGTCGATGCCGACGTGCACGTGCACACCCCAGATCATCATCTGCCGCCCCCACCACTGGGTGCGGTCGAGCAGCCGGTCGTACCGTTCGTTCGGCGTCACCTTCTGGTCGAACCACTGGGCGAAGGGATGCGTCCCCGCGCACATCAGCTCGACGCCGAGCGGGTCGGTGACGCCCCGGACCAGGCCGACGAGCTCCTGCAGGTCGGTGATCGCCGCAGGCACCGTGCGGTGGACCCGGCTGACCAGCTCCACCGTGTTCATCAGCAGCTCATGGGTGATCTGGGGATGCTCCCGGCCGTCGGGCGTGCCCAGCTCGCGCAGCACATCGTCGGCGATCTGGACCAGGTCGCCCGTCGAGCCGTCGACGAGGGCGATCTCCCACTCGATGCCGACGGTGGAGCGCTCGGACTCCGAGAAATCGATCTGCATGCGGTCGTTCCATCCGTCCGATTGTTCAAAGCAGCGCAGTATCTGACAGAATAGCTAGTTGAGTTCGACGTACCCGACCCTCTATCCGGTGCGGCGGACGAACATAGACCTCCTGCCGCGTGTGCCCCCACGCCCACGGCAGTCAGTTCGATACAACTCATCCACTCACACAGGAGAATCGTGGCTGTCAAAATCCGTCTGAAGCGCCTGGGCAAGATCCGCGCTCCGTACTACCGCATCGTCGTCGCCGACTCGCGCACCAAGCGCGATGGTCGCGTGATCGAGGAGATCGGTCTGTACCACCCGACCGAGGAGCCCTCGCGCATCGAGGTCGACTCCGAGCGTGCGCAGTACTGGCTCGGCGTCGGCGCCCAGCCGACCGAGCAGGTCACCGCGCTGCTCAAGCTCACCGGCGACTGGGGTCGCTTCAAGGGCGACAAGAACGCCGTGAGCACCGTCAAGGTCGCCGAGGGCAGGGCCGAGTTCGTCGCCGACGAGAAGAAGAAGCCGGTCCTCAAGCCCAAGGCTGAGAAGCCGGCCGAGGTCGCCGCCGAGGCGGAGGCCGTCGTCGAGGCCGAGGTCGAGCGCGAGGAGGCCGACGAGGCCAACGTCGTCGCCGAGGCCGAGGCCATCGCTGACGACGCGTCCGACGAGAAGGCCTGACGTCTTGCTCGCACCCGCGCTCACGCACCTGGTCAAGGGGATCGTCGATCACCCTGACGACGTCCACGTCGTGGCCAAGAGCTCTCCGCGTGGCGAGGTCCTCGAGGTTCGTGTGAACCCCGAGGACCTCGGCCGGGTGATCGGCCGGTCCGGCCGCACGGCGAAGGCTCTCCGCACGCTCGTTGCCGCGCTGGCCGATGGCCGGCGCGTCCGTGTCGACGTCGTCGACGACTGAGGTGGCGGACCACAAACTGCCTCGCAAGGAGGTCGCCCCCCGGCCCGGTCAGACCGAGCTGCGCGTCGGACGCCTCACGAAGGCGCACGGCCTCAAGGGCGCCATCAAGCTGGAGCTCTACACGGACGAACCGGAGAAGCGGTTCGTCCCGGGGGCGGTGTTCACCCTGCAGGTGCCCACCGCGTCCAAGTGGCACGGCAAGACGCTCGAACTACGCGAACTCCGCTGGTACAACGGCCACCCGGTCGGGTTCTTCGCCGGCGTCGACGACCGCACGGAGGCCGAGACGCTGATCAAGGCGATCCTGTGGGTCAGCCAGGACGCCACGCAGCTTCCCGACGAGGAAGACGCCTGGTACGACCACCAGCTGGTCGGCCTCGACGCGGTGCGCGACGGCGTGACGGTCGGACGCGTGGCTCGCGTCGACCATCTGCCCGCGCAGGACCTGCTGGCGATCGCGACGGCCGGCGGCGAAGTGCTCGTGCCGTTCGTGAAGGCGATCGTCCCGGAGGTCGATATCGCCGCCGGGACCGTCACGTTGACTCCGCCCGCCGGGCTCTTCGAGGAACTGCCGGACGACGAGCCGGAGACGGAGCCGGAGGGCGACGCCGAGTCGGAGGCGGACTCGGAAGGCGAACCCGCCGCGCCTGCGTCCGACGACTGATCCACGACCCGAAGAGGGCGACCCGAACGGGTCGCCCTCTTCCTTTTGGCACCGGGTCGTGGACAGAATGCGGCATGACCGCGTACGTGATCGACGCTCCCGCAGCCGTCCGGCTGGCCGAATCCGGGTGGAGTGGATCGGAGGCGCTGCTGGCTCCGACTCTGCTGCGGTCGCAGACCTTGTCGCTCCTGCACGCGGACGTGCGCTCAGGGCGGCGTGAACCGGCGGAAGCCCGAACCCTGCTCGCGGCCGTCGACCGGCTTCCTGTGCGCTTGCTCGGTGACCGCGTGCTGCGGCGCAACGCCTGGCTGGTCGCGGACGAGCTGGGCTGGGCGCAGACGGAGGCCGCGGAGTATGTCGCGCTGACCCGATTGCACGGCGATGCCCTGGTGAGCGGCGATCCGCAGATCTATGCGGGAGCTGATGCACTCGTCCGGCTCGTGCCGGTCACCGACCTCGTCGGCTGACGGTCAGGAGACGATCGCGAGTCCGCGTCCGCGCAGCGAGCGCGCATCGGCGCCCAAAGCGGCCACCAGGCGGTCATGGGTGCCGACGACGTGTTCATGGATGCGCGCAGCAGCCTCGTCCGCCTGACGCGCAGCGACCAGGGCGAGGATCTCCCGGTGCTCGCTCGCGGCGTCCTCATCGCGGGCGACCAGCCACCGCGCGCGGGCGAGGCGGGTCATGGCGTCGGCGACCGCATCCGCGAAGAACGGGTTGCCCGAGAGGGCGGCGAGCCGGACGTGGAACTCGGTGCCGGTCCGCACGGCGCCGTCCGGGGAGTGGTCCTCCGCCCACCCGTCCAGGTGGTCGCGCAGGGTGGCGATCGCGGCGTCCGTTGCGCGCGCGCAGCTGAGCCGGACGGCGGCGGTCTCGACCGCATCCCGGAACTCGCTCAGGCGGGCGATCTCGCCGAGGTCGATCGGCGTGACCTGCCAGCCGCGCCCGTCCCGGCCCACCAGTCCTTCGGACTCCAGCCGCATGAGCGCCGACCGCAGGGGAGTGCGAGAGGCGCCGAGTTCCCCCTCGAGTCCGCGCTCGGTGAGGCGCGAGCCGGGCACGCGGTCGAGGTCGAGGATCTCGGCGCGGAGACGGTCGTACACGCGGGAGGCCTCGGCGACGGGCAGTTGCTCGGACATGGGGGCTCCTTTGGTATACCGACTTGGTATACCGCTAGGGTATACCCATGTTCGCCCGAACCGTGCGCCGTCCCCGTCCGTGGCTCATGCTGGCCTTCGGCGTCCTCGCCCAGGCGAGCTCGACCGTCTTCGTCTCCACGCCGGCGTTCCTCATCCCGCTGCTGCACACCGAGCGCGGGCTGAGCCTGGCGCAGGCGGGTCTGCTCGCGTCCGCTCCCACTCTGGGCCTCGTGCTCACCCTGATCGCGTGGGGAGCGCTGAGCGACCGGATCGGCGAGCGCTGGGTCATCGCGTCGGGGCTCGCCCTCACCGCACTGGCGGCCGTCGCCGCGATGTTCGTCGACTCGTACGTCGCGCTCGGCGCGCTGTTCCTGGTCGGAGGGATGGCGTCCGCCAGCCCGAACGCGGCGAGCGGGCGCGTGGTCATCGGCTGGTTCCCGAAAGAGCGGCGCGGGCTGGCGATGGGCATCCGCCAGATGTGCCAGCCGCTCGGCGTGGCGATCGCCGCGGTCAGCGTGCCGCTGCTCGCGGCCAACGGCGGGATCACCGCCGCGCTGATCGTGCCGGCCGTCCTCTGCGGCGCGTCCGCGGTGCTCTGCGCGATCGGGATCGTCGACCCGCCGCGACCGCCGCGGAAGGCCGCCGAGGGGGAGGACGCGCATCCTCAGGCCGTGTGGCGGCCGTACCGCGAGACGTCGCTGCTGTGGCGCATCCACGCGGTCTCCATGCTGCTCGTCGTCCCGCAGTTCACCGTCTCCACCTTCGGGCTGGTCTGGCTCGTGTCGCAGCTGCACTTCTCGTCGCTGGCGGCGGGCATCGTCATCGGGGTGAGCCAGTTCGCCGGCGCCATCGGCCGCATCGGCGTCGGCGTGCTGAGCGACCGGGTCGGCAGCCACCTGCGGCCGCTGCGGTGGGTCAGCGTGTGCGCCGTCGCGGTCATGCTGCTGATGGCGGCGGCGTCCGCCCTCGGGTCCGTCGCGGCCGCCGTCATCCTCATCGTCGCGGCGATCGTCACGGTCGCCGACAACGGCCTGGCCTACACGTCGGTCGCCGAGATCGCCGGCCCCTTCTGGTCGGGGCGTGCCCTCGGAGCGCAGAACACCGGCCAGTTCCTCGCCGCATCGGTCGTCGGGCCGGCCGTCGGGGCGCTGATCGGCTGGGTCGGGTATCCCATCGCGTTCGCGGCCGTCGCGCTGTGTCCCGCGGTGGCGACCCCGCTCGTCCCGCGCGACCGCGAGCTGGCGGTCGTCCCGGCCTAGCGCCGGCGCCCTTCTAGACTTTCCCCATGCGCATCGACATCGTCACGATCTTCCCGACCTTCTTCGATGTGCTCGACATCTCCCTGCTCGGCAAGGCCCGGCAGTCCGGCCTCATCGAGCTCGGCGTCCACGACCTGCGCGACTACACGCACGACCGCCACCGGACGGTCGACGACACCCCGTACGGCGGGGGAGCCGGGATGGTCATGAAGCCGGAGCCGTGGGGCGAGGCGCTTGACGGCATCCTGGACGGCGCATCCGATCCCGTCGTGATCTTCCCGTCGCCCGCAGGCGAGGTCTTCACCCAATCGATCGCGCGCGAGCTGGCCCAGGAGCAGCACATCGTGTTCGGTTGCGGACGCTACGAGGGGATCGACCAGCGCGTCTTCGACGACACGGCGGCTCGTGCGCGGGTGCGGCTGATGAGCATCGGCGACTACGTGCTCAACGGCGGCGAGGTCGCGACGATGGCGATGATCGAGGCGGTCGGCCGGCTCATCCCGGGCGTCGTCGGCAACCCCGAGAGCCTCGTCGAGGAGTCGCACGAGGACGGCCTGCTCGAGTACCCCAGCTACACCAAGCCCGCCGTCTGGCGTGGCCGGGAGGTGCCTCCCGTGCTGCTCTCCGGCAACCACGGGGCCGTCGACGCGTGGCGTCGCGAGCAGCAGCTCGAGCGCACGCGCGCCGTCCGCCCGGATCTCCTCCCGTAACCCCTTCCACCCCCCCCGTCGAGTACGCACAAACTGCACGCTCGCAACGTGATTCGCGTGCAGTCTTCGTGTGCTCGACGGTGGGGTCAGGGGGCGGTGAGGACGAGGGGGCCGTCGTCGGTGATGGCGACGGTGTGCTCGGAGTGCGCGCCGCGGGAGCCGTCGGCGCTGCGGAGCGTCCAGCCGTCTCGGTCGGTGTAGATCTCGTCGGTCGTCTCCAGGAACCACGGCTCGATCGCGACGACGAGGCCCGGGCGCAGGGGATAGCCGCGGCCGGCGCGTCCGTCGTTCGAGATGTGCGGGTCGCCGTGCATCGTCCGGCCGACGCCGTGGCCGCCGAACTGCGTGTTGATCGAGTAGCCCTCCGCGTGAGCGACGGCGGCGATGGCGGCGGAGATGTCGCCGATCCTGCCGCCGGGCTGTGCCGCTTCGATGCCCGCCGTGAGCGCGCGGCGGGTGGTGTCGATCAGACGGAGGTCCTCGTCCCGCGGCGTGCCGACGACCAGGCTCACGGCCGAGTCGGCGACCCAGCCGTCCACGCTCGCGGCGAAGTCCAGGGTCAGCAGGTCGCCGTCCTGCAGCCGGTAGTCGTGCGGGAGGCCGTGCAGCACGGCATCGTTGACGGAGGTGCAGATCACCTTGCCGAACGGGCTCGCCCCGAACGACGGGTGGTAGTCGATGTAGCAGGACTCGGCGCCGCGGCGACGGATGAGGTCGTGCGCGAGCGCATCCAGCTCCAGCAGATTCACGCCGACGTGGGCAGCCGCAGCCGTCTGCGCGAGCACATCGGCGACGAAGCGGCCGGCCGGCCGCATCTGCTTGATCTCGGCGGGCGTCCTCAGCTCGATCACGGTGGCTCCTCTCGGTGTCGTACCCCACCAGTCTCGCAGGTGGGCGTCCGGCAAACGCGCAGCCGCAGCACAGCCGACCCCGGCTACGCTGGGCGCGTGATCATCCGCAAGGCGTTCTACTGGTGGCTCTTCCCGTCCGCCGTGGTGCTGCCGGCGTGGCTGCTGGTCGGCTGGGCCGCCTTCAGCCAGGGGAGCGGCTGGTCGTTCCTCGGCCTCCTGCTGCTCTGCCCCATCCTGTTCGTCGCCATGCTGGTCGTGGGCGGCATCGTGATGGCCCGGCGCAGCGTACGCGAGAGTCGCGCGGTCTCCTGGTACGACGTCGGCCTGTTCGGCGCCTGGCATCTGGCGATCATCGCGTTCGGGTTCTTCCCGGCCGGTTTGACCGGCTGGCTGGCCGTGCTGGGCATCCTGCTGTTCATCGCCATCTTCTGGGTGGTGCTATGGGAGCTCCTGACCGAGACGCGCGCTCGTGTCGCCATGACGTTCGAGGCCTACCAGCGTGCCGCCCAGCCCCGCGAGGTCCCGCCGCCACCCGGTGAGTCGGTCGACGGAGGCGAGTACATCGTCATCGAGGAGCGCCGCGACCGCGAGTGACGACCCGCGCGTCGGGTGTGCTGTTTCGGCATCCGATTCCGTGCGCTTTGGCAAACAGGTGCCGCGCATGGCAGAATTGATCGTTGTGCCGCGGCCACGCTCTGCCACGGGGGAGCCAGCACTTCTCGCGGACACCCACTTACCGAACCCAGACGGCCGACACTCCTGATCGGAGCCGGCCCCGAGTCCGTTCCCGACCTGTGGCGGGTACAGAGAGCGAACACCCATGCACATCCTCGACCAGCTCGACGCCGCGTCCCTCAAGCAGGACATCCCCGAGTTCCGCGCCGGCGACACCGTCAAGGTGCACGTGAACATCATCGAGGGCAACCGCTCTCGCGTCCAGGTCTTCCAGGGCGTCGTCATCGGCCGCTCCGGCGAGGGCGTCCGCGAGACCTTCACGGTCCGCAAGATCAGCTTCCAGGTGGGTGTCGAGCGCACCTTCCCGGTCCACTCCCCGGTCATCGACAAGATCGAGGTCGTCACCCGCGGTGACGTCCGTCGCGCGAAGCTCTACTACCTGCGCGAGCTCCGCGGCAAGAAGGCGAAGATCAAGGAGAAGCGCGAGAACTGATCTCCGCGCGCCCAAGCGTCGAGAGCCCCCGAATCCTGTATGGATCCGGGGGCTCTGTCGTTTCCGGAGCGGCTGACCGCGTCGTGTACGAACGGCACCCGCCGATGAGTGACAATGGAACGCGAGGCTTCCCGCAGATCGAGAGGGCGGAGGACGAGGAACGCATGATGACCCCGGTGTCGCCGTCCCTGCGGTTCGAGAAGGCCCTCTATCGAGAGGGCGTGACCTCCATCGTCGCCGTCGACGAGGTCGGCCGCGGAGCGCTCGCAGGCCCCGTCGCGGTCGGGATGGTCGTCATCGACACGGCCGTGAAGCGCATCCCGCCGGGGCTGCGCGACTCCAAGCTCCTGCCCGAGCCTGTCCGGGAATCGCTCGACCCGCTGTGCCGCAAGTGGGCCATGCACCACGCCGTCGGTCTGGCGACTGCCGCCGAGGTCGACTCGCTCGGGATCATGCGCTGCCTGGGTTTGGCGGGAGCGCGCGCCCTCGCCCAGCTGGAGGAGCAGGGCGCCGTCGTGCACGACAGCACGCTCATCCTCGACGGCAACTACGACTATCTGAACCCGGCTCTGATGCGGCCGGCGAGGGTCGTCACGCGCATCAAGGCCGACCGGGACTGCGCCTCCGTCGCCGCCGCGTCCGTCATCGCCAAGGTGCATCGTGACCGCATGATGATCGCGCACGACACCGAGTATCCGGGCTACGGGTGGGCGAGCAACAAGGGGTACTCGACCCCGGAGCACTTCGCCGCCATCGCAGAGCTGGGCCCGAGCGCGCTGCACCGGATGACGTGGCTGAAGCAGCCGGCGCTGATCGACATCCCCGAGTGATCCGGCCCGGTTGATCCGTCGGTTCGTCCACAGCGTGACCGCGACCGACGCGCGAGTCGTCCGAGCGGCATAGACTTGACGGACGATGGATGAAGACGAGTTCGACGACTACGACCGCGAGGTCGAGTTGGCTTTGTATCGCGAGTACCGGGACGTCGTCTCGCAGTTCAAGTATGTGATCGAGACGGAACGACGTTTCTATCTGGCGAACGAGGTGGAGTTCGTGCGCCGCGATACGGAGCACGACTTCTACTTCGAGCTGACCATGAACGACGTCTGGGTATGGGACGTGTACCGGGCCGACCGCTTCGTGAAGTCCGTGCGCGTCCTGACCTTCAAGGACGTCAACATCGAGGAGCTCTCCTCCAAGGAGTTCGAGCTGCCCAAGGAGCTCGCGCTCGACGAGTGATCGCCGTGCTCTCGTGAGCGACTGAGCGTTCACGCTCCACCTGTTCACAGCCCCTGCTCCTCGCGGTCTTTCCACAGATCTGTCCCTCCCGCTCCGCCGACCGGCCCACCAGCCGAGGCTGGATGCGGAGGTTGACATGGCTGAGAAAGACGAATTGGGCCGTCGCGGCGAGCAGGTCGCTGCGGAGTGGCTGCAGGAGAACGGGTACACCCTCATCGACCGCAACTGGCGGTGCCCGTCGGGTGAGCTCGATCTGGTGCTGCGGCGCGGCACGACGATGGTGTTCGCGGAGGTGAAGACGCGGTCGTCGCTGACGTTCGGGCATCCGTTCGAGGCGATCACGTCGCGTAAGGCGGCCCGCCTGCGGCGACTGGCAGCCGCGTGGTGTCGCGAACGGGAGCCCGGGGCTGTCGCGGTCCGCATCGATGCGGTCGCCGTGACCGATGCGTGGAGCGACCGGCCGGTCGTCGAGCACCTGACCGGGATCGCCTGATGGTGCTCGCACGCACGTTCGCCATCGCTCTCGACGGGTTGCGCGGCCACGTGGTCGAAGTGGAGGCCGACATCTCGGCAGGTCTGCCGGCATTCATCCTCATCGGGCTGCCCGACACGGCGCTGGGGGAGTCGCGGAAGCGGGTCGGAGCGGCCGCGGTGAATGCCGGTTGCTCCCTGTCGCAGAAGAAGCTGACGGTCAATCTGTCGCCGGCCGCGCTCCCGAAGCAGGGGTCCGGCTTCGATCTCGCCATCGCGATCGCCTCGCTGTCTGCGGCGGGCGTCGTACCGCCGGCCTCGGCGGGGCGAGCGGTCCACCTCGGTGAACTGGGACTTGACGGGCGGCTGCGTCCGGTGGCGGGCGTGCTCCCGGCCGTCCTCGCGGCGCGCGAAGCAGGGTTCGAGCGGGTCCTCGTTCCCGCGGGCAACCTCGATGAGGCATGTCTCGTCGAGGGCATCGAGGTGGTGGGGGTGACGGGATTGCGCGCCGCGGCGATCGTGCACGGCGCCGAGCTCGATCCGGTGGATGAGGAACCGGTTCTCCCGGCGGTGTCGGAACAACGAGCAGCACCGGAGCCGGACATGGCCGAGGTGTCCGGCAACGGCGAAGCCGTCGAGGCGCTGGTCGCCGCCGCGGCGGGCGGTCATCATCTGGCGATGGTCGGTCCTCCAGGGGCGGGCAAGACGATGCTCGCCCGGCGCCTTCCGTCCCTGTTGCCGGACCTGGCCGGTGCCGACGCGTTGGAAGCGACGTGCATCCGTTCGCTCACCGGTTTGGGCGTCGGCGCAGAACTGGTGCGGCGACCGCCGTTCGAAGCGCCTCACCACACGGCATCGGCCGTCTCGCTGGTCGGCGGGGGCAGCGGGCGGATCACCCCCGGCGCGATCGTCCGGGCTACGCACGGGGTGCTGTTTCTCGACGAAGCGGCCGAGTTCCCGCCGTCCGTGCTCGATGCGCTCCGGCAACCGTTGGAGAACGGCAGCATCACCATCCATCGTGCACGTGGTGCCGCGTCGTTTCCGGCGCGGTTCCAGTTGGTGCTCGCGTCGAACCCCTGTCCGTGCGGCCACTACGGTTCGGCGGATGCGGAGTGCACATGCTCGCCGATGGCCCGAAGACGCTACCTCGCCCGGATGTCCGGGCCGCTGATGGATCGCGTCGACATCCGTCTCACCGTACGGCGATTGGGCCTGGCCGCCCTCCATGCGGCCTCGGACGTCCACGCGCCGGGCCTGACCAGCAGCGAACTCCGAGCTCGCGTCGAGTCGGCCAGGGCCAGCGCGCTCGAACGACTCCGCGGGACGGGCTGGGTGCGCAACGCTGACGTGGCCGGCAGCTGGCTGCGATCCGGCGACCGCCGGCTCGGGGCGTCGGCGATCGCGCCACTCGACCGGGCGTTGGAGCGCGGCGGCATCACGATGCGCGGCTACGACCGGACCTTGCGCCTCGCGTGGACCCTCGCCGACCTCGACGGCGCGGGGTCACCAGATGTGGACCACGTCGGCCGTGCGCTGTTCCTGCGGCGCGGGATCAGCGCATGAGCGCCGCGTGCGGCGCATGCGCGGTCTCCCGGCTTGCGACGGCTGGGCGAAGCGGGAGCGGGGCGCTGCCGGATGATACGGACGCGACGAACGGGCCGGCGTGCGACGGGGCGAAGGCATCGGACGAGAGAAGGGCGGAGGCGCCGGGAGCGGTGGATGACCCGCCGGTCGGGGGCGCACGCACCGGCGTGCCGTCGCCACCTTGCGGGGGACGTCGCTCCGGATCCGTATTCGCGGGCCTGTCCGATGGCGACGTGGCGCGCCTGGTTGCAGCGGTGTCCAGTTCGCCCGACAGGGGAGCGGAGTCGTCCGAGCTGAGCGCCGAGCGGTTCGCCAGAGCCGCGTTGACGACGGCGATCGAACCAGGAGACCTGGAGGCGGGGCGCCTGGTGGGTGCGCTGGGTGCGGTCGGCCTGCTTCGAGCGATCGTGGAGGAGCATGATGCGGAGCACGTGCTGCGCCTCACGCGTCACGCCGACGTGGTGCCGCTCCCTCCTGGGGAGGACTTGGCGCTCTCTCTGGAGGGTGCAGGCGAGCAGTTCGGGCACCGGTTCGACACCGACGGCAGCGGGGGAGCGGCCGGCAGTTTGCTGTCGGCGTTCGAGAGCCTCTCGCCGGAGCGGCCGCAGGTCGATGCGCGGGCGGTGCGTCGGATCGCCGAATGCCTCGCGCGGTGGCGGGTGCGGCTCTCCCTGGAGGAGTCGTGCCGAGCCCTTGAACGGGCGGCGCGGCTGGGTGCGGTTCTGCTGACACCCGACACGGAAGTCTGGCCGGAGGGTTTCGCGGCGCTTGAGGACGGCGAACCACTCGCGCTGTGGATCCGCGGCGATCCAGAGCGCTTGGCGCGGCTGGACCGTTCCGTCGCTCTCGTCGGGGCACGCGCCTCGACCGACTACGGGGAGCACGTGGCGATGGAGGCGGCGGCCGGACTGGTCGGGCGGGGGTTCGCAGTCGTGTCCGGCGGTGCATACGGGATCGACGCGGCGGCACATCGCGCCACGCTGGCGAGCGGCGGGCTGACCGTGGCGTTCCTCGCCGGAGGAGTCGACCGTCTGTATCCGGCGGGCAACAGCGATCTGCTCCGCCGTGTCTCCCGGGAGGGTGTGCTCGCGGCCGAACTCCCTCCGGGAAACGCGCCGACCCGGTGGCGGTTCCTGATGCGCAATCGGTTGATCGCCGCAGCGGCGAGTGCGACGGTGGTAGTCGAGGCGGGGCGACGGTCCGGATCCCTCAACACCGCAGGTCACGCCGCCCAGCTCGGGCGACCGCTGGGCGCTGTGCCGGGAAGCATCCTCTCGCCCGCGTCGGCCGGGTGCCACCGTCTCATCCGGGAGTACGCGGCCATCTGCGTCACGTCGGCCGACGAGATGGCGGAGCTCGCAGACCCCCTGGGAACCGGCCCGAGCGGCGAGCCGGGCGCGGCGGCCGTCGACACCGTGGAGGTGCCGCCGGACTGCGGAGATGCGGAGGGCGCCGTCCTGTCGGCTCTGGCATCCGCGCGGGGCGCCAGCGCAGACGAGATCGCCGCGCGGTCGTCGCTGCCCTTCACGACTGTGGCCGCGATCCTCGGCCGGCTCGACCTCGCCGGCCGAGCCCGGGAGAGCGGCGGAGGTTGGTCGCTCAGCGAACGGAGGCATGCGTGACAGCC
Source organism: Leifsonia sp. 563 (assembly GCF_040545055.1). Taxonomy (NCBI): domain Bacteria; kingdom Bacillati; phylum Actinomycetota; class Actinomycetes; order Micrococcales; family Microbacteriaceae; genus Leifsonia; species Leifsonia sp. 563. The sequence continues at coordinate 31,761 of NZ_JBEPLE010000004.1, read as the reverse complement.
CGTCCGTGGACGAGAGGCAAAGTGGCTCCGGTCCGTCGCGTCTCGCAGAACGCGCGTCGCTGCCCACCCCGGAGACGGTCCGGGGTCAAGCTGGGGAGGTGAGTCTGGATGCGGCCATCGAGCAGTACGAGCGGCACCTGCGGGTGGAGCGCGGGTACTCGCCGCAGACGATCCGCGCCTATCGGTCAGATCTGGGGGCGCTCGCCGCCTTTGCGGCGGAACGGGGCGTCGCGACCGCGGACGCACTGACTCTCGACCTCTACCGGGACTGGCTCTGGGAGGGTTCCAAGCGGGGCCTCGCGAAGTCGACGCTCGCGCGGCGGGCGGCGTCGGTCCGCGGCTTCAGCGCATGGGTCACGCGCCAAGCCGAGACGCCCGGAAAGGCCGGCTCGACCGGTGGGGCGCTCGGTGGACGCGTTGCACCCGACAGTTCTGCCGGGGCAGGCGACGGGATCGGGGATGTCTCCGCAGCAAGCAGCGAGCCCGCGGGGACGGCTCGGGATCACGCGGTCGTGGCCCCGGCAGCGTCGGCTCCAGGTCGCGCGGCCCTGGATCCGGAAGCGGCTGGGACCGCCGCCGAACATGCGGTCGTGGACCCGGCCGCGCGGTTGCGGTCCCCGAAAGCGGACAAGACGCTTCCGAGAGTCATCACGCGGGAGCAGATGGACGAGATCCTCGCGGCGCTCGCCGCACGGGCAGAGGATGGGGACCCGGGTTCGCTGCGTGATGTGGCGGTGATCGAGTTGCTCTACGCGGCCGGGATCCGCGTGTCCGAGCTCACTGGGCTCGACGTCGACGATGTGGACCTCGGCCGACTGACCGTCCGCGTGATCGGCAAGGGGTCGAAGGAACGCGTCGTGCCCTTCGGGGTGCCGGCACTGCGGGCCATCCGTGCCTGGCTGTCGGGCGGGCGTCCGCGGCTCGCCGTTGCCGGGTCAGGGCCCGCGCTGTTCCTCGGTGCGCGCGGGGCGCGGCTCGGGAGCCGCGCCGTCTACGAGCTGGTCGCCGGTCTTCTCGCCGACGTGCCGGGGCGAGGGCCGTCCGGGCCCCACGCCCTCCGCCACACCGCCGCCACGCACCTGCTCGACGGCGGGGCAGACCTCCGAGCGGTGCAGGAGCTGCTCGGCCACGCCAGCCTCGGCACCACCCAGATCTACACCCACGTCTCGACCGAACGGCTCAAAGAGGCGTACCGGATCGCCCACCCGCGCGCCTGAACCAGGCCCCTCCGCCCGCCCGGGCGCGCGAACCGGGCCGCTCCGCCGACCCGGGCCCCTCCACCCACCCGCGCGTTCGGCCGGCTGGGCTTGCGGGCCCGCCCCACCAGCACATCCCCGACCTACCCGGACCGGGCTGACAGGCCCGCCCCACCAGCACATCCCCGACCTACCCGGACCGGGCTGACAGGCCTGCCCCACCAGCACATCCCCGACCTACCCGGACCGGGCTGACAGGCCTGCCCCACCTGCACATCCCCGACCTACCCGGACCGGGCTGACAGGCCCGCCCCACCTGCACATCCCCGACCCGCCCGGACCGGGCTGACAGGCCTGCCCCACAAGCACATCCCGACCCACCCGGACCTGGCTCCATGGGCTGCCGCCAGGCGGAGCTCACCCGCCTCCGAGCGGCAGGAGGATGGCGGGCGGCACCCGCCCGAAGAACAGCATCGGCGACACGTACTCTCCGTTCACGCGGACACCCACGTGGACGCACGCCGTGCCGCAGTGCCCGCCCGACCCGACGACTCCGATGACCGCGCCTCGGACGACCGGCGAACCCTCCGGGAGGTCCGACGACGCCGGCTCGAAGCTCGACAGGACCCCGCCGCCGTGGTCGAGAGTCAGCACCGGGCGATCCACGACCATCCCGGCGAAGCGTACGGTCGCGCCATCCGGCGCGATCAGAGGAGCCCCCGCCGTCGCCGTCAGGTCGATGCCGCGATGGCCCGCGGCGTACCGCGTCGGAGGTGCCGCATACGGCGCTGAAACCGCGGGGTCGGCGACGGGCCATATCCACTGCGCCCCGTGATCGGACGCCGCCGGCCGCTGTGCGGAGCCCGCCCGGTCGGCCAGGAGGTCCGTCGGCGGACTGACGGAATCACTCATCGCACTCGCACCGGCGGCTCCGGCCGGAAGGAGCAGCACGCACAGGATGAGCGCACAGAGCACGACACACCAACGCGGCGGGGCCGCCCGCGATCGCCTTCGGCGCCCGCGCGCACCACGGTTGAGCCGCATGCCACCAGTCTCGTCGTGCAATCGCATCCGTCCGCCTTCCGTCGAGCCGTCCTTCCACCCTCGCTGGTGCGGCCACCGGTCGCTCGGGCGCATCCCGAACCGGTGGACAAGTCCGCGCGGGACCCGTCTGTGGACACGCCAGTGGCCGACGGTTCTCCCCGGCCCGTTCGCGGCGTACCGTGAGATTCGCCCTCGCCGCCCCCCGACCGGGAGCCGCGAACAGTGGGCCGCACAACCGAAAAAGGGATGACATGACTGAAGAGAGCAGGAACGCAGCCGCCACGAGCGACGAGAACGCACCACGGCCCACGGCGGCGATGCGGCGGAGAGTCACCGGACTGGCGATCGCAGCGGCGGTCGGCGGGTTCCTGTTCGGTTTCGACTCGTCGGTCATCAACGGCGCGGTCGACTCGATCCAGAAGAGCTTCGCGCTGAATGCCTTCGTCACCGGGTTCATCGTCGCCATCGCCCTGCTGGGCTGCGCCGTCGGCGCCTTCATCGCCGGTCGCCTCGCCGACCGCTGGGGGCGCCTCAAGGTGATGCTCCTCGGCGCGGTGCTGTTCCTCGCCAGCTCCATCGGAGCCGGCCTCGCGTTCTCCGCCTGGGATCTCGGGTTCTGGCGCGTCATCGGCGGTCTCGGCATCGGCATCGCGTCCGTCGTCGCGCCCGCCTACATCGCCGAGATCTCGCCGCGGCAGTCCCGTGGCCGACTGGCCTCGCTGCAGCAGCTGGCTATCACGATCGGTATCTTCGTCGCCCTGCTCTCGGACGCCCTCCTCGCCGGCGTGGCCGGGTCCGCCTCCCAGCAGCTCTGGTTCGGGCTCGAGGCGTGGCGGTGGATGTTCCTGGTCGGCGTGATCCCGTCGGTCGTCTACGGCATCCTCGCCCTGACACTGCCCGAGTCGCCCCGCTTCCTGCTCGCCAACGGGCGCCACGACGAGGCACGGGAGATCTTCACCACGCTCGTCCCCGAAGAGGACATCGACCGCCAGATCGGCGACATCGAGCGCGCCATCCAGGAGGACAAGGAGGGCGCGAAGGCCACCCTCGCGGGCAACCGGTTGGGCCTCAAGCCGATCGTCTGGATCGGCATCATCCTGTCCGTCTTCCAGCAGTTCGTCGGCATCAACGTGATCTTCTACTACTCGACCACGCTGTGGAAGGCGGTCGGATTCACCGAGAGCAATTCGCTGCTCATCACCGTGATCACCTCGGTCACCAACGTCGTCGTGACGATCGTCGCCATCGTGCTCGTCGACCGCGTCGGCCGCCGCCCCATCCTGCTGACCGGCTCTGTCGGGATGGCCCTGTCGCTCGGCGTCATGGCGCTCTCCTTCGCCTTCGCGGTCAAGGTCGACGGCGCGGTGTCGCTGCCGAACCCGTGGGGCCCGATCGCCCTGATCGCCGCGAACATCTTCGTCATCTGCTTCGGCGCGTCGTGGGGACCGCTGGTCTGGGTGCTCCTCGGTGAGATCTTCCCGACCAAGATCCGCGGAAAGGCGCTCGGCGTCGCGGCGGCCGCGCAGTGGATCGCCAACTTCCTGGTGACCGTCTCCTTCCCGCCCATGGCCGACTTCTCGCTGCCGTTCACGTACGGCATGTACGCGATCTTCGCCGCCCTCTCGTTCTTCTTCGTCTTCTTCAAGATCCCGGAGACGAACGGGATGGCGCTGGAGCACGCCGAGACCCTCTTCCGCGAGGCGGGCGGCAAGCGCCGGGGCGTCCAGGTGCGCTCCAGCGGAGACTCCGCCTGACCCCCGCTTCCTGATAGGATGTCTGAAGCGCTCCGCTCGTCGGAGTGACTACGCGTGCCCGTAGATCCTCGCAAGAGGCGCCTTTCACCGGGCGGGGCGCGCATCCACCGGTCTCCCACTCCACTCGACGGCCTCGCCGTGCGGGCGGTGGGATGCGGATGCGCGCGGGGCACCAGGAGTGGCGGCCGCCGGCCGTCGCAGACAACCGCAACCAAAGGAGAAACGGCAATGGCCGTCGTCACCATGCGCCAGCTGCTCGACAGCGGCGTCCACTTCGGACACCAGACCCGTCGGTGGAACCCGAAGATGAAGCGCTTCATCCTCACCGAGCGCTCGGGCAGCTACATCATCGACCTGCAGCAGTCGCTCGCGTACATCGACAAGACGTACGACTTCGTCCGCGAGACCGTCGCCCACGGCGGCACCATCCTCTTCGTCGGCACGAAGAAGCAGGCCCAGCAGGCGATCGCCGAGCAGGCGACCCGCGTGGGCCAGCCCTACGTGAACCAGCGCTGGCTGGGTGGTCTGCTGACCAACTTCTCGACCGTGTCCAAGCGCCTCGCCCGCATGAAGGAGCTCGAGGAGCTCGACTTCGAGGGCACCACCAGCGGCTTCACCAAGAAGGAGCTGCTGATCAAGAAGCGCGAGCTGGACAAGCTCCACAAGTCGCTGGGCGGCATCCGCAACCTCAGCAAGACGCCGAGCGCGCTCTGGGTGGTCGACACCAAGAAGGAGCACCTCGCGATCGACGAGGCCAAGAAGCTGGGCATCCCGGTCATCGGCATCCTCGACACGAACTGCGACCCGGACGAGGTCCAGTACCCGATCCCGGGCAACGACGACGCGATCCGCTCCGTCACCCTGCTGACCCGCATCGTGGCCGACGCCGCGGCCGAGGGCCTCATCCAGCGTCACCAGAAGCCCGAAGAGGGCGCCGAGCCGGCCGAGCCGCTCGCCGAGTGGGAGCAGGAGCTCCTGCAGCAGTCGTCCGACGAGGTGCAGTCGAGCGCCGAGACCGCCAAGGCCGCTGACGCGGACCTGGCGGCCGCGAAGGCCGACTCCGCCGAGGTCGTCGCCGAGGGCGAGGCGGACGCTGTCGAGGCTGACGCCGTCGTGGCCGCCGAGGCCGCCGAGGCCGAGGCCGAGTCGACCGTCGAGACCGACGCACCTGCGGACGCCGAGTCCAAGTAACCCGCGTCAACCAGAAGTCTTCGAGAAAAAGAAGGTTCCAGTCAGAACATGGCAAACATCAGCATCGCCGACATCAAGGCTCTCCGTGAGCAGCTCGGCACCGGCATGGTCGACACCAAGAAGGCCCTCGAGGAGGCCGGTGGCGACATCGAGAAGGCCACCGAGATCCTGCGCCTGAAGGGTGCGAAGGGCAACGCGAAGCGTGCCGACCGCTCCACCAGCGAGGGCCTCGTCGCCGCCAAGGAGAACGGCAACGGCACCGCCACCATGATCGAGCTCGCGTGCGAGACCGACTTCGTGGCGAAGGGCGACAAGTTCATCGCCCTGTCCGAGAAGGTTCTCGACGCGGCTGCGGCCGCCGGCGCCACCACCGTCGAGGAGGCCCTCGCGGCCCCCGCCGGCAGCCAGACCGTCGCCGAGCTCATCGGTGACGAGGCCGCCATCCTCGGCGAGAAGGTGGAACTCCGCCGCATCGCCGTCGTGAACGGCGATAACTTCGCGATCTACCTGCACAAGACCTCCAAGGACCTGCCGCCGCAGGTCGGTGTCGTCCTCGGTTACACCGGTGACGACGCGGAGACCGCTCGCAGCATCGCGCAGCACATCTCGTTCGCGAACCCGACCTACCTCAACCGCGAGGACGTCCCGGCCGACGAGGTCGAGAACGAGCGTCGCATCGTCGAGGAGATCTCGCGCAACGAGGGCAAGCCGGAGGCCGCGCTCCCGAAGATCATCGAGGGCCGCCTCGGCGCCTACTTCAAGCAGGTCGCCCTGCTCGAGCAGGAGTACGCCCGCGACAACAAGCTGACCATCGCCCAGGTGGTGAAGGATGCGGGCCTGACCATCACCGGTTTCGCCCGGTTCAAGGTCGGCGCGTAACAGATCATGAAGGAGTCCGGATCGTGAACACGATCCGGACTCCTTTTCTGTGCGCGGGAGGATGTCCCTCTCCCGCGAGCACCCACTAGCTTTAACCAGAACCACGCACGGAAGGACGCTATTCACGCATGTCGGCAGCCACCCAGAGACATCCTTCACAGCGACGCAGGGTCCTTCTCAAACTCTCCGGCGAAGCGTTCGGCGGCGGACAGCTCGGCGTCAACCCGGACATCGTCAGCAGCATCGCGCGTGAGATCGCGCAGGCGGCACAGGATGTGGAGATCGCCATCGTCGTCGGCGGCGGCAACTTCTTCCGCGGGGCCGAGCTCTCCCAGCGCGGCATGGACCGCGGTCGCGCCGACTACATGGGCATGCTCGGCACGGTCATGAACTCGCTCGCGCTGCAGGACTTCCTGGAGCAGGCGGGTGCCGAGACCCGCGTCCAGTCGGCGATCTCGATGACCCAGGTCGCCGAGCCGTACATCCCGCGCCGGGCGGAGCGGCACCTCGAGAAGGGCCGGGTCGTCATCTTCGGCGCCGGCGCCGGGCTCCCGTACTTCTCGACCGACACGGTCGCCGCGCAGCGGGCGCTCGAGATCAGCGCCGACGTCGTGCTGGTCGCCAAGAACGGCGTCGACGGCATGTACGACGACGACCCGCGCACCAACCCCGATGCGCGCAAGATCGACCAGATCAGCCACCAGGAGGCCCTGCAGCAGAACCTGAAGGCGGTCGACTCGACGGCCCTCAGCCTGTGCATGGACAACGGGATGCCGATGCGCATCTTCGGGATCGAGCCGGCCGGCAATGTCACGGCTGCTCTGCTCGGCGCCGAGATCGGCACTCTCCTCGGCTGAACGGCCAGCGCTGGTCTTCAATGCCGCCGCCGGTCCGGCACCGGCGGCGGCGTGACCGCGCAATAGACTAGACAGCGACCCACCGATCTGAAGGAGAAACCGTGATCGCGGATGTGATTTCCGATGCCCGTCAGCGCATGAGCAAGACCGTGGACGCGGCGAGGGAGGACTTCGGCACCGTGAGCGCGGGCCGGGCCAACCCGGCACTGTTCCAGAAGGTGCTGGTCGACTACTACGGTTCGCCGACGCCGCTCGCCCAGCTGGCCGGCCTCCAGAACCCCGAGGCCCGCGTCCTGCTGGTCACGCCCTACGACAAGTCGGCGCTGAAGGACATCGAGAAGGCCATCGTCAACATGCCCAACCTCTCGGCCAATGTCGGCAACGACGGCGAGATCGTCCGGGTCACTCTGCCCGAGCTCACCGAGGACCGTCGCAAGGAGTTCGTCAAGATCGTCCGCGGCAAGGGCGAGGACGCCAAGGTCGCGCTGCGCAACATCCGCCGCCGGTCGAAGGACGACCTGGATGCGCTGAAGGGCGAGGTCGGCGACGACGAGCTTGCCCGCGCCGAGAAGGAGCTCGAGGCGATCACGCGCACCCACGTCGACGCGGTCGACGACGCCCTGAAGCGCAAGGAAGCCGAACTCCTCGAGGTCTAGCCGATGACCGACGAGAGCAGCCCCGGGGCGCCGACGCAGGGGGCGCCGACGCCGGGAGCACCGCTGCCTCCCGACGCGCCTGAACTGCACGGTCGCAAGGGCAAGGCACGCTCGCGGGAGGAGTTCCGCGCCCAGGTGCAGGCCACCCGCGCCGACTTCGAGCGTCAGGTTCAGGCACGCAAGGCGCAGCTCGATGCCACGAACGAGCGGATCGCCGAGCGCACGGGCCGCAACCTGATCCTTGCGATCGTGATCGGCCTCGCCGTCGGCGCGCTGGTCCTCGTGAGCCTGATCTTCATCAAGGAGCTCTTCCTGGTGTTCGGGATGGCGATGGCCGGCTTCGCCAGCTTCGAGCTGGCGCAGGCGTTCCGCGGGTCCGGACGCCGTGTGCCCCGCATCCCGACCGTGATCGCCGCGGTCGGTATCGTCCCGGCCACGTTCTTCCTGCACGCGGGCGGCATGCTCGTCGCGCTCACCGCCGGCATCCTGCTCGTCGTCGTCTGGCGGCTGGTCGAGGAGCTGTTCGTGCCCGCCTCCCGGCGCGGCCCCGGCGCCCTCGGCCGGGACCTGCTGTGGTCGGTCTTCGCCCAGCTGTACGTGACCCTGCTGGCCAGCTTCGTCATCCTGCTCCTCGCGGAGCCGGGCGGCGAGTGGTGGGTGCTCGCGTTCCTCATCCTCGTCGTCTCGGTCGACACCGGCGCCTACGTGAGCGGCCTGTCGTGGGGCAAGCACCCGATGGCGCCGACCATCAGCCCGAAGAAGACGTGGGAGGGGTTCGCCGGAGCGGCCGCCGCGGCGATCATCGCGGGCGTCCTGCTGTCGGTGTTCATGCTGGGCGAGGTCTGGTGGTTCGGCATCGTCTTCGGCGTCGTCCTGCTGCTGACCGCGACGGCGGGCGACCTCGCCGAGTCGCTCATCAAGCGCGATCTGGGCATCAAGGACATGAGCTCGTGGCTGCCCGGTCACGGCGGTTTCCTCGACCGGCTCGACTCGATCCTGCCGTCGGCGGCGGCCACCTACGTCCTGTTCCTCATCTTCCGATGACAGAATGGGGGAGTGAGCACCTTCCCCCGCAGCCCCAAGTCCAAGCCGGGCTATGACGTCGAACAGGTGGATGAGTTCCTCAAGCTGGCGCGCCGGGCGTACGACGCCGACGAGGACGCTCCCTCGCTGACGGCCGCCGACATCCGCCACGCGGCGTTCTCGATGGCCAAGGGCGGATACTCCACGACGCACGTGGATGCCGCGCTGGAGCGTCTGGAGGACGCGTTCGCGGCCCGGGAGCGCGAGGCCATCCGCAGCCGCCAGGGCGACGCCTCGTGGTTCGAGGAGGCGCGCACGACCGCGCAGGTCGTCCTGAACCGCCTCGACCGTCCGCTCGGGCACCGGTTCGACCGGGTGAGCTTCCTCACGCTCGGCTACAACCGCAACGACGTCGACCGGTTCGCCAACCGGCTGGTCCGCTATTTCCAGGACGGCCGGCCGATGAGCGTCGAGGAGGTCCGGACGGTCACGTTCCGCGAGCAGCGGGGCGGATACCGGGAGGTCCAGGTCGATCTGCTGCTCGACAGCGTCACCGATGTCATGCTGGCGGTTCGCTGAGTGCGGGCGTCGATTCTTGGTTCTGAGCCCGATGTCCGTTATCGTTCTGTGATCGTGGGTAGACGAGCAGCAGCAGCAGAGATCGTGCCGCTGACTCCGGCCAACCCGGTCGGCGTCGCGTTCAAGCGATCCCGGCGACCGCACATCCGGTCGCGAGCGACCCTTCTGGGCTTCGCGTTCACCGCCGCCGTGGGGTTCGCACTGGTCAATGTGGTCGATCCGTTCTCCGGCACGACCACGACGCCGGCGTACGCGGAGTCTCTGCAGGAGATCCCCACCACGCAGCGCTACGACGGCGCTCCCACCCAGAACCTGACGGCTCCGGATGCAGCCGGCCCGACCATTACGCGCGATGCGGTCACGGTCAAGGAGAAGCCGAAGCCCACTCCGACGCCGACACCCACCCCGAAGCCGTCCGCCAAGAAGTCGTCCGGGGGAGGTGCCGCCCCGAGCGCACCGATTCCGACCGCCGGCACCGCCCGGGACATCGGCTACCAGATGATGCAGGCGCGCGGGTGGGGCGATGACCAGTGGGGCTGCCTCGACACCCTGTGGAGCCACGAATCCGGCTGGCGCGTCAACGCGTCGAACCCGAGCGGCGCGTACGGCATCCCGCAGGCGCTCCCCGGCAGCAAGATGGGGCCAGGCTGGGAGACCGACGCGTCGGTGCAGATCAACTGGGGTCTCGGCTACATCGCCGGGCGCTACGGCACTCCCTGCGGCGCCTGGGGCGTGTGGCAGAGCCAGGGCTGGTACTGAGCCTCGGCTCGAGCTGAGCGTCGCGCTGACCCGCGGTCACCCGTGACCGGCACGCACGATCCGCGTGCCTAAACTGGTCGTATGCCGCGTTCCAACCGTCCCCGAGGCCGCCAGGGCGGTCGCAAGGACGACGAGCCGGACGGCCTGGAGCGGCTGCTCTCCGGCTGGCGGCGCACCGAGGTGCGGCGCGGTGTGGAGTGGAACGTCCAACCCGTCTCGGCCGCGCAGGCGCAGAAGAGCTATCGGTGCCCCGGCTGCGGACGTGACATCGCGCCAGGCATCGCGCACCTCGTCGCGTGGCGCGCCGACGGCGTTCTGGGGGATGCGGCCGACCTGGCCGCACGACGGCACTGGCACGAGTCCTGCTGGAGGATCGCATGACGACCGAGAACGTGAGCACGCAGAGCACCAGCGGCGAGCCCGTCGAGATCCGCGGAGGCGTCGAGCTTCCCGCCCACCGCGAGGACATCGAGCTGCACACCGCCGACGGCCTCACGCTGGTCGGTGAGCTGGCGAGCCCGCTCGACCGCGAGCCGGTCGCGACCCTGGTCACGCTCCACCCGCTCCCGACCGGCGGCGGGTTCATGGACTCGCACATCCTGCGCAAGGCGGCCGGCCGGCTTCCTGCGCTGGCGGACATCGCGGTGCTGCGATTCAACACCCGCGGCACCACCTCGCCGCGCGGACGCAGTCAGGGCTCCTTCGACCACGGTGTCGGCGAGCGGTTCGACGTGGAGGCGGCGATGGCGTTCGTCGCCCAGCGCGGCCTCCCGCATCCCTGGCTCCTCGGCTGGTCGTTCGGCACAGAGCTGGCTCTCATGTACGGACGCGAGTTCCCGGTCGACGGCGTCATCCTGCTGTCTCCGCCTCTGCACCGGGCGAAGCCGGAGCACCTGGCCGCGTGGGCCGGGGACCACCGCCCGATCGTCGCGCTGATCCCGGAACTGGACGACTATCTGCGTCCGGCGGAGGCGGCCGAGCGGTTCCGCCCGCTTCCGCAGATCGAGCTGGTCGATGTGGAGGGCGGGAAGCACCTGTGGGTGGGGGAGAACCAGACCCGCCGGGTGCTCAGCGAGATCGTTCAGCGGATCAACCCCGCCGCTCTGCCGCTGCCGACCGAGTGGCCGCCGCCCGCGTCCTAGAGCGTGAAGGTCGTCAGAGTTCGTTCTGGCGCGGGATGACGACCTGCTTGACGATCAGCAGGATGGCCGCCGCGAACGGGATCGCCACGAGCGCCCCGAGAATGCCGAGCAGTGTGCCGCCGGCGAGAGCGGCGACGACGACGAGGGCGCCGGGAACGGAGACCGCGCGGTTCATGATGCGCGGGCTGAGCACATACGCCTCCACCTGCATGTAGATCAGGTAGTAGATCGCCGCGGCGATTGCGGTCGGTGTTCCGGACAGGAAACAGACCGCGACGATGATCACGGAACCGGTGATCGTTCCGACCAGCGGGATCAACGAGAAGAAGAACGCGATCGACGCGAGCAGGATGGGGAACTTCGCGCCGATCACCGTCAGGAAGATCGCGCTCAGGATGCCGTTGACGAGGGCCAGCAGGACCTGCCCCATGACGTACTTGCCGACGGAGTCGGTGATCTGGTCGCCCAGGTCGGCGAACCGCGCCCGGCGGGAGGCCGGGACGAGCTGGTATGCGGAGCGCTTGATCGCCGGCAGCGAAGCCGTGAAGTAGATGGTCAGGATGAGGACGATCACGACGCCGAACACGCCCTGGACGATGCCGACACCGGTCTGCAGCACCTTGGACGTGATATCCGGCAGGTTCTTCTGCAGCCACTCGGTGACCGCGTCGATGTTCTGCTGGTTGACGATGCCGGGGAACTGATGCTGGAGGCTGAGGAACCACTTCTCGGCGTCGCCGTTGTTCACCCACGTGATGGTGTTCTGGACGAGCTGGGTGGCCTGGCTGATCGCGACCGGGACGATCGCCCAGATCAGGCCGATGAAGGCGCCGATGATGACCACGAGCGAGACGACGAGGGCCAGCCAGCGCGGGAACTTGCGGCGCTCGAGGAACGAGATCAGGGGCTCGATGCCGAGCGCCAGGAACAGCGCGGCACCGATGTACGTGATGATCGTCGCGAGGCTGGTGATCGCGCTGAGGATGAGGATCCCGAGCCCGACTCCGAGGGCGCCGATGAGGCCGAGGCGGAACGGGTTCTGGATCTTCATGGTTCCCCCTGGGTCAGTCGCGGTCGGCAGTCACGCTTTCGGCCTGCTGAAGGACGCCGCGCAGGTTCTCGAAGTACCCGGCCACAGCCTCGCGCTCAATCCTAATCTGGGCGAGGCGCTCTTCCGCGTCCGCCACGAGGCGTTGTGTACGCTCCTCCGTCTCCTCGAGCAGAGCCGCGGCCCGCTCCTCGGCGTCGTGGATGACCTGCGTGGCGGTATCTTCGGCCTTCTTCCTCGCCTCGGTGACCGTGCGACGGGCCTCCGCCTCGAACGCCTCGGCTTCGGAACGCGCCTGCGCGGTGCGCTTGACGGCATCCGCCAGCTGCACGTTGGCCTCGTCGAGGTACTTCTGCGTCTGGGCGACCGCCTCCTGGTGCCGCGTGAGGTACTCCTTCTCGGCCTCGTCGCGGCGGGCCTTCAGCTCGACGTCCAGGTCGATGCGGGCCTGGGCGATCTCGCGCGTGCGCGCATCCAGCTCCTCCAGGGTGGAGGTGCGCAGCTGCGTGAGCTCGTTGTCGAGCGCGGCGCGGGCGTTCGCCGCCTCCTGCTCGAACTCGGCCGTGCGCTGAGCGATCTCGGCCTCGAGCGCCGTGCGGGCCTCGGCGGTCTCACGGGCGACCTCGGCGCGGGCCTCCGCGGTCTCCTTCTCGAGGGCGACCCGCGTCTGCTGGGCCTCGTCGGCGAGCGCGACGCGGGTGCGCTCCGCATCCCGTTCGAGCTCCAGCCGCTGCTGCTCACGCTGGTCGGCGAGCTCGTTCGCGGTCGCCTCGCGCTGATCGGCGAGCTCGACCGTGGTCCGGCGCACGTCCTCCGCGAGCCGGCTGCGCGTCTCTTCGGACTCGGCGGCGAGCGCCGACTTCGTCTGCTCCACCTCGGCGGCGAGCGCCTTCTTGGTCTGCTCGACCTCGGCGGCAAGCGCGGACTTCGTGGTGGTGACCTCGGTCTCCAGAGCGGACTTCGTCTGCTCCACCTCGGCGGCAAGCGCCTTCTTCGTCTGGTCGACCTCCGCGGCCAGCTCGGTCCGCGTCCGCTCCACCTCATCCGTCAGAGCGGACTTCGTCGTGGTGACCTCGGTTTCCAGGGCGGACGTGGTCTGCTCGACCTCCGCGGCGAGTGCGGCCTTGGTGGTGGTGACCTCGGTCTCGAGGGCGGACTTGGTCTGCTCGACCTCGGCGGCGAGCGCGGAGGTCGTCGACTCGACCTCCGCAGCCAGACGGGCGCGCTCGGCGGTGAGCTCGGCCTCGACGGCGCTCCGCTCGCGAGCGATCTCGTCGGCGAGCGAGGTGCGGGCGGCATCCACCTCGGAGGCGAGCTGCGCGCGCAGTTCGGCGGCCTCGGCCTCCAGCTCGCGGCGCTGACGGTCGGCCTCCGTGGCCAGGCGGGCGCGCGTGCTGTCGACCTCGGCGGCCAGTTCGCTCGCCGTCTGCTCGCGGTCGGCGGCGAGCTGGGCCGCGGTCGCGGCGCGGTCGGCTTCCAGCCGTGCTCGCGTCTCCGTCGTCTCCTTCTCCAGGGTGGTGCGGGTCTGGAGGGTGTCGTCGGCGAGCTGCGTGCGAGTCCGCTCGACCTCTTCTGCGAGGGTGGATCGGGTCGTGGTGACCTCGTTCTCGAGCGCGGCGCGGGCGGAGGTCACCTCGTTCTCGAGCGCGGAGCGCGTCGTGGTGACCTCGGTCTCCAGCTCCGACTTGGTGCGCTCGACCTCCTCGGTGAGGGCGGAACGCGTGCGGGTGACCTCGTCGGCGAGCTCGGCCTTCGTGCGGTCGACTTCATCGGTCAGGGCGCTTCGGGCGCGGGTCACCTCGGCGTCGAGGGCCGAGCGGGTCTGCTCGACCTCGGCGGCCAGGGCGGCTTTGGTCTGCGCGACCTCGGCGGCGAGCGCCTTCTTCGTCTGCTCGACTTCGGTGGCCAGAGCGAGGCGGGTCGTCTTGTCCTCGTTCTCCAGGTCCGCGCGGGTCTGTGCGGCCTCGGCGGCGAGGGAGGAGCGCTGCTCCTCGACCTCTGCGGCGAGGTCTGCGCGCGCCTGGGCGGCCTCGGCGGCCAGCGCGTTGCGGGTCTCGGCCTCCTCGGCCGCGAGCCGGTCGGCGGTCTCGGCCACGCGCTTGTCGAGGTCGAGACGGATCTGCGCGGCCTCGCGCTCGAACGCGGCGCGGTCGTCGGCGAGGGCGTTCTCGAGCTCCGCCTTCCGGGCGGCGATCGTGCGGTCGAGCTCGGCCGCCTCGGCGCGGGCAGCCTCGGCCTCGCGCGACGCGACCGCTTTGAGCTCCGCCGCCTCGCGGTCGGCCTCGGCCCGGACGGCCGCCGCCTCGCGCTTGCTGGTGGCACGCAGCTCGGCGGCCTCCGTCGCGACGGCGCCGCGGATGGCCGCGGCCTCGCGCATGGCGTCGTTGAGCAGGGTCTCCTTGTCCGAGCGCGTCTTGGCGAGCAGCTCGCCCGACTCGATCTGCGCATCCTCCAGCAGCGTGGTGGCGCGCGCCTGCGCGTCGGCCAGGATGCGCTCGGCCTGCGCGGCGGCCGCCTTCTTGACCTTCTCGATCTCGGCGGCGACGCCGGCGCGAAGCTTCTCGGCGTCGATGTCGGCCTGGGCGATCAGGCGGGTGGACTGCTCCTCCGCGACGCGCAGCGTGTTCTCGAGCTTGGTGCCGAGGCCCGAGTAGGTGGGGCTGCCGACCTCTTCGATCTCGGCGTTGAGGTCTTCGATGCGCGCCTGGAGCCGCTTGATCTCCTTCGCCGACTCCGCGGACTGCGTATTCGACTTGATGAGCTCGCGCCGCAACTCCTGCAGGGCCTTGTCGACCTCGTCCTTGTCGTAGCCGCGGAAGACCTGTGTGAAGTTGGATTCGTCGGTGGCCACTGTTGTTACTCCTGAGGGATTCGGGTCGACCCGCTGCGCGCGTGCCGGGTCGATCCTACAATTCGCGGGTCTACGCCCGCACGGGGGGCTGCGTGAGCGTCCAGACAAGGGTTAGCTGCCTTTCAGGCACGTCCGGTATCGTCGTGTGACTGTGCCCGCCCCCGAACTTCGGCACACGAGGAGTCCTGTTTGCGTTTCGTACTCGCCATCGTCGCGTTCGTCGTCGCCGCGGTCATGATCGTGGCCGGCATCGCGCAACGCACCGTCTTCGCTCCGCCGACCCACATCGAGGCCGGCACCTCCGTCTCCGGCGACCCGCGGTATGTGGTCGTCGACGGGTCGGTGCTGAACGCGCACCCCGGCCAGCAGACGCTGACCGTGACGGGCGCCCCCGACGGCGCGAAGCAGGTCGTGGCTTACGGCCGTACAGCGGACGTGAAGGCCTGGCTCGACGACCAGAAGTACGTCGAGGTCGGCTACCGCACCGCCACGGGCAAGCTGACCACCAAGAACGTGACGCCGAAGGCGGCCGACACGAAGGGCGACGGCACGAAGGATGACGAGGGCGCGGCATCCGGCTCGACCGCTACGCCGACTCCCGCTGCCACGCCGTCTCCGTCCGCGTCCGCCGGGGCCGCCTCCGGGTCGACGAGCGGTACCGCCGCGACGACCGCCGGACCAAACCCGGCCGGCTCCGACCTGTGGCTCGAGGAGTTCGACGGCCAGGCCGCCCAGGTCACCCGCATGAACATCCCCGACGACGTCAGCGTCATCGTCGCCTCCGATGGCACGAAGGCCGCACCGTCGCGCGTCACCGTCACCTGGCCCGTCGACTCCAGCACCCCGTGGGCGTTCCCGCTGATCATCGGCGGCATCGTCCTGCTCCTCATCGGCATCGCCCTCTACCTCTGGGGTCTCTACACGCACCGCCGCTCGCGCGGCCCCCGCCGGAAGAGCGGACCGAAGATGCCCAAGCTGCCCAAGGCCCCCAAGTACAAGCCCACCGCCATGATCGAGACAACCCCGCGCGGCCGCCGCTCGACTCGCCGTGCCCGCGTCATCATCCCCGCCGCCCTCGCCGGAGTCCTTGCGCTGACGGGCTGCACCACGGGTACCGACGCCGCGACGACGCCGACGAAGACCGCGACGCCGCTCGCCACCGAGGCGCCCGACGCCAAGGATCAGCTGCCTCCCGCCGTCACGGTGCCCCAGCTGGAGCGCATCGTGAAGCGCGTCTCCGAGTCCGCCGCGCAGGCCGACGCCAAGGCGAGCCCCGACCTCGCCAAGGAGCGCTTCACCGGGCCCGCCCTTCAGCTCCGCGAGGCGAACTACGCCATCCGCGCGAAGAAGGCCGACGAGCCGCCGCTGCCGGCCATCCCGGCGAGCCCGATCGTCCTGTCGCTCCCACAGGCCACCGACGCCTGGCCGCGCACGGTCGCCGCCGTCATCGAGACGCCGAAGGACGCGAAGGGCACCGCTCAGGCGCCGATCGCGATCACCATGGTGCAGGAGACCCCGCGCGACAACTATCAGGTCGAGTACGCCGTCTCGCTCGAGCCCAAGGCAAAGGTCCCGAACCTCGCGCCGGCGAGCATCGGCTCCGCGGTCGTGCCTCCGGACTCCAAGCTGCTCGCCCTACCGCCGCAGAAGGTGGCCGCCGCGTACGGCGACATCCTGATGAACGGCGACAAGAGCCAGTACGCGAACCTTTTCAGCGCGGAGGGCGACACCCTGCGCACCCAGGTGGGAGCCGAGTGGAAGGCCAAGCAGAAGGCCGCCGTCCCCGCGACCGCATCGCTCGAGTTCACGAGCCAGCCCGGGGCAGGGACGGACGTGGCCATGGCCACCAACGACTCCGGTGCGATCGTCTGGACCGATCTGCAGGAATCGCAGGTGCTCAAGGTCGTCGAGGCCGGTGCCGAGGTGAGCGCGGGCGCGACCGCCGCGGCGCTGACCGGCGTCGCCTCGTCCAAGACCGGCATCGAGTCCACGTTCGGCTACCAGCTGGCGTTCTACGTGCCGCCCGCGGGCTCAAATGCGAAGATCACGCTGCTCGGCTTCTCCCAGGGAATGATCTCCGCCAAGCAGCTCTGATCCGTCCACCGTCGAGTACGCACAAACTGCACGCTTTCCCACCGATGAGCGTGCAGTTTTTGCGTACTCGACGGGGGTGCGGAGGGTGCTGGGGCGCGCGAGGGCGGCAGGGACGCGAGTATCCTTGATTCTCGTGCGCACGCATCTGGAGGAACAATGAGCAACGTCCCGCCGCCGCCCACGAACCTGCGCGGAGCTGTCGATCTGAGCTCCCTCGTCAACCGTCCGCCCGCGGGTGAGGCGCCGGAGGGCCAGGCGCCCGCCGGGGCGCTGACCCTTCCGAGCCTCTACTTCGAGGGCACGGACGCGAACTTCAACGACTTCATCGACCTGTCCATGCGGGTGCCGGTGGTCGTCGACCTCGGCACCGAGCGGTCCGACCAGTGGAAGCAATTCACGGCCCTCCTCGACCGCGTGGTCGCCGGCTTCGGCGGGCGTCTGGTGCTGGTGAAGGTGGATGTGGATGCCAACCCCCAGCTGGCACAGGCCTTCCAGGCTCAGTCCGTTCCTGCGGTCGCCGCGCTCGTGGCCGGGCGGCCCGTCCAGCTCATCGTCGGCGCCCTGCCGGAGTCGCAGATCACTGACGTGTTCGAGCAGCTTCTGCAGCTCGCCGCGCAGAACGGCGTGACCGACACCGTGACCGTCGAGGGCGGCGCGGCCCCCGACGCCGACGCAGCGGCGGCAGAGCCCGCGCCGGAGCCCCCGCTCCCTCCGCTTCACGCCGAGGCGTACGACGCCATCGAGCGCGGCGACTACGACGGAGCGATCCGCGCCTACAAGACCGCGATCGCGCAGGATCCGCGCGACACCCTGGCGGTCGCCGGCCTCGCCCAGGTGAGCCTCCTGGCACGACTCGGCGGCCACACCGCCGACGAACTCCGCTCGGCCGCGGCGCAGGCGCCCGACGACGTGGATGCGCAGCTCGGCGTCGCCGACCTCGACATCTCGGGCGGCCACGTCGACGACGCCTTCGACCGCCTGCTCACGCTCTTCCCGAAGCTCGACGCGAGCGGCAAGGAGACCGTGCGCACGCGCATCCTCGACTATTTCGAGATCGTCGGCGTCGACGACCCGCGTGTCGGCAAGGCCAGGGCTAGGCTGGCTTCGCTGCTGTACTGAGCCCGTCCCCACCGGGCACCGGGCGGCGGCCCATCGTCGTGCCGGCGATCTCCGGCAGTCGAAGCTGAGGGAGTGACCCCGCATGTCCCGTGTGCTCGTCATCGGAGGCACCGGCCTGGCCGGACGCGCCGTGACCGCCGAAGCCGTCGAACGCGGCCACCAGGTGGTCGTCGCCGCCCGCCGCGTGCCGGACGACGACTCCGACCGGTTCGTCCTCGGCGCCACCTACGTCACGGCGGACATCGTGACCGGCGACGGGCTCGAGGAGGCGGTGGACGGCGTCGACGTCCTGATCGACGCCAGCAACGCGGTCGGCAAGCAGGCGGCCCACGTCTTCGCCACGGGAGCGCAGAACCTTCTGCACACCGCCGCCCGCTTCGGCGTGCAGCGTGCCGTGCTGCTCTCCGTGGTCGGCACCGACCGCTCGGCGTACGGCTACTACCGCGCGAAGGCGGCACAGGAGCGCGCCTATCTCGAGTCGCCGCTCGACACCCGGGTGGTGCGCGCGACGCAGTTCCACGACTTCGTCACCGCGATCTTCGACCGGGGGAGGCCGCTGGGCGCCATCCTGTCGCCCTCCGGCGTGCGGTTCCAGCCCATCGCGGTGACGGATGTCGCTCGCGTGCTCGTCGACGTCGCCGAGGGCGCAGGGGAGCCGGACAGCGTGATCAGCATCGGCGGACCCCGCGTGGAGTCGGCACGCGACCTGGCCGAGCAGCGCAAGCGGGCCAGCGGTAGCCGCCGCTACATCCTGCCCGTCCGGCTGGGCGGCGCGCTCGGGACGACGTGGCGCGCCGGACGCAACCTGGCGCCCGAGCACGCCGTCGACGGCGTCGGCTACGGCACCTGGCTCGAGACCGGCACCTGACAGCCGCCGACCGGCGACCCGGCTATCGGCGCGGTTTCAGCCAGAGGGCGCCGAGCGGCGGAAGCGTGAGCACCGCCGACGCGGGGCGACCCATCCACGGCTCGTCGAGCGCCGTCACAGAACCGAGGTTGCCGACCCCGGAGCCTCCGTAGGCCTCGGCATCGGTGTTGAGCAGCTCCTCCCACTCGCCGGCGAACGGCAGCCCGACGCGGTACCCGCTGTGCGGCGCCCCGGAGAAGTTGAACAGCATCACGATCGGGTCGCCGTCGCGGTCTTTCCGGAGGAACGCGATGACGTTGCCCTGGGCGTCGGACCCGTCGATCCACTCGAAACCGGCCGGCTCGTTGTCCAGCGCCCACAGCTGCGGGTGCTCGCGGTAGAGGGCGTTCAGCTGCGAGACGAGGTTCCAGAGGCCCTGATGCGCCGGCTGGTCGAGGATCCACCAGTCGAGGCCGCGTTCCTCGCTCCACTCGGACGGCTGGCCGAACTCTTGACCCATGAACAGCAGCTGCTTGCCCGGGTGGCCCCACATGTACGCGAGGAACGCGCGCACGTTCGCAAGCTGCTGCCAGTGGTCGCCGGGCATCTTGGTCAGCAGGGAGCCCTTGCCGTGCACGACCTCGTCGTGGCTGATCGGCAGCAGGAAGTTCTCGCTCCAGGCGTACACGAACGAGAACGTGATCTCGCTGTGGTGGTAGCTGCGGTACATCGGGTCCTCGTGCATGTACTGCAGCGAGTCGTGCATCCAGCCCATGTTCCACTTCAGCCCGAAGCCGAGGCCGCCGGACGACGTCGGGGCGGTCACACCGGTGTAGCTGGTCGACTCCTCGGCGATCATCACGGTGCCCGGGTTGCGCTTGTAGGCGGTCGCGGTGACCTCCTGCAGGAAGCCGATCGCCTCCAGGTTCTCGCGGCCGCCGTGGATGTTGGGCACCCACTCGCCGTCGGCACGCGAGTAGTCGAGGTACAGCATGGAGGCGACGGCGTCGACCCGCAGGCCGTCGATGTGGAACTCCTCGAGCCAGTAGAGGGCATTCGCGACCAGGAAGTTGCGCACCTGCGAGTTGCCGTAGTCGAAGATGTAGGTGCCCCAGTCCTTGTGCTCGCCGCGGCGCGGGTCGGCGTGCTCGTAGAGCGGCTGGCCGTCGAAGCGGGCGAGCGCCCAGTCGTCCTTGGGGAAGTGCCCGGGCACCCAGTCGAGGATGACGCCGATGCCCGCCTGGTGCAGCCGGTCGATGAGGTACTTGAGGTCGTCCGGGGAGCCGAAGCGGCTCGTCGGCGCGTAGTAGCCGGTGACCTGGTAGCCCCACGACCCGCCGAAGGGATGCTCGGCGAGCGGAAGGAACTCCACGTGCGTGTAGCCGAGGGCTCCGACGTAGTCGATCAGCTGGTCGGCTGCGTCGCGGTAGCCGAGTCCCGGCCGCCACGACGCGAAGTGCAGCTCGTAGACGCTCATCGGGCCCGCGTGCGGGTCCGTCTCGGCGCGGCCGCGCATCCACTCGTCGTCCGCCCATTCGTGGCGGCTGACGGTGATGCGGGAGGCGGTCGCGGGCGGCGTCTCGGCGAACTGGGCCATCGGGTCGACCTTGCGGACCCAGCGGCCGTCCTGCGCCAGCAGGTCGAACTTGTAGATCTCGCCCTCGCCGAGGCCGGGGACGAACAGCTCCCACACGCCGGAGGCGCCCATGTTGCGCATGGAGTGGAGGGTGCCGTCCCAGCCGTTGAAGTCGCCGACCACGCGGACGGCGCGGGCGTGCGGCGCCCAGACGGTGAACGCCGTCCCGACGACGCCGCCGAGGTCGCGCACGTGCGCGCCCAGCGCCGTCCACAGCGTCTCGTGCCGGCCCTCGCCGATCAGGTGCAGGTCGAGCTGGCCGATGGTCGGCAGGAAGCGGTACGGGTCGTCGGCGGTCCACGTGCTCCCGTCGTCGTAGCGCGCCTCGATCAGGTACGCGCCAGGACCGACGATGTCGATTCCCTGCCAGATGCCGTGGCCGACGTGCGCCAGTTCGATGTGGGCGCCGTTGGGCAGCACCGCGAAGACCTCGGTCGCAAGCGGGCGGAGCGCCCGGATGACCGTGATCGGGTCGGCCACCCCCGGCGCCGCGACCTGGTGCTGGCCGAGGACCGTGTGCGGGTCGTGGTGGCTGCCCGTCGCGACGGCCGCGAGCAGCGCGTCGTCCAGGGTGGGCAGGTCGACGGCGGCGGCACCTTCGGGGATCGGGGACATGGCGGTACTCCTCAGGTTGTCTTCTGGTCGGTCAGAGCGGTCGGACGGCCAGGATGTGCACGGGCTCGGTGAATGCGTCCAGGCGCACGTAGTCGTCGGCGCCCCAGGTCCAGCGCTGGCCGGTCACCCGGTCCTTCACCTCGAACTGGGAGCCGAGCGGGAGGCCGAGCGCGGTCACGTCGAGGTGCACGATCGTCTCGCGCACCGAGTGCGGGTCGACGTTGGCGACCACGATCACCGCATCCGGCTTGCCCGTGCGGGTGAACTTGCCGTCGAGGTACTTCGAGTAGACGAGGATGCTGTCGTCCTCGCTGTAGTGGAGGTGCAGGTTGCGCAGCTGCCGCAGCGCCGGGTGCTCGCTGCGCGCCCGGTTCAGCATGGTCAGGTAGCCCGCGAGCGAGCGGCCCTGCGACTGCGCCCTGGCGTAGTCGCGCGGGCGGTACTCGTACTTCTCGTTGTCGATGTACTCCTCGGCGCCGGGCCGGGCGACGTTCTCGAACAGTTCGTAGCCGGAGTAGACGCCCCAGGTGGGCGCTGCGGTCGCGGCGATGGCGGCGCGCACCTTGAATGCGGCCGGCCCGCCGAACTGCAGGTACTCGGTGAGGATGTCCGGTGTGTTCACGAACAGGTTCGGCCGCAGGTAGTCAGCGGTCTCGTGCGCGAGCGAGTGGAGGAACTCCTCGAGCTCCTCCTTCGTGTTGCGCCACGTGAAGTACGTGTACGACTGCTGGAATCCGGCCTTCGCCAGGGTGCGGAGGATTGCAGGACGGGTGAACGCCTCGGCGAGGAACACCACATCCGGGTCGGTCGCGTTGACCGTGTGGATGAGCCACTCCCAGAAGTGCAGCGGCTTGGTGTGCGGGTTGTCGACGCGGAAGATGCGGACGCCCAGCGACATCCAGTGCCGCACGATGCGCAGCACCTCCTGCCGGAGCCCCTCGTAGTCGTTGTCGAAGTTGATGGGGTAGATGTCCTGGTACTTCTTCGGCGGGTTCTCGGCGTACGCGATGGTGCCGTCGGGGAGGGTCGTGAACCACTCCGGATGCTCGGTCACCCAGGGGTGGTCGGGCGAGGCCTGCAGGGCGAGGTCGAGGGCGACCTCGAGACCGGCCTGCTTCGCCTTGCCGAGGAAGAAGACGAAGTCCTTCTCGGTGCCGAGATCCGGGTGGATGGCGTCGTGGCCGCCCTCAGCGCTGCCGATCGCCCACGGCGAACCGGGGTCGTTCTCGCCGGCGTCGAGCGTGTTGTTGGGACCCTTGCGGAACGTGCGGCCGATGGGATGGATCGGCGGCAGGTACACGACGTCGAAGCCCATCGCGGCGACCTCGGGGAGGCGCTTCGCCGCTGTGCGGAAGGTGCCCGACTTCCAGGAGCCGTCGGGCAGTTGCTTCGCGCCCTCGGAGCGCGGGAAGAACTCGTACCAGCTGCCGACCCCCGCGCGGGTCCGCTCCACCTGGATGGCGCGCGTGGCCGAGAGAGTGGGAAGGCTGACGACCGGGCGCTCGGTGAGGACCTGCTGGATGCGCTCGTCGACGGCGGCGGCGAAGCGCTCATCCACCGGCCGCTTGGTGTCCGCGACGACCTTGGCCGCCTCGGAGAGGTGGCGACGCTCTGCGGTGCTGCGGCGCTTGTCCTTGGATGCGGTGACCAGGAGGTCGTGGCCCATCCGCAGCATCAGCTCGACGTCGATCCCGGCCGGGACCTTCACCTCGGCGTTGTGGTGCCAGGTGGCGTACTCGTCGGCGTATGCCTGAACGCGGTAGCGCCAGAGACCGGTCTGGTCGAGCTGCACCTGCACCTCCCACCGGTCGGTACCGGCGGTCAGCGGGTGCATGTGGTGCTCGGTCTGCTGCCCAGCGGGGTCGAGCAGGATGAGGTCCACCCCGATCTTGTCGTGACCCTCGCGGAACGCGGTCGCGCGGAACGGGATGACCTCCCCGCTGAACGCGGTCGCCGCCCAGAGCCCCTCATCCACCTGGGGGGAGAGCTCGAGAATAGGGATGCGGCCGAGCAGGGGCTCGTACGGGCCCGGTTCCGGGGCGCTGGGTGCCGCCTCCGTCGCGGCGGCTGATGACCTGGTCGCTGCGTTCTTCACCACGCACCCGACCGTACACTCATTAACCCGCCCGTCATGAGGCTCGTTTACAGTGGACCGAGTGAAGGCCATCCGAAGATTCACCGTCCGCGCCGTCCTCCCCGAGAACCTCTCAGCATTGGAGGAGATCGCAGGCAACCTCCGCTGGTCCTGGCACGAGCCCACCAAGGAGCTGTTCGCCCGCATCTCACCCGAGCTGTGGCAGCAGGTGAGGCATGATCCCATCGCCCTCCTCGGCGCCGTCGAGCCGTCGCGGCTCGCCGAGCTCGCCGCCGATCAGGGCTACGTCGACTGGGCGAACCACATCCGCGACGACCTGCGCGCGTACATCCACGACCCGCGCTGGTACCAGTCGCTCGGGGATGCCGCGCCGCAGACCATCGCCTACTTCTCGCCCGAATTCGGCATCGCCGCGACCCTGCCGCAGTACTCCGGCGGCCTCGGCATCCTCGCCGGCGACCACCTGAAGGCGGCCAGCGACCTCGGCGTGCCGCTCGTCGCCGCCGGGCTGTTCTACCGCTCCGGCTACTTCTCGCAGGCGATCACGCCCGACGGCTGGCAGCTGGAGAGCTACCCGGTGCTCGACCCGGACGGGCTGCCGCTCAGCGTCCTCCGCAACCCCGACGGCACGCCCGTCCAGATCTCGCTGGCCCTGCCGGACGGCGTGCTGCACGCCCGGGTCTGGCAGGCGGCGGTCGGCCGGGTGAAACTGCTCCTGCTCGACACCGACATCCCCGACAACGAGGAGCGCCTGCGCTCGGTCACCGACCGCCTGTACGGCGGCGGCGGTGAGCACCGGCTCCTGCAGGAGCTGCTGCTCGGCATCGGCGGCGTCCGCGCCGTGAAGGCGTGGACGGAGCTGACCGGCGCACCCGAGGCGGAGGTGTTCCACACCAACGAGGGGCACGCCGGCTTCCTCGGGCTGGAGCGCATCTCCGACCTGATCGGCGAGGGGCTCACCTTCGACCAGGCGCTGCAGGTCGTGCGCGCCGGGACGGTGTTCACGACGCACACGCCGGTCCCGGCCGGCATCGACCGGTTCGACAGGGCGCTGGTCCAGCGGTACTTCTCCACGTCCCTCCTTCCGGGCGTGAGCGCCGACCAGGTGCTGCCGCTCGGCGCGGAGGACTACCCGGGCGGCTCGCCCGACGTGTTCAACATGGCGGTCATGGGCCTGCGCCTCGGCCAGCACGCGAACGGCGTCTCCAAACTCCACGGCGACGTCTCCCGTCATATGTTCAACGGCCTCTACCCGGGATTCGACCCGCAGGAGGTGCCGATCGACTCGGTCACCAACGGCGTCCACGCGCCCACCTGGACCGACCCGATGCTGCGCGCCCTCGCGCTGGAGCGCCTGGGCACCGAGGACACGACGCACGCCGACTGGGGCAACGCGTCGGCCGTGGGCGACGCCGACCTGTGGGGCGTCCGGACCCGGATGCGCGAGCAGCTGGTGCAGGATGCGCGGCGCCGTCTCATGGCGGCGTGGGAGGACCAGAACCCGGGCGGCATCGCGCCGGCGTGGATGAGCGACCTGCTCGACCCGAACGTCCTCACCATCGGCTTCGCGCGGCGCGTGCCGACGTACAAGCGGCTCACGCTCATGCTGCACGACCCGGACCGGCTGCGCCGCATCCTCACCGACCCCGAGCGGCCCGTGCAGTTCGTGATCGCCGGCAAGTCGCATCCCGCCGACGACGAAGGCAAGCGCCTCATCCAGAAACTCGTGCAGTTCGCGTCCGAGGCGGACATCCGCCAGCGCATGGTGTTCCTGCCCGACTACGACATCGGGATGGCGCAGCTGCTCTATCCCGGAACCGACGTCTGGCTGAACAATCCGCTGCGACCGCTGGAGGCGTGCGGGACGTCCGGCATGAAGGCGGCCCTCAACGGCGCGCTCAACCTGTCGATCCTCGACGGCTGGTGGAACGAGTTCTACGACGGCGAGAACGGCTGGGCTATCCCGTCCGCAGATGCGGCCGGAGACGGCGCCGAGCGCGACGCGCTCGAGGCCGAGGCGATGTACGACCTGATCGAGCACCAGATCGCGCCGCGCTTCTACGAGCGCGACGGCGACGGGGTTCCGACCGCGTGGGTCTCGCGCATCCGCCACACGCTGGCCACGCTGTCGTCGCCGCTCTCGGCCGAGCGCATGGTGCGCGAGTACGTCGAGCGGCTCTACCTCCCGGCCTCCAACTACGAGAACCGGCTGAGCGAGAACGACTACGCCGAGGCGCGGTCGCTCGCCGCCTGGAAGCAGCGGGTCGAGGCCGCGTGGCCCGGCGTCGCGGTGACGCACGTGGACGCGGGCGGAGTGGATGCGGTGCCGCAGGTCGGCGACGAGTTGCACGTGCGCGCCCTGGTCCAGCTGAACGGGCTCTCGCCGGACGACGTCGAGGTGCAGGTCGTCTACGGCCGCAGCCAGGAGGGCGACGAGCTCACGGACGTGCACCGGCAGGCGCTGACCGTCGACAACGGCGTGCCGGGTACGCACGACGCGTCGGTCGCGCACGAGTTCGTCGGCACGGTCCGCCTGGGCTGGGCGGGATCCTTCGGCTACACGGTCCGCGTGGTGCCGGTGAACGACCTGCTGCTCACCCCCGCCGAGCTCGGTCTCGTGACCACCGCCTCCTGACCCTCCGCCTCGTCCCGTCCGCCCACCGTCGAGTACGCACAAATTGCACGCTCACGTCCCATCCGGCGTGCAAAGTTTGCGGACTCGACGGTGGGCGGACTCGACGCTGGGCGGTGGGGCTGGAGTGAGACGGGTCAGCGGGTCATGCGGACGGCGAGGATGGTGGCGTCGCCGGCGGGATGCGTCATGGTCGCGCCGTCGCGGGTGAAGCCGTTGCGGCGGTAGAAGGCCTCGGCCCGACCGTTGCCGTCCATGACCCAGAGGTATGCGGGTGCGTCGCCGATCGCGGCGTCGAGCAGCTGCTGGCCGGCGCCGGAGCCGTAGGCGCTCGCGAGCAGGTAGATGCCCTCCAGCTCGCGGTCGCGCGGCGCGTCGTCGTCGCGTCCTCGACCTGCGGTCGCCCAGCCGACGATCGTGCCGTCGCGCTCCGCGACGAAGGCGTCGGTCTCGCCGCGCTCCAGGATGCGAGACCAGCCGGCGGCGCGACGATCGACATCGAGGGAGGCGAGGAAGTCGGCAGGCATCCGTCCGGCGTACGCCTCGCGCCACGCCGTGACGTGCACCTCCGCGATGCCGCGCGCGTCGTCGACGGTCGCCCGCCGCACCGTCACCGCGGTCATCTCGCGATCGCCCCGAAGGTCCCGTCGGTCGCCCGCAGTAGATCGGCGGGGGAGAGCTCCACATCGAAGCCGCGCTTGCCGCCGGAGACGAAGACGGTGTCGAACAGCTGCGCCGTCTCATCCACCACCGTGGTGTGGCGCGTCTTCTGACCGATCGGGCTGATCCCGCCGACCACGTAGCCGGTGCGGCGCTCGGCGACGGCCGGATCGGCCATGGTCGCCCGCTTGGCGCCGACCGCGGCCGCGAGCGCCTTGAGGTCGAGCATCCCGGTGACCGGGACGACGCCGACGACGAGTCCGAGGTCCGTATCGGCCAGCAGCGTCTTGAACACGCGGTCCGGCTCGACCCCCAGTGCTTCCGCCGCCTCCAGCCCGAACGACGGCGCGGCCGGGTCGTGCTCGTACGGATGCGCGGTGAAGGGGATGCCCGCAGCGGTCAGCGCAACAGTCGCCGGAGTCCCCGCCGGCGCCTTCTGCCGGGCCATCAGACGCGCGGTCCGTTCGCCCGGTACAGCTGCATCGACGTGCCTCCGACGAGTCGCGTGTCGCCGGGGGCGAACTCGGTCGCGTCCTCGGGGATCGGGACCTCGGTCGCCGAGTCCCACAGCAGTTGGTACGAGGTGACGCCGGGAGCCGCAGGGAGCGACACCTCCACGTCGTCCTCCACACCGTGCACGATGAGCAGGATGCGGTTGAACTCCTCCTTGTCGGGCGTCGACGCCGCGAGGTACTGCAGCGTGCGGTTCTCCGGGGAGTTCCAATCCTCGTCGTCCATGCGCTGACCCGTCGCGTCGTACCAGTCCATGTGGCTGGCGTTCGGCGTCGTCTGCCCGTCGACGGCGTACCGGCTCGGGCGGAGCGCCGGGTTCTCGCGCCGCAGCTGCAGCAGCCGTTTCGTGGTGTCGTACAGCTCCCGCTGCTCGCGTGTGCGCAGCCAGCTCAGCCAGGTGAGCTCGCTGTCCTGGCAGTACGCGTTGTTGTTTCCGCGCTGACTGCGTCCGTACTCGTCGCCCGCGGTGATCATCGGGACGCCGGCGGAGAGCAGCAGCGTGCCCAGCAGGTTCCTGATCGCCTTACCGCGCATGAGCAGGATGGCCTCATCCGTCGTCGGGCCCTCCACGCCGTGGTTGAACGACCGGTTGTTGTCGGTTCCGTCGCGGTTGTTCTCGCCGTTGCCGAGGTTGTGCTTGACGTCGTAGGCGGTGAGGTCGGCCATGGTGAAGCCGTCGTGCGCGGTGACGAAGTTCACCGAGGCGAGCGGTCCGCGCTCGGGCGAGAAAGTGTTGGAGGAGCCGGCCAACCGGGTGGCGAACCCGCCGATGCCGACCGGCGCCTGCCCGTTGCGGCGGGCCTCGGCGATGTCGGCGAGCCAGAAGTTGCGAACGCGGTCGCGGTAGCGGTCGTTCCACTCGGACCAGCCGGCGTGTCCGTCGGACGGCCCGGGGAAGTTGCCGGTCTGCCATCCGCCGAGCCCCACATCCCACGGCTCGGCGATCAGCTTGACTCCCTGGAGCGCCGGATCGGCGGCCGCGGCGAGGAGCAGTGGATGGTCGCGATGGAACGACGCGTCCGTGCCGCGCCCGAGCGTCGCCGCCAGGTCGAACCGGAAGCCGTCGATCTGCATCTCGTTCGCCCAGTAGCGGAGCGAGTCGAGAACGAGCCGCTGCGGGACGGGGTCGCCGAAGTCGACCGTGTTGCCGCATCCCGTCACATCGATGTACGCGCCGGTCTCGTCGTGCCGGTAGTAGGTCGCGTTGTCGATGCCGCGGAAGCTGGTGCGCGGACCGCCCATGCCCTCTTCGGCCGTGTGGTTGTAGACCACGTCGAGGATCACCTCGATGCCGGCCAGGTGCAGCAGCTTGACCATGCCCTTGAACTCGGCGAGGACGGCCTCCGGGCCGGCCGCCTGCGCAGCGCGCGACGCGTACGGGCCGTGCGGCGTGAAGAAGCTCAGGGTGTTGTAGCCCCAGTAGTTGGTGAGGCCCTCCTGCTGCAGGCGCTGCTCCGACACGAAGGCCTGAACGGGCAGCAGCTCGACCGCGGTGACGCCCAGATCCTTCAGGTAGGCGATGGTCGACTCGTGCGCGAGCCCGGCGTAGCTGCCGCGCAGCTCCTCGGGAACCGACGGGTTCAGCCGGCTGATGCCCTTCACATGCGCCTCGTAGATGACCGTGTGGTCGAGCGGGGTGCCGGGCTTGCGTGCGTCGCCCCAGTCGAAGCCATCGGCCACGACGACGGAGCGCCAGCCGTCCGAGCTCACGTGCAGGAGGCCGCGCGCGTACGGGTCGATGAGCAGGGCCTCCGGGTCGAACAGGTTGCCGGGCGCCTGCGGGCCGGACACGCGGACGGCGTACCGGCTGCCGACGGTGAGCGAGCGCGAGCGGCCCACCCAGACGTTGTTCGCATCCCGGGTCATCGGCACGGTCTTGACCAGCCAATCCGGGTCGTGCTGGTCGAACAGGCACAGCTCCATGGCATCCGCGTTGGCCGAGAAGACCCTCAGCTCACCCCCGTGCGGCCCGACACGGACACCCAGGTTGCGCAGGGGATCGGTCGAGGTCATGCGATCTAGAGTAGTGACACACGCCTGGATACTTCGGAGGGCACCGTGCCGGTCTACCTCGACCACGCCGCCACCACGCCGATGCGCCCGGAGGCGATCGCCGCCTACACCGAGGCCATGGGCGTCGTCGGCAACCCGTCGAGCATCCACAGTCAGGGGCAGCAGGCCAGGCGGATGCTGGAGGAGGCCCGCGAGACGGTCGCAGCGAGCCTCGGCGCCGACCCGATCGAGGTGGTGTTCACCTCCGGCGGCACGGAGGCGATCAACCTCGCCATCAAGGGCATGTTCTGGGCACGCAACGAGGGGGCGAGCCGGCCGCGCATCCTGGTCCCCGGAGGGGAGCACCACGCCACGGTCGACACCGTCGAGTGGCTGGAGCGCGCCGAGGGGGCCGAGATCTCGTGGCTGCCCCTCGACGGTGACGGCCGCATCCTCGTGCCGGAGCGGATCGCGGGAGACGACGCTGCTCTGCTGACTTTCTTGGCGGTCAACAACGAGGTCGGCACCATCCAGCCCGTCTCGGCGCTCGCCGCGGTCGCGCGGTCGGCGGGCGTCCCGGTGCATGTGGATGCAGTGGCCGCGTACGGGCACCTGCCCATCAACTTCGCCGGGCTGGGAGTGGATGCGCTCAGCGTCTCGGCGCACAAGATCGGCGGACCGGTAGGGATCGGCGCGCTCGTGCTGAGCCGCGCATCCACCGTCGTCCCGCTCATCCACGGAGGAGGTCAGCAGCGGCAGGTGCGCAGCGGGACGCAGGACGTCGCCGCGGCCGTGTCCTTCGCAACCGCCGCCCGGCTGGCGGAGGCGGAGCGCGAAGCGGAGACGGCGCGGCTCTCCGCGCTGCGCGACCGTCTGATCACGGGCGTGCGCGCGGCGGTGCCGGAGGCGGTGCTC
Organism: Leifsonia sp. 563; assembly: GCF_040545055.1. Classification (NCBI taxonomy): domain Bacteria; kingdom Bacillati; phylum Actinomycetota; class Actinomycetes; order Micrococcales; family Microbacteriaceae; genus Leifsonia; species Leifsonia sp. 563. The sequence goes on along the minus strand of NZ_JBEPLE010000004.1, from coordinate 1,664 downwards.
AGCGGGCCGGATCCGGTGTCGGGGGAGCGCGTCGCCTCGAATGCGCACTTCACCTTCCCCGGGGCGCAGGGCGACTCGCTGCTGTTCCTGCTCGATCTCGCGGGCGTGTCCGTGTCGACCGGTTCGGCGTGCCAGGCGGGCATCCCGGAGCCATCGCACGTGCTGCTCGCGATGGGACGCGGCGAGACGGAGGCGCGCAGCGCCCTGCGGTTCACGCTGGGGCGCGGGTCGACGGACGCCGACGTGGATGCGCTGCTCGCGGCCCTCCCGGGCGCGTACGCGCAGGCATCGCGCGCGGGACTCGCGGAGCGGGCGCCGCGTCTCGGCCGCTAGCGTCCGCCGTTCTCGTCCGTGGGGATCGAGATTTGGCGCAAATCGTCGTTATGCGGCGGCGATAACCGAGATTTGGCGCAAATCTCTCGCGTGGTGGGCGGCGGGTAGAATCGGCGGGTGAAAGTTCTGGCGGCGATGAGCGGTGGTGTCGACTCCGCAGTGGCGGCGGCGCGGGCCGTCGAAGCGGGGCACGACGTGGTCGGAGTGCACCTGGCGCTGAGCCGGATGCCCGGGACGCTGCGCACCGGGAGCCGCGGCTGCTGCACGATCGAGGACTCGATGGATGCGCAGCGTGCCGCGAACATCATCGGCATCCCGTACTACGTCTGGGACTTCTCCGAGCGCTTCAAGCTCGACGTGGTCGACGACTTCATCGCGGAGTACTCGGCGGGCCGGACGCCCAACCCCTGCATGCGCTGCAACGAGCGCATCAAGTTCGCGGCGCTCCTCGAGAAGGCGCTCGACCTCGGCTTCGACGCGGTCTGCACCGGCCACTACGCGGCCATCGTCACCGACGAGCACGGCAACCGCGAGCTTCACCGAGCGAGCGCGTGGGCGAAGGACCAGTCGTACGTGCTCGGCGTGCTGACCGCCGAGCAGCTGGCGCACGCGATGTTCCCCCTCGGCGCGACTCCGTCGAAGGCGGAGGTGCGGGCGGAGGCCGCCGCGCGCGGCCTGAGCGTCGCGAACAAGCCGGACTCGCACGACATCTGCTTCATCCCCGACGGCGACACCCGCGGCTGGCTGGCCGAGCGCGTCGGCACCGCGACGGGCGACATCGTCGACCGCGAGGGCAACCGGCTCGGCACGCACGAGGGTGCGCACGCCTACACGGTCGGTCAGCGGAAGGGCCTGAACGTCGGCTACCCGTCTCCGGACGGCCGCCCGCGGTTCGTCCTGGAGGTGCGGCCGAAGGAGAACACGGTCGTCGTCGGCCCGCGCGAGGCGCTCGACATCGCCGAGATCGCCGGCTCGCGCTTCACCTGGGCCGGGATGCCGCCAGCCGACCCGTCCACGCCGTTCGCCTGCGAGGTGCAGATCCGCGCGCACGCCGACCCGGTGCCCGCCGTCGCGTCCGTCACCGGCGGCGAGCTCCTCATCCGCCCGGATGTGCCCCTGAACGGCGTCGCCCCCGGCCAGACCGCCGTCGTCTACGTCGGCACCCGCGTCCTCGGCCAGACCACGATCGACCGCACCGTCTCCGCCGTCCCCGCCTGACCCTCCGCCCCGCCGTCGGGGTGGGGGAGCGGTGCTTCAGGGAGGCGGGCATAAGGTCGAGCCAATATGTTAATAGAAGGCGGAGGGGGTGGAGCGGGTGGACTGGGTGGGTG